>NZ_LMDI01000076.1 GCF_001425785.1 Rhizobacter sp. Root1221 | reverse complement strand
CAGTTGTATCGACGACGAAGGCAAGCCGCGCAAGCCTTCGCCGCCGCCCAACCGCCCCTGTTCAACTGAGGGGGAAATTATTCCGGACAGTAGTGGGCTTTCGCCGGAATGACGGGGGCGCATGAGGACGCGACTTGGCGTCTGCGCCCAACTACCCAAGCCGCTTCAACACCGCCCGCCACTCATCCACCGTCACCGGCGTGATCGACAACCGGCTACCCGGCTTCAACAGCACCATGCTCGCGAGTTCGGGGGCGTCGCGCATTTCCTTCAGCGGCAACAGGCGCGTCTTGCGCTGGAAGTGCACGTCCACGAGCGACCAGCGCGGCTTGTCGGGCGGGGACTTGGGATCGGCGTATGGGCTCTTCGGGTCGAACTGGCTGGGGTCGGGATAGGGGGCGCTCGCTACTTCGGCGAGGCCTGCCACGCCGGGGACGGCACACGACGAGTGGTAGAACAGCACGCCGTCACCGACGCGCATGCCGTTCAGCATGAAGTTGCGCGCCTGGTAGTTGCGAACGCCGATCCACGGGATGGTCTGGCCGGGAGCCGCTTCGAGGTCGTCGATCGAGCACTCGTCGGGCTCGCTTTTCATCAGCCAGAACTGGTGGGTCATGCGCGGGACAGGACACGGAGGATGAGGGTGTCCGCCGCAAACCGTGAGCCGCATTCCTGAACCCAGGCAGTTCAGGTGGGCGAGGTCAGCCTGGTTTCGGGTTCATCTGACGCGAGACGATCGCACCAACCAGGCGATGTTCCAAGCCCTTGCTCATACGAGCATCGGTTCAAGGAAATATAAAACTCACGCGAATGCAGCGGACGAATTCATTCTACGCGGCACGCGCCCGCCGCATTGGAAGCCCCGGGTATTCCGGGTCCCATTGCGGCATCGTTCACAGCAACTGGCCATCGGCGCCCAGGGCCTGGTCCACGCGGCGGATGAGCGCGTCGATGTGGCCATCGTCGGCCGATGCCGGCGCGGCGCCCGGCGGCGGCGCCAACGGCCGTTCGGCCAGCGCGTACGCCAGGTTCAGCGCCGCGAGCACGGCGATGCGTTCGCGCGCCTTCACGCGGCCCGCGTCGCGGATGGCGCTCATTTCGCGGTCCACGTTGGCCACCGCCTCGAGCAGCGACGTCTCGCCGCCTTCGGGGCAGCCGAGGATGTAGCTCTGCCCCATGATGGTGACTTCGATCTGCTTCATTGGTCTTCCCCGGCGGGTGCGTCGGTGGGCAGGCGGTGCAGCAGCGCGTCGATGCGGCCGCGCGCGGCGTTCAGGCGCGAGCGCAGGTTGTCGCGCTCCTGCGTGACGGTGGTCAGCTGCTGCGCGAGGAGGTCGTGCGTGCGCTTGAGTTCTTCATGTCGCAGCAGCAGGCGCTCCACCCGTTCAGCGAGTTCTTGGGTCTTCGACATGGCAAGCGTGGGCTCTCAGGTGACGACGGTCTGGCGCCCATTGTAGGGTGCAGGTCCGGCCCACTTACAATCCCGCCTGTTGGTGCTCGTGCCGGTCCTCACGCCGGTGCAGTTAAACGGGAAGCAGAGGAAACCAGTCCATCGGACCGGTGTCCCGCCTGCGCTGCCCCCGCAACGGTCAGCGGACGATGTGGTTCACCCCATGTCAACTCGTGTGCATACACCACTGGGAGGTTCTCCTGGGAAGGTCGCACGGGTCGGTCCGCCAGCCCGGATACCGGCCAACGAGGTGGGGTGTGCACGCACACCCCGATGACAGACCCTTGCGGGGAAGCAGGGGCCTGGAACTTGTCTGCAGTCTCCTTCCATGAAAAATCCGATGTGGCGCAACGCGCGCCTGTGTTCGCCCGTCCTCGTGCTGGCGGGTGGTGCCGCGTTCGCCCAAACCGAGGCCCCGCGCCTGGAACCCGTGGTGGTCACGGCCACGCGGTCCGCTGTGCCGTTGCGGGAGGTGATCGCCGACGTGACCGTGATAGACCGCAGCGTCATCGAACGCCACCAGGGCGGTGCCGTGGCCGACCTGTTGCGCCGCGTGCCGGGCGTTCAGATGGCACGCAGCGGTGGGCCGGCTGGCGCCACGTCGGTGTACATCCGCGGCGGCGACACCCGTTTCACGGCCGTGCTGATCGATGGTGTGCGTGTAGACACCCAGACCACCGGCGGCGTGAACTGGGAGGCCATCCCGCTGAGCCAGATCGAGCGCATCGAAGTGCTGCGTGGCCCGGCCAGCGCCGTGTACGGCTCCGACGCCATCGGCGGCGTGATCCAGATCTTCACGCGCCGTGGCGAGCCCGGCACGCAGTTCGACGTGGGCCTCGGGGGCGGTGACTACGGCACGGTCAAGTCCGACGCCAGCGTGTCCGGCAAGTACGGGCGCGTCGACTTCGCGCTGTCGGGCCTGTCCGAGCAGAGCACGGGCTTCAGCACGAGGACCACGGGCAACCCCGACCGCGACGGTTACCGCAGCAACGGCGGCAGCGGACGCCTTGGGGTGGATGTGACGGACGGCCAGCGTCTGGAGGTCTCGGCGCTGCGCAGCCACGTCGACGGCCAATACGACCCGGCCCCCGTCACCGCAGCCGATGACCACGCCCTGCACGACCTCGAATCGGTGAGCGCGCTGTGGGCGGCGCAGTGGCTGCCGGAATGGAGAAGCACCCTCAGCTTCGGCCAGGCGAAGGACCACTACGCGACCCGCCCGAATGTGTACACCACCGACACCCGCGTGCGCACCAGCACGTGGCAGAACGACGTTCGGCTCGGCAAGCACACGGTGAATGCCACGCTGGAGCGGCGCGAGGACCACCTCGTCAACACGGACGTGGCCAATGCAGTGAACACCCGCACCCAGGATGCCGTCGCGCTCGGATGGGGCTGGCGCCAGGATGGTCTCGCGTTCCAGGTGAACGGGCGGCATGACCGCAACGATGCGTTCGGCAGCGCGAACACCGGTTCCATCGGGGCCGGGGTCGACGTGGCCGAAGGCTGGCGCGTGCAATCGACGCTCAGCAACGGGTTCCGCGCGCCCACGGTGTACCAACAGTTTTCCGCGGAGTTCGGCAATTCCGGCCTGAAGGCCGAGCGCTCGCGCAGCAACCTAGAACTCGCGCTGCACCACCGCGCGGGTGCGTTCGAGTCGAGTGCCACGGTGTACCGCAACCGCATCACCGACCTGATCGTCTTCGGTGAACCGGGGCCGTGCTCCAGCGAGTTCGGCTGTTACAGCAATGCCGGAGACGCCACGCTCAAGGGCGTGACGCTCACGAGCGCCTACACCGCCGACGGGTTGCGCATCGCCGGCTCCATCGATTTCCTGTCGGCGAAGTCGATGAACGAAGGTGTCGAACGGCGCCTCGCCCGGCGCGCCCCGCGCTTTGCCTCGTTCAACATCGACAAGGACCTGGGCGACACCACGGTGGGCGCGCAATGGCAGGTGTCCGACAAGCGGTATGACAACGTGGCGAACACGACGGTGCTCGGCGGCTACTCGATCGTGAACCTCGACCTGCAGCACAAGCTCAGCTCGGACTGGCGCCTGCTGGCCCGCGTGGACAACTTCTTCGACAAGAAGTACCAGTTGGCCAACACGTACGTGACGAGCCCGATGACGGTGTTCGTGGGCGTGCGCTGGTCGCCGAAAATCTGAGACCATGAACCCAGCCAACGACCACCACTTCCTCCTCGGCGGGCAGCGCAGCGGCAAGTCGCGGCGCGCCGAGGGCCTCGCGGCCGCGTGGCTCGCCACGCCCGGCCGCGAGGCCGTGCTCATCGCCACGGCCTTTGCGGGCGACGCCGAGATGGCCGACCGCATCGCGATTCACCGGCGCGACCGGGCCGAGCGGGTGCCCGGCCTCGGCACGGTGGAAGAGCCGCGCGACTTGGCCGGGGCGCTGCGCGCCCACAGCCAGGCGCACCGGCTCGTGGTGGTCGATTGCCTGACCCTGTGGTTGACGAACCTGTTGATGCCGCTGCACGGCCCGGCCGTGGACTCGGCCGGGTTGCCTGCGCTGTTCGACGATGTGGCGGCCGCACTGGCGTCGGCGCCGGGCCCGGTGGTGCTGGTCTCGAACGAAATCGGCCTCGGCCTGTCGCCGCTCACGCGCGAGGCCCGGCGGTTCGTCGATGAACTCGGCCGCCTGCACCAGCTCGTGGCGGCCGCATGCGGCGAAGTGACGCTGATGGTGGCCGGCCTGCCGGTGGCCGTGAAACGAAAGTCCGGGAACCCATGATCCGCCGATTCCTCGTTGCCGCGTTGCTCGGCGCCTTGCCCGCGTGGGCCCTGGCCGCGCCGGTCACCGTGCCCGACCACCGCGGCCGCACGCTCACGTTGCCGGCGCCGCCGCAGCGCATCGTCACGCTGATGCCGTCGCTCACGGAAGGGGTGTGCGCGCTCGGGGGCTGCGCGCGCCTCGTCGGCACCGACCGGTTCTCGAACGTGCCGGCCGAGGTGCTCGCGCTGCCGAAACTCGGCGGGCTGGAGGATGCCCAGGTGGAACGCATCGTGGCGCTGAAGCCCGACCTGGTGATCGTGGCACCGTCGGCCCGCATCATCGACCGCCTCGAGCAGCTCGGCCTCAAGGTGCTCGTGATCGACTCCAACAACCATGCCGAGGTGCAACGCGGCCTGGAGACCCTCGCCAAGGTGCTGGGCACGCCGGACCGCGCCGTGGTGGCGTGGGCGGCGATCGAACGTGACATCAAGACCGCTGCCGAAGGCGTGCCCGCCGGCGTGCGCGGGCAGCGGGTCTATTTCGAGGTGGACGGCTCGTCGTACGCGGCCGGCCGCTCGTCGTTCATCGGCGAAACGCTCACCCGCCTGGGCATGGGCAACATCGTGGGGCCCGAATTCGGGCCGTTCCCGAAACTCAACCCCGAGTTCGTGGTGCGCGCGCAGCCCGACATCCTGATGGCCTCGGCGCGCAACGTGGAAGCCATGCCGTCGCGCCCGGGCTGGGGCACGCTGAAGTCGGTGCAGCAGCGCCGCTGGTGCAGCTTCCCGGCCGACCAGTATGAATTCCTGATCCGCCCGGGGCCGCGCATGGGCGAGGCGGCGCTGATCCTCGCCCACTGCCTCGCCGGGCTCGACAAGGCACGGCGCTGATGGCCGACGTCGAACAGCGCCGCCGCCGGCTTCTCGCCGTCACGCTCGTGCTGCTGGCCGCCGTGCTGGCCGCGGCCGGGCTGGCTGCGGGCAGCGACGGCTGGTCGCCGGCCGCCGCGTGGCAGCTGGCGTGGTCGCCCGACGGGCCACTGATCGTGGGCCAGATCCGCGCCCCCCGCACGCTCGGGGCGTGGCTCACCGGCGCGCTGTTCGGCCTGGCCGGGGCCATCGCGCAGGGGCTCTTTCGCAACCCGCTGGCCGATCCGTACCTGCTCGGGTCCGCGTCGGGGGCGTCGCTCGGTGTCGTGCTGGTGCTGGGGGGCAGTGCCTTGACCGGCCACGCCATCGGGCTGGCCACCGCCGATGCGGTGTCGCGCCTGGGGCTCGTGGGCGCGGCCTTCCTCGGGGCGCTCGGGGGGGTGTCGCTCACGGTGGCGCTGGCGCGCGGGGCGCAGCAGACCGTGCGGCTGCTGCTGGCCGGCGTGATCGTCGGGGTGGTGCTGGGCGCCGCCAGCGACATGGTCACCACGCTGGCACCCGACGCCTTGCGTGGCAAGCAGGCCTTCCTCGTCGGGTCCACCGGGTTCCTCGGCTGGGACAGCTGCTGGGTGCTGCTGGCCGGCCTCGTCGTGGCGGGCCCCGTGTCGTGGCGGCTCGCGCGGGCGCTCGATGCGCTCACGCTCGGTGAGGAAAGCGCCATCAGCCTCGGGCTGTCGCTCACCCGCGTGCGGGTCGTGCTGATCGTGGCGCTGGCGCTGGCCACCGGCCTGGCCGTGTCGCAGGCGGGGCTCGTGGCGTTCGTCGGGCTCGTGGCGCCGCACCTCGTGCGGCGCTTCGCACCGTCTGCCCACGGGTACCTGCTGCTGGCCAGCGCCGGCATGGGCGGCGCGCTGCTGCTCGGGGCCGACGTGCTGGCGCGGTCGCTCGTGGCGCCGCAGGAGCTGCCGGTGGGCGTGCTCACCGCCGTGCTCGGGGGCTGCTACCTGCTGTGGCTGCTGCACCGGAGGCGGTTCGCATGACGGCCGGCCTGTTGTCCGCAGCCGGGGTGGATGTCGTTCGCGGTGGCCGCCCCGTGCTGCACGGGGTGTCGGTGGCGCTGTCGCCCGGCTGGACGGCCATCGTGGGGCCGAACGGCGCGGGCAAGTCCACGCTGCTGCGGGTGCTCGTGGGGCTGCAGCCTGCCGAACGGGGCACGGTCACGCTCGAAGGCAAGGTGCTGTCGGCCTGGCGCCTGGCCGAACGCGCGCGGCGCGTGGCGTGGCTCGCGCAGCAGGGCGAGGCGAGCGGCGAACTCACCGCACGCGACATCGTGATGCTGGGCCGTGTGCCGCACCTCGGGCTTTTTGCGTCGCCGGGGCCCGCCGACGAGGCCGCCGTGCGCCGGGCCATGGCCATGACCGAATGCGAAAGCTGGGCCGACCGCCGCCTGCACGAGCTGTCGGGCGGGGAGCGCCAGCGGGTGCTGCTGGCGCGGGCGCTCGCCGTGGATGCGCCGGTGCTGCTGCTCGACGAACCCACCACCCACCTCGACCCGCCGCACCAGGTGGCCCTCGTGCGGCTGCTGCAGCGCCTCGGCGCCGAAGGACGCACGGTGGTCAGCGTGTTGCACGACCTGCCGCTGGCGCTGCTGGCCGATCGCATCGTGGTGATGGCCGGCGGCCGCGTGTGTGCCGAAGGGTCGCGCGACGACCCGGCGCTGCATGCCCGGATGGTGCAGGTGTTCGGCGGGGCCATCCGCATCGAACGGGCCGGCACGTCGTGGATGGCGGTGCCCCAGCTGTGACCCGCGCCCTGATGATCAGCGCGCCCGCCTCGGGCCAGGGCAAGACGAGCGTCACCGCGGCGATCGCCCGCCACCACACGCGGCTCGGCCAGCGGGTGCGTGTGTTCAAGACCGGCCCCGACTTCCTCGACCCGATGCTGCTCGAACGCGCCAGCGGCCACCCGGTGTTCCAGCTCGACCTGTTCATGGGTGGCGTGGACCACTGCCGCGGTCTCCTGGCGGAAGCAGCGCATGGCGCGGACCTGGTCCTTGTCGAGGGGGTCATGGGCCTCTACGACGGGGACCCGAGCAGCGCCGACCTGGCCCGAACGTTCGGCCTGCCGGTGCTCGCCGTGATCGACGCGGGGGCGATGGCACAGACCTTCGGCGCCCTCGCACACGGGCTCGCCACCTACCAGCCCGGGCTGACGTTCGCCGGCGTGGTGGCCAACCGCGTGGGCAGCCCCGGGCATGCGCGGATGGTGGGCGAGGCCCTGCCACCGCACCTGCCGCTCGTGGCCGCGCTGGGCCGCGACACCGCGCTGTCGATGCCGGAACGGCACCTCGGCCTCGTGCAGGCCATGGAACTGCCCGACGTGGACGCCCGGCTCGACCGCTGGGCCGATGCGTGGGCCCAGGCGGTGGTGCCGGCCTTCGAGGCTCCCGAGGTGGTGTTCGACGCTGCGCCTGCCGAGGCCGTGGAGCGGCTGCTCGACGGGGTCACCGTGGCCATCGCACGCGACACCGCGTTGTCGTTCGTGTACCCCGCCAACGTGCGGTGCCTGGAGGCGATGGGCGCACGCATCGCGTGGTTCTCGCCGTTGCACGACACCGCGCTGCCGCCGTGCGATGCGGTGTGGTTGCCCGGCGGCTACCCCGAACTGCACGCCCCGGCGCTGTCGGCCGCCCGGGGCATGGCCGGCGCGCTGCGCGCGCACGATGCCGCGGGCAAGCCGCTGCTGGCCGAGTGCGGCGGGTTGCTGTACCTGCTCGACACGCTGGTGGGCACCGACGGCACCCGCCACACGATGGCCGGCGTGTTGCCCGGCGAAGCCGTGATGCAGCGGCGCCTTGCGGCGATCGGGCTGCAGGCCGTGGACCTGCCCGAGGGCCGCGTGCGCGGGCACACGTTCCACTACTCCACGCTCACCACGCCGCTCGAACCCCTGGCCCGCGCCACCTCGCCCAGCGGGCGCGGCACGGCCGAGGCGGTGTACCGCCGCGGGCGCCTGACGGCGAGTTACGTGCACACCTATTTCCCCTCCAACCCGGGCGCCGTGGCGGCGTGGTTCCGATGATCGAAGCAGGTTTTGCCCAGGTGGCCCAGGCCCTGTTGTGGCCGGTGCTGGTGCTGGTGGCGCTGGCGTTCGTGTACGCGCTGTGGTCCGGCGGGCGCACGCTGATGGAGGCCGTGCAGCGCGCCCGTCACCCGGGGTTTCGCGCGCTGGCGGTCGCGGAGGGTGTGTCGCTCGAGGAACTGGAACTGCAGGTGCTGCGCCAGATCGAGCCGGTGCGGCTGCTGAGCCGGCTGAGCCCCATGCTCGGGCTGATCGCCACGATGATCCCGCTCGGGCCGGCGCTGCAGCACGTCGCCACGGGGCAGGGGGCGCAGGCGCTGACGGTGTTCAGCGGCGCATTCGCCGGGGTGGTGCTGTCGCTGGCCGCCGCGAGCATCGGGCTGGCCGTGTACTCGGTACGCCGGCGCTGGCTGCTCGGGGAACTGCTGGCCGAGCGCAAGGCGCGTGGGGTGGCGGCGTGAACGGATCGTGTCCCCGTCGTCCCGGCGGACGCCCTTTCGCACCCCCTCGGTCATCCCGGCGCAGGCCGGGATCTCCACCGGGGAGCGGGAAAGATCGCTGTACGGCGTCTTGGTCGGCACCCCGTGTTGCCGGGGGGCGTTCGCTCACGCCGCCAGCGCCAGACATCTCGACTGTCCATGCAGTCGCCAACGTTGGAGACCCCGGCCTGCGCCGGGGTGACCGCTTGTTCTTGCCTTTCGCCGGGATGACAAACCGGGGTGACATCGGTTGCCCATGAAACACCTCTCCATCCTCGGCGACGACGACGACGACCCGATGCTGTCGGCCGTCAACCTCGTCGACGTGTTCCTCGTGCTGGTGGTGGCGCTGCTGGCGGCGATCGGGGCGTCTTCGGCGAGCGACGCGTCCGCGGTGCGGCGCGCCGGCCAGCCCGACATGGAGCTGGTGGTGCGCGAGCACGGCCGCGAGGTGCGGTTCAAGGGGGCCGGTGGCGCCAGCGCGGGCGACGGCGTGCGTGCTGGCGTGGCATACCGGCTGGCCGACGGCAGCGTGGTGTACGTGCCGGAACCCGAGGCGTCCGGGACCGCGCGGTGAAGCACCTGCTCGCCTGTTGCCTGTTGCTCGCGGGTGGTGCCGCGCAGGCGGCCACGTTGTGGTGGGTCACGTCCGACATCACGCCGGTGGCGCGCACCGCGATGGTCGAGCGGCTGGGCCGCGCCGCCGGGTTCGACGTGGTGCACACCGAATTTCCGTTGAGCGGCGAACCGGCCTTGACCGCCACCGAACGCGACGACGTGCGGCAACGCCTGGCGCAGGCCGCGGTGGTGTGGGTGGACGCACCGCACGCGCTGGCCGCGCGGCGGCTGGAGGCGCTGCTCGGTGCCGAACTGCCGGCAGGCCCGCGGGTGGTCTGGGCCACGCCGTCGGCACCACCTCGTGGTGTGGCGGGCTACCTGGTGGCGGGCGGTGAACACAACCTGGCGCAGGCCGTGGCACTCGCGGCCGGCCGGCCCGTGGCCGCGGTGCCCATCGAGCGCTGGCCACTGAAAGGCGTCTACCACCCGGATGCCCCGGCCCCGTTCGACAGCCCTGCAGCGTTGCGCGCCTGGCGGCACGACGACCGGCCGCTCGTGGCCGTGCTCGTGCACCGCGCCAACTTCGTCAACGGCGGGGCCGCCTGGCTCGACCGGTGGTTGCGGATGTTCGAGCGCAGCGGCCTGCAGGCCGTGGCAGTGTTCTGTCCGCAGGCCGACCTGGCCGGGCTGGCGCAGCTCATGACGGTGGACGGCCGCCCGATGGCCTCGGTGATCGTGACCCACCAGCTGCTGTCACAGGCCGCCGCCCTGCAGCCCCTCTTCGCGCGGTGGGACGTGCCGGTGCTGTCCACGCTGCCGTACCGCAAGGGCGATGAAGCCGCCTGGTCCGCCGACCCCGCCGGCCTCGCACCGGCGGACGTGCCGCCGTACCTCGTCTGGCCCGAGGCGGCCGGCGCCATCGACCCGGTGGTGGTGGTGGCGATGGCCGATGGCGGCCGGCGCGTGGACCTGATCGACCGGCAGGCGCAGGCCGTCGTCGACAAGGCCATGCGCCTCGTGCAGCTGCAGCGCCTGCCGGTGGCCGGCAAGCGCGTGGTGGCCATGGTGTACCCGCAGACCACGTCGTTCCTGAACGTGCCCCGCAGCCTCGCGCGGGTGAGCGAGGGCCTGGCCGAGGCGGGGTACACCGTGCCGGCCGTGAGCGCGGCGCAGTGGGAGGCCGGCCTGGCCGCGCCAGCGCCCGGTGAGGCCGCCACGTTGCCCTTGGCCGTGTACATGCACTGGTGGTCGGGCCTGCCGGTGGCCGTGCGCGACCGCATCGCGGCGCGCTGGGGGGCGCCCGGGCGCAGCCCGTCCGTGGTCACCCGCGACGGGGAGCGCGTGTTCGTGATCTCGCGCCTGCGGGCCGGCCATCTCTCGGTGGTGTTGCAGCCTCCTCGGGGAGACACCGGCACGGACGATCACCGTGCGACGGCACCGCCGTCGCACCGGTACCTCGCCACCTACCTGTGGGCGCAACACGCGGCCGATGCCCTGATCCACTTCGGCACCCACGGCACGCAGGAATGGGCCGCGGGCAAGGCGCGCGGGCTGGACGTGTGGGACGACGCCTGGCTGCCGCTCGGTGACCTGCCGGTCATCTACCCGTACATCGTCGACAACGTGGGCGAGGCGATGACCGCCAAACGCCGCGGCCGGGCGCTGCTGCTGAGCCACCGCACGCCGGTGCTGGCGGTGGCGGGGCTGGCACCGGCCGTGGGGGACGTGCACGAGCTGCTGCACCAGTGGTCGGTGGCCGAACCGGGGCCGCTGAAGGCCGCGCTGCAGCAGCAGGCCGCCGGCCGCCTGGTGGCCCACGGCCTGCACCGTGACCTGGGCTGGTCCGCGGCACGTGTGGCGGCGGACTTCAACGGGTTCGTGGCGGCCCTGCACCCGCACCTCGACGCGCTGGCACAGGCAGTGCAGCCGCAGGGCCTGGCCGTGTTCGGCCAGGTGCCTGACGCCGCGCAGCGCCGCCGCACCGTCCTCCAGGCCTTGCGCGGGCCGCTGCGCGAGCGTTTCGGGGACCAGTGGGCGCTCGAACGGCCCGGCGAGGCCGCACGCTGGGTGGATGCGGCGTTCGACGACCCCACGCACCCGCTCGCCGAACGCGCCCGTGCGCTCGACGGCCTGCTGGCCACCGAAGGCGAGATGCCCGCGCTGCTGCACGCGCTGGCGGGTGGTTTCGTCACCGCGGGCCCGGGCGGTGACCCGGTGCGCCACCCCGAAAGCTTGCCCACCGGCCGCAACCTCGTGGGCCTCGACCCGGCCCGGTTGCCCACACCGGCCGCCTACGGCGTGGCCACCGCGCTGTTCGACCGCTGGCTGGCCGGCTGGCGCACGGCTCACCAGGGCGAAGTACCGCAGCGCGTGGCGCTGTCGCTGTGGGCCGGCGAAACGGTGCGCCAGCAGGGTGTGATGGAAGCGCAGGCGCTCGTGGCGCTGGGGGTGCAGCCGGTGTGGGACGACAGCGGCCGGCCCACCGGCCTGCGCGTGATACCGGCGGCCGAACTGGGGCGCCCGCGTGTGGACGTGCTGCTGAGCATCACCGGCTCGTACCGCGACCAGTTTCCCGCGCTGATGGCACTGCTCGACAAGGCCGTGGCCGCCGCGGCTGCGGCCGAGCCCGACAACCCGATCGCGGCCAACGACCGCGCCGTGGCCGACACGCTGCTGCGCCGTGGCGTGGACCCGGCGACCGCCCGCACGTTGGCGCGTGCACGGGTGTTCGGCAACCTGCCGGGCGCCTACGGCAGCGGCGTGGGGGCAGGGCAGTCAAGTGCGGGGGAACGGTTCCTCGCGCAGATGAGCCAGCCGTACGTCGACGGGGTGGCTGCTGGCACCCTGGCGCCGGGCGCGGCGCGGGCCTCGCTTGCCGCCCACCTCCGGCACACCGATGCGGCGATGCTCTCGCGGTCGTCGAACCTGTACGGGGTGCTGACGTCGGACGAGCCGTTCCAGTACCTCGGCGGGCTCGCGGCCGCGGCGAAGGTGGCGGGCCGCACCGTGCCGGTGGCGCTCTACGTCAGCCAGTTGCAGGACACCAGCGCAGCCACCACGATGCCGGCGGCGCAGGCGGTGGCCATCGAGCTGCGTTCGCAACTGCTGCACCCCGCGTGGCAGGCCGCGATGCGGGCCGAAGGCGCCGCGGGCCGGCGCGAGGTGGGCAAGGTGCTGCACGCGTTGCGGGGCTGGCAGGCCGCGGCCCCGGGTGTGGTGCGTGCCGACCAGTGGCACGCGGCGCAGGGCGTCCTGCCACGGCCGCTGCGGCCTGCCGTTGTTGCGCCGCCCGCACCCGCACCGACACCCGAGCCCACCCCCGCGACCGAACCTCCGCGGCACGGCATCCTGCTGGTGAAACAGCCGGACGCGGTGACCGCCCCCGAACCTCTTTCCCGCGCCCTGGCGCTCGTGCTGATGGCGCTGCTCGTGGCGTCCGGCGCTGCATGGCAAGCGCGTGTTTCAACCGGCGCTACAGTGCGCTTTCCACGGAGATCCTGATGGACATCGAACAACCCCCCACCGAAAAACGCTACGACCGCCCCGAGGGCGACCGGCGCGGCCTCGTTCTGGTCCACACAGGCGACGGCAAGGGCAAGAGCACCGCGGCGTTCGGCCTTGCGCTGCGCGCGCATGGGCGTGGCAAGGCTGTCAAGATCTACCAGTTCATGAAGGTGCCTTCGGCCCGCTTCGGCGAACACCGCATGTTCGAGCAGCTCGGCGTGCCCATCGAGGGCCTCGGTGACGGCTTCAGCTGGAAGAGCAAGGACCTCGAGCACTCCGCGCAGCTCGCCCGCGACGGCTGGGCGCGCGCCGAGGCCACCATCCGCGCCGGCGAACACTTCCTCGTGGTGCTCGACGAGATCACCTACCCGCTGCGCTACGGCTGGCTGCCGCTCGAACCGGTGCTCGCCTGCCTGCGCGAGCGGCCGCCGCACGTGAACGTGGTGCTGACCGGGCGCGGGGCGCCGCAGGAGTTGATCGACCTCGCCGACACGGTCACCGAGATGACGCTCGTCAAGCACCACTTCAACGCCGGTGTGCCGGCCCAGCGCGGCATCGAGGACTGAGGGGTGGACCACCCCGTGCTGCTCCCGGCCGGGGCGCTCGCGCTCGCGTGGGCGCTCGACCTCGCGTTCGGTGAACCGCGCAACGCGTGGCACCCGGTCGCGTGGCTCGGCCACGTGCTCGGGCCGCTCGGGCGCGCGTTGAAGGCGCTCGGGCCGAAGGTGGCATTTGCCGGCGGTGCTGTCGCCTGGATCGTGCTGGCCACGGTGCTGGGCGCGCTGGCATGGGGGCTGCAGCGGGCGCTTTCGGCGCTGCCGTGGTGGCTGGGCTTGCCGCTGCTGGCGGTGGTGCTGAAGCCCATGTTCGCGTGGCGCATGTTGCGCGACGAGGTGAGCGCCGTCGAGGCCGCGCTGCAGCGTGGCGTGCCCGAGGCGCGCACGCAGCTCGCGCGCCTCGTCAGCCGCGACGTGGGGGCGTTCGGCCCGCACGAGTTGCGCGAGACGGCCATCGAGACGCTGGCCGAGAACCTGAACGATTCGCTCGTGGCACCGCTGTTCTGGTTCGCCGTGGCTGGCCTGCCCGGTGCCGTGGTGTACCGCCTCGCGAACACGATGGACGCGATGTGGGGCTACCGCGGTGCGTGGGAATGGGCCGGCAAGTGGGCCGCCCGCGCGGACGACGTGCTGTCGTGGATCCCGGCACGCATCACCGCGGTGCTGCTGATGCCGTGGCCGCCCGCGGCGCTGTGGCGCGAGGCGGGCCGCACCCCGTCGCCCAATGGCGGCTGGCCCATGGGCGCGATGGCGCTGCACCTCGGGGTGCGGCTGTCGAAGCCCGGGGTCTATGCGCTGAATGCCACGGCACCGTCGCCCGAGGCCGGGCACATGGGGCGAGCGTTGGCCACGGCGCAGCGCGCGGCGTGGGCCGCGCTGGTGCTGGCGATGTTGGCGGTGGCGGGGAGGGTGGCATGAGCGGTGACCATGGCGGGCCGGATGCGCAAGGCGCACCGCGCTGGGACTTTTCCACCAACGCGAACGCGTGCGGCCCCGCGCCGGCGGTGATCGAGGCGCTGCAGCGGGCCGATGCCACGCGGTATCCCGACCCCGCGTCGACCGCGCTCAAGGAAACCTTGGCTGCGTTCGAAGGCGTGGACCCGCGCCGCATCACCATCGCCGCGAGCGCGAGCGAGTTCATCGGCCGCCTGACGGCCGCGGTGAAGCTGCAATCGGCGCACGCGAGCGTGTTCGTGCCGTCGCCGGGCTATGGCGACTACGGCCGCGCCGCCGACGCCTGGGGCCTGCGGCGCGTGGGTGCGCCAGGCGATGCGTCGCTGGTGTGGGTCACCGAACCGGCCAGCCCCGGCGGGCAATCCGCACGCATCCCGGCGGGGCGCGAGGGCGCCGTGCTGGTGGTGGACGAGGCCTATGCGGCGTTGCGCCTGTCCGGTGACCGGCCCGCGGTGCCCGCCACGGCGTGGCGGCTCGTGTCGCCCAACAAGGCGCTCGGGGTCACCGGCGTGCGCGGCGCGTACGCGGTGGCGCCCGACGGTGCGCACGCCTGGACGGCCGCGCTCGACCGGCTGTGCCCCAGCTGGCCGCTGGGCGCCCACGGCGTGGCCCTGCTGGCAGCGTGGGCCGCTCCGGCCACGCAGCAGTGGGTGCGCGACAGCCTCGACACGCTGCGGGCCTGGAAGGCGGCGCAGCTGGCGCTCGGCGACACACTCGGCTGGACCCAGGACCCCGGCGTGACGGCGTTCTACGTGGTGCGCTGGCCTGGTGTCGACATGGCCGCCGTGTTGCCCCGGCTGCGCAGCCACGGCGTCAAGCTCCGCGACACCACGTCGATGGGCCTGCCCGGCGCCGTGCGCCTGGGCGTGCGCCCGCCCGAGGCCCAGGCCGCGTTGCGGGCCGCATGGCAGGCGGTGGTGTCGTGACGGCGCGCGCGGTGATGGTGCTCGGCACCACGAGCGGCGCGGGCAAGAGCTGGCTCGCCACGGCGCTGTGCCGCTGGTACGCGCGCCAGGGCCTGCGGGTGGCGCCGTTCAAGGCGCAGAACATGAGCAACAACGCGCGCGTGGTGCCCGGGCCCGGTGGCCAGGCCGGCGAGATCGGCAGCGCGCAGTATTTCCAGGCGCTGGCCGCTGGCGTGGTGCCCGACGTGCGCATGAACCCGGTGCTGCTGAAACCCGAGCGCGACACGGCAAGCCAGGTGGTGGTGATGGGCCAGGTGCGGTCCGACCTGGCCGCCGTGCCGTGGCGCACCCGCAGCGAAACCCTGTGGCCGTTCGCACGCGACGCGTTGCACGACCTGATGGCCACGCACGACGTGGTGGTGATCGAGGGCGCCGGTTCACCCGCCGAGATCAACTTGCACGCGAGCGACTACGTCAACATGCGCACGGCGCGCGAGGCCGGTGCCGCGTGCCTGCTGGTCACCGACATCGACCGCGGCGGTGCGTTCGCCCACCTGTACGGCACCCACCAGCTGCTGCCGGCCGCCGAACGGGCCCTGCTGCGCGGCTTCGTGCTGAACCGCTTCCGGGGCGACGCTGCGCTGCTGGCGCCCGGCCCGGCACAGCTGCAAGCATTGACCGGCGTGCCCACCGTGGCGGTGCTGCCGATGTGGCGGGGCCATGGCCTGCCGGAAGAGGACGGTGTGTTCGACGACGCTCCCACCGGCAGCGGCGGCCTGCGCATCGCGGTGGTGGCCTACCCGCGCATCAGCAACCTCGACGAGTTCCAGCCATTGCGCGGCTTGCCCGGCGTGCGCCTCGTGTGGGCGCGGTCGCCGGCCGACCTGCTCGGGGCCGACTGGGTGGTGTTGCCCGGCTCCAAGCACACCAGTTCCGACCTCGCTTGGCTGCACACGCAGGGCCTGGCCGAGGCCGTGCGCGCGCATGCCGCGGCTGGCCGGCCGGTGCTGGGCATCTGCGGCGGCCTGCAGATGCTCGGTGAATCGCTGGTGGACCCCGATGGCGTCGACGGCGACGCGGTGGGCCTCGGCCTGCTGCCGCTGACCACCCGTTTCGCGCCCGCGAAACTGCTGCGCCACACCCGCGCCACCTTCGAACCGCTCGACGCCCCGTGGTCGGCGCTGTCGGGCGTGGCGGTGGACGGCTACGAGATCCGCCATGGCCGCACCCAGGCCACAGGCGGCGTGCGGGCCGTGATGCACAACCCCGACGGCGACCCCATCGCCTGGCAGGCCGGCCACGTGTTCGGCGCCTACACCCATGGCCTCTTCGAATCGCCCGCGGTGCTGCAGGCGCTGTTCGGCACGCCGGCCCGCGCGTTGCCCGAGGTCTTCGATGGCCTCGCCGACTTCATCGACACCCACTTCGAGCCCGGCGTGCTGATGCGCCTGCTCGATCCCACGACCTGAAACCCCGAGCATGACCTACAAGATCCCGACCATCGCATCCCTCGCCGACACCGGCCTGCAGCAACGCCTGCGCCACCGCATCGACCGCAAGACCAAGCCGCTCGGTGCGCTGGGCCGCCTCGAATCGCTGGCGCAGTTCGTGGGCCTGGTGCAGGGCACCGAGCACCCGGCGCTGCATGATCCGCAGATGATCGTGTTCGCCGGTGACCACGGCATTGCCGCGCGCGGGGTGTCGGCCTACCCGTCGGACGTGACGTGGCAGATGGTGGAGAACTTCCTGGCCGGCGGGGCCGCGGTCAGCGTGCTTGCGCGCCAGCACGGCCTCGCACTCACGGTGGTGGACGCGGGCGTGAACCACGCGTTTGCGCCGCGCCCGGGCCTGCTCGATCGCAAGGTGGCGTCCGGCACGGCCGACATGCTGGCCGGACCGGCGATGACCGCCGAGCAATGCGCGCAGGCACTGCAGGCCGGCGGTGACGTGGTGCGTGGCCTGCCCGGCAATGCGGTGCTGCTGGGCGAGATGGGCATCGGCAACACGTCCAGCGCGTCGCTGCTGCTGGCGATGCTGACGGGCGAGGACCTCGGCGAATGCATCGGCCGCGGCACCGGCCTCGACGACGAGGGCCTCGCGCGCAAGCGGTCGCTGCTCGGGCAGGCGATGGAAACGCACCGTGCGGCCACCAGCCCGCTGGCGCTGATGGCCGCGGTGGGCGGGTTCGAGATCGCGATGATCGCGGGCGCCGCACTGCAGGCCGCCGCCGAGCGCCGCCTCGTGGTAGTGGACGGCTTCATCGCCGGCGCCGCGGTGCTCTGGGCGTCGCGGCTGGTCCCGGCGCTGCTGGGTTCGTGCGTGTGGGCCCACAGCTCGGCCGAACCGGGCCACCGCCTGATGACCAAACACCTGGGGGTGGTGCCGCTGCTGGACCTGGGGCTGCGGCTCGGCGAGGGGTCCGGGGCGGCCCTCGCGTGGCCGCTGATCGTCAGCGCTGTGCGCATCCTCGACGAGATGGCGAGTTTCGAGTCGGCCGGGGTGTCGGACAAGGCCACGAACTGATGCGCCACGAACTGCGGCTCTTTTTCATCGCGCTGCAGTTCTTCACGCGCGTGCCGGTGCCGCGCTGGGTGGGTTTCGAGCCCGCCTGGCTGCACGACAGCGCACGGCACTTTCCCGCGGTGGGCCTGCTCGTGGGGGCCGTGGCGGCGGGGGTGCTGGCGGGGGCGGCCTGGCTCACGTCACCGGCCGTGGCGGTGGTGCTGTCGATGGCCGCCACCGTGGCGTTGACCGGCGCGTTCCATGAGGACGGGTTCGCCGACACCTGCGATGGCCTGGGTGGCCATGTGAGCCGCGAGCGGGCGCTCGAGATCATGAAGGACTCGCGCATCGGCAGCTACGGGGCCGCGGGCCTGGTGCTGGTGCTCGGGCTCAAGGCCGCCACGCTCGGGTCGCTGCCAGTCGCGCTGGCGGTGCCCGCGCTGCTGCTGGCGCACACGGTGTCACGGGCGATGGCGGTGGTGCTGATCCGCGCGTTGCCCTATGCGGGTGACTTGGCGGCCGCGAAGGCGAAACCGCTGGCCCAGGGCGTGTCGGGCCGGGGCATGGCCGTGGCGCTGGGCTGGGCCTCCGTCGTGGCGGCCGGGCTGGTGGCGTGGCGGCCCGTGTGGTGGCCGGCGGTGCTGCTGTCGGTGGTGCTCGCGGCGATGGGCGCCTGGGCCTGTGCCCGCTGCTGGCGCCGCCGGCTCGGCGGGTTCACCGGCGACACCCTCGGCGCCACGCAACAGGTCACCGAGGTGCTGGTGCTGCTGGGCTGGTTGGTGTGGCTGCGGTTCGCGGGGGTCGCGGGGTTCGGGGCATGACAGGGCTCATGGTGTGGCGGCACCCGCGGCCGCGTGGCGTGGCCGGGCGTTGCATCGGCCGCGCCGATGTGCCGGTGGACCCGCGCAAGGCCAAGCGCCTCGCCCACCGCATCCGCCGGGCCGCCCGGCGCGACGGGGCGGCGAGGGAAGTGTGGACGTCGCCGCTGCGCCGGGGGGCCGACGTGGGCCGCTGGCTGGCCCGCTGGGGCTGGTTGCACCACGTGGACCCGCGCTTGTCCGAACTCGATTTCGGCGCCTGGGACGGGCAAGCGTGGGACACCATCGGCGCGGCCGAGGTCGACGCCTGGTGCGCGGCGTTCGCGAGCCATGCGCCGGGCGGGGGCGAGTCGGTGACGGTGCTGATGGCCCGCTGCGCGGCGTTCATGTCGGCCCACCCGGACGCGTGGGTCGTGGGCCACGCCGGCTGGATCAACGCGGCAGCGCGCGTGATGCGCGGGTTGCCACCGCCCTCAGTGGCGTCCGAATGGCCTGCGCCCGTGGGTTACGGCGTGGCCTGGCGTGCCAGCAACTCGCGCGGGGCCGAGTCACAGTAGCGCAGCACCTGGCACTGTTCGCACAGCGGGCGCCGTGCCTGGCACACGTAGCGTCCGTGCAGGATCAGCCAGTGGTGGGCGTCCACCAGGTATTCGGCCGGCACCCGTTTCATCAGCTTCATCTCCACCTCGTACGGCGTCTTGCCCGGCGCGAGGCCGGTGCGGTTGCCCACGCGGAAGATGTGGGTGTCGACGGCCATCGTGGCCTCGCCGAACGCCACGTTCAGCACCACGTTGGCCGTCTTGCGGCCCACGCCGGGCAGGGCCTCGAGTGCTTCACGTGTGCGCGGCACCTGGCCGCCGTGCTGGTCCACGAGGATGTGGCACGTGGCCATCAGGTTCTTCGCCTTCGTGCGGAAGAGGCCGATGGTCTTGATGTGATCCGTGACCGCGTCGAGCCCGAGGTCGATCATCTTCTGCGGCGTGTTGGCGCGCGGGAACAACCGCCGCGTGGCCTTGTTGACGCCCACGTCGGTGGCCTGGGCCGACAGCAGCACCGCGGCGAGCAACTCGAACACGTTGGTGTATTCGAGTTCGGTGTTCGGTTGGGGGTTGGCTGCCTTCAGTGTGGCAAAGAAGGGGGCGATGTCGGCGACTTTCATGGGCCGTCATTGTGGCCCGGAACGTTCAACCGGTGCGGCGCGCCCGGGCCCGGGCCATCGCGGCTTCGATGATGGCCCGCTTGGCATCGAGCGCGGCCGGGTCGGTGAGCTTGGACGCGGCCGGCAGGTCGGCCAGCTTGGCCGCGGCCTTGGCGGCCAGGCGGTCGTCGTTCTCGGTCTTGTCGCGTTCGAGCCGCATCCGGTGGAATGCAAAACGATCCCGGGCTTCGTCGGCCTGCGGGGCGCTCCAGGCGTCCCAGGCGGTGCGGCCCGGCGTGGCGGGCACGAGCGCGATGCAGTCGACCGGGCACACGGGCACGCACAGCTCGCAGCCGGTGCACAGGTCGTCGAGCACGGTGTGCATGCGTTTCGGTGCGCCCACGATGCTGTCCACCGGGCACACCTTCAGGCACAGCGTGCAGCCGATGCACCAAGCCTCGTCGATCACCGCCAGCAGGCGCGGCCCCTCGGTGCCGTGGGTGGGGTTCAGCGGAGCCGCCGGCCGTCCGGTGAGCCGCGCCAGCCGTTCGACCCCTTCGGCCCCGCCGGGCGGACACTGGTTGATGTCCGCCTCACCCGACGCGATGGCCGCCGCATAGCTGCGGCAATCGGGGTAGCCGCAGCGCGTGCACTGCGTCTGGGGGAGGGCGCGGTCGAGGGTGTCGGTCAGGTCGGCGACGGAGGGCACGGAGGTCAGCGGGCGCGCTTGGGGGCGACGGGTTTGGTCGCCTTCGCGGTACCGCCGGTTTTTGCCGCAGCCGCCGCCGTGGCGCGCGACGCCCGTTTCTTCGGGGCGCCCGTTTCGTCCTGGTGGCTGGCGATGAAGTCGCGCACCTGCGGGTAGCAGTCCTCGCGCCAGCGGCGGCCGGAGAAGATGCCGTAGTGCCCTGCACCTTCCACGTCGTAGTGGAACTGGCGCGACGACGGGATGCCCGAGCACAGGTCGTGCGCGGCACGGGTCTGGCCGGCGCCCGAGATGTCGTCGAGCTCACCTTCGATGGTCAGCAGCGCGGTGGTCTTGATGTCCTGCGGGCGCACGAGCTGGCCCTTGACTTCCCACGTGCCGTTCACGAGCGAGAAGTCCTGGAACACCGTGTGGATGGTGTCGAGGTAGTACTCGGCCGGCATGTCGAGCACCGCGTTGTACTCGTCGTAGAACGAGCGGTGGAACTCGACGCTTTCGTCCTCGCCCTGCATCAGGTCCATGAAGTAGTCGTAGTGCGACTTCAGGTGGCGGTCCGGGTTCATGGCGATGAAGCCGGTGTGCTGCAGGAAGCCCGGGTACACGCGGCGGCCGCCGCCTGGGTAGTTCGTGGGCACGCGGTAGATCACGTTGTTCTCGAACCACTCGTAGCTCTTGTTCATCGCCAGGTTGTTCACCGCGGTGGGCGACTTGCGGGCGTCGATGGGGCCACCCATCATCGTCATGGTGCGGGGCGTGAATTCGCCGTTGCTCGCCAGCAGCGAGATGGCCGCCAGCACGGGCACCGTGGGCTGGCACACCGAGATCACGTTCACTTCAGGCCCCACGTGGCGGATGAAATCCTGCACGTAGGCAATGTAGTCGTCGAGGTGGAACGGGCCTGCCTCGGGCGGCACCATGCGGGCGTCGGTCCAGTCGGTGATGAACACCTTGTGGTCGATCAGCAGCTGGCGCACGGTTTCACGCAGCAGCGTGGAATGGTGGCCCGACAGCGGCGCCACCACCAGCACGGTGGGCTGGTCCTTCATGCGGGTGAGGAGGCCGACGTCGTCGGTGAAGCGCTTGAAACGCAGCAGGCGGCAGAACGGCTTTTCAACGGCCACCTGCTCCTGCACCGCCACGTCGGTGCCGTTGACCTTGACCGACGTGATGTTGAACTCGGGCTTCTCGTACTCCTTCGCCAGCCGGTGCATCAGGTCGAGGCCGGCAGACACCCGCGTGGCGAGTGGCGTGTGGGCAAACGGCGAAAGCGGATGGCTGTACAGCTTGGACGACGCAGACGCGAATTCGGAGAACGGGCTCAGCATGGCCCGTTGGGACTCATAGAGCTGGTACAGCATGGCGTGATCCTTTGTGGCGAGAAGCCGGGCGGCACATCGTTGTGCGATGCACCATTCTAGGCAGTAGTCTTACATCGTGCTTGAAAGCGAAATGCGTCAACGCCAGAATAAAGCGGGAGATCTCACGCCAATTGCGAGAACGGTAACAGCATGTCACCGAGGTGACATGCCCTCATGTCGCGCACCGCGCGAAGCCCCCGATCAAGTCACCCCCAAGTCCGGGTCCCCCCGGGGGCAGGGGGGCGGGAAAGAGCCAGCGAAGCGACGCGACAGATCAAGCCACCCGCGAGGACCGGCTCCGCCGGCCGACCCGGGGTCGCCCCCTGGGGGCAGGAGCGAAGCGACTGGGGGGCCTAATTATCCAGCCACTTTCGCGATCGCCGACACCACCGCGTCGATGTTCTTGCTGTTCAGCGCGGCCACGCAGATGCGGCCCGAATCCACGCCGTAGATGCCGAATTCGCTGCGCAGGCGCTGCATCTGGGCCTGGTTCAGGCCCGAGTAGCTGAACATGCCCTTCTGCTGGGTGATGAAGCTCATGTCCTGCTTGACGCCGGCCGCCTTGAGCTTGTCCTGCAGGGCCACGCGCATCTGCTTGATGCGCACGCGCATGCCGGCCAGTTCCTCTTCCCACTGGGCACGCAGGGCCGGGGTGGTCAGCACGGTGGCCACCACCTGGGCGCCGTGCGTGGGCGGGTTCGAGTAGTTCGTGCGGATCACGATCTTCAGCTGGCTCAGCACGCGGCCCGCTTCTTCCTTCGACTGGCACGCCACGCTCAGGCCACCCACGCGCTCGCCGTAGAGCGAGAAGCTCTTCGAGAACGACGTGGAGACGAAGAAGTCGAGGCCGGCCTCCACGAATTGCTGGATGACGGCGCCGTCTTCCTTGATGCCTTCGCCGAAGCCCTGGTAGGCCATGTCGAGGAAGGCGACCAGGCCACGGGCCTTGATGGCCGTGACCACCTGCGCCCACTGCGCCGGGGTGATGTCGTAGCCCGTGGGGTTGTGGCAGCAGGCGTGCAGCACGATCACCGTGCCGGCGGCGGCGCCGTTCAGCGCGGCCAGCATGCCGTCGAAGTTCACGCCGCGCTTGTCGGCGTCGTAGTACGGGTAGGTGCCGACCGTGAAGCCGGCGTTGGTGAACAGCGCGC
Source organism: Rhizobacter sp. Root1221 (assembly GCF_001425785.1). GTDB lineage: Bacteria > Pseudomonadota > Gammaproteobacteria > Burkholderiales > Burkholderiaceae_C > Rhizobacter. The sequence goes on along the minus strand of NZ_LMDI01000076.1, from coordinate 197,628 downwards.
GGTGGTTTTCCCAGCTCGGGTCGCTGATCAGCACGGTGGCGCCGGGGTTCAGGCGCTTCAGGAAGTCGGCGCCGATCTTCAGGCCGCCGGTGCCGCCCACCGCCTGCACGGTGGCCACGCGGCCGTCGGTGACGATGGCGCTGTCGGCGCCGAACACGAGGCCCTGCACGGCCTTGTCATAGGCGGCGATGCCGTCGATGGGCAGGTAGCCGCGCGGCTTGTGGGCCTCGACCAGTTGCTTCTCCGCTTCCTGGACGCACTTGAGGAGGGGCAGCTTGCCGTTGTCGTCGTAGTACACGCCCACGCCGAGGTTTACCTTGGCCGGGTTCGGGTCGGCGTTGAACTGCTCGTTGAGGCCGAGGATGGGGTCACGCGGGGCCATTTCAACGGCAGTGAACAGCGAGGTCATGGGGACGGTCCTTGTCAGTAGAGCAAACTTTGGTTTTGGGCTACCCTGCGCGATTGGCCTGCGAGCTCGCTTCGCGGGATAACCCGAGGATTTTATCTGCCATGGCCGGACTTCCCGACACAACAGCCGACACCGCGGCGGTGACATCGCCCGCCAAGGGCGAAATGGTCACGTTCCCGGACTCCCCCTTCGAGCTTTTCCAGCCGTACCCGCCCGCAGGCGACCAGCCCGCGGCCATCGACCAGCTGGTCGAGGGCATCGGCGACGGGCTCGCGTACCAGACGCTGCTGGGCGTGACCGGCTCGGGCAAGACCTTCACCATGGCGAACGTGATCGCGCGGCTCGGCCGCCCGGCCATCGTGTTCGCGCCCAACAAGACGCTGGCGGCCCAGCTCTACAGCGAGTTCCGCGAATTTTTCCCCAAGAACGCCGTCGAGTACTTCGTCAGCTACTACGACTACTACCAGCCCGAGGCCTACGTTCCCCAGCGCGACCTGTTCATCGAGAAGGACAGCGCGATCAACGAGCACATCGAGCAGATGCGCCTGAGCGCCACCAAGAGCCTGCTCGAACGCCGCGACGTGCTCATCGTGGCCACCGTGTCGGCCATCTACGGCATCGGCAACCCGGCGGACTACCACCGCATGGTGATGACGCTGCGCACCGGCGACAAGATGGACCAGCGCGACGTGATCGCCCAGCTGATCCGCATGCAGTACCAGCGCAACGAGGCCGACTTCTCGCGCGGCACCTTCCGCGTGCGGGGCGACACCATCGACGTGTTCCCGGCCGAACACTCGGAGCTGGCCATCCGCATCGAGCTGTTCGACGACGAGATCGAGACGCTGCAGCTCTTCGATCCGCTCACCGGCCGCATCCGCCAGAAGATCGTGCGGTTCACGGTGTACCCGTCGAGCCACTACGTCACGCCACGCGACCGTGTGCTCGCCGCGGTGGACACCATCAAGGTGGAGTTGCGCGACCGCCTGGCCGAGCTGGTGTCCGGCGGCAAGCTGGTGGAAGCCCAGCGCATCGAGCAGCGCACGCGCTTCGACCTGGAAATGCTGCAGGAGATCGGCCATTGCAAGGGCATCGAGAACTACACGCGCCACCTGTCGGGCGCCGCGCCCGGCGAGCCGCCGTCCACGCTGGTCGACTACCTCCCGCGCGACGCGTTGATGTTCCTCGACGAGAGCCACGTGATGATGGGCCAGCTGGGGGGCATGTACAACGGCGACCGGGCGCGCAAGACGACGCTCGTCGAGTACGGCTTCCGCCTGCCGTCGGCACTCGACAACCGGCCCCTCAAGCTCGAGGAATTCGAGAAGAAGATGCGTCAGGTGGTGTTCGTGTCGGCCACGCCGGCCGACTATGAAAAGCAGCACGCCGGGCAGGTGGTGGAGCAGCTCGTGCGCCCCACGGGCCTCGTCGACCCCCAGGTGGAGGTGCGCCCTGCCACGCACCAGGTGGACGACGTGTTGCAGGAGATCCGCATCCGCGTGGAGAAGAAGGAGCGGGTGCTGATCACCACGCTCACGAAACGCATGGCCGAGCAGCTCACCGACTACCTCACCGACAACGGCGTGAAGGTCCGTTACCTGCACAGCGACGTGGACACGGTGGAACGCGTGGAGATCATCCGCGACCTGCGCCTGGGCACCTTCGACGTGCTGGTGGGCATCAACCTGCTGCGCGAGGGCCTCGACATCCCCGAGGTGTCGCTCGTGGCCATCCTCGATGCCGACAAGGAAGGTTTCCTGCGGTCCGAGCGGTCCCTGATCCAGACCATGGGCCGGGCGGCCCGGAACCTGCACGGCCGCGCCATCCTGTACGCCGACAGGATGACCGACTCCATGGTGCGGGCCATCGGCGAGACCGAGCGCCGGCGCACGAAACAGACCGAACACAACCTGAAGATGGGCATCACGCCCCGGTCGGTGGCCAAGCAGGTGCGCGACCTGATCGACGGGGTCTACTCCGAGAAGTCCGCCAAGGACGACCTCAAGGCGCTGCAGATCGCGGCCGAGGTCGAATCCATGTCCGAGAAGGACCTCGGCAAGCGCATCAAGCAGCTCGAGAAGCAGATGATGGAGCACGCCCGCAACCTGGAATTCGAGAAGGCGGCGCGCGTGCGCGACCAGCTCGCCCATCTGCGCGAGCAGGCGTTCGGGGCGTCCGTGGAGGACCATGTGCTCGTGCCCCCGACAGGCGCTGCCCCGGTGGCACCCGCGGCGAGGAAGCGAAAGAAGTGAGGCGCGGCTTGGCACCACATGACACGGTGAGTCGATATCGCGTCGTCCTGCGACCTTGTTCCTCGCGATCCCGTCGCGATGTGTTTACCATCGATTGCCAAGTAGTTGATTCGATGGATCCGTATGTGGCCCTTCATGGCGCCTGACCCCGCACCCGAGAACGCCGCCAGGCCTCTGTCAGCGCAGAAGAAGCTTCATGTCCTGATGGTGTGCATGGGCAACATCTGCCGCTCGCCCACCGCGGAGGCGGTGCTTCGCCACAAGCTGGCGGCGCTCGGGCTCGACGGCCTGGTGGAGGTCGACTCGGCCGGCACCAACGCCGGCTGGCACAAGGACCAGCCGCCCGACCCCCGCGCCATCGCGCACGCGAGGCTGCGGGGCTACGACCTCACCGCGTTGCGCGCCCGGTCCCTGGTCCCGGACGACTTCGAGCGCTTCGACCTGATCCTCGCCATGGACGACGACAACCACTCGGTGCTGGTCGACAAATGCGGCGTGGTGCACCGCAGCAAGCTCGGCCGCCTGACCGACCACGGCCGGCTCAAGGCGAAAGAAGTGCCCGACCCCTACTACGGCCCCCCGGGCGGTTTCGACCGCGTGCTCGACCTGGTCGAGGACGCCTGCGACGGCCTCGCCGCACACCTGGCGGCACAAGTCTCTCGGCGATGAGCGGAACTTCCCGACCAGAAGCCGACCGAAAAAGTAGGCTTCATGTATACTTGAGTAACGCCGTCGGAATAACACCGGGGGTTTACCCGCTATAAATGGCGGGCGCTCGACAAGCGTGAAGTTACCCATCGATCGCTTTCGTTGATTGTCTTGCCCCCGGGCATCAGGAGGATTCCATGCGACTGACCACCAAAGGCCGTTTTGCCGTTACTGCCATGATCGACCTCGCGCTGCGCGAGAACACGGGGCCCGTGGCGCTGGCCGCCATCAGCGCGCGCCAGCAGATCTCCCTGTCCTATCTGGAGCAGCTCTTCGGCAAGCTGCGCCGCCACGAACTCGTGGAAAGCACGCGTGGCCCGGGCGGCGGTTACGCCCTCGGCCGCAAGTCCGAGGAAATCACCGTGGCCGACATCATCGTCGCCGTGGATGAACCCATCGACGCCACCGGCTGCAGCGGCAAGGAAAACTGCATGGGCGAGGACACGGGCAAGTGCATGACGCACGACCTGTGGGCCAGCCTGAACTCCAAGATGATCGAGTACCTCGATTCCATCTCGCTGCGCAAGCTCGTCGACGAGCAGCTCGCCAAGGGCGTCTCCATCGAGGAGCACCCGGTCAAGCGCGCCATCTCGACCCAGCCGGTCGTCAAGCCCATCAAGATCACGGCCCCCAACTCGGTGTTCGCGCTGGGCACTGCCTTCTCGAAGTAAGTTCTTTTTCCCGCCATTGCCATGGACATGACCCCGCACTTCCCGATCTACATGGACTACGGCGCCACGAGCCCCGTGGACCAGCGCGTCGTCGACGCGATGATTCCCTGGTTGCGCGAACACTTCGGCAACCCGGCATCGCGCAGTCACGCCTGGGGCTGGGAAGCGGAGGCCATCGTCGAGAAGTCGCGTGAACAGGTGGCGGCACTGATCGGTGCCGACCCCCGTGAAATCGTCTGGACCTCGGGCGCCACGGAATCCAACAACCTGGCCATCAAGGGTGCGGCGCAGTTCTACAAGACCCGCGGCAAACACCTGATCACCGTGAAGACCGAGCACAAGGCCGTGCTCGACACCATGCGTGAACTCGAGCGCCAGGGCTTCGAGGTGACGTACCTCGACGTCCAGGACGACGGCCTGCTCGACCTCGAGGTGTTCAAGGCCGCGCTGCGGCCCGACACCATCCTCGCGTCGGTCATGTTCGTGAACAACGAAATCGGCGTGATCCAGGACGTCGCCGCCATCGGCGCCATCTGCCGCGAGCGCGGCATCATTTTCCACGTGGACGCGGCCCAGGCCACCGGCAAGGTCGCCATCGACCTCGCCACGCTGCCCATCGACCTGATGAGCCTCGCGTCGCACAAGACCTACGGCCCGAAGGGCATCGGTGCACTGTACGTGCGCCGCAAGCCGCGTGTGCGCATCGAAGCACAGATGCACGGTGGCGGTCACGAGCGCGGCATGCGCTCGGGCACGCTCGCCACGCACCAGATCGTCGGCATGGGTGAGGCCTTCCGCCTCGCCCGCGAAGAAATGGGCGTCGAGAGCGAACGCATCCGCATGCTCCAGCAGCGCCTCATCAACGGCCTGTCCGGCATCGAGCAGACCTTCCTGAACGGCCACGCGGAAAAGCGCGTGCCGCACAACGTCAACATGTCGTTCAACTTCGTCGAGGGCGAGTCGTTGATCATGGGCATCAAGGGCATCGCGGTGTCCTCGGGTTCGGCCTGCACATCGGCCAGCCTCGAACCCAGTTATGTGCTGCGCGCCCTCGGACGCAGCGACGAACTCGCGCATTCCAGCCTGCGCATGACCATCGGGCGGTTCACCACGGTCGAGGAAGTCGACTACGTGATCACCACCCTGAAGGACCGTGTGGCCAAGCTGCGCGAACTTTCGCCCTTGTGGGAGATGTTCAAGGACGGTGTGGACATCAGCACGATCCAGTGGGCTGCCCACTGATTCCGCGCGAGTCACACAACACCGCCTGAACACGGATTTGGAGAACTGACATGGCATACAGCGAAAAGGTCGTCGAACACTATGAAAACCCGCGCAACGTGGGTTCGTTCGACAAGGGTGACGACACGGTGGGCACCGGCATGGTCGGTGCCCCGGCCTGCGGCGACGTGATGAAGCTGCAGATCAAGGTGAACCCCACCACCGGGTTGATCGAAGACGCGAAGTTCAAGACGTACGGCTGCGGTTCGGCCATCGCGTCGAGCTCGCTCGTGACCGAATGGGTCAAGGGCAAGTCGCTCGACGAAGCGCTGACCATCAAGAACACGCACATTGCCGCCGAACTGGCCCTCCCGCCGGTCAAGATCCACTGCTCGATCCTGGCCGAGGACGCCATCAAGGCGGCCGTCGACGACTACCGCGCCAAGACCGGCTCCACTGTCGCGGCAAAGGCGCACTGAACCATGGCGGTCACGTTGAGCGAAGCGGCTGCGCGGCATGTGTCGCGGTACATCGCAAAACGCGGCAGGGGCGTGGGCGTGCGCCTGGGTGTCAAGACCACCGGGTGTTCGGGCCTCGCGTACAAGCTCGAATACGCCGACGACGTGGCGCCTGAAGACGTGGTGTTCGAGGGGCATGGCGTGAAGGTCCTCATCGACCCGAAAAGCCTGCCGTACCTTGACGGCACCGAACTCGACTTCGTGCGCGAAGGCCTCAACGAAGGTTTCAAGTTCCACAACCCGCGCGAAAAAGACCGCTGCGGTTGCGGCGAATCTTTCCGGGTCTGACGCCTTTCCCCTGACGCGGCACCGAGGCGCGGCCGAGAGCCGCGCCTTTTCACGTGGCCGCACCGATTGCAGCAGGACCTCCCAGGCCATGAAGCTGGACAGTGACGACTTCGAATTGTTCGGGGTGCCCCGCCGGTTCGAACAAGACCGTGCGGCACTCGACACGCGCTGGCGTGCGTTGCAGACCGAGGTGCACCCGGATCGGTTCGTCTCCGAAGGCGCGGCGTCGCAGCGGGTGGCGATGCAGTGGGCCGTGCGGGTCAATGAGGCCTACCAGCGCCTGAAGGATCCCCTCCGCCGTGCGGCCTACCTGTGCGAGCTGAACGGAGCGCCCATCCAGGCCGAGAACAACACCGCGATGCCGGCGAAGTTCCTCATCCAGCAGATGGAGTGGCGGGAGTCCCTCGACGAGGCCGATGGGGTCGAGGCCGTCGAGGCCCTGAACGGCGAGGTGGCCGGGCATCGGCAGCAGGCGCTCGGGCAGCTCAAGGCGCTCCTCGACGATCAACACGATTTTCTCCAGGCAGCGCAGCAGGTGAGAGCCCTCATGTTCGTCGAGCGTTTCCTCGCCGACATCGACCGCCGCCTCGAGCAGCTGGGACAATAACCGCATGGCACTGCTTCAGATTTCCGAACCCGGGGGCGCCCCCGATCCCCACCAGCGGCGCATCGCCGTCGGCATCGACCTCGGCACCACGCACTCGCTGGTGGCCAGCGTGCGCAACGGCGTGGCCGAATGCCTGCCCGACGACACGGGCCGGGTGATCCTGCCGTCGGCCGTGCGGTACCTCGACAACGGCCGCCGCCACATTGGTCACGACGCGTTGAAGGAAGCCGCCGCCGACCCGCGCAACACCATCGTGTCGGTGAAGCGGTTCATGGGCCGCGGCCTGTCCGACATCGCCGGCCGCGAGAAGCTCCCTTACGATTTTGTCGAAGCCCCCGGCATGGTGCAGCTGCGCACGGCCGATGGCGTGAAGTCGCCGGTCGAGGTGTCGGCCGAGATCCTCGCCACGTTGCGCTACCGCGCCGAGGACACCTTCGCCGACGACCTGTTCGGTGCCGTCATCACGGTGCCCGCGTACTTCGACGACGCGCAGCGCCAGGCCACGAAGGACGCCGCCCAGCTGGCCGGCCTCAACGTGCTGCGCCTCATCAACGAGCCCACCGCGGCCGCCATCGCCTACGGGCTCGAGAACGGCTCCGAGGGCCTGTACGCGGTGTACGACCTGGGCGGTGGCACCTTCGACATCTCGTTGCTGCGCCTGTCCAAGGGGGTGTTCGAGGTGGTGGCCGCGGGTGGCGATTCCGCGCTGGGCGGCGACGACTTCGATGCGGCGCTGGCCGAGTGGGCACTGGGCCAGGCCGGCCTGGCGGCAGTCACGCCCGAGGACAAACGTGCGGTGCTCGTGGCAGCGCGTGCGGCCAAGGAAAAACTCTCCACCATCGACCACGCCACGCTCGCCTGCCCGTTGAGCACTGGAGACGTGTCGGTGCGGGTCACCCGCGACCAGTTCGAGGCACTCACCGAGCCGCTGCTGACACGCACGGTGGCGGCCATGCGCAAGGTGTTGCGCGACGCCAAGGCGGCCAAGGACGACGTGTTCGGTGTCGTGATGGTGGGCGGGTCCACCCGCATGCCGAAGGTGCAACACGCCGTGGGCGAGTTCTTCGGCAAGACCCCGCTCACGAACCTGAACCCCGACGAGGTGGTGGCCCTGGGCGCGGCGTTGCACGCCAACGCACTGGCCGGCAACTCCGGTGCCGACGAGATGCTGCTGCTCGACGTGATCCCGCTGTCGCTCGGCCTCGAGACGATGGGCGGGCTGGTCGAACGCATCATCCCGCGCAACAGCACCATCCCCACCGCCCGTGCACAGGACTTCACCACGTTCAAGGACGGCCAGACGGCGCTTGCGATCCACGTGGTGCAGGGCGAGCGCGAACTGGTGAGCGATTGCCGTTCGCTCGCGCGCTTCGAGCTGCGTGGCATGCCGCCCATGGCCGCGGGTGCCGCGCGCATCCGCGTGACCTTCCAGGTGGACGCCGACGGCCTGCTGAGCGTGGCCGCGCGCGAGGAAGGGTCGGGCGTGGAGGCGGCCATCACCGTCAAGCCGAGCTACGGCCTGTCTGACGATGAAATCGCCCGCATGCTGAGGGAAAGTTTCACCACCGCCGAGGTGGACATGCAGGCGCGCACGTTGCGCGAGTCGCAGGTGGAGGCCGAGCGCATGCTGCTCGCCACCCGCGCCGCGCTGGACGCCGACGGTGACCTGCTCGACGCCGACCGCCGCACCGCCATCGAGGCGCTGATGCAGCAACTCGACGCCTTGCGCGCAGGGGACGACCACCACGCCATCGATGCCGGGGTGGAAGCCCTGGCCAGCGGCACCGAAGCCTTTGCCGCCGAACGAATGAACCGCAGCCTGCGCCAGGCCCTCACGGGCAAGCGGGTCGAAGAAGTCTGATCATGCCCATCATCCGCATCCTGCCCCACGCCGAATACTGCCCGAATGGCGCTGAGGTGAAAGCCGACACCGGCACGTCCGTGTGCGAGGCCCTGCTGGAAAACAAGATCAACATCGAGCATGCGTGCGACATGGTGGCTGCATGCACCACCTGCCACGTCATCGTGCGCGAGGGCTTCTCGTCGCTCGGCGAGATGCAGGAAAACGAGGAAGACCTGCTCGACCGCGCGTGGGGCCTGGAGCCCAACTCCCGCTTGTCATGCCAAGCGATCATTTCCAACAAGGACATCGTGATCGAGATCCCCAAGTACTCGATCAACCATGCCAAGGAAGGCTGACCACCGAGACGCGGCGATGACCTTGCGACCGTGGGTCCTGGCCATGGTCCTGTGGGCGCCGGTCCTGGCGTGGTCGCGACCGTTCGAGGTCTGCGGCGTCCGGGTAACGATCGGGGACCAGCGGGCGGTGCTGGAAGCGGCCATGTCGGCCGGGTGCCGCATCACGACGACCACCGAACACCCGGAGGCCTCCTCGTTCCGCTCGCGCCACCCGGACCAAGCCGACGAACCTGCCGTCATCTTCTACCGGGACGAGCGTGTGGTGTCGGCGACCCTGCCGCCGCTGAAGTTCCGGGCCAAGGACGATCCCGGGGTGTTGGCTCGTGTGCTGGCCGAGGCCATGCAGAACGCCTCCGACGACGTGGGGCCTCCGGTTCGGGTGAGCACCCGCACCACGGGTCGTCCCCACGTGGGCACCACGACCCTGGTGGTGGTCTTCAAAGGCCGTGTCGTGGAACTGTGGGCCCAGGACCGGTTCGACCCGACCGGGTACAAGGCGATCTTGTCCCAAACCTTGCGGGCCGACGAGACGGACTGAGCGTCGCCAACAGCACGATCGACCTGCGCACCTTGCGGGTGTCGGTCGTCGACACCGACGCCACGGACGGCCAGGAGGCCGCGATGCAATCCTCCGCAACTTGGTATCGTGGCCATTCATACTGCGCGCAAGCCACCAGAAGGCGGCAATGCCTGACCCGCAATCGAGCGGACGTCAGGCGCGTCGCGTGGAAGGTCTGGCACTCGCACGACGGAGCTCACATGAAGAAGTTGGTTCTACTTGTCACGCACGCTCTGGCCGTGGGGTTGGGGTTCGCGCTCGGCATCTATGCCCTGCCCATCCTCATTGCACCGCCTGCACCCACCTCGGCCGAGGTTTCCGCTGAGGCAGGCGCTTCGAGCTACAAGGGGCAGTTCCGCCGTGATCTGAAAGACAGTGACGGTCTTCACTGGGGCGAAGGCACTGTCCTGGTCAACGCCAAGCATATCGGCCTGGCTGGCGAGCTCGCACCCGGGCCGGACTACAAGTTGTACTTGTCGCCCGAGTTCGTCGAAACCGAGGCCGACTTCCTTCGTCTCAAACCTGACATGGTCAGGGTGGGCGATGTGAAGACGTTCAAGAACTTCCTGGTTCCGGTGCCTGCGATGGTCGATCCCTCGCGCTACAACACGGTGGTCATTTGGTGCGAGACCTTCGGTCAGTTCATCACGGCAGCGAAGTACCGCTAGTCGGGCCGCCCGAGTTCGCGAAGCCATCTTGCCCAGAGCGCATGTCAGCAAAGCTCTCATCAACCACCGACACGTTCGCCGCGATAGCGCGCGGCTTCTGCGAATGGTGCGAAGCGCCTTCATTGGGCGCAGCGAGAGAAGGTTCAGCGGCGGTGTGGCTTTCCCAGTTGAATGCATCGGCGATCGGACTGCCAGAAGTTGAGTCGGACAACGAGGACGGATTGCCAGACCTTCCGGACGAGCCCTTCGCGAAGGCGCGTAGCAATCTTGCGTGCTTCAACGGCTGGCACTACCGCGAGTTCTTTGATCCGGATCCAACGCTTGAGGACCCGCCGTGCATGGGAGACGTGGGCGACGATCTGCTGGATACCTACAAGGACATCAAATCAGGTCTGCTACTGTTCGAGCGGGGTGCTGTGACCGAAGCACTGTGGCACTGGTCGTTTCTCCATCGAGTCCATTGGGGGCGCCATGCGGTGGGTGCCATGTTGGCGCTCCATTGCCTCTGCATCTCCAGACGCGGTGTGAATCCCTGACCCATCCATCGGCGCAGGAACGTGAACAGTTCTGGCACCAGCCGAACTTGCGTTACCCTGTCCCTCCACAAACGGAGAAAACCATGGCCATTCAAGCCCAACGCAATCGAGCAAGGCTTCACGTCCTCCGAGACAATGTTCACCGCGCGAAGCGCGATGTGAAGCGCAAACTTCCAGGTGCAGTCGAGCGGCTCAAGGCGCACCGTGCAACTCGCCTTGCATTCGCAGAGAACGGCAAGTAGAGGCAAAGACGCCTGACCCTTCCATCGAGGGTGTGATTGGAGGGCTGTGCCTTTTAGTCACCCCTCATGCCAAACGGCAGGCTGTCGACACGCGATGGCCGGCTTCGGCCCAGCAAGCTGTCGGTGACCCTCAGGTCTTCGTGCTCACCCACTGCGGCCAATCGATTCGCAAGCGATCGAGCCGGCATCTCCATGTCTTCGTCGTCCAGCGCCGTTGGCAGAAGGTCCGGCCTCGGCAGGTCGCCACCCAGTATGCCGTCCGACACCGACGCACAACAGTGACCAATGAGCACAGACAGTCCGCAAGAAAGATGGCGAAGCCTGACCCTCGGCCACGCTGAGGACATCAACGCCTATGTTGCAAAAGGTCTTGCCGAAGGGTGGGATCGAGCGGGCAAGGAGCCGGTCGCGGCCAGCTACGAAGACCTGTTGCCGGCCTTCCTGACTGCATTGCGAGCAGCCAACGGCCAGCTTCAACGCAAAGACATCAAGGCCGAGTGGCCGCCCGCATACGGTCCCCTGCATCCTCTGCTGGAATCGAACGGGCAGAACATTTCAACGCTCTACCTGCTGCCCGACGGCAGCCTCCTTGCAAGGATTGGCGCACCGTACGAAGCCGGAAGGATCGTGCACATCCGCGGTGATGTCGTGACCCATGTGGAGGGGGTTCAGCATATTGGCCGCTGCCCGCGCCGGCGCTATTTTGCCGTGGGTCGAGAACAAGGCGTGGAGGTCACCGATGGTTGGCTGGGCGAACGCGTAGCCTTGTGTCCGTGGCCGCTTGGGACCGAGGGCGTACCAGAAGGCTTTGCCGTCACCCAACTGGAAAAGCCACCAGTCCCCACCCAGCTTCTTCCATTCCCCGATGGCACCCGCGTCTTGCTGGTCAGTAGCGATGGGATCTTTGTCCTCCGCGACGACGGGGCGGTCCGGCTGCTTCCGACTCAGAAAGAGATGCGCGAGCACTTCTCGTGGTTGATGGAAGAATGTCCGGAGGATGATCTGGCGGTCGGGTTGTCAATGGAGCATGGCGCCATTTCGGCTGACGGCAGCTTGATTGCCGTAGGGGCGCAGGATGGTCGGCACCGGGTGTTCAACGCGGCCCTTCAGTGCATCGCCGAGATCGGCCCACACGGCGAGTATCCCCACTACGCGGCATTCAGTGCAGATCAGCAGGTCCTCGCGTTGAACGCATGCCACTTCTACAACGGAACGACGATTGGCATCGACATCGAAAAGATCCCGGGTTTGGACTCGGACTTCTACGATGAGGTTGAGGGGTTGAAGATCCTTGAGAAGGGCGCCCGGGTATATGCAGCCGTCGCTCGCAACAACGAGTTCATCTTCGGCGATGCCTATGGCTATCTGCGCGCCACGGACCTTGCAGGCAACTGCCGGTGGCAGCACTATATCGGCTCCACAGTTGGCGCCATGGATCTGTCCGACGATGGAAAAACGCTCGTCGCATCCACGTGTGCGGGTTTCATTTCGATCATTGACCTCGATGCCGGCCGTCAACAGCCGTACCAGATTGGCAACGGCGGTCATTTCGAGCGTCGCCGTTGGGTTTTCTGGAAGGGCGAGTCGTCGCCGCTCGCTTGGTGAGCTTGGTGGCACTTGATCATTGAGTCGGCGTTGCAAAAGCCTGGCGGCCCGACACGTCGCTGGTCGAGCGCCGGGCCGAGAGCGTCGTCTGGCAATTCTTCAGCGGGATGGGGCACTACAAGCCGCGACTGCCGTGTGACGCGAATCGCCGGTCCCGCAGTTCGCATCGAACCATAGGCCGTCCGGCGCTGCGCACGCGGATGATGGCCTCGCTGCTTGGAAGAGCCGAGGTCAGGGAAGGGCGTTCAAGCCGACGGCGCGTGGCCTGATGCTCGCCGTTGTCCGGTTCGCCGCGCTTCTGCTTCTACCGGTTGCCGGCGACCCGGGGGCGCCTCAACTCGATGGGTTCCGCACCGTACCCACAATGGCGATGCCCCAGAAACAGAAAAACCTGTTGATGGTCAACAGGTTACTTGGAGCGGGTGAAGGGAATCGAACCCTCGTATGAAGCTTGGGAAGCTGCCGTTCTACCATTGAACTACACCCGCGTAGCCGCGCATTATAGGGCCACGCGGGCGAGGTTCACGCGGCCTTCGCGATCGGGGCGGCGAGCGGTGGTGTGCCGGCCTTGAACAGCTTCGTGAGCTGCTCGCGGAGTTCGGGCGAGTCCTTGTGCCCGTGAACGGCCACGGCGTGTTGCACGGCGGCTTCGAGCAGTTCCTTCGTGCTGTCCGCGGCGAGTGCGACGCTGCAGTGCGTGTCGCTCGGGAACTCGCGGCAATCGATGAATTGGCGTGACATGGTGTCTCCTTTCAGCAAGGTCAGGGGCGGGCTTCGTAGACAAGGTTGAAGGGCGTCTGCGCGGCACGGCGGAATTGGCGGAAGCCCCCCGCGGTGACCACCTCGCGCATGCGCGCTTCACCGGCCTGTGCGCCCAGGCACAAGCCGACCTCCTGCGCGCGTGAGGCCGGGGTGCAGATGAAGGTGGATGCGGCGTAGAACACGCGCCCCACCGGGTTCAGGTTGTCCTCCAGCCGGTCGTTGGCGAAGGGCTCGACGATCATCCACGTGCCGTCGGGCTTGAGGCTGGCCTTGACGTGCTCGGCGGCACCAACCGGGTCGCCCATGTCGTGCAGGCAATCGAACACGGTGACGAGGTCGTAGGCGCTGCCGGGGAAATTCTTGGCGCTGGCTACCTCGAAGGTCACACGCCCGTCCAGGTTCGCAGCCTTCGCCTGCGCGCGAGCCCGCTCGATCGACGGACCGTGGTAGTCGTAGCCGACGAACGTCGACTTCGGGTAGGCCTGGGCCATCAGCACGGTAGACGCGCCGTGTCCGCAGCCCACGTCCGCCACGCGGGCGCCCGACTGCAGGCGCGCTTCGATGCCGTCCAGTGCGGGCAGCCACTGGCTCACGAGGTTGGCCGCATAACCCGGGCGGAAGAATCGTTCGGTGCCCTGGAACAGCGCCGGGTCGTGTTCGTGCCAGCCCAGGCCCAGGCCGGTGCGCATGGCCTGGACCATCTTCGGGATGGCCTTGTACTGGGCCGTGGCGATCTGGAACGCCCCGAGCACGAAGGCGGGGCTGCCTTCCTCGGCCAGCGCGAAAGCCTGTTCCTCGGTCATCGAATACCGGGCCGTGGCAGGGTCGTACTCGACGTAGCCACTGGCCGCCTGGGCCGCGAGCCACTCACGGAGGTAACGTGTATCGGTTTCGGTGCGCTTGGCGAGCTGCTCCACGGTGCCGGCGCCTTTGGCGATGGCCTTGTACAGGCCCAGCTGGTCGCCGGCGGACACGGTGGCCGCGTGCAACACGGCGCCGATGTCCTGGACGAACCGTTCCATGAACGCGTTGAGTTTCCCTTCGTCGATGGCCATGACATCTCCTTCACGCGCAGTAGCGATCACGCGTGGCACTGCCTATACTCGATGGAACAGGGAGGCAGCCCGCACCGGCACATGGTCGCGCCGGCCGGGGCAGGGCGCCAATACGCAGCAATGCGTATGCGTATGCGCCAGCGACCGGGGCCGCTGATGAACCACCTCACGCGCAACGACTACGCCACGGCCCTGCAACTGCTGGCCCGCATCGAGGCCCAGTCGGCCGGGGTCGACGGTTTCGCCCTTGCCGCGGTGACGGCGCTCAACGACTTCGTGGCCTCGGAGCTCACCACGCTCTCGGTGTGCGACCTGCGCAGCGGCCATCGCCAGGTGGTGAGCACGCCAGGCGTGCGCCTGGGGGCCGACGCCCTCGAGTGTTTCGACCGCCATTTCTTCGACCACCCGCTCGTGCGGTATCACGGCCTCCGTGGGGGGCGATACACGCAGCGCATCTCCGACCTCCAAAGCGCCCGTGAATACCACCAGAGTGCGCTGTACGGCGACTACTACCGGCGGATCGGGCTCGAACACGCCATCGCCGTGCCGCTGTTCCAGGACGACCGCACCTTGGTCAGCATCGTGCTGAACCGGCGCGGGCTCGACTTCGGCGAGCGCGACCGCGAGCGGCTCGAACTGCTGCGCCCGCACCTCGCGTTCCTGTACGCCCATGCCTGCCGGTCGGCCAACGCGCCGTCCGATGGCGTGCCGGTGCCCTTGGCGCCCGTCCGGCCCGACCCGGCCCCGGCGGGCCTCACGGCCCGCGAGCGCGAGGTGCTGCGCTGGCTCGCCTGCGGCAAGACCGACGCCGACATCGCCGCGCTGCTGTCGATCAGCCCGCGCACGGTGCACAAGCACCTGGAGCACATCTACGTGAAGCTCGGGGTGGAGACGCGCACCGCGGCCGTCATGCGGGGCATGGCAGCGCCTCCCCCGGTGTGATGGGGCCGTGGCATCCGTCGTCGGTTGTGGTCATGTGAAGCAGCCAGCGATGCTGGAGCAGCCTACGCGCGCGGTGTCTTGCCCCGCATATCGGTCGACTGACGGATGATGAGTTCCGGCTTGAAGACGATCTGTTGGTGCCGGTGGTCTTCCCCAGCCTCGGCCTCGTCCATCAGCAACTTCGCGGCTGTCTGGCCGATCAGGCGCCGCGGTTGACGTACCGACGACAACGGGTGCGAGACGGCCGCCGCGTACTCGATGTCGTCGTAGCCGACGATCGCGACGTCGTGCGGAATGCGCAGGCCCATCTCCAGCGCCACCTGCAGCACGCCGAGCGCGATCAGGTCGTTCACGCAGAAGACCGCCGTGGGACGCGGCCTCATGGCCAGGAGTTGTCGAGCAGCCGCGATGCCCCCCACCGTGTTGAGCGAAGGTGCCACGTGCACGCCGAATTCGATGTCGACCTTGCCGGAGCGGCGGATCGCGCGTTGCGCGCCCTTCAGTCGATCCTCGACCTGCTTGACCTTGGCGGCTCCGCCGACGAACGCGATGCGCTTGTGCCCCGTCTCGAGGAGGTGGTCGACCGCGAGTTCACCGCCCAGGACGTCGTCCACCCACACCGAGCTCTGGTTCTTGTTGCGGGCATGCCGGTCGAGCAGCACCACCGGCGTGCCGCGCTGCCTCACCGCTTCCAGGCGAGGGCCGACCGTGTCCACCGGCGTGATGAGCACGCCGCGCACGCGCAGCTGTTCGAGCAGGTCGAGGTAGTTGTCTTCCTTTGCCGTGCTCGCGTCGCTGTTGCAGAGGATGACGGCGAGGCCGGCCGCGTTGGCGGCATCCTCCACGCCTCGCGCCACGTCGATGAAGAAAGGGTTGCCCACGTCGAGCACGACGAGGCCGATCGTCCTGCTTCGACCCGCCCTGAGCTGTCGCGCGCTTTCGTTGCGGACATAGCCGAGTTCGTCGATGGTCTTGCGTACCCGCTCGAGGGTGTCCGGCGATACCACCTGTGGCCGGTTGAGCGCGTTGGACACCGTGCCCAGCGAGACGCCGGCCCGGCGGGCCACGTCATGGACGCTCACGGCGGGTGCACCGGTGCGGAGTGTGTCGTCGGCAGATCGGGGCTGGCGTGGCATTTCCAGGCGGTGCGTAGTGGAAGCAATGTGACCGGGCTCGCATTGTCGTTCCAATTCGCCTACGCACTCTCTGTAGCTGCCCCTCGAGCAATCCCTCGAGCCTGGTCTCACGAACCTCAGGGCACGATGAAGCAACTCTTGGACATTCCCGGCGCGGGATCGCCAAACACTGCATTCGTACACGGCGTTCCACCCCCGATCGACTTGGTGGTGGCGCTGGACGCCGTCCCATACGCAACGGTTCGTGTGCCGGAGAAGCTGCACAAGCCGTTCTCCGCGGCACAGAAGGCGCCATTGGGCGGCGTGGCAACGGTCCCTCCGACAGCGCACGACTTGGCGAATCCGTAGTCGGGGTCGTTGAAGGTTGCCACGCTGCATGCGAAGGAAGCGCTGGCCGGTTTGTAGATGTAGATGCCGTTGGCGCCGAAGGCCGCGGTCTGGTTTCCGCTGACGGCGCAGCTGCCGTTCTCCGCCGCGCACGTCGTGAAGCCGGACGGAAGACCGGCGTTGCCGGGGTTCGATGCAACGACATGGGTGCCGGGCTGGATGCCGTTCAGGTACACGAACTGGCCGTCCGTGGATGCACTCGTCGCCGCGGGACCGGCGATGAAGGCACCGTTGCGCCAGACCGCCACGCCATTGATGTTCACGACCGGGTTCGCCACGCCGTAGGTGGGGACGGCGATCGTGCCGGACGTGCCCGTGGGTGCCGTCACCTCCGCGGAGAACTGGCCCACGCCGCGCTGGCCGGCCCACTTCACCGACAGTGCGCCGTGCGGCGTCGGGGCCTGGCCCACGGCCCAGTCCAGCGTGCCGGGGTGGGGCTGCACCAGCCAGGTGTCGAATCCGGGCGCCGTCGGCCGAATGCCCAGCACATAGCCGGAGAGTGCTGTCACCGCACCCGTCGCCCAGGCGTGGGCCAGGCTCGTCTGGGCGGTCAGGCCGGGCGTTCCGTTCGCCGCGACGTTCTCCCACATCGTGCCGGTGTACTGCGCATTCGCCGGATCGGTGAGCCGGCCGAACACCGTGCGCATCAGCTGCTCCGCATTCGCGGAATCGTTGGCGAGGTAACGCGCCTGCGCTTCGTAGCCGCTGATGAACGTGCTGATGATCGGTCTGAAGTGCGAGTCGTTGAAGGGCATCGGGCCGTACGTGTTCGTCCACAACGCGGTCTTCATCGCCGCGAGGATGCGCGGCACTTCGCTTGCCGGCGGTACCCCCGCGAGCACCGCGAGCGCATTGGCATCTTGTGCGATCGCCGGCACCGTGTCGCTGATCCTGTAGACGCCGCGCGTGCTGTCGTACATGTGCGTGTTGATGGCCGTGCGCAAGGCGTCCGCCCGGGTCCGGTAGGACGATGCCGCCGACGTTTGCCCGATGGCGTCGCCGATGACTGCTGCGGCCAGCAGCGAGCGGTAGTAGATGACGTTGAATTCGGTGATCGCCCCGATTTTTTCCGAGTCGTAGAAGTCCCAGTCGGCGCCATCGCCGGCGCGCGAGATGAACAGGCCGCGCGAGTCGAGCCGCGTGGCGTTCCAGGCGAGCTGCCGCTGCAGGGCCGACCACATCGACGACGCGAAGGTCCGGTCGCCGCTGTGCATGAGGTGGTCGTACAGCCCCAGTACGAAGTACATGGAGTACGTGGCCGAGTACCAGCCGGTCTCGCTCGTCAGGCCGGTTGCGTTGATGATCGGGTACGTCGCAGGCACGACGCCTTCGATGAATCCGCTGCTGTGCTGGCGCGTCGCGAACAGCCGCAGCGATCCCTTGAGGTAGTCGTTGTTGCCGACTGTATAGGCCATGGTGGGCCCCGCGGTGTCGAGGTCGCCGGACCAGACGAGGCGGTCACGCTTCGCGCCGTCGAGGATGGACGGCACCTCGTTGCTGCCCGGCACGCGGAAGCTGGCCAGGTGCGACGCATGGTTGAAGGCGAGGTTCAGCAGCGAGCCCCCGTTCGCGCTCGTGACGGCGAGGTTGCGAAAGCGTGCCTCCTCCGATCCCCACTGCCGAAAGCCGACCGAGCCGGAGCCGAAGGTGCTCGAGGTCACGCTCAAGGCTTGCGTGCCGTTGATCTTGACCGTCGCTGTCGATCCGCTCACCGTGGTCGAGATGCTGTACCAGGTGCCGGCGTTGATGGGGAAGGGCGTCGCCACGGAGGCGATCTGCGCGTAGGCATTGCCAACCACGTTGAACGCCCGCAGTGTGTTCGCGTTCAGGAGGAACACCAGGCCGTTCTGCGGGTCGCGTGAGCGGACCGCCCAGCCGGCTTGCTGGTTGACGATGGTGGTGTCGAACGCCATCGTGTAGTCGGCCCAGGCGGTGCCCGGCGTGTAGAGGCCGATGTCGGAGCCGCCGGTGGTGTTGCTGCCCCAGGCGCTCAGCGTCCCGTTCTCGATTCGGTAACTGCCGGGCAGCGAGCGTGTCGGCACGGCGCCAAGCTGCGCTGTGTAGGCGCTCGAGTACCAGACCTTGTTGAGCGTGTCGTCGCTCGACATGAAGTAGCCGCCATAGTTGGCGGCTTGCGTGCGATCGGCGATGTAGTTGATGCCCGCGCCGCGCAGCATCACCGTGCCGGGGCTCGTGAGCGTGATGACCTGGAAGCGCTGGCCACCTTGTGTGGCGCGGTTGACGATGAGCCCCGGGCCCGCCACGGTGTATACGTCAGCGCGTTTGACGGCACCTTCACCATTGCCGAAACCCTGGAAAGGTGGAAAGTCGCCTCCGTCGTCGGTCAGGTACAGCATGGTCTCGCTGTAGCCGACCTTCATCTGCGGGCTGCCGGAAGCGGTGCTGACGTCGAACCATGGGATGCCCCCGACGTTCTTGCCGTAGTCGAGCACCACGCGCGGCGTGGGACCGCCAGCCGTCATGGTCAGCGTGAGCCCGCCACCGCCGTTGCACAGGATGGCCGGCGCATTCGACACGTTCCCCGAGGTGCTCTGCACGCGCACGGGACACGATGACGGGCTGGTGGGCACCATGTTGTAGGCCTGCCAGTCGGGGTTGGTCGGCCATGGGGTACCCGCGTTGGTACTCGAAGTCCCGGCCAGCATCACCAGCGTGAGGATGGCCGTGAATGCCGAACTGTTTCGAACGCGCGCCGACAGGCCGCCCAGCAATCCGTCTTGCATAGATTGTCTCCAGTGTTGAATCGTTTCAATCGCGCCGTGACTATGCGTGAGGGTTCGTCCTTGCACCATGGGGTTTTCAGCAATCGAGCTTCAACAGCAAACCCGGTGGTGAACGCGTCCGCTGCTGCTGGCCGCCGTGGATCGCCGGCCGGCTGGCCGCGGCGGTGGGGGCCTTCAAGATCGCCTGACAATGTGCGCATGGACGCGCCCCCGACCTCCCGCCGCCTGCACTGCGTGCAGTGCCTTCGCCCGCAGGCCACGTGCCTGTGCGGGCGGGTGGTGCAGGTGCCCCACCGCACGCCGGTGCTGATCCTGCAGCACCCGCTGGAGGTGCACCACGCGAAGGGATCGGGCCGCCTGCTGCACCTGAGCCTGCAGCGCAGCCGCATGGAGGTGGGCGAGCAGTTCGACGAGGCCCGGCTCGCCGAATGGCTCGGACCCGACGCGGTGCTGCTGTATCCGGGGGGTGGCAGTGCCCCGAGGCCATCCCGGCCGGGGTGCCTCGTGGTGCTCGATGCCACCTGGCGCAAGAGCCGCCTGATGTGCCACGCCAACCCGCTGCTGGCGCGGCTGCCGCGCCTGTCGCTCGAAGCGCCGCCGCCGTCGCGCTACACGGTGCGCCGCGCCCATGCACCCGACCAGCGCTCCACGCTCGAGGCCACGCTGCTGGCGCTCGAACAGCTCGATGGCCCCCATCCTTCACATGCGGGGGTGCTGGCCGCTTTCGACGGCCTGCAGGCCAGCTGGCAAGCGCGCGCCACCGGGCGTCAGTGAACCCCCCGCGCCCCTCGGACGTGACGGCGCGCGCGGGTTAGACCTAGTTGAAATACCGCAGGTCCGAGGAGGACAGTGGGTGATCGCCCAGATCCGACCCTGTGATTCGGCCGAACCCGTTCCCCCAGAAGGAGCTCACGATGACCGAGAAAACTTCCGCCCCTCGTCGCCGTTTCCTGAAGAAGACGGCCGTGGCCGCCGGCAGCGCAGGGGCACTCGCCGCCCCGATGATCGCCACGGCACAGCCCGTGGCGCTGCGATTCCAGAGCACGTGGCCGGCGAAGGACATCTTCCACGAGTACGCGCAGGACTTCGCCAAGAAGGTCAACGACATGGCGAGCGGCCGCCTGAAGATCGAGGTGCTGCCGGCCGGCTCGGTGGTGCCCGCGTTCCAGTTGCTGGACGCCGTCAGCAAGGGCACGCTCGACGGCGGCCACGGCGTGGTGGCGTATTGGTACGGCAAGAACTCGGCGCTCGCGCTGTGGGGATCGGGCCCGGGTTTCGGCATGGATGCCAACATGGTGCTCGCGTGGCACAACTACGGCGGCGGCAAGGCACTCGTCGAGGAAATCTACAAGAGCCTGAACCTCGACGTCGTGTCGTACCTGTACGGCCCCATGCCCACGCAGCCCCTCGGCTGGTTCAAGAAGCCGGTGTCGAAGGCCGAGGACATCAAGGGCCTCAAGTTCCGCACCGTGGGGCTGGCGGTGGACGTGTTCACCGAGATGGGCGCGGCCGTCAACCCGTTGCCGGGCGGCGAGATCGTGCCGGCCCTCGATCGCGGGCTGATCGATGCGGCCGAGTTCAACAACGCGTCGAGCGACCGTGTGCTGGGCTTCCCCGACGTGGCGAAGAACTGCATGCTGCAAAGCTTCCACCAGTCCGGCGAGCAGTTCGAGATCCTCTTCAACCGCACCAAACTCGCCGCGCTGCCTGCCGAGCTGAAGGCCATCATCGACTACGCCGTGCAGGCGGCCTCGGCCGACATGAGCTGGAAGGCCATCGAGCGCAACTCGGCCGACTACCAGGCGCTCAAGCAGCAGGGCATCAAGTTCTACAAGACCCCCGACGCGGTGCTGCGCGCGCAGCTGGCCGCATGGGACAAGACCATCGAGAAGAAGGCGGCCGAGAACCCGCTGTTCAAGAAGGTGCTCGAGTCGCAGCGGGCCTTCGCCGCGCGCGCCTGCCAGTGGCAGAACGACTACACGGTCGATTTCAAGATGGCCTACAACCACTACTTCGGCCGCGGCGCGGCGCCGGCGAAGAAGGGTTGACGTACCGCCGCCCGGAAGGAGCAGACGCATGCAGAAAGTGCTGTGGGGGGTGGACCGCTTCTCGACCTGGATCGGCAAGCTGTTCGCCTGGCTCGTCGTGGTGCTGACGGCGCTGATCACGTGGGAGGTGTTCTCGCGCTACGCGCTGAACCACCCGCACGCGTGGGTGCTCGACGCGCAGATCATGCTCTACGGCACCATGTTCATGACGGCCGGCGCCTACACGCTGAGCAAGAACGGCCATGTGCGCGGGGACGTGCTGTACGGCTTCTTCCAGCCGCGCACGCAGGCGGCGGTGGACCTCACGCTCTACATCGTGTTTTTCCTGCCCGGCATCGTGGCCCTCACGTGGGCGGGGTGGACCTACGCGAACGAATCGCTCGCCATCCGCGAGCAGACGTTCTCGGCCGAGGCGCTGCCGCTCTACCCGTTCAAGTTCATGATCCCGCTCGCCGGGGCGGTGCTGCTGCTGCAGGGCATCGTCGAGATCGTGCGGTGCGTGCTGTGCCTGCGCGAGGGCGCATGGCCGCGCCGCGAGGATGACGTCGAGGAAGTGGACGTCGACAAGCTCAAGGAGATGGTCAACGTGCGCGACGAGGACATCGAGGCCCTCGACCGCCTCGTGGTGACGAAGGACCGCGCATGATCAAGGTGCGCAAGGAGCTGTGGTTCGGCTTTGCGCTGATGGCCGTGCTGGTGACGGCCGCCGTGGTGATGCTGCTGCAGGCGCCGGTCATCACGCACGGGCACATCGGGCTCCTGATGCTGTCGCTGGTGGTGGTGGCCATCATGCTGGGCTTTCCCACCGCGTTCACGCTGATGGGCATGGGCATGCTGTTCACGTGGATTGCCTACGAGCGCGACAGCGCGAAGACCCTCGACCTGATGGTGCAGGCCGCCTACAAGGTCATGGCCAACGACGTGCTGATCTCGATCCCGCTGTTCGTGTTCATGGGCTACCTCGTCGAACGCGCGAACCTGATCGAGAAGCTGTTCCGCAGCCTGCACCTGGCGCTGTCGCGGGTGCCCGGTTCGCTGGCGGTGGCCACGCTGGTCACGTGCGCGGTGTTTGCCACGGCCACGGGGATCGTGGGTGCCGTGGTCACGCTGATGGGCCTGCTGGCGCTCCCGCCCATGCTGCGCGCGGGCTACAGCGTGCAGATGTCCGCCGGGGCCATCACGGCGGGAGGCTGCCTGGGCATCCTCATCCCCCCGTCCGTGCTGCTGATCGTGTACGGCGCCACGGCCGGGGTGTCGGTGGTGCAGTTGTACGCGGGGGCGTTTTTCCCCGGCATCATGCTGGCCGGCCTGTACGTGCTCTACGTCATCATCCTCGCGAAGCTCAAGCCCAGCGTGGCCCCGCCGCTGTCTGCCGAAGATCGGCGCGTGCCCTTGCCCGCGCGGCTCGTGCAGGCCGGTGCCGATGGCGAAGCCCGCGCTGTGCCGGGGCTGCTGGCGGCGTTGCGTGGCACCGGCCGGCACCACGTGCCGGCCCTCTACCTCGCCGGGCAACTGGCCGTGGCGCTGATGCCGCTCGTGCTGGTGCTGGCGGTGGTGGGGTTGTCGTACCGGTCGGTCACCGCGGTGCCGGTGGTGGATGCCGCGCCCGAGATGCAGCAGATCGGTGGCGGTGTCACCGAAGCCCCGGCCGAACCCCGCGATGGCCTCGACGAACCGCCCAGCGATGGCCTGGCCGAGCCGCCGTCCGACGGCGCACTGGGCGAACCACCGGGTGCCAGCGCACCGGTGGGCGAGGCCGTGCCGGCGGCGCCCGTGGTGGCCGCGCCGGCCTCCGCGGCCGATGCGCCGGTGGCGTCGGGGCCATCCAAGGTGTGGTGGGCCGCGACGGCGGTGGCGCTGGTGGCCGTGCTCACGTTCTACATGGTGCTGAACTTCACGCGGCTCGAGATCTTCAAGATGCTGCTGACGTCGTTCTTCCCGCTGCTGATCCTGATCCTCTCGGTGCTCGGTTCCATCGTCTACGGGCTGGCCACCCCCACCGAGGCCGCCGCGGTGGGCGCCACCGGCGGGCTGCTGCTGGCCGCGGCCTACCGGCAACTCACGTTCACGCGGGTGCAGGAGTCCGTCTTCCTGACGGCCAAGACCTCGGCCATGGTGTGCTGGCTGTTCGTGGGCTCGTCCATCTTCTCGGCCGCGTTCGCGCTGCTCGGCGGCCAGGAGCTCGTGGAGCGCTGGGTGCTCGGCATGAACCTCACGAAGACCGAGTTCCTCGTCCTGTCGCAAGTGATCATCTTCGTGCTGGGCTGGCCGCTGGAGTGGACCGAGATCATCGTGATCTTCATGCCCATCTTCGTGCCGCTGCTCGACAACTTCGGCGTGGACCCGCTGTTCTTCGGCCTGCTGGTGGCGCTGAACCTGCAGACGGCGTTCCTCTCGCCGCCCGTGGCGATGGCCGCCTTCTACTTGAAGGGCGTGGCGCCGAAACACGTGACGTTGAACCAGATCTTCGCGGGCATGCTGCCGTTCATGGCCATCCAGGTGCTCGCCATCTTCCTGCTGTACCAGTTCCCGGCCATCGGGTTGTGGTTGCCGCAGATGCTTTACGCCAGGTAGGCCGGGCCGCGTACCGGGCGGCCACGGCGTTCCACCTGCAGGCTCAGCACCACGATGCCCAGCCCCAGCAGCGTCACCAGCGCCGCCACCCACGTGACGGCCCCGAGCCCCGGTCCGCGGTCGATCACCACGCCTCCGAGCCATGCACCGATCGCGTTGCCCAGGTTGAAGGCGGCGATGTTCAGGCTCGACGCGAGGTTCTGGCCCGCGCCCTCGGCCTTCTGCAGCACCCGCAGCTGCAGCGGCGACACGGTGGCAAACGCCGCGGCGCCCAGCAGGCCGGTGAAGGCGACCGCGCCCACGGGGCTTTCCAGCACGAACGTCATCAAGCCCAGCACGACGGCCAGCACGGCGAGCGTGCCGAGCGTGGCGGGCACCAGGCGGCGGTCGGCCAGCTTGCCGCCCAGGATGTTGCCTGCGATCATGCCGACGCCGAACACCAGCAGCACCGGCGAC
Source organism: Rhizobacter sp. Root1221 (assembly GCF_001425785.1). Taxonomy (GTDB): domain Bacteria; phylum Pseudomonadota; class Gammaproteobacteria; order Burkholderiales; family Burkholderiaceae_C; genus Rhizobacter. The sequence goes on along the minus strand of NZ_LMDI01000076.1, from coordinate 173,041 downwards.
ACGGCAGCGTCCGAAAAGCCGGTGATGCGCGTGAGGATGGGCTGGATGTACGTGTAGACGGTGAACACGCCGGCAAATCCCACCACCGTGGCCAGCAGGCCCAGCAGCACCTGCGGGCGGGCCAGCACCGTCAGTTCGCGCGCGAACGACGCGGGCGCTTGCGCGCGGCCGGCGTCCCTCGGCACCCAGCGCCACACCACCAGCGTGGCCACCACGCCGATCGCGGCCACGGCCCAGAAGGTGGCGCGCCAGCCGAAGTGCAGGCCCAGCCAGGCGCCTGCGGGCACCCCCAGCAGCGTGGCCACCGTGAGGCCCGTGAACATGATCGAGATGGCCGAAGCCTTGCGGTCGGGCGCCACCACGCTGGTGGCCACCACGGAGCCGATGCCGAAGAACGTGCCGTGTGCGAGCGACGTGACCACCCGTGCCGCCATCAGCCAGCCGTAGTCGGGCGCCAGCGCGCAGGCGAGGTTGCCCAACGTGAACACCACCATCAGCATCACGAGGGCCGACTTGCGCGGCAGCCTGCCGGTGGCCGCCGTGAGCAGCGGGGCGCCCACGAACACCCCGAGCGCATAGCCCGAGATCAGCAGGCCGGCCGCGGCGATGGACACATGCAGGTCAGCGGCGACCTGCAGCAGCAGGCCCATGATGACGAACTCGGTGGTGCCGATGCCGAAGGCGCCGGCCGTCAGCGCGTACAGCGCCTTGGGGGTGGTGGACATGAACGGGCTCCGTGGAAGACTGCCCGAAGGGTACGGCTGGACATTCTTCTGAAAAACCACCAGCATCACGATTCAGTTTCAATGAAATACTGAGAATCATGGATTGCGTCGGCGACATCGGCCTCTTCCTGCGGGTGCTGGACCACGGTTCCATCAGCGCCGCGGCGCGCAGCCTCGACCTCTCGGTGGCCGTCACCAGCCAGCGGCTCAAGCGGCTGGAGGCCCACCTCGGCGTGCGCCTGTTCCAGCGCACCACGCGCAGCCTGCACGTCACGCCGGAGGGGCAACGCCTGGCCGAGCAGGGACGGCCCCTCGTGGACGACCTGGAGGCCCTCACCAACGGCTTGCGCGAGGCCGGCAGCGAGGTGGCGGGCACGTTGCGCCTGACCACCTCGTCCACGTTCGGGCGGCTGTACGTGTCGCCGGTCTTGGCCGAGTTCCTGGCGCGCCACCCGAAGGTGCGTGTGCAGGCCGATTTCGACGACCAGACGGTGGACCTCGTGGGCAAGGGGTTCGACCTCGCCATCCGCATCGGCGAACTCGACGACTCCACGCTGGTGGCCCGGCAACTGGCGGTGAACCGCCGCGTCGTGGTGGCGTCGCCCGACTACCTCGTGCGCCATGGCACACCGAAGACCCCGGCCGACCTGGCCCGCCACGACTGCCTCGTGATGGTGAGCCACGCCGGCCGCCGCGACGTGTGGCGCTTCGCCGACCGCCGCCGCAAGACCGAGGTGGCCGTGCGCGTGAGTGGCCGCCTGGAGAGCAGCCAGGGCGAATTGCAGTCCGACGCCGCCATCGCCGGCCTCGGCATCGCGTTGCATTCCACCTGGCACGTGTGGGAAGACCTGCGCGCCGGACGCCTCGTCACGCTGCTCGACGCCTACCCGGTGCCGCCGAGCGGCATCTACGCGGTGATGCCGCAGCGCCGCCACGTACCACCGCGGGTGAGGGCGTTCGTGGACTTCATGGTGGAGAAGATCGGGGCGGTGCCGCCGTGGGAGCGGGGGTGAGCGGAAGGCTGCGGTGGTGATGTTCCCCGGACAGCAGTGGGCCCCAGGCGGGATGACAGTGTCCCCAACCACTGCTTGAAATAAGATGACCGCGCCCCCGAGGCGCCACGATGACCCTCCTTCGCCGCATCCCCGCCCACGTGCTCAACGGCATCGCCGTGGCGCTGGGCATCGGCCTGATCCAGTTCGTCATCACGGCCGTGGCCGGCCACCATGCGGCGCAGCTCGCGTTGAGCGGGGCGGTGTGTGCGAGCCTGGCCGACGTGCCCAACACCTTGTCGCGCACGCGCAGCCGGGTGCCGGTGGCGGCGGTGCTCAGCGTGGCCGCCGCGCTGGTGGTGGCGCTGCTCGATCCGCATCCGGTGGCACTCGGCTTCGGCATCGGGGCCATCGCGTTCGTGGCGATGATGACGATGGCGTGGGGGCCGCGGGCAGGGGCCGTGTCGTTCGCGCCCATCTTGTCGCTCGTGTTCACGATGGCGGTGCCCGAGTCGTCCGTGTCGCCGTGGGTGCTGGCGGGCTGGACCGCAGTGGGCGCCGCCGCCTACTTCGTGTGGTCACTGGCCGCAGGCGCAGTGCTGCAGCGCCGGTTGCGCACGCTGTCGCTCGCGCAGGCGCTGCGGACCATGGCCGACCTCTTTCGCCTGCGGGCCGCGTTGCTGGCCTCGGCGCCGGACAGCGAGCAGGAGGCTGCCGCGATGCGCGCCTGGATTGCCGGTGAAACTGCTGCCGCCGAGCGCCTGCAGACCGCACGCGACTTCGTGTTCATCGCCCCCGACTCCGACACCGCCCGGCGCAACATCGCCATCTTGCTGCGCCTGATCGACCTGCGCGACGTGCTGCTGGCCAGCCGCCTCGACCTCGACCTGCTGGGCAACGACAACACCGCGCGCTGGGTGCTGGGGCAGGTGTCTTCGGCACTGCAGCGCATCGGGGAATCGCTGGAGGCCGCGGCCGGTGCGTTGCGCGACGGCGAGGTGCTGGCGGCGCCGGCCTCGCCACTGGGGGATGTTTTTGCGGACGCCCCGGTGGCCGCCCACGATGCCCGCATGCGCCTGCTGCCCGCGGTGGTGGGGCGGCTGCACAACCTGAACGACGACGTGGCACGCATCCAGGCCTTGCTCGACGCCGACCCGGACACCCCGGTGCTGTCGCGCACCGAGTTGCAGAACTTCGTGGCGCCCGAAGGCTGGCCGCTCGCGGCACTGAAGGCACAGCTCTCCGGCGCGTCGCCTGTTTTCCGGCACGCGGTGCGCTCGGCGCTGGCGCTGGGCGCTGCGTACTTCATCGCGCTCGCGTCGCCTTGGGCGTCTCACCCGCACTGGCTGGTGCTGGGCGTGGCGGTGGTGTTGCGCGGCAACCTGGAGCAGACGCTGGCACGCCGCAACGCGCGGGTGCTCGGCACGCTGGTGGGGTGCGTGGTGGTGCTGGGGCTGTCCCTGGTGCACTCGCCGTTCCTGCTGGGCGCGGTGTTCCTGCTCGCGGTGGGCACGGCCCACGCGTTCGTGCTGAAGCGGTACTGGCTGACGGCCACGGCCGCCACGGTGATGGCCCTGTTGCAGGCGCACCTCGTGCACCCGGCCGGCGGCTTTGCGATCCCCGAGCGGGTGGCCGACACGGTGCTGGGTGCCGCCCTCGCATGGGCCTTCAGCTACGTGCTGCCGTCATGGGAACGGCGCAGCCTGCCGGGCACACTGGGGCGCACGCTGAAGGAACTGGCCGACTACGCCGCCCACGCGCTGACGCTGGCGGTCGCCGATGGGGTGGCGCCCCGGCTCGCCCGCCGCCGCGCGTATGACGCGATCGAGGTGCTGGCCGGGCTGTTGCAGCGCACGGGCGCGGAACCGGAAGCGGTGCGGCTGCCGGTGCAGGACGTGGCCAAGGTGCTCGACCACGGCCAACGCCTGATGGCGCACCTGTCGGTGGTGCGGATGATCCTGTCGCGCCGCCGTGCGGAGCTGGACGAACCGGTGGTGGCCGCGGCGCTGGCGGCCACGGCCGCGTCGGTGGCCGCGAGCCTTGCACTGCACGACACCCCTCCGGCCGCCGTGCCCGACGACGCGGCCGGCGGCCTGTCGATGCTGCCGATGGAAGCGCCGGCCCGCGACGTGATGCCGTGGCTGCTGCGCCGGCTGCACGTGCTGGAGACCGATGCCCGCCGCATCCAGCAGGCCGCGAACGAGGCGCTGGTGAAGGTCGCACGCCAGTGAGTTCCAATACAGCCATGGACCAACCGCACGACACCGACCAGCGCCTGACCGACCTCGAGATCAAGGCGAGCTACACCGAGGACCTGGTGGATTCGCTCAACGAGATCGTGGCGCGGCAGCAGCAACAGATCGACCAGCTCGCCCGCGAGCTGGCGAACCTGCGCCAGCAGATGCCCGCGCCCGACGCCGGCAGCTTCCGCAGCCTGCGCGACGAACTGCCGCCGCACTACTGAGGCGGCGGCGGATCAAACGCTGGCCTCCTTGATTCCGGCGGATATCAAGTCAGCACATCAGGCGAAGTGCTCGCACAGGAAATCCACGAACGCGCTCACTTTGGGGCTCACCAGCCGGCGCGATGCGTGCAGCACCCAGCCTTCGATTGGCGGCGCCTGCACCACGCCCCACTCGACGAGGCGTCCGGCAGCGATGTCTTCGGCCACCGGAGAGCGGGGCACCACGGCGGCGCCGGCGCCAGCGAGCACGGCGTCTCGTATCAGCAGCGGGGTCGAGAAGCACAGCACCGGCCGTGGGTGGTAGGTACGCAAGCATCCTGCCTCGTCGACGACCGTCCACGGTCCCACCTCGGTGCGGCCGGTGCGCACGATCGCCGGAAGTTCGGCATCGCCGGGCGCCGATGCATCGGCCTGCGGCTGGCGCAGGCCGGGCGGCGCAACGAGCACCAGTTGGTCGCTCATGAAGCGGCGGCCAACCAGCGCGTCGTCTGGCCGCGGGTTGAAGCGCACCACGGCATCGTATCCTTCGCCCACGAGGTCGACGAGGCGGTCCTCCGCGGTCACCTCCAGCCGCACCTCGGGATGGGCGCTGAGGAACGCTGCGCCCAGACGCCCCATCGCGGTAAGCGCGAACAGCAGTGGCGCACTGACGCGCAACACGCCGCGCGGCCGGCCGATGCCGGATTTCAGTTCCTGCGCCACCTGCGCGATCTCGCCGAAAGGATCAACGGTTCGCGCATGCAGAACTGCGCCCTCCGGCGTCAGCTTCAGCCTGCGGGCACCACGCTCGACGAGGCGAACGCCCAGACTTTCCTCCAGCGCCCGCACGCGGCGAGACAGCGTGGCCTTCGGCTGCCCGCTGGCACGGCTTGCGCGCCCGAACCCGCCGTGGGTCGCAACAAGGTTGAAGTCGGCGAGTGCGGTGATATCCAATGAGTGTTCCATCTGCGAGACATCGTGTCCAAGTTTTCTGGGCTATGCGCCGTGCATGGGCCACCGAACAATGGCGGCGTGGACAGGAACTGGCGGTTGGTCCGCACGCGTGCGGCGGCCATTGGCGCCTTCGATGCCCACGCCATTCACGAACGTCAAACAAGGAATGCTCAAATGAAAGCAGTGCGGTTTCACAGCTACGGTGGCCCAGAGGTTTTGAAGATTGAAGAAATCGATGTGCCCGAGCCTGGTCCAGGCCAGGTGCGGATCGCGGTCAGGGCGGCCGGCGTCAACCCGATCGACTGGAAACTGCGGGCTGGATACATGCGCGAGATGATGCCCATCCCGCTGCCGGCCGGGAGTGGCTTCGACGCGGCAGGTGTCATTGATGCGGTTGGCGATGGCGTGTCCGGCGTGTCGGTGGGCGATGCCGTGTTCGGCAAGGGGCACCACACGATGGCCGAGTATGCGATCCTGCAAGAGTGGGCGCTGAAGCCCGATGGGCTCTCCTTCGAAGAAGCCGCGGGCTTCGCCGTGGCGGTCGAGACGGCCGCACGGATCATCGACCAGGTGGGGGTGAAGCGAGGGGAGACGCTGTTGGTCAGTGGTGCTGCCGGCGGGGTAGGGTCCGCGGTCATCCAACTCGCCAGGGCCGCCGGCATCCGCACGATTGGCACCGCGAGCGAACCGAAGCATGCATACCTTCGCTCCCTGGGCGCCATCCCGACGACCTACGGTCCCGGCTTGGCCGGGCGGGTTGCGGCCCTTGCGCCGGAAGGTGTGCAGGCGGCACTCGACATCGCCGGCTCTGGAATCATCCAGGAGTTGGTGGCGATCACCGGCGGCGACCCCTCGAGGGTCCTGTCGATCACAGACCCCACGGCACCTCAACACGGCGTGAAGACATCGTTCGAGCCGAAGGACTCGACCCAGGCGCTGGCGGGCGCTGCAGCACTGTTCACCGCTGGATCGTTCACCTTGCCCGTAGAGCGAGTCTTTCCGTTGGACCGCATTGCCGCCGCGCACGAACTGAGCGCGCAAGGCCATGTCACGGGGCGACTCGTCATCACGATCGATTGATGGCGAAACAAGCAGGAGCACGGTGGTGGTCCTGCTTGTCCCGCAGCGTCGAGACGGCTCTCTCGAAATTCGATCACAAACCGAGGAGCCGCTCGGCGTTGCCGTGGGCGATGAGGGCCTTGTCCACGTCGTCGAGCGGCAGGCGCTCGATGAAGGCGCGTGCGCCGTCCAGGCTCTGGTAGGGATAGTCGATGGAATACAGGATGCGTTCCGGCCCCATCACCGCGTGGATGAACTGGAAGTGCGGCAGCGTGAGCATGCCGCTGGGCGACACGAACACGTGCTCCCGATAGGTCTGCACGATCGGGCGCATGAGGCCGGAAGCTTCCTGCGGGATGGCGTCCTCCAGCCTTTGCAGGAAGAAGGGAACCATCTCGCCCCAATGGCCGCTGATGACCTGCAGCCTGGGGTAGCGGTCGAACACGCCTGCCAGCAGCATGCGCACCACCTGGATGCCCGCCTCGTTGTGCCAGCCCCAGGCGAACATGGACAGCCGCGCGCCGAGCTCGCGCTCGAAGCCACCGTAGTACGGCGCTTGCACGGCGCGCAGTGGCAAGCCGGGATGAACGTACAGCGGCACGTTCAACGCATCGAAGGCTTCGAGGAGGGGGGCGTAACGCGGGTCGTCCAGAAAGGTTTCGCCGGGACGACCGTTGATCAGCGCACCCTTGAGGCCCAACTCGTTCACCGCCCGCGCCAGTTCGCGTGCGGCCGCCTCGGGCGCCTGCCACGGCAGCGTGGCGAATCCGGCGAAGCGCGTGGGGTGCGCTCGCGCCGTCGAGGCCAACCTGTCGTTCGCACGGCGATTCAGGTCGATGGCCTGCGCATCCGGCAGCAATTGAGGGAACCCGCCGTAGGAGAGCACCTGCATGTCGATGCCTGCCGCGTCCATGTCGGCCAGGCGCGCCTCGCCCATGTCCAGCGCCTTGCGCGCAGACTCGCTCGGTGCGATGACATGCGGGCGACCGGTCGGGCTCGCCTGCCGGCCATCGATCACGCGGCTGCCCCAGTCGGGCAGGTAGGGCGCCTCGGTGCGCACGAAGCCTTGCGTGGCCGCACCGATGGCAGGATCGAGCACGTGCTCTTCGACACAGATCAGCTTCATGGATGGCCCTCCTTCATGCCCGGCGGCCGTTCAGGCCAGCAGCGCGTCGCGCAACACTTCGCCCAGCCTCGCGGCGGACTGGGGGTTCTGACCCGTGATGAGCCGGCCATCGACCACCACGTTGTCGGCCCAGTTCGCGGCGTTCTGGTGAAGCGCACCGCGCTCGGCGAGCGTGGAGGCCAGCAGGAAGGGCACGACGTGGGTGGACTGCACTTCCTCTTCTTCGTCATCGGTGAACGCCGCCACCCGCTTGCCCGCCACCAGCAGGCTGCCGTCGGCGCGGCGCGCGTTGACCAGGGCCGCCGGGCCGTGGCACACCGCCGAGACGATGCCGCCCGCCGCATCGATGTCGCGGATGGCCTTTTGCGCGGCGGCGCTGTCGGGGAAGTCCCACATCGTGCCGTGACCACCGGCAAAGAAGATGGCCGAGTAACGCGAGGGATCCACGTCATCCAGCCGCAGTGTGTGGGCGATGTCGCGGCGAAAGTTGGTGTCGGCCCAATAGCGGGCAATGACCGGGTCCTGCATGTCTTCCAGGCCATCCAGCGGCGCGTCGCCGCCTTGGGGAGAGGCGAACGCCACGCGAATGCCCGCCGCCTGCAATTTTTCCAGGGGGTGAGTGACTTCGGCCAGGTTGTAGCCGGTGGAGATGCCGGTCGCTCCCTTTACCGCGTGGCTGGTGACGACGAAAAGGACGGGCCTGAGTTCAGCCGCTTGCTTGGTCATGGTTGCAGGTTCCTTTGTTGAGGCGAAATCAAGGTGGCCTGGCGCATCAAGCGTTGCCGGGTGAGAAAAGCGCTTCCCAGTTTGCAAAGGGACCCAGCGGAATGACGTCCCAATCGATGAGCCCGGCTTGGGCCAGCGGAAACTCGCGCAGGACTTTCCGCGCGGCTTCGACCGAATCGCATTCGGCGATGATCGCGACGCCGGGCCGGTCCTGGCGGAAGTAGATGTCGCGCACGATGCCGCTCTTGTAGAGCCCCCAGGTGTGGCGGACTTCGTCAAGCATGTGGGGTTGGTACTTCTCCAGGCTGGCGCCGGGCTGGGGAATATCGAGACAAAGCAGCTTCATGGAACGTTCCTTGGTTGGAAAAGATGAATCGAACAGGTTGGGGCGCGCCGCACTGCCCGACGTGGCCGGGTCACAGCCCGGGTTCGGCGGACTGCATCAGGCCGTGGCCTGCCGCAGCAGGCGGTCGACGTCGCGGCGCGGCGGCATCCCGAACTGGCGCACATATTCCCGGGTGAACTGCGACGCACTTCCATAGCCGACTTGATAGGCAGCGGCCGCGGCGTCCAGGTTCTGGGTGACCATCAGGCGCCGGGCCTCCGTCAGCCGCAGCCACTTCTGGAACTGGAGCGGGCTCATCGACGTGAACTGCCGAAAGTGGTGGTGAAACCTGGACGGGCTCATCTCCACCCGGCTGGCGAGTTCCTGGATCTGGAGCGGCTCATGGAAGTTCGCCTTCACCCACTCGATCGCGCGGCCGATGCGTTCGCTTTGACTTCCGATCGAAGCCATCTGCCACAGGTACTTGCCGCTCTCGCTGCGGAGGACCCGGTAGAAGATCTCGCGCTGCATCAACGGCGCCAGCACCGGAATCAACTCCGGCTCGTCGAGCAGTCCGACGAGCCTGTCGAAGGCTTCGAGAAGGGGCACGGTGGTTGTCCCGAGCACCATGCCTCGCTCGAGTACCCCGTGGCGGTCGGAAGGCCGCAGATTGCTCTCCAGCATCAACTCCGAGATCACCCTCGCGTCGAGCTGCAGCACGGCGCTCAGATAAGGTGAATCGGCCGAGGCCTCCGCCACCTGCAACACCACCGGAAGGTCGAGCGCGGTGATCAGGAAGCGGTGCCTGTCGTAGGCGTAGGACTCGGATCCGAAGTGAGCGCACTTGGCGCCTTGAACGGGCACCGCGATGGCGGGCGGGATCATGCAACTGATCGGCCCGCCCACCTCGGAATGACGATACAGGCTCAGGCCGGGGATGGCGGTGGCATACGGCCCATGGCCTGCCGTGCGCTGCGCGATCCGCGTCGCGATGTGCGTTCGCACCCGTTCAAATTCGGCGTCCATCGTCGAATCATAGTGAGCGCCAGGTGCCTCGTGGGCTGATCTTCCTGCCAGCAGTCGGATCGTGCAAACAATCGGGAGCAATTGGCTACCGCGCCGCGGATCCTGCAAACAAGAATGCCCCGCAGGAAGCGGAACGCACGGCACACATTGACCGAAAGGATGTTCGAGTATGGATCTGACTGCAAACACAGCCCTCATCACCGGCGGCGCAACCGGCATTGGCTTCGCGCTTGCGCGGCAGCTGTTGGAAAGAGGCAATCGCGTCATCATTTGCGGACGAAGCGAAGACGCTCTGCAGAGGGCGAAGGCACTGGCGCCAACGCTGATCACGCGGATCTGCGATGTTGCTGACCCGGAAAGTCGCCGGGCCCTGGTGACCTGGCTGAACGACGCTCATCCCGGCTTGAACATCGTGGTCAACAATGCAGGTGTCCAGTACCGCCGCGACTTCACCGCTGCCACGGCGCTCCAGCACCTCGACCAGGAGGTGTCGACCAACCTGACCGCCCCCATCCACCTGATCGGTGAAGTGCTGCCGCTGTTGAGGCAACAGCCGCGGGCATGGATCGTCAACGTGAGCTCGGGACTCGCGTTCTCGCCGATGGCGGACGTTCCGGTCTATTGCGCCACCAAAGCGGCGCTCCATTCCTTCACGCTCAGCTTGCGCCATCAGTTGAGAGCGACTGGCATCAGGGTCGTGGAGATGGTGCCGCCCATCGTCGGCACCGGGCTGGGCAGCGGCGATCGCAGCGAGGGAACAAGCCGTCAACAGATGATGTCACCGGAAGACTTCGCTGCCGAAGCGCTCGCCAAGTTGGAAAACGACCTGGACGAGATCCTGGTGGGCATGGCCGCGAATACGCGAAAGCATGGCGAAGCCTTGTTCGATCGAATGAACAGTCACTGACGGTTTCAACGACGTCGCAATGGCGTCACGACGAGACTGCCTGTTCCGCATTCGACCGGGACAACAGAAACCGCAGGCCGGGCTCGGCCCGGTGCGCGGACAGCGTCCATCCGTGCGCCCGCGCAATCTCCTGGCAGATGGCCAGGCCGAGACCGGCTCCCTCGTCGCGGCGGTGTTCACCACGCCAGAAGCGCGCAAACATCTTCGAGAGTTGCTCCGGCTCTGCCCCGGGCCCCCAATCTCGAACGGTCAGGCTCTCGTCGCTGATTTCCACCTTGATCTCGCTGCCCCGCGGGGCATGCTGGATGGCGTTCTCTATCAGGTTCTTCAGCAGGGTGAAGAGCGGCCCTCGGTCGGCGAGCCATTGAATGGCTTCGGTGCGGTCAGGTGCTGAAATCCTCACGCCAGCCGCCTGGGCCATGCGCTCCAGGTAGGCCACGACTTCGTTCGTCACGTCTCGCACGTCGACCGGCGCGAAGGCGTAGTTCTGAACCTCGCTGGCCTCGGCGAGGAGAAGCAACTGCTGAACCTGGCGTGTCATGTGCTCGACGTCCTTGAGCAATGCATCGCGGTCGGCGCCCGCGTTGCTCAATTCGATCTGCGCACGGATCAACGCGAGCGGTGTCTTCAGTTCATGCGCCGCCGTCGCAAGGAATTCCTGCTGAACGCGAAACCCGTGCTCCAGCCGTTCGAGCACACGGTTGAAGCTCTCCACCAGTGGCACAACCTCGGACGGCACGCCGCGAAGCTGCAGCCGGGCATGAATGGAGCTTGGAGAGATGGCTGCAGCGGAGGCAGAAACGTCTCGCAGCGGCCTGAGCGTGTGTCCCAGCGTGACATAGGCACATCCGCCAAAAACGAACAGCAAGACGATGCTGAACACCGTGATACCAGCGCCCATGAACGGCAATGCGAATTGCTGGTACATCAAATCCGTGAGCCGTTGGCTCGCTGCAAACTGAAAGTACCAGGTTCGGCCACCGTGTTCGACAGGCGCCGTCGCGCCATGCATCGATGATCCCCCGTGTTCGAACGCAAAGCCGCCTGGCCGGAGTTGGCGGGGAGCGCCATTCCAGAACGCTTCCCCCGCAGCAGAGGACAGCACGACACGCCCGGAGGCGTCGAGCACGCGATACGCCGTCTCTTGCTTCAGGCTCTCATACATCCATGCCGCATGGTCCTCGCTCGAATCGAACCCGACGGGCATCCCGGCGTCATCGAACTGCAGCACGTCCGCCAGTTCCTGCGTGCGTCCGGCCAGGTCCGTGGCCGACACGAAATCGCTGCGCACGGTCAGTACCGTGACACTGACCAATGCGATCAGCCCGATGCTGAGCACCATGCCAATCAGGTATGCGAACAGTACCTTCAGGCTGAGGCTATTCAGCCACGCCGGCTTCACGAAGCGCATAACCGAGGCCTTTCACATTGACGATGCGCTGCCGTGAGCCGATCGCGAGCAGTTTGCGGCGAAGACGGTGAAGTGCAACATCCAGCGCATTTGGCGTGACGGCGTGGCCCAAGCCCCACCCAGCGGCTTCCAGTGCGCTGCGACGCAGCGGCTCGCGATTCTTGTGCACGAGCAGCAGCAGGATCTGCATTTCCGCTGGAGCCAACGTGACCGATTCGTTGCCGCAACAAACAGCGCTGGCGTTGGCTTTCAACTGCAGGTCGCCATGGGAAACCTCGACCGGCCGGCATTCCACGGGACGTCGCAGCAAGGCACGTACGCGTGCAACCAGCTCTTCCATCGCGAACGGTTTGGCCAGGTAGTCATCGGCACCGGCCTCCAGGCCTTCCACGCGATCGTGCAAGGCATCCCGCGCCGTCAAGAGGAGGCACGGGACGCCGAGGCCGGACGTTCGCACGCGTTGCAGCAAGGCGAGCCCGTCTCCGTCAGGCAATCCTCGGTCGACGACCAGCGCGCCGTAGGGCATCTGGTGGAGGGCTGCCCAGGCGGCATCCATGCGGCCGACCACGTCGGCTGCGATGCTCGCGGCGTCCAGCCCCTTGCACACCAGCTGGGCCAGCCGCTCATGATCCTCGACCAGGAGAATGCGGTTCATCAGAAGCGATACAGATAGCCCAGCATCACACGGTTCTCGGTGGAACGATCGACCAGGGGGCTGTTCTTGATTTCCTTCGGCAGTGCCGTGACGCCGAAGTCCGTGAAGATGGAATGCCGCGAATCGAACCGGTAGTTTGCGCGGATACCCAGTTCGCCCATGACGGCGGATTCGCCCACGTAGGCCGCACGGCCGGCGCGAACCTCATCGTCGCGAACGCCGTAGTAATAGTCAACGTACTTCTTGTCCACCCACTTCGCCTTCAGGCGCGGTGTGAGCCTCACACGTTCGCCGAGCTGCCATGTCTTTTCCAGCCCGAGACTGAAGCTGTTCCCCTTGCTGTTGCCGGAAGCGGCGAGCCACTCGGCACCGACATCCACCACGTCGTTGTGCCACGTTGCGCCGGCTCCAACCCAGAAGCCGCTCTTGCGCTTGCTCATCCCGTTGAGGATGGGTGCGTCGTCCGCCTTGTAGCCGCTGCCGTCGTACTTGCCCAGGATGCTGAAGTCGATGCGCTGGGAACTGCTGATGTCGATCGCGGGCAACTTGATCTCGGCACCCGGGCCAAACACCCGCACGTACTTGTTCTCGAAGTAGATCAGCGGCAGGCCCGAATTGTCGCGATCGATCCCGGCATAGGGCTTCTGCGTGCTGAGCACGCCGATGCCGAGGCCCCAGGACGAAGACTCCGCGGACGCCTTGTTGGCGGCTTGTTCGGCAGCAACACCCGGCAAGGACATGCACAAGCCAAGCGTGAAGGCGGAGGCGATGGTCGCGCGGGAAAGTTGGACCCGGGAGGGCGAGACAAGGAAGTTCATTGACGGCATGAGTGGATTTCCGCGCGATCTGTTGAGGAGCCGAAATTTTCGATGGGCCCCTCTTACCGCGCACTTACTGGTTGCCGATGGCTTGGTCGAGCGTCGTTCTTCTTCGCCAATGCATGACCTGTTGATGGCCACACGGCATCCTACACACCCCAATGCACGCGTGCCTCGTCGTGTCGCTGGCCATGACGGGGGGCTGTGCAGGATTGCCGAACACTTGCCGCAAAACCTTTTGAATGCCCCGTCGGCCGGTAAGTGTTCGGAAAGACGCATGGCCCGACAGTCCCGGCCTGTTGCTACGAGGCCATTCCATTCCATGCCGTCCGCCGAGCTCGCTCCTGTCTCCTCGATGTTCCCGCCACGCCGCACGGCGTTCCTGCAAGCGTTGCTGCACCGCAAGCGGCGCTTGCTCGCATCCGCGCTGGGGCTTGCGGCGGCCATGCAGCTCGCCGGCTGTGCGCCGATGGTTCAATCGCCTGTGGCGGGGAGCGCCGCAGGCCCTGTTGCCGCGCAGTGGCACGCCCCACTGCCACACGGCGCGCAACTCGCCGAGCTGCATCGATGGTGGGCGCGCTTCGACGACCCGCTCCTGCTGCGCTTGATCGATGCCGGCCAGCAAGCCAATCCGACGGTCGCCCAGGCCACCGCACGCATTGCCGATGCGCGCGCTGCGCGCGTGTCCCGCGACGCTGCACTTCTGCCAACCCTGGATGCGACTGCCAGCGGGAGCCGAGGCCGCTCCGACCTCGGCCCGCCGATCGGCAGCACGGCCTCGGCAGGCCTGCAAGCGAACTGGGAACTCGACTTCTTCGGCGCGAACCGCGCGGGCGCCCATGCCGCGCGAGCCCGGCTGGAGGCCAGCGAAGCGATGTGGCACGACGCGCGCGTCTCGGTTGCCGCCGAAATCGCGACCACCTACGTGGCACTGCGCGCATGCGAGGCGCAGGCTGCCCAGGCTGAACTGGATGCCCGGTCGCGTGCAGAAACGTCGCGCCTGACCGGCCTGGCAGCGGACGCCGGCTTCGAGGCGCCCGCGGCGGCCGATCTCGCGCGCGCCAGTGCGGCGCAGGGCAGCTCGACGCTGGCGCAGCGGCGCGCCGAGTGTGATCTTTCGATCAAGGCGCTGGTGGCGCTCACCGCGCTCGATGAGGAAGCGCTGCGCCGCGACGCGGCCGTCGCAACGGCCCGGATGCCGCAACCCGCCGCACTCAGCGTGGCTGCGGTTCCGGCGCAGACGCTGGCGCAGCGTCCCGACATCTACGCGGCCGCACGCGACGTCGTCGTTGCCAGTGCCGAGTCGGTGCAGGCGCAGGCACAGCGCTGGCCGCGCGTGACGCTGGCCGGCAGCATCGGCAACCTGCACGTCGAAAGCGGCGGCGTGAAGACAGACGGCACGGTGTGGAGCGTCGGCCCGGTCGCCGTGACGCTGCCGCTGTTCGACGCAGGCACGCGGCGAGCGAACGCCGACGCGGCCCGCGTGCGCTATGAAACCGCGACCGTCGTCTACGCCGCCACGCTGCGCAGTGCCGTGCGCGAAGTGGAAGGCGCGCTGGTCACGCTGCAAAGCACGGCCGAGCGAGGCGAGGACGCGCGTACGGCCGTCGATGGCTTCGAGCGCTCGTTCAAGGCCGCCGAATCGCGCTACCGCGCAGGCGCTGCCAGCCTCTTCGAGCTCGAGGACGCTCGCCGCAGCATGGTGGGCGCCCAGAGCGCCTCGATCGAGCTGCAGCGCGATCGTGTGACGGCCTGGATTGCGTTGTATCGCGCGCTGGGTGGCGGCTGGTCCGCCGGCGAGGCCCCAGTTGCTTCGTCGCCAGCGCCGCGCAGTTGAAGCCCCGCCCCGCCCAACCTACCCGCCGCCCACGTGCAGGCCGCTACACAAGCCGCCACGCACTGCAACAGGAACACATGATGAACAATCGAAGCCGACTCGTCCTCTTTGCCGCGCCATTGGTCGCGGCGTTCACCGCCGTGCCGGTGACGCTCGCCGTGACGGCCGCGGAGCCAGGCGGCGGGAGGCCCGCCGCGGCGCCGAAGCCCGCGCTCTCGGTGGCCGTCACGACGCCGCAGCCAGCCACCTTGCCGATCAGGATTTCCGCGAACGGCAACATCATGGCCTGGCAGGAGGCCAGCATCGGCACCGAGGCGAACGGTTTGCGCCTGGCCGACGTGAAGGTCAATGTCGGCGATGTGGTCCGGCGTGGCCAGCTGCTCGCGAGGTTTGCCGGCGACACCATGAGTGCCGAACTGGCGCAAAGCCGGGCAACCGTCGCCGAGGCCGCGGCAACACTGGCGGACGCTTCGGCCAACGCGCAGAGAGCCCGTGACCTGCAGGCAACCGGCGCACTGTCGGCGCAGGTGATCAACCAGTACATCACCGCCGAGCACACCGCGCAGGCGCGCCTCGACGCCGCGAAGGCCGTCGCCACGACCCAGCAGCTTCGTCTTGCCCAGACGCAGGTTCTCGCGCCGGACGACGGCGTGATCTCGGCGCGCAGCGCCACGGTGGGCGCGGTCCTGCCGGCTGGGCAGGAGCTGTTCCGCATGATCCGGCGTGGGCGGCTCGAATGGCGGGCCGAGGTTGCGGCTGCGGACCTCGCGAAACTCAAGTTCGGCCAGGCGGTGCACATCGTCCCCACCGGCGGCGAGCCGGTCCGGGGCGCGGTGCGCATGGTGGCACCGTCGGTCGACACGCAAACGCGCAACGGCGTGGTCTACGTCGACCTTCCGGCGGGCAGCCCGGCGCGTGCCGGCACGTTTGCACGCGGGCAGTTCGAGATTGGTCAGAGCCAGGCGCTCACCCTGCCACAGGGTGCCGTGCTGCAGCGAGACGGATTCAGCTACGTGCTGCGCGTCGGCCCGGACTCGAAGGTCGTGCAGACCAAGGTGGCCGTCGGCCGGCGCGCAGGAGACCGCGTCGAGATCACGGGCGGCATCGACGCATCTGCCCGGGTCGTCGCTGGCGGCGGCGGCTTCCTCGGCGACGGAGACGTCGTCCGCGTGGTCGACGGCAGCCCGGCTGCAGTCAGCGGCGGGCAGACCTTGAGTTCCAGCGCCGCGTCGGCCGCTGCGAACTGAGCGGGAGGCAACGATGGGCATCAACGTCTCCTCCTGGTCGATCCGCAATCCAACCCCCGCGATCCTGCTCTTCATCATGCTAACGCTGGCGGGCCTGATGGGCTTTCGCGCGATGAAGGTCCAGAACTTCCCCGACATCGATCTGCCGACGGTCACCATCACCGCCTCGCTGCCGGGTGCGTCGCCGGGACAACTCGAAGCTGAAGTTGCGCGCAAGATCGAGGACTCGCTGGCGGCTGTCCAGGGCGTCAAGCACGTCCAGACGACGTTGACCGATGGCACGGCGAACATTGCGGTCGAGTTTCGCCTCGAGAAGCCGATCCAGGACGCGGTCGACGACGTGCGCGACGCGGTCTCCCGCGTGCGGGCCGATCTGCCGGCAGACCTGCGCGACCCGGTCATCCGGAAGGTCGACCTCGCCGGCGCGCCGATCCTGACCTACACCGTCGCGTCGCAGCGCATGGACGACGAGGCACTGTCGTGGTTCGTCGACAACGAGCTCAGCAAGACGCTGCGCGCGGTGCGCGGCGTCGGCGCCGTCACGCGGGTCGGTGGCGTGACGCGCGAGGTGCGCGTCGAAGTCGACCCGGCGCGCTTGCTCGCGCTGAACGCCACCGCGGCCGACATCTCGCGCCAGCTGCGTCAGGTGCAGCAGGAAAGTTCGGGCGGCCGTGTGGATCTGGGTGGCGCGGAACAGTCGGTGCGCACGATTGCGACCGTGCAGTCGGCCGAGGAGCTGGCCGCGCTCGAGGTCACGCTGGCCGACGGCCGGCACATCCGGCTCGACCAGGTGGCGAAGGTCTACGACACCATCGCCGAGCCGCGCTCTGCGGCGCTCCTGAACGGCAAGCCGGTGGTCGGCTTCGAGATCGTGCGCGCGCGCGGCGCGGGCGAGATCGATGTGACCGAGGGTGTGCGCGCCTCGCTGGAAATGCTGAAACAGAAGCACCCCGAGATCACCGTCACCGAGGCCTTCAACTTCGTCGACCCCGTCGTCGAGAACTACGAAGGCTCGATGAAGCTGCTCTACGAAGGCGCGGCGCTCGCGGTGCTGGTCGTGTTCCTGTTCCTGCGCGACTGGCGCGCAACGATCGTCTCGGCGGTCGCGCTGCCGCTGTCGGCGATACCGACCTTCGCGGTGATGCACCTGATGGGCTTCACGGTGAACGTCGTGACCTTGCTGTCGCTCTCGCTCGTCGTCGGGATCCTGGTCGACGATGCGATCGTCGAGATCGAGAACATCATGCGCCACCTGCGCATGGGCAAGACGCCGTACCAGGCCGCGATGGAGGCGGCCGACGAGATCGGCCTGGCCGTGGTCGCGACCACGTTCACGCTGATCGCGGTGTTCCTGCCGACCGCCTTCATGAGCGGTGTGGTTGGCAAGTTCTTCGTGCAGTTCGGCTGGACCGCAGCGATCGCGGTGTTCTTCTCGCTGGTCGTTGCGCGCGTGCTGACGCCCATGATGGCAGCCTACCTGCTGCGCGCACCGGCGCAGCACGCGGAACAGGAGCCGGGCTGGATGCGGATCTACTTGTCGTGGGCGCGCTGGTGCCTGCGGCACCGCCTCCTGACCATCGCAGGCGCCGCTGCGTTCTTCGGCGGGGGGGTGATGCTCGCTGCATCGCTGCCCGGCACGTTCATCCCGCCGGACGATGCGTCTCAAACGCAGGTCACGCTGACGCTCCCGCCGGGCGGCACGCTGCGCGACACCCTGGCGCTCGCCGAGCAGGCGCGCCGGATCGTTCAGCAGAACGAGCATGTCAGGATGATCTACACCGCCATCGGCAGCGGCAATGCCGGCGCCGATCCGACCGATCCCGCGAGCGTCGGCGCCGCCGACGTGCGGACGGCTGTGCTGACGCTCAACATGACCCACCGCAACGACCGCCCAGGGCTGACGAGGCAGCAACTCGAGGCACGACTGCGCGATGCGCTCGTCGTGCTTCCGGGCGCACGCGTGAAGGTCGGCATGGGCGACTCGGACGAGAACTATGTGCTGGTGCTCGCCGGCGAGGACGAACGTGTGCTCGCGGAACACGCGCAGCAGGTCGAGCGCGAGTTGCGTGCGATTCCCGGCATCGGCGGGGTGACATCGACCGCCAGCCTCGTGCGGCCGGAACTGGTCGTGCGACCCGACTTCGCTCGCGCTGCCGATCTCGGCGTGACTTCCGGGGCGATCGCGGACACGTTGCGCATTGCGACGGCGGGCGACTACGACCAAAGTCTCGCGAAGCTCAATCTCAGCCAGCGGCAAGTGCCGATCGTGGTCAAGCTGGACGATGCCTCGCGCCAGGACATCGAGACACTCAAGCGCCTGCCTGTACCGGGCGCCCGCGGGCCGGTTCCGCTCGAGAATGTCGCGACCTTGGAGATCGCGAGCGGCCCGTCGCAGATCACGCGCTACGACCGGATGCGCAACGTCAACTTCCAGATCGAGCCGAACGGCCTGCCGCTTGGGGATGTCGAAGACGCGGTGCTCGCGCTGTCGAGCCTGAAGATGCTGCCGGCGGGCGTCACGCAGACGGCGACCGGGGATGCGGAATCCATGGGCGAGCTCGCATCGGGCTTCGGCGTGGCGATGCTCACCGGCGTGTTGTGCATCTACATCGTGCTGGTGCTGCTGTTCCACGACTTCGTGCAGCCGGCCACGATCCTTGCGGCGCTGGTGCTGTCGATCCCCGGTGCCTTCCTGGCCCTGTTCGTCACCCAATCGGCGCTGTCGATGCCGTCGATGATCGGTCTCATCATGTTGATGGGCATCGCGACCAAGAACTCGATCCTGCTGGTCGACTACGTGATCCTCGCGCGCCGGGAGCATGGCCTGGCGCGCTGGGACGCGATCATCGACGCCTGCCGCAAGCGCGCGCGCCCCATCGTGATGACGACCATCGCGATGGGCGCAGGCATGGTCCCGATCGCCATGGGATGGGGCGCCGATTCGAGCTTCCGTGCGCCGATGGCCATCGTCGTGATCGGCGGGCTGATGACATCGACGTTCCTGAGCCTGCTGGTGATTCCGGTGGCGTTCACCTATGTGGACGATGCCGCCCAGCTGGTCTTCAAGCGCCTGCGCAAGCCGCATCACGCCCAGCCGGCTGGCGGCACCAGCCCCGATGTGGCGGAGGTTCGCACGTGACCGGGCCGCGACCGCCAGTGACAAGGCCAGGATTGAAGAACTCAATCCGGGAGATCGGATTAATATGCCCGGATGGACACGCTCAGGGCCATGGCCGCCTTCGTGCAGATCGCCGACGCCGGCACATGGCCTGGATGAAGGACGAGCTGTCACGATTCGGGTGGTGAACTCATGTCCACTTCCTCCACAATGGGGGCCTGACGACCCGCCATCCCCGCCATGACCGCTGATGCACTGAACCTGCTGCTGATCGACACCGACGGGGCTGCCGTGCCCGAGCTGGCGGCCAAGTCGCCGTTCGGTCCGTTTGCCTCGGCACGTTGCAGCGGCTTGGCCGAGGCCTCCGCGCAACTCGCGGCCCAGCACTTCGACGCGGTCGTGCTCGCCGCCCGAACGGTGGAGGCCCGCAAGCTGCTCGCCTGGCCCGGCCTGTCGCAGGCGGTCACCGACCCCGCCGTGCTCGTGCTCACCACCGACGACCCCGGCGCCGACCTCGCCGTGCGATTGGTGCGCGCCGGTGTGCAGGACGTGCTGCCACTCGCGGTGGACCCTGTCGACGCGCTGCCGCGTGCGGTGCGCCTGGCGGTGGAACGCAAGGCCCAGCACCAGCAGACGCGCAAGGCCTACGCCACCGACCTCATGACCGGGCTGCCCAACCAGTCGCAGCTCGTCGAACACGTGAACCAGCTGCTCGCGTTGCGTGAGCGCGAGCCCGCGCCCATGGCGCTGATGGCGGTGCGCGTCGAGGGCCTGTCGTCGGCCGAGGCGCGCCTGGGCGGTGAATCGGCCAACGTGCTGCGCCGCAAGATCGCGGTGCGCCTGCGCATGGGGCTGCGCGCGAGCGACGTGGTGGCCTCGGTGGGCCCCGATGCCTTCGCCGTGTTGTTGTCGAAGTTCCAGGAGCCCCACGACGCCGACCGCGTGGCCGCGAAATTGCGCGAGGCATTGCACCCGCCGTTCCCCATTGCGGGCAGCCAGGTGTCGGTGGCCGTGGCCATCGGCATCGCGCAGTACCCGGCCGACGGCAAGGACGCCGCCACGCTGCTGCGCCGCGCGGTGGGCCTGGCGGCCACCAGCGCGGCTGCCGGGCGCGACGGCTTCGCCAACGTCGCCGAGCGGGGCCCGAAGCGGGCTGCCAACGACGAGCAGGCTGACTGACCCCGGTTTCCAACCCCAAGGAGAGGTGACGATGACACAACACAAGGTGTGGGTTCGCGGGGCCGCAGCGGGCCTCGTGCTGTTCGGGCTGGGCGTGGCCACCGGCCTCGTGGCGCAAACCCCCACCGACTCCCCCCAGCGTGTCGAACTCAAGCGCACCGACCTGTCGGGCGCTCCCGGCATGGAGGTCATCACGTCGGTGGCCGAGTACAAGCCGGGGGACGTGGTCGACCTGCATTTTCACCATGGCGTGGAAGCTGCCTACGTGGTGCAGGGTGCCACCGTGCAGGTGCCGGGCAAGGACCCCATGACGCTCGTCACCGGCGGCTCGGTGCTGAACCTGCGCGACGTGAAGCACGGGGGGTTCAAGGTGGTGGGCGACACCTCGCTCAAGCTCTACACCGTGCACATCGTGGACAAGGGCAAGGCGCTGTACGACCAGTCACGGTGAGGCAACCCGTGCGCAGCCCCTGAACGGCCTCGTCGGTACAGTCGCGCCGGCCGCGTGTACTTCGCGATCTCGCGCGCTGCTTCGCCTGTGCCGCGACCGTCGCAGGGTGGGGCCGTCACACTGAGTGGCCTTCATGGCGGTGGCCGTGGTCAGCGCGCACGAGGCTGACCGTGAGACTGGACACGCATGAGAATCGCTCGGAACGACGACCCCAACCGCGGTGCCGCCACAACGCCTCAGGCGCCTGCGGCCCCGGCTCCCGGGGCATCGCCGAGCCGGCCCCTCGCCCACGACACGGGTGTCATGGGCCTGCGGTCGCTGGACCGCCGGAGTGACCTGCCGGTGCCAACACGGGCTCCGCGCGCGGAACTGACTCGCCTGCAAGCGCTGGCACCTCTCACCGAAGTGGCCCGACTGCCGGCGGAACCCTCGGCCGGCGTGGTGTCCGCACCGAGCGCTTCAACGGCGAGGCAGAAGATCAGCGCCTATGTCGATGAGCTTCGCACGCACCTGAAGAACCACACCGAACCGGAGCCGCGCGATCACCTGTTCCTCGACGTGCTTGCCAGCAGCGAGAACATCCGCACGCCGGGCCTCAATCTCCGGATCCTTCGCTCGGCGAAATCGGCCCTGCATGCCGTCGCGCGGGCCCTGGCCGATGCCCCGCCGCCGGGCGCGGCGCCCGGTGCGTTGCAGTGGCAGGCGGTCTTCGATGACGGCGGCCATCGCGTGGCGGCGTCCGTCCGCATCGACCGCGACGATCCGGGCAGGGCCTCGGTGATCCTGATCGATTCGCGGCTGAAGGGCGCGAAGGACCACCACGGCCATGCGGAGAACATCCACGATCCCGCGCTTCCCACGCTTTCCCAGACGCTGGACTCGAAAGGCCTGAAGCTCCAGGTCACGTACATGAGCACGGACGCGCAGCGAAACCTCGGCTGCACGATCTTCGCGCTGTCCGCAGTCAAGAAGATGCACGACAGCGCGGCCATTGACCAGATGCACAGTGACGCGTTGGCCGCTGCGGCCGAGCGGCCGGACACGCCTTCGATCCACGAAGAAGACGCTCGCGCGAGCGAGAAACTCGAGGCCGGCTTCTTCAAGCATGTCACTTCCAGCAGCGTGATCGATCGATACCTGCATCAGCTTCCCGAGGACAAGGCCGCCGAGCCGGTCAACAAGCGGGAAGAAGGCTTGCGCGATCGCTTTGAACGAAACGTCGTGTTCCGTGCCAAAGACCACAAGCTGCATGTCTACAGCAGTTCGATCGAAAGCAAGCGCATTGCCTTCTTCGAGGCGGCGCTGGCCCTCCCGGGCCTCGGTCTGGATCAACCTTGGCGTGAGCCTCCACAGGAGCTGGACTTTGCGGTGATGCTGCAGGCCCTCAGGGGGAGACCGCCCGCGCCCACGCAGGCGCAGGCGGCTGGTGCGGTATCGCGACAACACGAGGGAGGCGGGCCGGACATGCACGGCTTGTTGGCGGATCTGCTCAACCTGCCGCTCGAGACGGACTCGCAAGCGAGGGAGCAGGCGCTGCAGACGTTGCGCGATGCGTCACCCGCACTGGACGAACTGACAACGAACGGCGGCAACACGCTGCACTTGCTTGGCGAGGTGCTGGGCGGGGTCAGCCTGGACGCCGATGGGCGCCTGAAAGACCGTGTCGTGGCGCTCGTCAGCCTGCTTGTAGAAGCGGGCGTGGACGTGAACGGGCGCGACGACTATGAAAGGACGCCCCTGTTCGATGCCGCGAAGTCAGAACACCTCTGGCTGGTGAAGGCACTCCTGGACAACGGGGCCGATGTGAATGCCGAAGCGGATGAAGGCACGCCGATGTTCGCGGTCAAGCACCTGGCGGTGCTCGATGAACTCATCAGGCGCGGTGCCGACATTCACCAGCTCAACGAGGACGGCCTCACGCCGGCGGCATATTTCGAGAACGAAGGCGGCGAACACGGCAACCGCCTCGCACAGGCGCTGCGGGCGCATGCCGCCGCGTCGCCTCCTCCGGCGCCATGAACACAGGCGCCGGAGCCCTCAGATCCCCCCGAGACAGAGGTATTTGATCTCCACGTAGTCCTCGATGCCATGCCGCGACCCCTCGCGGCCCAGGCCCGATTGCTTCACGCCGCCGAACGGCACCTCGGCCGTCGAGATCAACCCGGTGTTGACCCCCACCATCCCCGACTCGAGCCCTTCGCCCACGCGGAAGATGCGCCCGATGTCGCGGCTGTAGAAGTACGCGGCCAGGCCGAACTCGGTGTCGTTGGCCAGGGCGATCGCCTCGGCCTCGGTCTGGAAGCGGAACACCGGGGCCACCGGGCCGAAGGTTTCCTCGCGGGCGCACAGCATGTCGCTGGTGGCCTCGGTGAGCACGGTGGGCTCGAAGAACCGGTCGTGCAGGCGCTTGCCGCCGGTGAGCACCTTCGCGCCCTTGGCCGTGGCGTCGGCCACGTGTTTCTCGATCTTGGCGATGGCGTTGTCGTCGATCATCGGGCCCTGGGTGACCCCGAGGTCGAATCCGTTGCCCACCTTGATGCCCTTGACCTTGGCGGCCAGGCGCTGCACGAAGGTGTCGTACACCGCGTCCTGCACGTACAAACGGTTCGCGCACACGCACGTCTGCCCCCCGTTGCGGTACTTGCTGACCAGCGCACCCTCGACCGCTGCGTCGATGTCGGCATCGTCGAACACGATGAACGGCGCGTTGCCGCCCAGCTCCAGCGACAGCTTCTTGATGGTGGGGGCACACTGGGCGGCGAGGATGCGGCCCACCTCGGTGGACCCGGTGAACGACAGGTGGCGCACCACCTCGCTCTCGCACAGCACCTTGCCGATCTCGGCGGACTTGGCGGCGGTGACGATGTTGAGCACGCCCGCCGGCAGGCCGGCGCGCTGGCCCAGCTCGGCGATGGCCAGCGCCGACAAGGGCGTCTGCCCCGCCGGCTTCACGACCACCGGGCAGCCGGCCGCAAGCGCCGGGCCCACCTTGCGGGTGATCATCGCGATGGGGAAGTTCCACGGCGTGATGGCCGCGCAGACGCCCATCGGCTGCTTGATCACGAGGTAGCGTTTGGTGGGGTCGGTGGTGGGGATGGTCTCCCCGTACACGCGCCGGCCTTCCTCGGCGAACCACTCGATGAAGCTCGCGCCGTAGGTCACTTCGCCCTTCGATTCGGCAAGCGGCTTGCCCTGCTCGGCGGTCATGATGCGGGCCAGGTCGTCGGTGTGCTGCACCAGCAGCTGGAACCATTTGGTCAGGATCGCCGCGCGTTCCTTGGCCGTCTTGGCGCGCCACGCCGGCCAGGCCGCCTGGGCGGCGGCCAGCGCCGCGCGGGTCTCGTCCACCCCCAGGTCGGCCACGTCGGCGAGCTTCGCGCCGGTGGCCGGGTCGGTCACGTCGAAGCGCCGGGCGCCGCGCACCCACTTGCCGTCGATCAGCGCATCGGTCTTCAGGAGGCTCGGGTCGAGCAGGTTCGACAGCGGGGAAATGCGTTGGTCCATGGTGCCCTCCAGGGTGAACGGCCATGATACGGAACCGGCCGCAGCCCCGTGGGACGCAAGGGGCTTGCCCGGCGGGCCGCCCTATAATCAAAACCCTCGAAAAATCAAGCCCTTGCGCGCCGCTTCAAACCGGCGTTGTCGCAGAAAGCCACGGCATGAAAGCCTCCGAAATCCGTTCCCAGTTCCTGAAGTTCTTCGAAGCCAAGGGCCACACGATCGTGGCGTCGAGCCCGGTGGTGCCCGGCGACGACCCCACGCTGCTGTTCACCAACGCGGGCATGAACCAGTTCAAGGACGTGTTCCTGGGGTTCGACAAGCGCGCGTACAGCCGCGCCACCACGTCGCAGAAGTGCATCCGCGCCGGCGGCAAGCACAACGACCTCGACAACGTGGGCTACACCGCGCGCCACCACACGTTTTTCGAGATGCTGGGCAACTTCAGCTTCGGCGACTACTTCAAGCACGATGCCATCCAGTACGCCTGGGAGCTGCTGACCGAGGTCTACAAGCTGCCGAAGGACAAGCTCTGGGTCACCGTGTACGCCGAAGACGACGAGGCCTACGAGATCTGGAACAAGACGGTGGGCGTGCCCGCCGAACGCATCGTGCGCATCGGCGACAACAAGGGCGCCCGCTACGCATCGGACAACTTCTGGATGATGGGCGACACCGGCCCCTGCGGCCCGTGCACCGAGATCTTCTACGACCACGGCCCCGAGATCGCCGGCGGCCCGCCGGGCTCGCCCAACGAGGACGGTGACCGTTACATCGAGATCTGGAACAACGTGTTCATGCAGTTCAACCGCGACGAAGCGGGCGTGATGCACAAGTTGCCCAAGCCCAGCGTGGACACCGGCATGGGCCTCGAGCGGCTCACGGCCGTGCTGCAGCACGTGCACAGCAACTACGAGATCGACACCTTCGTGAACCTGCTGGCCGCCGCGAAGCAGTCCGTGGACGCCGCCGGCGGTGGTGACTGCGACAAGGACTCGCCGTCGCTCAAGGTCATCGCCGACCACATCCGCGCCTGCAGCTTCACCGTCACCGACGGCGTGATCCCGAGCAACGCCGGCCGCGGCTACGTGCTGCGCCGCATCGCGCGCCGCGCCATCCGCCACGGCTACAAGCTCGGCGCCCGCAAGCCGTTCTTCTACACGCTCGTGGCCGCGCTCTCGAAGGAGATGGGCGACGCCTACCCGGAACTGCGCCAGGCCGAGAAGCGTGTCACCGACGTGCTCAAGCTGGAGGAAGAAGGCTTCTTCCGCACCATCGCCAACGGCATGGAGATCCTCGAGGCCGCGCTCGCCGGCGGGGCGAAGACCATCGACGGCGAAACCGCGTTCAAGCTGCACGACACCTACGGTTTCCCGGTCGACCTCACGGCCGACGTGTGCCGCGAGCGTGGCGTGACGGTG
The DNA here is from genome assembly GCF_001425785.1 of Rhizobacter sp. Root1221. Classification (GTDB taxonomy): domain Bacteria; phylum Pseudomonadota; class Gammaproteobacteria; order Burkholderiales; family Burkholderiaceae_C; genus Rhizobacter. The sequence continues at coordinate 147,123 of NZ_LMDI01000076.1, read as the reverse complement.
GACAACGCCGGCTTCGACGCGGCCATGCAGCGCCAGAAGGACAAGGCCCGCGCGGCCGGCAAGTTCAAGATGGCCGCCGGCCTCGAGTACGCCGGCGCGAACACCACGTTCCACGGCTACGAGCACCTGCAGCGCGATGGCGCGAAGGTGGTGGCCCTGTACATCGACGGTTCGCCGGTGGACGTGGCCCGTGCCGGTGACGACGTGGTGGTGGTGCTCGACGAAACCCCGTTCTACGCCGAAAGCGGCGGCCAGGTGGGTGACACCGGCGAGCTGCGCAACGCCACCACGCGCTTCATTGTCGAGGACACCATCAAGGTGCAGGCCGCCGTGTTCGGCCACCAGGGCCAGCTCGCCGAAGGCGAGCTGCGCGTGGGCGACGTGGTGGCCACGAAGGTGGACGCCGACAAGCGTGCGCGCACCGTGCGCAACCACTCGGCCACCCATTTGATGCACAAGGCCCTGCGCGAAGTGCTCGGCAGCCACGTGCAGCAGAAGGGCTCGCTCGTGACGGCCGACCGCACGCGCTTCGACTTCGCCCACAACGCGCCGGTGACCGACGCCGAGATCGCGAAGATCGAGGCCCTCGTCAACGCCGAGATCCTGGCCAATGCCGCCACGCAGGCGCGTGTGCTGCCCATCGAGGAAGCCCAGAAGACCGGCGCCGTGATGCTGTTCGGCGAGAAGTACGGCGACGAGGTGCGTGTGCTCGACATCGGTACCAGCCGTGAGCTGTGCGGTGGCACCCACGTGCAACGCACCGGTGACATCGGCCTGTTCAAGATCGTGGCCGAGACGGGCATCCAGGCCGGCGTGCGCCGTGTCGAGGCCGTGACCGGCGACAACGCGCTGTCCTACCTGCAGTCGCTCGAAGGCACCGTGCGCCAGATCGCCGGTTCGCTGAAGGCGGCGCCGGCGGAAGTGCCGGCCCGCCTGGGCCAGGTGCTCGACCAGGTGCGTGCGCTCGAGAAGGAACTCGCGGCCATCAAGGGCAAGCTGGCCTCGTCGCAAGGCGACGAGCTGCTGCAAAAGGCCGTCGACGTGAAGGGCCTGAAGGTGCTGGCCGCCGTGCTCGATGGCGCCGACGCGAAGGCGCTGCGCGAGACGATGGACAAGCTCAAGGACAAGCTCAAGACCGCCGCCATCGTGCTGGCCGCCGTGGAGGGTGGCAAGGTGCAGCTGGCCGCGGGCGTGACGGCCGACAGTGTGGCCAAGGTCAAGGCCGGCGAACTCGTCAACTTCGTGGCCCAGCAAGTGGGCGGCAAGGGCGGCGGCAAGCCCGACATGGCCATGGCCGGTGGCACCGATGCCACGAACCTTGCGCAGGCGCTCGCGTCGGTGCAGGGTTGGGTCGCCGAGCGCCTGTGAACGCCCGCCGCGCGGTGGGCGTGGTCCTGCTGGCCGCTCTGGTGGCCGCTTCGGTGGCCGGCACCGCCTGGGCCGCCGAGCCGTCGCCGGCCCAGAAGGCCGCGGCGGCACGGGTGCACGCGCAGGACATCGCCGACCTGTTCCGTGAAGCCTGCCTGCTGCAGAAGGCCAATCCCGACGACGTGGCCGACTGGGCGCTGAACCACGGGTTCGTGGTGGGCACCCAGTCTGGCGGCGAGGTGGCTGCGGCGCTGAAGCAGCGCGGCGAGTCCGGCAATGTGTTCTCGCGCAGCAACAAGGACGAGTCGGTACTGCTGATTGCCACGGCGAACCCGTCCAACTGCGTCGTGATGGGCTTGTCCCCCGTGGACGGCCCGCGCCTGCGCGGCCGCATGGAGGCGATGACCGGCGAGTGGCCGGGCATCACCGTCACCGCCGAACCGGCCAACAGCATGGACTACGACGAAGACGGTCCGCATCGCAAGATCAGCTACATCGGGGTGTCCGGCCCCGACCGCTACCGCCTCATGGTGGTGTCACCCGTGGGCACGGCGCGCGGATCGGTCATCCTCGGGGTGTCGGTGGAACCTCGCCGCTGAGCGTTGGCGGCAACCTGCCTGGGAGCTTCGCAATGACCCGTCGACTGACCGTCTCGTTCATGCTGGTGCTGGTTCACGCCGGGGCATCCGCCCAGGCCGGCGACCCGGTGTTCACCGCGTCGCTCGTGCAAGGCAACGCGGCGTCGCGGGTGGCCGAACCGCCGCGGAAAACCGGCATCGGGCTGCCGCCCGCCGCGGACCGTGGGCGCGGGTCACCGAGGCACCGCACCGATGAACTCGCCGACCTGTTCAGCCACGTGTGCGTGCAACACGGCGGGCGTGTCGAACCGGCCGAGGCCTGGGCGCGCGAACGCGGTTTCGTGGTGGCCATGAAACCGGCCCCACGGCCGCCCGGCGCGGCCGATGCCGTGCCGTCGATGCAAAAGCACCTGCGGCAAGCCGACAACCCGTCGGGCCCCGCCATCACGCTGACGCAGCAGCCCGAGGGCTGTGCGGTCTGGTCGCATGGGGTCATCGACGGTCCGCGGCTGCGCCGCCGCGCCGGTGAAATCGCCGCCGCGACGGCGGGGGTGCGGCAACCGGTGCCCCCCACCGAAAGCACCCGCTGGGGGAATGGCAGCTTGCGTGTGGCGGTCTATCCGCTGGGTCCGCAGGGGCAGGGGGGGGCCGTGCGCACCATCGGGCCCGAAACCGCGGCGAGCCATGAGGGCGCGCACATGATCCTCATCCCTCCGGCACCGTGAACAAGCCACATCCGGAACCGACCGTTACCGTTTGAGGGGATTTCCCCGACAGCCGCACCCCGTGGGGTTGCGATCATGGCGGTGTCGATCGACCCTGATGAAGTTTTCCCTGGAGTGAAACGATGAACCGTCCCGTGTGGACCGTGCTCTGCAGCCTGGCCTTCGGCGCTTCCGCCGCGATGGCCCAGGGCAACCCCGTGTTCACGGCCAAGACCGTGCACCCGTATGACGCGCCGGTGCTGGGTGTCGTGCGCGATGCCGATGCCCCGCCACCGCCGCCGCCCCAACGGCCCATCCCGCGCGGCCACAACCCGCGTGCCCATGCCGTGGAGGTGGCCGAAGTGTTCAAGCAGGCGTGCCTGCAGGGCCGCGGCCAGACCGCCGCGGCGTCCGACTGGGCGCTGAACCACGGGTTCTCGCCGCTGTCCGAAGACGCCGTGAAGGAAATGGCCCAAGGCATGGGCGGCACGGGCGAGGCCATCCAGATGGTCAACGTGTTCGTGCGCCGGGCCGACACCACTGACACCGTGATGCTGCTGCTGGGCGACAACCCGCTGGCCTGTTCCGTGGGCACGCGCCAGAACATCGACGGTGCCCGGCTGCGCGACCGCATGGCCCAGCTCGTGGCCGGGTGGGTGGGGCAGGCCAAGCCCCCGGCCCCGGCGGTTTCGCTCGACAACCCGCAGGCCGGCACGCGCATGGTGGGCTACAAGGTCACGTCGGGCCGCTGGATCGACTCGCTCGTCGTGACGGCCCCCGTGGGCGTGGGCCGCGGCCTCGCGCTGCTCGCATTGATGATCGACGATGCGCCGCCTGCCCGCTGACCTGCTCGGTGGCGCGCTGGGTGGGGTGTTGCTGCTGGCCCCGGCGCTGGCCGCGGCCCAGGGCACGCCTGTGTTCACGGCGCCGCTCGTGGCGCCCCCGGCTGCCGTGTCCGCGCCCGTCGCCCGCGAACCGGCATCGCCCCAGGCCCTGCTGCGCTGGTTCGAGCAGGCCTGTGTGCTCACCCAAGGCCAGGCCGGGGCCGCGATGGACTGGGCCTTGGCCAACGGTTTCGAGCCGGTGGACCCGATGCGAGGTTCTGCCGACGGCCTGCTGGACGGCAAACCCGGCACCGTGCTGATGGCCCCCGATTCCGGCGGCCTCGTGCTGCTCGCCGCCACCGACACCCAATGCAGCCTGTGGGTGGAGCAGCAAGAGGGCCCGCCGCTGCGCGCCGCACTCGCCGCCATGGTGGGCACCCTCACCGCCAAGGGCGCCAAGGCCCGCGTCGAAGTGGACCGCAACCTCGAACGCGCCGGTGCCTGGCGCGCCCAGGTGCAGTGGCGCTTCCGCGGCGTGGGCTGGAGCCAGGACGTGGGCGTGGGTGCGGTCACCACGCTGGCCAACACACCGGGCACGCAGGTGTTGCATGTAGCACCGTTGGCGAAGGCCGTGAACTTCGCGCCGGATGGGGTGCCGTTGCGTTGAAGGGGGTTGGCGGGGATTGAAGCGGACGTCCCGGCGGTCGGATCAGTCGGGCGCCGACTGCCTGGATACGGCTTGCGCCAGGTCGCCGGGCGTGTAGCCGAACGTTCGCTTGAACCAGCGCGTGAAGTGTGCCTGGTCCGAGAATCCGCACTCCGCCGCGACAGAAGCGGCGGGCTCACCCTGGATCACCAGGTGCTTTGCGCGATGCAGCCGCACCGCACGCAGGTATTCACCCGGTGCCATGCCGAGCCATTGTTTCAGCACCCGGTGGAGTCGTTCCCGGCTGACGTCACAGCGGCGTGCGAGACCCGACACGGTCTGTTCTCCAGCCAGCACGGCAGACTGCACACGCCCGATCAGCGCCCGAACGGCCTCGCCTGGCATGGGATCGGTGTTGGCAGAGGAACCGGGCCGCAGTGTCTCGGCCAGCAGGGGTATCGCCCGCAACAACCAGGCCTGCACATCCTCCGGTGACGTGAGATCGCCCGCCTGGCACGCCAGTGCAAGATCCCGGACCGATCCGCTGCGGGTGGGCACGGCAAGACCCACCTGGTCGAGCCACGTGGTCGGCACATACAGCATGGTGGCCAGCACCGCGCCACTGTGGGCCGACGCGGTGAGCGCGCCGGTATGGACGACACCCGGTGCGATGGCGATGAGGTCCCCCGTTCGCGCGAGGAAGGGGCGGCCCGCCACGCTGCAGCGGCATTCGCCTTGAACGATGGCGCCGAAGGACCATTCTTCGTGCCAGTGCGGCGCCCACTCCTGCCCATGCTGCTGGTGCCGCACCTGCTCGAGGTCGACCAGGCGCACCCGCCGCACTTCAGATCGATTCAACGCCACAGTGGCCAGCCTCCTGCGACCTTCGACGGCACCGAAGATGATGGCCGGTCAGGCATCGCGTGCGCCGGCCACGGTGATGCCCAGCCAGCCCGCACTGGCATCTTCCGCCACCAGTGGGCCCAGCATGCCGATGTCCTCCCCGGGGTGTGGCGTCAGGTGCACCGAAGCCGAGGCCTCGTGCCAGTCGCCGCCCACCCGTTGGCCGATCTCGGGCTTCACCAGCACCAGCTCCGGCAACCGCCGGGGTTGCCGCAGATCGGGCCAACCCACCGCGCCGATGGTCTCGTGGGCCAGGAAGCCCATCGGGCGCCCCGGCCGCCCGGTGAGCGTCGCCTGGGCGTCGACCACGCGGCGGTCCTTCACCGCCAGGCTGGCACCCAGGCGGCTGCCCGCACGCAAGGGCGCGGCGGCAGGATGTTCGAGCGGCAAGCTTCGCGTGAGCCAGGTGCTGCCCATCTTCTTGGGCCAGCCCTGCAGCAGCCCTCGCAGCAGGGAGATGTCCTGGTCGACCCAGATGGCGGGGCAGTACATGCAACGACTCCCGTCCGGGCGCTCGATCTCAAGGACCACGATGGTCTCGCGGTACTGGGCCAGCACCGGGTCCAGCATCTCGTGGCCGTCGGTGCAGGCCTGCCAATCGGCGAAGTGCACGCAGCCCGTTCCCACGGGCCTGCCGGCCGCTGGCGGCACCAGGGGGATCGCGGCGCTGGCATTGCACCGGAAGGCGATGTTGAGCAACCAACCGGCATAGTGCCAGGGGGGTGGCGGAACCAGCGCCGCCCGGCCGGTGGCGGTGAACGGTGCGGTGAAGCTGCGATGGGACCAGGTGGGGGAATTCATGGCCCCATGGTGCTGACCTCCGCACGCCGTGACTAGAACGGATGTGACCCTTGCCTGGCCCGCCTCGCCGTCAACCTGCAGCCAGCCCGGCCGAGAACCAGTTGCCATGGAATCCGGCCGGCACGCGGTGCGGGATGCGGACGGAGGCCACCGGCGGCCCGGCGAACCGGGCGGCGTCGAGCACCACCAGGTCGGTGGCGTCGGCCGCGGCGTGGATGACCAGGCCCACGAGCCACCCGTCGTCCTCCGCCGATGTGGCGTGCCGCGGCACGAACACGAACTCGCCGGGCGCGTGCCCTGCGCCGAAGTCGTGCCGCTGGCGTTCGCCGGTCTGCAGGTCATGCTTGAACAGGTGGCTCGCCCCGACGATGTGGGGCGTGAACGTCTCCGGCAGCCCCACCGTGTAGACGAAGCGGTGAGGCAGCCCGCTGCGCCGTTCGTCGATGCGCGGGAATTCCTGCGGTGCCGCATCGAGCAGGCGCTGCGTCACGGTGAGGCCCACCGGATCGAGGGTCCAGCGTTCGAGCCCGCGCGGGTTGGCCTCGGGGCCATGGGTGCTGCCGTCGAACATGCGGTCGTACACCACCACGTCGAGCACCACCGTGCCGTCGGGGGCGTCGTAGGCGTTGACGGTATGGAACACGAAACACGCCTCCACGGGCATCCACACCACATCGGCCGCCGTGCCGTCCTTGGGCAGCAGGCCCACGCGCGCCGGGTGGGCCGGGTTCCAGCGGTACGGGAAGGCCTGGCCCGACAGCATGGACTTCATCGAAAACGTCACCGGCAGGTCGAGGATCACGACGTGCCGCTCGGTCACGGCGCAGTCGTGGACCATGGGGCCGTGGGCGATGGGAATGCGCAGTTCCCGGCGCACCCGGCCCGCCGGATCCACGACGACGTGGCGCACGCTGTCGGGTTCGTCGCCCCGGTACGCGATGGCATGCAGGTCGCCAGTCACCGGGTGGCGATGCGGGTGGGCCGAGAACGGCCCCTGCAGCGTGCCGTCGAGGTCATCGTAGGCGTGGCGTTCCAGGTCGTCGCCGAAGCGCACCGGCGCGCTGCCGGCCTCGACCAGCGCCCAGGCCGCGCCGGCGATGGGCACGATGGCCGTGTTCACGTTGTCGAAGCGCCCGCGGTGCGGGCCCGGTGCCATGGCACTTTTCAGGGCCTTGGCCACCTTGCGCGACCGCACATAGCGGTTCCGGTACCAGCGCGCATGGCCGCCTTGCAGGCGCACGCCGTGCACCATGCCGTCGCCGATGAACCAGTGGTGGCCGCGGGTGTCGCGGTGGACCGGATTGGGGCCGATGCGCAGGTACCGCCCGTCGAGTTCCGGCGGCAGCACGCCGGTCACGGCCAGGTCCTCGATCGTGCGTTCCGCGGCGGCGGGTTCGTGGAGACCCGTGAAGTAGGGGTAGGGCCCGTCGGGCACCGGCAGCCACCGGCGATTGAACGCCGAGATGCCGCCCAACACGCCGGACACCACGCCCCGGATCACTTTTTCGACCTTGCTTGCCATCGCCGTCCCTGTTGAAGCCGCGGTCGCGGCGACGCGACACGATAGCAGCGCTTGTTCGCATCCGCATCCGGTGGCCTTCCGAACGTAGAACAATAGCGGGTTCCGCTTTCCGGTTCTCCCTCATGCAACTCGCTCGCATCCGTGCCGATGTCCTGGCCGGACTCACGACCTCCTTCGCCCTGGTACCCGAGTGCATCGCCTTCGCCCTCGTGGCCCAGCTCAATCCGTTGATGGGGTTGTACGGCGCCTTCGTCATCTGCACGATCACGGCGCTGTTCGGGGGGCGGCCGGGCATGGTGTCCGGCGCGGCCGGTTCGATGGCGGTGGTCATCGTGGCGCTCGTGGTGCAGCACGGGGTGGCCTACCTGCTGGCGACGGTGCTGCTGAGCGGGGCGCTGATGATCCTCTTCGGGGCACTGCGGCTGGGCAAGCTGGTGCGCATGGTGCCGCACCCCGTGATGATGGGCTTCGTCAACGGCCTGGCCATCGTCATCGCCATGGCCCAGCTGGCGCACTTCAAGGAGGGGCACGCCTGGCTCACCGGCGAGCCGCTGTGGCTGATGATCGGGCTGGTGGCGCTCACCATGGCGATCGTCTACACGGTGCCGCGCCTGACCCGCAGCGTGCCACCGGCGCTGGTGGCGATCGTTGGCGTGGGCGTGATGACCAATGTGCTCGGCCTGCCCACGCGCAGCCTGGGTGACCTGGCCCACATCGCCGGCGGGCTGCCGAGCCTGGCGTTGCCCGACATCCCGTGGACCCTCGAGACGCTGCACATCATCGCGCCGTACGCGGTGCTGATGGCATTGGTCGGGTTGCTGGAGACGTTGCTGACCCTGAACCTCACGGACGAGATCACGCAGAGCCGGGGGCGCACGAACCGCGAATGCGTGGCCCTCGGCGTGGCGAACGTGGCGTCGGGCCTGGCGGGCGGCATGGGCGGGTGCGCCATGATCGGGCAGACCATGATCAACCTCAACTCGGGCGGGCGCGGGCGCCTGTCGGGGGTGGTGAGCGGCGTGCTGATCCTGATGTTCGTGCTGTTCCTGTCGCCGCTGATCGAACGGATCCCGCTGGCGGCGCTGGTGGGTGTCATGTTCGTGGTGGCGCAGCAGACGTTCTCGTGGGCATCGTTGGGCACGGTGAACAAGGTGCCGTTCCATGACGTCCTGGTCATCGTCGCCGTCACGGTCATCACGGTGCTGACCGACCTGGCCATGGCAGTGATGTGTGGCATCGTCATCGCCGCGCTGAACTTCGCGTGGCAGCATGCCCGCGAACTCTATGCCGACCACCAGCTCGAAGCGGATGGCAGCAAGGTCTACCGGCTGCACGGCACGCTCTTCTTCGCATCCGTGAAACCCTTCCTGAACCTCTTCGACGCGGCCGGGGACCCTGCCTGGGTCACCCTGGATTGCCGGCACCTGAGCTTCGTGGACTACTCGGCCATCGAAGCGCTCCGGACCCTCAGGGAGCGTTACGTCCGCACAGGCAAGCACCTGCGCGTGGTGCACCTGTCGGAGCGGTGCCGGCAGTTGCTCCGGCGCGCCGGGGAGTCGCACGGGGATTGATGAAGGTCCGGACCGGACCATTCACGCCACCGTCATGTTCATTCCGTAACCTGTTGCTTCTCATCCAGGAGCAACCATGAATCCGAAGCTGTTGGCCGCGTTCGCTGCCACCGCCGCCCTGTTCACCGCCGCGTGCAGTACCAGCGACGAGCTGGCCGCCCCGGCGCCCGCCGCACCGAAGAACGTCATCTTTTTCCTGGGAGACGGCTACGGCATCGTGCCGATGACCGCGACCCGCATCTACGCGGCCGGCGAGGACGGTGAGCTCGCGATCGACACCTTCCCCGAAACCGCCTTCGTCAAAACGTACTCGCTCGACGCCCAGGTGATCGACAGCGCGCCGTCGATGGCCGCCTACATGACGGGCGTGAAGACCCGCAACGAGGTGCTCGGCATGAACGGCGACACGTTCGCCTACGCCCCGGGCAAGGATGCCACCACCGGCGTGTCCAACTCGGTCGACAAGTGCCCCGCCACCGGCAACGGCGCCGCGGCCACCACGCTGCTCGAACTCGCCGCCACCGCCGGCCGGGCCACGGGTGTGGTCACCACGGCCCGCCTGACCCACGCCACGCCGGCCGCCACGTACGCCCACACCTGCCACCGCAACGCCGAATACGAGATCGCCCGCCAGGCCGTTCCCGGCGGTGCCGGCTACAACGCCGCACTGGGTGCCGGTGTCGACGTGCTGATGGGCGGCGTCAGCCAGTACTGGCGCCCGTACAACGCCACCACCACGCCCACCGGCCGGCCTGACGGCCGCGACCTGGTCGCCGAGCTGCAAGCCAGGGGCTACACCTACGTCAGCGACCTGGCCACGCTCAATGCCGCGCCCACCGCCGCCGGCACGAAGGTGATCGCCCTGTTCGACCAGGCGAAGGCCGAAGGCCACATGTCGTACGAACTCGACCGCGACGCCACGAAGGAACCGAGCCTCGCCGAGATGACCACCAAGTCGATCGACATCCTGTCGAAGCGCGACAAGGGCTACTTCCTGATGGTGGAAGGCGGCCGCATCGACCACGCGCTGCACGGCACGAACGCTGCCCGCGCACTGGGCGACGCCAAGGCCTTCGACGACGCCATCCTGGCCGCGATCGCCAAGGTCAAGCTGACCGACCCCGAGCTGAAGAACACGCTGATCGTCGTCACCGCCGACCACGACCACACGATGGTGATGAACGGCTACGCCGCGATCACCGGCAAAACCACCGCCAGCAATCCCGGCATCCTGGGCCTGATGCGCGACTACACGTCGCCGGCCACCCCGGCCCTCGACGCCGACGGCAAGCCGTTCACCACCCTCGTGTTCGGCAACGGTGAAAACCGCGTCGCCGGCAACCGCAGCCTGATGACCGCGCTGACCGACGCCGCCGTGACCGACAAGAACTACCACCAGGAAGCGGTGATCCCCATGGGCGTGGGCGGCGAGACCCATGGCGGCTCCGACGTCTTCCTCGGCGCGATGGGCCGTGGCGCCGACACCTTCCACGGCGTGATCGACAACACCGCCGTCTTCCAGCTGGTCCGCACGGCCGTCGGCCTCTGATCGCCGACGCACCCGGAGAACACTTTCCATGAACAAGCTCAACTCCCTGGCCCTCGCCATCTCCGTCGGCCTGGCTGGCGCCGCGTTGTCCACCCCGGTGCTCGCCGCCGGTGAAGCCAGGAACGTCATCTTCTTCCTCGGCGACGGCATGGGCCCGGTCACCACCACCGCCACGCGCATCAAGTACGTCGGCGAAGAAGGTTCCCTTGCGATGGACAAGCTGCGTTACGCGGCCCGCATCAAGACGTTCTCGAAGGATGGCCAGACCACCGACAGCGCCCCGTCGATGGCCGCGTACATGACCGGTGTGAAGACCCGCAACGAGACACTGGGCCTCGACGGCACCACCGTCGCGGTGTCGCCCGGCACCGATGCCGCCACCGGCGTGCCCAGTTCGGTGGACAAGTGCCCCACCACCGGCAACGGCTCGGCGTCCGTCACCCTGCTCGAGCTGGCGATCGCCAAGGGCAAGGCCACGGGCGCCGTCACCACGGCCCGCCTGACGCACGCCACGCCGGCCGCCACCTACGCGCACACCTGCCACCGCAACGCCGAGTACGAGATTGCCCGCCAGGCCGTGCCCGGTGGCACGGGCTACAACGCCGCGCTGGGCAATGGCGTGACGGTGCTGCTGGGCGGCATGAGCCAATACTGGCGCCCGTACAACGCGACGACCACGCCGCGTGGCCGTCCGGATGGGCGTGACCTCGTGGCCGAACTGCAGGCCAAGGGTTACACCGCCGTCAACGACCTCGCGAGCCTGAACGCCGCGCCGGTGGCCGCCACCACGAAGCTGATCGGCCTGTTCGACCAGGCTGCGGCCGAGGGCCACATGTCGTACGAACTCGACCGCGACGCCACCAAGGAGCCGAGCCTCGCGCAGATGGCCACGAAGGCCGTCGACGTGCTGTCGAAGAACACGAACGGCTTCTTCCTGATGGTTGAAGGCGGCCGCATCGACCATGCGCTGCACGGCACGAACGCCGCCCGCGCGCTGGCCGACACCAAGGCCTTCGACGACGCCATCCAGGCGGTGATCGACAAGGTCAAGACGTTCGACCCGGACCTCACGAACACGCTGATCGTCGTCACGGCCGACCACGACCACGGCATGGCGTTCAACGGGTACGGCAAGCGCGGCACCGACATCCTCGGCCCGAACATCAGCTACGCCACCGGCGTTGCCAGCAAGGACGTCAACGGTGTCACGTACGGCAACCTCGTGTTCGCGAACGGCTCCAACCGTGCCGACGTGCGCGTGGACGTCGACCCCACCGTGATGGCCGGCAAGAACTACCTCCAGGAAGTGGCGATCCGCCGCGGCTCGCCGGGTTCCGAGACCCACGGTGGCGGTGACGTGAAGCTGCACGCCGAAGGCGCCGGGGCGAAGGCCTTCAAGGGCACGCTCGACAACACCAAGGTCTTCGGCCTGGTGAAGACGGCGGCGGGGTACTGACACGATGACACGACTGCTTCGTGCCGCGGCTGTGGCGCTGGCGGTGGCCGCGGCGGCTGCCGGCGCGGCTGCACCGGCGCCCGACGTCGACGCCATCGTCACCTACGAGACCCGGCAGGTGATGTCGTCCGGTGTCACCCGCACCGACACCTGGCAGGAGCGCCTCGTGCGGCGCGGCGACCAGGTGTGGATCGAACGCATCCTGCCTGCTGGCGCGGATGACGACCACGACCACAAGGCCGAACACGTGGGCCACAAGCACTTCAACGGCGAGACGGCCGCGCGCTGGCTCAAGCTGGGTGCCGATGGCCAGGTGGACGTGAAGTTCGTGGACCGTGAACACAAGGCCGTGGTGGCCATCCCGCGCGCCGAGTTCGGCACCGTGGGGTTCGACGGCAGCTTTGCCGCCGCGTCGAGCGTCGTGCCGGCCGCACTGGCCCGCTCGATGAAGGCCTCGGGCGCGGTGGGTGACGCCCAGTGGCGCACCGACAAGCGCGACGGCTGGTCGCACCGCGTGCTGTGGTCGGAACAACGACAGATTGCGCTGAAGGTGGAATCGCGGCGTGACGATGGCAGCGTGCGGCGGACGGTGTCCGTGCAGCTGCAGCCGGCTACCGCACGTGCCGTTCCATGGGACCAGCTGGGCGGCTACGCCCAGAAGCGCTACGACGACTTCATGGATTGAATGAGGCCCCCCAGTCGCTTCGCTCCTGCCCCCAAGGGGCGCCCGCGGTCGCCCGGGGGACCCGGGCTCGGCGGTAGCTTGATCGGCCGCTCGGCTGCGCTTGCTCTCCTGGCGCACCGCCTGAGACGACTGGCCCAGGTGGCGTCAGCCGATCTTTCGCTGCGAAAGGCTGAGACGCCCTCGGCTGCCCCGAGGGCCGCAATGCGGTCTTGGCGGCAGTGTCTGAGACATCTCGCTATGACCGCCTGAGGAAGCGGTCACTCGACCCGCGCCGAGCGAGGGGCCTCGCCCGAAATCCACGCGGCCGTCAAACGCTCAAGCAACGGTTCGACCAAGTGTTTGCCGTGGAGCGCCGCCCGCCAGCGCGAGGGAATGGCTTCTTCTCCGTAAAGAAGACCGGCCCACCCGCCGGCCACGCAAGCGGTAGTGTCCGTGTCATTGCCAAACGCAATAGCAGTCCGTAGGCAGTCTTCGAACGTCCTAGTTCGCAGGACAGCCGCCACTGCAGACCAAAAGCAGTCGACCACGTAACCGCTCCCCTGAGGTGGATCCAATCGACCGTCCAGCAGGACACCAAGCTCATAACGCTCGACCGGTCCGGTGCTGTGCTCAAGTACCTCCTGGGCTTCGTCGAGCGCCTGCACAAAGCTTCTACCGCCGAGCAGGCGACTTGCGACGAGCGCAGATGGTTGGCGGGCCCAACGTTCACTACACCAGGTCATGACTCGCTCCGCGGTCGAAGCGTCCACTGTGGCGAGATGTAGCCGTCGGGGCCGTGCGAAAGGGCCGGCGCCCAGCCGGGGAGGATGCAGACATCAAATTGCCAGATTGCCATCGCTGCAGTATGCATGCGCGCCGCTTCAGGCTGAGAGCGACATCGGTATGCGCTGAAGCGCGTTTCGCCTAATCGAGGCCGAGGCGATGCTCGATGATTTCGAGCCCTCCCAAGTTCGAGTGTGGCCAAGTCGAGGTCGGATAGTTCCCGGCCTCAATGTTTCGAAGCAACCGACAAATGGGAGCGAGGATGGCGCCGCGTGGGCCGGACAGGTCCAGCTTCCGCACGCCGTCATTCCCTTCCAACGAGTCGCGACATAGCGTCAGACGGAGCATGACCTCCTGGCCGCTTGGTTCCAGGTCCAACACGTAAGCGCCCGGCTCAAGGAACCATCGAACGGATGAAGGTTGCCCGCGCGAGACCGCATCTAGTGCAGCCAGCAAGTCCTGAATCGGATTGTTCAACGCGTCGGAAGCATCGACCACGACCGTTGAATCCGAGGTGATGAAAGTGACCGTCAACCAGCCATGCTCCGGCGGCAAGTGGGAAACGTCCAGCAACATGAAAGGCAACCCTTGCTCTTGTGAGGCAGCGCACGTTACCCGAGTTGATGGCACAAGTCCGCTTCCGCCTGCATAGCGGTCGTTCCGGCCATGCTCGATGTCGCGGACTTCAATGGCATGTCTCAGACTCTAATGGCACGGAACACCCGCGTTGTGGGACGAGCGAAGCGAAGTTCCCCCTCAAGCCACCCGCGAGGACCGGCTCTGCCGGCCGACCCGGGGTCGCCCCTCGGGGGCAGGAGCGAAGCGACTGGGGGCCTCATGCATATTTCAGCTGGCCCGCCTTGCCCCAGAACACGCGGTACGCGAACACCGTAGCTCTTTGGGGTCAGGTCTGAAGGTTGAACTTCAAACTAGAGACCTGACCCTCAGTGTCGTACGAAGCGCGGCTCCACGGGCGCGGCCATCCCTCGTCAACTGTGGCAGTAGGCCAGGACCCCGAAATGCGCAGGATGGGCGCGCAAAAGTGCAAGTGCCTTCTGGTCCCAGTCGGGATCCTCCTTCATGTACGTCGCATTGCTCTCGTGCCACTTGCCATCAGGCGTCACGAGCGCATGCACGACACCGTCTTCCGTGATTCGGTCGACCGGAAATACGAGGTCTTCTTGACCATCGTAGACGTCGGATGCCCTGTCGTCCTCTACCAACCACGCCTTCGAACAGCACCAGTAGTAGTCCCAACAGCCGTTGTGCCCAGGCGGAGTCGGATCGTCGCCGTCCCAAATTTCGAACGGCCGCATCAATCGGTCAACAGCCTGCTCGACCGCATCAGCCGAGCGGATATCAACGGTGGGCGGCAGGACGACGATGGCGAAGAACTTACTCACAGCATTCTCCTGCGGTCAAGCAATCAATGTATGCGCCCAGCTGCGAACCGTTGCAGCGCCGTCGCGTAGACAGTTAGGGCACACGATCCTGAGCATCTCCGCCGCGAGCCTCACGCACGGTCAAGGGCGCCCTTCAATGCAGTTGCCACCCAACGCGGGCCCACCACTGTTCACCAGGGAATTGTTCCTTGGGATGGTGACTTGGAATGCCTCGCAGCTCACCAGGGCGGCTGGAGAGTTGGCAGAGGCTTCGTTGTTGACGAAGCGGATCGCCTGATCGTAGTAACTCCTCAACAAGGCGGCTGACCCGTCCGCCGAGTTGTTGTCCCGAAAGGTGTTGTTCCGAACCCTGGCCTTGTTGGTCTGCACATCGGTCTGCAGCAACAGGCCACCACCGCCATACGGTGTTGAGTTGTTGACAAAGGTGTTGTCGACGATGTCGGCGCTGGATGAGTAAACGGAGAGAGCTCCGCCGTATTCGGGCGCGTGGTTGTTGCGGAAGATGTTCGATGCGATGCGGACGCTGTCTACCGAGTTCACGCGGACTCCGCCGCCGAAGCGATGCCCCGCGATGAGGTTGTGCGTGAGCTCGGACGGTGCCGACCCGCCTCCGTTGAGGAACACCGCCGCGACTTGGTCGCCTCCACATTCGGCATTGTTCTGCCGAATGGTGTTGCGGCCGATGCTGACCGTGATCGTCTGGGTGAAGATGCCGCCACCCCTGCAGGCAGCGTTGTGCGTGATGGTGTTGTCGACGATCGTGGCCACGACGTTTTCGGCGCGAACACCTCCGCCCGTCCCCGGGGTCTGGGCGTTCCCGCCGTCGAAAAGATTGCGCCCGTTCGTGATCGTGAAACCCGAAATCGTCACGGCTTCCGAGCCGTCGCCCGCACCGTACACCCAGATCACCACATCCTTCGCGCTTCCATCGAGGATGGTGCTCTCGGCACCATCCGTTGAAACCAGCTTCAAGGCTTTCTGGATGCGCAGGTTTTCGCGGTACGTGCCCGGCGAGACACGCACTGTCGCGTCGGCCGGGGCTGCATCGATGGCGCTCTGGATCGTCGGGTAAGCACCGGGCACCGTCAGCACGACCGCCTGCGAGGCCAGGGGAACAAGCACGCCGAGCGCCATCAACAACCCGCGGACACGATGAAACATTGAACACCTTCTTCGGAATTGACGCAGGGCGCCGGTGGGTCCGCAGTCTAGGCAAGCGTCCCTTCTGCCACCTTCCCTCCAAAGAGGGTGGCCGTCCTGCCTGACGCCGTAGCACGGGATGCCCGCTTCAGTCTGCACAGCGACCGCCGATTCAAGCTGGAAGCGGAAGTACGGCTGCGGACGACGACCTGACATCCCAAGCGCTTCACAGGTTTTTTCCGTCCCGGCCTCAGAGAGCCAGTCCGACGTCAACGCGGGCACCGCTTTGCTCGCCAGCTTTTTGATCCACCTGAATCCGTGAAGCGGCTTCAAGACGTCCAGTGAAACAAGCACCTTCTCCGCCCGCCCGCGCGCGTGCCTGAGCAGCGAAGCTGCAGGAAAAACCGAGAGAGACGTTCCCACCACGAGGACCTTCACCGCTGAAGCAAGGTGGAACCCGTCCTGCCACGAGTATTCGTTCCACAAACCGTTCGTGTCGCGGAACGTGGGCAGCCCGCTCTCGGCGCTGACCCCGGCGCCCGAAACGACGACGATCTTGTTGGCGTTGACTTCAGGCTTCATGAATTGAGTCGCGATGTGTGGGCGGCGACTGGGTGCTGCTGGTTCAGGCTGATTGCGGTCACACCGCCTAGCCGCTACTACTTCGGGTTGACGGAGCTGTGCAGTACCTGGCCGTCGTGCCCAACGGCAAACGGAGGCCGCCACGGCCAGCCCTGCCGGCCAGCAGCCTCGGCAGCAACCCTGAAAGCAGTGATCTCATCAACCGGCATGCTGATTTCCCAGAAGCGTGGGCAGAGATTCTACAAACCGCAAAGGACCCAACCGGGCTCGCTGCAAAGGTAGCGGTCGGGTCCGCTTCCGTCTGCAGTGCGGGTGGTTCAGGCTGAGCGCCGTCTCCGGGCCGTCGGCTGCACTGCGTACCGCACAACGGGTCGAGCACATTCGACGGGTTTGGCTTGAGCTCAGCCGTTCACTCCCTCAGAGCTGTCTTGATCGGATCCCAGAACCAGACCGAGCCGCCAAGGGGCCGAGCATCAAGCGGTTGCTCAACGAGTTTGACTGCCGTTGCTACCCCCCGATCTCGCAGCAGTTCCTCTGCCCGTTGCAAGTCGCGACGCGTTCCAGTGAGCCAAGGGCGGCCTGCGTCAGCGAGTTCCCTCGCGCGCTGTACTGAGCACTCCAGCACCTGGCGAAGGTGTACGATCGCGCGCTTGTCAGAGCGGGGAAAGTTTGCGGTCAGGACATAGTGCCGCCCATCCGCCTCGCGTAGGTCATATTTGTCCTGAAGGTACTCACTCACGTCGTGTCCACTACCGACGATCTCGATGAGTCCGCTGTCAACATCGACGAGGTACGCGTTGACGCCGACATAGCGCCGCGAGGCGTCTCCGTGCAAGACGTAGGCAGCACTGTTTCCCCGAATGATCCAATAGTCTTTTCGCTCTGACAACGAGCATGACTGCAGCGCGAAGGGCTCGCCGTAGTCGAGTTTTGCAAGTACCAACTGGCATGCGTCATTGTCGGTGAGCACGGTCCGAATCACTTTCTATGCGGGACGAGAAGACTTCTCTGAACGAACGTGTTGCGGACCTACTCGGTCTCCGAATCCATGGCTCAATTCTGCCTGCCTGGTGTTCGCTTCCGCCTGCATGGCGGTCGTTCCGGCCATGCTCGATGTCTCGGACTTTAATGGCATGTCTCAGCCGCTAAAGGCACGGAACACCCGCGTTGCGGAACGTTGCGTCGAATCGCCCGTCGTCCCACGACAAAAGGCTCGGTCAATCCGGGCCTCTTGTCGTTGAGCAAGCGAAGCGAAGCGCCAGATCAAGCCACCCGCGAGGACCGGCTCCGCCGGCCGACCCGGGGTCGCCCCTCGGGGGCAGGAGCGAAGCGACTGGGGGGCCTCATGCATATTTCAGCTCGCCCGCCTTGCCCCAGAACACGCGGTACGCGAACACCGTGTACGCCGCGATCATGGGCACCGTGAGGGCCACGCCCACGAGGATGACCTTCAGGGACGCGGGTGAGCTGGCGGCCTGCTGCAGCGTGAGGCGGTCCATCACCACGTACGGGTAGATGCTGTAGGCCAGGCCGAAGAAGCCGAGGAAAAACACGGTCACCATCAGCACGAACGGCACCCAGCACTGGGGCCCGAGCACCCGCTTCCAGCCGAGCGACACCCGCAGCAAGCCCAGCGCAGCCACGGTCATCAGCGGGATGGGCAGCAGCGCGATGAATGCAGGCATGCTGAACCAGCGGTCCCGCACGGTGCCGCTGACCCAGGGAGTGGCAATGGAGATCAACCCCATGCCCACCACCACCGGTACCCACGCGAGCTTGGCCCACTTCACGGCCTGGGCCTGCAGCTCGCCGTCGGTCTTCATGATGAGCCAGCCGGCGCCCAGCAGCACGTAGGCGGCCGGCAACGCGAGCGCGATGGCCGCGGCGAACAGGTCGTACTGCCAGCCGGTGTTCAGGCCGGTGATGTAGTGGCCGAGCATCCAGCCCTGCGAGACCGACGCCAGGCCCGAGCCGGCGAAGAACACGCGGTTCCATGCGTGCTTGTGCGTGTCGCGCGCCTTCACGCGGAAATCGAACGCCACGCCGCGCAACACGAGGCCAATGAGCATGAGCGCCACGGGCAGGTACAACGCGGTCAGCACCATGCCGTGGGCCTTCGGGAACGCGATCAGCAGGATGCCCACGCCCAGCACGAGCCAGGTTTCATTGGCGTCCCAGAACGGGCCGATGGACGCCACCATCACGTCCTTCTGGTCGTCGGTGGCCCGGTGCATCAGCAGGCCCACGCCCAGGTCGTAGCCGTCGAGCACCACGTAGGTGAGCATCGAGACGCCCATCAGCGCCATGAAGATCAGGGGCAGGGTGTCGTTGAACGTCATGGGGCAGTCCCTTCGTGGGCGGGCAGGTTGGCCGTCTGGGCGCCCGGCGGCGTGCGAGCGCGGTCGTCCGCTTCGGTGGCGAGCACCTCCTCGGGTTTCTCGGCCATGTACTTCAGCACCGCGATGTACGAGACGATGAGCGCAGCGTAGGTCAGCACGTAGAGCGTCAACGTGAGCGCGATCATGCCGGACGGCACGGTGGATGCCACGTCGGCCGTGCGCAGCAGGCCGTACACGATGAAGGGCTGCCGCCCGATCTCGGTGACGTACCAGCCGGCCACGGTGGCCACCCAGCCCGAGAAGGTCATCGCGGTGAAGGCCCACAGCAGCGGCCGGGGCAGCTGCGCCACCTGCCATCCGCGGCGCCGCGCGGCCCAGAAGCCGTACCAGCTCAGCAGCAACATGAGCACGCCCATGCCCACCATGATGCGAAAGCCGAAGAACAGCGGGGCCACCGGCGGGTGGGCGCCCTTGAACTCGTTCAGGCCCTTGATCTCGCCGTCGGCCCGGTGCGTGAGGATCAGGCTCGCGCCGTTGGGCACGCCGATGGCGAAGTCGTTGCGGCGCGTGGTCTCGTCGGGCCAGGCGAACAGCAGCAGCGGTGCGCCCTGTTCGGTGTCCCACACCCCCTCCATCGCGGCGACCTTGGCCGGCTGGTGTTTCAGCGTGTTGAGGCCGTGCAGGTCACCCACGAAAATCTGCACCGGGATCAGCACCGCGGCCAGCGTGACGCCGGTGCGCAGCACCCGTGCCGTGGCCGCGTTCGCCTTGTGCTTGAGCAGTTGCCAGGCGCTGATGCCACACAGCAGGAACCCCACCGTCAAGCCCGAGGCCAGCAGCTTGTGCGCCAGCCGGTACGGGAACGACGGGTTGAAGATCACGTCGAACCAGCTCAGCACGTGGAACTCGCCGTCGATGATGGTGTGGCCGGTGGGTGTCTGCATCCACGAGTTCAGGCTCAGGATCCAGAAGGCACTGAGGGTGGTGCCGAACGCCACGAGGAACGTGGCGGTGAGGTGCACCCGTTCGCTGACCTTGCCATGGCCGAACAGCATGATGCCGAGGAAGCTGGCCTCCAGGAAAAACGCCGTCAGCACCTCGTAGCCCAGCAGCGGGCCCGCGATGTTGCCGGCCTTCTCCATGTACCCCGGCCAATTGGTGCCGAACTGGAAACTCATCGTGATGCCGCTCACCACCCCGAGCGCGAAGGTGAGGGCGAACACCTTGGTCCAGTAGCGGTAGGCCGTGAGCCAGGCCGTGTCGTGGGTGGTGAGCCACCGCCACCGGAAGAACAGCAGCACCCAGCCCAGCGAGATGCTGATGGTGGGAAACAGGATGTGGAACGTGATGTTGGCCGCGAACTGCATGCGGGCCAGCAGGAGGGCGTCCATCATGAGGAGACTCCTTTGCGAGCGGGAACCTTGCCGGTGAACTCGAGCAGCCGCTGTACCTTGGAGCCCATCTTCATGAGCTGGGAGAGGGTCTTCTGGTCCATGCGCTGCACGTCGTCGAACCAGGTGGTCATCATCTCGATCAGGTCGTGCATGCCGCGCATGCGTTCCTGGGCCACGCGGTCGTCTTCGGTGGCGGGCTGCTCCAGCAGCGCGGCGCGCAACATCGTGAGCGTGGGCTCGATCTCCCGGCGGCGGCGCTGCTCGGCCAGCGTGCGGAAGATCTCCCAGGCGTCGGTGGGGGCGTCGAAGTACTCGCGGCGGTCGCCGGGCAGGTGGCGCAGGTTCACGAGCCGCCATGACTGCAGCTCCTTCAGGCCCATGCTCACGTTCGACCGGGAAAACGCCAACGCCTCGGCAATCTCGTCGGCGTTCACGGCACGGGGCGACACGAAGATCAACGCGTAGATCTGGCCCACGGTGCGGTTGATGCCCCAGCGGCTGCCCATTTCACCGAAATGGCTCACGAAGCTGCGGACGAGGGGGGAGAGGGGGGGCATGGCAAGTTCGGGTTGATGCAGGTCAAGGGCAAGTGTATTTGAAGTTTCAGGAATTACTGAAAGTTTATGAAGTTCAAAAGCCTGCGGAACCGATGCCGCGCCCGGATGGTCCACTTGGGCACCCCTTCATAATTCGGCCAACTTCACTGGGCTCGCATGCAAATCGGTTTTTCGATCAACGAGACGCTTTTCCTGCTGCTGGTGGTCACCGGCGGCTGCTGGTTCGCGCTGCGCCGCCGGCAGCGCCGCAAGCCCGACGCCGCCCACCGCCCGTTCTGGGCGCTGGGCGCCGACCTGTTCGTGGTGGTGGCGCTGATGTTCACGTGCCGGGTGGCCGTGGCCGACTGGCCCAAGGTGCCCACGGGCTCGATGGAGCCCACGCTGCGTGTCGGCGACTACCTGCTGGTCAACCACCTGGCCTACGGCCCGCGCCTGCCGTTCACCAACACCGCCATCGAACTGGGCCGCCCTCAACGGGGCGACGTGGTGGTGTTCCGCTACCCGCTCAAGGTGTCCGAGTTCTACGTGAAGCGCCTGGTGGGCATGCCGGGTGACGTGGTGCGGTTCCAGGGCGGCGCCGTCAGCGTGAACGGCGAGCCGTTCGACACGTCCCCGGCCGGCGCCTCGGTGGTGAAAAAGGCCGAAGACCGCGGGCAATGGCTGCTGCAGGAATCGTCGCAGGGCGGGCACCGCGCCATCAAGGTGAACCCGCTGCTTCAAGGGCGCATGCCGCTCGACCTGACACGCCCGGAACTGGCGGCACAGTGCCACAGCGAGCAGACCGGCCAGTGGGAATGCACCGTGCCGGCAGGCGAGTACCTGATGCTGGGTGACAACCGCGACAACTCGGCCGACTCGCGGGTGTGGGGCTTCCTGCCACACCACCAGGTCTACGGCAAGGCCGTCCGGGTGCTCTTCAATTTCTCCGACCTCTCGCGCAGCTGGACTGCCCTCTGACCATGACCCCACCCCTGGACCTCCAAGGCCGGCGCATCGTGCTCGGCCTCACGGGCGGCATCGCCTGCTACAAGGTGGCCGAACTCACGCGCCTGCTCGTGAAGGCCGGCGCCACCGTGAACGTGGTGATGACCGAGGCGGCGGAACAGTTCATCACGCCGGTGACGATGCAGGCGCTGTCCACGCACCCGGTGTTCACGAGCCAGTGGGACACCCGCGAGGCCAACAACATGGCCCACATCAACCTCACGCGCGGTGCCGATGCGGTGCTGGTGGCGCCCGCCAGCGCCGACTTCCTGGCCAAGCTCGTGCAGGGCCGTGCCGACGACCTGCTGAGCCTGCTGTGCCTCGCGCGCCCCATCGCCACGTGCCCGCTGCTCGTGGCCCCGGCCATGAACCGCGAGATGTGGGACCACCCCGCCACACGCCGCAACCTCGCGCAGCTGCGTGACGACGGCACCACGGTGTTCGGCCCCGGCAACGGCGACCAGGCTTGTGGCGAGGTGGGCGACGGGCGCATGCTCGAACCCGCCGAACTGCTGGCCGACGTGGTCGACTTCTTCGCGGTCAAGCGCCTGCGCGGCCAGCGTGTGCTGGTGACTGCCGGCCCCACGTTCGAGCCCATCGACCCCGTGCGGGGCATCACCAACCTGTCCAGCGGCAAGATGGGTTTTGCCATCGCGCGCGCCGCCCGCGAGGCCGGTGCCGACGTGACCCTGGTGGCGGGCCCGGTGCACCTGCCCACGCCGCGTGGCGTGCGCCGCATCGACGTGCAGACCGCCCAGCAGATGTACGACGCCGTCCTGCCGCTTGCCCCGCGCCACAGCGTGTTCGTGGCCACCGCGGCCGTGGCCGACTGGCGGCCGGCGAGCCTGTCCGGGCACAAGATCAAGAAAAACGGCAGCAAGGTGGCGCCCACGTTCGAGCTCACCGAAAACCAGGACATCCTCGCTGCCGTGGCGCGCCTGCCCGACCGGCCGTTCTGCGTGGGGTTTGCCGCCGAGAGCGAGAACTTGCTGAAACACGCCCGCGAGAAGCTCGAGCGCAAGGGGGTGCCGCTGGTGGTGGGCAACCTCGGCCCGGCCACCTTCGGGCGCGACGACAATGCGCTGGTGCTGGTCGACGCGACGGGCCAGCGCGAGCTGCCGTCCGCCGACAAGCTCACGCTGGCCCGCCAGCTCATCGAAGACATCGCCCACCGGCTTTCCGCCTGAACGTTCCCATGACCACCATCGACCTCAAGGTGCTCGACAGCCGCATGGCCGAGCAGATCCCCGCCTACGCCACGCCGGGCAGCGCCGGCCTCGACTTGCGCGCCTGCATCGACGCACCGCTGGTGCTCGAGCCGGGACAGACCTCGCTGATCCCCACCGGGCTCGCCATCCATGTGGCCGACCCCGGCCTAGCCGCGCTGATCCTGCCGCGCTCGGGCCTCGGCCACAAGCACGGCATCGTGCTCGGCAACCTCGTGGGGCTGATCGATTCGGACTACCAGGGCCAGCTGATGGTGAGCTGCTGGAACCGCAGCCCGGCCACGTTCACCGTGCAGCCGATGGAACGCATCGCGCAGCTGGTGATCGTGCCGGTGGTGCAGGCGACGTTCCGCCAGGTGGCGGAGTTCGGGGAATCGGACCGCGGCGCCTCGGGCTTCGGGTCAACCGGGCGCCACTGACCTTTCCGTCACCCCGGCGAACGCCGGGGCCCACGCCAGCTCGTCGGTCGACAGCGGTTTGCGTGGAAGAATGGGCCCCGGCCTGCGCCGGGATGACCCGTTGAGGTCAGTGCAGCTTGCCGCCCGACGGCGCCGTCTGCAGCACGCTCAGGCCCGGCGTGGTGACGGAGCGGTTGGCCATCTCGTCTTCGGTGGCTTCGCGCACGTCGAGCACCTTCAGGTCGAGGCGCAGCGCGATGCCGGCGAGCGGGTGGTTGCCGTCGAGCACCACGTGTGACGGGTACACCTCGGTGACCGTGTAGATGGCGTCCTCCACCAGGCCTTCGGTCTTGGCGCCGGGGGGCGGGCCGTCGAACTGCATGCCGGGCTCGGTGGCTTCGGGGAAGATGGCGCGGTCTTCGAAGAACACCAGCTCGGGTTCGTAGTCACCGAAGGCGTGTTCGGGTTCGAGGTGGAGCTTGGCGGCAAAGCCGGTCTCCTGGCCCAGGAGGGCCTCCTCGACCTTGGCAAGCAGGTCGTCGCCGCCGACGAAAAATTCCACCGGGGCCTCGAGTTCGTCGATCAGGTTGCCCTGGGTGTCTTCGAGTCGCCAGGTCAGGCTGACGACGCAGGGGGAAGAAATAAGCATCGAACAATGATCGCACAATCGCGCATGGACATTCTCAAACCAACTCCGCTGCTCGGCGCGCTGTCGCCCGAGGATTTCATGCGCCGCCACTGGCAGAAGAAGCCGCTGCTCGTGCTCCAGGCGGTGCCGGGCGGCGTGGCGCTGCAGACCCGCGCCGAGCTGTTCGCGCTGGCCGGGCAGGATGGCGTGGAAGCCCGGCTGATCGTGCACGACGAGGCCGGCTGGACCCTGCGCCACGGCCCCATCGCCCGGCGCACCTTCCCGAAGGTGGACCAGCCGCGCTGGACCGTGCTGGTGCAGGGCGTCGACCTGCATGTCGAGGCGGCGCACGCACTGCTCTCGCAGTTCCGCTTCGTGCCCGATGCGCGGCTCGATGACCTGATGATCTCGTGGGCGAGCGACGGCGGTGGCGTGGGCCCGCACGTCGACTCGTACGACGTGTTCCTGCTGCAAGTGCAGGGCCGGCGCCGCTGGCGCATCGGGCGCACGCGTGACACCACGCTCGTGCCCGACGTGCCGCTGCGCATCCTCCAGAACTTCGAGGCCGAGGAAGAATGGCTGCTCGAACCGGGCGACATGCTGTACCTGCCGCCGGGTTGGGCGCACGACGGCGTGGCCGAAGGCGAGTGCATGACGGCCTCGATCGGCTTTCGTGCCCCGCCGAAGGAAACGCTGGGCCGCGAGGTGCTGCAACGGGTGCTCGACGCCGCCGAGGAACCCGAGAGCGATGTGCTGTACCAGGATCGCGGCCAGCCCGCCACGCGCGAACCGGGCCGCATCCCCGCCGACCTGCAGGCGTTCGCCGCCGACGCGGTGGCGCGCCTGCTGAAGGACCCCAAGGCGCTGCAATGTGCGATGGGTGAGCTGCTGACGGAGCCGAAGGCCAACGTCTGGTTCGCGCCGGCAGACGTGCTGCCGGTGGGTTCGGGTGTGCAGCTCGACCGCCGCACGCGCATGATGTATGACGATCATCATGTCTTCATCAACGGTGAATCGTTCAAGGCCGGTGGCCGCGATGCCCGCCTGATGCGCCGCCTGGCCGACGCCCGCGTGTTGACGCCCGAGCAGGTGCGCCAATTGAGCGATGATGCACTCGACCTGCTCGACGAGTGGGTCGAGGCCGGATGGGCCACACCCCACTGACTGCACTGGAGGACTCCGCATGAGCGCCGACACCCCGCACCGCATGCTCTCGTCGCGAGGCGAGTTCCACGACGCCTTGCGCGCCGCATTCGCGCAGGTCGCGTCGTTGGGCTGCCGCGAGATCTGGTTGAGCGACAACGACTTTTCCGATTGGCCACTGGGCGAGATCGCCGTGGTCGAACACCTCACGCAGTGGGCCATGTCACACCGCAAGCTCACGGTGCTGGCACAGCACTATGACGATGTGGTGAGGCGGCACCCGCGTTGGGTGGCATTTCGCCGGCAGTGGTCGCATGTGGTGGAATGCAGGTCACTCGAAGAAGCTGAACCCGGTGCCATTCCCTCGATGTTCCTCGCGCCGGGGGTGGTCACGGTGCGCCTGTTCGATGCCGAAAATTACCGGGCGAGTGTGTCGTCCGAGCTGGCCGATGCCGTGCGCGCCAAGGAAACGCTTGACGCTGTTTTGCAACGATCGTCAGAGGCGTTCCCGGCATCCACACTCGGTCTGTAGGGAAGTTCCCTAACATGCCTATAATCATGGGCTAGGCAATGCGAAGGCTCGAGCTTTTCGTGCCTGACTCAGTTGGGGATCTGTCGCTCGGGTTCCCAGAATTACCGGTAATTGTTCGACCCCGTTTGACCCCCCTTTTGACCTTATTGAGGATAACTATGAACAAGTCGCTTCTGATGGCTACCCTGGTTGCTGCTGTTGCTCTGGCCGCTTGCGGCAAGAAGCCTGACGAGGCAGCTGCCGCTGCTGCTGGCGCCGCTTCGGCTATCGTGACGCCGGCTGCTGACGCTGCTTCCGCCGCCGCTGTTGCTGCCACCGACGCCGCTTCGGCCGCCACCGGCGCCGCTTCGGCTGCTGTTGACGCTGCTGCTGCCGGCGCTTCCGCCGCTGCTGGCGCTGCCGTCGACGCTGCTGCTGACGCTGCCAACAAGGCTGCTGACGCTGCCAAGGACGCCGCCAACAAGGCTGCCGACGCTGTCAAGAAGTAAATCGGGCTTCCCGGTTTCGCAAAGGCCGCCTTCGGGCGGCTTTTTGTTTGGGTGTGGGCGGACTTGCAGCTTCCCGAGTTTCTGCAATAGGAGCATGGCCGGTTCTACAAGGTGCTTGCCTTGAACCTGCAGGTCTTGGCATCCGCCAAGCTGTTGCCCCCGGCTCATTTGAACGGCGGTTTCGGGTGGCACAAAGGCGTTGAACGGACGCTCACGCGGTCGCCTTCGGCATCCGCTCGCGCTCTACCGGCTTCACAGCGAGAGCCTTTGACATCTGGGCGACCAGTGTCGTGGCGCCTTGCTCCCGAAGGGCATGGAGTAGTTCGGCCACGGTATATGGTGGCGTCTTCAAGTCCTTGGCGGCTTGCAAGACAGCGCGAGTCGTGGCTTCGGGCTCGGCCGTGTACACCTCATTGAGAAATGCACCCGACCGCAGCACTCGAACGCCGAGCTTCGCCATCTGGTTCTTCGCCAGGTCCTTGACGTTGTCGGTGACCAGGATGACGTCATAGGACGCGCCGGGTGCGTCGTCCTCGATGTCCTTGTCCACGGCATGTCGCAGGGCGATCGCTGCTGCAGCGACGTGGCGGTCTTTTGCGTCGACCTGCTTGGGAACGGCACTGAAGTCCGAGCTGAACATGTAGACCTCCCATTCCGGGCAGCGTCGTTTCATCGCGCGCAGGCGATTCTGGGCGCCTGCCTCAGAGACACCGAAGACCTCCTGCATGTTGCGCAGGAACTCGACGTCAATGTTCTCGGTCCAGTGGGCCGCGAAGACCTTTTCTGCCCGCAAGTCCATGAGGACGTCGGACACCCGCGGCTTGAGCAGCACGCAGGTATCCAGGATGACGAAGGTGTCCTGCAGGTTCACGAACGGGGCTTGCGCGCAGCTTTTACGGGTGCCGCTTCGCGGGGTACTTTGACTGCGGGCGCGCCGCGGACGACGTTTGTGAAGTGCCCGTCCGGATGGTCGTACAAGCCTGCTTTTACCCCGGCGGCGCGAGGCGATGGTGCGCTCTCATGTTGCCGAGTACGTCCGGTCAGGTATGCATCAACTGCGGATGACCGAATTCGCCGGTGGCCTCCCTCGGTCATGACGACCTCGCCCAGCTTGCCTGCATCGCAGAGCATGGACACGTACGGGCGGCTGACTTCCAGCTTGGCTGCGGCTTCCGCCGTGGTCAACAGCGCATCGGCGGCTGTTGCCCCTGCTGGGGCGGAAGCGATGACAGCGCCTTGAGCAATCTCTGCGTTGGCCAGCTTGGCAATGAGCGCCATGCGTAACGCCTTGCCTTCCTCTGTCGGCGACGTCAGCGACTGATTGAGGATCTTCGCAACCAGTACGGTGATGTGCGCCCCGAGCTCGTCGATGTTGACGACGATGCGCGCGTCCCCATGCGCCTTCTGTGTCCCCTTCGCACTCCGGGCGTTCAGAACCTTCATCTCCTGCGCCACGACCTTGCCCACCTCTTGTGCAAGAGGGTTCAGCGGGTCCGCAAGGGCAGGGATGTATCGGGCAGCGCCGGCTGCCTTGACGACGGGGGGATGAGCGCGAGGCATCGGAGTTCTCCAAGGGAGTGACGAGTGTAGCACCTCATTGGAATAAAACGAAAAAAACGAAACTCACGGCCTCGCTGGTCGAGATGCTTCAGCATGAATGGGCGCACTGAAAAGGTGTGTCCATCTGGCCCCTTCTCGGCTCTGTTGCATCGCTCGGGCCATCTGCGCAGTACGACTCTTGTGCGTCAGCCCAAGGCCAGCCAGTCGAAGCCCGCGCCCGGATGGGCCACCACGAAGTCGCCGGCCGACCCCCCGGTCACCTGGGCCATCAGCGCGCGCACGAGGTCGGGCGTGTTGTTCTGCTCGCTCAGGTGCGCGGCCACCACATGGCGCAGTCCCGGGTGCAGGCAGGCCGCCAGGATCTCCGCTGCTGTGTCGTTGGCGAGGTGCCCCAGCCGGCCGCCGATGCGGGCCTTGAGCGACGCGGGGTAGCTGGAGCGCGCGAGCATGTCGCGGTCGTGGTTGAATTCGAGCAGCAGGGCGTCGCAGTGCTGCAGGTGGGCGAGCACGTGGGGCGTGGCCATCCCGGCGTCGGTGAGCACGCCGAGTTTCGTGTGGCCATCGCTGAAACACAGCTGCAGCGGCTCACCGGCATCGTGGGGCACGGTGTATGGCGTGAGGCACAGGTCACCCACCGTGATGGGCTCGCTGTCGCGCGCGAACTGCGGCAGCGCAGGCAGTTCGGGTTCACCGATGGCGCGCCACGTGCCGCGGCTGGTCCAGAGGGCCGTGCCATGGCGGCGCACGAGCGTGGTGGCGCAGCCCACGTGGTCGCCATGTTCGTGCGTGACGAACACGGCGTCGATGTGGGCCGGGGTGAGGCCGATGCGGGCCAGGCGGGCGGTGAGTTCGCGCAGCGAAAAGCCGCAGTCCACCAGCACGCGGGTGGTGGTGGTGCCGCTTGCCGCCTCGACGAGCGTGGCGTTGCCGGTGCTGCCGCTGCCCAGGCTGCAAAAACGCATCATGGGCAGATGCCGCGGGCCGGGTTTACTTCAGCTCTTCCACCAGGAAGCGCACGATGCGTTGACCCGCTTCGCCGTTTTCCGGGGCGCCGCTGGCGTTGAGCACCGACACCTCGGTGGTCTCGCCTTCACCCTTCACGCTGACGCGGTAGCGCACGAGCGCGTTGTCGGCCTTCTTCTTGTCGCCGCCGAACCAGCGCGACAGGAAGCCCGGCTCTTCGCGGCCGGCACTGGCCGGGTCGACGTAACGCACGAAGTACAGGCCCTGGGCACGGTCGCGGTCTTCCACCGTGAAGCCGCTGCGGTCGAGCGCGAGGCCCACACGGCGCCAGGCGCGGTCGAAGCCGTCGTCCACCTGCACGGTGGCGGCCGGGCGGCCTTCGATGGCGCGGGCGCGAAGCGCCGTGGCCGGTGCGGACGCGGCGGCGGCCACGGCGGCCTTGGCCTGCTCGGGCTTGACGCCGAGCTTGAGCATGATCAGCGAGAGGACCTCGTTTTCGAGCTGGTAGTCACGCGGGCGCGGTTGCCACACCGACTGGTCCTTCTGCGGGCCGCCGAAGAATTCCTCGAGGCCGCTCTGGGTCACGTAGATTTCCGAGCCGGCGCCGGAGGGCGAACGTTCGACCCGCACGCGGAACTTGTCGAGCGTGTTGGTGGAGAACATGCCGTCGAACACCTTGCCGATGGTGCGGCGGACGATGTCGGTGGGCAGCTTGGCGCGGTTCTCGGCCCACTCGGTTTCCATCACGCCCGTTTCGGGTTTGTCGATGGTGAGGGCGAGCGTGCGTTCCTGCCAGAAGGCCTGCAATTGCGGCCACACCTGTTCCGGCGTCATGGGCACGTACAGGTAGCGCTGCGAGCCGAGGCGCTCGATGCGCGCTTCACCCACGGCGTTGGGCGCCACGGTGTTCGTGGAGACGGCGCCAGCCACCGGAGCGGAGGCCGCGGCGGCGAAATCGGAGGCGCTCACCGCACCGCGGATGGCCGACGGCTGGTAGCGGTTGTCGACCGACAGCTGGGTCAGGTCGGGCGGCACTTCGAGCGACTTGCCCGCCTTTGCGCCACCACGGTAGTCGACCTTGTCGCCACCGACCAGGTCGTTGAGCGATTGGCACCCGGCCAAGCCGAGCGCGAGCGCCACGGCGACAGAAACGGACCGGAGGGGAAGGCGCATCGGCCGGATATCGGGGGTCGAGCGGGTGGAAGAGGTCACGTTGTTCATCTCCGGGGAGCACATGCTGGACTCGGCCGGCCAAAAGGGCCGGACCGGGGCCGAGGGATCGATGGGAAGGCGGGCAACACACCCTGCCGGACGTTGCCGGCGGGGGCCGGCGTCAGATGAGACCCGAATCGCGCAGCGCTTGTTCCACGGTGGTTCGGCCCGCGGCCGACAGCGGCACGATGGGCAGGCGCAGCGCGTCGCCGCACAGGCCGAGCTTGGCCATGGCCCACTTGGTGGGGGCCGGGCTCGACTCGACGAACAGGTGCTTGTGCAGCGGCAGCAGCCTGAAGTGCAGTTCGGCGGCCTCGCGGGCCTTGCCGGCCAGTGCGAGGGTGCACAGTTCGTGCATCAGGCGCGGCGCCACGTTGGCGGTCACGCTGACGTTGCCATGCCCGCCGAGGAGCATCAGGGCCACCGCGGTGGAGTCGTCACCGGAGTAGATCGAGAAGTTCTTCGGGGCCTGCTTGATCAGCCAGCCTGCGCGCTCGATGTCGCCGGTGGCTTCCTTGATGCCGATGATGCCGGGCACCGTGGCGAGGCGCAGTGCCGTTTCGGGCAGCATGTCCGCGACCGTGCGGCCGGGCACGTTGTACAGCACCATCGGGATGTCGGCGGCTTCGGCGATGGCCTTGAAGTGCGCGTAGATGCCGTCCTGCGAGGGCTTGTTGTAGTACGGCACGACCGACAGCGTGCAGTCGGCGCCGGCCTTCTTCGCGAAGCGCGACAGCTCGATGGCCTCGTGCGTGGAGTTCGCGCCGGTGCCGGCCATGATGGGCACGCGGCCCTTGGCCTGCTCGACCGACACGCGGATGATCTCGCAGTGCTCTTCGACCGACACGACCGGCGATTCGCCGGTGGTGCCGACGACGGCGATGCAATCGGTGCCTTCGGCGATGTGCCAGTCGATCAGGCGGCGCAGGGCCGGGTAGTCGACGCTGCCGTCTTCCTGCATCGGCGTCACGAGCGCCACGATGCTGCCAACAATGGGTTTCATTCGGTTCTTCCTCGGAATCCGCCGATTTTACTCACCCTCGGAGGGGGCAGGGGAATTCGGGGCGGGAGACAGCGGGAAGCGCACCGGGTGCGTCCCGCCGGACAGGGCCCGCACAGCGGCCAGCCGCTGCACGAAACAGGGGGGATTGTCGGCGAAGCCATCCTCGTAGGCGACCACGTGCAGGCCGCGGGCGGCGTCCAGCAGTTCACCGGGCCGCAGCAGGAAATCGGGGTTCGACGGCCGGCCCACGGTCTGCTGGCCCAACGTAAAGGTTTCGTAAAGCAGCAGCCCGCCGGGTGCGAGGCGGGCCACCAGCACCGGCAGCAGCGGGCGCCACAGGTAGTTCGTGACCACGATGGTGTCGAAGGGGCGGTCACCCAGCGGCCAGGGGCCGTCTTCCAGGTCGGCCACCACCCCCTCGGCCACCGGGGCGAGCGCGGCGACGGCCGTGGCGTCGCGGTCCACTGCCGTGACGGCGTGGCCGCGGGCGGCGAACCAGCGGGTGTGGCGGCCCGACCCGCAGGCCACGTCCAGCACCGTGCCGCCGGGCGGGGCGAGGTGCGCCCAGCGCGTGATCCAGGGCGATTCGGTCACCGGTGCGCGTCCTGGTTCAGCGCCTTCAGCGCCAGGCGGTCCACGAGGCCCGGCGCGATCAGCTTGAGCCAGCGGCCCGCCTTGCCTTTCGCGGACATGACGATGTCACGCCGGCGGGCCTCGGCACCATCGACGATCAGGCGCGCGCAGGTCTCGACCGTCATGGCACCGCGTTCGTCCAGGCCACTGCGGCCGGCCGGCTGGCCGCTCGCGTTGTAGCCGCGGTAGCGGATCTCCGTGGCCACCACGCCGGGGTAGGCCAGGGTCACGCCGACGCCGGTGCCGGCCAGTTCGACCCGCAGCGCCTCGAAGAACCCCGTCATCGCGAACTTGCTGGCGCTGTAGGCGGTGCGCCCCGGCACCCCACCAGCCCGGCGAGGCTCGACACCGCCACGACCTGGCCGCGCGTGGCCTTCAGGTGCGGCAGTGCCGCGTGGGTGCACCACACCGCACCCCACAGGTTCACGCGCATCACGTCCTGGTACCAGCCGAGGTCGGTCACGTCGCCGAGCAGCGCGTGGGCAGAGACGCCGGCGTTGTTCACCAGCACGTCGATGCGGCCGAACGCGGCCACGGCTGCCCCGGCCAGGGCCTGGCAGTCGGCCTGCACGCCCACGTCGCACCGCTGCACGGCCACCCGGGCGCCGGAGGCGCGGCACTGTGCGGCCACCGCCTCGAGTTTGTCCACCTGCCGGGCCGCGAGCACGAGGGCCACGCCGCGGGTGGCCCATTGGCGGGCCATTTCAGCGCCGATGCCGTCCGAGGCGCCGGTGATCACGATCACGCGAGCGGTGTCTGTCATCTAGAAGCAGTTCCAGAGCTGGTTGGCGAGGGTCAACGCGAGTTGCGGGTTCAGGTACGCCAGGAACACGGCCACGAGCGCGGCACCGGTGAGCGCCCAGGCGAGCAGGCGGCGCACGGCGGCAGTCCTCATGCGGGCTGGGCGACGGGCCGCTCGATGGCCGTCTCGCGCACGGGCAGGTTCACGAGCGCGGCGAACACGCCGAGGCCCACCGCGATCCACCACACCACGTCGTAGCTGCCGGTGGCGTCGTACAGGCGGCCGCCCAGCCACACGCCGAGGAACGAGCCGATCTGGTGGCTGAAGAACACGAACCCGCCCAGCATGGACAGGTGGCGCACGCCGAAGATCTGCGCCACCATGGCGTTGGTGGGGGGCACGGTGGACAGCCACAGCACGCCCATCGTGGCCGCGAACACGTACACGCTCATCGGCGACAGCGGCACGTTCAGGAAGATCACGATCACCACCGACCGCAGCAGGTAGATGGCCGAGAGGATGTAGCGTTTCGGGAACACCTGGCCCAGCGATCCGGCCGCGTAGGTGCCGATCACGTTGAACAGGCCGATCAACGCGAGCGCGGTGGTGGCCACGTTGGCGGTCAGCCCGTGGTCCTTCAGGTAGCTGGGCATGTGCACGCCGATGAACACCACCTGGAAGCCGCAGACGAAGTAGCCCGCCATCAGCAGCACGAAACTCGGGTACCCGAAGGCCTCGCGGATGGCGCCGCCGATGCTTTGCTGCGCGGCCGTGGGTTTGGCGAACGGCGCTTCTTTCAGGCCGAGGGCCAGCGGCACGATGGCCAGCGCCACCACGCCCAGCGCGAACAGCGCGCCTTGCCAGCCGAGCTGGCTGATCAGCGCGTTTTCCACCGGCACCATCAGGAACTGTCCGAACGAGCCGGCGGCCGCGGCCACGCCCATGGCCCAGCTGCGCCGGTCGGCCGGCACGTTGCGGCCGATCACGCCATACACCACCGCGTAGGTGGTGCCCGACTGGGCCAGGCCCAGCACGATGCCGGCGCTGGTGGTGAACGCGAGGCCGGTGGTGGCCACCGCCATGCCGGCCAGGCCGAGGCCGTACAGCACCGCGCAGGAGACCAGCACGCGGAACGCGCCGAACCGGTCGGCCAGCATGCCGGCGAACGGGGTGGCCACGCCCCACGCGAGGTTCTGGATGGCCAGTGCGAACGCGAAGGTCTCGCGCGTCCAGCCCCGCTCCATCGTGATGGGCTGCAGCCACAGGCCGAAGCCGTGGCGGATGCCCATCGACAGCGTGACGATCAGTCCGGCGCAGGCGAGCACCTGAACCATCGACAACGGGGGCGGGGCGGTTCTGGTCATCCCGACACTGTAGTGTTTTCGGGCGGACCTTGCCGGCCCGGTCAGAAGCGGAAGCCGGCCTTCACGCCGTAACTCGTGGTGTCGCCGGTGCGGTCGCCCTCGAACGCCAGGTTCACCAGGCCGAGGTTGACGTTCAGGCCGGCGAACAGCTTCGTCTGGCTGAAGCTTTCGCGGGCGAGGCCGGTCCCGGCGTCGGGCCTGCTGCGCACGAGCACCGTGCCCACGCCGGCGTACGGCGTCAGCATCGCGAACCCCTTGGACACCGACACGTCGAAGCCGTAGGTGTTCAGGTCGATCTGGCCCACGCCGGTGAGCATCGAGGCGCTGGCGCGCAGGGCCACGGCCGGCACCACGGTGCTGCCCGGCAGCACGGCCCAGCGCACTTCGCCGCCGATGGCGCGGGCGTTCGTGGACGTGGTGGAAAGCGATGCCCCCACATCCACGTCGAACGGCAGGCCCTTGTGGACGCGCACAGTGCCCACCGGCAGCGTGGATTCGGGTTCGCTGCCACCCGAGGCCTTGGCCCACACCCCGCGGTGGGCGAGGCGGGTGCCGGTCACGCCCACGCCCACGTCGAAGCCGGTGGTGCCCATGCTCTCCGACGGGATCATCGGCTTGAACGACAGCGCAGCCCCGAGGTCCTCGGAGAGTTCACGGAACTCGGCCTGGGAGAGGTTCTGCACCGTGGAAATGTCGGCGGCCCGAGCGGCTGGAACGAGGGCCAGCAGGGCCGCGGCGGCGAGGACAGGGCGGAAAATCAGCAGAAAACGCATGGGGTTCGGAACGGAGTGTGACAAACCGCTCAAGGGTAACGCACCGGCAAGGTCCCCCGGCGCACCTAGAATTCCCGCCCATGGCAAGCAAACCGAGCAATTCTTCCTACGGCGAAGCGTCGATCCGTGTCCTCAAGGGCCTGGAGCCCGTCAAGCAGCGTCCGGGGATGTACACCCGCACCGACAACCCCCTCCACATCATCCAGGAGGTGATCGACAACGCGGCCGACGAGGCGCTGGCCAACCACGGCAAGCGCATCGACGTCACGCTGCACACCGACGGCTCCGTCAGCGTCCAGGACGATGGCCGCGGCATTCCGTTCGGCCTGCACCCCGAGGAGCAGGTGCCCGTCGTCGAGATCGTGTTCACCCGGCTCCACGCCGGCGGCAAGTTCGACAAGGGCTCCGGCGGCGCCTACAGCTTCTCCGGCGGCCTCCACGGCGTGGGGGTCAGCGTGACCAACGCCCTGAGCAAGCGCCTCGAGGTGAGCGTGTGGCGCGAAGGCCAGGTGGCCCAGCTGGCCTTCTCCGGCGGTGACGTGATCGAGCCCCTGGCCGTGCGCAAGAACGGCTCCGGCGACCGCCGCACCGGCACCACCGTGCGCGCCTGGCCCGATGCCAAGTACTTCGAGACTGTCGATTTCCCCCGCAACGAACTGACCCACCTGCTGCGCAGCAAGGCGGTGCTGATGCCGGGCGTGAGCGTGTCGCTCACCGTCGAGAAGACCGGCGACGTCACCACGTGGATGTACAAGGGCGGCCTGCGCGACTACCTGTCGCAGACGCTGAACGCCGACCCGGTGATCCCGCTGTTCGAAGGGGAGCACTACGCCGACAAGGGCGAGACCGAGAACTTCGCCGAAGGCGAGGGCGCCGCCTGGTGCGTGGCGTTCACCGAAGATGGCGCGCCCATGCGCGAGAGCTACGTCAACCTGATCCCCACGGTCAACGGCGGCACGCACGAATCCGGCCTGAAGGACGGTCTCTTCGGCGCGGTCAAGGGGTTCATCGACCTGCACAGCCTGCTGCCCAAGGGTGTGAAGCTGATGCCCGAGGACGTGTTCTCCCGCGCGAGCTTCGTGCTGAGCGCCAAGGTGCTCGACCCGCAGTTCCAGGGCCAGATCAAGGAACGCCTGAACAGCCGCGACGCGCTGCGCCTGGTGTCCACCTACGTGAAGCCGGCCATGGAGCTGTGGCTCAACCAGCACGTGGACCTGGGCAAGAAGCTCGCCGAGCTGGTGATCCGCCAGGCGCAGACGCGCCAGCGTGCGAGCCAGAAGGTGGAAAAGCGCAAGGGTTCGGGCGTGGCCGTGCTGCCCGGCAAGCTCACCGACTGCGAAAGCCGCGACCTGAACCTCAACGAGCTGTTCCTCGTGGAAGGCGACTCGGCCGGCGGCAGCGCGAAGATGGGCCGCAACAAGGAAACCCAGGCCATCTTGCCGCTGCGCGGCAAGGTGCTCAACGCGTGGGAGGTCGAGCGCGACCGCCTGTTCGCCAACAACGAGATCCACGACATCTCGGTGGCCATCGGCATCGACCCGCACGGCCCGAACGACTCGCCCGACATGAGCGGCCTGCGCTACGGCAAGGTCTGCATCTTGAGCGACGCCGACGTGGACGGTTCGCACATCCAGGTGCTGCTGCTCACGCTCTTCTTCCGCCACTTCCCTAAACTCGTCGAGACCGGGCACCTGTACGTCGCGAAGCCGCCGTTGTTCCGCGTGGATGCACCGGCCCGTGGCAAGAAGCCCGCCGCGAAGATCTACGCGCTGGACGACGGGGAGCTTGCCGCCACGCTCGACAAGCTGCGCAAGGAAGGCGCCCGCGAAAACGGGTGGACCATCGGCCGCTTCAAGGGCCTCGGCGAGATGAACGCCGAACAGCTGTGGGACACCACGCTGAATCCCGACACCCGCCGCCTGCTGCAGGTGGGGTTCGGCGCGCTCGATTTCAGCGCCACCGTCGATTCGCTGACCAAGCTGATGGGCAAGGGCGAGGCGCAGGCCCGCCGCGACCTGATGGAACTGCATGGAGACGATGTCGAAGTCGACATCTGAGATGACACGGACACCCCAATGAACGCTTCTGCTTCCGCTCCCGCCGCCGCCCAGCCCCTCCTGAAGTCGGGCGCCCGCTACACCATCGAGGTGGGCCGCTGCATCCTGTTCGGCGTGGTGATCAGCGCCGTGTGCGCGGGCCTGTTCTTCTGGCTGTCCGACCGCACCATGCACCGCGGCATCGTGGTGGTGCTGTCGGCGCTCGTGTTTCCGGTGCTGTACGGGCTGGCCGGGCACCAGCGCGGCATCGGCCGCGCGCTGGCCACGCTGTGCCGTTCGCACGGCGGGTACCTCTATGACCACACGCTGGGGCGCTTCCTCGACACCATCGAGTCGCGCCGGCCCGGGGCCATCGCGACCGCCTTCTCGTCGCCGCGCAAGCTGGTGCAGTCGTTCCGCACGTACCTGCACGAAAACCCCGGCATGCCACGCATGATGCGGCGCGTGGCGTTGCATTACGTGGGCCGCGTGGGCGAACAGATCGACGAGGGCACGCTCACGCAGCACAACATGGTGGTCGACGGCCGGGTGAATGCGGCGGCGCTGCGGCACTGGGCCGTCGAACGCATGCACGACCAGTTCCTGCCCAGCTGGAAGGGGTTCGGCATCGTGTTCTCGCTGCAGGTGCTGGCCACCGGAGCCCTGGTGTGGGCGTCGCGCTGAACCTCGCGGCCACACTGCTCGCATTGGCCCCGCTGCTGGCCCGGGCCGAGCTGTGGGGTTACGTGGATGGCGCGGGCGTCGCCCACGTGGCGTCCACGCAGGTGGACGCCCGCTACCGCCGGTTGCTGGGCGACCCCGCCACGCAGCGGGTGCCGGGCAAGTCCGACAGCGCGGGTGGCCTGCTGACGTGGCTCGAAATCGCGCCGGAGGTGCGTTCGCTGCAGCCCGTGCTGCGTGAGGCGGCCGCCACCCACGGCATCGACATCGAACTGCTGAAGGCCCTCATCACGGTGGAAAGCGGCTTCAACGCACGGGCGGTGTCGCCGCGCGGGGCCGTGGGGCTGATGCAGCTCATGCCCGCCACGGCAGACGCCACCACCGAACAACTGCTCGACCCGCGTACCAACGTGCTGGCCGGCGCCCGGCTGATGGCCGGCCTGATGCGCCGGCACGACGGCATCGACGTGGCCCTGGCCGCGTGGAATGCCGGTGAAGGCACGGTGCGCCAACATGGCGGCAAGATGCCGCCCCTTCCCGAAACCCGGGCGCACGTGCACCAGGTGCTCGAACTCTACTGGGCGCTGCTGCAGGCACGCCCGCCCGCGCCCGCGTCGCGGCTGCGCATCCAACCGAATCTTTCCGAAACCGCACGATGAACGAAGACCAACCCGATACCGGCGACAGCGTCACGCTGGCCCATTACGCCGAACGCGCCTACCTCGAGTACGCCCTGAGCGTGGTCAAGGGCCGCGCGCTGCCCGACGTCTGCGACGGCCAGAAGCCGGTGCAGCGGCGCATCCTCTACTCGATGGAGCGCATGGGCCTCGCGTTCACCACCGCCAGCGGCCCGAAGGCCGTCAAGAGCGCGCGGGTGGTGGGCGATGTGCTGGGCAAGTACCACCCGCACGGCGACCAATCGGCGTACGACGCGATGGTGCGCATGGCGCAGGACTTCTCGCTGCGCTACCCGCTGGTCGACGGCCAGGGCAACTTCGGCTCGCGCGATGGTGACGGCGCGGCGGCCATGCGGTACACGGAAGCGCGCCTCGCGCCCATCACGCGGCTGTTGCTCGACGAGATCGACGAAGGCACGGTCGACTTCATCCCCAACTACGACGGTGAATTCGAGGAACCGCGCCAGCTGCCGGCCCGCCTGCCGTTCGTGCTGCTCAACGGCGCGAGCGGCATCGCCGTGGGCCTGGCCACCGAAATCCCGTCGCACAACTTGCGTGAAGTGGCCGCGGCCGCGGTGGCGCTGATCCGCAACGACCGGCTGTCCGACGACGAACTCGCCACGCACATCCTGGGGCCCGACTACGCAGGTGGCGGCCAGATCATCAGCGGCCCGGAGGAGATCCGCGCGGCGTATGCCACGGGCCGCGGCAACCTGAAGGTGCGCGCACGCTGGAAGATCGAGGAACTGGCGCGCGGCCAGTGGCAGCTCGTGGTCACCGAGTTGCCGCCGGGCACCAGTTCGCAGAAGGTGCTGGAGGAAATCGAGGAGCTGACGAACCCGAAGGTCAAGGCGGGCAAGAAGGCCTTGTCGGCGGAACAGGTCCAGCTCAAGGTCACCGTGCTGTCGGTGCTGGACGCGGTGCGCGACGAGTCGAGCAAGGACTCGGCGGTGCGCCTCGTGTTCGAACCGAAGACGAGCCGCATCGAGCAGGCCGAACTGATCACCA
Organism: Rhizobacter sp. Root1221; assembly: GCF_001425785.1. Taxonomy (GTDB): domain Bacteria; phylum Pseudomonadota; class Gammaproteobacteria; order Burkholderiales; family Burkholderiaceae_C; genus Rhizobacter. The sequence goes on along the minus strand of NZ_LMDI01000076.1, from coordinate 108,288 downwards.
CGCTGCTCGCGCACACCAGCTTGGAGAGCTCGTCGTCGATCAACCTGACGATGATTGGCAGCGACGGCCGGCCCACGCAGAAGACGCTGCGCCAGGTGCTGACCGAATGGTGTGCGTTCCGTGCCGAGACCGTGCAGCGCCGCTCGCAGTTCCGCCTGGACAAGGTGCTGGGCCGCATCCACATCCTCGAAGGCCGGCAGCTCGTGCTGCTGAACATCGACGAGGTGATCCACATCATCCGCAACTCGGACGAGCCCAAGGCCGCGCTGATCGAACGCTTCAAGCTGAGCGACCGGCAGGCCGAGGACATCCTCGAACTCCGCCTGCGTCAACTTGCCAAGCTCGAGGCCATCAAGATCGAGCAGGACCTTGCGAACCTGCGCACCGACCAGGCCAAGCTCGAGGACATCCTGAACAACCCGTCGTCGCTCAAGCGCACGGTCATCAAGGAGATCGAGGCCGACGCCAAGCAGTTCGGCGACGACCGCCGCACGCTGATCCAGGCGGAAAAGCGTGCCGTGGCCGAGGTGAAGGTGATCGACGAACCCGTGACCGTGGTGGTCAGCCTGAAGGGCTGGGTGCGGGCGCTCAAGGGGCACGAGATCGAGGTGGGTGGCCTCGGCTTCAAGGCGGGTGACGCGCTGTACGGTGTGTTCCCGTGCCGCACGGTCGACACCCTGCTCGTGTTCGGCAGCAACGGCCGCGTGTACTCCACGCCGGTGGCGGGGCTGCCGGGCGGGCGCGGTGACGGCCAGCCCATCACCACGCTCGTGGAACTCGAATCGGGCACGCAGCCGCTGCACTACTTCGCGGCCAGCGCCGACACCACGCTGCTGCTGGCCAACACCGGCGGGTTCGGCCTGCTGGCCAATGCCGGTGACCTGGTCAGCCGCCAGAAGGGGGGCAAGGGGTTCCTCGCGCTCGAGGCCGACGAGAAGGTGTTGCCGCCCGTGCCGGTGGCCGCCGGCCACAGCCAGGTGGCATGTCTGAGCCTCACCGGGCGGCTGCTGGTGTTCGGCCTGTCCGAGCTGAAGCTGCAGCCCAAGGGCGGCCGCGGCCTCACGCTGATGGACGTGGATGCGAACGACCCGCTGGTCTCCGTGGCCACCTGCGCGAATTCGCTGAAGGTGCAGGGAGCGGGCCGCGGGGGCAAGGCGAAGGAGGACACGCTGGGTGCCACCGCGCTGTCTGCCCACGTGGGCAAACGGGCCCGCAAGGGCAAGGTGGTGGACGGCATCAAGGCGTCACGCGTCTTGCCGAACTGATTCGATTCGGGAACGCTGGTGCGGGAACGTTAACACCCTCGGCGGCAGGGCCGTCGGATCTTCGATAGGATGGTCGGCTCTCCTCCGGAGCCTGCCATTCCGAAGCCGCCCCCCGCAACCTCCGCAGCCCCCGCGGCCATCCCGCCGGTGTCGCCGTGGGCACCGTTGTCGCAGCCCGTGTTCCGCATGTTGTGGAGCGCCTGGCTGACGGCCAACATCTGCATGTGGATGAACGACGTGGCGGCGGCGTGGATGATGACCTCGCTGACCACGTCGCCGGTGATGGTGGCGCTGGTGCAATCCGCCTCCACCTTGCCGGTGTTCCTGCTGGGCCTGCCCAGCGGGGCGCTCGCCGACATCCTCGACCGCCGGCGCTACTTCATCGTCACCCAGTTCTGGGTGGCGGCCGTGGGCACGCTGCTGTACTTCGTGACCGTGAGCGACGGCATCAGCGCGCCGCTGCTGCTGGCGCTGACGTTCGCCAACGGCATTGGCCTCGCGATGCGCTGGCCGGTGTTCGCCGCCATCATCCCCGAACTCATTCCCCGCAACCAGCTGCCGGCGGCGCTTGCGCTGAACGGCCTGGCGATGAACGCGTCGCGCATCGTGGGCCCCATCTTCGCCGGGGCGCTGATCGCCACCGCGGGCAGCGCCTACGTGTTCGCGCTCAATGCCGTGCTGTCGGTGGGTGCGGGCTTCGTCATCATGCGGTGGAAGTCCGAGCCGAAGGTGAGCGCCTTGCCGGGCGAGCGCTTCTGGGGCGCCATCCGCGTGGGGGTGCAGCACGTGCGCCAGTCGTCGCAGATGCACGGGTTGCTGCTGCGCATCTCGGTGTTTTTCGTGCAGGCCGTGGGCCTTGCGTCGCTGCTGCCGCTCGTGGCGCGCAACCTGCCGGGCGGTGACGCCGGAACCTTCACGCTGCTGCTCGCGTCGATGGGGTTCGGCGCGGTGATCGCCGCGGCCAACATGCCACGCGTCCGGCAGCGCCTGGACGGCGACAAGCTCGTGCGCACCGGGGTCTTCGTGCAGGCGGTGGCGGCCATCGTGGTGGCCTTTGCACCCAACGCGTGGGTGGCGTCGCCGGCCATGATGGTGGCGGGCATGGCGGTGATCTCGGTGGCCAACACCCTCGTCGTGTCGGCCCAGCTCTCGTTGCCCAACTGGGTGCGCGCGCGGGGCATGTCCATCTACCAGATGTCGCTGATGGGTGGCAGCGCGTTCGGGGCGGCGCTGTGGGGGCAGCTCGCGTCCTTCACCTCGCTGAAGGTCAGCCTCTGCACGTCGGCCGTCGTGGGCGTGATCGCCATGACCGTGGTGCGCCGCCTGAAGCCCGTCTCCGATGACGCGCTGGAAGACATGACGCTGCTGCAGGTGTGGAAGGCCCCGGTGATGCCGGTGGAGCCCAGCGCCGGCCCGGTGATGACCACCATCGAGTACCACATCGACCCGGCCCGGGCCGACGAATTCCGCGAGGTGATGCTCGCCACCAAACGCAGCCGGCTGCGCCAGGGTGCGTTGTCGTGCGAGCTGTTCCGCGACCCGTCCGTGCCCGGCCGCTACCTCGAGTACATGCTCGATGAATCCTGGGTCGAACACCTGCGGCGTTTCGACCGGGTCACGGCCCACGACGTCTCGTTGCGCGAACGCCGCCTCGAATTGCACATCGGCGATGGCCCGCCGGTGGTTTCACGCTGCCTGGCCGAACCGCTGCATCCGCCCCATTGAGGCCGTCCCGATGATCGAACCCCTCTACGCGTGGGGCCTGCGGGCCCTCTTTCTCGTGGCTGGCGTGCTGTTCGCCACGTGGGGCGTGCACGTGCCCACGGTGAAGCTGCACTATGGCCTGGGCGAGCAGGCGCTCGCGCTCGCGATGCTGGCCGGGGGTGTGGGGGCCATCGGTGGCCTGACGCAGGCCGGGCGGCTCATCGGGCGGCACGGGCCGCGGGTGGTGGCGCTGGCCGCCGGGGCGGTGTGCGCGGCCAGCATCGGGTTGCTGCTCGCCTTCGACGATGTCACCGCCTTGTGGGCACTGATGGTCGTGTTCGGGGTGTCGAACAGCCTGCTCGACGTGTCCATCAACGTGGCGGCCACCGACCTCGAAGCCCGTGCCGGCCGCCCGTTGATGAGCGGGTTCCACGGCATGTTCAGCCTGGGCGGCATGGTGGGTGCGGCGGTGGGCGGGGCGCTGCTGGCCGGCGGCGTGGCTCCCACGAGCCACCTCATGGCCGCCACGCTGGCCGGGCTCGTGCTCGTGGGTTTCGGCTGCTGGACCATGCCCCGGCTCGCGAAGGCGGGTGAGGGCGGCGGCAGTGCCTTCATCCTGCCGCGTGGCACGCTGCTGCTGATCGGGGTGTTGGCCGCGCTCGGCCTCATCGCCGAAGGGGCCATGTATGACTGGAGCGTGTTGTACGTGAAGCAGGAACTGCAGTCGGACGCGCCCACGGCCGCACTCGCCTACGCGAGTTTCAGCGGGGCGATGGCCGCGGCCCGTTTTGGTGGCGACTGGGTGCGGTCGCGGTTGTCGTCTGCCTTGCTGGTGCGCGCCAGCGGCCTGCTGGCCGCGGCGGGCATGAGCCTCGCACTGCTGACACGGTCGCCCGAGGTGGCGCTGTTCGGGTTCGCGCTGGTAGGCCTCGGGTTCGCGAACATCGTGCCGGTGCTGTTCAGCGCGGCGGCCACCGTGCCCGGCATCAAGCCCGCTGACGGCATCGCGGCCGTGGCCTCGCTGGGCTACTTCGGGATGATGGTGGGGCCGCCGTTGATCGGGTTCGTGGCCGAACACCGGTCGCTCACGTCCGGCCTGGCCACCGTGGTGCTGGCGGCCGTGCTGCTGGCGGCCGCGGCACGGACAGCGCTGCGCCCGGCCGCGAACTGACGGCTCGCGGGGCCCGGCGGCTTCACCGGGACTTCACAAAAGTCCCGTTTCCCTTCGAACGGCGTTCTCATCGCGGGCGGATGCTCCGTGTCGACCCTGCCATCCCGGCGGGGCGATACCGGAGAAAGAAGACCCGCCATGCACGCCGACACCGCCACGTCCCCGCTGTCCGACCTGATCGTCCATGGGGGCACCCCCCTGCGCGGACGCATCGTGCCGTCGGCGAACAAGAACGCGGTGCTGCCCATCCTGTGTGCCACGCTGCTGACGCGCGAGCCGGTGCGCCTGCGTGGGGTGCCCGACATCACGGACGTGCGCAAGATCCTCGACATCTTCCGCGCGCTCGGCAGCGCGGTCGACATGGACTTCCACACGGGCGTGCTGGAAGTCCACCACCTCGACACCGCCTTCGACGAAGACCGCGACCGCCTGCCCGAGGCGATGCGGTCGTCCGTCATGCTGGTGCCGCCGCTGCTGGCACGCTTCGGGGTGGCCCGCATCGAGAACGACGTGAAGGGCTGCACGCTGGGCGTGCGCGAGATCGACCCTCACGTGGAAGTGTTCGAGCGCTTCGGCGCCGCCGTGGAACGTGCCGACGGGGCGCTGCTGATCCGCTCGCTGCGCCCGCTGGATGCCACGCAACACTGGCTCGACTACGCGTCGGTCACCACCACCGAGAACTTCGTGCTGTGCGCCGCGCTCGCGCGCGGCACGTCGACGCTGACCAATGCGGCCTCGGAGCCGCACGTGCAGGAGTTCTGTGCGTTCATGTCCGCGATGGGCGCACGCATCTCCGGGCAGGGCACGTCGCTGCTGATGATCGAAGGGGTGGACGAACTGGGCGGCGCCGACTTCACGTTCACGGAAGACTTCCACGAGATCGTGACCTTCCTCGCGCTGGGTGCCATCACCGGCGGCCAGGTGGAGGTGCGCAACAGCTCACCCGACCAGTTCCCGTTGATCGACCGCACGTTCGCCAAGTTCGGCGTGCACGTGAAACACGAGGGCGGCTGGTCGCGTGCCGAAACCCATGGTCCGCTGCGTGTGCGCGAGCCGTTCACGCAGCACATCCTGCAAAAGGTGGAGGCGGCGCCGTGGCCCTACCTGCCGGTGGACCTGCTGCCCATCTTCGTGGCGCTCGGTGTGCAGGCCGAAGGCAGCGTGATGTTCTGGAACAAGGTGTACGACGGCGCCATGGGGTGGACGTCGGAACTCTCGCGTTTCGGTGCCCACGCGTTCCTGTCCGACCCGCACCGGGTGGTCACGTTCGGCGGCAAGCGCCTGGTGCCGGCCACCGTGGAGAGCCCGTACATCATCCGCGTGGCCATCGCGATGCTGATGCTGGCTGCGAGCATCGACGGCAAGTCGGTGATCCGCAAGGCCGCACCCATCCGGCGCGCCCACCCGCGGTTTGCCGAGAACCTGCGGGCGCTGGGCGCGCGGATCGAATGGGTGGTGGGGGAGTGAGCGATGACCGACGTGTTCGACCTGGCGTGCCTGGTGCTGCTCTTCGTCTCCGCCGCAACAGCCTTCGCGCCGCTGCTGGTGCGGCGGCGGTGGTGGGTTCGTGGCGTGTTGGTGTCCCCGGTGGTCTTCGGGGTGTCGGCAGTCGCTGCGTTCGACTGCATGGCGCGCACCGGCGCGCAAGGGCCGGAGGTGTTCGGGCTCGCGCGGCTGCTCACGCTGCTGGCGGCCGTGCTGGCCGCCTGCATCGCCATCCGCTTGCTGTTCGAGACGATCCGCGGTGCAATGGCCGCACACGCCCGTCGCCGGGCGGGTGAGCGTGAAGCTTGCGGGGTGAGTCAGCCTCCGAAACGGTCCAGCACCTTCGCTGCCCATTCGTTGCCGGCTTCGGCCTGCACGCTGCGCACGAGTTCCTGGATCACTTCGTCGGGCACGAACCCCTCGAAGCGGTCCGGGATCACCTTGTCGGCGAGGAACGGGCCACCGTCCAGGAACAGGTAGTTGCCGGCGCTGTCGTGGGGCGTGGCGGTTTCGGGGTCTTCGTAGTGGGTGGAGAACCACCGCCACATCGCGGCCTTCTGCAACGTGGGTTCCGCGGATTCGAGCCAGTCGGGATCGGGCTGGAACCGCGGTGTGTTCACGTCACCGGCCTCGGGCGGCAGGTAGACCAGTTTGCCGTCGGTGATGGTGTCGCTCGCGGTCACGCTCATGGGGATCTCCCTGCTGGATGGTGGAAAGCGGCCGGTGCCGCACTTCCTCCATTTATGCCTCTTGGTACGCCCGCGCGGTGTAGGACGGCTCCTCCGTCGGCTGTGCGGGTTGTCCGGCAAGGTTTACCCTGGGGTCCGCAAACCCGCCGGCGGGGCGGGGTCCAGCCGCTCGAACTCGGAGATCACCTGCGCGCCGAGCAGCAGCAGGCCCGCGGCGAACTCGAGGCTCAACAGCACCACGATGGCTGTGGTGAGCGAGCCGTACACCACGTTCACTTGCGACAGCGTTGCGAAGTACCAGAGCAGCAGGTGGCGGGTGATCTCCCACAGCACCGCCGCGGTGACCCCGCCCACGAGGGCGTGGCGCACGCGCAGCCGGCCTACCGGCATGACCAGGTAGATCGACGTGAGCAAGATCACCTCGCCGGCAAACCCGAGCAGGTACAGCAGCACGCCCGACACGCCGCCGAGCGACCAGTAGCGGCCCACGAACCGCACGCTTTCGTCACCCAGCACCTGGAATGCCCCCGCCACGAGCGTGACGAGGAGCAGGCCCACGCCGAGGCACACGATGTAGCAGTACGGCAGCACCGCCGACACCAGGAAGTGCCGGCGGCGGATGGCAACCCGGTGGTGGAAGATCACCGACATCGCGTTTTCCAGCACGGTGAACGCGAGCGAGCTGAAAAACAGCATCGTGGCGAGCAGCACCCAGCCCATCACGTCGCGGTGGTCCAGGAAGCTCGCCAACTCGCGCACGACCGAGCCCGATTGGCCAGGTACGAGCCATTCGAGGTAGATGCCGAGTGTTTCCAGCAGTTCGGCCTGGTCGATGACGTGGGACAGCGCAATCACCGCCAGGATCAGCAACGGCACGATCGACAGCAGGGCGTAGTACGCGACCGCGCCGGCCAGCAGCAGACCCTGGTTCGCCCTGAAGGCCCGCAGCACCTGCCAGGCGAATCGTGCCGGATGCCGGGCGAGCACGGTCACGTGATGCACGGTGGGCGGGATGGTGTGAGGAAGGGCCATCGTGGTGCAGCGTAACGCCCGCCTCATGCCCCACGGCCATCGTGGCGATTTGCCCATCCCGCAGGTGGGCGGGCCCGACAGCGCGAAGATCACTGGACGGACCCGGGGCGCTGTGTAAGATCGTGGCGTCGCCGTGAGGCGTCGAGGAGCTGGATGTGATCGAGAAGGTGCTGGCGGGGACCGCGTTGGCGGTGTGTGTCGTGATGCTGCTGCGTCTGTGCCTGGGTGCGCGCGCCCGGTACCGTTTCGATCAGGCGTGGCGCGCTGCCGTGCACGCGCCCATGTGGGTGGTGCACCGCGTTCGCGCTTCGCGCGGGGCGGCCGAAGCCATCCGCCGCGCCAAGTCGGCGGGCGAATGGGAAGGCAATGTGTATACGCCCAAGTCGTTCAAGCGGCCGCGCAAACCGCACTGAGCGCGCACTGAGCGCGCACTGAACCAGCACTGAACCAGCACTGAGCGCCGCGAGGCGCCCAGCACCCTGTCAGCGCTTGCGGGCCTGCAGGCCCGAGCGCGATTCCGGATGGGGTGCGCGCTTGGCCCCCGGTGCCGGGGCACGCGTGCGAGCTGACGCCGTGCGCCGTTTGGCATCGGCCCGGTGGGGCGGTGGGGGCGATTCGATGTCGGTCTTCGGGGTCAGTTCACCCACTGGCGGTTGACCCGGCATCGACAGCGACGCCATCCAGAAGCTCCACCACGCGCGGCTGGCACTCACGAGGGTGTCCCAGGCGCGCGATTGCAGCACGAAGGCCTGTTCCGGCGTCCATGGGGCGCGGTACAGCTTGGGGTCGTCGATCGCGGGAGGGTCCCCCGGAGCTGGCGCCCACAGCGAGTTCCAGTGCCACATGTTCGCTCCTTCGATGACCAGAGACGAACAAGTTAGCGCAGGCGCCCCCCGGGGTCAACGCCGTTCGTTCAATGTCCCTGAGGACGGCGTGCGCGGCCCACCACGGCAACCGCCGCGGCCCCCAGCAACACGAACAACGCGAGGCTCCAGTACGCGAACGGCACGCCCAGCACCGACACGGCCGCTTCGGCGCAACTGGCCGTGGCGCTGAAGACCGACGGCAGCAGCGAATCGAGCTTCAGGCCGCTGACCACCTTGTCGGCGAAGGTCAGGTTGCACGAGAAGCTGGCGGCCGCGACCGTGTGCTGGTAAACCGCCGCCGCCACACCCGCCACGGCGGTCAGCAGCGACAGCCCGGCCAGCGGCCGGCGCAAGCGCGGCGCAAGTGCGCCGACGGCGCACAGCACGCCGATCACGACAAACAGCAGGCGCTGCAGCACGCACCACGGGCAAGGGCGCATGTCCCAGCCGTACTGCGCGGCCAGTGCGAGCCCCAGGGCCACGGCGCACGCGGCAGCCATGCCCCACAGCAGGCGCGAGGTGTTGCGGTCGGACAAGGCGGTGGCCATGGGTCAGGCGACCTCGGCGATCAGGTCGATCTCGACACAGGCGCCCAGCGGAATCTGGGCCACGCCGAACGCGGCGCGCGCATGTTTGCCCAGGTCGCCGAACACCTCGCCGATCAGGTCCGAGAAGCCGTTCGTGACCAGGTGCTGTTCGGTGAACGCCGCGGTGCTGTTCACGAGGCTCGTCGCCTTGACGATGCGCGTGACACGGTTCAGGTCACCGACGGCCGCGTGCAGCGTGCCCAGCAGGTCGATGGCCACGGCGCGGGCCGCGAGCCGGCCCGTGGCGGTGTCGATGTTCAGGCCCAGCTGCCCCACCCACGGCTTGCCGTCCAGCTTGGCGATGTGGCCCGACAGGAACACGAGGTTGCCGGTTTGCACGAACGGCACATAGGCGGCGGCAGGCACCGCGACGGGCGGCAGTTCGATGCCGAGGGTTTTCAGGCGGTCGTATACGGACATGGTTCTTCAGGGGGTAGGCGAAGGGGCAAATCCTACACTCGGCCCGGGCCGCTGTCCGGGAACCGGGAATCAAAGGTGAACTCAGGAGTCAATTTCGGGTGGCGGGGCGGGGCGCTGTGTGCCGCCTGGCTCGCGGGCGTGCTCGCCCACCTGCAACTGCGCGAGTTGCCTGCCGCGGGCGGCGTGCTCGCGGTGGTGGCAGCCGGTGCCGCGCTGGCCGTCACGGCCATCCGGCGCCGCCGGGTGGGTTGGGCGTGCGTGGCCGCCATGCTGCTCGGCTTCGGCCTCTCGGCCGGGCAGGCCCTGCATCGGCTCGCGCAGGCGCTGCCCATCCATCTCGAAAGCGAAGACCTCGTGCTCGACGGCACGGTGGCCGCCATGACGCAGGTGCTCGACAACGGGTTGCGCTTCCGGTTCGATGTGCGCACGGCCCACTGGAACGGTGCGCCGGTCGACGTGCCGCCTCACGTGCTGCTGGGCTGGTACGCCGGGTTCGGGGGGCGCGCCACCCCGGGCGGCCCCCCGCCTGACTTCCGCGCGGGCGACCGCTGGCGCTTCACCGTTCGCCTGCGCCGGCCGCACGGGCTGCGCAACCCGAACGGGTTCGACCAGGAACTTCACCTGTTCGAGCAGGGCCTGCGCGCCGTGGGTTCGGTGAAACCGGGTTCGGGCGCGGCCCCCGAGCGCCTCGGCACGGGCTGGGCCCACCCGGTGGAACGGGCGCGCCAGCACGTGCGCGACACCCTCTTCGCCACGGTGCCCGGCCCGCGCGAAGCAGGGGTGCTGGCCGCGCTGGCCGTGGGCGACCAGTCCGCCATCGATCGCCACGACTGGCAGGTCTTCCGCGACACCGGCATCGCCCACCTCGTCAGCATCAGTGGGCTCCACATCACGATGTTCGCCTGGGTCGCGGGCTGGGGGCTGCGCCGCCTCTGGGCCCGCAGCACCGCGGCCTGCTTGTGCGTGCCGGCGCCCGTGGCGGGGCGCGTGGGCGGCTTGGCGGCCGCGCTGGCCTATGCCGCGTTCGCCGGGTGGGGCGTGCCGGCGCAACGCACGGTGTGGATGCTCGCCACGGTCACGCTGCTGCAGGCGGCGGGGGGGCGCTGGCCGCTGCCGCTGGTGCTGCTGTTGGCCGCCGCGGTGGTGAGCGCGGCCGACCCCTGGGCGCTGCTGCAGGCCGGCTTCTGGTTGTCGTTCGGCGCGGTGGCCTTGCTGATGGTGTCGTCGGGCCCCGGCGCGCCGGCAGCCGCCACCCGGTTGTGGGATGCGGTGGTGCGCGGGCTCCGCAACGGCGTGAAGACCCAGCTGGTGGCCAGCGCGGGCCTCGCACCCCTGTCGCTGATGCTGTTCCAGCAGGTGTCGGTGGTGGGTTTCGTGGCCAACCTCGTGGCCATCCCGCTGTTCACGCTGGCCATCACGCCGCTGGCGCTGCTGGGCGTGCTGTGCGCGCCGCTGTGGCTGGCAGGGGCCTGGCTCGTGCAGCAGGCCGGGGTGGTGCTGCAGGCCATCAGCACCTGGCCGGGCGGGGTGTGGACGTCGCCCGCCGCCCCGGCCTGGGCGCAGCTGGCGAGCCTGTGCGGGGCGGCGTGCCTCGTGATGCCGTTGCCCTGGCGCCTGCGGCTGCTGGCCGTGCCGCTGTTGGTGCCCCTGGCCCTGCCGGCGGTGCCGCGGCCCGCGCACGGGCGCTTCGAGTTGCTCGCGGCCGACGTGGGGCAGGGCACGGCGGTGCTGGTGCGCACGCGGTCTCACCTGCTCGTCTACGACACCGGCCCGCAGTACTCACCCGACACCAATGCCGGTGAACGGGTGCTGCTGCCGCTGCTTCGGGCGCGGGGAGAACACCACATCGACCGCCTGACGCTCAGCCACCGCGACACCGACCACGTGGGCGGCGCCGAAGCGCTCCTCACCGCGCTGCCGGTGCATGAACTGCTCAGTTCACTCGAACCCGGCCACCCGTTGCTGGGCCTGGCGCACGCCGACCGCCGCTGTGACGCGGGCCAGTCGTGGGTGTGGGACGGCGTGCAATTCGACGTGCTGCACCCGCTCGACACCGACCATGCGCGCCCACTGAAACCCAACGCGAAATCGTGTGTGCTGCGGGTGCAGGGCGACAACGGCAGTGCGCTGCTGGCGGGTGACATCGAACGGGCGCAGGAGGCGCAGCTGGTGGCCGCGGGCGCACCCCTGGCCAGCGACGTGCTGCTGGTGCCCCACCACGGGAGCCGCACCTCGTCCACCGCGGCGTTCCTCGATGCGGTGCAGCCGTCGGTGGCGCTGATCCAGGCGGGTTACCGCAACCGCTTCGGCCACCCGGTGGCCGAGGTGCTCGGCCGGCTCGAAGACCGCGGGGTGAAGGTGTTCACCAGCCCGGCCTGCGGCGCATGGCACTGGTCCGGCGACGGCACCGCGGCCGGCGGGCGCTGCGAGCGGCCCACGTCGGCACGATACTGGCACGCGCGTGGCACGTTGCCACCAGATGGGCGAAAATGACCCGATGAGCAGTATCGACCCCGCCTTGTTTGTTGTCGTGGCCGGCGCGCTGGCCGCAGGTGTGGCCGTGCCCTGGGCGTGGGACCGCTGCCGCGACCACCTGCGCCGCCGGGCCGCGGCCCGCAGCGAGGCCGACCGCCGGGCGCACCGCGCCAAGGCCGACCACTGGTGGCGCCAGAACAGCCACTCCACCATGCCCCACTCGCGCCTGTTCGAATCGGCGTTCGACGACCCGGGCCGGTCGATGTTCCGGCCTTCCCAGCACCCTTGATCCCCCGGCACCGGTTCCACGATCGCGTGGGCCGCCACGGCCACCGGCGCACCGGGTTGGACTTCGGTGCAAATTCGGTGGTACACCACTCCCTGGGATGGTGCGAAATCGCGGGGTCGACAGCCCGGATTCCGGGGTAAATCGGGCGGATGCCTGCATGCAGTGCATCGGTCTGGCAGTGCACCATGGCGGTGATCGCGTGGCCTGGATATTGCTAAGTTGGTCTTCGAGGAGAGACTGCGAATGATTTCGAGCTTTGACGAGATGCAGGCGAGCCCTGACCAGGTGCGAGAGCACTACCGGCTCTATGACCGTTGGCTGTCACAGCAACCCGGCGACGTGATGCGTTCACGCCGCGAAGAGGCGGAGATGATCTTCCGTCGCGTGGGGATCACGTTCGCCGTCTACGGCGCGAAGGACGAGGACGGCAGCGGCACGGAACGCCTGATCCCCTTCGACCTGATCCCCCGCGTGATCCCGGCCCACGAATGGGCCGAGATGGAAAAGGGCCTCGTGCAGCGGGTCACGGCGCTCAACCGTTTCATCCACGACGTGTACCACGGGCAGGACATCATCCGCGCGGGCATCGTGCCGGGTGAGCAGATCTTCAAGAACGCGCAGTTCCGGCCCGAGATGATGGGCGTGGACGTGCCCGAGCGCGTGTACTCCCACATCAGCGGCATCGACATCGTGCGCGCGGCGAATCCCGATGGCAGCGGTTCGTACTACGTGCTGGAAGACAACCTGCGCGTGCCGAGCGGCGTGAGCTACATGCTCGAGAACCGCAAGATGATGATGCGGCTCTTCCCCGAGCTCTTCAGCCAGCACCGCGTGGCCCCGGTGGCGCACTACCCCGACCTGCTGCTCGAAACGCTGCGTGGCGTGGCGCCGGCCGCGGTCAACGACCCCACGGTGGTGGTGCTCACCCCGGGCATGTACAACAGTGCCTACTTCGAACACGCCTTCCTCGCGCAGCAGATGGGCGTCGAACTCGTCGAGGGCCAGGACCTCTTCGTGCGCGACAACTTCGTCTACATGCGCACCACGCAGGGCCCGAAGCGGGTGGACGTGATCTACCGCCGCGTCGACGACGACTTCCTCGACCCGCTCGCGTTCCGCCCCGACAGCACGCTCGGTTGCGCGGGCCTGCTGAGCGTGTACCGCGCCGGCAACGTGACGTTGTCGAACGCCATCGGCACGGGCATCGCCGACGACAAGTCGATCTACCCGTACGTGCCGAAGATGATCGAGTTCTACCTCGGCGAAAAACCCATCCTCAACAACGTGCCCACGTACCAGTGCCGCGAGGAGGAAGACCTCAAGTACGTGCTCGACCACCTGCCCGAGCTGGTGGTCAAGGAAGTGCACGGTGCCGGCGGCTACGGCATGCTCGTGGGCCCGGCCTCCACGAAGGAGGAGATCGCCGACTTCCGCAAGGTGCTCATCGCCAACGCGTCGGGTTACATCGCACAGCCCACGCTGGCGCTGTCCACGTGCCCCACGTTCGTGGAGAGCGGCATCGCGCCGCGCCACATCGACCTGCGCCCGTTCGTGCTGAGCGGCAAGGACGTGCAGATGGTGCCGGGCGGCCTGACCCGCGTGGCGCTGAAGGAGGGATCGCTCGTCGTCAACTCGTCGCAAGGCGGGGGTACAAAGGACACCTGGGTGCTGGAGGCCTGAACATATGCTGTCGAGAACCGCTGATCACCTCTACTGGATGGCGCGCTACATGGAGCGGGCCGAGAACACCGCCCGGATGCTGGACGTCAACTATCAGACGTCGCTGCTGCCCCAGTCCGCCGACACCGCCGAAAACGGCTGGAAGGGCCTGCTCAGCATTTCCGAGCTGACCGAGGACTACACCTCGCGCTACGGCGCCGTCACCGATCGCAAGATCATGGACTACATGGTGGGCGACGAGCGCAACCCGTCCAGCATCTACAGCTGCCTGATGGCCGCACGTGAAAACGCGCGGGCCGTGCGCGGCACGCTGACCACCGAGGTGTGGGAAACGCAGAACCAGACCTGGCTCGAGTTCCAGCGCATGTTGCGCAACAAGAGCTTCCAGAAAGACCCGGGCGAAAGTTTCGAGTGGGTGAAGTTCCGCTCTCACCTGTCGCGCGGGGTCACCGTGGGCACCATGCTGCAGGACGAGGCGTTCCACTTCCTGCGCATCGGCAGCTTCCTCGAACGCGCCGACAACACCGCCCGCATGCTCGACGTGAAGTTCCATGCCGTGGAGAGCGAGTTCTTCGGCACCGCGGGGCCCAATGGCAAGGACCAGGAGTACGACTTCTACCACTGGTCCGCCATCCTGCGGTCGGTGTCCGGCTTCGAGGTGTACCGCAAGGCCTACCGCAACGTGATCCGGCCGGAGAAGGTGGCCGAGTTGCTGATCCTGCGGTCCGACATGCCGCGGTCGCTCGCGGCGTGCATGGACGAGGTGGTGTCGAACCTGCACCACGTCGCCAACGAACAGTCGGGCGACACCTTGCGCCGGGCCGGGCGCCTGCAGGCCGACCTGAAGTTCGGCCGCATCGACGAGATCCTCGCGACGGGTCTGCACGCGTTCCTCACCCAGTTCCTCGACCGCGTGGGCACGCTGGGCGTTGGCATCAGCCGCGATTTCCTCGTGCCCGTGGCCGCCTGACCGACACGCTGCCGGATGAAACTGCACATCCAGCACGTCACCCGCTACGAATACAGCGCGCCATTGCAGTACGCGTTGCAGTCGCTCTGCCTGACCCCGCAGGGCAGCGCCCACCAGACCGTGCTCGACTGGTCGGTGAAGGCGCCGGGCCCGCTGTTCCCGTCCCGCGACGGGTACGGCAACGTGGCCCATACCTGCAGTGTCACGCGGCGCCTGACCAGCGGGTCGGTGTGGGCCAGCGGCACGGTGCAGACGCACGGCGAGCCCGTGCTGGTGGACGACGGTGCGCCCGCCCAGGTGTACCTGCGGCCCACCGCGCTGACCCAGTCGCACACCCGCCTCGCTGCACTCGGGGCGGACACCGTGTCCGGCGGCCGCGTGGACGAGTCGCGTGCCATCGGCCTGGCGCGCGAGGTGCTCGCGCGGGTGCCGTACAAGCCCCGCACCACGTCCGTGCACACCACCGCGATGGAGGCGCTGGCCCTCGGTGGCGGTGTGTGCCAGGACCACGCCCACATCTTCATCGCCACCTGCCGCAGCCACGGGGTGCCGGCGCGGTACGTGAGCGGCTATTTCCATGCGCCGGGTGCCGAACACCTGGCGAGCCATGCGTGGGTCGATGTGTGTGTCGACCTGCCGCGCCGGCGCTGGCTCAGCGTCGACGTGACCCATGGCTGCCTGATCGACGAACGCCACGTGCGCCTGGCCGTGGGGCCCGACTACGCGGCCTGCTCGCCCATCCGCGGTGTGCGTGAAGGGGGTGGCACGGAATCGATGCGCGTGCGCATCGACATCCGCGACACCTCCGACCTACCTGCTTTCTCCCTGGAGCCCTGAATGTCCATCCACGTCGCGCTGAACCACGTGACCCACTACCGCTACGACCGGCCGATCAACCTCGGCCCGCAGGTGGTGAGGTTGCGCCCGGCGCCGCATTCGCGCACCCGTGTCCTGAGCTACTCGATGCGCGTCGAACCGGCCACCCACTTCATCAACTGGCAGCAGGATCCGCAGAGCAATTACCTCGCGCGCCTGGTGTTCCCGGACAAGACCACGTCGTTCCGCATCGAGGTGGACATCGTTGTCGAGATGGCGGTGCTCAACCCCTTCGACTTCTTCCTGGAGCCCTCGGCCGAACACTACCCGTTCACGTATGACACGGCGCTGGTGGCCGAACTGGCGCCTTACCGCATCAAGGGTGAGCTGACCCCGGCGTTCTCGAAGTACCTCGACAGCATCCCGCGCACCAAGCGCGCGATGAACGATTTCCTGGTCGACCTGAACCAGCGCGTGCAGCGCGACATCGGCTACCTGATCCGCATGGAGCCCGGCGTGCAGACGCCCGAGCAGACGCTCGTGACGGCCTCCGGCTCGTGCCGCGACAGCGGCTGGCTGCTGGTGCAACTGCTGCGCCACCTGGGGTTCGCCGCGCGCTTCGTGTCGGGCTACCTGATCCAGCTCAAGAGCGACGTGAAGTCGCTCGACGGCCCGAGCGGCACCGAGGTGGACTTCACCGACCTGCACGCCTGGTGCGAGGTGTACCTGCCGGGCGCCGGCTGGATCGGGCTCGACCCCACGTCGGGCCTGCTGGCCGGCGAAGGGCACATCCCGCTCGCGTGTTCACCCGATCCGTCGTCGGCCGCGCCGGTGTCCGGTGCCATCGACGAATGCGAGACCGAGTTCGAGCACCACATGAAGGTCTCCCGCATCTGGGAGGCACCACGGGTCACGCTGCCGTACACCGACGCGCAATGGGACGACATCGTGGCCATGGGCCACGCGGTGGACCAGGACCTGCGCCGCCACGATGTGCGCCTCACGCAGGGCGGCGAACCCACGTTCGTCTCGGTGGATGACCGCGACGGCGCGGAGTGGAACACCGAGGCCCTCGGCCCCAACAAGCGCCGCCTCAGCGCCAGCCTGATGGACAAGCTGCGCCTGAAGTACGGCGACGGCGGCCTGCTGCACTACGGCCAGGGCAAGTGGTACCCGGGCGAACAACTGCCGCGCTGGTCGCTGAACCTCTTCTGGCGCAAGGACGGCGAACCGGTGTGGACCCGTCCGGAACTCTTCGCCGACGAAACGAAGGACTACGAGGTCACCGAAGGCATGGCCGAACAGTTCCTGGCCGGCGTGGCGCGCCGCCTGGGGCTCGACCCGAAGTACGTGTTCCCGTCGTACGAGGACGTCTGGTACTACCTGTGGCGCGAGCGCAAGCTGCCCACGAACGTGGACCCGTTCGACGCGAAGCTCTCCGACGAAATGGAGCGCGACCGCCTGCGCAAGGTGTTCACGCAGGGGCTCGAGAAAGTCGTGGGCCACTCGTTGCCGATGGCGCGTGACACCACGGGCGCCGCGCGCTGGCGCTCGGGGCAGTGGTTCCTGCGCACGGAGCGGTGTTACCTCGTGCCGGGGGATTCCCCCATCGGCTACCGGCTGCCGCTCGACTCGCAGCCTTGGGTCACCGAGATCGACTACCCCTACACCCACGCGCCCGACCAGACGCAGCCGTTTTCGCCACTGCCGCCGTATCGCCGCCTGAAGTTCGGTGGCGGCGCGGGCGACGAGGCCGCGGCGCACGACGCGAACCCCGCCGTGTCCAGCGCGCCCAGCGGTTTCGGTGACCGCTCGCGCGCGGCCGCGTTGAAACACCACCTGCAGGTGTCGGCCGCCGTTCCTTCGGCTCCGCCGGCGCGCGGGGCGTCCGCGGCGCACATCACCCGCACGGCGATGTCCGCCGAGCCGCGCCAGGGCAAGCTCTACATCTTCATGCCACCGGTGACGGCGCTCGAGGACTACCTGGAACTCGTGGCCGCGGTGGAAGACACCGCGGCCGAGATGAAGCTGCCGGTGGTGCTCGAAGGGTACGAACCGCCGAAGGACCCGCGCCTGCAGACGCTGCGGGTCACGCCGGACCCGGGGGTGATCGAGGTCAACATCCACCCGGCCCACAGCTGGGATGAGCTGGTCGAGCAGGCCACGCACCTGTACCAATCCGCGCACGAGACACGCCTGTCCACCGAGAAGTTCATGGTGGACGGCCGCCACACCGGGACCGGGGGCGGCAACCACTTCGTGCTGGGGGGCGCCACGGTGGCCGACTCCCCGTTCCTGCGCCGGCCCGACCTGCTGATGAGCATGGTGGCCTACTGGCACAACCACCCGGCGCTGAGCTACCTGTTCTCGGGGCTGTTCATCGGCCCCACGAGCCAGGCTCCGCGGGTGGACGAAGCGCGCAACGATTCGGTCTACGAGATCGAGATCGCGTTCGCCGAGCTGAAGCGGGTGACCGCCGAACACGCGGGCCGCTGCCCGCCGTGGCTCATCGACCGGCTGTTGCGCAACCTGCTGATCGACGTGAGTGGCAACACCCACCGCGCGGAGTTCTGCATCGACAAGATGTACTCGCCCGACGGCCCCACCGGCCGCCTGGGCCTGCTTGAGATGCGCGCGTTCGAGATGCCGCCGCACGCGCGCATGAGCTTGTCGCAGCAACTGCTGATGCGCGCGCTCGTGTCGCGCTTCTGGCAGCAGCCGTACCAGCCCGCGCGCCTGAAGCGCTGGGGCACCGAGCTGCACGACCGCTTCATGCTGCCGCACTTCGTGTGGCAGGACCTGACCGACGTCATCACCGAACTCAACGAGTTCGGCTACCAGTTCAAGGCCGAGTGGTTCGCGTCCCACCTGTCGTTCCGGTTCCCGAAGATCGGTGACTTCAGCGCCGGCGGGGTGTCGGGTGAGGTCAACCTGGCGCTGGAGCCGTGGCACGTGATGGGCGAGGAGGGCGCCGTGGGCGGCGCCACCCGGTTCGTCGATTCGTCGGTGGAACGCCTGCAGGTCAAGCTGACGGGACTCGTGTCCGACCGGCACGTGCTCACGTGCAATGGCCGCGTCGTGCCGTTGCACAACACCGGCCGCGTGGGTGAGTTCGTGGGTGCCGTGCGGTACCGCGCCTGGAACCCGCCGTCGGCGTTGCACCCCACCATCGACGTGCACGCACCGCTGACGTTCGACGTGGTGGACACCTGGATGAGCCGGTCACTGGGCGGTTGCCAGTACCACGTGGCCCACCCGGGTGGCCGCAGCTACGACACGGCGCCGGTCAATGCGTTCGAGGCCGAGGCCCGCCGGCTGGCGCGGTTCTTCCGCATGGGCCACACGCCGGGGCCCATCGCCGTGCCGAAGGAAGAGCGCAACCCGAACTTCCCGTTCACGCTGGACCTGCGCCGCGCGGTGGGGTGATGGTGCCGGCCAGCCACGGGTCCACCGGCTGGCCGCCCAGCTGCTCCAGCAGGAATTCGATGAAGCGGCGCGTGCGGGCCGGCAGGTGCTTGCGGCTGGGCATGGCCGCGTAGACCTGTAACGTGCCGATGTCCCAGTCCGGCAGCACGCGTTCGAGGGTGCCGCGCTCGAGGTCGCGGGCCACCTCGAACGACAGCGCGCCGGCGATGCCCAGGCCGTCGCGTGCCGCCATCACCAGCAGTTCGGGGTGGGCGGACGTGGTGCGGGCCGCCCTCGCTTCCACCAGCACCGTGTCGCCGCCATCCGCCGGGCGAAAGCGCGTCACACGCTCCACGAACGGGAGGTCGGGCACGAGCACCTCGTGCTGGAGCAACTCTTCCGGTGTCGACGGGCGGCCGCGCGCCGCGAGGTAGGCGGGGGAGGCGCACAGGATCACTTCCGTGTGCGCCAGCAGCCGCGCCACGAAGTGCCCGTCCAGCGGGTCGGGGCCTCGGTGGACCAGGATGGTCACGTCGGCGCTTTCGTCGGGTTCGATGCCCGGCCGGATGGCGTTCAGTTGAACGCTGACCAGCGGGTGGCGCGCCTGGAACACCGGCAACAGCCGTGTCAGGTTGCTGGCCAGGAAACTGGTCGTACTGGCAACCCGCAACCGGCCGCGCACCTCGCCCGTGGCGGCGGCGGCCTGCGCATCGGCCTCGTCCAGGTCGTCGAGGAGGGGCCGCACGCGCTCGAGGTACGTGGCACCCACTTCCGTGAGCGACAGGCTGCGCGTGGTGCGGTTGATCAACCGGCTGCCGAGGTGTTCCTCGAGGTCCGCCACGCTGCGTGTGATGCTGGACGTGGTCATGTCGAGCGCCCGCGAGGCACCGGCAAAGCTGCCCTCGTCGATCACCTTCACGAAGATGCGCAGGGCACGCAGGTGATCGAGGGCCATCGCGGGTCTCCCTTGTCATCCCGGCGCAGGCCGGGATCTACCACCTCGGACCGGAATCGCCGCGGTTCAACGCGCCGGTGAAGATCCCGGCTTTCGCCGGGATGGCGTGGATGTCAGGCCGTCGCGACCGGAATCTTGCCGATCTTGGCCTGCCATTCCTTCGGACCGGTGTTGTGCACGGAAGTCCCTTCCGAATCCACCGCCACCGTCACCGGCATGTCGGTGATCTCGAACTGGTAGATGGCTTCCATGCCCAGGTCGTGGAAACCCACGACTTCGGCCTTGTTGATGGCCTTCGAGACGAGGTACGCGGCACCGCCCACGGCCATCAGGTACGCACTCTTGTGCTTCTTGATGGCGTCGATGCCCGTCGGGCCGCGCTCGGCCTTGCCGATCATGCCGATCAGGCCCGTCTTGTCGAGCATCATCTCGGTGAACTTGTCCATGCGCGTGGCGGTGGTGGGGCCGGCCGGGCCCACCACTTCATCGCGCACCGGGTCGACCGGGCCCACGTAGTAGATGACGCGGTTCGTGAAGTCGACCGGCAGCTTCTCGCCCTTGGCGAGCATGTCCTGGATGCGCTTGTGCGCGGCGTCGCGGCCGGTGAGCATCTTGCCGCTCAGCAGCAGCGTGTCGCCCGGCTTCCACGCGGCCACTTCGGCGCGGGTCAGCGTGTCGAGGTTGACGCGCTTGCTCTTGTTGTAGTCGGGCGCCCACTTCACGTCGGGCCACAGGTCGAGGCTCGGCGGTTCGAGGTAGGCCGGGCCGGAGCCGTCGAGCACGAAGTGCGCGTGGCGCGTGGCCGCGCAGTTCGGGATCATGGCCACGGGCTTGCTGGCCGCGTGCGTGGGGTACGTGGCGATCTTGATGTCGAGCACGGTGGTCAGGCCACCGAGGCCCTGGGCGCCGATGCCGAGCGCGTTGATCTTGTCGCAGAGTTCGATGCGCAGTTCCTCGAGCTTGTTCTGCGGGCCGCGGGCCTTCAGCTCGTACATGTCGATGTCCTGCATCAGCGACTCCTTCGCGAGCAGCATGGCCTTCTCGGCCGTGCCGCCGATGCCGATGCCGAGCATGCCCGGCGGGCACCAGCCGGCGCCCATCGTGGGCACCGTCTTGAGCACCCAGTCGACGAGGCTGTCGCTCGGGTTCATCATCACGAACTTGCTCTTGTTCTCGCTGCCGCCGCCCTTGGCGGCGATCTGCACGTCGACCGTGTTGCCCGGCACCACGGTCATGTGCACCACGGCAGGGGTGTTGTCCTGCGTGTTCTTGCGGTCGAAGTGGGGGTCGGCCACGATGCTGGCGCGCAGCTTGTTCTCCGGGTCCAGGTAGCCCTGGCGCACGCCTTCGTTGACGGCGTCCTCGATGCTGCCGGGGAAGTCGGCGAAGCGCACGTCCATGCCGATCTTCAGGAACACGTTGACGATGCCGGTGTCCTGGCAGATGGGGCGGCGGCCCTCGGCGCACATCTTCGAGTTGGTCAGGATCTGCGCGATGGCGTCCTTCGCCGCCGGGCTTTGTTCCAGCTCGTAGGCGCGCGCGAGGTGGGCGATGTAGTCGGACGGGTGGTAGTAGCTGATGTACTGCAGGGCTGCGGCGACACTCTTGACGAGGTCGGCGTGGCGGATCGTGGTCGTCATGGCTTGCGGACGGTTGGCAGAGGTAGTCCGCGATTATCGCCCCTCGGGTGAAGTGGAGTCTCCTACTGTGGCGCTCGGGTGTGCGGCACGATTGCACCACTGTGGTGCAAATGCCGAAGGCCTGGGGGAGAAGGGAGCGAGTGGGGGCCGCAGGACGCGGCCCCGGCCCTGCCGAGGACCGGCAGGGGGAGGCACAGGATCAGTGGCGCGCGGCCGCCTGGGACGACGACAGGATGCGGTCGGTCCAGGCGATGGCCAGCGCCGACACCAGGAAGGTGAGGTGGATGATGGTCTGGTACATCAGCACCTTCTCGGTGTAGTTGCCGGCGCTGATGAAGGTCTTCAGCAGGTGGATCGAACTGATGCCGATGATGGCGGTGGCGAGCTTGACCTTCAGCACCGAGGCGTTGACGTGGCTCAGCCACTCGGGTTGGTCCGGATGCCCGTCGAGGTCCATGCGTGACACAAAGGTTTCGTAACCCCCCACGATCACCATGATCAGCAGGTTCGAGATCATCACCACGTCGATCAGTGCCAGCACCACCAGCATGATCACGGTTTCATTGAGCTTCGGGGCTTCCGTGCCGATGATGTTGCCGGCGGCATCCTTGAGGGCCGGCAGCTGGTACCCGATGCTCGAGATCAGCGCGTCGAGGGCGGCCTTGCTGCCGAACACGGCCTCGATGAGGTGCAGCAGTTCCTGCAGGAAGTGGAAGACGTACACCCCCTGGGCCAGGATCAACCCGAGGTACAGGGGCAACTGGAGCCAGCGGCTGGCGAAGATCAGGTTGGGCAGCGGACGGAGTTTGCCGCTGACGGGATCGGGAAGCTGAGCCATGGGGGTCGATTCGGTTCGGGAATGTGCAGCGCGAAATTGTAGTGGGCGTAACGTGACAAACTACCCTCGCGTCCGCACGGCACCCCCGGGCAACCCCTTGCGTGCCAAGTAAGCGCATCGTAAGAGCCCCGCCTTACTGTGCGAGCCGGCAGTGAACAACCGACCTGGAGACTTTCATGAGCGACGCCGCATCCAAGACCTATCCCGCGCCTGAGTCCGTTGCAAAGGGGGCGTTCGTCTCCGGCATGCCCGCCTACGAAAAGCTCGTGGCAGAGGCCGAGGCCGACTACGAAGGCTATTGGGCGCGCCTCGCACGCGAGTTCGTGGCCTGGAAGACCCCGTTCACCAAAACACTCGACACCTCGGGCGCGCCGTTCTTCAAGTGGTTCGACGACGGCACGCTGAACGTGTCGTACAACTGCCTCGACAGGCAAGTCGAGGCGGGCCTCGGCGACAAGGTCGCCATCATCTTCGAGACCGACGACGGCAAGGTCTCGCGCCACACCTACAGCGACCTGCTGGCCCGCACGGCCCGCCTGGCCAATGCGCTGCGCGCGAAGGGCGTGGGCAAGGGTGACCGCGTGGTCATTTACATGCCGATGTCGGTCGAGGGCATCGTGGCCATGCAGGCCTGTGCCCGCATCGGCGCCACGCATTCGGTCGTGTTCGGCGGCTTCTCGGCCCAGAGCCTGCGCGACCGCATCCAGGACGCCGGCGCGGTGATGGTGCTCACCGCCGACGAACAGCAGCGCGGTGGCAAGCAGCTGCCGCTGAAGGCCATCGTCGACGAGGCCATCGCGCTCGGCGGCTGCGAGTCCGTGCGCAACGTCATCGTGTACCAGCGCACCGGCGGCAAGGTGGCGTGGGATGCGGCCCGCGACGTGTGGCTCCACGAGTTCACCGCCGGCCAGCCCGAGACGGCCGAACCCGAGTGGGTGGGGGCGGAACATCCGCTCTTCCTGCTCTACACGTCGGGTTCCACCGGCAAGCCGAAGGGTGTGCAACACGCAAGCGGCGGCTACCTGCTGCATGCGGCGCTCACCACCAAGTGGACGTTCGACCTGCACCCGAACGACGTCTTCTGGTGCACCGCCGACATCGGCTGGGTCACCGGCCACACCTACATCGCCTACGGCCCGCTCGCGCTGGGCGGCACGCAGGTGGTGTTCGAGGGCATCCCCACGTTCCCGGACGCGGGCCGTTTCTGGAAGATGATCCAGGACCACAAGGTCACCATCTTCTACACCGCGCCCACGGCCATCCGGTCGCTGATCAAGGCGGCCGAGGCCAACGAGGCCGTGCACCCGAAACGCTACGACCTGACGAGCCTGCGCATCCTCGGTTCGGTGGGCGAACCCATCAACCCGGCCGCCTGGGAGTGGTATCACCAGCACATCGGCGGCGGCCGCTGCCCCATCGTCGACACCTTCTGGCAGACCGAGACGGGCGGCCACGTGATCACGCCGCTGCCGGGTGCCACGCCGCTCGTGCCGGGTTCGTGCACGCTGCCGTTCCCGGGCATCCAGGCGGCCGTGGTGGACGAGACGGGCAAGGAAGTGCCGTGGGGGCAGGGCGGCATCCTCGTCATCAAGAAGCCCTGGCCGTCGATGATCCGCACCATCTACGGCGACCCGGAACGTTTCAAGAAGAGCTACTACCCCGAGGACTTCAAGGGCCAGTACTACCTCGCGGGTGACGGTGCCATCCGTGACGCGAAGACCGGTTACTTCACCATCACGGGCCGCATCGACGACGTGCTGAACGTGTCCGGCCACCGCATGGGCACGATGGAGATCGAATCGGCCCTGGTTTCGCACACCGACCTGGTGGCCGAGGCCGCCGTAGTGGGCCGCCCGGACGACACCACGGGCGAGGCCATCTGCGCGTTTGTCGTGCTGAAGCGCCCGCGGCCCACCGGTGACGAGGCCAAGGCCATCGCGAAGGAACTGCGCGACTGGGTGGGCAAGGAGATCGGGCCCATCGCGAAGCCGAAGGACATCCGCTTCGGTGACAACCTGCCGAAGACCCGCTCGGGCAAGATCATGCGCCGCCTGCTGCGGTCGGTGGCCAAGGGCGAGGCCGTCACGCAGGACACCAGCACGCTCGAGAATCCGGCCATCCTGGACCAACTCGGGCAAGCTTATTGAGCCCCCCAGTCGGCTGGCGCCTCCTGCCCCCAAGGGGCGCCACGGGTCGCCCGGGGGACCCGGGCTCGCGTGTAGCTTGATCTTTCGCTTCGCTTCGCTTGCTCGCCTGGCGCTTGCGCTGCGGGGCTTCGCGTTGCTCGCCCCCCCTTTTGCGACGTTGCTGATGCGCGAGATGAAGAACAAGGCCCCACTGTTCGTGCTCGCTGGTCTGGTCGCGCTGTTGATTGGCGGTGCGCTGATCTTCACTGGCGGACAGCCGACCCCTCCGTCACCGACTTTGGAATCGGCGCATCAGATCAGATGGTTTCCGTTGAAGTCGAATTTGTATTCCACCAGGGATGGCGAACTTGGCTTCAGGGTGTTCGCAGCCACCGGTGACCAGAAGGGTTCGACAGAGAGGTATCTGACGCACTTCGATTTCGGCGGTGGGGCACGGCTCGTCGATGTGATCGATGTCTCGACATTCGAGCAACTGGGCACCAGCGATTTCTATCGAGACAAGACTCATCTCTACCAGTACTACGACATGGCCGATGGCGGCAGGCTTTCGTTGTACACGGATGTCGAGCCCAGCGTGGATCGTGAGTCGTTTGTCGTGCTCAACGACTTCTACGCGAAAGACAAGGGCAGGATCTACTACCACCGAGGTGGATGGATCAGAGAGGCCGACCCGGGAAGTTTCATCGCCATGGGTGAATCGGCCCTCGCCAAGGACAGGCATCGCTACTTTCTGTTCGGCGAAGCAGCCCTTCCCGAGGCTGTCCTTGGGTATCTGCAAGAGATTTGCGGTCTGACCGGCAACGAGCCCGCTGTAGTGGCGGAGTGCCGCTCGCAGGCGGTTCAGCCAAGAAAATCAACAGCCAGATGAGTCCGGCCGCCAGCAAAAAAGCCCCGCATGCGGGGCTTTTGTTCGCGGGGCCGTCAGCCCGGAAGGGTCACTTCAGCTGGAGCACCCACTGGACGAGCGTCTTGGCTTCGGCCTCGCTCACCGGCGGGTTGGCGTCCTTCATGGCGGGCATGAACACCGCGCCCCAGGCGCCGGAGCCGCCCTTGAGCACCTTCTGGGTGAGCTTGTCGGCGGCGTCTTTCTGGCCGGCGTACTTGACGGCAATGTCCTTGAACGCGGGGCCCACGACCTTCTTCTGCATCGTGTGGCAGCTCATGCAGTTTTTCTTCTGCGCGAGCTCGGCGTTCGCCCATGCGGGGGCGCTGGCGGCGAGGCCGGCCAGTGCGGAGAACGCGATCGCCAGCGAAACAACGGGTGACTTCATGATTTCCTTCCGTGCCGGGTGTGACCCAGGTGAATTACATTCCCAACACTGCTCACTCAACGCATTCTATGCGGGGGGGTTGACCGCTCCGTTCCGCGACCGCTGGGCGGATCGGGCTTATTTCCGGAGAATAACGATGTATTTCGTCGTGATTGGCGTTCTGCTGCTGGTGATGAAGATGGCCGAGTTCGGCATGGTGGCTTCGTGGCCCTGGTGGGGCATCCTGTCGCCGTTCGGTTGCGCGGTGGTGTGGTGGGCCTTTGCCGATGGCACGGGGTACACCAAGCGCCGTGAGATGGACAAGATGGATGCGCGCGTGAAAAAGCGCCGCGAGGAAAACCTGGCCAACCTCGGCATGGACGATCGCGGCCGCCGCGGCAAGCGGCGCTGACGCCACCGGGTCACTTGAACGAAAAAGGCGGCCCGCGGGCCGCCTTTTTCGTGGGGCTGACCCCGGTCAGAACAGGTCGAGCACGGCGCCGGTGCTGGCGCCCGACGCGTTCCTGGCGAACTTGGCCAGCACACCGCGCGTGTAGCGCGGGGGCGGGGCCTTCCACAGCGCGCGGCGGCGGGCGAGTTCGGCGTCCGGCACGTTGAGTTCGAGCTTCAGCGTGTGGGCGTCGATGGTGATGGAGTCACCTTCCTCGACGAGCGCGATGTTGCCGCCGGCATAGGCCTCGGGCGTGACGTGGCCCACCACCATGCCCCAGGTGCCGCCCGAGAATCGGCCGTCGGTGATGAGGCCCACCGATTCGCCGAGCCCCTGGCCGATCAGCGCGCCCGTGGGGGCGAGCATCTCGGGCATGCCCGGACCACCCTGCGGCCCGAGGTAGCGCAGCACCATCACGTCGCCGGCCTTGATCTTGCGGGCCATGATGGCGGCCAGCGCGGACTGCTCGTCGTCGAACACGCGGGCCGGGCCGGTGATCACCGGGTTCTTCAGGCCGGTGATCTTCGCCACGCAGCCTTCGGGCGACAGGTTGCCCTTCAGGATGGCGAGATGCCCCTCGGCGTACATGGGCTGGTCGATGGGCAGGATCACGTTCTGGTCGGCGCGCGGGGCGTCGGGCACGTCGGCCAGGTTCTCCGCCACCGTCTTGCCCGTGATGGTGATGCAGTCGCCGTGCAGCAGCCCGGCCTTCAGCAGCATCTTCATCACCTGCGGGATGCCACCGGCCTTGTGCAGGTCGACGGCCAGGAACTCACCCGATGGCTTCAGGTTGCACAGCACCGGCACCTTGCGGCGCACGCGCTCGAAGTCGTCGATGGTCCACTCCACTTCCGCCGCATGGGCGATGGCGAGGAAGTGCAGCACGGCGTTGGTGGAGCCGCCGGTGGCCATGATCACGGCCACGGCGTTCTCGATCGACTTGCGCGTGACGATGTCGCGCGGCTTCAGGTCCTGGCGCACGGCTTCCACCAGCACCCGGGCGGCTTCCTTCGCGGTGCCGACGATCTCGTCGTGCGGGTTGGCCATGGTGCTGGAGTAGGGCAGCGACATGCCGAGCGCCTCGAAGGACGAGCTCATCGTGTTCGCGGTGTACATGCCCCCGCACGAACCGGTGCCGGGGATGGCCTTGCGCTCGATGGCGCAGAAGTCGTCTTCGCTCATGTTGCCGGCGCTGAACTGGCCCACGGCCTCGAACACGCTGACGATGTTGAGGTCCTTGCCCTTGTGGTGGCCCGGCAGGATGGTGCCGCCGTAGACATAGATGGCCGGCACGTTGGCGCGCAGCATGCCCATCATGCCGCCCGGCATGTTCTTGTCGCAGCCGCCCACGACCACCACGCCGTCCATCCACTGGCCGCCCACGCAGGTCTCGATGCAGTCGGAGATGACTTCGCGCGACACGAGGCTGTACTTCATGCCTTCGGTGCCCATCGCCATGCCATCGCTGATGGTGGGCGTGCCGAAGATCTGGGCGTTGCCACCCGCTTCCTTGATGCCGGCCACCGCCGCATCGGCCAGGCGCTGCAGGCCGGCGTTGCACGGGGTGATGGTGGAGTGGCCGTTGGCCACGCCGATCATCGGCTTCTTGAAGTCGCCTTCCTCGTAGCCGAGGGCGTAGTACATCGAACGGTTCGGCGCGCGCGCCACACCTTCGGTGATGTTCTTGGAACGGCGGTTGATGTCGCTCATCGGGTTCTCCTGGCTGCGGCTGGGCATGCGAAAACCACAGTATCGGCCCATCCCAATGTGTCGTCCAATATATCTAATGCGGTTGATTGATATGCTTGGCGAATGACTGACGTGACTTCGGCCATCGACCTGCGGGCGTGGCGCCAGTTCCTGGTGCTCGCCGAAACCCTCCATTTCGGGCAGGCGGCGCAGCGGCTCCACATGACGCAGCCGCCGCTGACACTGGCCATCCAGCAACTGGAAGGGCGCCTCGGCGTCACCCTGTTCGACCGCACGCGGCGCAGCGTCGCGCTCACGCGGGCCGGCCACGCGCTGGTGGAGCCGGTGCGCCAGCTGTTGAAGCAGGCGGCGGCGCTGCCCGGTGTGGCCCGCTCGGCGGAGCACGGGGCCGTGGGCACGCTGCGGCTGGGGTTCGTGTCCACCGTGGGTTTCGGTCCGCTGCCTGCGTGGTTGCGTGGTTTTCGCGATGCCCAGCCCGGCATCGACGTGGTGCTGCGCGAGGCCACCAGCGACGTGCAGATGCTCGCGTTCGAGCAGGGCGATGCAGACGCCGGCTTCGTATTGCACGCCCCGGGCCTGGCGCCACGGCTGCCGGGGGTGTCGGTGGGCGTCGAGCCCATGGTGCTGGCGCTGCCGGAGGCCTTGCCCGGGGCCGCGGTGAAACCACTGCCGCTGGCGCGGGTGCTGGCCCAGCCGCTGATCATCTTCCCGCGGGGGATCGCCCCGTCGCTGTATGACGCCGTGCTGGCGTTCTACCACCGGCATGGCGCGTCGCCGGTGATCGGGCAGGAGGCGATCCAGATGCAGACCATCGTGAACCTCGTGTCGGCGGGCCTCGGCATCGCATGGGTGCCGCATTCGATGGTGCAGCTGCAGCGGCCCGGCGTGATCTACCGTGAGTTGCCGAAATCACTGGCCGACGGCGCCCCGCGTTGCGAGACGAGCCTCGTGTGGCCGGAGGGGGCCGGGCCGGTGGTGGCGCGGTTCGTCGAACACGTCACGGGAACGCTGACCTGACCTGGGTTATCGTTCGCCCCTGCCAGAATTCCGGTCTGCCCATGATCGTCCATCCCCACATCGACCCCGTTGCCCTGCAGCTCGGCCCCGTCGCCATCCACTGGTACGGGCTGACCTACCTCGTCGCGTTCGGCCTTTTCCTGTGGCTCGCGTCGCTTCGCGTGAAAAAGCCGCAGTTCGCCGACAAGGGCTGGACGCGCCGTGACGTCGAGGACCTGTTGTTCTACGGGGTCGTCGGGGTGGTGGTCGGCGGCCGGCTCGGGTTCGTGCTGTTCTACCAGTTGACCCGTTACCTCGCCAACCCGCTCGAGGTGTTCGCGGTGTGGAAGGGCGGCATGTCGTTCCATGGCGGGCTGCTCGGGGTGATCGTCGCGATGGCCGTGTTCGGGTGGACCCGCAAGCGCCCGGTGATGGACGTGTGGGACCTGATCGCCCCGTGTGTGCCCACGGGCCTCGCGTCGGGCCGTGTCGGCAACTTCATCAACGGTGAGCTGGTGGGCCGGCCGGCCGATCCGAACCTGCCGTGGGCCATGCTGTTCCCGAACTACGAGACCAACCCCGTCCCGCGCCACCCGTCCCAGGTGTACCAGTTCCTGCTCGAAGGCATGCTGCTGTTCGTGGTGTTGTGGTGGTTCGCCAGCAAACCGCGGGCGCGGGGCCTGGTGTCGGCCGTCTTCCTGATGGGCTACGGGGTGCTGCGTTTCATCGCCGAATACTTCCGCCAGCCCGACAAGGGCCTCGAGAACTTCGTGCTCGGCATGAGCCGCGGCCAGTGGCTGTGCGTGCCCATGATCGTGGCCGGTGTGGCCATGTGGGTGTGGGCCTCGCGCCGTTCGAACGATGGAGCCCCCGCATGAGGCAGATCTTCCTCGACACCGAAACCACGGGCCTGAGCCCGGAGTCCGGCGACCGCGTCATCGAAATCGGGTGCGTGGAGATGGTGAACCGCCGGCTCACCGGCGAGAACCTGCACTTCTACCTGAACCCCGAGCGCAAGAACCACGAGGACGCCGTCAAGATCCACGGCCTCACCGACGAGTTCCTGTCGGACAAGCCGTTGTTCGCGTCGGTGGCCGACGAGCTGATGGACTACCTCTCGGGCGCCGAGATCATCATCCACAACGCCGGGTTCGACGTGGGCTTCCTCAACGAGGAACTGCGCCGCCTGGGCCGCCCCAAGTTCCCCACCCACGTCTCGGCCATCACCGACAGCTTGACCATGGCGCGGGAGATGTTCCCGGGCAAGTCGAACTCGCTCGACGCGCTGTGCAGGCGGCTCGAGGTGGACAACACCAACCGCACGCTGCACGGCGCCTTGCTCGACGCGGGCCTGCTCGCCGAGGTCTACATCCGCATGACCCGCGGGCAGGACTCGCTCGTCATCGATGCCACCGATGCCGGCGGCCCGGGCGAGGTGGTCATCACCGCCATCGACTTCAGCCAGTTCACCTTGCCGGTGCTCGTGGCCAACGTGCTGGAGACCGAGGCCCACGAGGGTGTGCTGAAAGATCTCGATAAATCTTCCAACGGGAAGACAAAGTGGCGTTTGCTTGTGGCATAATCTGAGGCTCTGCAAACGACGGTGAATTTGCAGACCCGGTTTCCGGGTGGTTAGCTCAGCGGTAGAGCACTGCCTTCACACGGCAGGGGTCACAGGTTCAATCCCTGTACCACCCACCAAACAGCTAGAAGAATCAGGCATTCAGCGGAAACGCTGAATGCCTGATTTGCTTTGGGCGTTCCAAAAGCGGAGTCATCGGGTTCAACGCCCGGACCGGACGGCGCAGCACACCATCACCCGTCTGTGCGCGGTCGCCTTCCAGGCTGCTCCGGCAATCCGGAATGTCGCCATCGCGGCGGCAGCTTGGCCCCGCCATTTCTCGCTGCGGTGTTCGGGCTGCGGAAAGTCCGCCTCCTTGCGCATGATCGCCGGGCTCGAGGGCCCGACTAGCGGCCGCATCCTCATCGCGCGACATGACGTCACCACGCTCGGGCCCGCCCAGCGCAACGTGAGCCTCGTGTTCCAGCGCTGCGAGCTGTTTCCCCATATGAGCGTGATCGACGACCTGTCGTACGGCCTGCAGCAGCGTGTGGCGCTGGCTCGTGCGCTGGAGCCGGCCGTGCTGCTGTTCGACGAACCGCTGTCGAACCTGGATGCCCGGTTGCGCCGCGCGATGCGCGAGGAGATCCGCGCACCTGGCGCGCCCTGAAGCTTGGCGCATCGCCCTCGCCACCGACCCGGGCCTGGCCGCGTCCTCAAGCGGTGACCTGTTCGTGATGTCACCTGTCGTGCGGTATCCGCTGGAAAACGGCGCGCCGGTGAGCTGCACCTGGCGGGGCCACGGGGTGTCCGTGTGACGGATATTCCTCGATGGCACCGCGGTGTCGAATCCCTGGCCGGGTAATCAATCCTTCCCATTTGAATCCGTTTTGCGACGGGAAACGTCCGGCGCGCTTTAGATCTGGCCAGTTATTGGCGTGCATCGCGGTTTTTATGCCCCTAACCCTAGGGGGTTTAACAAAATATTACTCGTCAGGGTATCTACTTACCTCGAAAAGCAATCATATTGCCCGCTGCGACGCGAGCGCGTGCGGGTCGCCGAGGGAGGTGACAAAAGGCATATTGCAGCGTCCGGCATGCGGCGCACAATGGAATCCATGATGGGGTTTGATATTCACGCAGCGCAGTGCGCCGGCCTTATTGAACCGGAAATGATGGCGAAGATCGTGCAAGTCGAATCTTCGGGGAATCCGTACGCCATCGGCGTGGTGGGTGGGCGGCTCCAACGGCAGCCCGCTGATCTGCGGGAAGCGGTGCTCACAGCGGAGTATCTGGAGAAGGCCGGCTATAACTATTCGATCGGCCTGAGCCAGGTGAACCGGGTGCATTTCAAGCGGCTGGCGTGGAACGGCGACGTCAAGAACGGCTTCGACGTGTGCCAGAACCTTCGGGCCGGGGCCCATGTGTATTCGCAATGCAAGGAAAGTGCGGCGCGGTCGTTGAAAACCAGCGACCCCGCGTCGGTGCTGCGGGCGGCGCTGTCGTGTTACTACTCCGGAAACTTTGTCACCGGAGAGAGGATGGGCTATGTAGATAAAGTATTGATGGGTACCAGGTCCGCAAAAGGCAGTTTTCCCCGCATCTCCGTCAACAGATCCATGTTCGATTGATTCCACCAAAGAGGCCAATGATGTTTACAAAATTCTCGAACTCACATGCGCGCGTGTTGATCATCGCCTCCGCGATGCTCCTGTCGTCCCATCCGGCATTCGCACAAATCAGCAGCTCGGCAGAAGATCTGCTCAATAACGTCAAAGACTGGATGCTGGGCCTTGGCGGTGTCATCGTGACGTGCGCGTTGATGTTCGTGGGTTTCCGGATGGTGTTCCAGGCCGCGGAATGGAAAGACGTTGCGCCGGTGTTCTGGGGTGGGGTTCTGATCGGTTCCGCTGCTGCGGTCGGGCCGCAATTGATCGGTTGACCGGCCCGGGCTGAAACACCCCGTTCTCCTTCAAAACCTCACCTCGATCCTCCATGAATTACCGCGACGTGATATTCAAAGGCGCGACTCGCCCCGCCATGATGGCGGGGGTGCCCGTCGTGCCATTCATCCTGGTGGTCGGCGCCCACATCCTGGCCGGCATGTGGGGCATGATTTTCCTGGGGTTTCTCGTGGCGGCGGCCATAGCGCTTTCATGCGTGATCTGCGTGCTGGTGATGCGGTACATCAGTTCGCAGGATGACCAGCGCCTGCTGCAGTACATGCTGGTCATCCGCGGCTTCCCTGCCAAGCGCAACGTGCTTCATTGGGGCGCCAAGAGCTATTCGGCGAACAATTACGCCCGGCGCAGCCCGTCGTTCGAGGAGGGTGCGCGGTGAGGGCGTCCACACAACGGCTGGCCAACCATGACGACACGCTGAGCCGGCACATCCCGATGTCGGCTCGTATCACGAGCACCATCGTGTCGACCCGCAGCGGCGACTACATGTCCACCTGGCAGATCGATGGCCTGGCGTTCGACGGCCTTTCCGTGGCCGAGGCCTACGCCAAGATGGAGGCGTTCAACGTGCTGGTGCGCAGCCTGTCGAACGGCAAATATGCCTTCTGGGTGCACCGGCTGCGGCGCTTCACTGGCGCGCAACTGGCGGCACCAGCCGAAACCTTCGCCCAGCACGTGGTCGAGAAGTACTACGCCCTGCTGAACGACGAAGGCCTGATGGCCACGGAGATCTACCTGACGATCCTGTACCGGCCGTTCCCGCAGAAGGCGGGCAGGCTGAGTGCCCGCACGGCCAGCACCATCGAGGAGCGGCGCCACGAAGAGCAGGAGATCATCGACAGGATCGGCGACCTGCAGAAGCAGGTGACCACGTCGCTCTCGGCCTACGGTCCCACGTTGTTGACCGACCATGAGCACGAGGGTGTGTTGTGCAGCGGCCAGCAGGAGTTCTATGCCTACCTGATCAACGGCGTCTGGCGGTCCATCCCGGTCAAGGACGTGCCGCTCTACCACTACCTCTCGTTGTCGCGGGTGCTGTTTGGCAATGAGATCGTGGAGACGCGCGGCGTGGCCGGCACCCACTACTCGACGTTCATCGACATCAAGGACTACGCGGAGTACTCCGAGCCGGGCATCCTGAACACGATGATCGCGTTGCCGTTCGAGTACATCGAGACGCAATCGTTCTCGCCAAAACACACGATGGACGCATTGGCCGCCTTGCGCATCCAGCGCAAGCGCCTCGCCAGCGCGGACGATGGTGCCGTGAGCCAGATCGTGGAACTGGACGCGGCCATCGACGGTGTCATCAGCGGTTCATTCGCCTTTGGCGAATACCACTACGTGATGCAAATCATCGGCGACAACGTCAAGGACGTCAAAGACTGCCGGGCGGTGGCGCTGGAGCGCATGCAGTCCATCGGGTTCCTGGGCGTGCCGGTCGACCTCGTGGTGGACCAAGCCTACCTTTCCCAGTTGCCCGGCAACTGGCGCGCGCGCCCGCGCTCGGCCCACCTGAGTTCGCGCAATTTCACGGGTTTGTGTTCGCTGCACAACTTCCAGGCCGGCAAGCGCGACGGCAACCCCTGGGGAGAAGCCGTCACCATCTTTCGCACCCCGGCGGCCCAGCCCTACTATTTCAACTTCCATGCGACGCCGCTGCATGAGGACTCCACCGGCCAGTCGGCCCTCGGCAACTGCCAGATCATCGGCCAGTCCGGTTCGGGCAAGACGGTGCTGGCGCTGTACCTGCTGCTCAACCTGCGCAAGTACGGCACCCAGATGGTGTACTTCGACAAGGACCGCGGCGCCGAGATCGCCATCCGCGCCGCCGGCGGCAAGTACCTGTCGCTGAGGAAGGGCGAGCCCACGCAGTTCAACCCGTTCAAGATGGAGCCCAGCGAGGCGAACCTGCTGTTCTGGGACGAGCTGGTGCGTTTTTGCACGTACCGGGCGGAGATGCCGCATTCACCGCGGGAAGAGGCCGAGATCACGCACGCGGTGCGCGCCGTGGCCAGGCTGCCCCAGGAGCTCCGCGGTTTCCAGGCGGTGATCCAGAACCTTCCGAACGTGGACCAGAACAGCGTGGCAGAACGGCTGAAGCGCTGGACCGCAACGGGCGCGCTGGGATGGGCCCTCGACTGCGACCAGGATGCGCTGGAATTCGACGACGGGGGGATCTTCGGCTTCGACTACACCGACCTGCTGGACGACCCGGTCACCTGCCCGGCCATCATGATCTACCTGATGTACCGGGTCGAAGCCATGATCGATGGCCGGCGGTTCGCGTTTTTCATGGACGAGTACTGGAAAGCCCTCTCCGTGTCGTACTTCGAAGACTTCGCGAAGAACAAGCAGAAGACCATCCGGAAGCAGAACGGGTTCGGCGTGTACATGACCCAGAGCCCGTCGGACACGCTGCGCAGCCCCATTGCGCGGGCCCTGATCGAGCAGACGGCCACCTTCATCTTCCTGCCGAACCCCACGGCCGACTACGACGACTACGTGGAGGGTTTCAAGCTCACTGCCACCGAGTTCGAACTGCTCAAGGGCCTGGGCGAAGGGTCTCGCACCTTCCTGGTCAAGCAAGGCGACACCGTCTCTCTGGGCAGTTTCAACCTCACCGGTTTCGACGAAGAGTTGAAGGTGCTGTCCGGCACCACGGCCAATGTCCAGAAGCTGGACCGCCTGCGGGCGATCCATGGCGAGGACCCGGCCGACTGGATGCCGCACTTCCTGGGATGACCTATGGCATTCACCGCCTTCGTTGATATCAACACGTGGATGGAGGACGTCTTCGAGCCGCTGGCGACGGACCTGCCCGGGCAGCTCGCGGAAGGTGTCATTCCTCTCGTCGCCGCCGGGGTCAGCCTGCAGGTGATGTTCCACGGGTTCGCGGTCATTCGCGGCGCCGGGGGGTCCAACCATTTCCTTGACGTGTTTGCCAAGGCCATGCGGGCGTTCCTGGTGTTTGCGCTGTGCCTGACCGGCAGCGCCTACGTCGACCAGATACGCCCCATCTTCAACGAACTGCAGCTGAGCCTGACGACATACGTGAGTGGAGGAGGCAGCGGCAGCCTCTACGAGGAGCTCGACAAAGTGATGCAGGCAGGCATCACCACTTTCGAGGACGTGCACAAGCTGCTGTACGACCGGGAGCACCTGTCCGTCGAGATCTGCGTCTTTGGGGGGTGCCCGGGCATCCACCTGGACGGGGTGCCCGCCATCATCCTGCAGGCGATCGTCAGCTTCTTCATCCTGGCATTCGGGGTCTTCGCGTTCATCGACATCCAGGTCATCAGCCAGTCGATCGTGATCTTGCTCGCCTTCGGGCCGCTGTTCCTGGCGGGCTTCGCGTTCGAGTCCACGGCCAAATGGGCGGAGGGTTGGCTGACCTCGGCGGTCAAGTACGTGATGACGGCCATCGTGCTGTTGGTCGTGGTGCTGGCCGCCAAGCAGCAGGCCGAGAAGTTCATCTTCCTGCTGCAAGAGAATGCGGACGGGCTGATCCCGATGAAGGGCACGGTCGGATCGAAGCTCTACGAGGAACAGGGCAAGGTCATCGCCATCATGATCGTGCTGGGCGCCTTGCTCACCAAGGCGAGCAGCATCGCTGGCGACATGGTGGGGTCGTTGGGGATCACGAGCCAGGCCGTCGGGATGTTTCGGTCTGCACAAGGCTCGGCGATGGGCGCGGCGAAGGGCATGGTGCAGGGAGGCCTGGGAGGTGGTGGCCTTGGTGGTGCCATGAAAGGCATGGCCTATGGCGCCGCCGGCATGAACGTGAGCGACGGCATGGGCCGCGGCAACAAGCCGGTGAGCGGCACCTCCGGCACCTCCGGCAGTTCGTCGCCTTCGGGGCCTGCCGCGCCCAAGTCGCTCGCGCGCCGGGCCAAGCAGCGGGCCATCAACATGGCGGCGTATTCGTTCGGCAAGACGGCCGGCAGGACCGTTGGCCAGACGCGGCTGCCGGCGATGGCCAAAGAGGCTCGACAAAGTATCGCCAAGACGTTCCGGGGTTCCGAGCGGCTCCAGGCACGGCGTGCCAGCGAGCATTCGTCGAACCGGGCCGGGTCCGCATTCCGGGATGCCTGGAACCGGGAGAAGAAGCCTTGACCACGGGCCCCTCGCCATTTTTCATCTGAACTTCGAGCCATGCACAAGACCATCCCATCCCTTTGCGCAGCGCTGCTGAGCCTGCTGCTGATGTCCGCCTGTTCTCACCCGGTGGCGGACCTCGCATACCCGGACGGCAGCGTCCGCACCCCCATCAATCCGCAGAAACCGGCCGCCCCGCAGAAACAGGCGGAGACCCCATGATCAAGTGGCGCAAAAGCAAGGAACCGGTGGAGAGCAGCTTGCCGCCCAAGCTCAGTTGGGAAGAGGACGTGGTGCTGCACGAGCGGCAGTCGAGGATCCTCGCCTGGCGCGTGGCGGCGGCCGCAGGTGCGCTGCTGGTGATCATGACCATCTGCCTGGCCTTGCTGATCCCGTTGAAGCAGGCCATTCCCTATGTGATCACCGTGGACAAGCTCACGGGTGAGGCCCAGCTGGCATCTACCGCCAGGAAGTTCGTGGGCCAGAACGAACTGACCCACAAGTACTGGGTCCGCGAGTATGTGATGGCACGCGAGCGCTACATCTACAAGCTGCTGCAACGCGACTACGACACCGTGCGGGTGCTGGCCGACACGGGGCTGTGGAAGGAGTACTCCGCGCAGTTCAGCGGTTCCAACGCGCTGGACAAGAAGGTGGGCGATTCGATCGAGGCCATTCCCACCATCCTCAGCATCGTGCTGCATCCGGACAACACGGCGACGGTGCGCTATGACCTGGTCAAGCGCGACACCAAGCAGGGCAGCGCGACTTCCACGGCCCGGCGCATCGCCACGCTGAAGTTCGCCTACCAGCCGAAAACCTTCGCGAAGGAAGTGGACCTGATCGCCAACCCGCTGGGCTTCACGGTGGTCGCGTACCACACGGATCAAGAGTACTTCACGGACACATCCACCTCCCCCGGAGCGGCGCAATGAATCACGTTGGTGTTGGTCTCATCCTCGGCGTTGGCCTGTGCGCCAGCGCGTTCTCCGCGCCCATGCTGAAAGACGACGGCGACCGCGCACGGGTCTCCCACGTCAAGTACGCACCCAGCGAAGTGACGCGGGTGCTTGGCGCCGTCGATCATCCGGTGCTGGTGGAGTTCAGTCCGGGCGAACCCGTCGAGGACGTCGCGGGTGGTGGCATCTCCGGCTGGGAGGTACAAAAGCGCGGCCATCGATTGTTCGTGCGTGCGTTGAGCAATGCCTCGATGGCCACGATGCTCGTCACCACCCGCACGCGGTCCTATGTGTTCGACCTCGTGCCGCTGCGGCCCGGCAAGGGCGCCGTGACCGGCCGGATGTCGAAGCTCATCTTCGACTACGACGCCCCGGCGCCTGTGGTGCCGCAGGGTGCCAGCGAGGGCGCGCCGGAGAAGGCTGTGCCGAAGGTCACGAGCCTGGAGTCCGTGCCCATGGCCTATCAAAGCCACTATCCCTACCGCAACGCCAACTACACCATGCAGGTGGTCACGGAAACCGTGGACATCCGCCCCCGCGAGGCGTTTGACGACGGACGCTTCACGTGGCTCCTCTTCCCGCGCAACCAGGAAGTGCCCACCGTCTACAAGAGCGTGCCCGGCACCAAGGAGGAGGTGATCGTGAACTCCCACATGGAAGGCGACTACCTCGTGCTGCATGCCGTGGCCCCGCTGTGGAACCTGCGCCTGGCCGGGTCGACGGTCGGCGTGTTCAACGAGGCCTACGATGCGATGGGGGCGTCGAGCGAGAACAAGACGGTGTTCCCGAACATCGTGCGGGTCGAGCAGCCATGAATGCCGAATCGAAACTGGCGTCGGCCGCCCCGGACGATACCTACGACCCGCACCGGTTCGATGTGGAGCGCTCGCGCCCGAAGTCCAACGTCTTTCCGAAAATCGTGCTGGCGTTCGTGGTGACGCTGGCCGTGATCGGGGGTTCCGCCTACTTCATCAAGACGAAGATCTCCAACTTCATGCGGGCCCAAAGCGAACCCTCGCCGGTCGAGAAGCAGTTGCGGGTGGACGAGAAGCCGCCGGAGACCCGCAAGTTCGAGGAGGTGCTGCGAACGGCGTTGACCCCACCGCCCACGCCGCTGCCGATTCCCGTGGTGGGCGCGGCGAGCGGGGCTGGCGGTGGTGCGCCCAAGGCGGAGCCGCCCAGCATGATGCTCGGCGGGCCCGCGGTCAGCGAGCCGGCGGCGTCCGAGCCGCCCCGCATGCGCACCATCGAAGCGTACGGCGAGCAGGTGGCCGACGGCATCAACGTGCCTACCACCACGCCGCAGGTCAGCGCACGCAAGTTCGGCGACCGCTCGTACCTGCTGGCCCGGGGTTCGTTCATTCCCTGCGTGCTCGAGACCCAGCTGATCTCGACGGTGTCGGGCAGCTCCAACTGCGTGGTGCCGGAACACGTGTACTCGGAGAACGGCAAGGTGCTGCTCATCGAGAAGGGCAGCAAGATCATCGGTGAATACAAGTCCGACGTGAAGCAGGGCGACGTGCGCATCGCCATTCTGTGGCAGCGCATCAAGACACCCACCGGGGTGGTCATCGACGTGGATTCACCCGCCACCGACGCAGTGGGTGCGATGGGCGTGCAGGGGGGCATCGACTACCACTGGGCGCAGCGCATCGGCGCCGCCGTGCTGCTGTCGATCATCGGCGACGTCATCGAGCTCCAGAAGGAGGAAAACAGCCGGGGGACCACGGTCGTGACGGGCGAGAACACGCGCAGCACGTCGAAGAGCCTGGCCGAACGGGTGCTGGAGTCCACGATCAACATCCCGCCCACCATCTCCAAGAACCGGGGCGACCGGGTGATGGTGTACCTCAACCGCGACCTGTGGTTCAACACGGTCTACACCCACACGGTGGCCGGCAACCCATGAACGCGAAGAACCCGTCCGTGCTGGTGAGGGAGTCGTCGGTCCTCATCTTCCTGGAGCCGTTCAAGGCCTGGATCGACGACCCGGCGATCACCGAGATTGCCGTCAACGCGCCGGGTGTGGTGTGGGTCGAGGCGCACTCCAGCTGGACATCCCATCCGTGCCCGGAGGCAGTGACCGACCTGCTGCGCGCGCTGGGCACGGCCGTGGCTACCTACTCCAACCAGAAGTGGGATGAAACTGCACCCATCCTGAGCGCATCGATGCCGGACGGCTCGCGCATCCAGCTCGTGATGCCGCCCGCCGTCGAGGAAGGCAAGTACTCGTTCACGATGCGCAAGCCGTCGCAGCTGGTGCGCCGGATCGACGACTTCGCGGCAGAGGGGCTGTTCCGCAAGGTGACGCCACTGCAGAGCCAGGTCAGCGCCCAGGACGATGAGTTGCTGGGCCTGCTGAAAGCGGAGAAGTACGAACAGTTCATCAAGAAGGCCGTGGCGTACCGGAAGAACATCGTCGTGTCCGGCGCCACCGGCTCCGGCAAGACGACCTTCATGAAGGGCCTGGTCTACGAGATCCCGATGGCCGAGCGCCTCATCACCATCGAGGACGTGAGAGAACTCTTCCTGCCGCACGAGAACAGCGTCCACCTGCTGTACAGCAAGGGCGGCCAGGACAAGTCGAAGGTGCGGCCCAAGGACCTGCTCGAGAGTTGCCTGCGCATGAAACCCGACCGCATCCTGCTCGCCGAGGTTCGCGGGGACGAATGCCTGTACTACGTGCGCAACGCCGCGTCGGGCCACCCGGGGAGCATCACCAGCTGCCATGCCGGCTCACCGGCGCTCGCGTTCGAACAGCTGGCGATCATGATCCAGGACTCTCCCGGGGGCGCCAACCTCACGTTCGACGTGATCAAGCGTCTGCTGACGTTGACCATCGACATCGTGGTGCAGTTCCAGAACCACGATGGCGAGCGGTTCATCAGCGAAATCTACTTCGATCCACAAAAGAAGCTGGCGGCGGTCTCATGAAATCGAAAACCTCGGGATGGCCGATGTGGGTCGGCGGCGTGGTGGGCGCGTTGCTGCTGTTCGGCATCGCCAACTACATGGCCGGCGTGTTGCTGTACCTCTCGTACAAGCAGTCGCCGGGGCAGGCGGGGTTGTTCACCATCCAGCAGGCCTACTTCTCGTACACCGATCCGGCCGTGCTGCTGCGGGTGAAGACCTTGTTCTTCATGTCGTTCCTGATGTGTTTTGGCGGCACGTTCGCGGCCTTCATGGCCGCGCGCGCGCGCGTGACCAACGAGACGCTGTTCGGGAAGGCCCGCTTCGCCACCGCCCAGGACATCAGGAAGGAGAAGCTGGACGGGGACAATGGGGTGGTCCTCGGCAAGTTCAAGAACAAGCTGCTTCGACTGGGGGGCTACGAATTCGTGCTGCTGGCTGCACCCACCCGAACCGGCAAGGGCGTGGGCTTTTGCGTGCCGAACCTGCTGCAGTTCGCCGGGTCCGCCGTGGTGCTCGACATCAAGGGCGAAAACTACAACCTGACGTCGGAGTTCCGGCGCAGGTACCTCGGCAACGAGATCGTCTACTTCAACCCGTTCTCGGAAAACACCCACCGCTGGAACCCGCTGGGCTACGTCTCGGACGATCCCAATTTCCGGGCCAATGACCTGATGGCGCTCGCCACCATCATCTACCCGGTGAACGAGAAGGATCCGTTCTGGTCGGACGCGGCGAAGAACCTCTTCATCGGCCTTGGCCTGTTGGTGCTGGAGACGCCCGAGCTGCCGCACACCATCGGCGAGATCCTGCGC
Source organism: Rhizobacter sp. Root1221 (assembly GCF_001425785.1). Taxonomy (GTDB): domain Bacteria; phylum Pseudomonadota; class Gammaproteobacteria; order Burkholderiales; family Burkholderiaceae_C; genus Rhizobacter. Next base: position 67,143 of record NZ_LMDI01000076.1, on the reverse strand, counting down.
CAAGGTTCCGGCAAGGGCATGCCCATCGAGGAGTACCTCAAGCAGGTGATGGCGCAGCGGGCGGGCAGCGCGCAGCCGTTGTCGGACAGCTGCCGAGACACCCTGAACCGCTTCCTGAACAGCGGCGAGCAGGCGCTCAAGGGCGTGCACGCCACGTTCTCCGCAGCGCTGACACCGTGGGGCAACGCCGTCATCGACAAGGCGACCTCCGGCGACGACTTCAGCCTGCGCGACGTGCGCAAGAAGAAGGTCACGATCTACCTGAACATCCCGGCGGGCGAGATCCTGCAGGCCGCGCCCATCATCAAGCTGTTCTTCTCGCAGTTGATCAACGAAAACGTGAAGGAGCTGCCGGAGCAGAACCCCGAGCTCAAGCACCAGTGCCTGTTGATGCTGGACGAGTTCACGGCCATGGGGAAGGTGGAGATCATCGCCAAGGGCGTGGGGTACATGGCCGGCTACAACATGCGGCTGGCCATCATCATCCAGGACAAGAACCAGCTCGAGGCCGTGTACGGGCAGGAAGACGCCCACAACATCGTCAGCAACATGGGGGCCGTCATCTACTTCACGCCGTCGCAGATCAGCGAGGCGGAGGAGTACTCGAAGATGATCGGCAACGACACCGTGTCAACGTCGAGCCGGCAGACCCCGAAGGGCAGCCTGTTCGGCGTGAAGGCCGACGGCGGGAATCCCAGCACCACGGAGCAGTACCAGTCGCGGGCCATCATGCTGCCGCAGGAACTGCTGCAGATGAGCAAGGACCTGGAACTCGTGGTGCGGTCCGGCATGCCGGTGATCAAGGCAGACAAGGTCCGGTACTTCGAGGACGACTACTTCAGCGAGCGGTTCACCGCCGTCCCGATGCACGAGGTGACGATCGGCACCGAGCGGCGGAAGGTGCCCATTCCGGCCGCCTTGCCCCACGGCGATTGGGCGCGCTACCAGTCCGCCGTGGCAACCAGTGACTTCTACGTGAAGGCATTCACGGCGACTCCCGCGCCGCAGCCGCCGGAACCATCGCCCGCGCAGGCCGAGACGCGTCCGGTGCCTGCGCCACCGGACGGCGGCGTGGCGATCCCCGCGCTGCCGGGCAGCGCCATGCCGTTCGACGACCTCCATGCCCTTCTGAGGGCTGGCGCCAAAGACGAGGAGGCGGCGGCACCGGTGGCCGTGGCCCGGGCCTATGCCGATGCCATCGTGACCTATTGGCAGCACGCCGAGCTGTCGCTCGACGAGCCGCTGATGGTGCTCGACCTGTGGCCAGGCAACGGCGCGTTCCTGTGGAAGCTGCTGGTGTCCCTGCAAGCCCGGCTGACCGACCTCGGTGAGGGTTGGCCTTCGCTTCGCTATGTCGTGTGCGTGGATGACGAGGCCCAAGCCCTGACACTGGCCAGGCATCCCTCCCTCGCGGTCGCGGCGGAGCACGGCTTGTTCGCGACGCTGCAGCGCGGCGAATTGCTGGCCCGCGCCGAACCACTGTCGGCAGTGAATCCGGTGGTGGTGCTGGCCGAGCGCTACTTCGCCACGCTGCCCCACGCCCTCGTGGACTGCGGTGGCGGCCATGTCTCGGTCGCGCAGGTCCTCGCGCGGCCCGGCCAGGCGGGGCGCGGCGCGGTCGCCCTGGAGGCCGGGTGGCGTCCGTTCGACCTCGCGCAGGACGGCGCAGGGCTGTCGGACCTCGCGCGGTCCGTGGTGGACGCATACGCCGGCGCGGCCGAGTCCGTGCAGGTGCGCGTGCCGCTGGAGGGCCTCCGGATGCTCGATGCCATCCACCGGGTCGCCGGCGGCCGCTTCCTGCTGCTGGCGGCTGACCGGGCGGTGTCGCAAGAGCGGGCGATCCGCGCTGGCGCGTTCGTCCTGCCCGTGGCGTTGACGCTGCCGCCGCCACGGCAGGCCGCGAACTTCCACGCGCTCGCGCAGGGCGCCCAACGGCTGGGTGCCGAGTGGACGGTCGATGCAGGGGGCGAGGGCGTGCCCGATCTGCTGCTGATCATGGCGCCCCTGGACGAGGCGCCCGGCGTCCTGGCCAAGCTGGCCGGGCGTGTCGCCGGCGTGCGCCAGGACACGCATGCTGCCGGGGTTGCCGCAGCATCGGCAGCGTCCGCGTCCCAGTGCCTGTCGGCATTGCGGCAATCGGACCACGACCCGCAAGTCCTGCTGTCGATGTACGGTGCCCTCACGTCGCTCGACTGGGCGCAAGCCGACTTCCCGCTCGGGCCATGGCAGCGTGCGCTGGAGGCCACATGGCGCCTGTGGTTGCCGTCGAGAGCGGCGTATCCGATGCATCAGGCGCTCAGCTACCTGGCGCTGCAGGCCCGGCACTACGGCCTGGCGCGCGAGGCCAGCCTGGCCGGCATGGCGGTGTGCGGCGACAACCTCCAGGACCTGAGTACGCTGGCCGTGTGCGGCCTGCACACGGGCGACCACGAAGCCGCCGCGCAAGACGCGTCGCAGGTGCTGGCCGCCGTGCCCGACGATCCCACCTGCCTCGCGGTCCGCGCCGAACTCGCGCGGCGCGAACCGCTCCTGCAGGCGCATCGCTGGTTCCTGCCCTCCGCGGCTGCGGAGGGATCGCTGCGGCTGCAGCCGCTGGCGCCGCACCATGCGCAGGCGCTGTGGCTACAGTACCGCGACGTCGACGTCTCGATGGCGTTCCGGCTGCCGGCCTCGGCGTCGCCCGACGGCCTGGCGGCGTGGATCGACGAGGCCACCCGCAACCCGCACCGGCTCGACTGCGTGGTGTTGCACGAGGACTGGGGCGCCATCGGCATCGTCGGTGCCGGGATGGCGGACGACGCTGGCCTCTTCAGCTTCTGGATCGGGGCGGACCGCCAGGGGGAGGGCCACGGCGTGCAGGCCGCGCGGCTGCTGCAGCCCATGTTCGAAGCCGCCGGCATCCGGCAGCTGTTCGCGGCGATGAAGCCGAACAACCGCCGCTCGCTCGCGGCCTTGGCCGCGCTGGGCTACGCGCCGATGGCCACCGCGGCGCAGCAGCCCGACAACGAACTGCACTTCCTTCGCCTGGGCGATGCGGCCGAGGCGGACACGCCTGACGCGAGGACCGCGCTTGCGCGGGTGTGCGCTGCGCATGCCCCCGGCCTTCGATTCGAGTGACCCCAGGGGAACGCCCCGTCCTCGATGCATTCATCACGATGGCGTGACACACGCCGAACACTGGAGCAAACGTCATGCAACGATCACCAGGGCAGTCCCGGCCGCCTACCCAGCAGCCCACCCAGCAGCCTGCACAGCAGCAGGCCACACGGCAGCAGGCCACGCAGGCATCCTCTCACCTCGCTCCCCGCGAACCGCTCTCGCAGCCAGCCGCGTTGCCGGCCATGCCTGCCGCCTCAAGCGGGTATCGACCGCACCGGTCGGAGGTGGACCGGGATTTTCAGGTCCACTACCCAGGGCCGGAATCAGGCCCGCTCATCGGCAAGTACGTCGGCCGTGGAACTGATGGCCAGCATTTGTTCGATACGGACCGTCATGGAAGAATTCCGGTCCCCGAAGACCAGATTCTCGGCTACCGGCCCACCGTTGGCGGCAGGCATCCCCCGGGCCAAGTTCGTCCACCTGAAGAGAATTTGGCTGATCGTGACCGGGTCTTCTTGTCCGAGGCTGATCTTTCCGGCGCCATGGCCCGCCAGCGTCAAGATCCCGGTCTCGTTGATCGCATGGCAGTGAGCACGTTTGAAGAGACACCCAAGTACGCGAACTTCGAAAAAAACCGGCACAACCTGGAAGTTCAGGGTGTTCCCATTTTGCGCAGCGTAGACATCAGCAAGACCGCCGAGACGGCGGAGCGTCTATCAGAATTGCCCCCCGGGGCCAACCTGCATTTCCAGATGCCGAGAGTGCCGCGTGGTACGTCTGGCTATTCCACCCAGCGCCTGGTGCGCGACACCTTGAGGCTGCCTGGCGCCATTGGTGAGGACATGAGCGTCAGCATCACCACTCCGCGTCCCGACGCGTATACCAAGGTCAAGGGCACGCACGACCGCATCTATGGTCTGGAATCCGGCAAGGCGCTTGAGGGGACAGGCATGGAACTGGAGGAGGGCGGTTCCGACTCTGACAGCCACCTGGAAAAGTTCGGCTACGACCACAAGCAGAGTACGAAGGATGAGTCCGCCGGCGTGGCTGACAAACGCAAGAAATACAAATTCGTGCCCGGTGACTCCGAGCATGAGGAATCCAAGCGCGCTCCGAAGGGGCCGGGTGACAGGGATGACGAGTCTGGGGGCGGCGTCTCCGAGGTGTAGGGACAAGGAACCCGTGGGCCGCGTTTGCGCGGGTGTGGGCCGGGCATGCCCCCGGCCTTCGCTTCGATTGACGCCGCCCGTCCTCAAGGCATTCATCACGATGGCGTGACACACGCCGGACACTGGAGCAAACGTCATGCAACGATCACCAGGGCAGTCCCGGCAGCCTACCCCGCAGCCTACTACCCAGCAGCCTGCACAGCAACAGGCCACACGACAGCAGGCCACGCAGCCGGGGGCCTCTCACATCACGCCCCGCGAGCCGCTCTCGCAGCCAGCCGCGTTGCCGCCAGAGGTGCACCAGGAACAAGCTCCCGCCACCGACTCGTCGCGCGCGAGCACCACGCAGGAAGGAGATGCTCGAGGAATTGTCATGTCGCCGGCAGAGGCCTACGGCAGGCTTCTGTCGGATCCTGGGCGTTTTCTGAAGCAGTTCCCGGTCAAGATATTCGGCCTCGGCCCGAGCCAGCGATCCGGTGAGGCCGACTACGCGATGCGCCATCGGGACACGTCGATGCGAGGGGAAACGCCGATGCGACCGAGTTTGGTCTTCGGTACGAATCGGATGCGCGGCACCGAGGCCTTCGATATCAAGCCCGCGTCTCTGGTGCCGAATGACGATGGGCACGGATTCAGGGCGCACTCGATTCGCATGGATGAGGGTACCGCCGCCATGAAATTCCATCGACTCGGCGACAAGGGGCCATCGATCATGCTGACCGGCGAGTTGTCGGGGTGCAGCATCGTGATGCAGCCGGTGGACGGAGGGCATGTGGACGTCGCTCACGTCAAGCCCAGGCCATCACAGAAGGGCACAAAGGGTCAAGACGGCGAGCCGGACACGCCGGACATGCCGGCACAGACGGGCAAGGAACTCTACGCCGAGCTCAAGGGCGCGCAGCCCGCCGCAAGAATCTATGGTGCGTCAGCCATCGGCGGCCAATATGACTCGGACCATCGCCGCGCCGAGATCATCGGCGTGCGCGACACCGATGGGCAGTGGCGTCTGTTTGCCCAGAAGAAGGACGCGGTTGATGGGAGCATTCGAAGCGTCTACCAGATCTTCCCGAACGAGAAAAAGCTCTGATCGATCGGCGTGCACTTCGGGCGATCGCGATCACCTCGTCAGGTGGCAACGGCCATTCGAATCGCTTGTCTTGTCATTCGCGCGATGGCTCCGCGTCACCAGGGCATCAACCGATGAAGTCGAAGTTCCCGGGCGAGTGCCGGGCTCGGCGAACGCCGCCGTCCTCAAGGCATTCATCACGATGGCGTGACACACGCCGAACACTGGAGCAAACGTCATGTTCGAACGAAACCCGGGACCGTCCCGGCAGCCTGCACTGCAGCCCGCGCGGCAGCAGCCCACTCAGGAGGTGGCTCCCCAGCTCACCCCCACCAGTTCGCGCTCGGTGCAGGAGGCGCCGCTGAACACGCCCTCACCGGACCTCCGTCCGCGCGACCCCGCCACCGACCCGTGCTGTGGCATGGGCCATGTCGTCCGGGCGGTGGCGACCAAGGTCACATCCGCCCTGGGGATGGGCGGAGCACCAGCACAGACCGATCGTCAGGTGCGCACGCAAGCCGAGGAAGAGCGGGCTCCAGAAGTCCCGGCCGATCCTGGGCGCGCCAACCTCGCGGCAGATCTGGCTCGAGAGGCGGCTGCCGATACGAACCATCCGCACTACGAGCCTCTGTCGGCCGCGATGTGCTGGGACTCTGTGAAGCATTGCGGCGTCGAGGCCGGTGCCGTGAGTCGCGGCGTTGACGCCAAGGACGGACTCGTCAAGGATACCGACCCCCTCGTTCCCAACTACAAGGCGGCCAAAGAGCTGCCGGCAGGCAGCGTTGTGGGATTCTTCGAGGGCGAGCGGCTCGTTCACGCGATGCTGAGCGTCGGGGAGGGGCGTGCGTGCGGAAACAAGAACGACTGTGTCGGCTTCGAGAACGCCAAATCGGTGGGATGGGAGTCCCACGACCTGAAAGATCTCAAATGGGACGGGAATGGTGGCATCAACGCGCCTGGCTTGCACGACCCCCAACGAACGTTGCTGGTCCGCGCCCGACCGTTGGGGACCTGATGCTTTGAGGCAAGGGCATTTTCCATTGGGGCGCCCCCTTTCTTTCTGAACATCCGCCGCTCTGCACCGTCTACAGGTGATGGATGCCAATCAGGGAACGACGATGCGAAGATGGCTGTGGCTGGTGGTGCTCGGGGCGGTGGTCATGGGTGGTCAGGCGTCCGGGGCCGTCGCGGTGCGGCGAACGGCCGACGGCATCCCACACGTGAAGGCCGACAACTGGCATGACCTCGGTGTGGGCGTGGGGCACGCGCAGGCGAGCGATGCGCTGTGCACGCTTGCCGAAGCGTTCGTCACCTTCGAGGGGCGGCGCGCCTACTTCTTCGGTCCCGACGCCCAGCCGTCCCACGACGCCACCTTCGGCCGATCGAAGAACCTGGATCTCGATTTCTTCTTCCGCGCAGTGGCGGACGACACGGTCGTGGCCCGATACCGGGCGGAGCAACCACCCGACCTGGTGGCGCTGATCGAGGGTTTCGCCGACGGGTACAACCGCCACCTCCGCGAGGTGCGGCAACAGGAACCACGGGGCGCCCACCGCGTGTGCCGGAATGAACCGTGGGTGCGCGAGATCTCGGCGAACGACATCTACCGGCGCATGTTCGCCGCCAACATCGCCGCAGGCTACTCACGCTTCGTCAAGGAGCTGGCCCAGGCGAGCCCGGGCCGCGCGGCCGTGCCCCAGGCGTCCGTGACCCCCAGCCTGCGCGACCGGCTCGCACTGCGCGTGGGCGACCAGCCTGGCATCGGCAGCAACATGCTGGCCTTCGGCGGCGAGGCCACTGGCGGTGACGGTGCCGTGCTGCTCGGCAACCCGCATTGGTTCTGGGGTGGCCCCGATCGCTTCTACCAGATGCACCTGACGATCCCGGGCCGGCTCGACGTGGCCGGCGTGGCGTTCCTCGGCATTCCCGTGGTGATGATCGGATTCAACCGCGACGTGGCGTGGAGCCACACGGTGTCCGAGGCGAGGCGCTTCGGGTTGTTCGACCTGGTCCTCGACCCGGCCGATCCCACCCGTTATCGGGTGGACGGCGAATGGGCGGCCATGGACGCCCGCGAGGTGGTCGTGCCGTTGCGCGAGGGCAGCGTGTCGCGCACGTTCTACCGCACGCGGTTCGGGCCGGTGGTCGACCTCGGTGCCCATCACGAGGCCTTCGGATGGCGCGCGGGCCATGCGCTTGCGGTCCGCGACGTCAATGCCGACAACTTCCGGGTGTTCCGGAACTTCTTCTTCTGGAACCAGGCCACGTCGCTCGACGACTTCATTGCCATCCAGCGCCGCGAGGCAGCGCTGCCGTGGGTGAACACCTCGGCCATCGCGCGGGGCGACGGGCGGGTCTGGTACGCCGACATCGGTACGGTACCCAACGTCAGCGATGTGCATCGCGAGGCCTGTGCCACGCCGAAGGCGCGCATGTTTGCCACGCTGGACGCATCCACGCCGTTCCTCGACGGCACGCGGTCGGCCTGCGACTGGCCGAGCAGCGCCGGTGCCGTGCAACCGGGGACGATGCCTGCGGAGGGGATGCCGAGCCTGCTGCGCGGTGACTACGTAGCCAACATGAACGGCAGCTACTGGTTGAACAACGTGCACCAGCCGCTGACGGGGTATCCGGCCGTGATGGGCGGGGAGCGCCAGCCCTTGTCGCTGCGAAGCCGGCTGGGGCACCGCATGGCGATCGCGCTGGCGTCCGGCGGGGCGGCATCCTCGCGGGTACTGGGGGAGCGCGTGAGGCACGACGCGCTGTGGCCGCGCGCGCATTCGGCGGAGCTGTTCAAGGCCGACCTGCTCGCGGCGGTCTGCGCGGCCCCGGCGGGACGTGTGGCCGAGGCGTGCCGTGTGCTGAGGCAATGGCCCGACACGGCGAATGCAGGTGACCGCGGGGCGCTCCTGTGGGGCACCTTCTGGCGCCAGCTGGCCGGCCTGCCCGAGGCCGAACGCTACCGGGTGGCGTTCTCGGCGGACGCGCCGCTCGACACTCCGCGGGCCGCCAACGGCGACGACCCCCGCGTGGGCGACGCGCTCCGCGCCGCGGTGGCCGAGCTGGATGGCAAGGGATGGCCGCTCGACGCACCGCTGCGCGGCCACGTGTACATGCGCGGCGGGGCGGCGCGCGTGCCGCTGTACGGCGGTTGCCACGAGGCCGGCTATTTCGTCATCGCGTGCCGTGCCGACACCGGCGGTGCGGACGTGCTCCAGTCGCATGCGAACACCTATTTGCAGGTGGTCCGGTTCGGGCCACGCGGGCCCGAGGCCTACACCTTGCTGTCGCATGGCGAGCCCGAGTCCGCGGAAGAAGGTGGCGCCGGCCTCTCCGCGATGCGGCGCTATGCGCGCAAGGATTGGCTGCGGTTTCCCTTCGATGAGCGGGACATCGAGCGCGACCCGGCGGCCCGGACGCGACAGCTCGTGCGTTGAAGCCCGAAAGGGCTACATTCACAGATCCTGAGGCGCGGCCGATGGCCCGCTGTCACTGAAAGGGATGCCGTGAAAAAGACGACAGAGCCGAATGCTGTTCCCGCCGCCATTCCGGACGCGGGGGCCGTCCAGCAGGAAATTGCCCGCCTGTTCGCCGCGGTGGAGCAGCACACCGAAACGCTCGCCGAACTGGAGGAATCCGACAACTTCGACGAGAACCCTGACGTGGACGGCATTCGCGAAGACAAGGAAGTCTGCCTGCGCGAGATCATCCGCCTCGACCGGGGCAACATCGACGCCCACATCGGGTTGGTCGAGATGTTCCTCGATGTGGGCGAGGTGCTCGAGGAAGACCTCGATGCACTGGAACGCCTCAACGCCGCCAAACCACGCCGCACCGTCACGGCCTTGATCAAGAACGCCCGCGCGACGCTGGCCGAGGCCGACGACGACGAAGAACTCGACGACGAGTAGCCGACCTGCCCGCCGGGTGGCGTGGCAGGGGTGCCTCCGGCCGGAGGCCCCGGTGCCGACAGGGGCCTGGTTCTCCAGCCCAGGTGACCCCGCGCCTGGGGGGATCGCTCCGGACATCCCCGATGCGACCCCCCCGACCCCCGGGCGTACCATGAAGCCCCGTGTGACCGGCCAACGCATCGATGCTTTCCTCGGAACCCCAACCCGAACCGCCGCCGCCGTACCGTGGCTGGCTGGGTTCGGTGGCGAGGATGCCTCGCGGCGGCATCGCCATGGCACTGCTGATCCGCGTGGTGCTGTTCAGTTCGGCGGTCACGCTGGTCCTGACCGTCGTGCAACTGGCGCTGAGCTACTCCAGCGAGCGGGCGCGCCTCGAGACCCGCCTCGGCGAGATCGACCAGGCCACGTCGCGCAGCCTGGGCGAAAGCCTGTGGGCGATGGACTCGAAACAACTCGGGGAGCAGCTCGACGGCATCCTGCGCCTGCCCTCCATGCGTGCGGTGGCGGTGCGGGAGGGGTCGTCGGCCGGCCAGGAGTTTTCGATCGTTCGCGGTGAGCCGCAGTCGAGCCGGGTGGTGGCGAAGGAGTTCCCGCTGGTCTGCTGCGGCGATCGGCCGCAGCAGATCGGCGTGCTGCACATCGAGGCCACGTTGACGGACATCTACCGCGACCTGGCGGCGCAGGCCGTTGTCATCCTGCTCAGCAACGCCGCCAAGACCTTCCTGGTCGCGTTTTTCATCCTGTTCGTGGTGCACCACCTGGCGACGCGCCACTTGCTGGACATCGCCGCGTCAGCCGCGCGTGTCACCGGTGCCGATGCCTCGCCGCTTCGCCTGCGGCGTCCGCGGACCCAGGGCGACGAACTGGACCAGCTGGTGGACGCGCTCAACGCCATGCGCGAACGCATGCGCCAGCATGCCGCCGACATCGGCACGGCGAACGCACGCATGGCGGCCCTCCTGGACAACATGCCGGACCTGGCGTGGGTGAAGGACACCGAGGGCCGGTTCATCGCGGTCAACCGGGCGGTGGCCCAGTCCACGGGGTTTGCGCAGCCGCTCGACCTGATCGGCAAGACCGATTTCGATGTGCACCCGGAAGAGCTCGCCCGCGCCTACGTCCTCGACGACATCAAGGTGATGGCGTCGCGGGGCCCCCGGCGGATCGAGGAGCGGCACTCGCGGGCGGATGGCAGCCTGGCGTGGGTGGAGACGATCAAGACGGCCTGGCACGACGGCGAGGGCCGGATCGCGGGCACCGTGGGCACCGCACGTGACATCACCGCACGCCGGCAGGCGGATGCCGACCGCGATGCGCGACGCGTGGCCGAACTGGAGAACCGGGCCAAGAGCGATTTCCTCGCCAACATGAGCCACGAGATCCGCACCCCGATGAACGCGATCCTGGGCATGTCCTACCTGGCCATGGAGAGCGGGCTCGATCCGCAGCAGCTCGACTACGTGCGCAAGATCCACGGCGCGGCCGAATCGCTGATCGGCATCATCAACGACATCCTCGACTTCTCCAAGATCGAGGCCGGCAAGCTCGACCTCGAAACCATTCCGTTCCACCCCGCCGACGTGATGGACCGGCTGGTCAACCTGATGGCCCTGAGCGCCGAGGGCAAGGGCCTCGAACTGCTGGTCGTGCTGCCGCCGGACCTGCCCGCCGTGCTGGTCGGTGACCCCTCGCGCCTGGGGCAGGTGCTGCTGAACCTGGGCAACAACGCCATCAAGTTCACCGAACACGGCGAGGTCACGTTGGCCATCGAGGTGCTCACGCGCGACGCCCGGTCGGTCCGGCTGCGCTTCGAGGTGCGCGACTCGGGCGTCGGCATGACCTCCGAGGTGCAGGCCCGCCTGTTCCAGCCGTTTTCGCAGGGCGATGCGTCGACGAACCGGCGCTACGGTGGCACTGGCCTGGGCTTGTCGATCAGTGGCCGCCTGGTGAAGCTGATGGGTGGCGAGATCCACGTGGAGAGCACCCCGGGCGTGGGCAGCCGGTTCCACTTCGAGTTGGGCTTCAACGTGCCGCCCGAGGCCGCGGCGCCATCCCCGCAACCACGCACCCTGGCGGGTGAACGGGCGCTGGTCGTCGACGACAACGCGTGCGCCCGCGAGGCGCTGGCGCGCATGGGCGTGGCGCTCGGACTCGCGGTCGACACCGCGGAGGATGGCCGCGATGCCCTGCGCAGGGTGGCGCTTGCCGAGGAGGTTGGGCGCCCTTACGAGTTGGTGCTGCTCGACCGGCAGATGCCGGGACTCGATGGTGTCGAGTGCGTGCGCCTGCTGGTACAACGCGCGCGCGGCGGCCGGGTGCTCCCCATCGTGCTGATGGCCGCAGCGGCGGCACGCGACAAGTTGGCGCAGGACCTGGCCGCGCGGAACCTGCGCGTGGACGCGTTCCTGACCAAGCCGGTCTTGCCGCAGGCGCTGTCCGACGCGTGCCACCAGGCCCTCGGGCGCGCCACCGTGCCGCGCATCGGCGGGGGCGCGCGCGAATCACCGTCGCTCGCGAACCAGGCGCTCCTGCGTGGGGCGCAGCTGCTGCTCGTGGAGGACAACGCCATCAACCGCGAGATCGCCATGACCATGCTGGGCCGCGCCGGCATTGTCGTGAGCCTGGCCAGTGACGGCCAGGAGGCCCTGGACATGCTGGGCCGCCAGCGCTTCGATGGCGTGCTGATGGATTGCCAGATGCCCGTCATGGACGGCTACGAGGCCACGCGGGCGCTTCGCCAGCACCCGCAATGGCGCGACCTGCCGGTGATCGCGATGACCGCCGACGCGATGGTGGGCGACCGCGAGAAGGCGTTGGCCGCCGGGATGAACGACCACGTGGCCAAACCCATCCGTGTCGACGAGATGTTCGCCACGCTCGCCCGGTGGATTCGCCCGGCGGATGCAGACCGGGCGGGCGCCGGATTCACTTCGGAGGAGGAGGGGCCCGCCTGAAGTCGTACCAGAGCTCGGGCCGGCTGGACGGCGTGCCGGGGGTCAGCAGCGGGTTGGTGAGTTCGATCACCGTGCGCGTGTCCAGGCGGGCCTGGCGCAACCGGTCACCGTAGTACTGCAGGAAGAGCTTGTCGAACGAGCCGTCCGCGAGCGCCTTCTCCAGCCCGTCGTTGATGTCCTTTGCAAGGCGCGTGTTTTGCCGGTTGACCATGAAGTACGCGTCGTAGAGGTAGTGCAGGGCGAGGTGGGGTTCCACCTCCAGCTGGTCGGCGTTGTTCACCTGCTCCTCCCAGATCTCCATCACGCTGCGCGGGAAGTAGTCGAAGCGTTTGGCGGTCAGCATCTTGAACAGGCCCTCGTAGCGTGGTGCCGTGATCACGGGAAGGCCGTTGGCCTGCAGGATCTGGGTGTCCGGCCAGTCCTGGCCCTGCGCGAGGCGCACGCCCTTGAGGTCTTCCAGCGTGCGCACGCGCGCCAGCGCGTCGTGTTCTCCCTTGCGGATGAGGCCCAGGCGCCAGCCCAGCATTCCCTTGTTGATGGGGATGAGGATGGGCAGCAGGCGTTTTTCGCGTTCGACGGAGCTGGGGATGGGGGCCACGTCGATGGTGCGGCCCGCCTCGAGCTCGCGCACCTGGCGATCCTGGTTCATGGCAAACGCAGCGGATTCGATGCGGTAGTCGCGGCCGGTCTTGGAGAGCCCGAGCTGCAGGAGTTGCCGCGCGTAGTCGGATCGGTGGTCGCCCTCGAACTCGGGTTTCGGGAAACGCACCACCTCGGCGCCGGTGGCGGCCACCTGCCACACGAGCCCCAGGCAGACCAGCAGGCGAGACACGATCGACATGGTGTGCTCCTTGTGCCTGGAGGCCCTGTCGGCGGCTGCAGGCGGAGTTCATGATACGCGCCGTGCCACCGGAAGGGGTGAACCCTGGTGGTGATACGCTGACGGCCTGATCGCCGGGCGGTGAAGCTGTTGCGGTTGGGGGAAACCAACGTGACGTTCCTCGTCTTCCGGCGCCGGCAAATCCCGGCGCCGCGCCTGCCCGGCGACATTGATGGCGAGGCCTGAGGGCCTCGCCTTTTTTTTCGCACGTGGCAAGATCGCGCGCCATGAAATCCCTGATCCTGAAGGCGAGCCAGGCCTCGCACGACGAACTGCCCGCGGTGGTGTGGTCGTTCGTGTACTTCTTCGCGCTGCTGTCGGGCTACTACGTGTTGCGCCCGATCCGCGACGAGATGGGGTTGCAGCTGGGCCCCGCGGTGCTGAAGGCGCTTTTCACGTGGGTGTTCCTCGCGATGCTGCTGCTGGTGCCGGTGTTCGGCTGGCTCACGCGGCGTGTGCCGCGGCGCCGGTTGCTGCCGTGGCTGTACGGCTTTTTCGTGCTGAACCTGGTTGCGTTCTACACCGTGTTCGAGGCCGGTGGCACGCAGAGCCCGCTGCGCGCCCGCGCGTTTTTCGTGTGGGCGGCGGTGTTCAACCTCTTCGTGGTCTCGGTGTTCTGGAGTTTCATGGCCGACCTGTTCGACACCGGCCAGGCCAAACGCCTCTATGGCTTCATCTCGGCCGGCGGCACGCTCGGGGCCCTGGTAGGGCCGTTGCTCACCGCCACGCTGGTGCGCCCGCTGGGCCCGAAGCGCCTGTTGCTGGTGTCGGCGGCGCTGCTGTGCGTGGCGGTGGTGGCCATCTTCCAGCTGCGCGCGTGGGCGCGGCACACCGGCGCCGCGGGCCACGGTGACACCCGCGGCGAGGAGCGGGCACTGCAGGGCGGGGTGCTGGGCGGCCTCGTCGACGTGGTGCGCTCGCCGTACCTGCTGAGCCTGTGCGTGTTCCTCCTCGCCTACACGTTGCTGTCCACGTTCCTGTACTTCCTGGGCGCCGAGATGATCCCGAAGGCGGTGACCGACAGCACCGACCGCACGCAACTGCTCGCGCAGGTGGACCTGGCGGTGAACGTGCTGGCGCTCTGCCTGCAGCTGCTGGCGTTCAAGGGGCTCATCACGCGCCTCGGCACGCGGTTCGTGCTGGGCCTGCTGCCGCTGCTGTCGGTGGTGGGGTTTGCCGTGCTGGCGCTGACGTACCCGGCGCTGTGGGTGCTGGTCGTCTTCGGTGTGTTGCGGCGGGCCGGGGAATACGCGCTGACCAAGCCGGCGCGCGAGACCCTCTTCAATGTGCTGTCGCCCGAGCAGAAATACAAGGCCAAGAACGTAATCGACACGCTGGTGCACCGCATGGGCGACACGGCCTCGGCGTGGATCTACGGCGGGCTGCGCGACATGCACGTGTCAGCGCCGCAGATCGCGTGGATCTCGGTGGGCGTGGCTGCCGGGTGGTGGGCCGTGGCGCAGTCGCTCGGCGGGCGCGCCGAAGCGCTCCAGCGCGAGGAGGCCGTCAGGACTGTTCCTTGTTGACGAGGTCGTGCAGGTTCAGCGGGGTGCTGATGAGGTGCCCCATGCGCCGCGCCTTGGTGTCGAGGTAACCGTGGTTGTGGGGGTTGCGCCCCACGTTGAGTTCCACCCGTTCGGTGACGAGGATGCCCAGCTTGCGCAACGCTTCCACCTTGCCCGGGTTGTTGGTCATCAGGCGCACGCTGCTGACGCCCAGTGCGGCCAGGATGTCGTGGGCCATCTTGTAGTCGCGGGAGTCATCGGGCAGGCCCAGCAGGCGGTTGGCGTCCACCGTGTCGGCGCCGGCCTGTTGCAGTGCGTAGGCGCGGATCTTGTTGACGAGGCCGATGCCGCGGCCTTCCTGGCGCAGGTACACCAGCGCGCCGCGGCCTTCCTTGGCAATGGCCTCGATGGCGCCCTGCAGCTGCGGCCCGCAGTCGCACTTCAGGCTGAACAGGGTGTCTCCGGTGAGGCACTCGGAGTGCACGCGGGTGAGCACGGGTTCGCCGTTGGTCAGGTCGCCCATGGTCAGGGCAGCGTGCTCGCGGCCGGTCAGCGGGTCGGCCACGCCGTGCAGTTGGAATTCACCGAGTTCAGTGGGAAGCCAGCACGAAACCAGGCTCGGGAGGGTACTCATGGAAGGGTGTTCGAGTTGTGTCGCGCGGCGCGCCCCCAGGGGCGCCGTGGGCCCCGGTGAAAGAGGGCGCCAGAAGCGGAAAAGCAGGAGATCAGGCGCCATTGTCCACCCGAATGGGGCAGGCCGCTCCCGGGTGGTGCAAACGCCCGCGCCGGCGCGGGGACACTCGGGCCAGTATGCTGGGAGCCCCTTCAGGAACCCGACTGCCCATGTTCACGTTTTTCACCGCCCCCAACACCTGTTCGCTGGCCGTGCACATCGCCCTGGAAGAAGCCGGCGCCCCGTATGAGGTTTCGCGGGTCGACACCGCGGCGAACGCCCAGCGAACGCCTGCCTACCTGGCCATCAACCCGAAGGGCCGGGTGCCTGCCCTGGTCACGCCGCAGGGCACCCTGACCGAAACCCCCGCGCTGCTGGCCTTCGTGGCGCAGTCGTTCCCGGGCGCCGGGCTGGCCCCGCTGGCCGATCCGTATGCCTTCGCCCGCATCCAGTCGTTCAACAGCTACCTGTGTTCCACGGTGCACGTGGCCCACGCCCACAAGCACCGGGGCTACCGCTGGGTGGACGCGGGCAACACGACGGCGCTGGAGGCCATGCGCCTCAAGGTGTCGCAGACGATGGCCGAGTGTTTCGAGCTGATCGAGCGCGAGATGTTCACCGGCCCGTGGGTGATGGGCGACACCTACTCCATCGCCGACCCGTACCTGTTCACCATCGCCAACTGGCTCGAAGGTGACGGGGTGGACCCGGCCCGCTTCCCGAAGGTGCTGGCCCACCGGCACCGCATGCTGGCGCGCCCGGCCGTGGCGCGTGCCGTCGCGCAGGCCGCACCGAAGTGACCGACACGGTCGACGCGGTTGTCGTGGGCGCCGGCGTCGTGGGGCTGGCCGTGGGCCGGGCCCTGGCCCGGGCCGGCCTGGAAACCGTGGTGCTGGAGGCCGAGCCGGCCATCGGCACCGGGGTCAGCTCACGCAACAGCGAGGTGATCCACGCCGGTCTGTACTACCCGGCGGGATCGCTCAAGGCGCGCCTGTGCGTGACCGGCCGCGAGCAGCTGTACGACTTGTGCGCCACCCATGGCGTGGCGCACCGGCGCTGCGGCAAGCTGGTGGTGGCCACCGGCGACGCGCAACTGCCCGGGCTGGAACGCCTGCTGGCCCACGCGCGGGCGAACGGCGTGCACGACGTGCAGCGCCTGAGCGGCGCCGAGGCCCTGGCGCTCGAGCCGGCGCTCGCGTGCGTGGGCGCGTTGTGGTCGCCGTCCACCGGCATCGTCGACAGCCACGGCCTGATGCTCGCGCTGCAAGGCGACCTGGAACGCGCCGGCGGTGCGGTGGCGGTGTCGTCGCCGGTGCGGTCGGCCGTGTGTGGTGCCGGCCGCCACGTGTTGCAGGTGGGGGGCGACGAGCCCATGTCCCTGGCCGCCCGCCACGTGGTGAATGCCGCGGCGCTGGGCGCGGTGGCCCTGGCCCGGGCCACCGAGGGCATGCCGCCGGCCACGGTGCCGGACGCCCACTGGTGCAAGGGTAACTATTACGCGCTGGCCGGCCGCGCGCCGTTCACGCACCTCGTGTACCCGCTGCCGCAGGACGCCTGGCTCGGCGTGCACCTCACCCTGGACCAGGCCGGCCAAGCCCGGTTCGGCCCCGACGTGGAGTGGTTGCCGCACGGCGAGGCCGGCCTCATCGACTACCGCGTGGACCCGGCCCGCGCCGAGGCGTTCTACGCCGACGTGCGCCGCTACTGGCCCGGCCTGCCCGACGGGGCGCTGGTGCCCGCGTACAGCGGCGTGAGGCCGAAGATCTACGGGCCGGGGGAGCCCGCCCCTGATTTCCGGGTGGTGGGGCCGGCCGAACACGGCGTGGCGGGGTGGGTGAACCTGTTCGGCATCGAGTCGCCGGGGCTGACCTCGTGCCTGGCGCTGGCCGACGAGGTGCTGGTGCAACTCGGAGTTCAACCCGCCTGAGCGGTCACCCAGTGGTCGTTCACGAGCAGTTCGTGCGGGGAAAACTGGGCCTTGTAGGCCATCTTGCTGCTTTCGCGGATCCAGTAGCCGAGGTACGTGTAGCGCAGCTTGAGCAGGCGGGTCTGCTCGATCTGCCACATCACGTTGTAGGTGCCGTAGCTGGTGTGCGACTCGGGCTCGTAGAACGTGTACACCGCCGACAGGCCGTCATTCAGGATGTCGAGGATGGACACCATCTTCAGCGTGCCGATGCCGCGCCCGTCGGGGTCGGGTTCGCGGAACTCCACGAGCCGTGAGTTGACGCGGCTTTGCAGCAGGAACTGGGTGTACTGGTCGACGCTGTCGTTGTCCATGCCGCCGCCGCTGTGGCGGCCGGCCTGGTAGCGCAGGTACAACTCGTAGTGTTCGGGCACGAAACACAGGCGCAGCACCCGGGCCTTCAGGTTCAGGTGGGCCTTCCAGGCGCGGCGCTGGCTGCGGGTGGGCTGGAACGTGCTGACCGGCACCCGCAGCGGCACGCAGGCCTTGCAGCCGTCGCAGAACGGGCGGTAGGTGAAGAGGCCGCTGCGCCGGAACCCGTTGGACACCAGCCCCGAGTACGCATCCGCGTGGATCAGGTGGCTGGGCGTGGCCACCTGCGAGCGCGCCATGCGGTCGGGCAGGTAGCTGCATGGGTAGGGTGCCGTCGCGTAGAACTGCAGCGACGCGAGCGGGAGCTCCTTGGGGTGGGTCACGGGCCGGTGTCCTCGGAGGGCGTATCGGTGGGGCCGTCCAGCAGGTCCCACATCGCCGCATCATAGGACCAATCCCGGATGGGCGCCCCTCCCACCCGAGGGGGGAGCTCCTGCTCGAACCGGGCACGGGGGATCTCCCGGCCGCCCAGCGACGCCAGATGGCCCGTGCGCTGCTGGCAGTCGATCAGGGTCACGCCATGGGCGCGGCAGAAGCACACGAGGGCGGCGAACGCGATCTTGGAGGCGTCGGTGCGGCGCGCGAACATCGACTCGCCGAACACCATGCGCCCGAGGTTGACGAGGTAGAGCCCCCCCACCAGCTCCCCGTTCATCCAGGTCTCCACGCTGTGGGCGGTGCCCAGCGTGTGCCAGCGGCAGTAGGCCTCGATCATCTCCGGGACGATCCAGGTGCCGGACTGCCCGTCCCGCGGCGCCTGCGCGCAGGCGGTGATCACGGCGCGGAAGTGGCTGTCGATGCGCACCTCGAAGTCCGGCGTGCGCGCGAACTTTCGCACGGTCTTGCGCAACGAGTGCGACAGGCGGAACTCGTCCACGTACATCACCATGCGCGGGTCGGGCGCCCACCACAGCACCGGCTGGTCCTCGCCGTACCAGGGGAACACCCCCTTGCCGTAGGCCTCGCGCAGGCGCTCCGGGGTGAGTTCACCACCGGCGGCCAGCAGGCCGGGGGCTTCCGAGCCCGAGGGCAGGGCGCTGGCGGGGTCGGGGAGCGGGTCGTTCGCGTCGTGCAGCCACGGGATCACGCCACACCTCCCGGCAGCGGCACGGCCGGCTTCTTCTGCACGAGGGCCACGCCGTGGCGCACCGCGATCAGCTCGGCCAGGATGGACACCGCGATCTCGGCCGGGCGGTTGCCGCCCAGGTCGAGACCGATGGGGCCGTGCAGCCGGTCGATCTCGCTGGCGGTCAGGTCGAACAGCGCGAGCCGGGCCTTCCGCTGCGCGGTGTGGCGGCGCGAACCGAGCGCCCCCACGTAGAACGCGGGTGACTTGAGGGCTTCCAGCAGCACCAGGTCGTCGAGCTTGGGGTCGTGCGACAGCGCGGCCACCGCACAGTGCGGGTCGAGGGCCATGGCCGTGGCGACGTCGTCGGGCATCTCGCGGGTGAAGGTGGCACCCGGCACGTTCCATGCCGCGTGGTACGAGTCGCGCGGGTCGCAGCAGGTGACCTCGAAATCGAGCGCGAGCGCCATGCCGGCCAGCGCCTGCGACAGGGGCCCGGCACCCACGATCAGCAGCCGCCAGCGCGGGCCGAAGAGCGCGCGCAGCACGTGGCCGTCGAACGTGAACCCCTCGCCTCGGGCGGCGTCTTCGAGGCGCGTGGTTCCGGTGTCCAGGTCGAGGCGGCGGGCCACCAGCTCGTGCCGCGCCACCCGGGCCAGCACCTCGTTGATCCAGGCCGGGTCTTGCAGCGGCTCGACGACCAGCCGCAACGTGCCGCCGCACGGCAGCCCGAACCGGGCCGCCTCGTCCTTCGAGATGCCGTAGCTGACCACCGAGGGGCGTGTAACCCGTTCACCCTCGCGCACCCGGGCGATCAGGTCGTCTTCCACGCACCCGCCCGAGACCGAGCCGGCCACGGTGCCATCGTCTCGCAGCACGAGCAGGGCGCCGGGCGGGCGGGGCGCGGAACCCCAGGTGTCGAGCACGGTGACGAGCCACACCGCATGGCCGGCGGTGTGCCAGTCGCGGGCGAGGGTCAGGGCTTGCAGGTCGAGGGAGTCCATCGGAGACGATGGTAGCGTGGCCTTTCAATCGGTGAGTTCGGCGCAGAATTCCCCGTCGTCCACCAGGCACTGTCCGGCGCTCTCCACCGGGCCGTTGCCGCCCGCGCCCCGGGTCACGAGCCGGCTGGCCGACAGCCGGGCGGCTTCGGCGTGGGGCAGCATCACCCACATCTGGCCCCGGTGCCGCGTGTTGCGCGCCATCTGCCCCGCTTCGGCGCCGAACCCCCAGAAGTAGTCGGCCCGCAGCGCGCCGCGGATGGCGCCGCCGGTGTCCTGCGCGAACACCAGGCGCTGCATCTGTACCCGCGAGCCGGTGGGGGCCGGGGCGCTCAGGTACATCGGGTAGCCGAGCGGGGTGACCCGCGGGTCCACCGCGACAGACCGGCCCGCCGTGAGCGGCACGCCCAGCGCGCCCGGCGGGCCTTCGCTGGACGGCCGGCGGTCCACGGCCACCTTGAAGAAGACGTAGCTCGGGTCGGTGTTCAGGCGCGCCGGTGCTGCGGGAGCGCTCCTGGCCGCGGCCGGCGCCCGGCGGCCGCCCTTGAGCAATTCGTCGACCAGCGGGTCGGCCCCGGGGGCCCGGCCACCCCGGGTGACGACGGGCGCGGCCGGTGCCGGATCGGCACCTTCCAGCTCGAACGTGTCGGCTTCTGCCGCCCCTCGGGTCACCGGCTTCACCTTCGGCACCACCCGAAGGGGGCGAAACGGGTGGCCGTTCTGCTCGGCGTATTGCACACGCAGCACCGAGGTGTCGGGCATCAGGATGCGGCCGGAACCCTGCACCTGCATCGCGTACAGCGCGAGCGGGTCGTTGACCCAGGCGAGCACCGGGGCGTCCACCCCGCCGGGCAGGCCCAGCGCTTCCAGTTCGGCGCGGCTGTAGTAGGGCTCCACCCGGGGCTGGGCCCCGCCCACCAGGCGCAGCCGGAGCTTGCGGTCGCGGTCGTCGAGGACGAACCGCCGCATGTCCATCATGTAGGCGCCCGGCTCGGACGCCGGCACCGGCACGAGCTTGTCACCCTGCGGTTTCACGCGGATCGTGGCCTGGCGCTGCGCCGCCGGCACCCGGCCCCAGTCGAGGGTGTACAGGCCCCGCGGCACGCCCAGCACCGGTGTGTCGTAGCCCCCACCCCGGGTGGGCTGGCCTTCGAGCAGCGGTTCGAAGTAGCCGGTGACGTCGCCCTCCCGGCTGGCGTCGGTGTTCAGGATGCGCAACACCGTGAAACGGGCCTCGAAGAAGGCCCGCATCGCCTTTTCGGTGGGGGGCACCGTGGCCGCGGCGTCGCACAGTTCGCGCCACCCCGGGCGCCGTTGCAGCGGGGTGCAGGAGTTCCGGAAGGCGCCCCATCCGGCACGGATGTCGTCTTGCTGCCAGCCGGGCAGGTCGTCGAACGTGGCCAGCTTGAACACGGCGTTGCGGGTGCGCACCTCGGGCGGCACGTCGCGGCGCGGGGTGGCGGCCGGGAGCGCCGGGGCGGCCGGCGCCGGCGTGGCGGCGGCCTGGGGTGCCTCGGTGGCAGGGGGCTGGACGGCCGGCGGCGTGTCACAACCAGCCAGCACCAGGGCCAGGGCGGGCAGCAGTGTGCGGTGGTTCATTGCAGACCGGGCAAGTCGTGGAACCCCGAGGGTAGGCCGGGCCTGCGGCAGCGGGCGCATTACCTAAGTCACGCGCCGCTCCCGGGGGGCGCCGGTATTCTCCAACCGGCTCGATCACGACCGTCGTTGGGCGGGGCGTGCGTGCCCTCGATTTCGAACCGGCCCCGGACATCCCATGCACCTCCACCGCCTCGCCCTTTCCCGAACCGTCCGCGCGCGCGCCGCCGGCCTTGCCGCGGCGATGCTGGCGCTGGTGCTCGCCGGCTGCGGCACGGGCCCCGTTGCGCTGCTGCCGCCCGCCAAGACCACCCTGGTGTCCACCGCCATCGTGGGCGCCAACGTGAACCCCGACAGCCGCAAGCGCCCGTCGCCGGTGATCGTCCGGGTGTACGAACTCAAGTCCACCGCGCTGTTCGAGTCCACCGATTTCGTCACGCTGTTCGAGAAGGACCAGGCCACGCTCGGCGGTGAACTGCTGTCGCGCGAGGAATTCGTGCTGCGCCCGAACGACGTGAAGGCCGTCAACAAGACGCTGTCGTCCGACGCCAAGTTCATCGGTGTGGTGGCCGCCTTCCGCGACCTGGAGCGCGCCCGCTGGCGCGTGGCCGCCCCGGTGGTGGCCAACAAGACCAACACCATGAAGATCAAGATCGACGACGTCAACGTCACGATCACCCGCGATGAGTGACCGCGCCCACCGCTTCCACAACGCCCATCCTCTCTCCGCATTTCAAGGCCCTACAACATGAGCTGGCGTGCCAAGGTCGTCTGGTCCTCGGGGATGTTCCTGCAACCCCACCACTTCCAGCAGGAAACCCGTTACCTGGAGCGCCTGGTCGACGCGCGGGTGCGCAGCCTGTCACCGTTCGCGTGGGGGTTTGCCGAACTCGAACTCGACGAGGGCCTGCTCGCCCTCGGCAAGATCGGCCTCGCGCGTGCCAGCGGGCTGCTGCCCGACGGCACGCCGTTCTCGCTGCCGCAACTCGACCCGCTGCCGCCACCGCTCGACATCTCCGCCGACGTGAAGGGCGAGGTCATCTACCTCGCCATCCCGCTGCAGCGCGAAGGCCTGAACGAGGTGGATTTCGGCACCGGCCACGGCGACGGCGGTGAACTGAGCCGCTTCGAGGCCGAGGAAGAAAACGTCCGCGACAACACCGACGCATCGGACGAACCCACCACCATCCAGACCGGCCGCCTGCGCCTGCGCCTCGTGCGTGCGAAGGAAGCCACCGAGGCGTACGCCCTGCTGGGCGTGGCGCTCGTGGCCGAACGCCGCAGCGACGGCCAGGTCACGCTCGACCGGCTGTACATCCCGCCTCAGGTGGCCATCGACGCCACGGCGCAGTTGTCGGCCAGCGTGTCGCTGCTGCACGGCCTGGTGCTGCAGCGTGCGCAGGCGCTGGCCGCGCGCATGGGGCAGCTGAGCAGCGGCGTGTCCGAGCTCGCCGATTTCCTGATGCTGCAGACGCTCAACCGCAACGAGCCCATCTTCAGCCAGCACACCGCCACCCCCAACGCCCACCCGCGCGAGGTGCACCGCGACTGCCTGCGCCTGGCCGGCGACCTGGCCACGCTCTCCAGCAACACCCGCCGCCCACCGGTGTTCCCGCCCTACAAGCACGACGACCTGCGTGGCACCTTCACGCCGGTGTTCGATGAATTGCGCCGCATGCTCACGTCGGTGCTCGAGCAGAACGCGCTGCAGATCGACCTCGTCGACCGCAAGTACGGCGTGCGCACCGCGGTCGTCAGCGACCTGGAGCTGGTGCGCAACGGCACCTTCGTGCTGGCGGTCAACGCGCAGATGCCCGGTGAACAGCTGCGCCAGCGTTTCCCCGCCCAGACGAAGATGGGCCCGGTCGACAAGATCCGCGACCTGGTCAACCTGCAGTTGCCCGGCATCGGCCTGCGGTCGCTGCCGGTGGCACCGCGCCAGTTGCCATTCCACGCGGGCTTCTTCTATTTCGAACTCGACGGGTCGTCCGACCTGTGGAAACTGATCGAGCAGAACGGCAGCATGGCCATGCACGTGTCCGGCGATTTCCCGGGTCTCGAGCTCGAGTTGTGGGCCATCCGCAAGTGAACGACGAAACGACGTCCGGCGCGGCCGCCGGGCGCCGGCGACCTGAAAGCCCCTGATGAGCACACCCACCCCGGACGATCCGTTTGCCGAGCACGACACCGGCCGCACTTTCATCATGCCCACCCCGGGCGGGCGCGGTGCGGTGCCCTCCACCAGCGCGGCGCCCCGCATGCCGGTGGCCAGCGGGGCCGACGTGGCCCCCGACATCGGCCTGCCCGACAGCGGGCTGAACCCGCTGGTGGCGCTCGCCAACCCGCTGCTGGCCCTCGTGCCGCAGATCCGCTCCACCACGCGCCTGGCCGACCCGAGCGCGCTCCGCGAGTCCATCGCCCAGGGCCTGCGCGAATTCGAATCGCAGGCGCGTGCGCGCAACGTGGCGCCCGAGCGGGTGCTCGCGGCGCGCTACGTGCTGTGCACGCTGCTCGACGAGGTGGCGGCCGGCATGCCGTGGGGGGCGTCCGGCCAGTGGGGCCGCCACAGCCTGCTCGCCATGTTCCACAACGAGACGAACGGCGGCGAGAAGGTCTTCCAGCTGATGGCCAAGCTCGCCGAGAACCCGGGCACCAACCGCGACCTGCTCGAACTGATCTATGCCGCGCTGTGCCTCGGTTTCGAGGGCCGCTACCGCGTGGTCGACGGCGGCCGCGCGCAGCTCGAGGCCGTGCGCGAACGCCTCGCGCAGATCGTGCGCCGCGAGCGCGGCGACTACGCCCCGGCGCTCGCCCAGAACTGGCGCGGCGAAAAGCCCCCGCGCCGCACGCTGCTCACGTGGCTGCCGCTGTGGGTCACGGCGGCCGTCGTGTCGCTGCTGTTGCTCGGCATCTACTGGTTCCTGTCGGCCCGGCTGAGCGGGGCGTCCGACCCGGTGTTCGGCCAGATCCAGGAACTGCGCCTGCTGCCGCCCACGCCGGCGGTCAAGATCCCGGCACCCACGCCGCGCCTCGCGCAGTTCCTCGTGAACGAGATCAAGGCCGAACTCGTCACCGTGCGCGACGAAGTGGACCGCAGCGTCGTCACCGTGCGCGGCGATGGCCTGTTCGCCCCGGCCAGCGCGTCGCTCACGCCCGAACGCCAGGCGCTGATGAAACGCATCGCCGATGCGCTGACGAAGGTGCAGGGCCAGGTCGTGGTCACCGGCCACACCGACAACGTCCGCATCCACACCGCACAGTTCCCGTCCAACTGGCACCTGTCGGAAGAACGGGCGAAAACCGTGCGCAACATCCTGCAGGCCGACGGTGTCACGCCCGACCGCCTGCGCGCCGAAGGCCGCGCCGACGGCGAGCCGGTGGCCAGCAACGACACCCCGGCCAACCGCGCGCTGAACCGGCGCGTCGAGGTCACGCTGTTCGTGCCGCGCACCGGCGCACAGTCCGCTGCTGCCGCGGCCCAGGGAACCGCCCCATGAAAAAGATCTTCTCGCTGCTGTTCAATCCGTGGCTGCTGCTGGCGCTCGGCCTGCTGGCGCTGTCCATCGTCATCTGGATCGTGGGCCCGCTGGTGGCCATCGGCGACGTGCGCCCGCTCGAAAGCCCCACGTCGCGCTGGTTGCTGATCGGCGCCATCCTGCTGGTCGTGGCGCTGCGCAAGGCGTGGCAGTTCTGGCGCGCCCGCCAGACGAACGAGAAGGTCGTCGACCAGCTCATCGCCCCGGCCAAGTCTGCCTCCAACGACCCGGCCGATGCCGAACTGAAGACCCTTGGCGAACGTTTCGCCACCGCCCTCGAAACCCTCAAGCGTGCCAAGTTCGACCAGGGCAAGTCGGGCCTGGCCGGCGCGTGGAGCGGGCTGTCGTCGCGCGTGGGCAAGCGCTACCTGTACGAGCTGCCGTGGTACGTGATCATTGGCGCGCCGGGCTCCGGCAAGACCACCGCGCTCGTCAACTCGGGGCTCAAGTTCCCGCTCGCCGAATCGATGGGTGAACACGCCGTGCGCGGCGTGGGCGGCACCCGCAACTGCGACTGGTGGTTCACCGACCAGGCCGTGCTGATCGACACCGCGGGCCGCTACACCACGCAGGACAGCCACAAGGCAGCCGACAGCAAGGCCTGGGAAGGGTTCCTCGGCCTCCTGAAGACCGCCCGCCCGCGCCAGCCGGTGAACGGCGTGCTGGTCACCGTGTCCGTCACCGACCTGCTCACGCGCAGCGCGGCCGAACGCGCGCAACACGCCGCCGCCGTGCGCCAGCGTGTGCAGGAACTGCACCAGCAACTGGGCATCCGCTTCCCCATCTACCTGCTGGTCACGAAGTGCGACCTGCTGTCCGGGTTCATGGAAACGCTCGGCGAGGTGGACAAGGACACCCGCGCCACGCCGTGGGGCATGACGTTCAAGCTCGACCGCGAGCAGCACACCGACCTGGCCGGTTTCGCCCCCGAATTCGATGCGCTCGAGAAGCGCCTCACCGACGGCCTGGTGGACCGCCTGCAGCTCGAGCGCGACCCGCAGCGCCGCGCCCGCATCTACGGCTTCCCGCAGCAGTTCGAGGCGTTGCGCGGCCTGCTGAAGGACTACCTGGAACAGGTGTTCTCGCCGTCGCAGTTCGAGGCCCATCCGCTGCTGCGTGGTGTGTACTTCGTGAGCGGCACGCAGGAAGGCACGCCCATCGACCGCATGCTGGGCCGCATCGCCCGCACGTACCGGCTCGAACGCACCGTGGTGCCGCCCAACCAGTCGAGCGGCCGCAGCTTCTTCCTTGGCCGGCTGCTGAGCGAAGTCGTCTTTGCCGAAAGCGCGCTGGCTGGCACCAACCTCAAGTGGGAGCGCCGGCGTGGCTGGTTTGCGGTGGGTGCGTACGCGTTCATCGCGTTGTTCGCCACGGTCGCGCTCATCGCGTGGGGCACCAGCTACGTCAACAACCAGGCCTACGTGGCGAAGGTGGGTGGCACGGTCAGCGAGGTGCGCACGCTGCTGCAGAGCACGCCGAACCGCGCCTCGCCCGACGTGATGGTGCTGTTGCCTGCGCTCGAGGCCACCCGCGACCTGGCACGTGCCGGCATCGGCGATTCCGTGCCCGTGTCGTACGGCTTCGGCCTGTACCAGGGGCGCAAGCTCGACTCGGCGTCGCAGCAGGCCTACCGGCGCATGCTGATCGATGCGGTGCTGCCGCGCATCGCGCTCGGCATCGAGGAACGTCTCAAGACCGGTCTCGACAACCCGGAGCTGCAGTACGAGGCGCTGAAGGCCTACGTGATGATGTACGACCCGTCGCGCTTCGACGCCGCCGCGCTCAAGCTGTATGTGCTGGCCGACTGGGAAACGAACCTGCCGCGCTCGGTCACCACCGAACAGCGCGCTTCGCTCGAATCGCACCTCGACGCGTTGCTGGAGGAAGGCCAGGCCGTGTCGCCGCTGCCGGAAGACCGCGCGCTCGTGGCGCAGGTGCGGTCGCGGCTGGTGTCCACGCCGCTCACCGAACGCATCTACCGGCGCCTCAAGCGCCAGGGTGTCGGCAGCGACGTGCCCGACTTCACCATCGCCAAGGCGGCCGGTCCGGGCGCCGCGCTGGTGTTCACGCGCGCCAGCGGCCAGCCGCTCACGAAGGGCGTGCAGGGCCTCTTCACCTTCGACGGGTACCACAAGGGCTTCCAGCGCGAGGTGGAGCGCGTGGCCCGCCAGCTGGCCGACGAAGAAGGCTGGGTGCTGGGCGTGAACGACGCAGGCCGCCAGAGCACGCTGCGCAACGTCGACGTGCAGCAGCAGTTGTCCGACGAAGTGCGCCGGCTCTATCTCACCGACTACGCCGCCACGTGGGAGCAGTTCATCGGCGACGTGCGCATGCTGCCCACTGCCAACCTGGCGCAGGCCGTGCAGATGTCGCGGGTGCTGTCCGCCCCCGACAACCCGCTCGTGCCGCTGCTGCGGGCCATGTCGCGCGAGACCACGCTCACCGACAACCGCGATGTGGTGGCCAAGGCCGAGAACACCGCACGCGACGCCGTGAACCGCTCGCGCGAGGAACTGCTGCGCCTGATCGGCAACCGCACGCAGAACGCGTCGCCGCTGCCACCGGGGGCCAAGATCGAGAGCCTCGTGGACGACCGCTTCGTCTCGTTGCGCAACCTCGTCACGGGCCAGGGCGACAAGGGCCCGGCTCCCATCGACCAGACGGTGGGCCTGATCGGCGAGGTGTACACCCAGCTGAGCGCGTCCGACACCGCGGTGAAGGGCGGCAACGTGCCACCGCCGTCCGACGTGCCCAACAAGGTCAAGGCCGAGGCGGCCCGCCTGCCCGAGCCGGTGCGCTCGCTGCTGAACACGCTGTCGGTGAGCGGCACCAAGGCCACGCTCGACATCACACGCAGCAACCTCGGCAACGCGCTGCACGCGGAGGTGGGTGACTTCTGCCGCCAGGCCATCAGCGGGCGCTACCCGTTCGACCGCAACGCGTCGCGCGACGTCACCACGGAAGACTTCGCCCGCGTGTTCGCCCCGGGCGGGCTCTTCGACGCCTTCTTCCAGAAGAACCTCGCCAACTTCGTCAACACCACCACGAAACCGTGGAGCTTCAAGGCGATCGACGGCGCGTCGATGGGTGCCGACACCTTCACGCTCGCGCAGTTCCAGAACGCCGCGGTGATCCGCGACACGTTCTTCCGCGCCGGCGGCAACGCGCCGGGGCTGCGCCTCGACTTCAAGCCGATGGAGATGGACGCCACCATCACGCAATTCACGCTCGACATCGACGGCCAGGTGGTCAAGTACGCCCACGGCCCGCTGATCCCCACGTCCGTGCAGTGGCCCGGCCCGCGTGGCACGGGGCAGGTGCGGGTGGCGTTGCAGCCGGTGTCCACGAGCGGCGGCCTGTCGGGCAGCGTCAACGAAGGCCCGTGGGCCCTCTTCAAGCTGTTCGATCGCCAATTGATCGAACCTGCGGGTGCGCCCGAGCGGTTCAAGGCCACGTTCACGGTGGACGGCCGCAAGGCGATCTTCGTGGTGTCGGCCAGCAGCGTGCGCAACCCGTTCCGGCTGCCCGAGCTGCAGAACTTCACCTGCCCGGGGCGCCTGTGAGCGAGGGCGCATTTGGTGACCTGCTCGGTGACCTGGGCGAACCCGACGGCGGCTCCGCGGGCTGGTTCGGCAAGCTCGCCTCGCTTGGCGATTTCGCGCACCGCCGCCTGCCGCAGCCGTTTGTCGATGCCGTCGACGACTGGTTGTCGAAGGGCATGGAGGCCAGCCGCGGCCAGCTCGGCGACGAGTGGCTCGACGTCTACCTCACCGGCCCGCTGTGGCGCTTCGCGCTGTCGCCCGGTGTGGTGGATGCCCGCTGGTGGTTCGGCGTGATGATGCCCAGCGTGGACAAGGTGGGCCGCTACTTCCCGCTGGTGGTGGCACGCGGGGTGTCCGCGCCGCCGGAGTCGGCTGCCGGCATCGCCGGGCTCGATGCCTGGTACCGCCAGGTGTCGGCCGCGGTGCTCGACACCTTGCAGCCCCAGGCCACCATCGACACGTTCGAGGCCGCGCTGGCGCTGGCGCCGGTGTGGCCCGACACGCTGCCCGAACGGCGGCCCGACGTGGCCCACCTGCCGGGCCGTGACCGCTACACGCTCGACGGCGACGTGCTGTTGGCACAATGGGTGGCTGGATTGGGCCTGCGCGAGGCGATGCAGGTATGTGCCGGCAAGAGCCTGTGGTGGCCCGACCATGCCAACACACCCGACACGAGTTTGAGCCTGTCGAACGGCCTGCCCGAACCCGACCAATTCGCGCTGCTGCTCGAAGGCGAGTGGTGAGACCTCCGTCGACCCCATGAGCAATCCTTCCGGCCCCCCGACCCCGCCCGGCGAAGAACCCACCGTGTTCGAGCCGCGCGCCGCCGCAGCGCCGCCGCCGTCCGGGGAGTCCCCGCTGCCGGTGGGCCACGTGCTGCAGGAGTACGTGATCGAAGGGCTGATCGGGGAGGGTGGGTTCGGCATCGTGTACCTCGCCCGCGACACCCAGCTCGGCCGGGTGGTGGCGCTCAAGGAGTACATGCCGTCGTCGCTCGCGTCGCGGTCGAATGGCAGCCAGGTGACGGTGCGGTCCGAACGCCAGCGCGAGACCTTCGAACTGGGGCGCCGCAGCTTCGTCAACGAGGCGCAGCTGCTCGCGGCGTTCGACCAGCCGTCGCTGGTCAAGGTGTACCGGTTCTGGGAGCAGAACGGCACCGCGTACATGGTGATGCCCTTCTACCAGGGCCCTACGCTCAAGCAGTGGATCCTCGAACACGGCTCGCCGCCCGAGTCATGGCTGCTCGCGCTGCTGGCGCCGCTGATCGATGCACTGGAGGTGATGCACCACAACCGCTGCTACCACCGCGACATCGCCCCCGACAACATCCTGTTGCTGCAGCCGTCGGCCACGCAGATGGGGCAGCCCGCGGTGGTGCGCCCGGTGCTGCTCGATTTCGGTGCCGCACGCCGGGTCATCAGCGACGCCACCCAGGCGCTCACGGTGATCCTGAAGCCGGGTTACGCGCCCATCGAGCAGTACGCCGAGTCGTCGTCCATGAAACAGGGCGCGTGGACCGACGTGTATGCGCTGTGCGCCGTGCTGTACGCCGCCGTCAGCGGCCGAGCGCCCACGCCGTCGGTGAGCCGCATCGTCAGCGACGAGATGGTACCGGCGGCGGAGGCGGGGGCAGGGCGCTACTCGCCCGAGTTCCTCGCCATCATCGACGCCGGCCTGGCGGTCCGGCCCGACCAGCGCCCCCAGGACATGGCCGCGCTGCGCGCATTGATCGGGTCCGTGACACCGCCTGCGGCCCGCCGCGCGGACGACCGCGGTGGTGAACGCAGCGCACCTGTGCCGCTCGTCGAGGTTCCGCCGCCGCCTGCGCCTGCGCCATCGCCCGTGATCGCGCCCGGCGACGACAAGACCCAGGTGATGCAGCGGGCCGCGACGCCGCCACCGGCCGTGCCGGTGTCCCGGGGCCCCTCGTCGAAGGCGCCGCTGGTGGCAGGCGGGGTGCTCGCCGCGCTGCTCGCCGTGGGCGGCGGCTGGTGGGCCCTGGCGCCGAAGGCACCGGCGCCCGAGCCTGCACCCGCGCCGGTGGTGGCACCGGCGCCTGCGCCCACGCCTGCACCGCCGCCCCCGCCGCCCGAACCGTTCACCGTGGTCGCCGGCCTGCAAGACATCGTGCGCCACGCCGACCCGCTGCTGGGTGTCAACGTGCTGGCCGACAAGTCGTCGTTGCGCATCGGCAGCGACCGCTTGCAGTTTCGCGTGAAGTCGAAGGAGCCGGGCTACGTCTACGTGTTCCTGAGCGGCACCGACAAGCGCCACTTCTACCTGCTGTTCCCGAACGAGATCGACAAGAACAACCGCATCGAAGCCAACACCGAGGTCGTGCTGCCCCGCAAGAGTTGGGCGATCACCGCGGGTGGCCCGCCGGGCACGAACCACATCGTGACGGTGGTGTCCCGCAACCCGCGAGACCTCAAGCGTGTGGGGCTGCGTGCCGCGGGTGACGAGATCCCCGAGTTCGACCTGGCCCAGGCTGAAAAGCTGTGGGCTGCCCGCAGCGCAGGCGTGAGCCCGTTCGTGGGCGATGCCGTGTGCGCCGCCGGCGCGGCGTGCGATGCGGGGTATGGCGCGAGCCTCCTCGAGGTCGAGGAAGTGGTTCGGGGCAAGTGACCGGAAGCACGGGGGAAGCGATGGACGACACACGCGAACTGCAGGCCGTGTTCGCACGGCTGGCCGACGAGGAACTTCTCCGGCGCATCACCGCAGGGGGGCTCACCGACTTCGCACTGCCCATCGCCCGGGCGGAGGCCCATGCGCGCGGGTTGCCGTTGCCCGTTCGGCCCCCGCCCGACATGGTGGTGCCCGACGAGGTGTACCACGGTGACTTCCAGACCGTGGCCAGCCACCTGACCCCCACGGAAGCCCACGTGCTGTGTGATTGCCTGCGGGCGGGTGGTCTGCCGGCCATCACGGCGGACGTGAACCTGACCCAGGCCCATTCGTGGCTGGCTCCGGCGATGGGGGGCGCGTCCGTGCGGGTGCCCGCCGCGTTCGTGGGCGAGGCCACGGCGCTGCTCGCCGCATTCCGGGAAGGCAGCTTCCAGCTCGACGACGATTTTGATGAAAGTGCATCGCCGGCAGGAGGCTGAACGTCCGCAAGTTCAGCTTCGAGACCGGCAACCGATGGGGAGATCGCCAACATGGCACAAGAAGTACGCAATGATGGCTCGGCAAACCACCTCGTCGGCCCGCGGGCCCGAATGGCCTGTATCGGCGTGGCCGTGTGGCTGATGGCCACGCACGCCCACGCGCAATCCAACGCGTGTGACCTGCTCAAGAACACACTCTCGGCGCGCCTGCCCGGCGGCCCGGGCACCTTCACCCTCGAGGCCGTGCCGGCCAACACGCCGCTTCCCCCCGGTGGCAAGTTCATCGGCAACTGCGAAGGCGGTGCCAAGAAGATCCTGTACCGGCGCGGGGCATCGCTGGAGCCCGTGGCGGGTGCAACGACTGACGCGCCGCCCCCGCCGCCTCGGCCTGTGGAGGCGGCGCCGGTGCCTGCTCCGAAGCCCGTAACGACGCCTGCACCCGCGCCCGCACCGAAACCGCCGGCGCCCGTGGTGAAACCCGCCGAGGTCGCGGCGCCCGCTGTCGCGCCGCCCGTTCGCGAGCCCGATCCCAAGCCGTTTGGCGGGGAACCCCCTTCGACACCGCGAGTCGACGAACCGGCGCAACCGGCCCCCGAGCCCGAGCCGGCCGTGCCCGGCGTTTCATGGTCGGCGTGGTTCGACGGGCTGACGGCCGGACGGTGGTCCTGGATCGCCGTGCTGCTGTTGCCGGTGGCCCTGGTGGCCTGGCGCTGGTGGTCTCACCGCAGGGACTATGACGCCGCGGGGTTGCCGCGTGGACCGCGGCTGTGATGGGTGCTCGACCCCGCCCCTTGTGCCCGTGCCCGTGCCAGGCCTCGACGTGAAACGCCGCACCGCGCTTTCATGGCTTGGCGCCACGTTGTCTTCCGCGGCGGCGGCCGCGGGCACCTCGGAGAGCCATCCGCGCAGCTACACCGTCGAGGATCGCCTCCGCTTGCATGCCCCTGCCGTCGAACGGCGGCTCAAGCGCAAGTTCGCTTCAGCGGGACTTCCGTATCCCCCTGCGGCGCTGACGTACGTCGTCTTCAAGGATGTTGCGCGCATGGAGGTGTACGCACGCGCCACCGCGGCCGGTGCCTGGCGGCGCGTGGTGGCATACCCCATCCTGCGCATGAGTGGCACCTTGGGGCCGAAGCTTCGCGAAGGCGACGGGCAGGTTCCGGAAGGTGTCTATCGCGCCGAGTTCCTGAACGCGAACAGCCGCTTCCACCTGTCCATCCGGCTCGACTACCCCAACGCGTTCGATCGGGCCCAGGCGCGTGCCGAGGGCCGCACGCACCTCGGATCCGACATCATGATCCACGGCTCGAACGTGTCCATCGGCTGCATGGCCATGGGCGATCAAGCCGCGGAAGACCTGTTCATCCTGGCTGCGCTGACGGGCAAGGAGCGCGTGAGCATCGTGGTGGCGCCCACGGACTTTCGCCGCCCCGCAGCGCGTGTGCCGAAGGGCGGGCCGCCTTGGGCGGCAGCGTTGTATCGCCACATCAAGGCGGCGTTGAACCCGTTGCCGGGTGCGGATTGATGCCTTCTGCCGGCGGCCCTTGATGCGATGGTTCGGACGTGCCCAGAGGATGAAGCACTGCCTGGCGCAGGTGAAGGCGTATAGGGCGCGCGCAGTCTTCGCGATGCTCCTCCTGCTTCCTTTGCTGGCGGCGGCATCCGGAACGCTTGTCGCGGATCTTGAGCAACGCTTGCGAACGGATGGCGTCGACAGCGTCAACGCACACTTGGGCGCGCAGGCCCTGCTCATGGCAAAGCTGAATCAAAGCGCCGCTGATTGCGACCCCCAGGCCATTGATCTCACCGTGAAACTCAGTCGAACCAAGAACGCGGGCGCCGGTGATCTTCACAATGAATCACTTCGCATCGCAGTCGGCACATGTACAGAGCTGGTCTTGTCGCTACTTTCACCGGCAGAGGTGCCCAAGATCTGCGCCTCCGTCTCGACATGGACCGTGACTGAAACAGCCAGAGAATTGCGGCGACGAATAGGGCAGATTGAAATCGATGAAAGAATTCGACCCATTCGGCATGGCAAAGCATGCAGCAACGCATATCGCCTCGAGCTTCAAAATACCAGAGTGGGCCTCAGGGTTCGCCAGCCAAACAGTCAATCCAGATGATCGGTCCTGCCGCCCAACCCGTTCATCTCCACTCTCGCCGGGCGCGGTGGCATCCCGCCGTTGAACTCTCCAGTTTCCAGTGAGAACCAGGTACCCGCGTTGTATGCTGCGGCCTGACCCATCCATCGAGCTGACGTCCCAAAGCCTGCAGCCTTGTGCCCCCGCTCAAGTCAAGTCAAACGTCCAGGCCACGGACAGCGAGATGCCTTCGAGGACCTATGAACGTTGCGATGGAGTTTCATGATTCTGAAGTCTCATCGGTCGAAGGTGATGCAGACGTCCTCTGCATTCGGTTCTCTGCTGCCTGCGTTCATCGATCGGCCGGAACGCCAGGGGTCGATTCTGGCGCGGGTTACGCTCAGGCGCTTGAGCTTCGGCTCACGAATCCCGCTTGGGCCGGCAAGCCGAGCGAGTGCATCGGCAGGCTCTCGGATGGGCGGATTCATGTCGACGGTCAGTTGCTCGCGCTCGTTCCGGTCCCGTATGCCAACAAGGGCGACGTCAGTCTTGTCGTCCAGTTTGCCAACGGCGCCGAACTGTCGGCTTTGGCCAAAGGCGTCACGGTTCAGCAAGTTGGAGAGCCTCGCTATGTCGAATCCTTCTCCTGCTAGAGTGCCGCAGAACGTGGATCCCGGACGGTTGCGGCCTGACCCGTCCATCGAGCGGATGTGTCCCGGCAAGTCGGGCCCCGCCGCGCATGTCGAGCGCCAACTTTCCTGAGGGCATCATGCCAACTATCACCTTCTCCCACGCCGCGGGAGTCTTCGACTTCAATCAAACCGATCCAGAGACGGGAGAGAGTGGACTCCTTGTGCAAGACATTGCCACATTGCGTTCACTTGATGGGCTGCTCTATGACGACGAAGTCTTCTCCGACCACATTGGTGACGGTGAACTGGAGGCCATCGCAGACATTGGAATCTCAGGTGGCTCGCTTGCTTTTCTATTCGATGCGAAGTCAAAACAACTACTTGCCGAAACCCAGTATTTGCTCACGCGCTCACTCAAACCCCGGGAAGTCGAGCTTCTGAAGAGCTATACGGTTGGACAGTGGAGCGACGGAATCGGCTCTAATTTCTTCCAGAATCAAATGCATCAGGGCCTGGCCCCACAAGCATTGGTCATGGAGCTGAAACATGTCGCTGTGCGGCAAGAAGGCTGACCATCCATCGAGCGGACGCCCCAAGGCCTTCGGTTTGTGCCGCGGCTCATGTCAAACGTCAGGCCACAGCAATGAACCATCTGCTCTTCGTCTGCAGCCAGAATCGATTGCGCAGCCCGACTGCCGAGCACGTATTTTCCGCGTATCGCTCGGTCGAGTGCATGTCCGCAGGCACGAACAATGACGCCGAGGTTGCCCTCAGCGGTGAACTGGTGGAATGGGCAGACATCATCTTCGTCATGGAGAAAGCGCATCGGAACAAGCTCTCGTCCAAGTTCAAGAGGCACTTGGCTGGCAAGCGGGTCATCTGCCTGGACATTCCCGATGACTATGAGTACATGCAGGAAGAACTCGTCCAGCTTCTCAAGACCAGAGTATCCCGCCATGTGCCAGACCTTGCGGCAGGAGGCCTGGCCGTCCATCCAGCGGACATGCGGTGAAATGGCGCCCTGGAGCAATGATGCGCCGTCTCGCTGAATTGAGCGATCTCGACCCCATCTTCGCCATCTACATGGATGCGGCGGTCATTCCATTCCTGGGGTTCGATCCCATGCCCATCGAGGCATTCCAGCCCGTCTTTCGCGAACTCGTCGAGAGCCGCTGCTTCTACGCGTATGAGGTCTCTGGTGAACTCGCCGGCTTCTACAAGGCATCCCGACATCCCGGGCGGGCGAGCCACGTCGCGTACTTGGGTTCACTGGCAGTTGCCCCGAAGTTTCAAGGGCTCGGCGTCGCGCGCGCCATGGTCACGGAGGCCATCGAGGAGCTTCGCAGCTCAGGTGCCAAGCGAGTTGAACTGATCGTCGAGTCCGACAACGCCCGTGCGCTGGCCTTCTATGCGCGGCTCGGATTCGAAATCGAGGGCAGGCTGAGAAAGTTCTACAAACGCGCTCATGAGCCAGCGTATGTCGACGACTACATCATGTCCAGGATCTTCGATTGAGTGGGGTCCAACTGACCACACCTTGCGACTGAATCGCCCACAAAGTCGCACTTTGCATGCTTCGTCCAACAGGCGCGCTGAAATCGCTTAGCTTCGGCCATTGGCGGCCGATAGAGCTTCCGATCATTCAGCCAGTCAGAGGCGGACATGTCTTGGTTCAATCTTCGCAAGGGCTCCCATCCCACGCTGGCCCGTCGTTTCGGTCTTAGCTTCGCGGCAATTCTTGCGTTGTTTCTGGCATTGGCTGGCGTCAGCCAGTTCTTGCTGTCAACGCTGTCAGCGCGCATGCGAGGCATCGTCGAAGTCAACAATCAGCAAATGGCACTCGCCAATACGATGATCGTGCAAGTGGCCGACATGGCTCTGGCGCTGCGGACATTGACGCTTCTCACGGAGGTCAAGGACATCGATGCTGAGGTAGGCGTTCTTCGCAAGACGCAGGAGGCGTATCTCAAGACCGAGAAGGAGCTTGCAGATGCCCTGGTCGCGCACGGCGCCAGCGAAATTGACCGCGACGCACTTGGGCAAATCATCAAAGTCCGCGAGAGAACGTTGCCATTGATCGCCAAGGCAGCGCAGCTTGGAGCCGATGGCGCAACACCTGAGGCGACGCTGGTACTGATGAACGAAGTGCGTCCCGTCGAACGGCAGTGGCGAGCACTTGCGAGCGAGTTTGCCCGCCGGCAGACCGAACTGAATGCATCGGCATATGCCGAGGCCCGCAACACCCAGGAGACTGCCACCATCGCATTGTCCTGCGCAGGCCTTGCTGCAGTGGTCGCTGGCGCGCTGCTGGCTTGGCGGCTGAGCGCGGCAGTGGTGCAACCTGTGAACGATGCCATCCGCGTAGCCGAATCGATCGCGGGAGGCGACCTTTCCAACACCGTGGCAACCACCCGTCGGGACGAACTCGGTCGTTTGCTGATGGCCATCTCCAGCATGCAACACCGCCTGCGCACGTTGGTGGGAGACATCCGGCATTCGGCTGATTCAATCTCTACCGCCTCCGCAGAGATTGCGATGGGCAACCTGGATCTGAGCCAGCGCACGGAACAGCAGGCCGCAAGCCTTCAGAAGACAACTGCAAATGTTGGAGAGCTCACTGGCACTGTGCGCGACAACGCTACCTCGGCGCTGCAGGCCGATGCGCTGGCTCGCTCGGCGTCCCAAGTCGCGGCGCGCGGAGGAGACCTTGTAGATCAGGTCGTCGCCACCATGGCCGACATCTCGACCAGCTCGCAGCGAATCGTCGACATCATCAGCGTGATCGACAGCATCGCCTTCCAGACCAACATCCTCGCGTTGAACGCCGCGGTGGAGGCGGCACGCGCTGGCGAGCAGGGACGAGGCTTCGCCGTGGTTGCAGGCGAGGTGCGCCAACTTGCACAGCGAAGCGCCGAAGCCGCGCGGGAGATCAAGACACTCATCAATGCGTCTGGAGAGCGTGTGCATACCGGCTCGCGCATCGTCACGGACGCTGGCGCCACCATGCGCGAGATCGTTGCGTCGATTCACCGCGTGTCGGAAATCATGAGCGGCCTGAACACTTCAAGCCAGGCACAGCGCAGTGGCATCGAGGCAGTGGGAGGCGAGGTGGAGCAACTCGACACCATGACACAGCAGAACGCCGCGCTTGTGGAGCAAAGTGCCGCCGCCACTGAAAGCCTCAAAGAGCAGACCCATCGGCTCACGCAGGCGGTGCGTGTGTTTCGCCTGCACTAGGTACCCCCCACGCGAGTTCATTCGGACACGGTGCTTGCAGCTCGACCAGCCTGGTGCCGATCAAGACATTGACTCGCCTTCAAACTCCAACCCAACCCTTTCACGAAGGAACAGTCATGCGCGCAACTCTTGCCCTCTCCGCCGCCATCTGCTTGGCGGTAGCCGCTCCAGGCGTCCGAGCTCAACAGCTTCTTGATGACGTTTTGAAGAAGAAGGTTCTGGTGGTCGGCATCCCGGTGGACGCGCCTCCGTTCGGCTTCCTGGGCAGTGACCAGCAGCCAAAAGGGCTTGACATCGACGTCGCGACGCTCGTCGCCGAAAAGCTCGGCGTCTCGGTCAAGTTGGTTCCGGTGGCAAGCGCGCAGCGCGTTCCGTTCCTGGTGGAACGCAAAGTCGACATGGTCGTTTCCACCCTTGGAAAGAATCCCGAGCGTGAAAAGCAGATTGACTTCTCCGTGGACTACTCGACGTTCTACCTGGCTGTGTTTGGAGCCCGGGCAACGTCACTGTCGCAACCGCAGCAGCTGGGCGGGATGAGCGTCGCCGTCACGAAGGGGTCGATCGAAGACCAGGAGCTCACTGCGGTGGCTCCCAGCGCCGCCAAGATCGAACGCTTCGCAGACAGTACGGCCTCGATTGCCGCTTATGCGCAAGGCAAGACGCAGCTGGTGGCCGCCGGCATCAGTGTCATGGCAGCAGCCACGCAGAAGAATCCGGCGATGGAGATGGAGACGAAGTTTGTTCTCAAGGACTCGAAGAACTACATTGGATTTCCCAAGGGGGAGACAGCGCTGCGAGACAAGGTCAACGAGATCATCGAAGCAGGCAAGGCATCCGGCGACTTTCGAAAACTGAACGCGAAGTGGTTCAGCCGGGCTGCTCTCAAGTGAGCTTGGTTGGGTCGAGCTCCGCGGCGCGTGATCCGTCGTGGGCTCGACCCGTCGATGAGGTCGCCGCCTGATCGGAATCACGACGATCTTGTTACTCCTGGCGAACGCGCGTGCTGGGTAAAGTGGGTCCCTCGTTGACCTCCACACCCACCCATGACCACCACCCACACCGCCAGCTGCCAATGCGGCAACGTCGCCATCGAGGCCGAAGGCACCATCGAGGGTGCCTTGGCCTGCAACTGCTCCATGTGCGCGAGGCGAGCCTCGCTGCTGTGGTTCGTCCCGCGTGCAAACGTCCGGTTCAAGACACCGGAGTCGGCGGCGGGCACGTACCTCTTCAACAAGCATGTCATCAAGCATCGCTTCTGCCCGGCCTGTGGCATCCACGTCTTCGGGGAAGGCACGGACCCGAAGGGCAATGCCGTTGCCGCGGTGAACCTCCGGTGCGTGGAGAACATCGACCTGGCGGCCCTCCCGGTCCAGCACTTCGACGGCAAGGCGATCTGACCCTCCTGCGCGCGTGAGCGCACCCCGGGAAGCGGGGCCGTGTAGGTGAAACACGGGCACGGTGCTTCGACCGGTAGGTTGTCGCCCGACAACCCGGCGGCACAGCAACCCTCATGCATAGGGGACACAGGCGCCTTGCGCCGCGGATGAGCGTATAAGGATTCTCCGGTGCAGCCTGTGGTCTCGGCTGCGCGATCCGTAATCCGCAGTCGTGGTCCAGCGAGGGTTCGATCATGTCCGCACAGTGCTTCGATCCGGCAGCCGAGCGTCCGCCTGGCGGGCCGCAGCACCTCACGCCATGAGGCAACTGCTGCAGGTCGTGGGCCTGCCGTGGCGACCGTCCGCCGAAGGCCTGAGTGTGCCCGCGGTGATGTCGCTCCAGGGGTTCCTCTCCCGGCTGATCTGGCTGTGCGTGGGGCCCTTGCTGGCCCTGGCGGTCTACATGGCCGTCGAACGTGTCCGCGACGTGCACAGCCAGCGTGACCGCGAGGCACGGGGCCTTGCCACCACGTTCGCCACCGCGGTGGACCAGCACCTGAGCGCCCGCATCGGCGCACTGAAGATGCTGGCGCAGTCGGCACAGGTGGACGACGCGAGGGGCTGGCCCGCGCTCTACGAGGAAGCACGGGGCTTCGAGCAGAGTTTTGGCAGCCACGTCATCCTGGCCGATCCGGCGATGCGGATGCTGTTCAACACGCGGGTGCCCTTTGGCACGGCGTTGCCGATGCTGCCGGTGCCGAAGGGGCGCGCGGCGGCGCCGGTTGCGATGGCGACGGCCAAGCCGGCCGTCGGTGACCAGTTCCTCGGGCCGGTGGCGCAGGAGCCGCTGGTGGCCATCGCCACGCCGGTGCTGCGCGATGGCCACGTCACCTTCGTGCTCCTCACGGTGTTCGAGACCCGCCGCTTCCAGGCGCACCTGGACCAGGTGCCGCTGCCGGCCGGCTGGTCACTGGCCCTGCTGGACGGCCGCGGCGAAACGATGGTGCGCCGCGCACCGCCGGACTTCGATCCCGCCACGGATGTCGACCCCAGCGGCCGGTTCGTGGTGCGCTCGATCGAGTCACCGTGGTCCGTCGTGCTCGAGATGCCGCGCGGCGTCTACCGCAAGGCGCTGCTGGAGGCGGCCCTGACGCTGGCCCTCGCGGTGCTGGCCGCCACGCTGGCCGGCGTGGTCGGTGGCACGCTGGCCAGCCGCCAGCTCGGCCGCGCGGTGGCCTCGCTGGCGCAGCCCGCGGCGGCGCCG
This sequence comes from Rhizobacter sp. Root1221, assembly GCF_001425785.1. Classification (GTDB taxonomy): domain Bacteria; phylum Pseudomonadota; class Gammaproteobacteria; order Burkholderiales; family Burkholderiaceae_C; genus Rhizobacter. Next base: position 27,110 of record NZ_LMDI01000076.1, on the reverse strand, counting down.
CGGGCCGACCTCCACATCACCGAGATCGCCGCCGTGCGGGGGCTGCTCGACCAGGCTGCACAGCGTCGGGAGACCGCCGAAGCCACGCTGCTCGTGAGCGAGCAGCGATTTCGCCGCCTCTTCGACGAAGCGCCGCTGCCGCAGGCCCTGGTGGCCGGCAATGGGGCCCTGGTGGGGGTCAATGCCCGCTTTGTCGAGGTGCTCGGCTACACCACCGCCGAGCTGCCCACGCTGGCCGATTGGTGGCCACTGGCCTATCCCGATCCGGTCTATCGGCAGGCGGCGTTGGAGGCCTGGCAGGCGACGGTCGCACGCTCGGGGGATTCGGCGATGAACCTCGAACCCGTCGAACGGCAGGTCACGTGCAAGGACGGGGCGGTGCGTGCCATGGTGCTGTCCGGCATCGGCATCGGGGACGACTTCCTGTGCACGTTCTTCGACGTGACCGAGCGCAAGCGGGTGGAAGAGGTGAGCCAGCGGCTCGCGGCCATCGTCGAATCGTCCGACGACGCGATCGTCAGTTGCACGGTCGACGGGGTCATCACCAGCTGGAACCGGGGCGCGACCCGCACGTTCGGCCATCCGCCCGGCGAAGCGATCGGCCGGCGGGTCCGCGACGTCATCCGGCCAACGGCGAGCGAGCCGGTGCATCCCAACGAACGCCGGATCTTCCACTCGCGCCGCGGCAGTGACCCGGCCGGCGCCGAAGAGGTGGTCCGGTTGCACAAGGAGGGGCATGCGATCACGGTGTCGGTCGTCACCGGTGTCATCCGGGATGCGTCGGGGGCACCGTCGGCGCTGGCGGCGATCCTGCGTGACATCACCGCATCGAAGCGCCGCGACGCCGAACTGCAGCGGCTGATGGCCGATCAGGCTGCGCGCGAGTTGCGCATGCGGGACCTGACCGCCCGGCTGCGCACCCTGCGGGAGGAGGAGTGCACCCGCATCTCGCGCGAGGTGCACGACGGTCTCGGGCAACTGCTCACGGGGCTCAAGATGGACGTCCGGTGGATGATCCGCAAGCTGGCGGCCGGCGTGTCGATCGCGGACTTGTCGCCGAAGCTCGCCGACGCGGAAGCGCTGGTCGACCAGATCGTGATGTCGGTGCAACGCATCGCCGTGGAATTGCGCCCGAGCGTGCTCGACACCCTGGGCCTGCCGTCGGCCATTCGCGACGAAGCGCGTCGGTTCCAGGACCGCTCGGGGGTCACCACCACCGTCGAAACCGCGATTTCGTCGCTACCTGGATCGGCCGTGGCCACCGCGCTGTTCCGAATCCTCCAGGAGCTCTTGACGAACACCGCCCGACACGCCAATGCTTCGTGCTTGAGCATCGCGCTGGTCGACGAGCCGGGCGCCTGGGTTCTGCGTGTCAGGGACGACGGGGTCGGTATCGACATCGACACGGTGAACCAGACCACCTCCCTGGGCCTGCTGGGAATGACCGAGCGTGCCGAGGCCATCGGCGGCACCTTCAGCGTGGCCCGCCACCCGGAAGGCGGCACGGTGGCCACGGTGACGGTGCCCTACCCATCCGTCGAGGGAGGCGGACATGCAGCACGTTCTGATCGCTGACGACCATGCCGTGACACGCCACGGCCTGCGGGAACTCCTGCGCGACGCATTCGACGGCGTGCAGGTGACGGAAGTGGGCGATGGCCACGCGGTGCTGGCCGAGCTGCCCACGCGCAAGTGGGACCTGCTCCTGCTCGATGTGCTGATGCCGGGCCCGGGCATCCTCGAGTTGCTCCGCTTGATCCGCGAGGTGAACGCCACGGTGCCGGTGCTCGTGCTCACGGCCAGCCACGAGACGGCCTACATCGTCGAGACCATGGCAGCCGGCGCCAACGGCCTGATCCACAAGCACCATGCCGTGGACGACCTGCTGCAGGCCGTGCAGCGCATTGCCAACGGGGGAACGTACCTGCACGCGGATGCGGCGGCGGTCATTGCCAAGTCGCTGCAGGCGCGCAAGTCCACGTTGATTCACGACGACCTGTCCGACCGCGAACTCGAGATCTTCCGGCGCATCGCCGTCGGGCGGGCGATCAAGGAGATCGGCTTCGACCTCGGGCTGAGCGACAAGACCGTGGCCACGTACCTGGCGCGCATCCGGGAGAAGACGGGGCTGAACAGCCACGTCGACATCGCCCGCTACGCGCTGAAGAACGGGCTCGTCGATTGACCGGCCCGCGCCGCGTGTAGTCATTTTGCCTAGTGCGGCGGCGCAAATGCGGACACGGCGGCGGCGGGAGCGGTGGCACGATCACCGGATGCAGTGCCTCAGTCCCCGCCCCCGGTTCCTGGTTGCCGACGACGTGCGTCCGCTGGCCCAGCTTGTCAGCGACCTCCTGCGGGAGGGTGGCGCCGACGTGGTGGCACTGGCCGCCGATGGCGCCGAAGCGCTGCGTATGTTCCGCGAGACCGAACCCGACGGCGTCGTGCTCGACATCGAGATGCCCGAACTCAATGGCTTCGAGGTGCTCCGTGCCATTCGCGCCAGCGAGCGCGGCGCCGACTGCCTCGTCATCATGTTGACGAGCCATTCCGAGCCGTCGATGCGCGAACAGGCCTATGCCGACGGCGCGGACCACTACCTGAACAAGACCACCGAGTTCGAGCAACTGCTGCGCATCGTGCCCGATCTCAGACATCGGCATGGCGGGTAGTCAATCTGCTGACACCGTTCAGCACTCTGCCGACTGGCGCGCTTTGGCGACTGCGCTCACAGTCACGACATCAGTGATCCAAGCAATGGCACAGGGAGAAATAACATGTACGGTCTCGTGAATCAAGCAGTCGAGGACTTCGTTCGGCGCGGTTTCGGTGACGACGCCTGGCAGCAGATTCGCGAGAACGCGGGCGTCAACCACGAGATGTTCGTCTCGATGGACAGCTACCCGGACGAGCTCACGTACAAGCTGGTCGGAGCCGCCACCGAAGTGCTGAAGATGGATGCCGCCCAGATCCTCGAATCCTTCGGCGAACACTGGGTGCTCTACACCGCGCAACAAGGCTACGGCCAGATGCTCGAGATGTTCGGGTCGAACCTCGAGCAGTTCCTCCTGAACCTGGACAACCTGCACAGCCATGTGGGGATGACGTTTCCGGCATTGCGTCCACCGTCGTTCACGGTGGAATCCGTGGAAGGCGGCCGTTCACTGCTGCTGCACTACCGCAGCGAACGCGCCGGCCTGGCACCCATGGTGATCGGCCTGCTCAAGGGGCTGGGCCGGCGGTTCTCGCAGGAGGTCGACGTTCGCCAGACAGCCAGCCGCGGGCAGGACGACCACGATGTCTTCCGCATCGATTACGTTGGAGCGGGCGTGTCGCCTGTCCAGTGATGGCGGCACCTGAATTGAATCTGGCGCTTGCCCCGTCGGAGTTCGCGGCAGCGTTCCCGTTCCACATCGTCCTCGACGATGAGCTTCGTGTGTTGCAGGTCGGGGCCGTTCTCGGCCGGCTGTGCCCGGCGCTGGTCGCGGGCGCGGCACTGAGCGAGCACTTCACCCTGCAGCGGCCCGTGCTGCAGCAACTCGACTTCGACAGCGTGCACCAGCATCGCCAGTCGCTGTTCGTGTTGCGCTACCGTGATGGGCAGCTTCGCCTGCGCGGCGAGTTCGTGGCACAGGGCCGCCACCTGTTCTTCCTGGGCTCGCCGTGGGTGACGGCCATGGTCGACGTGCACCAGGTCGGGCTGAGCCTCAACGACTTCGCCGTGCACGACCCGGCCGTGGACCTGCTGTTCCTGCTGCAGACGAAAAACAAGGCGCTGGCCGATGCGCAGGAGTTGTCGTGCCGGCTCAAGGAGCAGAAGGACAACCTGAAGGTCGCCATGCTGGCGACCGAGGTGGCGGAACAGGCCAGCCGGACCAAGAGCGAGTTCCTCGCGATGATGAGCCACGAGATCCGGACACCGATGAACGGTGTGCTGGGAATGCTCGATCACCTGCTGGCAAGTGACCTGTCGGTGCCGCAGCGCAACTGCGCTGCCACGGCGGCGAAAAGCGGGAAGTCCCTGCTCAGGATCATCGACAACATCCTCGACTTCTCCAAGATCGAGGCGGGCAAGCTGCAGCTGGAGTCCGTCGACTTCAGCTTGCGGCGGGCGGTGGCCGACGCGGTGGAACTGCTGTCCTACCAGGCGGGGGAGAAACATCTGCAGGTCGACGTCGACGTCGCCCCCGAAATTCTCGACGACCTGGCCGGCGATGCCGTGCGCATCCGGCAGGTGCTGGTCAACTACCTCGGCAACGCCATCAAGTTCTCGGATTCGGGGCGGGTGGCGGTGCGGGCTCGGCTGGTCAGCGAGACGGACACGCAGGCCAGGATCCGGTTCGAAGTGGAAGATGGCGGCATCGGGATCGACGCCGCCAAGCAGCCCACGCTGTTCGAGCCGTTCACGCAAGCGGACGCGTCCACGACGCGCAAGTACCAGGGAACCGGGCTGGGCCTGGCCATCTGCAAGAAGCTCGCCGCGCTGATGGGCGGCGAGGTCGGTGTCAGCAGCGAGACGGGCCGGGGCAGCACCTTCTGGTTCACCGCGTGCCTGGACAAGTCGACCGCGGTGCAACCGGTGCGGCCGGAGGCCACGGGCACGACGATGGCCTTCCGCGGCCACCTGCTGGTGTGCGAGGACGATCCCGTCAACCAGATGGTGGCGGAGCTGCACCTCAACGCGCTCGGGTTCACGGTGGACGTGGTGGAAAACGGTGTCGACGCCGTCAAGGCGGCCGCGCACACGCACTACGACCTGGCGATGCTGGACATGCGCCTGCCTGACATGGACGGGCTCGACGTGTGCCGTGCCATCCGGGCACACCAGGGCGACAGCGGGCACATGCCCATCATCATCTGGACGGCCAGCATGCTGGGCGCGGACCACGGACGGGCCGCCGAGGCCGGTGCGGACGCCATGCTCGGCAAACCCTTCGAACCGAGTGCGCTGAAGTGCACGCTGTCCAGGTTCCTGGCTGCGCGCGACACGCGCCCGGCCCTTACCTCCCTCACTCAGGACACCCGCATATGAACATGCCCACCGATCCCCGCGCGCTGTACGACCAGACCGCCGCCAACTGGTCGCGCGCACAGCCCAGCTCCTTGTCCGACTACACGGCCCGGCCCCAGGTGATGGCGCTTTGCGAGCCGCTCCAGGGCAAGTCGGTGCTCGACCTCGGCTGCGGCGAGGGTTACTGCAGCCGCATGCTGCGCCACCGCGGCGCGGAGGTGGTTGGGCTCGATCTTTCCGAGCGCATGATCGCGCTCGCGCGGGAGGCCGAGCGCGCCGAGCCGCTGGGCATCCGCTACGACACGGCGGATGCGGCGTCGGTGGACCTGGGCGAAGCGAGCGTCGACCTGGTGGTGGCCGTGTTCCTCTTCAACTACCTCGGCGTCGAGCCCATGCGCCGGACCATGGCCAACGTGCACCGCATGTTGCGCCCCGGCGGCAGCTTCGTGTTTGCGGTGCCACACCCTGCGTTCGCCTTCATGCGCGAACCCGCGCCGCCTTTCTATTTCGACGTCGGCTCTGCCGGGTACTTCAGCGCACGTGACACCACGTTTGGCGGAAGGATCTGGAAACGTGACGGCAGCGCACTCGATGTGCAGCTGGTGCACAAGACCTTCGCCGATTATTTCGATGGCCTGCGTGCGGCGGGGTTTGCCGCCATGCCGGTCATCACCGAGTTGGCCGTCACGCCAGCCATGGTCGACCTGGACGAAGCCTTCTTCGGTCCGCTCGTCGATCTCCCCCTGCACATGGCCGTCAAGGTCGTGCGCACCTGAGTCCCTTCGTTCCTTCGTCCCCCAACGTCCCCGAGGTCTGTCTCATGAAATCGCTGCAATCCGAAATCCCCCACCTGCTCCTCGACACCCCCACGCGGTTCCGCCTCGTGGCCGAGGCGCATCCGCTCTGGCGCCATCCGTTCGTCGAGCGTTGCCGCGCCGGCGAACTCACGATCGCCCAGGTGCGCGTGCTGGGTGGCCAGATGTACAAGTTCTGCCGCCAGTTCCCGAGCTTCCTGGCCTTGGCCCTGGCGGCCTGCCCGCAGGAGGATGCCCGCCTCGTGATCGGCGAGAACCTGTGGGAGGAACTCGGCGAGGGCGATCCGGCGCGCGCCCACGCCAACCTCTTCCGGCGTTTCACGCGGGCCCTGGGGCTGGACGATGCGCAGCTGGCGGCGGTGCCCGAGTTGCCCGAGACGGCGTCGCTGATCGACACCTACCTGAACCTCAGCGACCACTACGGCGTGACCGGCACGCTCGGCGCCTTGTGCTATGCCTCCGAAGGCATCGTCGGGGCCCTGTACACGCAGATCCAGGCCGGGCTGCTGCAGGCCGCCGCGTTCGATCGGGACGCGCTCATGTTCTTCGAGGTGCACATCCACGTCGACGACGGGCACGCCGACAAGCTCGAGTCCATCCTGCTGCCCATGCTGCACTCGCCGCTCGACGAGTTGCGCGTGGAGCGGGCCATCCGCGTGGCCCTCGACGCACGGTGCCGTTTCTTCGACGGCGTGCTGCGCGAGGCCGAGGCCCTGGGTTGTGCCTGAGGTGACGATGAACCCGCATCCCGCCTGGCTTCACGGCCTGTTCGCGGTGCTGCCCACGCCGATGGCGGCGGGTGGGCACCTCGACCTGGAGAGCCTCGACCGCGTGGTGGATCACTACCTGGCCGGTGGGGCCACCGGGCTGGTACCGGCCAGCATCGCCGGCGAGGGCCACCTGCTCGACGAACACGAGCGCCGGCTGGTGATCGAACGCGTGGCGCGGCGCTCGGCGGGGCGCGCGCCGGTGATCGTGGGGGTGCTGGACGACAGCACCCACCTCGCGCTGGCCCTGGCCCGCGTGGCGGCCGACTGCGGGGCGAGCGGGCTGCTCGTCAAGCCACCGCGGAGTGACGCGGCGGCGGTGCTGGCCCACGTGGACACCATCGCACGCGCACTGCATCTGCCCATCATCCTGATGGATCACCCGAAGTTCGGCGGCTTGCTGCCGGTGGACCTGCTCCAGCGGCTGGCCGACACCGTGCCCGAGGTGTGCGGCATCAAGGTCGAGGAAGAGCCCACGCCGGAGAAGATGATTCGTGTGGGGGCGGCCCTTGGGACACGCCTCGGGCTCTTCGGCGGGCTGGGCGGTGTGCACTGCCTGGCCGAACTCGCGGCAGGCGCGGATGGATTTTTCACGGGCTACCCGCACCCGGACCAGCTGGTGGCGGTCATGGCCTGCTGGCGCAAGGGCGACCGCGCCGGCGCGGCGGCGGCCAGCGAGCGGATGATGCCCGTGGCGACCTGGGAGCGTGAGCACCCCGAGTCGATGATCCTCCAGCGCAAGGTGATCCTGCGCGATGCCGGTGTGATCGCCGAGGCCGTGGTGCGCCAGGCCGCCACCGCTGCCGCCTGACACCCCTCGTTGCCTGCCCGGCCGCGGAATGTGGGACAGTGCGTGCCAGCCGGCGCGCCGGCCATTCCAACGACCGAGGACACAAGAATGAAACGACCGGGTGTCGCCCGACGCCAACTCCTGCTGGCGGGCCTTGCAGCGCCGTGGTTGTGCACCTCCGCACGGGCCTTCGACAGGGTGACCGCCGGTGAACGCTACCGCGCGTGGCTGGCCCAATTCCATGCGGACATCGCCACCACGTCGGGCAAGGTGCCCCGCGGGGAACCGGTGACGGCGGCCGATGTCGAGCGGTGGTGCGAGCGTTCGGTGGCGCCGGGCTCGCGTGCCGTGCAGAACCTGGCCGAATGGCTGACCGTGGCGCGACGCGACGGCATGTCGCGCAGCGGCGGCGAGATCGTGTACCACGGGCCGCTGCGGCTCGCGCTGCGCCTGATGACGTCGTCGATCCCGGCAGGGCAAGGCGGCCTCTACCCCGAGGTGTCCCCGAGCAAGTACCCCGATCGCGTGCTCACTGTCTGGTACATGCACATCCATGCGGGCGAACACCTGGCGCCTTACTTCGAGAACCCGAAGCGGTTCTCGCCGTACCGCCTGCCGCCGGACGGGCAGCTGGCGCGCAACGCGTACCCGTTCCTGCTGTTCGAGGACGGCCCCGCCGGCCTGCGTTTCGGCGGGTTCGGCCAGGAATGGTATGGCGCGCTGCAGTACGCCTACGACCTGCAATTCCATTGAGGTGCCCGGCATGAATCGACGTGTGACCTCGTGGGGCGTGGCCCTGTTTCTCTCGTGCCTCGCCAGTGCTCACGCGGCGGTGTGCGGCGGTGTTGCCGCGACCGACCCGGCGCCCGCGCGATGGCGGAAGTGGTTCGTCGCCGGTGATGACCTGAACCTCGGACTCGAATTGCTGGGCACCGACGGCTCGCGCGTGCGTGTGTTGCCCGACCTGATGGGCAGGCCTGCTGCCGAGGGTGGGCGGATGACCCTCGCGGCGCCGTGGGCCGATCGGGTGGATTGGCCGGTGTACCACCGCGCCGAGCTCGCGCTGAAGCCCACGCCGGTGTTGTATGGCGAGGCCGATGCACAGGGCCGCGTGCAGCTGTGTCGCATCGAGCGGCGCACGCTCACCGAAGCCTACCGCGACCGCGACCCGAGCGGTGGTGAGCCGCCGCCCATCCGTGCGGCCGACCTGCAGACGGAACAGGTGGAACAGCTCCAGCGTGATGACCAGGGGCGTGCCACCGGGCTGCAGGTGGTGTCGTGGGACATCGAAAAGAACACATGGGAGCAGCGCGGTGCCACGTGTGCCACCTACGGGCCCGTTGGTGCGCTCACCGAACTGTCCCAGCGCGCCGCGGGGCGCTGCGACCAGGCCGCCGCGGCGGACGACAGCCGCGAGGTGTACCTCCACGACCCGCAGGGCCGCCTCGTGCGCAGCATCACTGGCGAATCGCGCATGGAGCAGAACCCGGCGACGGGCCAGTTCGGGTTCACGGGCCATCCGCTCGTGACGGTCTATGCGCCCGGCGGCCAGGTGTTGGCCACCTACCGCGAGGATGCGGGCGGCCGCCCGTACCGCTGGCCCGCATCGCCGTTGCTGGGCGAGGGCCGTGACCAGCTGGAAACCTGGGTGATCTCCTCGGCGGACGGGCTGCAGACCCGCTGGACCGAGGACGGCCTGCCGGCCAGCCAGACGCCGTGGCAGATCATCGTGGTGCCGGGCGACACTCCGAAGCTGTCCGACTACCTGTTCGGCTACCCGAAGCCGCTGGCCAAGGGCACCACGCGCGCCGATGGCCGCATCACCATGGACGCGGCTTCGCGGCGCAAGGTGTGGGAGGCGTTGAACACGCCCGGCCAGATCGTGGTGTTCACGTACCGCTCGTTCCGCACCATGGCGATGATGCCCGCCGTGAAGGACACGGTGTTCAAGGCGTGCCTGGATCCGGCACAGGCAGGGCGCGACGTGTGTCCTTGACGCGGCGGCCGGTGTTCGTCAATGAACGTTGACGACCCATCGTTCGTCAACTAAGATTGACGAACGATGGACCTGAAATCACTTCCTTCGGCAAACGATCCGGCCGATGCACTGGCCGCCGTGGTGGCGCTGCGGTTGATGGCCGACAAGCTCGAGCAACGCGCGGTCGAGAAGGCCCTGGCGCAGGGCTGGTCGTGGGCGCAGATCGCGCTGGCCCTCGGGGTGTCGAAGCAGGCTGCGCACAAGCGCCTGGCCGGGTCCGGTTCCCCACGGCGATGATCCCGGGAGGTGGCATGTTTCAGCGGATACGGCAGCGTTTCAAGGACATGGGCACGCTCAAGGCCCTGTGTGAAGGGGCCGAACGGCACGCGTTGCAGGATGGGCAGCAGGAACCCGGCGCGGAGCACTTCCTGCTGGCCGCGCTGGACCTGCCGGACGGGGCGGCCCGCCGCACGTTCGCACGCCTCGCGGCGGATCCCGACGGCCTGCGCGAGGCCATCGCCCAACAGCATGGTGACGCGCTGCGCGGCATCGGCATCGATCCGTCCCTGGTGGCACCCATGGAGGAGGGCGGCGCACCACTGAAGGCCGCCCGTGCGCTCTACACGGCCAAGCCATCGGGCCAGGCGGTGATCCACGAACTGGCCGCCCAACGCGAACAAGACCAGGACCGCCCGTTGAGCGGCGCCCACGTGGTGCTGGCCGTCGCATCCATCCGGCAGGGTGCCAGCGTGCGGGCGCTGGCCCGCCTGGGGATCGGGCTCGAGGCCATCGGGGCCGCGGCCCGGGATGAACTCCGGTCAACCCGGGGGCCGTGAACGGGTTCGACGAGATTCGGCATCTGTGGGCTTGACCATCGCCTCGCAGCAACCGCTGCAGGGCGCAAGCTTGGTCGCGTTGGTCCCTTTCGGCTGTGTGGACGTTACGGCGCAGTCACCGGGCGATCCTCGACCTCCCCGGACGCCCTGCTGCCACTGTATGCATTGCAAACGAGCTGCACGAACAGCCGAGCCGGCTCGCTGAGGGTTCGGCTCGCTCGGTGGACGAGGCCGATGTCACGATGGAACGTGTGAGGCCCAAGGTCGATCGCGCGCACCGCCGCGGGCCACCTGCGATGCGTGGCGGTCTGCGGCACGAGAGCGACCCCGACGCCGTTGGCCACGAGGCGAACGATTGCATCCAGTTCATCGAGCTCGCAAACCTGCTGCACGCTCAGGTGTGCCGAGCGCAAAAAACGATCGACCTGCCGGCCGCCGAACGAGGCGCGGTCATACCGGACAAACGGTTCGCTGGACAGCAACTGGGCCCAGTCGTTGCCGTCCACGTGCCGGGGCACCAGCAAGCGAAACGGCTCGTGCGCGAGCGTCCTCCAGCGCAGGTCACTGTGCAGCGAGAACGGCGGTCGGATGATCGCCGCCACGGCGATGTCGCCAACATCGACCAGGTTCAACAGTTCCATGGACAAGCCCGGAACGACTCTCGTGCGGCAGTTGGGAATCTGCTTGTGGAACTTCCCGAGCACATCAGGTAGCAGCGACCGTTGCACCGATGCGATGGCGCCGATGTTGAGCAGTTCGGCGGCTCGCTGACCCGTGTTGCTCGATCCCAGGTTGCTGTAGAGACGAAGCAGTTCCTGCGCTTGCGCCAGCGTCTGGTGTCCCATGGCATTCAGCCTCGCCGATCGGCCAGTCCGGTCGAAGAGCTGAAACCCGAGCTCTGCCTCAAGACGTTGCATCTGCGCACTGACGGCCGCCTGCGTCAGGCCGATCTGTTCGCCGGCGGCGGCGAACGTTCCCTCTCGTGCCACGGCCATCAAGGTCTTCAATTCGCGGATCATCAACAAACTCCGTTTGTGCTCGGGGCAAATATATATTGATTTTCTTTTCCACTGCACTGCCTACGATTCAAGGCACTGAAGACCGCCATCGCCCCGATCAGCAACCAATCACCTGCACCATGACCATGCATGCCCCCACAACGAATCCCGCACCGCTGTCCCCGTTCCACGTCGCATTCCCGGTGCACGACATTGCGCTCGCCCGCACGTTCTACGGAGAACTGCTCGGCTGCCCTGAAGGCCGCAGCGCGGACGATTGGGTCGACTTCAACTTCTACGGCCACCAGATCGTCGCGCACCTGGCCCCCGCTGAAACCGGCATCGCACAGCGCAATGCGGTCGATGGACACGGCGTGCCGGTGCGTCACTTCGGCATCGTGCTGCCGATGGCCGACTGGGAAGCGGCCGCCGCGCGCCTCAAGGCGGCCGACGTCGAGTTCGTGATCGAGCCCTACATCCGCTTCAAGGGCGAGCCGGGCGAACAGGCAACGATGTTCTTCCTCGACCCGTCCGGCAATGCGCTGGAGATCAAGGCTTTCGCCGACATCGCGATGCTGTTCGCCAAGTGATCGTTTGGGTTCCGATGCTGCATCTGGAACCCACTGATTCCCCACTCAATCAAGAGAGAACCCATGAGCAAACCTGTTTACGTCCAAGAGTACAACGCTATCGTCGCGGTGTTGAACAAGTACAACGAGGGCTGCAAGCAAGCCAGAAGCAGCATCATGAAGCCGGCCTTCAGCGAACAGGCGACCATCTTTGGCGTCGGCGCCGACGGCAAGCTCACAGGTGGCGCGATCCAGAATCTGTTCGACGGCCTCGACAGCTCCTTCCGTCCTTCGCCCGAAGCGCAAGCTGCGATCGTCAGAATTGACATCGTTGGCACCGCCGCCAGCGCTCGCGTCGACACCAACGACGTTTCCGGTTTCTGTTTCACTGACTTTTTCCATCTGCTGAAGGTTGATGGAACGTGGGCCGTGATCAGCAAGATCTATCACACGCACGTCGCGCCTTGACCGTGTAGCCTGCCTTGAACACGTGCGGCAGATTTGGCTTTCCGCAATGTCTGCTGCATCAATCGGCAATGGCAACTCTAGAACTTGATGCGCCTGTTGGATCGGACTAAGCCTGTCGTTCGGCTGAATGCGCAGGTTCTGGCGCTTTGGAAATCAAGGCCGCCTGCTGCTTCAACTTGGCGAAGACGGGACCCAAGACCCGACGCGACCGAACCGGCGTGAACAGATGCATCTCGTAGCGCGGAAGAGCCTCGCGCAGACGAAGGGGCACGATTTCGCCCTTCGCTGCGCTGTCCAGCAGGGCCGGGTGGGGGAGCACGCCGAGCAAGTCGCTGTGGGTCATCAGGTGCAGAAGGCTGGCGTAGTCCGGGCACGATACGGCCACGCGTGGCGGCCTCATCTGGCGGACGGCGAAGGCTTCATGCAGTACATCCACGGGCCCGCTCACGCTGGGTCCGACGATGGCCCAGGATGCTGCTTGCAGTTCTGCCAGTGACTGAGCCTTGACCAATGGGTGCGCGCGACCGGCGTAAGCCAGCGGCGCAAGCTGGTAAAGCGGCTGGGTGGCCAAGCCAGCGCCAACGTAGCCACGAGGCCTCGGCGAAATCACCAAGTCCAGTTCACCGGCCTGCAAGCTGGTCAGCAGGCGCCCTTCGTCAGCGCCGGACATGTCGAGACGCCGGCGAGGGTGGCCTTGGCACCAAGCAGCGTACAAGGACGGGCCGCAGACCAAGGCTGCGGACGGGGTCACCCCGACGCGCAGTGTGTCGCGAGTGGCCGGGATGGCACTTGTCACCGCAAGTGCGTCGATCCGCTCGGCGAGATCCTTGCTTTTCAGCGCCGCTTGCAACGCCGCCTCGGTGGGCAGCACCCTGCGCCCGGACGGCACGAACAGCGGCGTGTCGAACTGTCGCTGGAGCTGCTTCATGCCGTGGCTGATCGCTGGCTGCGACACGCCACCAGCCCGCGCCGCCGCAGCGAAGCTGCCGTGCTCGATCACCAGCCTGAGGTATTCCAGGTATCTCAGATTCATAAACAACGTTGATGGATTTGCCGCCATTCTGACTTGTCCGAGGGCACGGTGTCTGGAACCATTCGCCCCGTGAACTGACAAGGAGCGATGCATGAGTCAACTTCAACTGGACACGGTGCGCACCTACCTGCGCCTTCTGCACGCGGGCGATACGGCGGGACTGATTCTCACTTTCGAGGACGACGGCGTCGTGCACTCCCCGTTTCTCGGGACCATGAAGGCACGCGACTTCTTTCCCAAGCTGGCACAGGCCTCGAGCCAGAGCGTGATCACGCTGATCGACCTGTTCGCATCGGTGCAGCCTGCGGACGACACGGTTCGCGTGGCGGCCTACTTCCGCTACGACTGGACGCTCAGTGACGGAAGGTTGGTCGACTTCACCTGCGTGGACGTGTTCGGCTTCCGCCCGGGTAGCCACCGCATCAACAGCATGCACATTGTTTACGACACGCATCCGCTGCGCGAGCGGGTGGGTGACAAGTACGCGCCAAACCCTGTGCTCAACGCTTGAGGCCGAGCCATCGCGAAAACACATCAACCCATTCCATCACGTCATAGGGGAGGGAAATCTTGTCGATGGACTCGCGCGCAAGCTGCCGGCATAGTCCACGCCATTCCATTGCACGCCGCAGGTCCCTCCCATGAACTTCCACATCCGTGCCCTGCTCGCTGCAGTCTCACTGTTCGCAGCCTCCATGGCCGTGGCCGCACCTTCGTCCGGGCAACTGCAGCAACTGGCCGGGCAGGAGCAGCCCGCGCTGCTCGAAACGCTGCGTGAACTGGTGGATGTCGAGTCGGGTAGCAAGGACGTGGAAGGCCTCGCCCGGTTGGCGGGACTGATCGCGCGCAAGCTGGAAGCGCTGGGCGGCGAGGTCTCGCTGATCGAGCCGACCGATCTGTATCGCATGGGGGACACGCCGGAGCGCGTGGGCTCGATGGTGAAGGCCCAGTTCAAGGGGAGGGGTACCAAGAAGCTGCTGCTCATCGCGCACATGGACACGGTGTACCTGAAGGGCATGCTGAAGGACCAGCCGTTTCGCATCGACGGCAACAAGGCCTACGGGCTGGCCATCGCGGACGACAAGCAAGGCATCGCGACCATCCTGCATGCCATCGCGCTGCTGAAGAAGGCCGGGATGGATGCGTACGGCACGCTCACCGTGCTGATCAATGGCGACGAAGAGATCAGCTCCCCAGGATCGCGCGCCACGATTGCGCGCACCGCGGCCGACCAGGACATGACGCTGTCCTTCGAAGCCGCTGGCGCGGATGGCGGCGTACGCCTGGCCACCAGTGGCATCGGCGCGGCATACCTGTCGGTCGAAGGCCGGGCCTCGCATGCCGGAGCGCGGCCGGAGGCGGGCATCAACGCCTTGACGGAACTCGCCCACCAGCTGCTGCAGATGCAGGACCTGTCGGAACCGGATACCGGCGTGAAGCTGAACTGGACGATGGCGCAGGCGGGCACGAACCGAAACGTGATCCCGGCCAACGCCACGGCCCAGGCGGACGTGCGCGCACTGCGCGTGGCCGACTTCGATCGTCTGGAGAAGGAGATGCAGCGGCGCGTCCAGCAGCGCCGCGTGTCCGACGCCAAGGTGCAGCTCAAGTTCGAGGTGCGCCGCCCGCCGTTGGAAGCAACCCCTGCGTCACGTGCGCTTGCCAAGCGCGCGCAGGCGATCTATGGGGAGATCGGCTTGCCGATGAAGGTGGCGGAGGTGGCCACGGGCGGCGGCACGGATGCGGCCTTTGCAGCGCTGCACGCGCGCGGGCCGGTGATCGAAGGCCTGGGCCTGACCGGCTTCGGCGCGCATTCGAACGACGCCGAGCATGTGGACATCGGGTCGATCGCGCCTCGGCTCTACCTGGTCATGCGCCTGATCATGGACGTGTCTGCGGGCAGCACACCATGAAGAACCCACAGCGGCTGCCTGCTTCCCGCTTGCCTGCTTGAGTCGGCGGGCCCCCTCACACCTCGAACGGCAACCGCCTCAGCCGCTTGCCGGTCACCGCGGCCAATGCATTGGCGAATGCGGGCGCCAGCGGGGGCAGCGACGGTTCGCCCACGCCGGTGGGCGGGTCGGCCGAGGGCACGATGAACACCTCCACCTGGGGCATCTGGGCGTGGGTGGCCACGCGGTAGTCGTTCCAGTTGCCCTGCTGCACGATGCCGTCCTTCAGCGTGATCTCGGCGCCGGGGAGTGTCATGCCGAGGCCCATCAGCAGGCCGCCCTGCACCTGCGCTTCGATGGACCGCGGGTTCACCGCCAGGTTGCAATGCACGGCGCCGGTCACGCGGTGCAGCACCGGCCGGCCGCCTTCCACGGAGGCCTCCACCACGTAGGCCACCACGGTGTCGAATGACTCGTGCACGGCCACGCCGAAGGCGTGGCCCGCGGGCAGGCGGCGGGTGCCGTAGCCTGACTTGCGCTTCACGAGGTCCAGCGCGGCCAGGTGCCGCGGGTGCTTGGCCAGCGCCTTGCGGCGGTAGTCGAACGGGTCGGCGCCTACGGTGCGGGCGATTTCGTCGACGAGGGTCTCCATCACGAACGCGGTGTGCGTGTGCCCCACCGAGCGCCACCACAGCACGGGCACGTTGACCTTCGGATGGTGCACCTCGAGCGTCATCGGGAAACCGTAGGCGCTGTCGGCCACGCCCTCGGTCATCGTGGCGTCGACACCGTTCTTGATCATCATGGGTTCGAACGGTGTGCCGCTGATGATGGACTGGCCCACGATGGTGTGTTTCCACGCCAGCACGCGGCCCTTCGCATCGATGCCGATCTCCGCGCGGTGCACGTGCATCGGCCGGTAGTAGCCGCCCTTGACGTCGTCCTCGCGGGTCCACACGAGCTTGATGGGGCCGGTGCGGCCGGCCGCGCGGCGGGCCTTGGCCACCTGGGCCGCCTCGAAGACGTAGTCGGACGTGGGCACCGCGCGCCGGCCGAAGCCGCCGCCGGCCATGAGCGTGTTCAACGTCACCTGCTTCGGGTCGAGGCCGAGCACCTGGGCCACCGTGGCGTGGTCGATGGTCTGGAACTGCGAGCCCACCCACACGGTGCACTGGCCCTCGCGCAGGTCGATGGTGCAGTTGAGCGGCTCCATCGGAGTGTGGGCGAGGTAGGGCAGCTCATATTCAGCGACGATGCGGTGCGGTGCCCCGGCCAGCGCCGACAGGTCGGACTGGCTCACCGGCAGCCCCGGCTGTGACGCGAGTTGCCGGTACTGCGCCAGCAGCGCGGCCGAATCGGCCCGCTCGACCCCGTCGGTGTTCCATTGCACCTGCAGCGCCTCGCGGGCGGTGCGCGCGGGCCAGAAGCCATTGGCCACGACGGCGATGCCGGTGGCCCCGCGGTCGAGCGGCACCTCGAACACCTCGTCGACACCGGGGATCGCCTTTGCCGCCGTGGCGTCGAACGAGGCCACCTTCGCCCCGAACACCGGGGGCCGGAGCACGAGCACCGTGCGCAGTCCGGGCAGGGCCATGTCGATGCCGAACTTCTGCTGGCCGGTGGACTTCGGCCGCGCGTCGAGCCGGCCGGTGGGGCGGCCGATGATCGTGAACTGCTTCGGCGTCTTCAGAACGACGGACAGCGGCACGGGCTCGGCCATGGCGGCCTCGGCCAGTTCGCCGTAGGTGGCGCGCTGGCCGCTGACTCCGGTGACCACGCCGCGGTTCGCCGTGAGGCTGGCGGCGGTGACGTTCCAGCGCCGCGCGGCGGCCGAGAGCAGCATGGCCCGGGTGCGGGCGCCGATCTCGCGGTACTGCGTCCACGAGTTCTTGATGGACGTGGAGCCGCCCACCATCTGGATGCCGAACAGCGGGTCCTTGTAGGCATCGCCAGCCGGTGCGAACTCGGCGCGCACTTTCGACCAGTCAGCGTCCATCTCGTCGGCCACCACCATCGGCAACGCGGTGTGGACCCCCTGGCCGATGTCGATCTTGCCGATGCTCACCGTGACGGTGCCGTCGGGCGCGATGCGCACGAAGGCCGATGGTTGCTGGCCCGGTTTCAGCGCGCTGGCCACGTCGGCCGCGGGCGCCTGCGCGCCCGCCGGAAAGACCCCGAGCGCAAAGCCCGAGCCGGCGCCGATCTTCAGGAAGGTGCGCCGGTCGAGGCCGGTGGCCGCTGCCGGACTGGCGCCGGTCAGTGCTGCGAGGCCGCCGGTGCCCAGCCGGTGCAGGAGGTGATCGTGTTGCATGGTGCGGGGTCCTTCAGGCGAGCGCCCGGGCGGCGTCCTTGACGGCCGCGTGGATGCGGGCGTAGGTGCCGCAGCGGCAGATGTTGGCGCTCATGGCGCGGGCGATGTCGGCATCGGACGGGCGCCGGTTCACTTTCAGCAGCGCCACGGCCGACATGACCTGGCCGCTCTGGCAGTAGCCGCACTGCACCACGTCGTGCTTCACCCAGGCGTCCTGCACCGCGCGGCCCACGGGGTCGTCACCGACGGCCTCGATGGTGACCACACGCTGGCCGGCCACGGCGGCGACCGGTGTGACGCAGGCGCGCACCTGGTGGCCGTCGGCATGGACGGTGCAGGCGCCGCACACGGCGATGCCGCAACCGTACTTCGTGCCGGTCATGCCGAGGGTGTCGCGCAGCACCCAGAGCACCGGGGTGTCGGGTGGCACGTCGACGTCCACCGCCTTGCCGTTCAGGTTGAAGGATGTCATGCGGTCCTCTTCGGGTCAGCGGGTGAGGGGGGCGTCGCCGGGTGCGCAGGGCGCGCCGTTGCGGATCCATTCGCGGGTGCGTTCGTCGAACGCCGCCTTGTCGAGCGGGGGCAGCTCGCGGCCGGGGCCCGGTTGCCAGCCCCATGCGACCAGCGGGTCGTTGACGAGGTGTTCCTCGGTGGCGGCGAGCGATTTGCCGCCGTTGGTTTTCGGGTCGCGCACGGCGCGGCACAACGCCGCGCCGCTGAGCCCCACCCAGTTCATCTTCATGTGGGCGGGCGGCATGTGCCAGTCGGGCTTGCCGTTCTTGGCAAGGCCCGGTGGGGCGTGCAGCAGGGGGCTGTTCTGGATGCTGTGGCACGTCGTGCACTGCAGCGGCGCCTGGCCGCGGCCGTCCTTGCCGCGTTGCACGGGCGGGAAGTGGGGCGTGGCCTGGTTGCCTTGCAAGGGCGCGTCGGGCACGTGGCAGTTCAGGCAGCGCGGGTGCTTGAGCACGCGCTCGATCTCCGAGAACGCGCGCAAGCCGGCATCGCGGTCGGGCTGCGGCGACAGCGGCGTGGGTTTGAAATCGGAGGCCGGATCGGCGGCCGAGGCACCGCCCAGCGCGAGGGCGGCCAGCAGGCCGAACAGCGGAATCCGGCGAGAGCCGGACCCCGCGCTGCGTGGGTGGGTCATGGGCGTATCCTTCCTGGGCAGCACGCGCCGGGCCTTGGCAACAGCGTCCGGGCGATGGGCATCATGCGCCGCCGCGGACGAGCCGGCGGGATGCCCCCGGTTCCATGCGGGGCATCAGCCCATCGCTGATCGAGTTGAGGGAGCATCGCCGGCGCGTACGGATTCCCCGCTGGACCGGTCGCGGCTGCAACCGCTGACGCCCGGAAAACTTCCTCGGGTTTCCACGAGCAAGAAAATGATGTGCGTACCTCATACTGCGCTCCGTGTCGGGCCCCGGGGTGATTTCCCGCAGGGGGTGGCCGGCGCGTCCAACCACTTGGGGAACAAGATGAATGCCTTCCGTAAAGCGCTTGTGTGTGCGGCCCTGACGACGCTGGCGGGTGCCAGCCTCGCTGAAACAACGGTCGGGGTGAGCTGGTCCAACTTCCAGGAGGAACGCTGGAAGACCGACGAGGCCGCCATCAAGGAGCAACTTGCAAAACTGGGCGCCAAGTACGTCAGCGCCGACGCGGGTGGTTCCCCCGAGAAGCAGTTGTCCGACGTGGACAGCCTGATCGCCAAGGGCGCCAACGCCCTGATCATCCTGGCGATGGACAAGGACGCCATCGTGCCGGCCCTCGCGAAGGCGAAGCAGCGCAAGGTGCCCGTGGTGGCCTATGACCGCCTGATCGAACAGCCTGGCGTGTTCTACATCACCTTCGACAACAAGGAAGTGGGCCGCCTGCAGGCGCGCGCCGTGCTGGCCGCCAAGCCGAAGGGCAACTACGTGTTGATCAAGGGCTCGCCCACCGACCCGAACGCCGACTTCCTGCGCGCGGGCCAGCAGGAAGTGCTGGCCGCCGCCGTCAAGAGCGGTGCGGTGAAGATCGTTGGCGAGGAATACACCGAGGGCTGGAAGCCCGAGGTGGCGCAGAAGAACATGGAGCAGATCCTGACGCGCAACGGCAACAAGGTCGATGCCGTGGTGGCGTCGAACGACGGCACGGCCGGCGGGGTGGTGGCGGCGCTGTCGGGCCGCGGCATCCGCGGCGTGCCGGTCTCGGGGCAGGACGGCGACCATGCGGCGCTGAACCGCGTGGCCCTCGGCACGCAGACCGTGTCGGTCTGGAAGGACGCCCGCGTGCTCGGCAAGGAAGCGGCTGCTGCCGCGGTGGCGCTGGCGGCCGGCAAGAAGGTCGACGGCGCGGTGACCTGGGCCGAAGGCGAGAAGAAGGTGCCCATGTCGTCGAAGTTCCTGAAGCCGGTGGCGATCACCACGGCCAACCTGGACACCGTCGTCACCGCCGGCTGGATCGCGAAGGAAGAGCTCTGCCGCAACGTGCCGGCCGCTTCCGCCCCTGCCGCCTGCAAGTGACCTGAAATCCGGCGGGCCTCCCGGCCCGCCCGTTGACCATGCCCGCCAACCTCCAGATCAGCGCGCTCGACCTGCGGCTGAGCATCATGGCCGCCGTGCTCGTGGCGATGGCCCTGGTGTTCCACGTGCTCAGCGGTTCGTTCCTGACGCCCGAAAACCTCTACAACCTCGCCCAGCAGACCGCGGTGGTCGGCATCGTTGCCACGGCCATCGCCCTCGTCATCGTGGCCCGCCACATCGACTTGTCGGTGGGCTCCGTGATGGGGTGCGTGGGCGTGCTCATCGCGTTCCTGCAGTACAGCAAGGGCTGGCACTGGATCCCCGCGTCACTGGCCGGGCTGATGCTCGCGCTGGTCATCGGGCTGTACCACGGGTGGCTCACGGCCTACCTCGGCGTGCCGTCGTTCGTGGTGACCCTGGGCGGGCTGATGTCGTTCCGCGGCGCGGCCTTCCTGGTGGCAGACGGCAAGACGCAGCCGGTCACCGACCCCACGTTCCTCGCACTCGGGGGCGGGCTCGACGGCGCGCTGGGCCCGGCGCTCAGCTGGGCGCTCGGCGCGTTGCTGTCGGCGGTGATCGTGTGGAACATCGTGTCGCGGCGGCGCAGCCGCGGTGCCCACGGCTTCGAGCTGCGGCCGCTGTGGTTCGACGTGTTGCTGGGGGCGCTCTTCGTCGGCGTGCTGCTCGCCTTCGTGGGCATCACCTGCGCGTACCAGCTCGACGGCAAGGAGGAGGCCCAGGGCATCCCCGTGCCGGTGGTGATCTGGGGCGCGGTGGTGATCGGCATGGCCTTCCTCGTGCGGCGCACCCGCTTCGGCCGCTACATCTACGCGATCGGCGGCAATCCCGAGGCGGCGCTGCTGGTGGGCATCCCGGTGCGCCGCGTGGTGCTCAAGCTCTTCCTGCTGCTGGCCGTGCTCGTCACGGTGGCGGCGGTGGTGTCGGTGGCGCGCCTGAACGCCGGCACCAACTCGCTCGGCACGAACATGGAGCTGTACGTGATCGCCGCGGCCGTGATCGGCGGCGTGGCGCTGTCGGGCGGCAGTGGCACCGTGCTCGGCTCCGTGCTGGGGGCCCTCGTGATCCAGTTCCTCGAGAGCGGCCTGCTGCTGCTCGACGTGAGCATCGGCACCCGCATGGTCATCATCGGCCAGGTGCTGATCGCCGCGGTGGTGTTCGATGTGTTGTACCGCCGCTGGAGCGGCGAACGGATGGCCTGATGACGATGAACCAGACCGCTCCCCTGGTCGACCTGCGCAGCATCCACAAGGCCTTTGGCGGCGTGCGTGCCGTGGACGACGTCTCGCTCCACCTGAACCCCGGTGAGGTGGTGGCGCTGCTGGGCCACAACGGCGCGGGCAAGAGCACGCTGATGAAGATGCTGGCCGGCGCCTACCCGATCGACAGCGGCGAGATCCTCGTGGGCGGGGCGCAGGTGAGCATCGACACCCCGTCGGCGTCGCAGGCCCTCGGCATCGAGACCATCTACCAGACGCTCGCGCTCGCCGACAACCTCGACGCGGTGGCGAACCTGTTCCTCGGCCGTGAACTCGTGACCCGCTGGGGCACGATGGACGACGACGCGATGGAGGTGGCCGCACGCGAGGTGTTCCGCAAGCTGAACCCCAACTTCACCAACATCCGCGTGCCGGTGCGCCTGCTGTCGGGTGGCCAGCGCCAGGTGGTGGCCATCTCGCGGGCGCTGTACTTCAACGCCCGCGTGCTGATCATGGACGAACCCTGTGCCGCCCTGGGCCCGCACGAGCGCGCGATGGTGGCTGACCTGGTGCGCCGGCTGAAAGCCGGTGGCGTGGGCATCTTCCTGATCACCCACGACATGCACGAGGTGTTCGACCTGTCCGACCGCTACGCCGTGATGAAAAACGGCCGGCTGGTGGGGCAGGGCGAAACGGCCGCGGCCACCGAGGACCGCCTGCTCGGGCTCATCATCGCCGGCAAGTAGCCGGCGGCCGCACCGGCGTCAACGGTCCACCGGCCTCAGCGGCCGGACTCCTTCACGATGGTCCAGGTGCCATCGGCGAGCTTCCATGTGAGCACCTTGTCGGACACGTCGTTGAACGTGGGTGACCGGAAGGTTTGCCTGAAGCGTGTCTCCACGGTGGTGGCGTCGATCGCGGTGGCCCGCGGGTTCTCGACCGTCACCGTGAGGGCGCCAGGGCGCGAGAACGCGGCGCCGCGCGAGGCCTTCCAGCTGTCCAACGACCCGGTGTCGGGCTTGAACGTGGGGGCGTAGAACGACAGGTAGCGGGCCGTGTCCTTGGCCTGCCAGGCCGCGGCCCAGTCGGCCAGGCGCTGCAGCGGCACCGAGGTGAGTGGCGCGGCCGGGCGGGCCCCGGGCGCGGTGGCCGGGGCCACGGCCGGCGTGCCGGACGGGGTGAGCGCGGCGGCGCGCTGGCGCAGCCCCATGGTGTCCATCGTGATGGTGGGCACGGCCTCTGCGGGGCAGCGGCCCGGTGCGTCGTCGCCGGCGGTCCAGCCGTCGGCGTCGTCAGGTGCCGCGGGGGCCGCGTCCGCCTTCGTGAGGCCCAGGCGCGGGCCCAGCTGGTTCATGGCCGCGTGCGTGCGGAGGTAGGCGATGCTGAGGTCGTACTCCGCGTTGGCGTACGACCGCTGGGCCGTGTAGAGCTCGTTTTCCGAGTTCAACAGGTCGAGCAGGCTGCGCTGGCCGATGTCGAACTGCTGGCGGTAGGCGTCGCGTGCCTTCGAGATCGCGAGGGTGTTGCGGTCGAGGAAGGTGAGCTGGTCCACCAGCTTGCGGGTGTCGTTGTAGGCGATGGCCACCGTCTGGCGCACGTCGCGGCAGGCCTTGTCGCGCAGGTCCGTGGCCTGGTTGACGAGGTTGGTCTGCTGGCGCACGCGGGCGCGGTCGGACCCGCCGTTGAACAGGTTCCAGTTCAGCACGATCTCGGCGGTGCTGTCGTTGCGCTGGTCGCGCACGCCATCGAAGTTCTTGCCGGCGCCGCTGCGCAGCCGGGCCTCCACCTTCGGCTGGTAGGCGCTTTCGCGCACGGACACGAGGGCCCGCGTCGAGCGCATGTTCTCGATGCTGGCGCTGATGGCCGGGCTGCGGCGGATGGCCTCGTCGGCGGCGTCGTTGACGCTGGCCGGCACGCCCGCCTTGAAATCGGCCGGCTGGGGCAACCCGGCCGGGGGCACTTCGCCCACGAGGCGCTGGTAGCGCGTGGAGACGTCGTACAGGTTCGAGATCTCGGTGTTCAGGTTGGACTCGGCCAAGGCCACCCGTGCACCGGCCTGTTCCAGGTCGACCCCGCGGCCCACGCCAGCCTTGAAGCGCGACTGGATCTGGTTGTAGGCGGTCTGGTGCTGCACGAAGTTGTCTTCGGCCAGCTGCACGAGGCGGCGGTAGCGCAGCACGTCGTAGTACGCACGGGCGGCCTCGAGGGCGGTCTGTTCGGTGACGTCGACCACCTCGAAGTAGCGTGCCAGGCGTTCGTGGCCCAGCCGGCCCACGTCCCTGGACGTGGCCAGGCCGTCCCAGAGCAGCTGCGTCAGCGTGAGCGAGGCACCCGTACGCCTGGTGGACTGGGTTTCGGGGTTCCGGCTCTCGATCCGGTCCTGGTCGCGGCCGGCGCTGGCGTTGAGGTCGAGCCGCGGGTAGAAACCGCCTCGGCCCGCGTCGACGGCGTCGGCGGAGGCGCGGTAGGCGTTGAAGCGGGCGGTGACCTCGGGGTTGGCGTTGATCGCCTTTTGAACGGCGGCCTTCAACTGAGCCTGGTCTTCTGCCTGCGCGTGGGCCGCGGTGGCGCAGAGGAGGGCGATGGCAGCGAACAAGGCCGTGTTTCTTGGAAGCATCTCGATCCTAGAGTCAATGACAGCGTCTCCCGTGGGAGACTTGTCGAGTGTAGTGATCGGCTCTGCGGCCTTGTTCCCCGGAGTGGAGGGTTTGCCCGGCAGTAAGTCACGCAAGGCGGCCCTTGTTTGCGAGCACTTTCTATCACAGCGGCCGCCCGCGGCATAGAACCCTCAAGGGCGCACCCGAATATGACGACAACCCGGACGGGGCACCGTGTCCCCAGGGACACCCGTGCACCGAACCGAGAACCGCCCAACCGCACCGAACCGGCCCCTTGGCGCCCGGGTCGCGGCGTGGCTGCGGCGCGTGGGGGCGGTCGGGCTATTGGCCGCGCTGCTCGTGCCCGTGGCCGTGCTGCGGGCCTGGGACGTGGACCGGATGACCGCGGCCGCCCAGCGGGCCGGCCCCCGCGCGGTGGCCGGGGTGCAGGCGCTGCACCAGGTGATGGCCGCGGCGATGCCACTCGACGACGTTGGCCGGCTCCAGGCGATCAACCAGTTCTACAACCGCCGTATCCTCTTTCGCGACGATTCCGCGGCCTGGGGGCAGGTGGACTATTGGGCGAGCCCGCTCGAGACGCTGAACGCGGGCCAGGGCGACTGCGAAGACTTCGCCATCGCCAAGTACTTCTCCCTCGTCGCCCTGGGCATGCCCACGGCCAAGCTGCGGCTCGTGTACGTGCGGGCGCAGGTGGGCGGGCCGCAAGGGGTCGTGCAGGCCCACATGGTGCTTGCCTATCATGCGGCCCCGGACGCGGAGCCGCTGATCCTCGACAACCTGCTCAGCGAGATCCGCCCGGCGTCACGGCGTCCGGACCTGGCGCCGGTTTTCAGTTTCAATGGGGACGGTTTGTGGCAGGGTGTCGGAAGCCAGACGGCCGGGGATCCGGTCGCCCGGCTGTCGCGCTGGCGGGAAGCGCTTGCGAAAGCACGGGCCGAGGGGTTTCAATGAGTTGCATGAATCAAGACAAGGAACGGACATGTCGCTGATCCGCCAGATCTGGCTGCTGATGCTGGGTACCGTGCTGCTGGCGTTCCTCGGGAGCGTGACGGTGGCCGTGGAGTCCGCGCGGAACTACCTCGAGACGCAGCTGCAGCTGAAAAACGCGGACAACGCCACGTCGCTGGCGCTGGCGCTTTCGCAGCAGAAGGGCGACCCCGAACTGATGGCGCTGATGATGTCGGCCCAGTTCGACACCGGGTTCTACCGCCGCATCCGCCTCGTGGGCAGCGACGGCAAGGTCAAGTTCGTCCGCGACGCCACCGTGGGCCCGGCCAAGGCGCCGGCATGGTTCGTGAGCCTCGTCTCCATCGAATCGCGCCCGGGTCTCGCGCAGGTGTCCGACGGCTGGCGCGCGCTGGGCCAGGTCGAGGTGGAAAGCCAGGCGGCCTTCGCGTTCGACGAGTTGTGGAAAAGCAGCGTGCGGTCGGCGCTGGCGCTGGCGGTGGTGGGGCTGGTGGCCGGCACGCTGGGCACCCTGGTGGTCCGCCGCATCCGCAAGCCCCTCGACAGCACGGTGAACCAGGCGCATGCGCTGGTCAAGGGCGAGTTCGTCACGGTGCAGGAACCCAACGTGCCGGAACTCCAGCGCCTGACCCAGGCCATGAACACCATGGTGGAGCGCCTGCGGGTGGCGTTCCAGACCCAGGCCGCCCAGCTCGATTCGTTGCACAAGCAGGCCAACTGCGACGCGCTGACCGGCCTGTCGAACCGCGCGCATTTCCTCGGGCTGCTGGGCGCGTCGCTGCATCGGGAGGACGGCACCGCCGACGGCGGCCTGGTGCTGCTGCGCGTGCTCGACCTGGCCGGGGTCAACCGCACGCACGGTCACGGCGTGGCCGACCGCATGATCACCACCATCGCGCAGGCCTTGCGGCCTTATGCCGAGCGGGTCGAGGGTTGTTTCCTGGGCCGCTTGAACGGCTCGGACTTCGCCCTCTGCCTGCCGGTTCCGGGTGTGGCACGCGAGACGGCCCAGGCCTTGGCCGATGCGCTGCGCCTCGTGCTGCCGTCGCTCGGTGCAGGCGCTGCGGTGGCGGTGGGCGCCGTGGAGTTGCGGCGCGACATGCAGATGGCCCAGGTGATGGGCACGGCCGACGCGGCGCTGGCCCGCGCGGAAAGCTATGGCCCGTTTGCCGTGGAGCTGGCCAGCGAGGCCTCGCCCGCGATGGCCCTGCTGGGCGAAGGCGCGTGGCGCCAGCGCATCCGCGAGGCGCTGGTGCACGACCGCGTGCGGCTGATGATGTTCCCGGTGGTCGACAGCCGCTACCAGACGGTGCACCTCGAATGCCCGCTGCGCATGCAGCTCGAGGAGGGCGGTGTGCTGGAGCCGGCAGCGCGCTGGCTGCCGCTGGCGATGCGCAGCCGCCTCACGGTGGACGTGGACGAACGAGCCCTTGCGCTGGCCCTGATGGACGCCACGCGTGACGGCCAGGCCCGTTGCGTGAACCTGTCTCCTGCGTCGCTGACCGACAGCAGCTTCGCGCCGCGCCTGCGTGCGCTGCTGTGGGCGGCACCGCGCGCCGCACGCCTGATCTGGCTCGAGGTGGCCGAGATCGCCGCCGTCGAACACTTCCACCTGCTGCAGGAACTCAGCCGCCAGCTGCGTCCCATCGGCGTGCGCATCGGGCTCGAACACGCTGGCGAACGCCTGGGGCAGATCCCCCGCCTCTTCGAAGCCGGCCTCGACTACGTCAAGCTCGACGCCTCCATCGTGCGAGGCATCGGCACTGACGAAAACCGTGCCATCTTCGTGCGCGGCACCGTCACGTTGCTGCACGGGCTGTCGCTGCAGGTGTTTGCCGAAGGGGTGGTGGACGAACTCGATTGCCAGCGGCTGTGGGAATGTGGCGTGGATGGGGCTACCGGGCCCTACATCAGCGGAAGGGTGTAAGGCTCCTCAGTCGGCTGGCGGGTCCCGGCGGAGGGCCACTGCTGTCCGGGGAAAGTTTGAGCGTTGAGGGGGAAGTTGTTGCGGGAGTTGGTGATTTGGGATGAATTCCAGAGCGCCAACTCAATCAGCAACAGGGCCGCGCGCAACATGCGCAAGGTAAGCCGAACCAAGCAGAGAGCCTGATCCTGGGAGACCCACTCTGCGCAAACGCCAATGCGTTTCCCCACACAACCCTGTCGTCCTGGCGAAGGCCGGGATCTCCACCTTCTCGCTCAACAGCAGCGTTCCCGTCCACCGCTGGAGATCCCGGCATTCGCCAATGGGATGGACGCCCCACCCCTAACGGCATCGATGTGCCAAAGTGGAAGTGTCTAAGCAACCACTGACGAAAGCGAGGCGTCCACCATGAAGGTTAA
>NZ_LMDI01000075.1 GCF_001425785.1 Rhizobacter sp. Root1221 | reverse complement strand
GCCTCGCTTTCGTCAGTGGTTGCTTAGACACTTCCACTTTGGCACATCGATGCCGTTAGGGGTGGGGCGTCCATCCCATTGGCGCAGGCCGGGATCTCAACCGTCTCGCGATGGGCGTTGGCGTTCGGCCATGAAAAAAGGCCCCAAAGGGGCCTTTTCGCTGGGGTTCGGGGGTTTAGACCGGAACCTTGCGGAGCATTTCGATGCCGATTTCGCCGGCGGCGATCTCGCGCAGGGCGGTGACGCCCGGTTTGTTCTTCGTTTCGATCTTCGGGGCGTGGCCTTGGCTCAGCATCCGCGCACGGTACGTGGCGGCCAGAACCAGCTGGAAGCGGTTCGGGATCTTGGTGAGGCAGTCTTCGACGGTGATGCGGGCCATGGGGTCACTCCGGGTAGCAAAGGGATCAGTTCAGACCCAAGGCAGCGAAAACCGAAGGCTTGGCCTTCTTCTGCACCGCGTACTTGAGCCGTTGCGCGTGGACGATCGCTTTCAGATCGAACAACGCGGTCTCGAACAGAGCGTTGATTATAACGAAGTCGAAGTGGCGTGCC
The DNA here is from genome assembly GCF_001425785.1 of Rhizobacter sp. Root1221. GTDB lineage: Bacteria > Pseudomonadota > Gammaproteobacteria > Burkholderiales > Burkholderiaceae_C > Rhizobacter. Next base: position 230,546 of record NZ_LMDI01000075.1, on the reverse strand, counting down.
TGGTCGACCTCGATGCGGGCGTTGACGAGGCGCTGTGCGATCACGTCCTGGGCGTCCTCGCCACGGCGGGCCAGGCGCTGGGCCAGCTCTTCCCAGCTGGGCGGCAGGATGAAGATCAGGATGGCGTTCGGGAACAGCTTCTTGATCTGCAGCGCGCCCTGGTAGTCGATCTCCAGCACCACGTCCTGGCCCACGGCCACACGCTCCTGGATGGCCGCGCGGGACGTGCCGTACCGGTTGCCGTGCACCTCGGCCCATTCGAAGAAGTCGCCGCGGTCCACCATCTGCTGGAACGTGGCGGGTTCGATGAACAGGTACTCGCGGCCGTCCTGCTCCTGCCCGCGCGGCCTGCGCGTGGTGTGGGAGACCGACACCACCAGGTGCGAGTCGAGTTCGAGCAGGGCCTTCACGAGGCTCGATTTGCCGGCACCGCTCGGGGCCGCGACGACAAAGAGGTTGCCGGGGTATTCCATCGTAGAGCTGCTGGGGTAGAGGCGGTTCGGATGCGTCCGGCAGTCTAGCAGTCTGGTGACGCAGCGCAGGTGGCCTTCTCCGGGAATAAGTGGCCGGAATCGCCGGCGAGGCGCATGTCATCTGTCATCTGGCTTCCCGGCCCTGCAACACCCCCGGGGCGCGGCGGCCACAACATGCCTCCACGACACCGCCCCCTGGTGGTGTGAGAGAAAGGAACCCGGTCATGAAGACCCGAAAGCCGTCGCGCCGCGTCCTTCCGTGGGTCGTGGGCATCCTGCTCCTGGCGGGCGGCGGATTCGGGTGGTGGCGCGCGCACGGCGCCGACGCCGCGGGCGGGGCCGCGAGCCGGGCGGCCAGTGCGCCGGGCGGCGGGCGCCGGTTCGGCGGCATCAATCCGGTCCAGCCCGTGTCGGTGCAGGCTGCGCGCCGGCAGGACATCCGGGTGAACGTCGATGCCATCGGCAGCATCGCGGCGTCGAACACGGCCACCGTGCGTGCCCAGGTGAGCGGCGTGCTGCAGCGCCTGAACTTCGAGGAAGGCCAGCAGGTCCAGGCGGGCCAGTGGCTGGCGCAGATCGATCCACGGCCGTTCCAGGCGGCACTGGCCCAGGCCGAGGGCACGTTGGCGCGCGACAAGGCGCAGCTAGACGGGGCGCGGGTCGACCTGGCCCGTTACCGCGACCTGATGGCCAAGGATGCGCTTCCCAAGCAGCAGCTGGACAGCCAGGTGGCGCTGGTGGCCCAGCTGGAGGGCACGGTCCGGGCCGACCAGGGTTCGGCGGACAGCGCACGGCTGCAACTGTCGTGGACGCGGGTCACCGCGCCGATTGCCGGGCGCGTGGGCCTGAAGCAGATCGACCTCGGCAACATGGCCCAGGCCTCCGATGCCAACGGCATCGTCAGGATCACGCAGACGCGGCCCATCGCGATGACCTTCGCCGTGCCGGCCTCCAACGTGCCGATCATCGCCGCCCGGTTGCATGCCGATGAGCCGATCCCGGTCGAGGCGTGGGACCGTGGCGGCAAGCGGCGGCTGGCCCTGGGCCGGGTGGCGTCGGTCGACAACGCCATCGACCCGGCCACGGACACGATCAAGGTCAAGGCGGTGTTTCCCAACGCGGACGACGCACTCTTTCCCAACCAGGCCGTGAGCGTCGTGCTCCAGCGCGAGACGCTGGCCGGCGTGCTCGCCGTGCCGCAGGCGGCGGTGCTGCGCGGGGCGCAGGGCTTCTACGTCTATGTGGTCAATGCCGACAGCTCGGTGAGCACCCGGGTCGTGACACCCGGGGCCGTCGATGGCGGCTGGATGGCCGTGGAAGGTGCGCTGCAGCCCGGCGAGAAGGTCGTGGTCGACGGCACGGACCGGTTGCGCGAAGGGGCGAAGGTCGAGGTGATCGCCACCGACCCGGCGCAGCGCGCGGGGGCCGCCGCCGCCCCGGCGTCATCGGCGGACAGCGGGCACTCCCGCCGGCTGGATCGGCTGCCGCCGGCCGAGGCAGAAGCCGTCAAGGCCATGAGCCCCGACGCCCGGCGGGCCTGGTTCAAGGCGCACCGCGATCAGCGTGATGCCGATTCACCGCGCTGACGGCCGCGCCATGAACCCCTCCCGCTTCTTCATCGAACGCCCTGTCGCCACGTCGCTGCTGATGCTGGCGATCCTGCTGTCCGGGCTGTTGGCCTGCCGGCTGATGCCGCTGTCGGCCTTGCCGGAGGTGGACTACCCGACCATCGAGGTGACCACGCTGTACCCCGGCGCGAGCCCCGACGTGATGTCCACCACGGTCACTGCGCCGCTGGAGCGCCAGTTCGGGCAGATGCCGGGGCTCAACCAGATGACGAGCACCAGCTCGGGCGGTGCGTCGGTCATCACGCTGCGTTTCTCGCTCGGCCTGTCCCTCGACGTGGCCGAGCAGGAGGTGCAGGCCGCCATCAATGCCGGTGCCAACCTGCTGCCGGGCGACCTGCCGATGCCACCGGTCTACAGCAAGGTCAACCCGGCCGATGCGCCGGTGTTGACGATCGCGGTGACGTCGCCGTCGCTGCCGCTGACCAAGCTGCACGACCTGACCGAGAACCGGCTGGCGCCGAAGCTGTCGCAGGTCGATGGCGTGGGCCTGGTCAGCCTGGCCGGTGGCCAGCGTCCCGCCGTGCGCATCCAGGCCGATCCGCAGGCGCTGGCGTCGCTGGGCCTGTCGCTGGATGACGTGCGCACGTCGATCGTCGCGGCGAACGTCAACCAGGCCAAGGGCAGCTTCGACGGCCCGCAGCGCAGCAGCACCATCGACGCCAATGACCAGTTGAAGTCGGCGGCCGAGTACGAGAACCTCGTCATTGCGTGGAAGAACGGCAATCCGCTGCGGCTGAAGGATGTGGCGTCCATCGTGGACGATGCCGAGAACCTCCGGCTCGCGGCGTGGGCAGACCGCACGCCGGGCGTCATCCTCAACGTCCAGCGCCAACCCGGGGCCAACGTGATCCAGACGGTGGAGCGGGTCAAGGCGTTGCTGCCGAAGCTGCAGGCGTCGATGCCGGCGTCGATCGATGTCCAGGTCGTTGCCGACCGCACGAACACCATCCGCGCGTCGGTGGCCGACACCGGGTTCGAGTTGCTGCTGTCGGTGGTGCTGGTGGTGATGGTGATCTTCCTGTTCCTTCGGAGCGGCACCGCCACCCTGATTCCCGGCGTGGCGGTGCCGCTGTCGCTGGTGGGCACGTTCGGCGTGATCTACCTCGCCGGCTTCTCCATCAACAACCTCACCTTGATGGCCATGGTGATCTCCACCGGCTTCGTGGTCGACGACGCCATCGTGATGATCGAGAACATCGCGCGCTTCGTCGAGGCGGGCGAGTCGCCGATGGCGGCGGCGCTCAAGGGGTCCAGGCAGATCGGGTTCACGATCATCTCGCTCACGGTGTCGCTGATCGCGGTGCTGATCCCGCTGTTGTTCATGGGCGATGTGGTGGGCCGCCTGTTCCACGAGTTCGCCATCACGCTGGCCGTGGCCATCCTGATCTCGGCGTTCGTCTCGCTGACGCTGACGCCGATGATGAGCGCACGGCTGCTGCGGCCCGGGCACACCCAGGCGCACAGCCGGCTCGGTGCCTGGAGCGAACGCGCCTTCGACGGCATGGTGGCCCGGTATGGCCGCGCGTTGACGTGGGTGCTGGACCGGCCCCGCACCACGATGCTGGTCTTCGCGTTGACGCTCGCTGTGACCGGGCTGCTTTATGCCGCGGTGCCCAAGGGCTTCTTCCCGGTGCAGGACACGGGCCTGGTCCAGGTCATCACCGAGGCCACGCAGACGACCTCGTTCGGCGCCATGTCCACGCGCCAGCAGGCCCTCGCCGACGAGATCCTGAAGGACCCCGACGTGGACCACCTGGCCTCGTTCATCGGCGTGGACGGTGCCAACCCCACGCTGAACACCGGGCGCATGCAGATCACGCTGAAGCCCTTTGCCGAGCGTCACGCCTCCGCGTCGGAGATCATCCGCCGCCTGGCCGTGGCGACCTCGCACGTGCCCGGCATCACTGCCTACATGCAGCCGGTGCAGGACTTGACCATCGAAGACCGTGTCGCCAAGACCCAGTACCAGTTCCTCCTCAGTTCGCCCAGCCGGACGGACCTGGTCGCCAGCACGAACCGGTTGCTGGCACGGTTGAAGACGCTGCCGGACCTGGTGGACGTGGCCACCGACCTGCAGGACGATGGGCAGCAGGCGTATGTGCAGATCGACCGGGAAGCCGCGGGGCGCCTGGGCGTCACCGTGGCGGGCATCGACACGGCGCTCTACGACGCCTTCGGCCAGCGGCTCGTCTCCACCATCTACACGCAATCCAGCCAGTACCGGGTGGTGCTGGAAGCGGCGCCGGGCCCGGGCCGGGGGCCGGACGCGATCGCCGGCCTGCATGTGCCGGGCAGCACCATCGGCGCCAACGGCGTGGCGACGACGGTGCAGGTGCCGCTGGCGTCGGTGGCGCAAGTGGTGGAACGGCCGGCGGCGCTGGCGATCAACCACGTCTCGCAGTTCCCGTCGGCCACGGTGTCGTTCAACCTGGCGCCGGGGGCGTCGCTGGGCCATGCGGTGGACGCCATCAAGGCCGAGGAAGCCCGGCTCGACCTGCCGCCGGGTGTCGAGACCAGCTTCCAGGGGGCGGCCGAGGCCTTCCGCGCGTCGCTCACCAGCACGGTGCTCTTGATCCTGGCGGCCGTGGTCACGATGTACATCGTGCTGGGGGTGCTGTACGAGAGCTTCATCCATCCCGTGACGATCCTCTCCACCTTGCCCTCGGCGGGCCTGGGCGCCTTGCTGGCGCTGCTGGTCGCGGGCCAGGAACTCGGGGTCGTGGGCATCATCGGCATCGTGCTCCTGATCGGCATCGTCAAGAAGAACGCGATCATGATGATCGACTTTGCGCTCGAGGCCGAACGCGAGGCGGGGCTGGCGCCGCGCGAGGCCATCCACCAGGCCTGCCTGCTGCGCTTCCGCCCGATCCTGATGACGACGATGGCCGCACTGATCGGCGCGTTGCCGCTGATGGTCGGCACCGGCGCGGGGCATGAACTCCGCCACCCGCTGGGCGTGACGCTGGTCGGCGGCCTGATCGTGAGCCAGTTGCTGACGCTGTTCACCACGCCGGTGATCTACCTGGGTTTTGCCAACCTGCTGCGGCGCATGAAGGCCCGGCAGGCCGGGCAAGCGGCCGGTGCCGCGGCATGAACATCTCGGCGCCCTTCATCGCCAGGCCGGTCGCCACCACGCTGGTCACGATCGGCCTGGCCCTGGCCGGCGCCCTGGGCTTCCAGTTGCTGCCCATCGCGCCGCTGCCGCAGGTGGACTTTCCGACCATCTCGGTCAGTGCCTCCGTGCCGGGCGCGAGCCCCGACACCATGGCCGCCACGGTGGCCACGCCGCTCGAGCGCGCCCTGGGCAGCATCGCCGGTGTCAACGAGATCACCTCGCGGTCGTCGCTGGGCTCCACGAGCATCACGATGCAGTTTGACCTGGACCGCGACATCAACGGCGCCGCGCGGGACGTGCAGGCCGCCATCAATGCCGCGCGCACGTTGCTGCCCACCGGCATGCCGAGCAACCCGTCCTACCGCAAGGTGAACCCGGCGGACGCGCCGATCATGATCATCGCGCTCACGTCGGCCACGCTGTCGCGGGGCCAGATGTACGACGCCGCGTCCACCGTGCTGGCGCAGCGCCTGTCGCAGGTGCAGGGGGTGGGGCAGGTGACGGTGGGCGGGGGGGCGTTGCCGGCCGTGCGCGTGGAACTCGACCCCGACAAGCTGGCGGCCAAGGGCATCGCGCTGGACGTGGTGCGCACCGCGCTGACGTCGACCAACGCCAGGCGGCCGCTGGGTTCGGTGGAAGAGGGCGGCCGCAGCTGGCAGATCGGCGCCAACGACCAGGCCGTCACCGCGGCCGAGTACGCGCCTGCGCTGCTCACCTATGTCAACGGTGCCGCCGTGCGCCTGCGCGACGTGGCGAGCGTCGTCGACTCCGTGCAGGACGTGCGCAACTACGGTGCGGCCGATGGCAAGCCGGCCATCTCGCTCTTCGTCCAGAAGGAGCCGGGGGCCAACGTCATCGAGACGGTGGCGCGCGTGCGCGAGATCCTGGGCCGCTTGCAGGCGTCGATCCCGCCGGCCATCGACGTCAAGGTGATCAGCGACCGCACGCCCACCATCCGCGCCTCGCTGCGCGAGGTCGAGCGTGCGATGGCCATCGCCGTGGGCCTGGTCATCCTCGTGGTGCTGCTGTTCCTGCGCAGCTGGCGCGCCACGCTGATCCCGGCGGTGGCCGTGCCGGTGTCGCTGGCCGGCACCTTCGGGGTCATGTACCTGTGCGGCTACAGCCTGGACAACCTGTCGGCCATGGCCCTGACGGTGGCCACGGGTTTCGTGGTGGACGACGCCATCGTGGTGCTGGAGAACATCACGCGCGGCATCGAGCAGGGCGTGGCGCCGCGCGAGGCGGCCCTGAACGGGGCGCGCGAGATCGGGTTCACCGTGGTCGCGATCTCGCTCAGCCTGATCGCGGTCTTCATCCCGCTGCTGCTGATGGGGGGCGTGGTGGGGCGGCTGTTCCGGGAGTTCGCCGTGGTGCTGTCGGCGGCCATCCTGGTGTCGATGGCGGTGTCGCTCACCACCACGCCGATGATGGCGTCGAGGCTGCTGAAGCCGCATCCGGGCCCGCGCGCGCCCGATCGGGCGGGGCGGCTGGCCGGCGGCCTGAACCGCGCCGTGGCGCGGGGAGCGCAACGCATCGCCAGGGGCTACCGCCGCTCGCTGATCTGGACGTTGCGGCACCAGCCCTGGGCCCTGCTGGCGCTCCTGGCGGTGGTGGTGCTGAACGGGTACCTCTACACCGTGATCCCGAAAACCTTCTTTCCCCAGCAGGACACGGGCGTGCTCACGGGCAGCGTGCAGGCCGACCAGGGCAGTTCGTTCCAGATGATGCAGGCGCGGGTGGACAAGTTCATGGCCATCGTCCGCGCCGACCCGGCGGTGGCGGCGGTCAGCGGCTCCACCGGCGGCGGCCAGCGCAACACGGCCAACTTCTACATCACGCTCAAGCCGCTGGCGGAGCGCAACATCCCGGCCGATGCGGTCGTGGCGCGGCTGCGCGCGACGCTTGCGCACGAGCCCGGTGCCAATCTCTTTTTCGTGCCGGTGCAGGACATCCGGATCGGCGGCCGCCAGTCCAATTCACAGTACCAGTACACGCTGCAGGCAGACGACCTGGAGGCATTGCGCACCTGGGCGCCGCGCGTGCGCAATGCGTTCTCGCAGTTGCCCGAATTGACCGACGTCAGCACCGACCAGCAGGACAAGGGGATGCAGACCTCACTCGTGATCGACCGCGACGCCGCGGCGCGGCTGGGGGTGACGGTCGCCAACCTCGATGCCACGCTGAGCAATGCCTTCGGCCAGCGGCAGGTGGGCGTGATCTACAACGCGCTCAACCAGTACCGCGTGGTGATGGAGTTGGCGCCCGCGTTCCTGCAGGGGCCGGAGGCGCTCGGGCGCCTGTACGTCACCGGCAACTCGGGCGCCCAGGTGCCGCTGGCGGCATTCGCCCGCGTGGAGACCACGAACACGCCCCTGGCGGTGAACCACCAGGGCGGCTCGCCGGCCTCGACCATCAGCTTCAACTTGCCGCCAGGCGTGTCGTTGTCCGAGGCCACGGCCGCGATCAATGGCGCGATGTCGGCGCTCGGGGTGCCGGTGTCGGTCCATGGCAGTTTCCAGGGCACGGCGAATGCCTTCCAGCAGTCGCTGGCGTCGCAACCCTGGCTGATCGCGGCCGCGGTCGTCACCATCTACCTGGTGCTCGGCATGCTGTACGAGAGCCTGATCCACCCGGTGACCATCCTGTCCACCTTGCCCTCGGCGGGGGTGGGCGCGCTGCTGGCGCTGATGCTGTTCAAGAGCGAGTTCTCGATCATCGCGTTGATCGGCGTGATCCTGCTGATCGGCATCGTCAAGAAGAACGCGATCATGATGATCGACTTCGCGATCGATCACCAGCGTGCGTCGGGGGCCGGCGCCGGCGTGGCAATCGTCCGGGCTGCCCATCTGCGCCTGCGGCCCATCCTGATGACGACCTTCGCGGCGATCTTCGGGGCCTTGCCGCTGGCCCTGGGCACGGGCGACGGCGCCGAGCTGCGCCGGCCGCTGGGCATTGCCATCGTGGGCGGGCTGATCCTGAGCCAGTTGCTCACGCTGTACACGACGCCGGTGGTGTTCGTGCTGATGGACCGGCTGGGTGGGCGGCGCCGGCGTGCGCGCGACGCCCACCCTGGTTCTCCCCCTGCCATCCTGCCTGTCCGGGTGTCCCCATGAAACCTCGCATTCCGCTGACGGTTCTGTCTGTTGCCGTCGTGTCGTTGCTCGCGGCGTGTGCCGTCACGCGCGTCGAGCCGCCTGCGCCTTTCGTGGCCGCGCCGCAGTACAAGGAGGCTGGCGACTGGCAGCACGCTCCTGCCGCGTTGCCGGTGCCCGAGCAGTGGTGGACCCTGTTCGGGGATCCCGTGCTCGATGACCTGCAGCGCCGGCTGGTCATCGGCAACGAAACGCTGAAGTCCGCGGTGGCGGCCGTGGCTGGCGCCCGCGCGGCGTACGAGGCCAGCCGCAGCGCGATGTATCCCACGCTGTCGGCCGGCCTGGACGCCACGCGCAGCGCCAGCCCCGGCTCGACGGCGGAGCGGAACCCGGGCAACAGCGTGTCGCTGTCGGCCACGGCCAGCTGGGAGGTGGACCTGTGGGGCCGGCTCTCGCAAGCCAGCAGCGGTGCGCAGGCTTCGCTGCAGGCGAGCCAGGACGACTTGGCCGCGGTGCGCCTGTCGGCCCAGGCGCTGCTGGCCCAGACCTACTTCTCGCTGCGCACGGCAGACGCTCAACTGGCCTTGCTCGACCGCAGCGTGGCGCTCTACCAGCGCTCCCTGGACTTGACGCAGGTGCGCTACGACGACGGTGTGGTGGCGCGCACCGATGTGCTGCAAGCCCGGACGCAGCTGCAGTCCGCGCAGGCGCAGGCCGCCGACCTGGAGGCCGGTCGGGCGCAGCTCGAGCACGCCCTGGCGGTGCTGCTCGGCGTGCCGCCGTCGGCCTTGGGGCTGGAACGCAACGCCGCCTTGCCGCCGGCGCCGGACGTGCCGCCGATGTTGCCGTCCACGTTGCTCGAACGCCGGCCGGACATCGCTGCGGCGCAGCGCCGGGTGGCGGCGGCCTATGCGCAGATCGGCGTGGCCGATGCGGCCTGGTTCCCCGATCTGTCGTTGTCGGCCAGCGCGGGGTACCGGGGCGCGTCACTGGCCAGGCTGGTGAGCGCGCCGAACCTGCTGTGGTCGCTCGGCGCTTCCGTGACCGAGGCCGTGCTGGATGGCGGCCAGCGCAAGCTCGCCAGTGCGCAGGCCCGGGCTGCGGCCGATCAAGCCACGGCAGCCTACCGCCAGACCGTGTTGACGGCGCTGCAGGAGGTGGAAGACAACCTGGTGCTTGCCGACCGGCTGCAACGCGAGGCGCAGTTCCAGGCCGAGGCCCTGCAGGCCGCGCAACGCAACCTCGAGATCACCCTGGACCAGTATCGGACCGGGACGGTGAGCTACCTCAACGTCGTCACGGCCCAGACATCCGCGCTCACCAGCGAGAGCAGCCTCCTCAGCGTGCGCAATCGCCAGCTGGCGGCCGTCAACCAGCTGCTGAAGAACATCGCGGGCCGATGGGCGCCCGCGTGAGTGGGCAGCCTGGCGGAGGCCCACTGCTGTTGGGGGAAAATCTGTCGCGCCGACCGGTTGAATTCGCCGGGACTCACTGGACGCGTGGGCCCGAGCGTGTGATGCAGAGCAGGTGTTGCTTGCATCGAGACGAGCGCTGATGCAACGACGCCACGAGTCATCCCTCCCGTCGGTGAATCGGCTGCACCTCCGATGCCTCCTGGCAACGCCGCCGTTGAGGTTGATTTTCCCCGGACAGCAATGGGCCTTCGCCGGGACGACAGGGGTGTGCGGGAAAGCGCAGTGGCGTTTGCGCAGAGTGGGTCTCTCAGGATCAGGCCCACGGCCCGCGCGCTGGCGAGCAGCTCGCGCGGGCGGGCCGGACGATGCGCGCGTGCGCCGCGTTCAGTTGTCCCCGCCCCGATCGTCCGGGCGTTCGCTGACGCTGGCAACCCGGCCGTTGGCGCCGAAATCCACGTCGAACAGCGTTTCCGGCCACGCGGCGACGCGGTAGGTGAACGTGGGGCCCGGCTCATTCCCGTACTGGATGCGTTGTTCCGGGGAGCCGAGCGCCATCCGGACCTCGGCGGCACTCATGCCCGGGGTGACGAGTGCTTCCTGCTTCGGGTTGACCGTGAAGCCGGTGGCGGCCTGTGCGGCGGCGACGCCGAAGAAGAGGCCGGCAGCCAGCAGCGCGCGCGGGGTAGAGAGGATGCGATGGACAGTCATGACGATCTCCTGTTTTCCTGGGTAGACAGGTCTTCGGACACTTCGGAACTGAAGCGTCCCCCTGTGAGTGCATGGTCGAGGCGCGGCGTGGCCGGAACATTGCACGGGCGGCGGCTTGTGAGTCAGATGTCATCGATGCCCGGGCCCGGCGCGGTGGTTTGCTGGCCGATGCCGGTCACAATCGGCATTCCTTGTCAGGCATCAGCTTCGACGGCCATCACCGCGCACCCGGAGGCGCATTCGATCCCACCCCGCCCATGGAAACTGAAGTTCAGGCGCCTTCCCACAGCGCGCTGCGGCCTTGGCTCATCGCGCTGGGGCTGTGGCTTGCCATGGCGGCAGTCACGTCCATCGCCTTGTGGCACTTGCGGCGCGAGGCCGTCGAAAGCCAGGCGAGGGAACTCGGCCTGCTGTCGCTCGCACTGACCGATGCCATCGACCGCGGGCTGCGTGGCGCGGACGAAGGCCTGCACGCCATGCGCGCCGACCTGGCCGAGCGGCACCTGCCCGTGTCGGGCGATGACGCATCCCGATCGCTGCACGTGCGCGCCGGCCTAATGCCCCTGGTCCAGACGCTTTGGCTGGTGGACCGCCAGGGGCGGGTCATGGCCGCGTCCGATGCGACACCGGCACCCGATCTGTCGACGTTTTCTCCGCCGTTGGACAAGCTCCCTGCCGATGCGGCGTCCTTGAGTCGCCCGTTCGGCGATGTGCACGGGAAGGGTGCCTTGGTGGCCATGGCGATCCCGTTCGAGGCGGGGGCAGGCACGGCGGGGGGCTGGATGCTGGCCGCGATGCCGGCGAGCACGTTGCTGGGGGCATTCGGTGCCGCCTTGCCCTCCGCGGATGCGCGCATGTGGGTGGTTCGTGCCGACGGTGCCCGGCTCGCGGGCACGAACGTCCAGGCGCACCGGCTGGACGAAGCCGGCGTGGCGACGCGCCTGGCCAACCGCCCCAGCGTCGAGGTGCGCAAGTTCCGTGACGGCAGCGAGAACATGGTGGGGCTGCACACCGTGCCCCACTACGACGTCAAGGTCGTCGTCTCGCGAGACCTGGCGTCCGTGCTGATGGCCTGGCGCCAGATGGTCGAAGTGGCCGGCACGGGCCTGGCGCTGCTCCTGGCCATCATGGCGGCGGCGGTCTACTTCGTGCAACTGGCCGACCGGCGGCGCACCGAGGCCCAGCGTGCGCTCCAGGCCCAGGTTTCGCGGGCCGGCAAGCTCGAATCGCTGGGCACACTGGCCGGTGGCGTGGCGCATGACTTCAACAACGTGCTGGCCGGCATCATCGGCTTCGGCGAGATGGCGCAGGACGCTGCGCCGGCGGGCAGCGCCCAGGCGCGCCACCTCGAAAAAGTGCTGCAGGCGGCGATGCGCGGCAAGGCGCTGGTCGAGCGCATCCTCGCCTTCAGCCGCGGCGGCGCGCGGATGTCGACGGTGTTCGAGCTGGAACCCGTGGTCGAAGAGGTGCTCACCCTCCTGTCGGCGTCCTTGCGTTCGGGCATCGTGCTGGAGCGGGCGCTCGAGGCCCAGGGGGCGCGCCTGCGTGGTGACCCGACCCAGGCGTTCGAGGCGGTCATGAACCTGTGCACGAACGCCATGCAGGCGATGCCCGATGGCGGCATGTTGAGCGTGCACCTCGCGCGGCTCCAGATGGCCGAGCCCCGCGTGCTGTCGCATACCCGGCTGGCCGCCGGCGACTACGTGACCCTGGCCGTCTCGGACCAGGGTGGCGGCATCACGCCCGAGGTGATGGACCACCTGTTCGAGCCCTTCTTCACCACCCGTGCCGCGCAGTCCGGGTCGGGGCTGGGCCTGGCCGTCGTGTTCGGTGTCGTGGCCGAGTTCGGCGGGGCCATCGACGTGAAGAGCAGCCCGGGGCAGGGCGCCCGCTTCACCCTGTACCTGCCGGAATGCAGGGAAGGCCTGGCGGCCGTCGAATCCGGTGCGGAGCAAGCCCCGGCCGGCGCCGGGCAGCGCCTGCTGGTGGTGGATGACGAGCCCGAACTCGTGGCGCTGGCCGAGGAAATGCTCAAGGGCCTGGGTTACGCGCCGGTGTGCTACACCGATGCGACGGCGGCGCTCCAGGCATTGAATGACGACCCGCACGGCTTTGCCGCGGTGATCACCGATGAGGTGATGCCGCACCTCAGCGGCACGCAATTGACCGAGGCGCTGCGCCAGCATTCGGACTTGCCGGTCTTGATGGTCAGCGGATACGGCGGTCCGTTGCTGGCACAGCGAGCTGCCACCGCCGGGGTGACACGGCTGCTCAGCAAACCCTTGCAGCGGGCAGACCTGTCGCGCGCATTGGCCGAGTTGTTTCGCTGAGAGCTTGGCGCCTCTCCGGCCTGGCATGTGTCAACTGTCATCTGCCGCACCGTGCAGGTAACGTGCGTGGCATGGCGGGTGACTAGAGTGAACTGCATCAACCCAGCTTTCGAAGGAGTTTGATCATGTTCAATGCCACCTCTCTCACCCTCGTCAAGGCGCTCGTGGGCGCTACCGCGTATGCCCAGCCGGCCCCCTCTGCCGCTGTCGAGCCGATCCCTGTTCAGGCGGTGGCCCACATCCATCGTGCCCGCGTCGACATCTATTGCGGGCACAACACGGAGGCGGTGGCGGGGATCCGGGCGGCAAGCGAACAGCTGCGTACCTCGTCGGCCGTGGTGCCGGCCGAAACCTTCGCCGCACTGGAGCAGGCGGCCTGGCTCACGCGCCATGATCAGTACCTGCAAGCCGAGGAGGCGCTTGAAACCGCGTTGGCCCGCATGACGCCGGCGAGCGCCCGCGCCTGAACCCCGCAGGCCACATCGGCGCTCGGCCATCAGTCCGAGACGGGCCTGGGCCAAAGAGGCGCGAAGCGCCCATCAGCGCCGTTCACGCCCTCGCGCTGCAGGAAGACGACTCGGGAGCCGCTCCAGGGGAGCCACCGTCTCGTCTTTGCGGTGGTTGACAGATTTGACGAGATCGACCCCCGCCGGCATCGGCACGGTGTCCGCGTAGGCCTTGAGCTTCAACAGCAGGCCGGCGTTGGCCTCCTTCAGCATCTGCCGCTGGGCCGGATCGCTGGCGAGCCGGCGCTCCACTTCCTTGTCCTGCCATCGCCTGTAGAGCTTGTGCGTCAAGGTGTTCCTCGTGTGCAGGCTCTCGGCGGTATGGAACTGGATTTCGAAGTCCAGGCCCTGTGCGGTGCGCAGCTTCACGTTCAGCCCCGCATACGTCTTCTCCCTGGCCGCGAAGCCATTGTTCACGCGCATGACCCGCAGGCCTCGCGCCTGCAGGTCCTTCAATGCCTGTGCGGCCTCGGCGCCGAACGTGTCGCCGGGCAGCAGCACGACCCAGCGCATGGCATCGTGCACGCGAGCGGCAGCCTGCTCGATCGTGATGTCCTCCAGCACACTCAGCCGGTGGATCTTCTTCTCGATGGACTTCGCCTTCTTCGCAACGCTGTGCGCCCTGACCACGTTCAACGCCAGGCCCTCGAGAATCGGGGTGACCTGCCGCTCGGTGAGCCCGGCACCCTGCATGAGTTGCCGGACTTGCACGTCCATGGCCGTTGGCGCGCGCGCCGTGCCTGTGGCCGATGACGGTGCGGCACTGGCGCGTCGCTTGTCCACCCGCGGCAGTTCGGTCTCCCAGTCCTCGATGTGTTCGCAGCCCGGCGGAGTGGCCACGCCCTTGCAGGCCTCGCGGGCCTCGGCCACCTGGGCGCGCCGCTCCTCGATGCTCGCACCCTTCGTGCGCAGGGCGGATTCCCTCTTGTAGTCGTCGTGGAAGCGCTCCTTGAGTTCGAAGGTCTCCTCGGTATGGAACTGCACCTCGACGCGCAGTGTCTGGCCCTCGGCATCGCGCCCCATGAACTTGACGTTGATGCCCTTGAAGGCCGGATGCGGGGACACGAAGGCGTTGTGGACCAGGGTCTTGGTCAGCCCTTGTTCGTCGAGCTCGCGCAGGATGCTGGCATACCCCGCTGCGAAATGTCCGGGCGCGAGCACGATGCTGTAGCGCAGCGCATCATTCAGCGCCTCGGCTGCTTCCTCGGGTGTCTGGTGGCCTGTGTGCATCATCGCTTGCAGCTTGTCGACCAGCGCACCCTCTGACTTGATGCGGTGGGCCCGGCCGCGCAACACGCCGTTGCCTTCGATGGCCGCCTCGATCATGTTGGTCATTCGCGGCTCGGCCAGGCGGGCAGCCGCGCGCAGCGTCCTGGCGAGATGCTTGAGTTGCGCTTCGGTTTCCCGGGGCGAAGCGCGCAACTGCGGTGTGCTTTCGATCACGCCCTGGTCGAGCAACTCGTGGATCGCCATCTCCATGAGCCCGGCCGTGAGGGTGGGGTTGTCGCGCAACCTCTCCAGGTTGGCTTGCGCATGGAAGCGGTTGTTGCGCAGTTCCTGCACCACCCCGGCCTTGGTGTAGGGCATCAAGCGGATGCGGTCGGGCTCGTTGCGCAGTACCTTGTCCAGGTGGTTGGCGATGTCGTGGTACAGATCGGTCTGCGTCACTGCCTTGGGTGCGTCGGTGCCCACCTTCACGCCCAGCGTGAGCAGGTTGTGCAAGGTGTCCAGGGGCGCGCCCGGCACATGGCCGGGCTGCCTGCCGGAAGCGTCCCGCGGAGGATCCGAGCGGCCGGCAGGGGGCGTCGTGGCTGGGTGCGGCAGGCGGGCGATGGGGTAGTGGGTGACCCATGCCGCGAGGCGCTCGCTCGGGGTATTGGCCAATTCGCAGGCCTGCGCGAGCGATGGAAAGCGCTGCGCCAAGGCCTCGGACAAGGCCTGCTGCGCCTCGGGTGCGGCGGGCGGCAGCGACGACGGCGGCGTTGGTGCATGCATCTCCCGCACGAAGGCCGTGAGATGGGCCTGCAGCGCCTCGGCCGCCTGGCGCGCCACCGGATGGCAGGCGCACTGCACACCCAGGCGCGCGCGTTGGAGCAGGTCCTCCACGGCCTGCGGTGTTGCTTCCTGCGGGCTGCGCAGGAGAGCACGCACGCCGCGCCGCAGTTCGCGTTCGGTGCCCTCGTAGGTGCCGAACAGTGCGCTCTCGGCCAGTGCTTCGCGCAGCGCCGGGGGTTGGCCGAAGAACTGGAACTGCATGGTGCTGAAGCGCCCGACCAATTCCTGTCCACGCAGGGCCGACAAGACCTCCGCGGCACGCCCGGCCTGGTATTGGCCTTCGGCGTCGAATGCCTCGTGGGCCGTCTTGGGTGGCTTGAACGAGCCGGCCTTGCCAGCGCGCCCGTCGCGCGCCTTGATGGACCGCTCCACCGCCTCCACCATCTTCGGCAAGCCGGCGTAGACGAACACCTTGTCGCCGTCGCAGTCGGCATCGCGCTTCCTGAGTTCGTCGATGGGCAGGGCAATGAGGGAGCCCGGCGGGAAGATCTCCTTGACCCGCAGGCTGCCCACGGTATCCATCCGTGGTGCGAGCCGGTCGCGGCGGCGGCCTTCCGTCCAGCTCGAGTGCACCTTCATGTCCTCGGTGGACCACACCCACTGTGCGTCATTGTCCGTGGGCCACATCGCATCCGGCACGACGATGGTCACGCCCTTGCCGTGCACCATGGCCGCATCCTCGGCCGCCGGCGCACCGCTTTCGTCCCAGGCCGTGTAGCTGTACTGGAAGGCGAATGTTTCCTCCAGGAAGCGTGCGGTGGCGTCGCCCTTCCTGGCGGTGCCGATCCGATCGGCCTTCACGGGCATCAGGTTGGCCTTGTCGTAGGGCGCCTTGCCCAGGAGCACATCGCCCCCCGTCGCATCGAACACCTTGCTCTTGGTGCCGGGCAAGTACACCTTGTCGTCCGCCGAGGGGACCGCGGTGGCCTGCGTGCCGGTGATGAGGGCTCCGGCGAGCGCTTCGTAGAGCTTGTGGGCCTTGATCGTGCGCGCACCTGTGGACGGATCGGCGTCCCACACATCCGGATCGTCGCGCAGCGACGTGCGCAAATGCTGCCGGGCCTCTTCGATGGCCCCGGCGTCGCGCGGGAAGTGGTGCGTGGCCTGCGGTGGCAGCAGTGACATGCGCTGCGTTCCCGCCACGAGCGACCGTTGCGCCTTCGTGCGCATGTCCGGGGGCGTTTGGCGGGCCTCGATGGCTTGTCGGATCACCGGGATCCTGCAGGCCAGCGACTGCTTGATGAAGCCGCAGCCATCATTGGGCACGAGTTGGATCGCCTCGCCTTCGGGCGTGCGCAGGGGGAAGGCCGGTGCGTGGCCCTGGGGCCTGTCGGCCAGCAGCGCCAGGCGGATCGGGCCCTCGACCACGTGGTCGCGCGGCACGGTCTCCAGAAGCGCGCGCTGCATGCGAAACCAGTCCTCCCGCTGCGGGTTGAGCTTGCGGATCACATCCTTCATCAGCGCGGCCTGGGGCGCGGTGTCGGCCAGCCGCAACGCGGGAAGGCGTCCGTGGCGCTTCGTCTCTCCCGCCGCACCGCCAGCGGCCAGCAGTTCATGCGCGCGTGCCCTGACCGGCTTCAGGTGGCTGCCGCCGAAGAGGTCCATGCGCAGCAAGTCGCCATCACGCTGGATGGTGCGCGCCAGCAAGTGCGGGCTGACCCGGCCCGGCAGCTGCACTTCCATCAGGGGCACCTGCCCGTTGGTCAGCCGCGTGAAGAAGGAATACTGCGGCGCAGCCGCTTCTTCCGCGCGACCGGACTTCCCGGCCCGGACGTCGCGCCCGTGCAGGTCGATGACCTGGATCACCGCCGCGCCCGCGTTGCCGGTCATCACATCCCGCACCTCGGTCAGGCTGCGCAACTCGCGCCGCACCGCCGCCACGTCCAGCGGCGTGGACGGGTGGGCGGACACGATCTTTTCCAGATCCCTGCGCAGCCTCAGATCCAGCGCATGGATGACCTCGTCGCCCGCTTCGATCTGCGCGATGAGGTTCCAGCTCATTTCGTCGAGGTCGTCCTCGATGACTCCCCGCGTGGACTCCAGCGTCTTCGCGACCCAGGCCTTGAGCGCCTCGCGCCGCACCCGCGCGGGCCCGGGGGCGTCGGGCACATTGCTCCGCTTCCACAGGTCCGCCACCACCGCATAGGTCTTGAGCAGCAGGAAGAAGGTCAGGCCGGGGCGGTGCGTGCCGAACGCCTCTCCGTCCCGCACGACGCCGAGGGATCGTGGCGCCGTGGACGATGCCGGGTAGGTCTCGAGGTAGAGCCGCATCTTGCGATCCACGGCCGGCTGCATCTGCTCCAACAGCCGCAATGCGCCTGCACGATGCTTCCTGGCGAGTTCGGGTGCACGCACCAGCGGCAGCAGCCCGGCCGCCAGGCTTGCCAGGGCCTCCAGGTTGTCGGGTCTGAAACCGGTGTCCGCGTGGATCGCCCGCAGGCGCGCCAGTCCCTGGAGGGCGAGCAGCCGCAGCCCATCCTTGAGCCGGGTGCTGGCCAGCGCCTTGAAGATCACGGCCACGTTGCGTGTGTCGGCCCGGCCCAATCTGTCGGGGCGTGAATCCAGGTGCGCTGCCAGTTCGCGAAGGCGCGTCTGTGCGAGCGCCATGGATTCTTCGCTCCGGATGGCCACGGCGTCCATCGCATCAGCCGCTTCAGTGGCCTCTTCCAGCTCCAGGATGAAGCGGGCCGTGCCGTTGACCAGCTGGGCCAACTGGCCCATGGTGAAGGCGCTGAACGGGTGCCCGCCACTGCCCAGCATCTCGATGATCCTGATGGCGACCTCCTGGAAAGTTCCCTCCTGCAGCCACTTGCTCGAACCGTTGAGGCAGCTGGCCACGTGCCGGGGCCGGAGTTGACCTTGGCCTGCCAGCACCTCCCAGCGCTGCAGCAGCGCTTCGGCCACGGCCAGCGCTGCCTGCCGACAGATTTCTGTCTCGGGCCACCTGCTCAAGCCGTTGAGGCAGTTGGACAAACCCTGCGCGTTGAACTGCCCGGCATGGCCCAGCTCATGACGGCGCTGCAGCAGCGCCTCGGCCAGCGCCACGGCTGCTTGCCGGCAGGAGTTCTCCTCGGGCCATTTGCTCACACCGTTGAGGCAGTTGGACAACTGCTGGGGACTGAACTGCCGGGGGTCGGCCAGGGTGCCCCGGTGCGACAGCGCCTCGGCCAGCGCCACCGCTGCCTGCCGGCAACGCGCCTCTTCAGGCCATTTGCTCACACCGTTGAGGCAGTTGGACAAGTGCTGGGGCGTCAGCGTGCCGGCCAGCACGTCCCAGCGCTGCAGCAGTGCCTCGGCCACCGCCAGCGCCGCCCGCCGGCAGATGCCTTCCTCAGGGAACTTGCTCAGGCCGTTGAGGCCGGTGGACAAACCCTGCGCGTCGAACTGGCCGGCATCGCCCAGTTCGTGCCGACGCTGCAACAGCACCTCGGCCAGCGCTGCCGCCACGTGCCGGCAGCTCTTCTCGTCAGGCCATTTGCTCACGCCGTTGAGGGCGTTGATCAACTGCTGGGGAGTGAACTGCATGAGCTCTGCCGGGACGCGCCGATGCAACAGCGCCTCGGCCAGCGCAACCGCTGCCCGCCGGCAACGCGCCTCTTCAGGCCACTTGCTCAAACCATTGAAGCAGTTGGAAAAGTCGTGGGGCGTGAACTGTTCCGTGTCGGTCAATGCCTTGCGGCGATGCCACAGTGCCCTGGCCACCGTGACCGCGGCCTCCCGGCAGCGCGCCTCTTCAGGCCATTTGCCCAAACTGTTGAGGCAGCTCGACAGGTGCATGGGAATGAAGTGCGGCAAGTCGCCCAGCTCGCCCTGGTGCGACGGCAGCGCCCCGGCCAACGCCACGGCTGCCCGCCGGCAGTACGCCTCTTCGGGCCATTTGCCCAGGCCGTTGAGGCAATTGGACAAGTCCTGGGCGTTGAACTGTCCGGTGTCGTTCATGTCCTCTCGGCGATGCCACAAGGCTCTTGCCACCTCCACCGCCGCCAGCCGGCAACGTTCTTCCCGCGGCCACTTGCTCAGGCCGTTGAGCACCATGGACAGGAATCTGGGGGTGAATTGCCGAGCGTCGTGCAGGTCGGCCGTGCGCAGGATCACGGCTCCGGCCGCGACCCGTGCGGCCTGCCGGCAGGCCTCCTCCGTCGGCCATTTGCTCAAGCCGTTGAGGCACACGGCCAACTCCTGGGGCTTGAATTGCTTCGGGTCGTTCAGTTCATCCCGGCGCTGCTGCAATGCCTCGGCCACCGCCAGCGCCGCCCGCCGGCAACGCGCCTCTTCAGGAAACTTGGCTACCCCGTTGATGATGCGCGCGAGCGCTTGAGGCTGGTATTGCTCCGGCGAGAACAGCTGCTCTTCGTCGCAGGCGACGACGCCCGCCATCGCCAGCAATCCCGCCCGGCACGCGTCGTCCCGCGGCCACTTGCTGAAAGCATTGATCAGCAAGCTGGCCTCCCGTCCGAGCATCGGAACGCCGTCCGTGAACCTTTGGTAAAAGAGGTCCGGCCCGAAACGCCTGTCGAGGCTTTCGAGCAACTGCGCCACGGCCACGCAGCCGGCGCCTTGCACGGGCTCTGTTTGCGACCAGCGGTTGCACAAGCTGGCCAGCGAAGGAACGTCGCGCATGTGCCCGAAATCAAGTTCGCGGCAGATGGCATGGAACGCGCGCGACGACTCCTCCCACTTTCGTTCGATGGCACGTTCCGGCAACCCGAGCTTGCGGGCGGAATTCAGGAGAACCGACAGCATTCTCACGAAGTTGGTGAAGCAATTCAGGTCGTCCAGGAAATCGAGAGCGGGCCGTTCCAGGAGGCG
Source organism: Rhizobacter sp. Root1221 (assembly GCF_001425785.1). Lineage (GTDB taxonomy): Bacteria > Pseudomonadota > Gammaproteobacteria > Burkholderiales > Burkholderiaceae_C > Rhizobacter. The sequence continues at coordinate 210,415 of NZ_LMDI01000075.1, read as the reverse complement.
AAAGCGTTGCTTGGCGCCGCTGAGCGTCATGGTGTCGCCCGAGTCGTGCCACAACAGGTCGATCGTGTCCTGGTCCAATCTCCCCGCCTGGGAATACTGCTTTCGAAAGAACTCCCGCTCGGCGGACGAAGGCAGCGCGATGGTGCCGTCCCGCCGCCGGCCAGGATCGACAGCCCGGGTGCGTTCATCAGAGCCGGTACGCCGATCGGCGCGTCCCTCCATCGGCCCGTGCAGCCTCGTGGGTGGTACGCGTTGGCGCTTCACCGCGGGCTCGAACGTTGGGTCACGGGTCGTGCCCATGCGCCGCGGCAGCCCGTCGACGGGTTGCATCGTGTCGTGCGACACCTCCCGGCGGCGCTTGCCGGACTCACCCTGCGACGCGGGCTCCGGGTTGGCTGCCGGCAACGGGTACGACCCGGACGGGGGACCAATGTGCTTCATTGCGTTCCTGATCTCATTTCTTGACGGGTGCTTTCGCCTCGGAGAGGGTCAGCAACGTCGCGCATCAGGCTCACTCTTCGCACGGCGAATTTCGAGATCTGCATTCTGGGTTTCCCGGGGCCTCAAGGAAGCACCGGGTACGAAGCCGGCGCCCGAGAAGCGAAGGCAGGGTGTCATTGCCGCCGACGGGAGGCGCATTGCAAGGCACATGTCACTTGTCATCCGGAAGGCCGATCGCGCAATGCGGCAGACCACGGGCTTTTGCACCATGGGTTCCATCGCATCACGGTGATGCGTATCGAACTGAAGGAACTGTCAAATGATCTCCCGCATTCACAAGTCCGCGCTGGCCGCCGCAGTCCTCGTCGCCGCCGGCATCGGCGCCGCACACGCCGAGGGGCCGTACGTCGGTGGCAGCGTCGGCAGCCCCGACTACAAGAGCAGCATCAACGGTGTCGGCGGCGATGGCAGCGGCGTCGGCGGCAAGATCTACGGCGGCTACCAGATCACCCCGAACTTCGCCGTCGAAGGCGGTGTGTTCGACCTCGGGCACATCGACGATGAGGCCGGCAAGGTCAACCTCCGGGGCGTGTACGTCGACGCGGTGGGCAGCTACGAGGTGGCACCGAAGCTCTCGGTGCTGGGCAGCGCCGGTGTGGCCCAGGGGCGCTTCACCACGAACAACGGCGATGACTCGAGCCCGGCGCTCAAGCTCGGAGCGGGGCTCCAGTACGACCTGACCAAGCAGGTCGCCCTGCGTGGGGAGTACGAGTACTACCGCTTCTCCGACGCCTTCGATGCGAAACCGAAGGTGGGTGAGTTCTCGGTCGGCGTCAAGGTCGGCTTCTGACGCGCGGCGCCGATGTCTCCCCGAGGCGCAGTGACCACCGCCGCCGCGCCTCTCTGGCGCGACGGCCTGCGTGACGCCTGGGCGCTGGCCGCGCCGTTCTGGCGCAGCCAGCGCGGTGCATGGTGGCAACTCGCCGCCCTGGTGGCGCTCACCCTGACCATCGTCTGGGTGAACGTGCGCTTCAGCGCATGGAACAACGCGTTCTACGATGCCCTGCAGGCCCATGACCTCAAGGGGTTCTGGCACCAGCTCGGCATCTTCGGGCTGCTCGCGGCAGGCTACATCGTGCTGGCGGTCATGCGCCTGGTGGCGCAGCAGCGGCTGGTGATGCACTGGCGGCAGGGCATGACGGAACACATGCTCGCGGCCTGGCTTCGGCCGGGTACCCCGTACCGCCTGGGCACCGCGGCCCAGGGCGCGGCGCTGGACAACCCTGACCAGCGGCTGGCGGACGACATCCGGTCCTTCGTGACTTCCACGCTGGACCTCGGGCTCGGCCTGTTGAATGCCTCCGTGACGCTGCTGTCTTTCGTGGCCATCCTGTGGGGCTTGTCGGGCAGCCTGCATGTGCCGTGGCCCGGGCCGGGCTGGGACCTGCCCGGCTACATGGTGTGGGTGGCCGTGGCCTATGCGGGCGTGGGCAGCTGGATGGTCCGGCGCCTGGGCGCGCCGCTCGTGCCCACGAATGCCCGCCAGCAGCGGGTGGAGGCCGACTTCCGCTATGGGCTGGTGCAGGTGCGCGACCACGCGGAGGCGATCGCCCTGGCGCGCGGCGAGGCGGCCGAGCATCGCCAGTTGCGCGAACACTTCGATGCCATTCGAGCCAACTGGACCCAGCTCATCCGCTACAGCAAGCGCCTGACGTGGTTCAGCGCCGGCTATGGACAACTGGCCAATGTCTTCCCGTTGCTTGCCGCGGCGCCGCGTTACTTCGCGGGCCAGATCCAGCTGGGCGGCCTGATGCAGACCGCCCAGGCGTTCGGGCAGGTGCAAGGCGCGCTGAGCTGGTTCGTGGACGCCTACGCCAGCCTGGCCGAGTGGCGCGCGACGGTGTTGCGGCTGGCCGCGTTTCAACAGGCTTTGGCCACGGACACGGCGCCGGACGATCCATCGGTGGCGGTAGAAGTGGTGGTAGGAGCGGCGGTAGAAGCGGCGGTGGTGCGCGACAGGGTGCCGGCACTCACGGCGAACCAACTTGTCGTGGCGCCGCCGGGCGCCCGGGCGCTGCTGAGCCTGGCGGCGCTTTCGGTGTCAGCCGCCGAATGGGTGTTGATCACGGGCCCGTCGGGCAGCGGCAAGAGTTCGCTGCTGCGCACGATGGCGGGACTTTGGCCGGCGCAGGAGGGCCGCGTGCGGGTGCCCGAGGCGCCGATGGTCATCTCGCAGCGTCCCTACCTGCCGTGGGCCAGCCTGGCGGAGGTGCTGGCATATCCGCTGGATGCCGGCCAGTTCGGCACGGCTGCGATGCGCCAGGCGCTCGAGTTCGCAGAGCTGGACGCGCTGGTGGAGCGCCTGCCGCATACCGAAGCCTGGTCCCGTCGGCTGTCACCTGGAGAACAGCAGCGGCTGCAGTTTGCGCGGTTGTTCCTGCACAAGCCGAACTGGGTGTTGCTGGACGAGGCCACGTCAGCGCTGGACGCCGCCATGCAGTCGCTGTTGCTGGGCCGGTTGCGCGTGCTGTTGCCTGACGCGGCCGTCCTGCACGTGGGCCATCGCGACGAACTCGCGGCGTTCCACGACCGTGTGTTGCGCGTGGAGGGCGGGGCGGTGCTGGCCTCACCGGCGGTTCCGATGCGCCGTCGCGCGTGAGTGCCGCTTGCCGCGGCCCGTGGCCTGCCGGATTGCAAACGCAACACAGCCGGCCGCTTCCGACACACGGACCCGCCATGGCGTCACGGAGCATCAGTTCCATCCCGCGTGCCCGGCGGGCCGGAAACGGGTTCTCTGAGAACGGAGTTGCCATGAGCGCACTGGAAACATCGTCCCCCGCGGCTTCGGCCGGACTTGTCGGCCAGGCGTTCGACATCACCATCCCGGCGCTGGTTGCCGAGGTCTACGAGGCCGCCCCCGCGGAGGAACGCTGCCACCTGCTCGAGCAGTTGTTGCGCCCGTTGGGCGTGCTGTCGCTCGTCGCCATCGCCGACGGCATCTTTGCCGCGGCCCGCTTTCGCAGTGGCGGGCGGGATTTCCACGTCCGGCCCGAGGACATGCAGAGCGTGCGTGCCGACCATGTGATCGCACTGGTCGACCACGCCCAGCAGGTCAGCGTGGAAGCGGTCGATGGCCTGGCGCAGTGGCTCATGGCGTCGCCCGTCCTGTCGGGCTCCGCCGCGGCAGCCTTGCTGGTGACGGTGCTGGTGCGGCGGGCGCGCTCGCGCCGGACCGGGCCGGCGAGCTGAGCCACACCATTGAGGCGGCGCACACCATGCCGAGATCCGAATCCTCGAGCGCATGTGCCGCCGGTGCCGCGCCCGCGGCCGCGGGCCCGATCCGCGCCTCGGCGCCGAGGCTGGCACGGCTGCAGATTCATGCCACGGATGCCAGTGGAGGCGGCGGCGCGCTGTCCTTGCTGCTGCATCGCTTGCGCGCGAGTGCCATGGCCGCCATGCGCCGCCGCCCGCCGGCATGCCTGGGCGTGCGCATCGACGACCTGCAGGGCCGCCGCTTCTTCACCTCCGACGAAGTGCGCGGGTCGATCGGCGTGGCGCTGCCGGCGGGCACTTACCACGTCAACGTCCGGCACGGCCACCAGCAGCGGCGCTACACCGTGACGCTGGAGCACGGTTCCACCGTCGACCTGCAGGTGGGCGGGATGACGGACCTCCGGTGAACGGCCCGATGTCAGCTGTCTCACGGCGGGCGCCGGGCTGCAACAAGTGCAGCGCCTGCGTCCCGCACGATGTCCTGGCGGAATCCTCCGCGCGTCGAATGAGAGCACACCATGAACACTCCTCGAATCGCCTTCACCGCCTCCTTGGCCGCCATGCTGGGCGGCGCCTTCACCGTGGCATCGGCCCGTGACTTGTCCGCGTCGGCCGATGTGGTGCGTGGCAGCGTCGCTCACCATGCCTACCAGAACGGCGGGGCCAGCCAGTCGCAGGTGTCCGACCTGCGGCACCACATGGAGCCCTACGACCTGCACCTCGCGTTCTCCGAGGGCAAGCACAACGCCTACGCTGCCGACGTGAAGCTGCGCATCACCGACGCCCGGGGCAGGGAGGTCTTCGGCCTCAAGGATGCCGGCCCCCTGACCGACGTGAACCTGCCGGCCGGGCGCTACCGCGTCATGGCCGAGTTCGGGGGCGTCCGGCGGGGCGGCAGCGTCGACGTGAAGCCGGGCCAGCCAGCCAGCCTGTACCTCCACTGGCCCAGGGATGCAGCCTGAATCCCTGGCACATGCCGGGCACGGAGACCCCCGCCGCGGCGGCGTCGACGATGTCACCTGTCACGCGGCCCGCCTCGCCTGCAACACAGGCGAGGCTCGCCACCCGCAGCATGAACTCGGCGGAATCCCTCGCCTGTTCCACCCGATCCACGCCAGACACGGAGCCCCATCATGAATCCCGAGAACCCCCAGCGGCACCGTTCAGTCATCGCCGTGGCCGCGGCCACGGCCCTGGCGCTGGCGGCCGCAGGCTACATTGAACGTGGCCATGCGCAGTCGCTCCCGGAGGTGCCAGCCGCAGCACCGGTCGCAATCGGATTGCCCGACATGGCCGGCATTGCCGCGCGCTTCGGCCCGGCCGTGGTGAACATCAGCGTCAGCGGCACACGGAAGGTGTCGACGACGGGCGACGACTCGAGCGACGACGCGGAAGACGCCCCGGACGCCGAGGCCATGCGCGATTTCCTGCGCGGCTTCCAGCAGCGCTTCGGCGGCCTGCCGCCGCAGCTGAAGATGCCGGTGCGCGGCGAAGGCTCGGGGTTCATCGTGCGGTCAGACGGGTTGATCCTGACCAACGCCCACGTGGTCAGCGATGCCGACGAGGTGGTGGTCAAACTCACCGACCGGCGGGAGTTTCGCGCCAAGGTGCTCGGCTCGGACAAGCTGACGGACGTCGCGGTGCTCAAGATCTCCGCCACCGGCTTGCCGGTGCTGGCGCCCGAGTCCACGCCCGCCTCTCCACCGCGGGTGGGGGATTGGGTGATGGCCATCGGCTCGCCGTTCGGCTTCGAGAACACCGTGACGGCCGGCGTGATCAGCGCCACCCGGCGCTCGCTGCCGGGCGACGGGTTCGTGCCGTTCCTCCAGACCGACGTGGCCATCAACCCGGGCAACTCGGGCGGGCCGCTGATCAACATGCGGGGGGAGGTGATCGGCATCAATTCGCAGATCTACTCCGGCACCGGCGGATACCAGGGCCTGTCGTTCGCGATTCCGATCGACGTGGCGCAGCGCATCGAACAACAGATCCTCAGCACCGGCAAGGTGCGCCACGCCAAGCTCGGTGTCGGCATCCAGGACGTGAACCAGACGCTGGCCGAAGCGTTCAAGCTCGACAAGCCCGCCGGGGCACTGATCTCCGAGGTCGTCAAGGGCAGCGCCGCCGATCGGGCCGGCATCGAAAGTGGCGACGTGGTGCTGGCCATCAACGGCCGCGTCGTCGACCTGTCCGGAGACCTGCCGGCCATCGTGGGCCTGGCCCAGCCGGGCGATCAGGTGGCCATCGACCTGTGGCACCGCGGGGCGCGCCGCACCGTGCAGGCACGCCTCGACGATGCCGAAGCGCGCGACGCCGGCCAGGCGGACAGCGACAGTGCCGCCGCCAAGGGGCCGCACGGGCGGTTGGGCCTGGCGCTGCGGGCGCTCCAGCCGGGGGAGCCGCGTGCCGCCGGGGCGGCCGGCGGCCTGGTGATCGAGGGGGTCAGTGGCCCCGCTGAACGTGCGGGTGTGCAACGGGGTGATCTGTTGCTGGCCATCGATGGCCAGCCCGTGTCCACCGTGGAGCAGGCCGGCGCCGCCGCGGGCCGGTCCGCCAATGCGGTGGCCCTTCTTGTGCAGCGCGGTGGCACGAAGTTGTACGTGCCGTTGCGCTTGGGTTGAAACGGGTGAACGTCTTCGGAGATTCCTCATGAAACGCTTTCTGGTCGCGGCGTCTTTCGCCATCCTCACGTTTCCGTCCTTCGCGTTGCCGAGCCTCGGTGCCGTGCAGGACGAGATCGGCAAGGGCCACTACGCACACGCGGAAGACATGATGCGCGAGGTCGTTGCCGGCAAACCCGACAGTGCCAGGGCGCGCTACGTCTACGCGGAGATCCTCGCGCATGACCAGCACTTCGCGCTCGCCGCCGAAGAGGCGGCCCAGGCCAAGCGGATCGATCCGAGCCTGAGCTTCACGCAGCCCGGGAAGTACAACGCGTTCGTGCAGTTGCTGGATCGCACGCAAGGCGCCGCTGCGGGGCGGACGCTGCCGGTGGCGCAGGTCGCCTCGCCCGTGCTCCGTGCACCACCCCCGGCGTCTCCGTTGGGTGGCATCCCGGGTTGGGTCTGGGGCGTGGGTGTCGCGGGGCTGGTGCTGGTCGCGTGGCGGGCGTTCGGCGCGGGCCGGCAGGCCGTGATGCCGGGTGGTCAGCCGGCCGTCGTGCCGGGGCCTTCGGGCGGGGCCGGCTTCAGTGGTTACGCGCCGGGGTATTCACAAGGGTACGCCCCTGCAGCACCTGCCGCCAGCGCGGGCAGCGGCCTGCTAGGGACGGGCCTCGCGGTCGCCGGGGGTGTTGCGGCCGGCATGTTCGCCGAGAAGATGTTGGAAGGCCATCGCGAAGCGGGTCCGGGTGGCACGGGACTGCTGGGCCTGGCCGGGCTCACGCCGGGCCGGTTCGACGATGACGCGTTCGACAACACTGCCGGGCGCGCGTTGTCGGAGCGGCCCATCGACCTCGGGACGGGCGATGGCTGGGGCGGCGGGAACGATGCCGCGGGATCGACTGGCGATGGCGATGGTTGGTGAGCGCGGACACATGAACGCGCTGACCGCCACCGACGCCGCTGCCCTCCTGTCGGCCCGAACGGCCGAAGTACCGCCACACCCCCACGAAGAGTGCATCCTCGTGCTGCAGGGCGGTGGTGCGCTCGGTGCCTACCAAGGGGGCGTGTTCGAGGCGTTGTCCAGGGAATGGAGCCCTCCCACCTGGCTGGCCGGGATCTCCATCGGGGCCATCAATGCGGCGCTGATCTGCGGCAACCCACCGCATGCACGCGTTGCGCGCCTGCGGGAGTTCTGGCAACTGGTGAGTTCGTCGGGCCTTCCGGCGGCCTTTGCGGCGGGGGCGAACCTGCGCGAGACGCTGAACGGCGTCAGCGCGGCCCAGGTGATGATGTTCGGCGTGCCGGGCTTCTTCGCCCCGCGTTTCCCGCCGGCACCCTTCCAGCCCTTCGGCACGCCGGCGGCGATCAGCTTCTACGACACTTCGGAGCTCCAGCAGACGCTGGAGCGATTGGTGGACTTCGACCTGATCAACGCGGGCCCGATGCGCTTGTCGGTTGGCGCGGTCAACGTGCGCACGGGCAATTTCGAGTACTTCGATTCAGCCCGCCAACGCCTCGACGCGCGGCACATCATGGCCAGCGGTGCCTTGCCGCCCGGCTTTGCGCCGGTGGAGATCGATGGCGAACACTACTGGGACGGGGGGCTGGTGTCGAACACGCCGCTGCAGTACGTGCTCGACCAACCGGGCGACGGACGCCGGGTGATCTTCCAGGTGGACCTGTTCTCCGCCCGCGGTGCGTTGCCCACCACGCTGGCCGAGGTGGCGGCGCGTGAGAAGGACATCCGGTTTTCCAGCCGCACGCGGCTGAACACCAACAACGAGATCGACCGGCGGATGGTGGCCCAGGCCGCGCGACGCCTGATCGCCAAGCTGCCGTCCGCGCTGCGCACCGACCCGGACGTGCTCGCGCTCGCCCGCCTGCGCTGCGAGAGCGCCGTCGATGTCGTGCACCTGATCTATCGCAGCAGGCACGGCGAAGGCCACGCCAAGGACTATGAGTTTTCACGCCTGTCGATGCAGGAGCACTGGGACGCCGGTCAGGCCGACATGGCGCGCACCCTGCGCGACCCACGCTGGGTTCACCACGAACGCAGCAGGACGGGCGTGCACCTGTTCGACCTCACCGCCGACGGCACGCCGTGAACGCTTTGCCTGTGTGATCCACGGCGATCCCGCTTGAGCCCACGGCACAGCGGTCCCGCAGGCTGCCAGGCGCCTGCCTGAGCACGCGGCGCGTCCCCGCCGAGCCCCTCCTCACTGTCGCCGTCCAGCGCCGCGACGCCGACTCAGGGTTTGCTTGTAGGCGCCGGCCCGGCCCGCCGGACGAGACACGGCCTCGAAATCCGGATCGGCGGACGCGCCTCTCTGCCACGCCTTTGCAATGCCTTTGAAATCAATGGCTTGGCGCGAAGTCTGTCGCCAATGTCACGTGGCATGGGGGTTGCAAACATCCAGGCAGGCCGCATCGCCAGATGCGCGACAAGACCGCAGAACAGGAGACCAGGCATGGGCGACCTCGACCCGACCGAAACGGCCGAATGGATGGACGCGTTGAGCGCGGTGCAGCAGCACCGTGGCGGCGAACGCAGCAACTACCTCATCAATCAGCTTGTCGATCAGGGGCGGCGCGACGGCGTGTACGTGCCGCGCTCACTGACCACCGCCTACTGCAACACGATCCCGCCGGAGCGCGAGGAGAAGAGCAGCGGTGACCGCGCCATGGAGCACCGGCTGCGCTCCATCATTCGCTGGAACGCCATGGCGATCATCCTGCGGGCCAACAAGGATTCGTCGGAGCTGGGCGGCCACATCGCCAGCTTCCAGTCGGCGGCCACGCTCTACGACATCGGCTTCGGCCACTTCTGGCACGCCCCCACCGACACGCATGGCGGCGACCTGCTGTTCATCCAGGGCCACAGCTCGCCGGGCATCTATGCCCGCGCCTTCCTCGAAGGGCGGCTCAGCGAAGCGCAGCTGCTCAACTACCGGCAGGAAACCGACGGCCAGGGCATCCCGTCCTACCCGCACCCCTGGCTGATGCCCGACTTCTGGCAGTTCCCCACGGTCTCGATGGGCCTGGGCCCGCTGATGGCGATCTACCAGGCGCGTTTCCTCAAGTACCTGCATGGCCGGGGCCTGGCCGATACGGCGCTGCGCAAGGTCTGGGCCTTCATGGGCGACGGCGAGATGGACGAGCCCGAATCGCTGGGCGCGATCTCGCTGGCCGGCCGCGAGAACCTGGACAACCTGGTCTTCGTCATCAACTGCAATCTGCAGCGCCTGGACGGCCCCGTGCGCGGCAACGGCAAGATCGTCCAGGAACTGGAAAGCGTGTTCCGCGGCGCCGGCTGGAACGTCATCAAGGTGCTGTGGGGCAGCGGCTGGGACGCCCTGCTGGCCAAGGACAAGAGCGGCCGGTTGCTGGCGCGGATGGAAGAGTGCGTCGACGGCGAATACCAGGACTTCAAGAGCAAGAGCGGCGCCTACGTGCGCGAACATTTCTTCGGCAAGTACGAGGAGACGCGGGCCCTGGTCGCCGACATGAGCGACGACGAGATCTGGGGGCTGACGCGCGGCGGGCACGACCCGGTGAAGGTGTTTGCCGCCTACGCCGCCGCCGTCAAGCACACCGGCCAGCCGACATTGATCTTGCCCAAGACGGTCAAGGGCTACGGCATGGGCGAGTCGGGTGAGGGGCAGATGATTGCCCACCAGGCCAAGAAGATGACCCAGGATGCGTTGCGCGGTTTTCGTGACCGCTTCCAGATCCCGGTGTCGGATGAAGAGCTGCCCAACATCCCTTTCATCAAGCTGGCCGAAGACAGCCCCGAGATGAAATACCTGCGTGCACGGCGCGCAGCCCTGGGGGGCTATCTGCCGCAGCGCCGGCGCCAATCGACGGCGCTGGAAATCCCGCCACTGAGCACCTTCGAGCGCCTGCTCAAGGACACCGGCGAGCGCGAAATCTCCACCACGATGGCTTTCGTGCAGATGCTGGGCACATTGGTGCGCGACAAGCAGATCGGCAAGCACGTGGTGCCCATCGTGCCCGACGAGTCGCGCACCTTCGGCATGGAAGGCATGTTCCGGCAGCTGGGCATCTGGTCGTCCCTCGGCCAGCTCTACAAGCCGCAGGATGCCGACCAGCTCATGTACTACCGCGAGTCCAAGGACGGGCAGGTGCTGCAGGAGGGCATCAACGAAGGCGGGGCGATGTCGAGCTGGATCGTCGCCGCCACCTCGTACAGCACGAACAACGTGCCGATGATTCCGTTCTACATCTACTACTCGATGTTCGGCCTGCAGCGCGTGGGCGACCTCGCCTGGCTGGCCGGCGACATCCGCGCCCGCGGCTTCCTGCTCGGCGGCACCGCGGGCCGCACCACGCTGAACGGCGAGGGCCTGCAGCATGAGGACGGCCACAGCCACATCCTGGCCGGCACGATACCGAACTGCATCAGCTACGACCCGACCTTCGCCTACGAGGTGGTGACCATCATCCGCGACGGCATGCGGCGCATGTATGCCGAGCAGGAAGACGTGTACTACTACGTCACGCTGATGAACGAAAACTACCCGCACCCCGGCATGCCCGAGGGCAGCGAGGCGGGCATCCTCAAGGGCCTGTACCAGCTCAGCGACGGCGGCAAGACCGCGAAGAAGGGCTTGCGCGTGCAGCTGATGGGCAGCGGCACGATCCTGCGCGAGGTGATGTTCGCGGCCGAGTTGCTGAAGGCCGACTTCGGCGTCACCGCCGACGTCTGGAGCGCCACCAGCTACAACGAACTGCGCCGCGACGGCATGGCGGTGGAGCGCTGGAACCGCCTGCATCCAACCGAGCCCGCGCGCAAGAGCCATGTCGAGTCGTGCCTCGCCGGGCACGACGGCCCGGTGATTGCCGCCACCGACTACATGCGCAACTACGCCGACCAGGTGCGCGAGTACGTGCAGGCCGCGGGCCGGCGCTACACGGTGCTGGGCACCGACGGTTTCGGCCGCAGCGACTATCGGCGCAAGCTGCGCCGCTTCTTCGAGGTGGACCGCTGGCACGTGGTGGTGGCCGCGCTGAAGGCGTTGGCCGACGACGGCGCGATCAAGCCGGCCGTCGTGGCCGAGGCCATCGCGAAATACGGGCTCGATGCCGAGCGTGCGGCCCCCTGGACGGTGTGAGGCAGGACATGAGCGCAACGACAATCGATATCCAAGTGCCTGACATCGGCGACTTCAGCGACGTGCCGGTGATCGAGATCTTCGTGAAGGCCGGCGACACGGTGAAGGCCGAAGATCCGCTGGTCTCGCTGGAATCCGACAAGGCGACGATGGAGGTGCCGGCGCCGCGCGGCGGCAAGGTGCAGTCCGTCCTGGTGAAGCTTGGCGACAAGGTCAGCCAGGGCAGCGTGATCATGGTCTTCGAAGGCGAGGCCGCGACCGCCGCGCACGCCGAGGCCGCCAAGCCCAGTGTCAGCGCGCCGCCCTCGGCGGTGAGCGCGCCGGCCGGCTTGGCCGAGGTCAGGGTGCCCGATATCGGCGACTTCAAGGACGTGCCGGTGATCGAGGTGTTCGTCAAGGTCGGCGACACGGTGAAGGCCGAGGACCCGCTGGTCTCGCTGGAGTCGGACAAGGCGACGATGGACGTGCCCGCGCCGCTGTCCGGCGTGGCGCAGGCGATCAGGGTGCAGGTGGGCGACAAGGTCAGCGAAGGATCGATGATCATGACGCTGGCCACCGGCGAAGGGGTGGGGGCCGCCCCGACGGCGCCCGCTGCGGCGCCAGCGCCAGCGCCAGCGCCTGTGGCCGCCGCGGCCACTGGCGCAGTCGTCGACGAAACCGCTTTCGCGTTGGCTTACGCCGGCCCGGCGGCGCGCAAGCTGGCGCGTGAAATGGGCGTCGACCTGGGCGCGGTCAAGGGCACCGGCGACCACGGCCGCATCGTGCGCGACGACGTGCTGGCGTTCGCCAAGGGCGGCGCTTCGTCAGCCAAACCGGCACCGGCCCCTGCATCGGCCTCTGCCGGTGGCGGCGGCCTCGACCTGCTGCCTTGGCCCAAGGTGGACTTCGCCAAGTTCGGCCCGGTCGAGCGCAAGGAGCTGTCGCGCATCAAGAAGATCTCGGCCGCCAACCTGCACCGCAACTGGGTCGTCATTCCGCATGTCACGACACATGACGAGGCCGACATCACCGACCTCGAAGCCTTTCGCGTGCAGATGAACAAGGAGCTGGAGAAGTCTGGCGTCAAGCTCAGCATGCTGCCCTTCATGATGAAGGCGGCGGTGGCGGCGTTGAAGAAGTTCCCCGAGTTCAACGCCAGCCTCGACGATGGGGCGCTGGTGCTGAAGAACTACTGGCACATCGGTTTTGCCGCCGACACGCCCAACGGCCTGATGGTGCCGGTGATACGCGATGTCGACAGGAAAACGGTACCCGACATCGCCAGGGAGATGGGCGAGCTGGCCAAGCTGGCGCGCGACGGCAAGCTGAAGCCCGACCAGATGCAAGGCGGCACGTTCACGATCTCGTCGCTGGGCGGCATCGGCGGCATCTACTTCACGCCGATCATCAATGCACCCGAGGTGTCCATCATGGGTGTGTGCAAGAGCTACTGGAAGCAGGTGTCCAGCGACGGCAAGCAGTACCAGTCGCGGCTGATCCTGCCCCTGTCGCTGTCTTGGGATCACCGGGTGATCGACGGCGCCGCCGCCGCGCGCTTCAACGTCCATTTCGCCAACGTGCTCGCCGATCTGCGGCGTGTTCTGTTCTGACCGAAGGAATCCTCCCATGACGCAACTCGTGGAAGTCAAAGTCCCGGCCATCGGTGACTTCAAGGATGTCGCGATCATCGAGCTGATGGTCAAGCCGGGCGAGGTGATCGCCGTCGAGACCGGGCTGATCATGGTCGAGTCCGACAAGGCGTCGATGGAGATCCCGTCGACCCATGCCGGCACCGTGAAGGAGCTCAAGGTCAAGCTGGGCGACAAGGTCAGTGAAGGCTCGGTGATCCTCGTGATCGAACCGGCGGGTGCCGCTGCAGCGGCACCTGTGCCGGCACCGCCGCCGGCAGCCGCGGCCGCGCCGGTGGTCGCCCCGGCCGCCGGCAGCTTTGCCGGCAAGGCCGATGTCGAGTGCGAAGTTCTCGTGCTCGGCGCCGGCCCCGGCGGATACTCGGCCGCCTTCCGCAGCGCCGACATCGGCATGAAAACCGTGCTGGTCGAACGTTACGCCACGCTCGGCGGCGTGTGCCTCAACGTCGGCTGCATCCCGTCGAAGGCGCTGCTGCACACCGCCAGCGTGATGGACGAGGTCAAGTCGCTGGGCCGGCACGGCATCAAGTACAGCGCGCCCGAGGTCGACATCGACGCGCTGCGCGGCTTCAAGGACGGCGTCATCCAGAAGCTCACCGGCGGACTGGCCGGCATGGCCAAGGCGCGCAAGGTGCAGGTGCTCACCGGCGTCGGCAGCTTCGTCGATCCGCACCACCTCGAGGTGGTCGCGGCCGATGGCAGCAAGAAGATCGTGAAGTTCGCCAAGGCCATCATCGCGGCCGGCTCGCAGGCGGTGAAGCTGCCCTTCATGCCCGACGACGAACGGGTGGTCGATTCGACGGGTGCGCTGCTGCTGAAGTCGATCCCGAAACGCATGCTGGTGGTCGGCGGCGGCATCATCGGCCTGGAGATGGCCACCGTGTATTCGACCTTGGGCACACGCATCGACGTCGTCGAGATGCTCGACGGGCTGATGCAGGGCGCGGACCGCGACCTGGTCAAGGTCTGGGAGAAGCTCAACACCCCGCGCTTCGACAACATCATGCTGAAGACCAAGACGGTCGGTGCCAAGGCCGAAGCGGCCGGCATCGCGGTCAGCTTCGAGGGCGAGAAGGCACCCAAGGAAGCGCAACGCTACGACCTGGTGCTGGTGGCGGTGGGCCGCAGCCCGAACGGCAACAAGATCGCCGCCGGCAAGGCCGGCGTCGCGGTCACCGACCGGGGTTTCATCCCCGTCGACAAGCAGATGCGCACCAACGTGCCGCACATCTTCGCGATTGGCGACATCGTCGGCCAGCCGATGCTGGCGCACAAGGCGGTGCATGAAGCGCACGTCGCGGCCGAAGCCGCGAACGGGGAGGCGGCGTACTTCGACGCACGGCAGATCCCATCGGTCGCCTACACCGACCCCGAGGTCGCCTGGGCCGGCAAGACCGAGGAGCAGTGCAAGGCCGAGGGCATCAAGATCGGCAAGGCGGTGTTCCCCTGGGCGGCATCGGGCCGGGCCATCGCCAACGGCCGCGACGAAGGTTTCACCAAGCTGCTGTTCGACGAGGCCACCCACCGCATCATCGGCGGCGGCATCGTCGGCACGCATGCCGGCGACCTGATCAGCGAGGTCTGCCTGGCCATCGAGATGGGCTGCGAGCCTGCCGACATCGGCAAGACCATCCACCCGCACCCGACCTTGGGTGAATCGATCGGCATGGCCGCCGAGGTCTTCGAAGGCCATTGCACCGATCTGCCGCCGCAGAAGAAGAAATAAGGCGTGGCACCGTGGCACTCAACCTGGCTTTCGAGACTGTCGGTAGCGGCCCCCCGCTGCTGATGCTGCACGGGCTCTTCGGCTCCAGCGGCAACTGGCGCAGCATCGCCCGCCACCTGGCCGCCACCCACACGGTGCACAGCGTGGACCTGCGCAACCACGGCGCCTCGCCCTGGTCCGACACGATGAGCTATGTGGAGATGGCAGACGACGTGCTGCAGCTGATGGACCGGCTGGGACTGGCCGCGCCGGCGGTGATCGGCCACAGCATGGGCGGCAAGACGGCGATGGCGATGGCTCTGCGCCAGCCGCAGCGCGTTGGCGGCCTGATCGTTGTCGATATCGCGCCGGTGTCCTATGCCGACACGCTGACACCTTTCGCCCAGGCCATGAGCGGTGCCGACGTGACGGCCGCGGCCAGCCGCGCCGAGATCCAGCGGCGCCTGCAGCAGGCCGTGCCGGACCCCGGCGTGGTGCCCTTCCTGATGCAGAACCTGGTGCTGCACAACGATCGCTTCGACTGGCGCATCAACCTGGCGGGCATCTGCGCCGCGATGCCGCAGCTGTGCGGCCTCCCGAGCGAGCTGCTGGGCGCCCGTTTCGATCGGCCAGTGACGGTGATCGCCGGTGGGCGCTCGGGCTACGTGGCGCAACGGGATGGCTCGGACTTCGCGCCGATGTTCCCGCTGGCGCGGGTCGAGGTGGTGGCCGATGCAGGCCACTGGGTGCACGCCGACCAGCCGGCGGCCTTCCTGGCGCTGGTGAAGCAGGCCCTGCAAGAACACGGGCCGCCCGGGCTGCCCGTGGCGGCCAGCACCGGCTGAATACCGATACGACAGGACAAGGAGACCCGACATGAGCGACGACACCCTGCGCGAAGCCGCACTCGACTACCACCGCTATCCGACCCCAGGCAAGATCTCGGTCACGCCGACCAAGGCCATGGCCACGGCGCGCGACTTGGCGCTGGCCTATTCGCCGGGCGTGGCCGACGCCTGCCTGGCCATCGCCGACGATCCGCGCGAGGCCGGCAACCTGACGGCGCGCAGCAACCTCGTGGCCGTGATCACCAACGGCACGGCCGTGCTGGGCCTGGGCAATATCGGACCGCTGGCGAGCAAACCGGTCATGGAGGGCAAAGGCTGCCTGTTCAAGAAGTTCGCCGGCATCGACGTGTTCGACATCGAGCTGGCCGAGAACGACCCCGACGCGCTGATCGAGACCATTGCCCGCATGGAGCCCACCTTCGGCGGCATCAATCTCGAGGACATCAAGGCGCCCGAGTGCTTCTACATCGAGACCAAGCTGCGCGAGCGCATGAAGATCCCGGTCTTCCATGACGACCAGCATGGCACGGCCATCGTCGCCGTGGCGGCCCTCCTCAATGCGCTGACGCACGTGGGCAAGAACATCGCCGAGGTCAAGCTGGTGGCCTCCGGCGCCGGTGCCGCCGCGCTGGCCTGCCTGGACCTGGCGGTGAGCCTGGGCCTGAAACTCGAGAACATCCTGGTCAGCGATGCCAAGGGGGTGGTCTATCTGGGCCGCAGCGAGGGCATGGACCCGAACAAGGCGCGCTATGCCCGCGACACCAGCGCCCGCACACTGGCCGATGTGATCCCGGGCGCCGACATCTTCCTGGGCCTGTCGGCCGGCGGCGTGCTCAAGCCCGAGATGGTCAAGGCGATGGCCCCGAACCCCATCATCCTGGCGATGGCCAATCCGACGCCGGAGATCCTGCCGGAGGACGCGCTGGCGGCAAGGCCCGATGCGGTGATCGGCACTGGCCGCTCGGACTATCCGAACCAGGTCAACAACGTGCTGTGCTTCCCCTTCATCTTCCGCGGCGCGCTGGACACCGGCGCCACCACGATCAACGAGGCGATGAAGCTGGCGGCCGTGCGCGCCATCGCCGAGCTGGCCCATGCCGAGATTCCGGAAGTGGTGGCGCAGGCCTACGGCGCCAGCGGCCTGCGCTTCGGCCGCGACTACCTGATCCCCAAGCCCTTCGATCCCCGCCTCATCGAGGTGGTGGCGCCGGCGGTGGCGCAGGCGGCGATGGACAGCGGCGTCGCCACGAGGCCCATCACCGACATGCCGGCCTATCGCCAGCGTCTGTCGCAGTTCGTCTACAAATCCAGCAGCAGCATGCAGCCGCTGTTCGCCGCGGCCAAGCGGGCGCCCAAGCGCGTGGTCTTCGCCGAAGGCGAGGACGAACGGGTGCTGCGCGCCGCCCAGGTGGTGGTTGACGAGGGCGTGGCGCGGCCGCTGCTGTTGGGCCGTCCGGAAGTGATCGCCCGTGGCATTGCCGAATACGGCCTGCGGCTGACCCCGGGCACGGACTGCGAGCTCATCGATCTTCAAGACCCGGCCGTGTACGGCGACGCCGCCGACGACTACTTCCAGCTCAAGCGCCGCGAAGGCGTGTCGCGCGCCATGGCGCGCGTCGAGATGCGCAGCCGCTGCACCCTGCTGGCCTCGATGCTGGTGCGCCAGGGCCGCGCCGACGCGATGCTGTGTGGCACCTTCGGCAGCTATGGCGAGCACCTGCGCCATGTGCGCGACGTGATCGGCCTGCGCCCGGGCACACAGACGCTGGCGGCGATGCAGATGCTCATGCTGCCCGGCCGCCAGCTGTTCATCTGCGACACCCACGTCAACCGCGACCCGACGGCGGAGCAGGTTGCCGAGATCGCGTTGCTCGCGGCCGAGGAGGTGCGCCGCTTCGGCGTGACGCCCAGCGTGGCGCTGCTCTCGCACTCCAGTTTCGGCGGCTCGGACGCACCCGCCGCCGTGAAGATGCGGCAGGCATTGGCCCTCGTCAGGGCTTTCGACCCGACGCTCGCGATCGAAGGCGAGATGCGCGGCGACGCCGCGTTGTCCAAGACCATCCTGGACCAGGAGTTTCCCGACTCTTGCCTGGGCACCGAAGCCAATGTGCTGGTGATGCCCAACGTCGATGCCGCGAACATCTCCTACAACCTGCTGCGCATCGCGGCGGGCAACGGCATCACCGTCGGCGGCATCCTGCTTGGCGCGGCGCGGCCGGTGCACATCCTCACGCCGTCGGCGACGGTGCGGCGCATCGTCAACATGACCGCGCTGGCGGTGGTCGATGCGAGTTCGCAGCGGGGGACCCACCATGCCATCGGCTGAAGCCTCGATGGACCACATCCACGTGGCCGCGCCGCAGCGCGGCGTGGCCAAGACCGCCCTCATTCCGATCAAGGTCGAGGCTGCCGCCGCGCTGCCCAAGCCCGAATGGATCCGCGTTCGCGTGCCGCAAGGCGAGCGGTTTCTCGCCGTCAAGCAGGCGCTGCGCGAGGCCAGCCTGCACACCGTATGCGAAGAAGCGTCCTGCCCCAACATCGGAGAGTGCTTCGGCAAGGGCACGGCCACCTTCATGGTGCTGGGCGACCTGTGCACGCGCCGCTGCCCGTTCTGCGATGTGGCCCACGGCCGGCCGCAGCCGCCCGACGCGCTGGAGCCAGGGCACCTGGCGGACACGGTGGCGCGCTTGAGCCTGCGCTACGTCGTGATCACCAGCGTGGACCGCGACGACCTGCGCGACGGTGGCGCAGCACATTTCGCCGCCTGCATCCGCGCGGTGCGCGCCCGGTCGCCCGCCACGCGCATCGAGGTGCTGACGCCGGACTTTCGAGGCCGGTTGACGATCGCGCTGGACATCCTGGCCGCCGACCCGCCGGACGTCATGAATCACAACCTCGAGACCGTGCCGCGCCTCTACCGCCAGGCGCGGCCGGGTGCGGACTATGGCCATTCGCTGCGGTTGCTGCAGTCCTTCAAGGAGCGCTGCCCGCAGGTTCCGACCAAGTCCGGCCTGATGCTGGGCCTGGGCGAAACCGACGGCGAGGTGATCGAGGCGATGCACGACCTGCGTCTGCACGGCGTGAGCATGCTGACGGTCGGGCAATACCTGCAGCCGCGGCCGGGCAACCTGAGCGTGCAGCGCTATGCCGAGCCCCGGGTTTTCGAAGCCATCGCCGCAAAGGCGCGGGCCATGGGATTTGCGCACGCGGCCTGTGGGCCGCTGGTGCGATCGAGCTACCACGCCGACGAGCAGGCGCATTCCGCCGGCGTCTGAACCCAGACAGCGGCAGCACAAATGAAGGAGACCTTCGTGGACCACCAGCCTGTATCCAAGCCGTTCTACCAGTCGCTCTATTTCCAGGTCATCACGGCCATCGTCATCGGCGTGTTGCTGGGCCACTTCTGGCCCGAGACCGGCGCGGCGATGAAACCGCTCGGTGACGGCTTCATCAAGCTGATCAAGATGATCATCGCCCCCATCATTTTCTGCACCGTGGTGGTCGGCATCGCCGGCATGGAAGACATGAAGAAGGTCGGCAAGACCGGTGGCCTGGCCTTGCTGTACTTCGAGATCGTCAGCAGCATCGCGCTGGTGGTGGGCCTGGTCATCATCAACATCGTGCAACCCGGCGCCGGCATGAACATCGATGCCAGCACGCTGGACACCAAGGGCATCGCGGCCTACACCGGGCCGGGCAAGATGGCCAGCACCACGGACTTCCTGCTCAACGTGATCCCGAGCACGGTGGTCGACGCCTTCGCCAAGGGCGAGATCCTGCAGGTGCTGCTGGTCGCGGTGATGTTCGGCTTTGCGCTGCACAAGTTCGGTGGCCGCGGCACGCTGGTGTTCGACTTCATCGAGAAGTTCTCGCACGTGCTCTTCGTCATCGTCGGCTACATCATGAAGGTGGCTCCGATCGGCGCGTTCGGCGCCATGGCCTTCACCATCGGCAAGTACGGCGTGTCCTCGCTGCTGCAACTGGGCCAGCTGATGGCGACGTTCTATGCCACCTGCCTGTTCTTCATCTTCATCGTGCTGGGCGGCATCGCGCGCTTCCATGGCTTCTCGATCTGGAAGTTCATCAAGTACATCAAGGAAGAACTGCTGATCGTGCTGGGCACCTCGTCCAGCGAATCGGTGCTGCCGCGGATGATGGCCAAGCTGGAGAACCTGGGGGCCAAGAAGTCGGTGGTCGGCCTGGTCGTCCCGACGGGCTACTCCTTCAACCTCGACGGCACCTCGATCTACCTGACGATGGCCGCAGTGTTCATCGCCCAGGCCACCAACACGCCGATGACGCTGACGCAGCAGCTGACGCTGCTGCTGGTGCTGCTGCTCACCTCCAAGGGCGCGGCCGGCGTGACAGGCAGCGGCTTCATCGTGCTGGCGGCCACGCTGTCGGCGGTGGGCCATGTGCCGGTGGCCGGGCTGGCGTTGATTCTGGGCATCGACCGCTTCATGTCGGAAGCACGGGCGCTGACCAACCTGATCGGCAACGGCGTGGCCACCGTGGTGGTGGCCAAGTGGACCGGCGACCTCGACACCGAACGCATGCGGCGCCACCTGGACAACGAGTCCGACGTGGAAGCCGACGAGCCCGAGGTGGTGCTGGATGCCGTCGAAACCCGCATGCCGGCTGGCCCGGCACGCTGAGACCGATGCGGCCCTCACGGACAGGAGCCACGGTATGCGCAGCACGATAGCGCCGCACCGCATCGTCATCGTCGGTGGTGGTGCCGGAGGCCTGGAGCTGGCCACGCGCCTGGGTGACACGCTGGGCAAGCGCGGCCAGGCCGACATCACGCTGATCGACAAGAACCGCACCCATGTGTGGAAGCCCAAACTGCACGAGATCGCCTCGGGCAGCATGGACTTGAGCGCCCATGAGGTGGACTATCTGGCACAGGCTCATTGGCATCACTTCCACTACCGCATCGGCGAGATGACTGCGCTGGACCGGCAGCGGCGCCAGGTGCGTGTCGCGCCCTATCTGGACGACGAGGGCCGCGAGGTCACGCCAGACCGGGTGTTCGGCTACGACACACTGGTGCTGGCCATCGGCAGCCTGAGCAATGACTTCGGCACGCCGGGAGTCGGCGATTTCGCGCTGAAGCTGGAATCGAAGGCCGATGCACAGCGCTTCCATGCCCGCATGGTCAACGCCTGCATCCGCGCCCATGCACAGCCCACGCCGCTGCGGCCGGAGCAGCTGCATGTGGCCATCATCGGCGCCGGGGCCACCGGCGTCGAGCTGGCGGCCGAGCTGCACCGCACCACGCGCCAGGTGGTGGCCTACGGCCTGGACCGCGTCGATGCCGAGAAGGACATCCAGGTCAACCTGATCGAGGCCGCCGAGCGCGTGCTGCCGGCGCTGCCGCCGCGTTTGTCGGCGGCGACCGAAGCGCTTCTGCAAAAGCTCGGCGTGCTGGTGCACACCACCGCCAAGGTGGCCGCGGTGCTGCCCGATGGGGTGCTGCTGGCCGATGGCCGCAGGTTGCCGGCCGAGCTGGTGGTGTGGGCTGCCGGGGTCAAGGCCGCCGACTTTTTGAAAGACCTGGCCGGGCTGGAAAGCAACCGCAGCAACCAGCTCGTCGTCAGGCCCAGCCTGCAGACCACGCGCGACGACGACATCTTCGTGATTGGCGATTGCGCAGCCTGCGCCTGGCCCGAGGCCAATGGCGGCAAGGGTGGCTTCGTGCCGCCGAGGGCCCAGGCGGCGCATCAGCAGGCCTCGCATGTGGCCGCGCAGATCAAGCGCCGCCTGCGCGGGCGGGCGCTGAAGGACTACCGCTACCGCGACTTCGGCTCGCTGGTATCGCTGGGCGAGTTCAGCACCGTCGGCAACATGATGGGCGGGCTGATCGGCGGCAGCTTGATGGTCGAAGGCGCCTTCGCGCGGCTGATGTATGTGTCGCTCTACAAGATGCACGAGCTGGCGCTGCACGGTTTTCCGAAGATGGCGCTGGACACGCTGGCGCGCTTGATCACCCGGCGCACCGAGCCCCACGTCAAGCTGCATTGAACGGGTGACTGTCATGACCACACCTCCCATCGACCCCACTGCGTGGCTGGACGACCTGATGCAGGCGCCCGGTGCGGCGTGGCCCGCCGCTGAACCGGCGCTGCAGGCCTGGCAGCAGGGCCTGGCGCAGATCACCGCGTTCTGGACCGGCGCCTTGGACCCGGGCGCCGGCGCGCCCACCGACCGCCGCTTCGCCGCCGACGCGTGGCAGCAGGACCCGCGCTTCGCGCCGCTGGCGAAAGGGTACCTGCAGCTCAGCACGATGTTGAGCCAGGCCCTGGCCGCAGCGCCGCTGGACGCGCGCAGCAAGGCGCAATGGGGCTTTGCGCTGCGGCAGGTGGTGGATGCGATGAGCCCGGCCAACTGCCTGGCCACCAACCCCGAGGCGATGCAGATGGCGCTGGACAGCGGCGGCGCCAGCCTGGTCGAAGGTGCGCGGCTGTTCCAGGCCGACCTGGGCCAGGGCCGCATCGCGATGTCGGATGTAAGTGCCTTCGAGGTTGGCCGCAACCTGGCCACGACCCCCGGCAGCGTGGTGTTCGAAAACGAGCTGATGCAGCTGATTCAGTACGCCCCGAGCACCGCCAAGGTGCACCAGCGGCCACTGCTGATCGTGCCGCCATGCATCAACAAGTTCTACATCCTCGACCTGCAGCCCGACAGCTCGCTGGTGGCCTACGCCGTCGCCCAGGGCCACACGGTGTTCCTGGTGTCCTGGCGCAATGTCTCGGCCGAACAGGGCCGGCTGGGCTGGGACGACTACATCGAGGAGGGCGTGCTGCGGGCGCTGGACGTGGCCCGCCGCATCAGCCGCACCGACCGCCTGAACACGTTGGGTTTCTGCATCGGCGGCACCTTGCTCGCCAGCGCGCTGGCCGTGCCTGCCGCTCGCGGCGAGCAGCTGGCCGCCAGCGTGACCTTGCTGACGACGATGCTGGACTTCTCCGACACCGGCGAGCTGGGCCTGATGGTCGACGAGGCGATGGTCGCCCAACGCGAAACCAGCATCGGCGCCGGCGGCCTGGTGCGCGGGCGTGAGCTCGCGCAGGCCTTCGCGGCCTTGCGCGCCAACGACCTGATCTGGCCCTATGTGGTCAACGGTTACCTGAAGGGCAAGGCGCCGCCGGCCTTCGACCTGCTGTTCTGGAACAGCGACGACACCAACCTGCCGGGCCCGATGTACTGCTGGTATCTGCGCCAAACCTATCTCGAGAACCGCCTGCGCGAACCGGGCGGCACGCTGCAATGCGGCGTTCCGGTCGATCTGTCGAAGATCAAGGCGCCCGCTTTCATCTACGCCTCGCGCGAGGACCACATCGTGCCTTGGCAGACCGCCTATGCCAGCACGCAGCTGCTGGGCGGCGACGGCCGTTTCGTGCTCGGCGCCAGCGGTCATATCGCCGGGGTGATCAACCCGCCGGCCAAGCGCAAGCGCCACCACTGGACCGGGGCGCTTCAGCCCGATGCGCCGGCCTGGCTGGACGCTGCGAAACAGATCGAGGGCAGTTGGTGGCCGGCCTGGAGCGACTGGCTGCGGCCGCATGCCGGGCCGCTCGTCGCCGCGCCGCGCAAGGCCGGCGGAACCAAGTTCCCCGTCATCGAAGCCGCCCCCGGGCGCTATGTGCAAACCACCGCGAGCTGAACGCCGCGCATCAGTTCCCAACCCTCAGGAGACTCGCATGACCGATATCGTGATCGTGGCCGCCCAACGCACTGCGGTGGGCAAATTCGGCGGCACCTTGGCCCGGACCCCGGCGCCCGACCTCGGCGCCCACGTGGTGAGGGGCCTGCTGGCCAAGGCCGGCGTCGAGGCGGATGCCGTCTCGGAAGTCATCATGGGCCAGGTGCTCGCCGCCGGCTCGGGGCAGAACCCGGCGCGCCAGACGGTCATCAAGGCCGGCCTGCCGCAGTCGGTGCCCGGCATGACGATCAACAAGGTCTGCGGCTCGGGGCTCAAGGCGGTGATGCTGGCGGCGCAGGCGGTGAAGTGCGGCGACGCCGAGATTGTCATCGCCGGCGGCCAGGAGAACATGAGCGCATCGCCCCACGTGCTGCTGAACTCACGCGAAGGCAACCGCATGGGCGACTGGAAGATGGTCGACTCGATGATCACCGACGGCCTGTGGGACGTCTACAACCAATACCACATGGGCACCACGGCCGAGAATGTGGCGAAGAAGCATGGCATCAGCCGCGAGATGCAGGACGCACTGGCACTGGCCTCGCAGCAGAAGGCCGCCGCCGCGCAGGAAGCTGGGCGCTTCAACGACGAGATCCTGCCCTTCAGCATCGCGCAGAAGAAGGGCGACGCAGTGGTTTTCGCGGCCGATGAGTTCGTCAACAGGAAGACCAGCGCCGAGGCGCTGGCCGGTCTGCGGCCGGCCTTCGACAAGGCCGGCTCGGTGACGGCGGGCAATGCCTCGGGGCTGAACGACGGCGCCGCTGCGGTGCTGGTGATGTCGGCGCAACGCGCCGCCGCCCTGGGCCTGACGCCGCTGGCGGTGATACGCGGCTACGCCAGCGCCGGGCTCGACCCCACCATCATGGGCATGGGTCCCGTGCC
This sequence comes from Rhizobacter sp. Root1221, assembly GCF_001425785.1. Taxonomy (GTDB): domain Bacteria; phylum Pseudomonadota; class Gammaproteobacteria; order Burkholderiales; family Burkholderiaceae_C; genus Rhizobacter. The sequence goes on along the minus strand of NZ_LMDI01000075.1, from coordinate 186,198 downwards.
GGCCTCGCGCCTGTGCCTGCAGAAGGCGGGCTGGAACGCGCAGCACCTGGACCTGATGGAGATCAACGAAGCCTTCGCGGCCCAGGCCTGCGCGGTGAACCAGGAAATGGGCTGGGACACCAGCAAGATCAATGTCAACGGCGGCGCCATCGCCATCGGCCATCCGATCGGCGCGTCGGGCTGCCGCATCCTGGTGACGCTGCTGCACGAGATGCGCCGCCGCGGCGCCAACAAGGGCCTGGCGTCGCTGTGCATCGGTGGCGGCATGGGCGTGGCGCTGGCAGTTGAACGCGCCTGATTTTTTTCATCAACCCGAGGAAACAAGCGATGACTCAACAACGTGTGGTGCTGGTCACCGGTGGCATGGGCGGCCTGGGCGAGACCATCTCGACCAAGATGGTGGACGCTGGCTACAAGCTGGCGGTGACCTATTCGCCGGGCAACCAGAAACATGCCGAATGGCTGGCCCAGATGAAGGCCGATGGCTACGAGATCCTGGCCGTGCCCTGCGACGTGGCCGACTTCGATTCCTGCACCCGGGCCGTGGCCGAGGTGCAGAGCAAGCTCGGCATGGTGGACGTGCTGGTCAACAACGCGGGCATCACGCGTGACATGACCTTCAAGAAGATGGACAAGATCAACTGGGACACGGTGCTGCGCACCAACCTCGACAGCCTGTTCAACATGAGCAAGCAGGTGGCCGACGGCATGGTCGAGCGGGGCTGGGGCCGCATCATCAATGTCTCGTCGGTCAACGGCAGCAAGGGCGCCTTCGGCCAGACCAACTATTCGGCGGCCAAGGCCGGCGTGCATGGCTTCACCAAGGCGCTGGCCCTGGAGGTGGCGAAGAAGGGTGTCACTGTCAACACCATCTCGCCCGGGTACATCGGCACGAAGATGGTCACGGCGATCCCGAAGGAGGTGCTCGACAGCAAGATCCTGCCGCACATCCCGGTGGGCCGCCTGGGCAAGCCCGAAGAAGTCGCCGGCCTGATCATCTACCTGGCTTCGGAAGAAGCCGCCTTCGTGACGGGCGCCAACATCGCCATCAACGGCGGCCAACACATGCAATGAGGAGACCCACTTGATCAAACATGGCATCGATCAGGACGCGCTGATCAGGCAATTCTCGCAAGCCAGCGCCAAGCAGGGCGAAGCCTTGCGCAAGGCCGTCAACGAGGCCACGCTGAAGGCCTTGCAGGGCCGCGAGCTGACGCTGGTCAATATCAAGCAGGTGCTGGGCACGGTGGCCAAGGCGGCCTCTGCCGGTGCGGCCGGCAGCTCGCTGGACCAGCCCGATGTGGAGGGCCTGCTGGCCAAGGCCTTCACCGGCATGGACACGGCACTGGTGCAGGCCGTGCAGGCCCATCGCAAGGCCTTGCAGCAGTTGGTCGACCAGGGCGCGAGCCTGCGCGAGACTCAACTGAAGAAGGCCGTGGCCGACATCGAGAAGATGGAGGACAGCCTGTTCGCCGCGGTGCGCAAGGTTGCAGCCGGCAGCGGGCCATCGCTCGAAGGGCCCTGGGCCGGCGTGCTGAAAGCCATGCAGGGCAGCGGCACCGGCACCGGCGCGCTGGCCAACGCCACCGTCGAGCAACTGATGGACAGCGTGCAGAAGGGCCTGAAGGATGGGCGGGCACTGGGCATGAACGCCTCGCAGGCGATGCTGGACAGCTACACCACGCTGGTCAGCGGTGTGCTGATCGGCCTGTCCGAAGCGCTGGAGCCGCCGGCCGCTCCACCGGCGTCCACCCGGTCGCGCAAGGCCTGAGAGGCTGAGAGCCCACCGATGGACGCCCTGATCCTGGCCCGCCTGCAATTCGCGGCCAACATCACCTTCCACATCTTGTTCCCGACGATCAGCATCGCGCTGGGCTGGGTGTTGCTGTTCTTCCGCTGGCGCTGGCTGCGCACCCGGCCGAGCGGCGATGTCCAGCAGGCCCAGGCCTGGCTCGATGCCTATCGCTTCTGGACCAAGGTGTTTGCGCTGACCTTTGCGCTGGGGGTGGTCAGCGGCATCACGATGAGCTTCCAGTTCGGCACCAACTGGCCAGGTTTCATGGAGCGGGTGGGCAATATCGCCGGGCCGTTGCTGGCCTATGAGGTGCTGACCGCCTTCTTCCTCGAAGCCGGATTCCTTGGCGTGATGCTGTTCGGCCACGGCAAGGTCAGCGAGCCGGTGCACCTGATGTCGACCTTCTTCGTCGCCTTCGGCACCACGCTGTCGGCGTTCTGGATCCTGGCGCTGAACTCGTGGATGCAGACGCCGGCGGGCTACGAGATCGTCAACGGCGAGTTCCAGGTCACCAGCTGGCTCGCGGTGATCTTCAACCCCTCGTTCCCGTACCGCTTCACGCACATGGTGCTCGCCTCGGCCCTGACCTGTGCCTTTCTGTTGACCGGTCTGTCGGCCTGGCAGGTGCTCTCGGGTGTCGGCCAGCGTTCGGCGCCGCAGGTGATGCGTACCGGGCTGACCTTGGCGGCGGTGCTGATTCCGGTGCAGATCTTCGTCGGCGACCTGCATGGCCTCAACACGCTGCGTCACCAGCCGGCCAAGATCGCTGCGATGGAGGGTGTGTGGGCGACCGAGCGCGGCGCGCCGTTGCTGCTGTTCGCAATTCCCGATGCCGCGCAGCGCAAGAACCACTTCGAGATGGCGGTGCCCAAGGCCGCGAGCCTGATCCTCACGCACCAGGCTGATGGCGAGATCCGCGGCATGAACGATTTTCCTGGTGCGCACCCACCGCCGCTGCCGGTGTTCTTCGCCTTTCGCCTCATGGTGGGCATGGGGCTGCTGATGCTGGCCGCCAGCTGGGGCGGCTGGTGGCTGTACCGGCGCACGGCCTGGCAGCCGGCGAAGTTGCCGAGGCCGCTGCTGTGGCTGTTCGCCGGAATGACGTTTTCGGGATGGGTGGCCACGGTGGCCGGCTGGTACGTCACCGAAATCGGCCGCCAGCCCTTCATCGTGCATGGCCTGGTGCGCACCGCCGAGGTGGTATCGAAGGTGCCGTCGTCGATGATCGGTCTGAGCCTGGCGCTGTACATCGCGCTGTACCTGGGCCTGATCGTCGCCTACCTGGCGGTGCTGAAATACATGGCCGAAAAGCCTGAAGACGTGTTGCAGCGGGATGCGGTGGAGCAGGCCGCCACGCCGGCGGGTGCCATCACCTCGCCGGTCATCCAGGCAGGCGCGTGATGGGCTGGCTGACCTTTGACACCGCGCTGCCGGTGATCTTCATGGCGCTGATGGGCACGTCAATGCTGATCTACGTCATCAGCGACGGTTACGACCTGGGCGTGGGCATGTTGATGCACCGCGCCACCGACGCCGAGAAGGACGTGATGGTGGCCTCGATCGGCCCGTTCTGGGACGCCAACGAAACATGGCTGGTGCTGGGCATCGGCATCCTGCTGGTGGCCTTCCCGAAGGCGCACGGCCTGGTGCTGGGCGAACTGTACCTGCCGGTGACGCTGATGCTGATCGGGTTGACCCTGCGCGGCGCGGCCTTCGACTTCCGCGTGAAGGCCAAGGACACGCACAAGCGCACCTGGGACCGCCTGTTCTTCGCCGGTTCGACCTTGGCCTCGATGGCCCAGGGCTGGATGCTCGGGCGCTATGTCAGCGGCTTTGGCACCGGCTGGAACTACCCGTTGTTCGCCGGCGCCATCGCGCTGGCCCTGCCGATGGCCTACGTGCTGATGGGCGCCACCTGGCTGGTCATGAAGACCGAGGGGCCGCTGCAGGAGCGTGCCGTGCACTGGGCGCGCATCGCCTGGGCGCCGATGGTCTGCGGGCTGGCGCTGATCTCGATGGCCACGCCCTGGGTCAGCACGACGGTGCGCGAGCGCTGGTTCACGCTGCCGGGCATCATCGCCTTGTCGGCCATTCCGCTGACGACCCTGCTGTCGCTGCTGGCCGTGCGGGGCCTGCTGCACACCCGTCTGGTGCGCGGGCCGCTGTGCTGGCTGCCGTTCGTGCTGTTGATACTGGTTTTCGTGCTTGGTTTCCTGGGCCTCGCCTACAGCATCTACCCCTTCGTGGTGATCGACCAGCTGACGATCTGGCAGGCCGCCAGCAGCCCGGCCGCGCTGAAAGTGATACTCGTCGGCGTGTGCATCGCGGTGCCGGCGATTGCCGGTTACACGGTGTTCTCCTACCGGGTGTTCCGCGGCAAGACCGGGGAGCTGAGGTACGCGTGAGGCCGGCAACGCACGCCGGTGTTGGCTGCACGGTCCAACACCGTGCTCCCACCGATGCGCTGCGGCGGCGCCTGTGCGATACCTGTGGCATGCCCTCAAGTGAACAGCACCGCCCCATCGCCGCCACCGCCCCTCTGCGCAGGCCCATGCCCTGGCATGGATTTCCACGCTGGTGTGCCGCGCTGGGCCTGATGCTGGTGGTCGCCTACTTCGGCCACCAGGTGGCGTTGCAGGCCGGCTTGATGCGCCTGCGCGAAGCGGCCGCTCACCGGCTGGACATGCTGGCCACCGGCCTGGAGGCCGACCTGTCACGCTTCGATTACCTGCCCGCGTTGCTCGAAGTCACCCCGGTCGTCCCCGATTTGCTGGAGTCCCCCGCCGACCACCAGTTGCGCGACGCCGCCAACCGCTACCTGGGCGGTGTCAGCGCAACCGCAGGCGCCGAAATGCTCTTCGTGCTCGACGCGGCTGGCACCTCGCTGGCCGCGTCCGACTGGCAGGAAGCGGGTACCACGATTGGTCAGGACCTGTCGTTCCGGCCGTACGTGATCGACGCCGTCCAGCAGGGGCGCGGCCGTTTCTATGGCGTGGGCATCACCAGCCGAAGGCCGGGCTATTACCTGTCCTATGCGCTGCGCCGGGGGAACCTGCTGCGTGGCGTGGTGGCCGTCAAGGTCAGCATCGAGGACGCCGAGCGCGCCTGGCGCAACCTGCCCGGTGACGTGATGCTGATCGACGAGCGGGGCGTGGTGATACTGTCGACCCGTGGCGATCTCAAGTACCGGCCGGTGGCACCGCTGCAAGACAGCCAGCGTGCGGAGGTGCAGCGCTCGCGGCCCTATGGCGAGGCCACGTTGGAGCCGTTGGACTGGGTCGCGTTGAAAGCCCCGGCCAACGAGGTGCATCAGGTGGTGCTGGACGGGCGGCTGCACCTGGCCTCGACGCGCCTGCTGCAGCACACACCGTGGCGCCTGGTGGTGCTCGATGATCTGGCGCCGGTGCAGGCGATGGCACGCTACGCGGCTGTCACCGCCAGCCTGGCGATGGCGGTGCTGGTGCTGGTCGGGGTCACGCTGTGGCAACGCCAGCGCGCGATGCGCCACAAACTGGCGAGCCAGGCCGCGTTGCAGGCGGCGCACGACAGCCTGGAGTCCACCGTGGCCGCCCGCACGGCGGAGTTGCGTGCGGCGCAGGCCGACCTGATCCATGCCAGCAAGCTGGCCGCGCTGGGCCAGATGTCCGCCGGCATGGTGCACGAGCTGAACCAGCCGTTGACGGCGATGCGCACCCTGTCGGAGAGCGCAGGTATCCTGCTTGACCAGGACCGGCCTGAGGAGGTGCGCGGCAACCTGCGCCGCATCGCCGGCTTGGTGGACCGCCTGGCCCGGCTGACATCGCAACTGAAGACCTTCGCCCACAAGAGCGATGCGCCGGTTGCCGCCGTGGCGCTGGCGCGCTGCATCGCCGATGCGCAAGCCCTTGTCGGCTCCGAGCTGCAGGCCCGCGACATCGTCGTCGAGGTCGATGTGCAACCACCGGGCTTGAGCCTTCTGGCCGACGAGGCGACGATGGGCAGCCTGCTCATCAACCTGTTCCGCAACGCGATCGATGCGATGCAGGGCGCACCGCAGCGCATGTTGAGCATCCGCGCGCGCGCCAGTGGCGGCCGGGTCAGCCTGACCGTCTGCGACAGCGGACCCGGCATCCGCGCCGACATCCTGGCGCGCCTGTTCGAGCCCTTTGTCACCAGCAAGCCCGCCGGTGCAGGCCTGGGCCTGGGCCTGGTCATCTCGGCCCAGCTGGTGCGCGGTGCCGGCGGCTCGCTGCAGGCCGCCAACCGCGCCGAAGGCGGTGCCTGTTTCACCGTCGACCTGCCCGGCGGCATCCCCAAGGAGTGAACCCACAGTGAGCGAAGCGATTGCCATCCATGTGCTGTTGATTGAAGACGATGAAGACGTGCGGGCCAGCAGCACGCAGGCCTTGACCTTGGCCGGTTTCGAGGTCGAGGCCTTTGCCAGCGCCGAGCGTGCGCGTGCGCATATCAGCTACGGCGCGCCGGTGATCGTCGTCTGCGACGTCCGCCTGCCGGGTCTGAGTGGTACCGACTGGCTGCCCGAGATCCGCAAGATCGACGCCGAACTGCCGGTGGTGCTGGTGACCGGCCACGGCCACATCGCGATGGCGGTGCAGGCGATGCGCGAAGGTGCCTACGACTTCATCGAGAAACCGTTCACGTCGGAGCGGATGCTGGCGGTCGTGCGCCATGCGGTCGAGCGGCGACAGCTGTCGCTCCAGGTGCGCAAGCTGCATGACTCGCTGGAAAACTGGCATGGCATCCAGGCGGTGCTGATCGGCCGCTCGCCCCAGATGCAGCAGGTGCGGCGCACGGTGATGACCCTGGCCGAAACCTCGGTTGACGTGCTGATCTATGGCGAGACCGGCACCGGCAAGGAACTGGTCGCGCGCTGCCTGCACGACAACAGCGAGCGCCGGCGGCACCATTTCGTGCCGATCAACTGCGGCGGCTTGCCCGAGGCCCTGGCGGACAGCGAACTCTTCGGCCACGAAGCGGGTGCCTTCACCAGCGCGAACAAGGTGCGCGTGGGCAAACTCGAGTACGCCCATGGCGGCACGCTGTTCCTCGACGAGATCGAGAGCATGCCCATGGCTGTGCAGATCAAGTTCCTGCGCGCGCTGCAGGAGCGCAGCATCGAGCGGGTCGGGTCCAACAAGGCCATTGCTGTCGATTGCCGCGTGGTGGCGGCCAGCAAGGACGACCTCAAGACGCTGAGCGACCAGCAGAAGTTCAGGGCCGATCTCTACTACCGCATCGGCCTGGCCTTCATCGAGTTGCCGCCCCTGCGTGAGCGCCGCGAGGACATCCCGCTGTTGTTCGAGCACTTCACGTTGCTGGCGGCCAGCCGCTATCAACGCGCGGCGCCGCTGCTCTGCAGCGCCCAGCTCGCCGAGCTGACGGCCTATGCCTGGCCCGGCAATGTGCGCGAACTGCGCAACGTGGCCGACCGCTTCGTGCTGGGTCTGCTGGGCGACAGATTGACGCTGAGCCCTGGCAACGGCGAGCGAGCGGCCGGCCTGCCGCTCGGCTTGCCGCAGCAGGTCGAGCACTTCGAACGCACCGTGATCGTGGAGGAACTCCGGCGGCAGAAAGGCGATCAGCCCGCCACCGCGGCCACGCTGGGCATTGCGCGGCAGACGCTCCACGACAAGCTTCGCCGGTTCGGCATCGCGGCCGAGGAGTTCAGGGCCCCTAGATGCTCTCGTTGCTGGTCAACCTCCGCTGCATGCCTCGCGCGAGGCTGACAGTCCCGGGCGGAACTGGGCCGTGTCGCCAAGCTCGACCAGGGGCTCGTGCGCCAGCCCCTCGGCGTCGACCCATGGCGACAGCACGTAGCGCGCCAGGTTGCGGCGCCAGTACCCGCATTGCTCCTGCAGCGCCGCTGCGTCGCGCTCCAGGTGGTGCTTCGGGCATCCGCCCCAGCACAGCGGCAGGAACGAGCAGCCGCCGCAGCGCGACTCCAGCGTGGGATCGTAGGCCGCCCACCACCCGTGATCGGAAACCGGTGCCGCCGCCTCCAATGGCTGGATCGGGATGACGCGCCTTCGGGGCGGGTGCAACGTGCCCACGGCACGGCTGGGTTCGGACACCTGGAGTCCGCATCGATAGAGCGCCTTGTCCGCGCCGAACACGACCGAGTCATCGGCGAGCGCAGCGCAAACACTCATTCGCGGCTGCAGTTGTCCGTTGGAGACGTACGGATCCTCGAAACGAACCGAGTCTCCGCATTCGCTGCGCATCTGCGACGACAGCGCATCGAACGAACGGGAGTCCAGCCCATGATCGAGCATGAACCTGGAGCGCTCCGAATAGTGCGCGAGGCGAGCGGGCGCGACGATGATCGGAAACCCGCGCTCGAACCATCCGCGCTCCCGGGCCATGGTCATGAGCGGGACCGCATCGCCGGCGTTGCCGGGGTCGATGTTCACACGCAGATCGACCCGGACGTGGTCCAGCAGCGCGTCGATCAGCGCGACCGCTTTCGTGAAGGACGATACGCCGTCGCCGGGGAGGTGCTGGCGGCGGTAGCGGCGGCGCCGGCCGTGTTCGTGCTCCAGGCCGTCCAATGAAATCTGGACTTCGTGAATGGCGTGGCGTGCCACGAAGGCACCCACGTCGTCGGGCCACAGCGTGCCGTTCGAGACGATGGAGGCCGCATAGGCAACATCGCGCTCGCGGCACAGGGCCTGCAGCGACTGCGACAGGACCTCGATCAGGTCGGGGTTGAGCAGCGGCTCGCCCCCATACCAATCGACATGCAACGAGCGCTTGCCCGATGCATCGAGGCGCTCGGTCACCCATCGCGCGATGGTCTCGGCATCGGAGGCGTCCAGCCGTTGTTGGCTGCGCTCCTCGTAGCAGTAGTAGCACGCGAGGTTGCAATCCAGCGTGGTGGTGATCGTGACCACCATCGGTGCTTCACGCCTGGCATTCCAGAATCGGCGGCGCACCTCCGCGACCTCGTCGAAAGCCGGGTCGACAAGAAAGCCCCCTTGGACCAGCCGCGCGAGCACGTCTGCCTGCCAGCCCTCGCGCGACCACGCCTGCACGGACGAGCTCAACTCGGCGCCCAGCGACGCCGCGGCCTCGCCTTCGAGCACCCAGGACACGCCGGTGCGCCCGTTGAACAGGACGACACGTTCGCCATGGACGAACGAAAAGTTGTAGCGCGATGCCAGCAGCGTGGCCGGGATCGGCAGTGGCGCGCCCATGCCGCGCCTACCTGGACTTGGGGGCCGGATTGATGACGTCCGAGCCGATGTCGATGATGGCCAGGCAGGCGCCGCCCATGCCGCACAGCCGCGCGGCTTGCGACACCTTCTTCAGCTCGGGTGTGTTGAAGACGACTTCGCGGACTTCGAACCGCATGCCCTTTTTCAACTGGACCGCGGGCTTCTTGTCGTCGCTGACGATGAGCCGCATCGTCGCGGCTGCCTTCGATGTTTTGGTTGCCATCGGGGTCCTCCAATCGTGCAGCGGTGAATTGCCGCGAGGAAGAAAGTTGCCACACACGTTCGCGTGAGTCAATGCGGCAACGGCAGCGCCGACGGCGAGTTGTCCCCAACATTGAGGATGCGAAGGGGCACCGCGCCCGCAACGGCGTCGCGGAGCCGGAGGACGGACCCGCAGAACCTCGCCGGGCCGCATGAATGCTGGCTTTGCAGCAGGTTCTGGATTCTTGACGCGTCAACAGTAACGGCGCTGCAACCGCTGAAGCCGGGTGTTTCAAGCCCTGGCGCTCGTCACGTGCCGACGTGATAGTGCAGACGCTCCGGGACGTTCCGGAGGGAGGCATCAAAATGACATCACCGGGCACGGCGATTCGTCGCCATCTCATGGTCCTTCTCGCTGGCGGTCTGCTGGCGGGTGTGCAGCTCACGGCTGTGGCGCAGGGCAACTACCAGCAGACCCACACGGGGGAGGGCACCTTCTACGGCTATGGCGGCGGCGGCAACTGCTCGCTGCCCAAGCCCACCGGCATCCTCACCGTGGCGATGAACACGGCTGACTACAACACCGCTCAGGCCTGCGGCGCCTGCATCGAGGTGACCAACCTCAACACGCAGCAGAAGGTGACGGCGCGCGTCGACGACCGCTGCCCCGAGTGCGCTCCCGGCGACGTGGACCTGTCGCAGGAGGCCTTCGCGAAGATCTCGCCGATCGAGGCCGGACGCATTCCCATCCGCTGGCGCTACGTCTCGTGCCCGGCCCCGTCGGCGAAGCTCTTCTTCAAGGAAGGGTCCAGCCAGTGGTGGGCGGGCGTGCAGGTGCGCGACCACAGCAGCCCGGTGGCATCGCTGGCCTACCGGCCCAGCAGCAGCGGCGGCGCGTTCACCACGCTCGGCCGCGAGATGTACAACTACTTCATCGCGCCGAGCGGCATGGGGCCGGGGCCGTACGACATCCAGGTCACGGACGTGTTCGGCCAGAAGATGACCGCCTCGGGCGTCGCGCTGGCGGTGACGACGGAGATCGATCTCGGCCAGCAGTTCCCCGCGGTGCTGCCGGCGCCGGGCGATGGCGGATCGTCCGGCGGTGGCGGAAGCACGCCGGCACAGCCGGCCACGACCAGCATCAGCGTGGCCAACGAGTGGGCCCAGGGCTATTGCAGCAACGTCACCGTCACCAACCCGAATGCCACACCGCTGAACTGGACGGTCTCGTTCCCGGTCACCGGCACGGTCTACTCCACCTGGAACGCCACGCTGTCGCAGAGCGGCAGCACCGCCACCGCTGTGGGTGTGTCGTGGAACCAGACACTGCAGGCCGGCGCCAACACGTCCTTCGGGTTCTGTGCCAATCGGTGACCGCAGCGGGCTGAACCGTTTGCACCGAAGCGCTTCGGCCACCGTCTTGCAGACGGTGGCCGGCGGCCAGGAGTACATGACTCCCTCGGCGCGGCGCTGCCTCACTCGAGGTTCTGCACCTGCTCGCGCATCTGCTCGATGGCCACCTTCATCTCCACCGAGATGTTGGTCAGCTCGATGGAGGACGCCTTCGAACCGAGGGTGTTCGCCTCGCGCAGCAGTTCCTGGATCAGGAAGTCGAGGCGCTTGCCCACCTCGCCGCCTTTTTTCAGCAGGCGGGCAACCTCGTCCAGGTGAGAGCGCAGGCGGGCGAGTTCCTCGGCCACGTCGATGCGGATCGAGAAGGCCGCGGCTTCGTTGACAGCGCGCTCGTGCAAGGTTTCCTGCGAGATGGTCTGGGCGGCGTTGGTGGCCACCAGGGCCTCGTTCCACCGGTCGAGGAACCGCTGGCGCTGGCGCTCGATGGCGGCGGGCACCAGCGGCTCGGCGTCGGCGGCCAGTTCGTGCAGGCGCTTCACGCGGTCGAGCAACACCGTCACGGTCTTGGCCCCTTCGCGTTCGCGGGCCTCGAGCAGGCCGGCCACGCAGCGTTTGGCCGCGTCGAGGGCGGCGTCATCGAGCTTCTCGCTCGGCGCGCTGCCCTTGCACCACTGCAGCACCTCGTGCACGGAGAGCGCCTGCGCCTTCGGCAGCCAGCTCTGCACGGTGCCTTCGAGCCGGCCCAGGCGGTTGAGCTGATCGGGCTGCGGCTGCGGCCACGACACCTCGCTGTCGCGGTGGGTGTTCAGGCGCAACTCGATCTTGCCGCGGCGGAACGTGCCGGTCAGCAGGTCGCGCAGCGCGGGCTCCAGCGCACGGAACTCGTCGGGCAGCCTGAACCCCAGGTCGAGGAAGCGGCCATTGACAGAGCGCAGTTCCACCAGCACGCTGGCGGCCGAAGCCGTGCCAGCACGCGCAGGGGCTCCGTCACCCGCCGCTGTGGTATCCGTCGCAGATTGCGCCCCGGCGGTGGCGCTGGCATACCCGGTCATGCTGTAGACTGGCATTCAATTTATCGCATTGCAAAATCCGATTATGTCAAAGCCGAAGCCCGCACCACTGCCGAGCGGCACCGTGGTCGGTGGGTACCAGATCATCAAGAAATTGGCGGCAGGCGGCTTTGGCGTTGTTTACCTCGCCGAAGACGCCGAACGCCATCTCGTGGCGGTGAAGGAATATCTTCCTTCCTCGCTGGCGGAGCGTGCCCCGGGCGAACTCACTCCCCGGGTCAAGCCCGAGAAGCAGCCACTGTACCGCCTGGGCCTGAAGAGCTTCTTCGAAGAAGGGCGTTCGCTCGCGCAGATCAGCCACCCGAGCGTGGTGAGCGTGCTGAACTTCTTCCGCGAGAACGAAACCGTGTACATGGTGATGAACTACCTGCAGGGCGACACCCTGCAGGACTTCATCGTCACCGCGCGCGACCTCAAGCGCGACAAGGTCTTCCGCGAATCCACCATCCGTTCGCTGTTCGATGAAATCCTGCGCGGCCTGCGCATCGTGCACCAGCACAAGATGCTCCACCTGGACATCAAGCCGGCCAACATCTTCATCACGAACGAGAACAAGGCGGTGCTGCTCGACTTCGGCGCGGCACGCGAGGTGCTGAGCAAGGAAGGCAACTTCATCCGCCCCATGTACACGCCGGGCTTCGCCGCCCCCGAGATGTACCGCCGCGACGGCACGCTGGGCCCCTGGACCGACATCTACGCGATCGGTGCCTGCATCTATGCGTGCATGCAGGGGTACCCGCCCAACGATTCCCCGCAGCGCATCGAGAAGGACCGCCTGGCGCTGAGCCTCTCGCGCCTGCGCAATGTGTATTCCGACAACCTGATCGAAGTGACCGAGTGGTGCATGTCGCTCGACCCGTTGTCACGCCCGCAGAGCGTGTTCTCCCTGCAAAAAGAACTGGCGCGCGAGACCGAACGGCGCTATACCAAGCTCAGCTTCAGCGAACGCCTGAAGTTGCAGCTCGAAAACCTGACCGCCAAGAGTTGAACGATGCGATTTTCCGTGTATCAGGTCAGTCGCAGGGGCGGCCGCGAGAAGAACGAAGACCGCATGGGCTATTGCTACACGCGGGACTCGGGTCTTTTTGCGCTGGCCGATGGCATGGGTGGCCACCCCGAAGGGGAGGTCGCCTCGCAGCTCGCACTGCAGACCCTCGCCGCGATGTTCCAGCGCGATGCCAAGCCCACGCTGAAGGAGCCCATGCGCTTCCTTCACGAGGCCATCATTGCCGGCCACCACCAGCTGCTGCGCTACGCCACGCAGAAGGCGCTGATCGACACCCCGCGCACCACCGTCGTGGCCTGCGTGCTGCAGGGCAATTCGGCGTACTGGGCGCACTGCGGTGACTCCCGCCTGTACCTCGTGCGGGGCGACAAGCTGATCGCCCGCACCCGCGACCACTCATACTCCGAACTCCAGGAGACCATGAGCCACGTGGTGCCCATGCCGGAACGCTTCAACCGCAACGTGCTGTTCACGTGCCTGGGCAGCCCGGGCAAGCCGGTGGTCGACACCGTGGGCCCGCTGCTGCTGCAAAGCGGCGACCGCCTGCTGCTGTGCTCCGACGGCCTGTGGGGCACCGTGAGCGACACCGTCATCACCGAGCAGCTGGCCCGCAACGGCATTGCCGACGCGGTGCCCGAACTGGTCGAGCAGGCGCTGCGCAACGGCGGTGCCAAGAGCGACAACGTCACCGTGCTGGCCATGGAATGGGAGTCCGCCGAGGACAACGACAGTGGCGGCGGGGTGTCCACCCAGTCGCTCGGCGAGGAGGTGTTCGCCTCCACCATCCAGGCGAGCGTGCTGGGTGAGGCGCCGGCCGACGAACTCGACGACGCCGAGATCGAGCGGTCCATCCGCGAGATCAACGAAGCCATCAAGCGCTCGTCCCAGAAGAAGTCCTGAACGCACGCGTATTCCCCTTGCCTCGCCCCGCCTTGCAGCGGGGCGTTTTACCTTTGAGCCGGATCTTTCCATGACCTTCGTTCGTCCCCTTGGCCGTGCCGCCAACGCCCTCCGCCCGGTGACCATCACCCGCCACTACACCAAACACGCCGAAGGGTCGGTGCTGATCGCGTTCGGTGACACGAAGGTGCTGTGCACTGCGTCCGTCGAAGAAAAGGTGCCCGGCCACAAGAAGGGGTCGGGCGAAGGCTGGGTCACGGCCGAGTACGGCATGCTGCCCCGCGCCACGCACACCCGCAGCGACCGTGAAGCGGCCCGCGGCAAGCAGAGCGGGCGCACGCAGGAGATCCAGCGCCTGATCGGCCGATCGCTTCGTTGCGTGTTCGACCTGAAGGCGCTCGGCGAACGCACCATCCACCTCGACTGCGACGTGCTGCAGGCCGACGGTGGCACCCGCACGGCGGCCATCACCGGCGCCTACGTGGCCGCGGTGGACGCGGTGCGGTCGTTGCAGAAGGCCGGCAAGATCGTGGAGTCGCCCATCCGCCAGGGCGTGGCCGCCATCTCGGTGGGCATCGTCGAAGGCACGCCGGTGCTCGACCTCGAGTACGTCGAAGACTCGGCGTGCGACACCGACATGAACGTCGTGATGACCGCCGGTGGCGGTTTCGTCGAGGTGCAGGGCACGGCCGAAGGCGTGCCGTTCTCGCGCGGCGAGATGGCCACGCTGATGGAACTCGCCGACAAGGGCATCCGCGAGCTCATCGAGGCGCAGCGCGCCGCGCTCGCCGACTGACCACCATGCGGCTCGTCCTCGCGTCCAACAACGGCAAGAAGCTCGCCGAACTGCAAACGCTGTTCGCGCCGCTGCCCCTCGAACTTGTTACCCAGGGGGCGCTCGGCATCGGTGAGGCGGAGGAGCCGCACGTCACCTTCGTCGAAAACGCGCTGGAGAAGGCGCGCCACGCCGCACGCGAGGCGAAGGCGCCGGCCATCGCCGACGACTCGGGCCTGTGCGTGGACGCGCTGGGTGGCGCGCCGGGGGTGCTGTCGGCCCGTTATGCCACGCTGTTCGGCCAACCCAGGTCGGACGCGGACAACAACCGCGTGCTGCTGGAACAGCTGCGGCCGCACACCGACCGGCGTGGCCGGTTCGTCTGCGCGCTGGTAGCCGTGCGGTCGGCTGACGACCCCGAACCGCTCATCGCCTTCGGCCGCTGGGATGGCGAGGTGCTGGCGGCGCCGCGCGGTGACAGCGGGTTCGGCTACGACCCGCTGATGTGGATCCCGTCGCTGTCGGCCAGCGTGGCCGAACTGACGGCGGCCGACAAGAACCGCCTCAGCCACCGCGCCATCGCGTCGTTGCAGATGCTGGCGATGATGCGGGAGGTGTGGCGCCTTGGCTGACATCCCGCTGGTTGCGGCCTCGTCGCCCGACGAGGCCGGCGTGGCACCCGAGGACATGGTGTCGCGCTACATGCGACCGGGCGTCTTGTCGCTCGGGGCGCTGCCCCCGCTCGCGCTGTACGTGCACCTGCCGTGGTGCATCAAGAAGTGCCCTTACTGCGATTTCAACTCGCATGAATCGCGCGGGCCGGTGGCCGAGGCGGCGTACCTCGCCGCACTGCGCGCCGACCTCGAGGCGGTGCTGCCGCTGGTGTGGGGCCGGCGGGTCCACAGCGTGTTCATCGGGGGCGGCACGCCCAGCCTCTTTTCCCCGGAGGCCATCGACCAGCTGATCACCGACCTGCGCGCGCGCCTGCCGTTCGAGCCGGGCATCGAGATCACGATGGAGGCCAACCCCGGCACCTTCGAGCGCGACCGCTTCAAGGCGTTCCGCGCGGCGGGCGTGACGCGCCTGTCGATCGGCGTGCAGAGTTTCGACGACGAGTTGCTGAAGGCCCTGGGCCGCGTGCACGACGCCGCGCAGGCCCATGCCGCGGTGGCCGAGGCGCGCGAGCACTTCGAGACGTTCAACCTCGACCTGATGTACGCGCTGCCAGGCCAGTCGGTGGACCGGTTCGCCGCCGACCTGGACCGCGCGCTGGCCCACGAGCCGCCGCACCTGTCCGTGTACCACCTGACCATCGAGCCCAACACGCTGTTCGCGAAGTACCCGCCGGTGGTGCCCGATGACGACACCGCGTCCGACATGCTCGACGTCATCACCGAGCGCACCGCCGCCGCGGGCCTGGAGCGCTACGAGGTTTCCGCGTTCGCGAAACCCGGGCACCGCTGCCAGCACAACCTGAACTATTGGCAGTTCGGCGACTACCTGGGCATCGGCGCCGGGGCGCACACCAAACTCACCTTCCCGCACCGCGTCGTTCGGCAGATCCGCTACCGCGACCCGGCGAAGTACCAGGCGCAGGCCATGTCGGGCCAGGCCGTGGCAAAGGACGAAGAAGTGCCGCGCGCGCAGTTGCCGTTCGAGTTCATGCTCAACGCGCTGCGACTGCGCGAGGGTTTCGAGCTGACCCGGTTCACCGAGCGCACCGGGTTGCCACTGACGGCCATTCGCAAGCCACTCGAGGAAGCGGAAGCCAAGGGCTGGATCACCCGCGACTTCGCCCGGGTCGAGCCCACGGTGCGCGGGTTCGATTTCCTGAACGATCTGCAGGCGCTGTTTCTCTGAGGGTGATCGAGGGCGGGCGCGTGCAGCGGGGCTGCTTGGCGCCTGTTGCGCGTCGAAGAGGCACCCGGCTTCGCACCGTGCCTCACGGCTTCGCTCCGCGAACCTGTCGCCCCGTGGGCGGTGGCACGCTGGTGCCCGACCCATGCACGCGACATGTGAAACATGATCCCCATCAGCCGAAGCCAGGCTGGCTGCTCAAGCGAGACGGCCGCCGACCGCACACAGCGTCCCGCCGACACACTGCGGCAGGCAGGCACGTCGCTGGAGGTCAGCCCTGCGCTCGCCGATCTCGCTCACCGGCCACCGCCGGGCGCGCCGATTGAACGAGTTGTTCTGCGGCAAAGCGCACAAGTCCGTTCAGTGCCGACTGAAACGCTGCCGATGGCCGCCTACCTGTTGGCTCGAGGGCTGGACGGCAAATCGCCGAATCAAAGGGATGTTGCCCGGTTGGACCCTGCCGACGAGGTGGTCCGCAGCACGCGCACCACGTTCAGTGTCGGACGGGGCAACGTCGATGCCGACATCTTCCGCAGCCATTTTCAAAGCGAAATTTGCGCCTCGGCTGCGCGGACCCTGCATCGCGATCGCATCGATTCCCGGATTCACGACGATGAGAGCGCCAACTACTATGCGCTGTGCGCCATGACAGGCAAGGTGTTTGGCGCAGGGGTTTGCGACAACTACGCAGCCACGGCGGCGTTCTCGTATGGCGCCGCCGCGCAGCAGTTGGCTCACCCGCCAGCTGAGGAAGTGCACCTGGTGATGCACAAGCAGCAGAAGCATGTCTGGGCAGAAGTCGGCCCGTCTGATGCCCAGGAGTCGAGCGTCGTGGTGGACCCCTGGGCCGACGGCTCTGCGGTGTTCGCGGAAGACAGCCGGTTCGCAAGCCGACGCACGCGCTTGTCCACCAATGCGTCGCTTTCTCTCTCCGATGCGGCCGACCTCAACCACTGGACGGATGCGCATTCGCAGATGATCCGCTCCGACGAAGACGACATCGCCACCCGCCTCGACCAGGCCAGGCAAGAGGTGCTGGGCACGTCCGGCGGCGCGTTCAAGAGATGGCGCCCGCAGCCCGTGCTTGGCGACCAGTTCCTGGCTCGTACGCAAGACCGTCTGCGCACGAACGATCCTTGGAAAGTCGTGCAAACAGAGGTGCTGGCCACCGGCGTTGCGAGATTGCTGGACGTCCACAGGGTGCCCGACCTGTTGTCGGAAGCCCCGAAGATTGTCGAGGAAACGAAGGCCCTGGTCGAACGAGGAATCGAAGCCGGGAGGTCACGTCGTTGAGGAACAAGTGCTGACGACGAGGTGACCCGGATACGATCGCCCGGGTCCCCCGGGCGACCGGCGCGGAGCGCCGCAGCACCGCAGCGCCTGGACACAGTGGGTCCCGATGAACTCACGCCCGGCTTTCGTGAATGGGATGACCGAGTATGGCGAGCGACGCGCAGCGAGCAACGCCCCGAATCGCGAACGCCAGGCAAGCGAGCGAAGCGAAGCGCCAGATCAAGCTACCGCCGAGCCCGGGTCCCCCGGGCGACCGCGGGCTCCCCCTCGGGGGGACCGGCGCGAAGCGCCGTAGGGGGCTCCATCACACGCGGTTCGTCGACATGCCTGCCGTGGAGCGCAAGCGTTCGATCAACTTCGGCGCGATCTGCGTGAGCGGCAGCACCTCGTGGGCGGCACCGGCGTTGATCGCCTCGCGCGGCATGCCGAACACGACGCAACTTGCTTCGTCCTGCACGTAGTTGTAGCTGCCAGCGTCGCGCAGTTCCTTCATGGCCTTCGCGCCGTCGGCGCCCATGCCGGTGAGCATGATGCCCAGCGCGTTCGGGCCCACCACGCGGGCGGCGGACTTGAACAGCACCTCGACCGACGGGCGGTGGCGGTTGACGGGTTCACCTTCCTGCACCCGGGCGATGTAGTTGGCGCCGCTGCGCTCCACGCTCAGGTGCAGGCCACCCGGTGCGATGTACGCGTGGCCGGGCAGGATCCGTTCGCCGTCCTGGGCTTCCTTGACGCTGATGCGGCACAGGCCGTCCAGGCGCGCGGCATAGCTGCGCGTGAACCCCGGCGGCATGTGCTGGGTGATCACGACGGCCGGGCAGTCCGGCGGAAGGTTGATCAGCACTTCCTTGGTGGCCTCGGTGCCGCCGGTGGACGCGCCGATGAAGATGATCTTTTCGGTGGACAGGCGGCCGATCGACGCCGGCACGGCCGGCCGGGCAGCGGCCGGGGCACCCGGCGCCGCGGGGGCCGGCGCGTGGTGCTTGCGGATGGTGGCCTTGGCCGCGATGCGCACCTTGTCGGTGATGTCCTCGGCCAGCAGGCGCAGCCCGTCGGCGATGCCGATCTTGGGTTTGGCGACGAAGTCGACGGCGCCGAGTTCAAGCGCCTTCATCGTGACCTCCGCCCCACGTTCGGTCAGCGTCGACACCATCACGACCGGCATGGGCCGCAGGCGCATCAGCTTGCTGAGGAAGTCGATGCCGTCCATGCGAGGCATCTCGACGTCGAGGGTGATGACGTCGGGGTTGAGTTCCCGGATCATTTCACGGGCGACCAGCGGGTCGGCCGCGGCACCGACGCAGACCATGTCGGCCTGGCGGTTGATGATTTCGGTGAGGAGGCTGCGCACGAGCGCCGAATCGTCCACCACCACCACGCGTGTCTTTGCCATGTTGTCGTTCTCCTTCCCGGGGATGCCGGAACGTTTGAGGAGGTTGTTGTTGGTTGTCCGGGGTCAGAACAGGTCGACCGAACCGCCGCCGGTGGCGGCAGGCACGGCCTTCTGTGCGGCGGCGCGGTCCTGCGCCACCAGCGAATCCGTGTTCGTGGGCGCCAGGCGCTTGACCATGGCCTTGCCGCTGAACGGCAGGAAACACACCTTGCGCGGGTACACGTCCAGCACGTCCTTCGAGACGATCGGGATGCGTTCCATCTTCAGGTAGTCCATCACGAAGGCGGTGTTGCGTTCGCCGACGTTCATCGTCGTCATGCCGCTGACCACCTGGCCGCCGCCGAACACCTTGGCTTCCATGGTCATGCGGTTCGCACCGCGTTTCATCATCTCGTTGATCAGCAGTTCCATCGCGTACGAGCCGTAGCGGCCCGAATCGCCTGCGCCATCGGGCAGCATGAAGTGGTTCATGCCGCCGACCTTGGCGTTGCGGTCATAGATGCACGCGGCGATGCACGAGCCGAGCGTGGTCATGATCAGCATGTCCTCGTGGTACACGAAGTACTCGCCGGGCAGGATCTTGACCGCATCGTTCTTGAAGTGGGCGTCGTAGAAGAAGAACGAGGCCTCGCCGGGTTTGCGGGGCGCCGCCTTCAGGCGGTCGAGGCGGGAAGCCGGGGCGGTCGAGGTCAAGGCCATGGTGGATCCGTGCTGGGCAGGAGAGGTGAAACGTGTCGGGGCCGGTACAGCGGGGCTCAGACGCGTTCGTAGATCGTCTTGCCGCGCAGGCGGAACAGATCCTTCGATTCGGTGAAGTTCTCCGAGTGGCCCACGAACAGCAGGCTCTTCGGTTTCATCACCGCGTGGATGCGCTCGAGCACCCGGCGTTGGGTGGGTGCGTCGAAATAGATCATCACGTTCCGGCAGAACACGATGTCGAACGGGTCGCCGAGGGACCAGCGCTGGTCCATCAGGTTGTGGGTGCGGAACTCGATCAGGCGGGCGAGTTCGGGTTTCACCCTGATCGAGCCGCTGTTGTCGCCCTTGCCGCGCAGGAAGTGCGCCCGCAGGCGCTCGGGCGACAGGCCACGCGATTCGGCGGAGTAGACGCCGCGGCTCGCCGTGGCCAGCACCTTGGTGTCGATGTCGCTGGCGACGATCTTGACCGAGGCATTGGCACCCAGCGCTTCCGCACAGGTCATCGCGATCGTGTACGGCTCCTCGCCGGTGGAGGCGGCATTGCACCAGATGCGCAAATTCTGGCCTGAACGGGCTTTCAGGTCACT
The DNA here is from genome assembly GCF_001425785.1 of Rhizobacter sp. Root1221. Classification (GTDB taxonomy): domain Bacteria; phylum Pseudomonadota; class Gammaproteobacteria; order Burkholderiales; family Burkholderiaceae_C; genus Rhizobacter. Next base: position 166,055 of record NZ_LMDI01000075.1, on the reverse strand, counting down.
GAGCAGTGACACGAAATGGTGTTCCTCGCGGAAGAACGAGGTCAGGTTCGTGGTCAGGCAGTTGATGAACTCCTGCCATTCGACGTCCGCCCCGGCGCCCGATGCGCCCTGCAGCCACTGGAGGTAACGGGCGAACGAGCTCTGGCCGGTCTCGCGCAGGCGGCGGGAGAGCCGGCTGTAGACCATGGCCTGCTTCCCCGCGTGCAGGCTGATGCCGGCACGCTGGTAGATCAGTTCGCGGACGCGTTCGAAATCGTCCGCGCCAAAGGCGAATTCCTGCTCGGTCGCAGGCTGGGCAATGCTGCGCAGGGCGGCCAGTTCGGCAGGAGAGGCAGCGCTCATGGACACTCCAATTGGATCTTCGGGTACACCCCCGCAGCCAGGGGTGGCCGGGCAGGGCGTGTGGGGTTTATCGGTTCCCAGTCTGCAAACCTTGAGGCATCCGAATCGGGGGAGATGCGCCGAAATGGGCACCCATATCCCTTCTTGCAAGGGGGGCCCCACTGCTAGACTGTCGTCAACAGGCTTGCAACGTGTCCAGTTCCGTCCCTTCCATCCCTCCCACCCCGGCGTCCGTCGACGGCGCACCCGCCCGGCTGAACATGGGTGCGGCGCTGCAGTTGCTTTCCCAGTCCGGCCACCGGTTGCCGGTCCTCGAAGAGGCCGGTTCCACCGCCTGGCTGCAGGCGGTCATCGACGCGTTGTGCGATCTCTCCAGCCGCGACCCGCTCACGGGCCTCGCCAACCGCCGCCACTTCGAACTGGCACTCGCCCGCGAAATCGACCGGGTGGCCCGTGTCGGTGAACCGGCGCTGGTGCTGATGGTCGACATCGACCGCTTCAAATCCGTCAACGACACCCACGGCCATGCGGCCGGCGACCTGGTGATCCAGTTCGTCGCATCGGCCCTGCTGGAGTGCGTTCGCCCCATGGACACCGTGGCCCGCTTCGGCGGCGAGGAATTCGCGGTGATCCTGCCCAACTGCCCACCGGCTTTCGGGCAGACCGTGGCTGAGCGCATCCGCCGCAAGGTGGAGCAGGGCGTGGTCACCACTGCGCTGCAGCAGTTGCTGTCCTTCACGATCAGCATTGGCGGCGCCTACGCGCCGCAGTGGGTTCGTTCGTCGGCCACGTTGTGGATCGAGCGGGCCGACCAGCAGCTCTATCGCGCGAAGGCCGAGGGCCGCAACCGTGCCTGCCTGGAGCAGCCCACGGTGTCGATGGTCAGCGCCGAAGAGAAAGGCATGTTGTTCGGCACCTCACAATTCCAGGACATCGAACCCACCCCATGAGCACGCCTTTCACTTCCACCAGCCCACCCGCGGGCAAGCGGGCGCGCATCGTGGCCGTCACCAGCGGCAAGGGTGGCGTGGGCAAGACGTTCGTGTCCGCGAACCTGGCCGCCGCATTGGCCCGCCTGGGCGAGCGTGTGCTCGTGCTCGATGCCGACCTGGGCCTTGCCAACCTCGACGTGGTGCTCAACCTGTTCCCGAAGATCACGCTGCATGACGTGTTCACCGGCAAGGCCCAGCTCGACGACGCCATCCTCCCGGCGCCGGGCGGCTTTTCGGTGCTGCTGGCCGGTTCCGGCCTCGTCGAATACTCGAGGCTCACGCCCGAGGTGCGCGACAAGCTGCTCGAGATCATCGAAACGGTGGCCCCGCGCTTCGACCGCATCCTGATCGACACCGGCGCCGGCATCTCCGACGTGGTGCTGTACGCCGTGTCGCTCGCGCACGAGGTGCTCGTGGTGGCCACGCCCGAACCCACCTCGCTCACCGACGCCTACGCCACCATCAAGGTGCTGGCCACGCAGCAGCAGCGCACGTCGGTGTCGCTCGTGGTCAACCAGGTCAGCCGCGCGGGCGAAGGCCGGATCATCCGCGGCCAGCTGCAGCAGGTGGTAGACCGTTTCGTCACCCCCACCATGGCCGACCCGTCCGTGGCGGTCCGCCTGGACCTGGTGGGCGAGATCCCGTCCGACATCGCGGTGCGCGAGGCGGTGCAGAAGCGCCAGCTGCTGCTCGAGATGTTCCCGGGCAGCGAAGCGGCCAAGGGGGTCAGCGCCGTGGCCGTCCGGATGGCGGCGCCCTGATGTCGGCCGTCCCGCACGCCACCGCCTTCGACTGGGTGGGCGGTGAGGACGCGGTCCGGGCGCTGTCCGATCGCTTCTACGACCTGATGCACCTGGAGCCGGCCTACGCCGGCATCCGCGCGATGCACCCCGAATCCCTCGACGACTCGCGCCAGAAGTTCTTCTGGTTCCTGTGCGGTTGGCTCGGTGGCCCGCAGCACTACGTGGAACGCTTTGGCCACCCGCGCCTGCGCATGCGCCACCCGTTTTCCATCGGCATCGCCGAACGCGACCAATGGCTCGCGTGCATGAACCAGGCGATGACCGAGCTGGAGATGGACCCTGAACTCGTTGTCCGGCTGAACGACTCGTTCTTCAAGACGGCCGACTTCATGAGGAATCGTTAGCCCCCCAGTCGCTTCGCTCCTGCCCCCGAGGGGCGACCCCGGGTCGGCCGGCAAAGCCGGTCCTCGCGGGTGGCTTGGTCTGGCGCTTCGCTTCGCTTGCTTTCCTGGCGTTCGCGCTTCGGGGCTTTGCTCGCTTCGCTTTGCTCGCCCTTGCTTCGCTTCTGCTTCTATTTTGTGCTGGCCTCGAACCACCGCTTGATCAGGTCGCGCTCGGCGTCGGTGATCTGGGTGGCGTTGTTCAGGGGCATGAGCTTCAGCACCACCGCCTGCTGGTAGACCTGCTGGGCATGCTGTGTGGTGAGTTCGGGGGTGTCGAGCCTCACGCCCTTGTTGGCCAAGGCCTCGTTGTGGCACATGGCGCACCGCTGGGTGACGACGGCCTGCACCTCGGCGAGGGTGGGGGCCGGCGGGGGCACGGCTGCGGCGGGTTTCGGGGTGGGGGCCATCGCGGCGATGACACCGGCCAGCATCAGGGTGCCCACCACGGCGTAGCGCCAGGGCACGGGCTGGTCGAACGCGAGGGCCTTGTGCCGCAGCACGAACGACAGGCGGATCAGCGCGCCGGCCAACATCACCAGCACGAGCCACAGCCAGTTGTGAGGGGCGGCGTACAGGAAGCCGAAGTGGTTGCTGAGCATCGCGATCAGCACCGGCAGCGTGAAGAAGGTGTTGTGGAAGCTGCGCTGCTTGCCGCGTTTGCCGAACACCGGGTCCACCGGGGTGCCGGCCCGCAGGCTGGCCACCACCTTGCGCTGGCCCGGGATGATGACGAAGAACACGTTGCCGCTCATCGTGGTGGCCAGCATGGCGCCCACGAGCAGGTAGGCCGCGCGCCCGGCGAACAGCTGGCACGACAGCCAGCTGGCGAACACGACGAACACGAACACGAGCGCACCCACCACCACGTCGCCGTGCCGGCGCTGGCCGAAGATGCGGCAGATGCCGTCGTAGATGACCCAGAAGGCCGCCAGGAACCCGAGTGATGCGGTGATGGCGGCCGCCGGCGACCAGTCGAACAGGCTCTTGTCGATCAGGAAGGTGCTGGCGTTGAACAGGTACAGCACCGTGAACAGCCCGAACCCGGTGAGCCAGGTGGAGTAGCTCTCCCACATGGACCAGTGCAGCCGCTCCGGCAGCCGGGCCGGTGACACCGGGTACTTCTGCTGGTGGTAGAAGCCGCCGCCGTGCACGGCCCACAGTTCGCCGCCGATGCCCTTGTCGCGGTCGGCCGGGTCTTCCGGCGGGGTGAGGCTGTTGTCGAGGCCGACGAAATGGAACGAGGCCCCGATCCAGGCCACGGCGGTGATCACATGGGCCCAGCGCAGCAGCAGGTTCAGCCAATCCAGCAGGTAGACATCCATCAGGGATCCGGGGAGAGGGTGTTTGTATACAAAAGGAAGGGGTCAGCTGCCGCGGTAGGTGGAGTATGCCCACGGGCTCGTCAACAGCGGCACGTGGTAGTGCTGCAGCGGGTTGGAGAGGCCGAACTCGACAGGCACCGCGTCGAGGAACGCCGGTTCCGGCAGCACCACGCCGCGGCCGCGGAAATAGGCGGCCACCTCGAACACCAGGCGGTAGCGGCCGGTGGCGAAGGTGGTGTCGTCGAGCAGGGGGCCGTCGGTGCGGCCGTCGTGGTTCAGGGCCACCTGGCGCAGCAGCGACGCCTGGTCACCGGTCAGGCGGTACAGCCCGACGAGCATGCCGGCCGCGGGGCAGCCGTTCATCGTGTCGAGCACGTGCGTGGTGAGTTTTCCCATGGGGCGCCGCCGGAAAAAGAAGTTGCAGGACAGGCAAAAGTGTATACAGTTTAGCCATTCACGCAAGCTTCGAGCCATGCCGCGTTCCACGCCCGCCCTCCGACCGATCCGTCCACCCCGAAAGCAAGTTCCGCGCGCGGTGTCCGCCACACCGGTGGCACCCGTCGACACGGCGCAGCGGATCATCGAATCCATCACCACGGCCATCGTGGAGCGGCGGCTGATGCCCGGCACCAAGCTGGCCGAACAGAAGATCGCGGACATCTTCAAGGTCTCGCGCACCATCGTGCGGCAGGCGCTGCACCAATTGAGCCGCGACAAGCTCATCACCCTCGAGAAGGCGCGGGGCGCGCGGGTGGCCCAGCCGAGCGTCGAGGAGGCGAGGCAGGTGTTCGAGGTGCGGCACATGCTGGAGTCGTCGATGATCCGGCGCGCCGCGCTCGAACTCACGCCGGCCCACATCGCCCGGTTGCGCACCCACCTGGAAGACGAACGCGCCGCGGTGCAGCGCACCGACGTGTCGGGCCGCACCCGCCTGCTGGCCGATTTCCACGTGGTGCTGGCGGGCATGCTCGACAACGACACGCTGGCTGACATCCTGCGCGACCTGCTGTCCCGCAGTTCCCTCATTTCACTGATGTACCAATCGGCCCATTCGGCGGAACATTCGTACCTCGAGCACGTGGCCATCGTCGACGCGCTGGAGCGGCGCGACGCCCGTGCCGCCGTGCGCCTCATGGGAGAACACCTGCAGCACGTGGAACACAACCTTCAAACGCTGCCGCGCGTGCCCGACCTGTCGGCCGTGCTGCGCCCGGAGACCTGACCCGATGACCACCCCTTCGCCGACCCGACCCTACCCCCGCGACCTGATCGGCTACGGCCGCAACCCGCCGCACGCGCGCTGGCCGGGCGGCGCCCGCATCGCGGTGCAGTTCGTGCTGAACCACGAGGAGGGGGGCGAAAACAGCGTGCTGCACGGCGATGCGGCCTCCGAGACCTTTCTGTCCGAGATCATCGGCGCGCAGGCGTACCCGGCCCGCCACCTGAGCATGGAGTCGATCTACGAGTACGGCTCCCGCGCCGGCGTGTGGCGCCTGCTGCGCGAATTCGAACGCCGCGGGCTGCCGCTCACCATCTTCGGTGTCGGCATGGCGCTGCAGCGCCACCCGGAACTCACGCAGGCCTTCGTCGACGCCGGGCACGAGATCGCGAACCACTCGTGGCGCTGGGTCCACTACCAGCACATGCCCGAGTCCGAGGAGCGCGAGCACATCGCACGGGGCACACAGGTCATCCGCGAGATGACCGGCGGCCAGTGGCCGCTCGGCTGGTACACCGGCCGCGACAGCCCCAACACCAAGCGGCTCGTGGCCGACCACGGCGGCTACGAATACGACAGCGACTACTACGGCGACGACCTGCCGTTCTGGATGCCGGTCGCCCGCTCCGACGGCACCGTGTTGCAGCGCCTCGTCGTGCCGTACACGCTCGACACCAACGACATGCGGTTCGCCGCGCCACAGGGGTTCAACACCGGCGACCACTTCTTCCAGTACCTGAAGGACGCCTTCGACGTCTTGTACGAGGAGGGCGACCCGGCCGGCCTCGACCGCCCCAAGATGCTCAGCATCGGCATGCACTCGCGGTTGCTGGGCAGGCCGGCGCGGTTCAAGTCCATCGTGCGTTTCCTCGACCACATCGCGTCGCACCCGCACGTGTGGGTGTGCCGCCGCATCGACATCGCACGCCACTGGCGTGCCGAACACCCCGCCCCGGGGGCCACCGCATGAGCCTCGCCTTGTTGAACGACGCCTCGCGCAATGAAGCGCTGCACTGGTTGCACGGCCTGTACGAACATTCGCCCTGGGTGGCCGACGCCGTGGTGGACCGCCGCCCGTTCGCGAGCGCCGCCCAGCTCAAGCACCTGATGGCCCAGGCCGTCCGCGAGGCCCCGCGCGACCTGCAGCTGGCGCTGCTGCGCGCCCACCCGGAACTCGCCGGCCGGCTGGCCGAGCGTGGTGAACTCACGGCCGAATCCACCAGCGAACAACTGCGTGCCGGCCTGAAAGCCTGTTCGCCCGAGGAACTGGCCCGGCTGCGCGAGCTGAATGCCGCGTACCTCGCCCGCTTCGGCTGGCCGTTCATCGTGGCCGTGCGGGGCCCGCGGGGCACCGGCCTCACCCGTGCCGAGATCATCACCACCTTCGAGCGCCGGCTCGACGCCCACCCCGACACCGAGTTCGGCGAATGCCTGCGCCAGGTGCACCGCATCGCCGAGCTGCGTCTGAACGACAAGCTCGGCGTGGAGCCGGTGCTGGGCCACCAGGTGTGGGACTGCGCCGAGCTGCTGGCGCTGCACACCGACCCGGGCTTCGACGCGCTGGGCCAGCTGACCGTGACGTACCTCACCCCGGCCCATCAGGCGTGCCAGGTGCAGCTGGTGCGCTGGATGAACGACTGCGGGTTCGACGAGGTGTCGGTGGACGCCGTGGGCAACGTCGTGGGCGTGTACCACGGCAGCACCCTCGACGCCCCGCGCCTGCTCACGGGCAGCCACTACGACACCGTGCGCAACGGCGGCAAGTACGACGGCCGCCTCGGCATCTTCGTGCCCATGGTGGCCGTGCGCGAACTGCACCAGCAGGGCCGGCGCCTTCCGTTCGCGATCGAGGTGGTCGGCTTCGCCGAGGAAGAGGGGCAGCGCTACAAGGCCACGTTCCTCGGGTCGGGCGCGCTGATCGGCCAGTTCGACCGGCGCTGGCTCGACCAGTGTGATGCCGGGGGCATCTCGATGGCCGAGGCCATGGCCGCCGCCGGGCTCGACCCGGCCGGCATCCCCGCGTTGCGCCGCGATCCGGCGCGTTACCTGGGTTTCGTCGAGGTGCACATCGAACAAGGACCCGTGCTCACCGAACTCGACCTGCCGCTGGGTGTGGTCACCTCCATCAACGGCAGCGTGCGGTTCGTGGGTGAGGTGATCGGCCAGGCCAGCCACGCAGGCACCACGCCGATGGACCGGCGCCGCGACGCCGCCACCGCGGTGGCCGAGCTGGCGCTGTACGTGGAGTTGCGTGCGGCCGCGCAACCCGGCGTGGTGGGTACCGTGGGCATGCTCAACGTGCCCGAGGGGTCCATCAACGTGGTGCCCGGCCGTTGCCAGTTCAGCCTCGACCTGCGCGCCGGCACCGACGAATCGCGCGATGCGCTGGTGGCCGACGTGTTGGCCGCGCTCGAACGCATCGTCGCGCGCCGCGGGCTGCACCACACGCTGGAGGAAACCATGCGTGCGTCGGCCGCGCCCAGCGCCACCGCGTGGCAGTTGCGCTGGGAATCGGCCGTGGTGGCCACCGGCGCCACCGTGTTCCGCCTGCCCAGCGGCGCCGGCCACGACGCCATGAAGCTGCACGAGGTGATGCCGCAGGCCATGCTGTTCGTGCGGGGCGGCAACGGCGGCATCAGCCACAACCCGCTGGAAGTCATCACGAGCGACGACGCCCAGCTTGGCGTCGAAGCCTTCCAGCATCTCGTCGATCAACTCGCTCAGGCCCTTCCCACTCCATGACCAACTCCTTCGACCGGCTCGACGCGTGGATCGACACGCACTTCGACGCGCAGGTGCAGTTCCTGCAGCAGCTCGTGCAGGTGCCCACCGACACGCCACCCGGCAACAACGCACCGCACGCGGAACGCACTGCCGAACTTCTGGCGGGCTTCGGTTTCACCGCCGAACGCCATGCGGTACCCGCGGCAGACGTGCAGGCGTACGGGCTGCAGTCCATCACCAACCTGATCGTGCGGCGGCCGTACGGCGGCAACGGCCCCACCGTGGCGCTGAACGCCCACGGCGACGTGGTGCCGCCTGGTGACGGCTGGACCCGCGACCCGTACGGCGCCGAGGTGGAGGCCGGCCGCCTGTATGGCCGTGCCACGGCGGTCAGCAAGAGCGATTTCTCCACCTTCACGTTCGCCGTGCGCGCGCTCGAATCGCTCGGCGTGCCGCTCAAGGGCGGGGTGGAGCTGCACTTCACGTACGACGAGGAGTTCGGCGGCGAGATGGGCCCGGGCTGGCTGCTGGCGCAGGGCCTCACGAAACCCGACCTGCTGATCGCCGCCGGCTTCAGCTACCAGGTGGTGACCGCGCACAACGGCTGCCTGCAGTTCGAGGTGACGGTGCACGGGCGGCCCGCGCATGCGGCCATCCCCGACACCGGCATCGACGCGCTCCAGGGGGCGGTGGCCATCCTCGAGGCGTTGTACGCACAGAACACGCTGTACCGGCATGTCGTGTCGGCCGTGCCGGGCATCACCCACCCGTACCTGAACGTGGGCCGCATCGACGGCGGCACCAACACCAACGTGGTGCCGGGCCGGGTCACGCTGCGGCTCGACCGGCGCATGATTCCCGAAGAGGTGCCGGGCGACGTCGAGGCCGACGTGCGCCGCGTGATCCTGCACGCGGCCGCCACGTACCCTGGCATCACCGTCGACATCCGCCGCCTGCTGCTGGCCAACCCCCTCAAGCCGCTGCCGGGCAACCGGCCGCTTGTCGAGGCGCTCCAGCGCCACGGCGAGGTGGTATTCGGTGAACCGATCCCGGAGTCGGGCACCCCGCTGTATGCGGACGCGCGGCTGTACGGCGAGCGGGGCATCCCCGCGGTGATCTACGGGGCCGGGCCGCGCACGCTGCTCGAGTCCAATGCCAAGCGGGCCGACGAACACGTGGTGCTCGACGACCTGCGCAAGGCCACGAAGGTGGTGGCCCGCACGCTGTTCACGCTGCTCGGTTCGTGAAGAAGCGGGGTCACTGCACCGCGGTGCAGTGCCTCGGGGCGGCCTTCAGCAGCCGCGGCGTGACCTGGCAGGCCCAACTGACGTGCCGCGCGGCGTCGGCGCTGGGCACCAGGAAGATCGAGCCGGCCGGGCCGGAGGGCCCGAGCACCAGGCGGATCTCGATGGTGCCCGACGTGGGGTCGCTGGTCAGCGATTCGACCGGCCGCAAGGCCGGGCTGGCGGGGACGGCTGGCAGCGGCGGCATCACGCCGGTGCGCTGGAACTCCTCGCCGGCCGCGTGCGCCAGCGGGAAGACGTCCAGCAGCACCGCCGACACCTTGGCCCGGTTCGTGTAGTCCACGTACGCCGGCAGCGCCACCGCGGCCAGCATCCCGATGACGGCCACCATGCCGATCAGGACGACCGGTGCCCAGCTGGTGCCGCCGCGCCGGGCGAGCCGTTCGAGGTAGCGCTCGCGCGATTCGCCGGGCACCACACTGTCGACGACCGAGCGGCACTTGCGGAAGTAGACCCAATGGGCCATGAGCGGGGGCGCGACGACCACGCCGAGCACGGCGAGCACGCCGGCAACATCGGAGGATGTGCCGATCGCACCGGCGAACAGGCCCACGACGAACGCCAGGACGGTCGACAGCACGAGGTAGAGAACCGTGGCCAGCCAGGCCTTGCGGTACAGCAGCCAATACCCCGCCAGGAACAGCGCAGGCCAGTGCCAACCCACCTGGAACTCACCGCCCGCAGCCGCCATCTCGCGGAACCGGGGAAGGTAGTGGTCCTGCCCCTTCGGTCCGATGACGGCACGCCACGCCTCTTCGTCGAAGTCGTCCTGCACCGCGGCGCGCGGCGCCTTGGCGGGGCTCAGGTCCACCGGCGGCTGCGTGGGCAGGAACGGCGACGCTTCCTCCGCCGCGCGGGGCACCGGCAGGTCGGGGGCGACCGGCAGGGGTTCGGCGGACAGCGCGTGGCCGCATTTCACGCACGACGCTGCAGCGTCCGGGTTCAACCGGCCGCAGCCATGACACGTTTTCATTTTTCCCTCTCCCTGTTTTTTGTCCGCGCACTATAGGTCGGCCGCGCGCGGGTGTCCCGGCCGAAAACGAGGCGCTTGTCACGGTCTTCGCCACACGAAACCCGAGGCTTTCGGGTGCCGCCGAGAATGCAGCTCGCATTCACTCCGACCCACCCCGACCATGACCGACCTGTCCCGCTTCGAGATCACCCGGAAATGGCCCGCCCGGCACGCGGACCGCATCCAGCTCTACTCGCTGCCCACGCCGAACGGCGTGAAGGTGTCCATCCTGCTGGAGGAAACCGGGCTGCCGTACGAGCCGCACCTGGTGCGCTTCGACACCAACGACCAGCTGTCCCCCGAGTTCCTGTCGCTCAACCCGAACAACAAGATTCCCGCCATCCTCGACCCGAACGGGCCGGGCGGCCAGCCGCTGCCACTGTTCGAGTCGGGTGCCATCCTCATCTACCTGGCCGAGAAATCGGGGCAGTTCCTGCCGGCCGATCCGGCGCGGCGCTACGAGACGATCCAGTGGGTGATGTTCCAGATGGGGGGTGTCGGTCCCATGTTCGGCCAGCTCGGGTTCTTCCACAAGTTCGCCGGAAAGGACTTCGAGGACAAGCGCCCGCGCGACCGCTACGTGGCCGAATCGAAGCGCCTGCTGGGTGTGCTGGACCAGCGCCTGGCCAACCGCGCGTGGCTGATGGGTGACGAGTACACCATCGCCGACATCGCGACCTTCCCGTGGGTCAACAACCTCGTCGGCTTCTACGAGGCAGGCGGCCTGGTGGGCTACAACGAGTTCGTCAACGTCGACCGCGTGCTGAAGGCGTTCCTCGCCCGGCCGGCGGTGGCCCGCGGCCTCAACATCCCGCCGCGTCCGGGCACCTGAGGCGCCGCCGGGCTGGCATCATCCCGTCATGCCCTGGATCGACACGCACTGCCACCTCGATGCGCCCGAGTTCGACCCCGACCGCGACGCGGTCGTGTCGCGGGCCCGGGCGGCGGGTGTGTCCGGCATCGTGTTGCCGGCCGTGGGCGCGTTCGATTTCGACACCGTGCGCGACCTGGCCCACGCCCACGGGTTCGCGTACGCGCTCGGCATCCACCCCCTGTTCGTGGACCGGGCGGGCGACGACGACCTCGCCGAACTGGCCCGGCACCTCGAACGCCACCGCGACGACCCGCGCCTCGTGGCCATCGGCGAGATCGGCCTCGACCACTTCGTGCCCGGGCTCGACCTGGCGCGCGGCGAGCGTTTTTTCGCGGCCCAGCTGAAGCTCGCCCAGCAGTTCGGCCTGCCGGTGATCGTGCACGTGCGCCGGTCGGCGGATGCGCTGCTCAAGCACCTGCGGCGTGTGCCGGTGCGTGGCATCGCCCACGCGTTCAACGGCAGCGACCAGCAGGCCGCCGTGTTCGTGGACCTGGGCTTTCGCCTCGGGTTCGGCGGTGCGATGACCTTCGATCGCGCGCTGCAGATCCGCCACCTCGCGGCCACCGTGCCGGACCACGCGCTGGTGCTGGAAACCGACGCCCCCGACATCCCGCCGCACTGGCTCTACCGCACCGCCGCGCAGCGGGAGGCGGGCGAGACCTCCCGCAACGAACCGGCCGAACTGCCCCGCATCGCGGCCACGCTGGCCGAGCTGCGGGGGTGGACGCTCGCGCACACCGCCCACGTGTGCCGCATCAACGCGTTCGCCGCCTTGCCCCGCCTGGCCGCCTTGATGGGTGCAGCGCCCCGATGACCGGTGAGAGCCCGCTCCTGTGCGGCCTGCCGCCCGTGATCGACACGCGCACGCGGCTCGTGGTGCTTGGCAGTTTCCCCGGCGGCGCGTCGCTCGCGGCCGGCCAGTACTACGCCCATCCGCGCAACCAGTTCTGGCCGCTGCTGTCGGCGCTGTGGGGCGTCGACCTGCGCGCACTGCCGTATGCCGAGCGCCTCGGCGCCATGAGGGACCACGGCGTGGGGCTCTGGGACGTCTACGCCCACTGCCGCCGCGAAGGCAGCCTCGACACCGCGATCGAGGACGCCCAGCTCAACGACCTCGCCGGCCTCCGCTCGCGGGCGCCGGGCCTGGCCGCCATCGCGCACAACGGGGGCGAGTCGGCCCGCTCGATGCGGCACACCGCGGCGCTCGGGGTGGAGGTGGTGCGCCTGCCGTCCACGAGCCCGGCGAATGCCTCGTGGTCCTTCGAACGCAAGCTGGCGGCGTGGCGGGCCGCGTTCGAGGCCCACGGCGTGGCCTGAGAAGGTGCGAACCTTCTGATACGGAATGCGTTGGACGGGTGGTGCCCGTCCGGCGTCTGGCAGACTGTCATGTTGCCCCGAATCTCCCGAATCCCCGATGGCCACCCGCAAACGAAAGATCGAACTGGCCCCGGCCACCATGTCGGAGGCCGATGGCGTGCGCTACCTGCACCTCGGCACACCCTGGGTCCAGGGGGCCATGCGCGTGCGCAAGCCCCACACCCTCGAACTCGAGTACATCCAGCGCATGATGGCCTGGATGCTGTTTCGCCACCCGGACGAGGTGGCCGAGGGGCACGCCGTGCAGTTGGGCCTGGGCGCCGGAGCCATCACGCGCTTCTGCCACCGCAACCTGCGCATGAAGACCACGGCGGTGGAACTCAACCCCACCGTCATCACCGCGTGCCGCATGTGGTTCCACCTGCCGGAAGACGATGCCCGCCTCACCGTGCTCAACGCCGACGCCGCGCAGTTCGTTGCCGACCCGGCGAACCACGGCACGGCCCAGGTGCTCAACGTGGACCTGTACGACCACGACGCCGCGAGCCCGGTGCTCGACGACGAGGTGTTCTACCGCCATTGCCGTGCGTTGCTGTCCGACGACGGCGTGATGACGGTCAACCTGTTCGGCCGCGACGCCAGCTTCGAGCGCAGCGCCGACCGCATCGCCGCGGTGTTCGGCCACGACACGCTGCGCAGCCTGCGCCCCACGAAGGAGGGCAACACCATCGTGGTGGCCTGCAAGGCCTTTGCAATTCTTGACCGCGACGAACTTGCCCGGCGTGCGGAAAACATCGAAACTCGGTTCGACCTGCCCGCCCGCAAGTGGTTGCGCATGCTCCGTGCGCTGCCGGCCGCTCCCCGCACCCCCGCGACATGAACACTGCTACCCCCAAAGCATCCCCCAAGCCCGCCAGTTCTCATCCTGCCGGGCGGCTCGACTGGCGGCGCCTGCTGAAGTGGCTGCGCGACGACGGCATGATCTCCGAGTCCGACCACGACACCGTCGAGAAGCGCTTTGCCGCGGCCGACAGCAAGCAGCACCCGCTCGTGCGCCTGGGCAGCGCGGGCCTGAACCACGCCCGTACCGGCAAGGCGCTCGACACCGAGCTTCTCACGGAATGGCTCGCCAGGCATTGCGGGCTGCCGTACCAGCGCATCGACCCCCTCAAGGTGGACGTGGGCCGCGTGTCCGAGGTGATGTCCATCAACTACGCCGAACGCCGCCGTTCGCTGCCGCTGCAGGTGGGGGCGCACGAGGTGATCGTGGCCACCAGCGAGCCGTTCGACGTGGCGTGGGTGCCCGAGATCGAGGCCCACACCCGCAAGACGCTCAAGCTGGTCGTGACCAACCCGATCGAGATCGCGAAGTTCACCACCGAGTTCTACACGCTGTCCAAGTCGGTTCGCAACGCCGTCAAGACCGGCGAGATGGCCGCGTCCGCAAGCTTCGAGCAACTGGTCGAGCTCGGGCGATCCAACAAGCAGCTCGACGCCAACGACCAGGGGGTCGTGCAGGTGGTCGACTGGCTCTGGCAGTACGCGTTCGACCAGCGCGCGAGCGACATCCACCTCGAACCCCGCCGCGAGCTGAGTGTCATCCGCTTCCGCATCGACGGCGTGATGCACACCGTCTACCAGCTGCCACCCGGCGTGATGAACGCGATGATCGCGCGCATCAAGCTGCTGGGCCGCATGGACGTGGTGGAACGCCGGCGCCCGCTCGACGGCCGCATCAAGACGCGCAACCCCACCGGCGACGAAGTGGAAATGCGGCTGTCCACGCTGCCCACCGCGTTCGGCGAGAAGATGGTGATGCGGATCTTCGATCCCGACACCACCGTGAAGCAGCTCGATGCCCTGGGTTTCGGCACCCATGACGCCCAGCGCTGGGAATCGCTCACGGCACGTGCGCACGGCATCATCCTCGTGACGGGCCCCACCGGCTCCGGCAAGACCACCACGCTCTACTCCACGCTGAAGCGGCTCGCGACCGACGAGGTCAACGTCTGCACCATCGAGGACCCGATCGAGATGATCCAGCCCGCGTTCAACCAGACGCAGGTTCAGCCCGCCCTCGACCTCGGTTTCGCCGAGGGGCTGCGGGCCCTGATGCGCCAGGACCCCGACATCATCATGGTGGGTGAAATCCGCGACCTGGAAACCGCCGAAATGGCCATCCAGGCCGCCCTCACGGGCCACCTCGTGTTCAGCACGCTGCACACCAACGATGCGGCCTCGGCCATCACGCGGCTCGTGGACCTGGGGGTGCCGCCCTACCTCATTGGTGCCACCGTGATCGGTGTGCTGGCGCAGCGGCTCGTGCGCACGCTGTGTCCGGCCTGCCGCCAGCCCGACGAGGCCGTCACGGCCGACGCGCTCAACACGCTCATCAAGCCGTGGACGCTGAGTGGCAAGGTGCGTGCGTACAAGCCGGTGGGCTGCCTCGAGTGCCGCATGACCGGCTACCGCGGCCGTGCCGGGCTGTACGAACTGCTCGAGTTGACCGACTCGGCCCGCAACACCGTCTCGCCGGTGCCCGACGTGGGTGCGCTGCGCCGGCAGGCGCTCAAGGACGGCCTGCGCCCGCTCCGGCTGGCCGGTGCCATGAAAATCGCCGAAGGCGTGACCACGGCGGAGGAAGTGCTGCGTTCCACACCCATGTGGGAAGGTTGACCGGCTCGGCCGAACTTGCAAGTCCCCGTGAATCTGCTACGTGTAAACCACACACGCATGGCAGGTGCCGCTGCCTAGAATCGCACACAACGTCGCAGCACACGTGAGGGGTACCTTTGTGAAGATCAAGAGTCAGCGCGATTTCTTTTCCGGATTGATGTTCCTGGTGGTCGGCCTTGCGTTCGCGTACGGTGCCACCGACTACAGCATGGGGGCTGCCGCGCGCCCGGGGCCGGGGTACTTCCCCATGATCCTCAGCGTGCTGATGGCCATCCTCGGGGCGGTCGTGATCTTCACGTCGCTCACCATCGAGGTGGAAGGCGGCGAGCCCGTCGGTGACATCGCCTGGCGGCCACTCGCCGTGATCGTGTTTGCCATCGCCCTGTTCGGGGCCTTGCTGCCGCGCGCGGGCCTCGTGATCACGGTGCCCATCCTGATCATCATCGTCAGCGCCGCCGGGGACGAATTCAAATGGCTCGGCGTGCTGATCTCCAGCGTCGTGCTCACCGTCTTTTCCTGGCTCGTGTTCGTCAAGGGCCTCGGCCTGACGATCCCGATGTGGCCGGCCGCCATGGGTGGCTGATCGCCGCCCGCACTGAACCTACCGCATCGGAAAGTTGCCCATGGACCTGATCAACAACCTCGCATTGGGGTTCGGCGTGGCCTTCACGCTGAACAACCTGATGTACGCCTTCTTCGGCTGCGTACTCGGCACGCTGATCGGTGTGCTGCCGGGCCTCGGCCCCGTCGCCACCATCGCGATGCTGCTGCCGTCGATCTACGCGCTCGACGCCACGCCCGCCCTCATCATGCTGGCCGGCATCTACTACGGCGCGCAGTACGGCGGTTCCACTACCGCCATCCTGATCAACGTGCCGGGTGAATCCAGCTCGGTGGTGACCGCCATCGACGGCTACCAGATGGCCCGGCAGGGCCGGGCCGGTGCGGCGCTGGCCGCGGCCGGCCTGGGCTCCTTCTTCGCGGGCTGCGTGGGCACCATCATCATCGCCGCCTTCGCGCCGCCGCTCACCGAACTCGCATTCAAGTTCGGCCCGGCCGAATACTTCTCCCTGATGGTGCTGGGCCTGATCGGTGCCGTGGTGCTGGCGTCCGGTTCCCTGGTCAAGGCCATCTCGATGATCATCCTGGGCCTGCTGCTCGCGCAGATCAACACCGACGTGATTTCCGGCGTGCCGCGGTACTCCGAGCTGCCGTTCACCACGCTGAACTTCCCCGAGCTCACCGACGGCATCGGTTTCGTCGTGATCGCGATGGGCGTTTTCGGTTTCGGTGAAATCATCGCCAACCTCGGCCAGCCGGCCGAACACCGCGAGGTCTTCACGAAGGAAGTGAAAGGCCTGTGGCCCACCCGCAAGGATTTCCAGGAAGCCTGGCCTGCGGTGCTCCGTGGCACCACGCTCGGCTCGTTGCTCGGCGTGCTGCCGGGTGGTGGTGCGCTGCTGGCTTCGTTCGCGGCCTACACGGTGGAAAAGAAGATCGCCGGCCCGAACGGCCGCTTCGGCAAGGGTGACATCCGCGGCGTGGCCGGCCCCGAATCGGCCAACAACGCCGGTGCCCAGACCTCCTTCATCCCGATGCTGACGCTGGGCATCCCGCCGAACGCGGTGATGGCGCTGATGGTGGGTGCGATGACCATCAAGGGCATCCAGCCCGGTCCGCAGGTGATGACCAGCAACCCGGAACTGTTCTGGGGCCTGATCGCCTCCATGTGGGTGGGCAACGCGATGCTCGTGATCCTGAACCTGCCCCTGATCGGCATCTGGATCAAGCTGCTGACGGTGCCGTACCGGTTCCTGTTCCCGGCCATCACGCTGTTCTGCTGCATCGGCACCTACACGCTGAACAACAACAACTTCGACGTCTACATGACGGCCATCTTCGCGGTGGTGGGGTACCTGTTCTACAAGCTCAAGTGCGAACCGGCGCCGCTGCTGCTCGGTTTCATCCTGGGCCCCATGATGGAAGAGAACCTGCGCCGGGCGTTGCTGCTGTCCCGCGGCGACTGGAGCACGTTCGCCACGCGACCGCTGTCGGCCGGCCTGCTGGTCGCCTCGGCACTGTTGATCGTGGTGGTGCTGCTGCCATCCATCAAGAACAAGCGCGAGGTGGCGTTCCAGGACGCCGACTGACCGACCTGCATTTCGTCCACAAGGCCGCCTCCGGGCGGCCTTGTCGTTCCCGGTCCTCCGATGAAGGTGATGCCCATGACTTCCTCCTCCACCCCGTTCGACTGGCGTGCCGGCTACCCGAGCCCGCGGCTCCCGGTGTTCGGCCGCAACGTCGTGTCCACCTCGCACCCGCTTGGCGCGCAGGCCGGCCTGCGCATCCTGGGCCAGGGCGGCAATGCGGTGGACGCGGCCATCGCCGCCGCGGCCGTGATGACCATCGTGGAGCCGGTCAGCAACGGCCTCGGGTCGGATGCGTTCTGCATCTTGTGGGATGGCGAACGGCTGCACGGCCTCAATGCGTCGGGCACCGCACCGGCCGCCTGGACACCGGCCCACTTCCGCGCGAAGTACGGTGAGGCGGCCACGCCGCCGCAGCGCGGCTGGGACAGTGCCACCGTACCGGGTGCCGTGGCGGGGTGGGTGGCGCTGAGCGAGCGGTTCGGCAAGCTGCCGTTCGCCGACCTGATGGCGCCGGCCATCGAGGTGGCCACCCGCGGGTACGCGGTGCCGGTGGTGGTGCAGCAGAAGTGGGCGGCGGCTGCACCGCTGCTCAGGGACCTGCCGGGTTATGCGGCCGCCTTCCTGCCGCGCGGGCGCGCGCCCGAGGTGGGCGAGCTGTTCCGTTTCCCGGACGCGGCCCGGTCGCTCGACCTGATCGCGCGCACGAAGGGTGCCGCGCTGTACGGCGGCGAGATCGCCGAGGCCGCGGTGCGGCACGCGGGCGAGTCGGGTGCGGCCATCACGGTGGCCGACTTCGCAGGCTACCGGCCCGAGTGGGTCGACCCCATCGGGCTCGACTACGCGGGCCACCGGCTGCACGAACTGCCGCCCAACGGGCAGGGCATTGCCGCGCAGATTGCACTCGGCATCCTCCGCCACGTGGACCTGGCCGCGTTGCCCGTCGATGGCCCCGAGTCGCAGCACCTGCAGATCGAGGCGATGAAACTCGCGTTCGCCGACGTGTACCGTTTCGTGGCCGAACCCGGCAGCATGACCGTGACCACGGCGCAATTGCTCGACCCGGCGTACCTGGCCGAGCGGGCCCGGTTGATCGACCCGGCGCGCGCGCAGGACTTCGGTGCCGGTAACCCGGTGAAGGGTGGCACGATTTACCTGACGGCGGCTGACGAACACGGGATGATGGTCAGCTTCATCCAGAGCAACTACATGGGGTTCGGGTCCGGCGTGGTGGTGCCCGGGTACGGCGTGTCGATGCAGAACCGTGGACACGCGTTCAGTCTCGATCCGGCGAGCCCCAACGTGGTGGCGCCGGGCAAGCGGCCCTTCCACACCATCATTCCGGGTTTTCTGACCCGCGACGGCCAGCCGGTGATGTCGTTCGGCGTGATGGGGGCGAACCTGCAGCCGCAGGGCCATGTGCAGACGCTGGTGCGCCTGCTGAACCACCGTCAACATCCGCAGGCGGCGTGTGATGCACCGCGCTGGCGCTACAACGAGGGGCTGTCGGTGAACGTCGAGGCGAGCATGCCCGCGGCCACGGTGGCCGGGCTGGCGGCCCGTGGGCACCGCCTGGAGGTGATCAACGACAGCTACCAGGATTTCGGCGCCGGCCAGTTCATCTGGCGGCTCGGGGACCCGGCGTCGGCGGGGTACGTGGCCGCCAGCGACAGCCGGCGCGACGGGTTGGCCGCCGCCTGGTGACGGTGCAGTGACCGCCCGGTGAACGTGGTCCGGGCGTAGACTGGGCACGCAGATTGCTCGAATGGCCCGGCGCCTGGTCTTGCGGTTTCGTCCGTCGGGCCGGGTGGCTCCTGCCACTTCCTGCCTGACCCATGCCCACGATGGACGCCACCCGCGATTTCGGCCCCAGCACCATGCCGACGATCTCCGAACTCGACCGTGACCTGCTGCACCCCGGCGTACGCGTGGGCGGCTGCCAGATCCTCGAGCCCATCGCACAGGACGATGGCGGCATCCTGTATGTGGTGGATGACGCCCTGCTGCAGCGGCACGTGCTCGTGCGCGAACATTTCCCCCAGGGCTTGGCCGCGCGCGGCGATGCCGGCGAGGTGCTGCTCGTCAATGGCAGCAACCCGTCGGCCCGCGAGGCGGCGCTCGCCCGGTTCCTGCGCGGTGCACGCTGGCTCACCCGCTTCGATCACCCGTCCATCGGCCGCGCGCTGCGCGTGTGGGAGGAGCGTGGCACCGCCTACCTGATGATGCCGCTCTACGAGGGGGAGTCCCTCGCGTCGGCGCAGCGGCACGCCGGCTGGGCTGACGAAACCAAGCTGCGCGCGCTGGTGGGCGCCCTGTGCGAC
This sequence comes from Rhizobacter sp. Root1221, assembly GCF_001425785.1. GTDB lineage: Bacteria > Pseudomonadota > Gammaproteobacteria > Burkholderiales > Burkholderiaceae_C > Rhizobacter. The sequence goes on along the minus strand of NZ_LMDI01000075.1, from coordinate 146,619 downwards.
GCGCTGGCCCCGATGCACGCCGGGGGGGTCTTCCACCTGGGCCTGTCACCTGACAGCATCTGGGTGCAGCCCGACGGCCGCCCGGTGCTGTTCGACCTGTCGTGCGCCGCGCCGGCCGCGCAGCGCACGGTGTCCGACAGCGTGGACCGGCAGTTCGCCCCCATCGAGCTGTTCGCCCACGGCAGTGCGTTTCCGGTGGGCGCGTGGACCGACATCTACAGCCTCGGTGCCGTGATGCACCACGCACTCCTTGGGCGGCCTCCGCTGTCGGCGGCCGTGCTGGGCCCGAACGACATCCACGCACCGCTGTCCGAAGGACTGGCGCGCCGGGGGCCCGGCCGCTCGACCGCACCGCTGCCCTCGGCTGCGCTCATCGCGGCCATCGACCGCGCGTTGGCGGTGCGGCCCGAGAACCGCCCGCAGGACCTGGGTGCCTTCCGGCGCCTGCTGGGCCTCGAGGCGCCGGCGGTGGCGGCACCAGTGCCCGTCCCGGCACCGGCAGCACCGCGGCCCGAACCACCGGTGCTCACGTCGATGCTGCCTCCGCCCCCCCGGCCGGCGGCCGACATCGCACCCCCGGAGCCGCCAGAGCCGGCGGCGGAACCCGAGGTCACCCCCAACAACAGCCCCGAAACCGAGGTCGATGCCGCGGCCGCGGCGGCCATCGCGATGGCCGTGTCGTCGTTGCCCTGGGCGAACGAACGCGAGCCCACGTTGTCGGCCGAGCCGCCGGGGTTCAAGCCGCAGCCCGGCCGCAACGTGCCCCGGGAGCCCAGCCTCGGCCCGCAGAAATTCGTGATGCCGGGCCCGGCCAAGCGCAAGGCGGCGCCGCGCAAGCCCCCCGGCCGGTTCGCCGCCGCGCTGTTCGGCCTGTTGGCATGTGCCGGCATGGCCGGTTGGTACGCCATGGAGAACCCCGGCCAGGTGGCCGCCTGGCTCGGTGTGCCCGCCACGGAACCCGCGGCAACCCCGGCGCCCCGGACGGCCACGGCCGCACCGGCCCCCACGCCTGCACCTGTACCTGCACCCGCGCCTGCACCCGCGCCTGCACCGGTGGAAGCGGTGCTCGCCAACGACCCGCCTGCCGCGGGCCCGACCCCGGCGCCGGTGGCCGTCGAACCACCGGCCCCCGCGCCGGTCGCCGAAGCTGCGCCGTTACCCCCGCCAGCGCCAGTGGCCGTGGTGGAACCCCCGCCCAAGCCGAAGGCGGAACCGAAGCGGGCACCGAGGAAGGAGGTGGCCGCCGCCGCCCCCGCGGGCGACCCGGACGCGCCGCCGGCCAACAACCCGAAGGCCGCGTGCGGCACGCGGTCCAACTTCGCGCTCTACCGCTGCATGGAAACCCAATGCGGCCTGCAGCGCTTCTCCCGGCACCCGCAGTGCATCCAGTTCCGGGCCGAGAACCGCGACTGACCCTCGCCGAGTCCGTTGTCCCACGGCAAGCACGGGGGGCCGTCGCTCCTTAGAATCCCGCGATGGGTTCCTCTACTGCCGCCGCCGACGGGCTCGCCACTGCATCTTCGCGCGCCGTCTGGCCCGGCCTGCTGCTTGCCGCGCTGGGGGCCATCGCGTTCTCCGGCAAAGCCATCATCGTGAAGCTCGCCTACCGCCACGGGGTGGATGCCGTCACGCTGATCATGTACCGCATGCTGTTCGCGCTGCCGCTGTTCCTGTTCCTCGCGTGGTGGGCGGGGCGAGGCAAGCCCGCGCTCACCGGGCGCGACTGGCGCATCGTCGTGTTCCTCGGCATCACCGGCTACTACCTCGCGAGCTTCCTCGACTTCGCCGGCCTGGCCTACGTCACCGCCAGCCTCGAGCGGCTGATCCTGTACCTCAATCCCACCATCGTGCTGGCGCTGGGTGTGGTGCTGTTCAAGAAGCGGGTGAGCCGCAACCAGGTGCTGTCGCTCGCCGTCAGTTATGCCGGCGTGCTGCTGGTGTTCGGTCACGAGGTGACGCTGATGGGCGCCGATGCCGCACTCGGTGCCCTGCTCGTGTTCGGCAGTGCCGTCAGCTATGCGCTCTACCTTGCCTTCAGCGGCGAGGAGGTGCGCCGCCTCGGCGCCATGCGCCTGGCCGGCTTGGCCACCACGGTCGCCTGCGTGCTGTGCCTGGTGCAGTTCGCGGTGCTGCGGCCGCTGTCGGCGGCCGTGGTGGCGCCGGAAGTCATCGGCCTGTCCGTGCTGAACGCCACGCTGTGCACCTTTGCCCCCGTGCTGATGGTGATGATGGCCATCGAGCGCATCGGGGCGGGTGCTGCCGCCCAGGTGGGCATGATCGGTCCGCTGTCCACCATCCTGATGGGCATCCTGATCCTCGGCGAACCGTTCACCCTGTGGGTGGCTGCCGGCACCGCGCTCGTGATGGGGGGCATCTGGATGCTGGCCCGCGCACGCACGGCTTGAACACGCAAACCAACCAACGCATCGGAGAAACAACATGGACTTGGGACTGACAGGCAAGTGGGCACTGGTGTGCGCCGCGAGCAAGGGGTTGGGCAGGGGCTGCGCCGAGGCGCTGGTGAAAGAGGGCGCCAACGTCGTCATCACCGCGCGTGGCGTGGAAGCGCTGGAGGCCACGGCGGCCGAACTGCGCGCGCTGGGCGGCGGTGAAGTGCGTGTCGTGGCGGGTGACATCACCACGCCGGACGGCCGGGCCGCGGCGCTGGCGGCCTGTCCGCACGTGGACATCCTCGTGAACAACGCGGGTGGCCCGCCGCCCGGTGACTTCCGCCAATGGGACCGCGACACCTGGATCAAGGCGCTCGACGCCAACATGCTGACCCCCATCGAACTGATCCGTGCCACCGTGGACGGCATGGCCAGCCGCGGTTATGGCCGCGTGGTCAACATCACGTCGGGCGCGGTGAAGGCACCCATCGGTGTGCTGGGCCTGTCGAACGGCGCCCGCAGCGGCCTGACCGGCTTCGTCGCCGGCCTCGCGCGCAGCCCGCTGGCCGCGCGCAATGTCACCATCAACGGCCTGCTGCCGGGGGCGTTCGACACCGACCGCCTGCGTGTCACGCTGCGTGCGGGCGCCAAGGCGACGGGACAGGACGAGGAAGCCGCGGCCGATGCGCGCCGCCGCACCATCCCTGCCCAGCGTTTCGGCACCCCGGAGGAATTCGGCGCGGTGTGTGCGTTCCTGTGCAGCCAGCATGCGGGTTACTTGACCGGGCAGAACATCTTGCTCGACGGCGGTACCTACCCCGGCACATTTTGAAGGCCCCCCAGTCGCTTCGCTCCTGCCCCCGGGGGGCGACCCCGGGTCGGCCGGCGGAGCCGGTCCTCGCGGGTGGCTTGATGGGCGGCTTCGCTGCGCTTGCCTGAGGGACCTGTTCGTCAGCTTGGCAGCTTGCGCCGTGCGCTCAGGCTGCGTTCGATCACCGCGATCAACTGGGTCTGCGTGAAAGGTTTGGCCAGGTGATCGTCCATGCCGGCGGCGAGGCAGGTCTCGACGTCGCCCGTCATCGCATTGGCGGTCAGGGCCACGATGGGGAGGCGGTGGCCGGTGCCGTGTTCCAGCTCGCGCAGGCGGGCCGTGGCCTCGAAACCGTCCATCACGGGCATCAGGCAGTCCATCAGCACGAGGTCGACGCCGCCTTCGCGCACGGCGTCGATGGCCTCCCGGCCGTCGCCGACCACACGCACCTCGTAACCCGCGATGCGCAGCATCTGCGCGGCCACTTCCTGGTTCACCGCGTGGTCCTCCGCCAGCAGGATGCGGGCACCGGTGGACACTGGCAAGGGCGTGGGGCTGTCGGGGGAGAACGCCGGCGGTGGACCGGCCGGCGGGAGCGGGTAGGCCGACAGGGAGTCCACCAGCTCCACCAGCGCGCGCCGGAGTTCGAGCTTGCGCACGGGTTTGGCCAACCAGCGCGAGATGCCGAGCCGGGCGAGGCCCGTGGCCGGCATGTCGAGCCCGGCTGAACTGAGCATCACGATCTTGAGTTCGTCGAGCCGGCTCGTGGCGCGGATGCGCTCGGTGAGCGCGAGGCCGTTCATCTCGGGCATGTGCACGTCGAGGATGACCAGGTCGTGCACCGTGGGCCTGTGGAGCAGCAGGTCGAGCGCCTGCGCGCCGCTGCTGGCGGTTTCCACGCGGAGGCCCCAGGCGAGCAACTGGTGCCGCAGGATGTCGAGGTTGGTGGAGTTGTCGTCGACGATGAGGGCGTCGCGCCCGTGCAAGGTGGCGGCCTCGCGGTCGGTCAGCACCGTGGTGGTTTCGGGCACGAGCCGCATCGGCAGGGAGAACCAGAAGCGCGAGCCGCTGCCGGGTTCGCTGTCGAGCTGGAGCTTGCCACCCATCATCGCCACCAGTTCGTTCGAAATGGTGAGGCCGAGGCCGGTGCCGCCGTGGCGGCGCGTCCGGGTGCTGTCGCCCTGCGTGAAGGCCTCGAACACGCGGGCCTGGTCGGCGGGCGAGATGCCGGGCCCCGTGTCGGACACCGAAAACTCGACGAGCGCCGCATGCTGTTGGGCGGCGCTGGTGGCCGGCAGCCGGTTCACCGAGATCACCACCTGGCCCCGTTCAGTGAACTTCACCGCGTTGCCCAGCAGGTTCATCAACACCTGGCGCAGGCGGGCGGCGTCCCCGAACGCGCGGACGGGCAGGTCGTGGCCCACCTGGCAGATCACCTCGAGGCCCTTCGCGTGGGCCTGCACGGCGAGCAGCTCGGCCACGTCGTAGGCCACCTCGCACGGGTTGAACGGCATCGAATCGACCTCGAACGTGCCCGATTCGATCTTCGAGAAATCGAGGATGTCGTTGATCACCCCGAGCAGCGCCTGCGCCGAGCGGTGCGCGCTGTCGGCAAAGCGCCGCTGCTGGTCGTTCAACGGGGTGCCGAGCAGCAGTTCGGTCATGCCGAGCACGCCGTTCATGGGCGTGCGGATCTCGTGGCTCATGTTCGCGAGGAACTGCGACTTGGCCAGGCTCGCCGCTTCGGCGGCTTCCTTGGCCGCCTGCAGCTCGGCGGTGAACCGCGCCTTCTCGACCGCGGCGCCTTCCATGTGCTGGCGGATGCGAAAGCCGTACACCAGCATGCCGAGCGTGATCAGCGTGACCATGCCCATGCTGATGAACTCGAACCGGCGGTAGCGGACCACCGCGGCGGTGAGTTCGTCGAACTCGGCCTTCTGCACGGTGCGCGCGGTGACACCCACGCTGCGGATGCGGTCCTGGATCTGCGTGTAGTCGCGGTCGGATTCGGCCATCAACCGGGTGGCCGCCTCGATGTGGCCGGCCTGGAACTGCACCAGGGTCTGCTCGGCGTGTTCCACCATCGAGTGCATGGCCCGGGAGGCCTCCGACAACCCCTGCACCATCAGGTCGCGCTGGCTTTCCACCTCGTGGTTGCCGAACAGATCGATGGCAGCGGTCATGCCGACGGCGAACCGCGCCATGGCGTTACCCAGCCGCTCGCGCTCGTGGTTCACCTGGTGGGACGTGAAGATGTCGTTGGCCGGGGCGTTGACGTCGCCGGCGAGCTTGCGCAGGTCGGCCAGCGCCGCGGAGCGCTGGGCCCACTGGCGGTCGATCTCGATGGACTGCGCGAAGCGGTCGGTGCCGAGCGCCCCGAGGTATTCGCCAGCACCCACCACCAGCAGGATCAGCAGTGCCGCCGCCGCGTAGGCGATTTGCCAGGACTGGAGGTGAAGGCGTCGGCACATGGTGAATTGTGGGTCAGTTCCTGCGGGCGCGGGAGGTGACGACGATGCCCGCGGCGATCAGCGCAAAAGCCACGCCGTGGTACCAGCGCGGCGGTTCCGACAGCAGGGCGGCGGACAGCAGAGCGGCAAACAGCGGGGTCAGGTTGATGAAAAAGGCACCCACCGATGGCCCGACGGCCGCCACCCCGACCCCCCACAGCCAGTAGGCCACGATCGAGGCGCCCAGGGCCACGTAGGCCCAGCCGAACAGCAGCTTGGACGTCCAGTCGATGGGGGCGGGGTCGAAGAAGGCGTGCTCGATGCCGGCGAATGCGGCCGCCCACAACCCGCCGAACACGACCTGGACCAGCAGGAACTCCGCCCAGTTCCACGCCGGACGCGCCTCGCCGAGCATGGCGGCCGGCGGCCGGGCCAGCATCCAGCTGTAACCGGCCCAGAGCGCGGCGGCCAGCAGCATCAGCAGGTCGCCGGGCACCAGGCGCAGTTCGAGCAGGGTGGCCGGGTGGCCGTGCGACAGCACGAACGCGACCCCCACGAGCGACAGCGCCGCCCCCGCGAGCTGCCGGCGCCGGGCCTGTTCGCCGAAAAAGAGGAACCCCACGCCGAGCATCCAGAGCGGCATGCTCGCCGTGATCAGCGTGACGTTGATGGGTGTGGACGTGCGCACGGCCATGTACTGCAGCGCGTTGTAGCTGCCCACACCGAGCCCGCCCAGCACCAGCAGGTACTTCCAGCGCGCCAGGATCTCGCCGGGGCGGGTCAGTGCCCGCCAGCCGAGCGGCAGCAGCAGGAGGAAGGCGAGCGCCCAGCGCATCGCGTTGAGGGTCAGGGGCGGCACGCTCCCCACGAGTGCGCGGCCCACCACGGCGTTGCCGGCCCAGAGCAGGGGCGGCAGGGTGAGCACCAGCGCGACACGAACGGTCAGGCGGTGGGTCATCGGAAGAAGGTCAGGCCGTGCAACGGCAGCGGAGCGCTCGAGGACATGGAGGAAGGGGGTTCCGGATCAGTTCCGCCGCCACCGGGCAGCGCGAGGAGGGCGGTGAAACTCAGGCAGCTGCCGACACCCTCGGTGCTGGCGACGGCGATCTCGCCGCCCATCAGCTTGACGAGCCGGGCCACGATGGCCAGCCCGAGGCCGGTGCCGCCGTAGCGCCGGGTGATGCTGCTGTCGGCCTGCACGAACGGCTCGAACACCCGATCCAGGTGCTCGGGGGACATGCCGATGCCGGTGTCGCGCACGGTGAACCGCAACGGCACGCCGCCCGGCGGGGCGTCGAGCACGGGTTCCACCGTGACCTGCACCGAACCCTGGTTGGTGAACTTGACGGCGTTGCCGGCCAGGTTGATGAGCACCTGGCGCAACCGCACCGCGTCACCCACGAGCGTGGCCGGGATGCTGTCGGCCACCTGCCAGGCCAGCCGCAAGCCCTTTTGCTGCGCGGTGAGCAGCAGCGGCGCCAGCGCCTCCTCGAGGCACTTGCGGACCGCGAAGGGCCGGTGTTCGATGACCATCTGGCCGGCCTCGATCTTGGCGACGTCGAGCAGGTCGTCGATGATGACCATCAGCCCTTTGGCGGACTGGTTGGCCAGCGTGATGTACTGGCGCTGCTTGGCGTTGAGCTCCGTGTGCAGCACGAGTTCGGTGAGGCCCAGCACCCCGTTCATCGGTGTGCGGATCTCGTGGCTCATGTTGGCCAGGAACGCGCTCTTGGCCATGTTGGCGTTGTCGGCCGCCACCCGCGCGCCTTCGAGCGCCTTCTGCGTGGCCTTCAGGTCGGCGATGTCGCGGGCATTGACCTGCATGGCGCGGCGTCCCGTCACCGGATCCACCACCGGCCGCACGTCGACCCCGTGCCATCGCAGGCCCCCGAGCGTCGCCAGTTCGAGTTCTGCGCTGAAGGTCTGGCCCTTGCGCACCTGGGCCATGATGCGTGCGGCCACGGCCGGGTCCGGGAACAAGCCGTCGAAGTCGGACGGCCGCGGCGCGTCGCCGGGGGGGATGGGGCCGAAGGCCTGCACCGCGGCCGGGTTGCGCATCAGGGCCAGGCCGTCGGGCAGCGAATGCAACGCCACGCGCACCGTGGTATGGGCGATGGCCTCGGCGCCGCGGAGTGCGTCGCCATCGAGCTGGGCGCTGACGGGTTCGGACGCGAACAGGATGCCTTGCCGGCCGTCGGGCAGGAGGATGCCGCGTGACACCAACACCGACGTGAACGGCGTGCCGTTCGGGTACAGCGTCCATGAGTCCCGCGTGACTTCACCGCGGGCGTGGGCCTGGGTGCTCAAGTCGAGCCGGGTGCGGACCCCTTCGCTGACGTCGGAGAAATCGCGGGCCTGCAGTTCGGCCACCGAGTCGGCCTGCCAGAACGTGAGCCCGGCGCGGTTGGCCCAGGTCGCTTGCAGGCGCTCGGCGTCGAACACCCAGATGGGCACGTCGAGCCACTCGTAGAACGGCAAGCAACTGAAATCGACCATCGTGGTGGGAAGGGGAGAAACGGTGCTACCCCGATCATGCCCCAACCCGCTACATCGCGTTACGCGCGGTGCACGTTCACCACAGTTTTGTGTGTGGCGCGGCCGGCGTGCCCCCCGGTCATTTCGCCCGGCGCACCCGCAGCAGTTCGTCGACGATCAGCAGGATGGCGCCCAGCGTGATGGCGCTGTCGGCGACGTTGAACGACGGGAACGCCCACCCGGCGTAGTGCACCTGGACGAAGTCGACCACGTAGCCGTGCAGCAGCCGGTCGATGACGTTGCCGAGCGCACCGCCGAGGATCAGCGCGAGGGCCCAGGCGAACACTTTCTGTCCGCCGTGGCGGCTCAGCATCCAGACGATGAAGACCGCGGCGACCGCGCCCAGGCCCACGAAGAACCAGCGCTGCCAGCCCGATGCACCCGCCAGGAACGAAAACGCCGCGCCGGTGTTATGTGCCCGCACGAGGTTGAAGAACGAAGTGATGGTGCGGCTGTCGCCGTACTGGAAGTATTGGAGGACCAGCGTCTTGGTGAGCTGGTCCAGCACGATCACGATCAGGGAGATGCCCAGCCAGGGCAGCAGGCTGGACGAAGGCGAGGACGAAGCGGGGCGGGTGGCGGCCATGCGGTTGGGGTCGGAAGGTGGAAGACGATCAGGCCGCCGAGCGGACTTCGCCGGCGCCGAACAGGTTCGACGTGCAGCGGCCGCACAACGCGGGGTGCGCGGTGTCCTGGCCCACGTCGTCGCGGTAGTGCCAGCAGCGCTCGCACTTCGTGGCGGTGGACGGGGTCACCGTGACTGCGAGGGCCTCGCCGGCCACGGCCAGGGCCGCCGAGGTGATGGTCACGAACTTCAGGTCGTCGCCCAGCGACGCGAGCAGCGCCAGGTCATCCGGCGTGGCGGCGATGGTCACGTTCGCCTGCAGCGACGCACCCACCTGGCCGGCCGAACGCACGGTCTCGATGTCCTTGTTGACCACGTCGCGGATCTCGCGCAGGCGGGTCCACTTGGCGAGCAGCGCCTCGTCGGGCGCGCCGAGGTCGCAGTAGCGCTGCGTGAAGATGGATTCGCCGTTGCCGACGAACTGCCACGCTTCCTCGGCCGTGAAGCTGAGGAACGGCGCCATCCAGCGGAGCATGGCCTGGCTGATGTGCCACAGCGCGGTCTGCGCACTGCGGCGGGCGTGTGAGCCTGGCGCGCTGGTGTACAGGCGGTCCTTCAGGATGTCGAGGTAGAACGCGCCGAGGTCTTCCGAGCAGTACACCTGGAGCTTGGCCACCACCGGGTGGAACTCGTACACCTGGTAGTGCGCGAGGATCTCGGCCTGGAACTGCGACGCGCGGCTGAGCGCATAACGGTCGATCTCCAGCAGCTCGGACAGCGGCACCGCATCCTTCGTGATGTCGAAGTCGCTGGTGTTGGCCAGCAGGAAACGCAGCGTGTTGCGGATGCGGCGATAGGCGTCGACAACGCGGTCCAGGATCTTCTTGTCGCCGGCGATGTCACCCGAGTAGTCGCTCGCGGCAACCCACAGGCGGATGATTTCCGCCCCGAGGTTCTTGCTGACGTCCTGGGGATCGATGCCGTTGCCTAGCGACTTGCTCTGCTTGATGCCTTTGCCGTCCACCGTGAAGCCGTGGGTCAGCAGGCCCTTGTACGGCGCGCGGCCTTCGAGCGCGCAGGCGAGCAGCAGCGACGAGTGGAACCAGCCGCGGTGCTGGTCATGGCCTTCGAGGTACAGGTCGGCCTCGGGGCCGGTCTCGTGGAACTGCGGGGCGTGCGTGCCGCGCAGCACGTGGAAGAACGTGCTGCCGGAGTCGAACCACACCTCGAGGATGTCGGTGCTTTTCGTGTAGCTCGGGGCGTCGGCGGCACCGAGGATCTCCTCGGTGGTCACGCGGCTCCAGGCCTCGATGCCTCCCTTCTCGACGATGTCGGCCGCCTGGTCGAGGATCTCCATCGTGCGCGGGTGCAGCTCGCCCGAATCCTTGTGCAGGAAAAACGGGATGGGCACGCCCCAGCTGCGCTGGCGGCTGATGCACCAATCGGGCCGGTTGGCGATCATGTCGTGCAGGCGGGCCCGGCCGTTCTCGGGGTAGAAGCTCGTCTGTTCGATGGCCTCGAGCGCGGTCTGGCGCAGCGTCTTCGGGGCCTTGTCCTTCGTGAAGACCCCGTCACCCTCGTCCATGCGGATGAACCACTGGGCTGCGGCGCGGTAGATCACCGGCGTCTTGTGGCGCCAGCAATGCGGGTAGCTGTGGGTGATGGTGGTGGTGTGCAGCAGGCGGCCCGCGTCCGACAGGGCCTGCAGGATGACCGGCACGGCCTTCCAGATGTGCTGGCCGCCGAACAGCGGGAAATCGGGCGCGTAGGCGCCGTTGCCCTGCACGGGGTTCAGGATGTCGTCGTACGTGACCCCATGGGCCACGCAGGAGTTGAAGTCGTCCACGCCGTAGGCGGGCGACGAGTGCACAAGGCCCGTGCCGTCGTCGGCCGTGGCGTAGTCGGCCAGGTACACCGGGGACAGGCGGCGGTAGCCGGCGTCCACGTCGTACAGGGGGTGTTCGAACTCGAGGCCATCGAGCTGCCCGCCCTTCGTGGTGGCGAGCACCGTGCCTTCGATGCCGTAGCGGGTCATGCAGGCTTCCACCAGCGAGGCCGCCAGCAGGAGCAGGCCGCGCGGGGTGTCGACGAGTGCGTAGTCGAGTTCCGGGTTCAGGTTGATGGCCTGGTTCGCCGGGATGGTCCACGCGGTGGTGGTCCAGATCACCGCGAAGGCGTCCTTCGCGAGCGATGGCAGCCCGAACGCGGCGGCGAGTTTCGCCGGCTCGTGGGCCTTGAAGGCCACGTCGAGCGTCTGGCTCTTCTTGTCGGCGTACTCGATCTCGAACTCGGCCAGCGACGAGCCGCAGTCGAAACACCAGTACACCGGCTTCAGGCCGCGGTACACGAAACCGCGTTCGATCACGCGCTTGAACGCGCGCAGCTCACCGGCCTCGTTGGCGAAGTCCATCGTCTTGTACGGGTGGTCCCACTCGGCCAGCACCCCGAGGCGCTGGAAGTCGGCCATCTGCTGGGAGATCTGCTCGGTGGCATACGCCCGGCTCCTGGCCTGCATCTCGTCGCGGCTCAGGTTGCGGCCGTGCTTTTTCTCGATGGCGTTTTCGATGGGCAGGCCGTGGCAGTCCCAGCCCGGCACGTAGAGCGCGTCGAACCCGTCGAGCTGGCGGGCCTTCGTGATCATGTCCTTCAGGATCTTGTTCACCGCGTGGCCCATGTGGATCTGGCCGTTGGCGTACGGAGGGCCGTCGTGCAGGATGAACTTCGGTGCGCCGCAGCGGGCGTCGCGCAGGCGCTTGTACCGGCCTTCCTCGTTCCACTGCTGCACCCAGCCCGGTTCGCGCTTGGGCAGGTCGCCGCGCATCGGGAACGGTGTGTCGGGCAGGTTCAGCGTGGCGCGGTAGTCGGTGGTCTTGTCGGTCATGGCGCAGGGGCGCGGCAGGGCGCGCTTCAGGGGGTGGGGCCGGCCAGGGGCGCCGGGGCTCGCGTCAGGGGGGACGGGGCGAGCGCTAAATTCGGTCGCGCGTGGTCTGGCGGCCCATGGCCGCGTGGGGCGCTGCGGACGCAAGGTACGCGCGTGCATCGGCCGCATCCTTCAGGATGGCGGCTTTCAGGGCGTCCAGGCCGTCGTAACGGGCTTCGTCGCGAAGTTTGTGCAGCAGTTCCACACGCACGAGTTTACCGTACCCCCCCTCCTGGGCCAGGCTGGCGGGCCAATCGAGGCAATGCACCTCCAGCAATACCCGGCCGCTGTCCTCGATGGTGGGGCGCACGCCGAGGCTGGCCACCCCGTCCAGCGGTTCGGGTGCGAGCCCGTGCGTGCGCACGGCGAAGATGCCCATCGAGGCCGCCTTGGCATGGTGGAACCGCAGGTTCAGCGTGCGGAAACCGAGGTCGCGGCCGAGCTTGCGGCCGTGCACCACGTGGCCGCTGATGCTGTAGGGGCGCCCCAGCAATGCGGCAGCCTGCTCCAGGTGGCCGGCCGCCAGCGCTTCGCGCACCGCCGAACTGGACACCCGCAGGCCATGCACCTCGTAGCTGTTCATGCGGGCCACGTCGAAGCCCCGTTCGGCGCCGGCGGCGTCCAGCATCGCGTAGTCACCCGTGCGTTTCGCCCCGAAACGGAAGTCGTCACCCACCAGGACGTACTGCGCGCCCAGGCCGGCGACCAGCGTTTCGTCGATGAAGGCGGAGGCGGCCTGGGTGGCCAGCGCCTCGTTGAAGCGCAGCACCACCACCTGGTCGATGCCGCAGCGTTCCAGCTCGCTCAGCTTGTCGCGCAACGTGGCGATGCGCGCCGGGGCGAGCTCCGGCTTGCCGGCCTTGCGGGCGAAGTAGTCGCGCGGGTGGGGCTCGAAAGTCAGCACACACGACGGCAGGCCGCGGTGCTGGGCTTCGGAACGCAGCAGCGCCAGCATGGCCTGGTGGCCGCGATGGACCCCGTCGAAGTTGCCGATGGTCAGGGCGCAGGCGGGGGCGATGCCGGGATGGTGGAAGCCGCGGAAAACTTGCATGGGTCAGATTATTGCCCCACCGCGGGCAATTGGCGGGTGAGGCCCACTGTGCGCCTTTCTTGCTGCGGGTCGCGTTTTCTCTCTGGCGAGGCCGCGCCGGGTCTCGTCCCGGCAGCCGACCTACTTTCTGGCGCGCCAGAAAGTAGGCAAAGAGCGCCCCCCGGAGGAGGCGGTCCCAGTCGGCTTCGCCGCCCGGGACTGCTCTGCGGTGCTCGCGTCTTGGGGGCGAGCCCACAACTCGCCTGCGGCTCAAACAAGTGGGCTCGACCGCCGCTGCGCGGCGGCAACCCCCAAGCCGCTGCGCTCCTCGACGCCTCCTACGGGGGAGTTTCCACTCGGCTCGCTTCGCCTCGTGCTTGAAGGCGCGCACATCGCTTGCGCGATGCGCAGCGAGCGAAATCCGATCATCGTGCGGACGCTCTGCGGGTCGCCATGGCTCGACTCATGTCCTCGATGGACACGGACTTGGCGGGCTCGCTGAACATGCCCTTCAGCTCTTTCACAGACCGATTCACGGCCGCGAACAGAAACTGGCCGGGCTCGATCTGAACGAACTCAACCCGATCCCCCGCGTCAACGGCGAGCGCATTGCGCACCTCCGCGGGGATGGTGATTTGGCCTTTTGACGTGATGGTCGCGGTAGTCATCTGCTGCGCTCCTGATGTTCCCCACTTTAAGGTAAGGAATCATCGGGTGCACACAGTGCGAGTCCCGCTGGCCTGACGGCCCCCAAGGGGGTCGTCAGAAGTACAGCCCTCCGCTGGCGAACATGGGGCGTGGGTTCTCCGGTGTAGGGTGGGGCGGTCAGACGGCGTGGCCATACCCGCCGCCGCCGGGGGTTTCGATGACGAACACGTCGCCAGCAGCCACTTCCACCTGGCCGATGTGGCCGAGCGGTTCGTGGCGGCCGTCGGCGCGTTCGACGCGGTTGATCCCCACCGCACCGGCCTGGCCCCCGGCCATGCCGAAGGCGCCGTGCAGGCGGCCGTTGCTGAGGATCGACGCGGTCATCGGCTGCAAGAAGCGCACCCGGCGCACGCCGCCGTCACCCCCACGCCACCGGCCCTTGCCCCCCGACCCGGCGCGGATCTCGTAGCTGTCGAGCCGCACCGGGTAGCGGAATTCGAGGATCTCCGGGTCCGTCAGCCGGGAGTTGGTCATGTGGGTCTGCACCAGGCTCGTGCCGGCGAACCCCGCGCCAGCGCCTGAACCGCCGGAGATGGTTTCGTAGTACTGGTACGCGTGGTCGCCGAACGTGAAGTTGTTCATCGTGCACTGGCTCGCGGCCATCACGCCGAGGGCGCCGTACAACGCGTTTGTCACGCAGCTCGACGTCTCCACGTTGCCCGCCACCACGGCCGCGGGCGGCCGGGGATTCAGCATGCAGCCCTCCGGCACCACCACCTGGATGGGCTTCAGGCAGCCGGCGTTGAGCGGGATGTCGTCGTCCACCAGCGTGCGGAACACGTACAGCACGGCCGCCATCGTGATGGCCTTGGGCGCGTTGAAGTTGTTGTCGAGCTGGGCGCTGGTGCCGGTGAAGTCGACCGTGGCACGGCGCGACACCTGGTCCACCTCGACACGCACCCGGATCTGCGCGCCGTTGTCCAGCGGCATCGTGTACTCGCCGTCGCTCAGCGCGGTGATGACGCGGCGCACCGATTCCTCGGCGTTGTCCTGCACGTGCCGCATGTAGGCCGCCACCGTGGCACGGCCGAACTGGGCCACCATGGCCTTGAGTTCCTGCACCCCCTTTTCGTTGGCCGCCACCTGCGCGCGCAGGTCGGCGAGGTTCTGCTCGGGGTTGCGCGACGGGTACGGTCCGCTCGCCAGCAGCGCGCGCATGGCATCCTCGCGCAGGCGCCCGCCGGCCACGAGCTGGAAGTTGTCGATCAGCACGCCTTCCTCGACGATGGACGACGAGAACGGGGGCATCGACCCCGGCGTGATGCCGCCGATGTCCGCGTGGTGCCCACGCGAGGCCACGTAGAACGACGGCCGGGTGTCGGCCGTGTCCAGGTACACCGGCGTGACCACCGTGATGTCGGGCAGGTGCGTGCCGCCGTGGTACGGGTCGTTGAGCACGAAGACGTCGCCCGGCTGCATCTGCGGGTTGCCGTCGATGACGGTCTTGATGGACTCGCTCATCGACCCCAGGTGCACCGGCATGTGCGGGGCGTTCGCGATGAGGTTGCCGTCCACGTCGAACAGCGCGCAGGAGAAGTCGAGCCGCTCCTTGATGTTCACCGAGTACGCGGTGTTCTGCAGCCGCAGCCCCATCTGTTCGGCGATGTTCATGAAGAGGTTGTTGAACACCTCCAGCATCACGGGATCGGCCTCGGTGCCCACCGCATGCAGGGCCACCCGCGGCCGCACCCGGTGCAGTTCCACGCCATGGGCCATCACCCGCGCCTGCCAGCCGGGCTCCACCACGGTGGTGGCGTTGCGCTCGGCCAGCACCGCGGGCCCGTCGATCGTGGCGCCCGGCTGCAGCAGTTCCACGGTGTACAGCGAGGCGTCGCGCCAGCCGGCCGGCTGTTCGTCGGCCTGGCAGTACATGCGCACGGCGTCCACCGGCGTGGGCACGTGGGGTTTCCCGGTGGCGGTCGTGGCCGTGCGGGCGGGACGTTCGCCCGCACCGATGGCCTCCACCGACACCACCTCGATGACCAGCGAGCGGTCGGGCATCAGGAACGCGAAGCGCTGGCGGTAGGCGGACTCGAACTGGTCGCGGATGGCCGCGATCGCCTGGCTGGGTGACATCCCCGCCGGCAGGTCGCATGGCAGCGCGGTGTCGGTGCCGTCGTAGCGCACCTGCAGCTTGAAGACGGTGTGCAGGTGGGCGGCGTCGATGCCCTGGCCGCGCAGCGAGGCCTCGGCCTCGTCGCGCAGCTGCGCGGCGGTGCGGGTGGCGGCGTCGAGGCCCGCGGCATCGAGCGGGCGTTCGACGGCGGTCTCGCGCATCGCGGTCTGGTCCGCCAGCCCCATGCCGAACGCCGACAACACGCCGGCGAAGGGGTGCGCATAGACGGTGGTCATGCCGAGCGCGTCGGCCACCAGGCAGGCGTGCTGGCCGCCGGCTCCGCCGAAACACTGGAGTGTGTATTGGGTCACGTCGTAGCCGCGGGCCACCGAGATGCGCTTGATGGCATTGGCCATGCTGGCCACCGCGATCTGCAGCGCGCCGCTGGCCACTTCTTCCGGCGTGGTGGCGCGGCCGGTGGCCTCGCTCATCTCCGTCGCCATCGTGGCGAAGCGCCGTTCCACCGCGTCGCGGTCGAGGGGCTGGTCGGCCTTCGGGCCGAACACCTTCGGAAAATAGCGCGGCTGGATCTTGCCTAGCATCACGTTGGCATCGGTGGTGGCGAGCGGCCCGCCGCGCCGGTAGCTGGCCGGGCCGGGGTTGGCGCCGGCCGACTCGGGGCCCACCCGCAGGCGCGACCCATCGAAGCGGATCACCGACCCGCCACCCGCCGCCACCGTGTGGATGCTCATCATCGGCGCCCGCATGCGCACCCCGGCCACCTGGGTCTCGAACGCGCGCTCGAACTCCCCCGCGTAGTGCGACACATCGGTGGACGTGCCACCCATGTCGAACCCGATCACCTTGTGGTGGCCGGCGTCCACCGCCGTGCGCACCATGCCCACGATGCCGCCGGCCGGCCCGGACAGGATGGCGTCCTTGCCCTGGAAGGACTCGGCCTGTGTCAACCCGCCCGAGCTCTGCATGAAAAAGAGCGGCACGCCGGGCATCTGCGCGGCCACTTGGTCGACGTAGCGGCGCAGGATGGGGCTCAGGTAGGCGTCCACCACGGTGGTGTCACCGCGGGGCACGAGCTTCATCAGCGGGCTCACCTTGTGCGACACCGACACCTGGGTGAAGCCGGTCTCCCGGGCGATGGCCTCGGCGGCCAGCTCGTGGCCGGCATGGCGCCAGCCGTGCATGAACACGATCGCGCACGCGCGGATGCCGTCGTCGAAGGCGGCCTGCAGGGCCGTGCGCAGCGCAGCCGCGTCCAGCGGCTGCACCACGGTGCCGTGGGCATCGATGCGCTCGTGGGCCTCGACCACGCGGTCGTACAGCAGTTCCGGCAGCACGATGTGCCGGTCGAAGAGGCGCGGGCGGGCCTGGGTGGCGATGCGCAACGCGTCGCGAAAGCCCCGCGTGGTGACCAGCACCGTGCGGTCGCCCTTGCGTTCGAGCAGGGCGTTGGTGGCCACCGTGGTCCCCATCTTCACGCATTCCACACGCGCCGGCGTGATCAGCTCGCCCGCGCCGAGCTGCAGCAGCCGGCGGATGCCCTCGACCGCGGCGTCGCGGTACTGCTCGGGGTTCTCCGACAGCATCTTCAGCGTGTGCAGGCCGCCGTCGGGCGCACGCCCCACCACATCGGTGAAGGTGCCGCCGCGGTCGATCCAGAACTGCCAGCGTGCGTCGGGATGGAGGGGGGTCGGATGTGACATGGGAATCCTCAAACGGGAGTGTGATCGGCGTAATAGGGGACGAAGATCTGGTTGGCGTCGGTGCCGGCCGTGCGCACCCAGTCGCGGGAGAACCGTTCGCCCAGGCGGCGCAGCGACGTGGCGAGCACGCTCGACGGAATCTCGATGACCATGCCGCGGGCGCGCAGCTGGTCCACCGACGACCGGGCGGCCTCGGCGCTGGCGGCCCAGCCGCGGGCCTCCGCCCGCGCGGCCACGCGGGTGAGCAGCGCCTGGTGCGCCGCGCCGAGCCCGGCCCAGGTGGCCGCGTTCATGAGCACGAGGTTCTTCGGCGACCAGGCGTTGATCAGGTACAGGTATTTCATGCGGCCCCAGACCTCCTGGTCCACGCCGGTCACCGCCGACGTGATCATTGTGTCGAAGCGGCCCTGCGCCAGCGCCTGCTTCACGTCCACGGTGAGCACGTCCACCGGGGTGGCCCCGAGCAGCCTGGCGATCGCCTCGGTGGTGGGGTTGTAGGTGCGCATGCGCAGGCCCGCGAGGTCCTGCGGCCGTGCGAGGGGCACCGCCGAGTACAGGCACTGCGGCGGCCACGGCACCGCCAGCAGCGCCTTCAGGCCCACGGCTGCGAGTTGCCGCTCGAGGACGGGCCGCTGGCAGTCCCACAGGCGCTTTTCGTCGGCGGGGGTGCGGGTCAGGAAGGGCACGGCATCGGCACCGGCCGCCGTGACTTCCTTCGGCAGGCCGCTGCTCATCATTACCTCGCCGAGGTCGACGCGCTGGTCGCGCACTGCCTGCGCGATGTCAGGCATGCGCACGAGCGTGTTGTTCTCGAACACGGTGAGCTGGAACGCCCCGGCGCTCTCGCGGCCAAGGTCTTCCGCGAACGCCTTCAGGTTCCGGGTCTGGAACGCGTCGGAGGAGTAGCCGGAGGCCATGCGCCAGGTGCGTGCGGCACGGGCCCGCCCGAGGACCAGGCCCAACCCTGCGCCGGCGATCCAGGTTCTACGCTGCATCATGTTGCCTGTTCCTTCGTTGGAAAAGAGGCGTGCACTGTTCCCGCCGATGCCCGCCGTGCGGGTCGGATGGCCGTGGGCGCACGGGGCTTCAGAGTCCGAGGTAAGCCTTCTTGACGTCCTCGTTGTGCAGGAGATCATCGCCGCTGCCCTCCAGCACGATGCGGCCGGTCTGGATGACGTAGCCGTGGTGGGCGATGGACAGGGCCTTGTGGAGGTTCTGTTCCACCAGCAGCACCGACACCCCCGTTTCGTTGACCCGCTGGATCACGTCGAGCACCTTGCTGACGAACTTCGGTGCGATGCCCCACGACGGCTCGTCGAGCATCAGCAGCTTCGGCCGCGCCATCAGCCCGCGGGCGATGGCGAGCATCTGCTGCTCGCCGCCGCTCATGGTGCCGGCCAGCTGGGTGGCACGTTCCTTCAGGATGGGGAACAGCGCGAGCATCTGCTCGATGCCGTCGCTCACCTCCTGGCGGTCGTCGCGCGTGTACGCGCCCAGTTCCAGGTTGCGCAACACGGTCAGGCGCGGGAACAGGCGGCGGCCTTCCGGCACCAGCGACAGGCCCAGCGGCACCCGCTTGTGGGCCGGCAGGCCGTGCACCGGCTGGCCTTGGAAGTGGATCTCGCCGGCATCGACCTCGTTCAACCCGGCCACCGCGCGCAGCGTGGTGGACTTTCCGTTGCCGTTGCCCCCCACGAGCGCGACGATCTGCCCCGGCATCACCCGCAGGCTCACCGTCTGCAGTGCTTGCACGCCGCTGTAGCTGACCGACACGTCCGCCACCCGCAGGATGGGTTCCTTCAACATCGCGTTCATCAGGCGTCTCCCAGGTAGGCGGCGATGACGGCCGGGCTGGCCGACACCTCGGCCGGGGTGCCGTCGGCGATCTTCGCGCCACGGTCCAGCACCACGATCTTGTCGGCGATGGGCATGATCCCCTCCAGCACGTGTTCCACGATCAGGCACGCGATGCCCTGGCTGCGGATCTGCAGCACCACGTCCACCATCTCGCGTACCTCGGACGGGTTGAGGCCGGCCATCACCTCGTCCATCAGCAGCAACCGGGGTTCGGTGGCCAGCGCACGGGCCACGGCGAGGCGGCGCTGCTCGCTGATGGTCAGGCTGCCCGACGGGCGGTCGGCCAGGGGCTCCAGCCGCACGAACCGCAGCCACTTGCGAGCCTGCTCGCGTGCGGCCGGCAGCCGCTTGTGGTGCAGCAGCGCGCCGGTGAGCACGTTTTCCGAGGCGGTCATGCTGGTGAAGGTGCGGGCGATCTGGAACGTGCGGCCGATGCCGGCCCGGGCACAGGCCTCGGGGGTCAGGCCGGAGACGGTCTTGCCATCGAGCGTGATGTGCCCCTCGTTCGGCGAGCAGTAGCCGGCCACGCAGTTGAACGAGGTGGTCTTGCCCGCGCCGTTCGGTCCGATCAGGCCCACGATCTGGGCGGCCTCGACGCTGAAGGACACGTCCTGGTTGGCCACCAGGCCGCCGAACCGCTTGGTCACATGGTGGAGTTCGAGCAGGCTCACAGCACACCTCCCTGGGACGTGGAGCGGGGCAGCACCGGTTTCACCGGATCGGTGGCGGGCGCCGTGGCGGCGGGCCGGGCCAGCCCGCGCCGGCGCACCCGTTCGCGCCACCAGCCCACGAGGCCCGTGGGGTAGAACACGGCGATCGCGATGATCAGTGCGGCGTAGATGATGGTGTCGGTGCCGCGGCCGGTGCCGCCGAAGGCCACCCGGGTGAACTCCTCGATGAGCGTCAGCACCACCGAACCCACCACCGGCCCGAACAGCGTGCCCACGCCACCGAGGATCGAGACCAGGGCCATCTTGATGGACAGCGCGGTGGAGAGCACGGAGCCGGGGTCGATGTACAGCTCCTTCTGCGCGTAGAGGCTGCCCCCCATCGCGGTGAAAAAGGCGCTGATGGACAACGCGATCTGCTTGTAGCGGCTGATGTCGATGCCGATGCTGCGCGCGGCGTCGGGTTCATCCTTGATGGCGCGCAGGTAGTAGCCCACGTGGCTGCGTTCGATCCACCAGGTGGCCCCGAGCGTGGCGGCCAGCAGGCCGAGCGCGAGCCAGTAGTACGGCAGCTTGTCGGGGAAGACCATGGTGGCCCAGCCCTGTTCGGCCATCGGGATGTACAGGCCCACCGCGGTGCCGGCGTACTCCCAGTTCGTGAACACGATCTGCACGAGTTCGGCCACGGCGATGGTGGCCATCGCGAAGTAGTGCCCCTTGAGCCGGAAGCACGACCAGCCGAACGCGAAGCTGGCGGCCGCGGACACGAGCCCGCCGGCCAGCATGCCGAACCACGGATTCACGCCGAACTTGAGCAGCAGCATGGTGGACGTGTACGCACCGAGCCCGTAGAACGCCGCGTGGCCGAGCGACACCTGGCCGGCATAGCCGCCCAGCAGGTTCCACGCGACCCCGAGTTGGGCGGCCATCAGCACCAGGATGGCGAAGTTCAGGTGCGCCGGGTTGCTGACGAACAGCGGCACCACGAGGGCGGCCACGGCCAGCAGCCATGGCGACAGGCGGCGAAGGGAATGGGAAGGGGAATGTGTCATGTCGTGCTCCTCAGGCCTTGCCCATGAGGCCCTGGGGCCGGAACATCAGCACCGCGAGGAACAGCGCCAGCACCACGGCCATCTTGTATTGCGGGCCCAGCAGCAGGCCCCCCATGACCTCGATGACCCCGACCAGGATGCCGGCGATGAAGGCACCCGCCACGCTACCGAAGCCGCCCAGGTTGACCACCACGAACGCCAGCAGGATGAAGGTGGCACCCACCTCGGGGAAGATGGGGAAGAAGGTGGACAGCAAGGCGCCTGCCGCGCCGGCACACGCGGCACCGATGCCCCAGGCGAGCGCGAACATCTTGTGCGAGTCGATGCCCATCAGGCGCGCGGCCTCCTTGTCGGCGGCCGTGGCTTCCAATGCCGCACCGAGCTTCGTGCGGTGCAGGAACCAGTAGACCGTGCCCGTGACCACCACCGCCCCGAGCCCCGCCACGAGCTGCGGCAGCCCGAGCTGGATGCCCAGCACGTTCACACCGCCGCTGACGAGTGAGTTCTCGATGGAGCGGAAGTCGGGCTTCCACAGGAACTGCGCCACGCCGCGCAGCAGGAACATCAGTCCGAACGTGGCGAAGATCTGGCTCAGCATGGGCGCGTCGATGATGCGGCGGATGATCGTCTTGTAGACCAGCATGCCGACGCCGAACAGCATCAGCACGGTGAGTGGCAGCGTGAACACCGGGTCCAGCGCGTACAGCGAGAACAGCCAGAAGCTCGCATACATGCCGAGCATCAGGAATTCGCCGTGGGCAAAGTTCACGATGTCCATCACGCCGAAGATCATGGTGAGGCCGATCGCGACGAGCGCGTAGATCAGCCCGATCAGGACGCCGGAGGCCAGCGTCTGCAGCAGGATGTCGGTGGTCATGGGGAAGGTCCTTCGCGCACGGTCACTTGCGCTTGTCCCAGCCGGGCATCGGCCACACCACGTCGCGTGCGGCCATGTTGAACGGCCACACGGTGTTGTACTTGCCGTCCATGACCTGCACGAGGATGCCGCGGCCCAGGGTGTTCTGGCCGGTGCTGTCGAACTTCACGCCGTTCCACGGCATGATCAGCCCGTCGGCCTTCAGGTCGGTGGCGGCGAGCGCCTTGCGGATCTCCTCCGGGTCGGTGCCCTTGGCCCGGTTGATGGCGTCGGCCAGCACCATGATGCCGGTGAAGCTGCGCGACGAGTTGCCGGTGAAGTTGGCCTTGGTGCGGCCGAAGTACAGGTCGTTGACCTGCTTGATGAGCGGGTTGCGGGAGGTCAGGTCGAGGGCCCACACCTCGCGCGTGATCACGAACTCGGCATCCTTGCCCAGCGTGCGGATGAACTCGGTGTCGGTGAAGCCGGCGTTGTTCGCGAGGATCATGTCGGGCATGAACCCGAGTTCCTTGTACGTCTTCATCGACAGGATGGCGTCGCCCAGGTACGACGACTGCAGCACCACCTTCGGGCTGGCCACCTTCAACGATTGCACCTCCGACGTGAGCTGCGTGCTCTTGGCCGGGTAGGTGATCTGCTTGACCAGGCTGTAGCCGAACTCGGGTGCGAGCTTGGCCTGCAGCTTCGTGGTCTCGTTGCCCCACAGCGTGTTCTCGTTGAAGTTGGCGAGCGCCCCCACCTTGATGCCCTTCTTCGCTTCGAGCTCCTTCATGAACTCGAACGCGTTGTGCACGAAGAGGTCGTCATGCGGCGTGGTGCGGAAGAACCAGCGGAAGCCACGCTGCGTGAGCGAGGCCGACGACGATTCGGCGTTCAGGAACGGCACCTTGTAGCGCTCGGCCACCTGGCTCGCGGTGGCCGTGACGTTGCTGTTGTAGGCGCCGATCAGCGCCACCACCTTCTCCTGTGTGATCAGGCGCTCGGCTTCGGTCGCGCCGGTCTGCGGGTTGCCCTGGTGGTCGGCGAAGATGAGCTTGATCCTGGCGCCCTTCAGGCCGGGCAGGCCGCCGCCGGCGGCGAAGGGCAGGTTGGGGATGCCCTTCGCCCCGTTGTTGACGATGTCCACGGCGAGTTCCATGGCCTGGCGCATCTCGGCACCGGCCGACGCCGCGGCGCCGGTCAGCGGGTAGATCGCGCCGATGCGAATCTCCTGCGTCTGCGCATGGGCCGAGACCCCCAGGGTCGACACGACGGCGGCTCCGAGAACGGCACGGATGAAGGTTCTACGCATGATGGTTCCTTGGTTGCTCAGATGACTGGGATCGAAGTTGATGGCCCGTCAGGCGGCCAGTTCGCTGTTCAGCAGGTCGGTGACCAGCATCGCCCCGGGTGCGTGGGTGATGCAGAAGCCGGGCCGCGCGGTGGCGATCGCGGCCTGGGGTGTCACGCCGCAGGCCCAGAACACCGGCACCTCGCCCGGCAGGATCTCCACGGGGTCGCCGTAGTCCGGGGTGCCGATGTCCGCGATGCCGATCAGGGCCGGGTCGCCGACGTGCACCGGCGCGCCATGGACCTGGGGCAGGCGCGAGGTGATCTCCGTGGCGCGGGTGGCATCGGCCGCGCTCATGGGCCGCATCGACACCACCATGGGGCCGTGGAACGGGCCCGCCGGCCGGGTCTCGATGCGGGTGCGGTACATCGCCACGTTGTGGCCCCGCGTGATGTGCCGGAGCGGGATGCCGTGGGCGAGCAGCGCGTGCTCGAACGAGAACGAACAGCCGATGACAAAGCTCATCAGGTCGTCACGCCAGAGGTCGCGGATGTCGGTGGGTTCGGACACCAGTTCCCCGTGGCGCCAGACGCGGTAGCGGGGCACGTCGGTGCGGATGTCGAGGTCGGCGCCGAGGGAGGGAATGGCCGGGTCGCCGGGCTCGGACACGGCCAGCACCGGGCACGGCTTCGGGTTGGCCTGGCAGTAGCGCAGGAAGTCGCGGCCCAGGGCCTCCGGCAGGATGACCAGGTTGCCTTGCACGTGGGCGCTCGCAAAGCCGCTGGTGTGGGTGTCGAGGGCACCGCGGCGTGCGGCGAGCCGCACGTCGAGGCCGGTGGATGCGGCGGTCCAGGAGGGCGATGGAACCGCGGAGGACCGGGGCTGAGGGTTAGTACCTAACATGGTGTTCGTCTTCCTTCACGTCATGCGTTTGGAGTGCATGACGAGATTGTGGGAATTCGGACACCGCTTCGCCAACGCGAAATTTCTTGCTCAGCCCATCGATTTTTCTGATGACCAACGCCGGTGCGCGGCGGGGGTGTTCTTGGGGCGGCCGTGCCTGCAGACGGTGCTTCGGGTCAGCCGGCGGTGGTGGCGCGCCGTGTGGGGCGCGGGCGCTGGGTGGCGTGATCCACGGCGGACGCCAGTGCGGCATCCGTGAGGTGGGAGGTGGGATCCTCGCGGTAACTGGCGTGCACGGGAAGCGGTTCCAACACCACGTCCGTCTGCAGGATGCGCAGCGGCAGGCGCAGCGACAGGTGGTCCACGGCGGCCCGCGGCAGCGTGGCGATGCCGAAACCCGCTTCCACCAGCTGCACC
Organism: Rhizobacter sp. Root1221; assembly: GCF_001425785.1. Taxonomy (GTDB): domain Bacteria; phylum Pseudomonadota; class Gammaproteobacteria; order Burkholderiales; family Burkholderiaceae_C; genus Rhizobacter. Next base: position 122,389 of record NZ_LMDI01000075.1, on the reverse strand, counting down.
ATGGCCGACACCGACTGGATCGCGTGCACGCGGGGCGTTTCGCTGCCCGCGCTGCGGAACAGTTCCAGCAGCGCCACGTGGGGCTGCGAACCGCGCTGGAACGTGAGCAGGTCGAACCCGAGCAGGTCGCGCAGCTTGTACAGGAGGCGGGCGTGCAGCACCTTGTGGCCCACGAAGTTCATCGCCATCGACGGCAGCGTGCGGGTGCGGATGCCTTCACCCGAGGCGGGCAACGCGGCGAACACCATGTCCTGCTTGCCACGCTGCAGCTGGTCCACGAGGATGGGGCTCGTTTCGACCGTGAGCTCGAGCTCGAAGTCGGTGTGTTCGGCCTGCATGTGCTTGAGCCACGGTGCGAGCCAGCTGTGCACTACCGACTCGATGGCCCCGATGCGCAACACGCGCGAGCGCATCGTGGCCGAGCCCATCTCTTCCTTGATCTGCGTCTGCATCACCAGCAGGTTCTGCGACAGGTCGTGGAAGCGCTGGCCGGCCACGGTCAGGCGGAACAGCTTGTCGCGGCGGTCCAGCAGCAGCACACCCAGTTCGGTCTCGAGGACGGCGATGCGGCTCGACAGCGCGGACTGCGTGATGTTGAGCTTCTCGGCCGCACGTGTCACGCTCTTGAGCGCCACGGCCCAGTGAAAGGCTTCCACGAAACGCAGGTTCATCGCAAGGGCCCCGGGGTGGGCTCATCGAAAGAATCGATGGGCATCCCCCCATTCTGCACAGGTCAGGGCACGATGGCCTGCGGGCCGTCCAGCCACTGCCATTGGCCCGGGGCCAGGCCGGCGGGCAGCGTGAGCGCGCCGAAGCCGCTGCGGTGCAGCCCTTCGACCCGGTTGCTGACGGCGGCCATCATGCGCTTGACCTGGTGGTACTTGCCGTCCACGAGGGTCATGCGCAGCGTGAGTTCGCTCGTCAGTTCGCAGGCCACGGCGCGCACGGTGGCGGGGTCGTCCACGAGCTTCACGCCTTCGAGCAGGCGGTCGACCTGGTCGGGGGTGACCGGGTGCTTGCAGGTCACCTCGTACACCTTCGGCACGTGCTTCTTCGGCGACGTGAAGCGGTGGATCAGCGCGCCGTCGTCCGTGAACAGCAGCAGCCCGGTGGTGTCCTCGTCGAGGCGGCCGATGCTTTGCACGTCGCGGCGGCGCAGCGGGGTGGGCAGCAGGCTGTAGATGCTCGGGTGGTGCTTGGGCTTTTGCGAACACTCCACGCCCTGCGGCTTGTTCATCACCAGCAGCGCCTTCTCGTGGTACGTCCAGGCCTCGCCGCGCACGGTGAACTGCAGGCCCGGTGCATCGACGTCGGCGAACGGGTCGTCGACGCGGGTGCCGCCCACCGTCACGTGGCCGGCGGCGATCAGGCCCTCGCATTCGCGGCGGGCGCCAAAACCTTGGGAAAAGAGCAGCTGGGCGAGTTTCATGTCAGTGGTGCAGTTCGAGCGTGACGACGTGGCCTTCGGCGAGCGGCCACGCACGGCCGGCGATGTGTTCGCCATTGAATTGGCCGGCCACCGTGCGGTGGCAGCGGTCGGTGACGTGGGCGGTGGCCGCCGAGATGCCGGCCACGCCGGCCGGCACGTCGGGTGGCGGGGTCAGGCCGTCGAGCGTGATGTGGTCGCGCTCGCGGTCGAAGTAGCCGCGCGGGCGGCTCAGGGTCACCACGGCGAGCCCCGGTGTGCCGGGCCGGGGCAAGCGCTCCACCCGAAGGTGGACCATGCCGGACGACCGCAGGAACGGCGAGCGGTACAGGTGCGTGGTGGCGTAACCCGGCGCGGCCAGCACGAACTCGTAGGGCTGGCCGGCCCGGGCGTCGAACGGCCCCCATCGCCCATCGGGTCCCACGGTGTGGTGGTGCACGGCGGGGCCGAGCCGTTCGCCGGTGGCGGGGTGGGTGGCGTACACCTCGACCGTGGCGCCCACGAGCGGCAGGTTCGACGGGTCGAAGCCGCGGTGGTTGTCGGCCCCGAAGCCCGACACCTTGCCGTCCAGCCGCAGGCGGGGCTCGGGCGTGATCTCGAGCGAGGCGGGCGGGGCGCCCGTGAGGAACTGCCAGGTGTGCGCGAACGCGTGCGGGCCGAAGGAGGTTTCGCGGTGGTCGGCACCGGGCAGCACCACGTTGGTGGCGCCGCGAAGTTCGGGGCTGTCGGCCTGGATGCCGGTGGGGAGGTGGGGGGCACCGAGCCAGGCGCCGTGGGGCTGGCAGTACTTGTCATTGCCGTCGGACCGCAGCGTGAGCCAGGCCACCCCGGGCGTGACCTCGTGGCCGTCCGGGCCGGGCACGTTCAGCAGCGACAGCAGCGGGCCGGCGCCGTTGAACTCGCTGCCCGGCCGGTGGCTGTCCGATGTCCAGACGCCGTGGTTCGGGGTGCCGCCGAGCACGGCATGGGACACCCTGCCTGCACCGCCGTGCCGTGCGAGGTAATTGCGCACCGCAAAACCACCGCGCGAGTTGGCCACCAGCGCGACCCGTTCGGCCCCGGTGGCCGCGCGCACGCGGTCCACCTCGGCCGCGAGGTACGCCACGTGGTCGTCGCTGGAACTGCGGCCCGGTTGCGGCACGCGGTCATCGTCGCGGGCCATCGGGTAAGGGTGGTCGATGGCGTGCAGCCGCTCGCGCGGCCAGCCGTTCGATTCGAAGCGCCACACGGTGGTGATCCACAGGCCCGCGGTGTCGCCGTTGCCGTGGACGAACACGATGGGCGGGCGGTCGGTGGGGAAGGCGTCGGGGCTGGGCACACGGCCATTTTCCCGCAAAGGCGCCGTCGACTGTGCTTGCGGTGACAGCCGGGCCGCGCCGGCGCACGCACAATCCGCACAATGTCTCGAAATCCCGACGCGGTGGCCCCACCGGCGTTCGGCAACACCGTCGCGTGCCTGGCCGCGGCGCAACTGCTGGCCTGGGGCGCGCTGTACTACACCTTCTCCGCCTTCGTGCTGCCCATGCGGGACACGCTGGGCTGGTCCAAGTCCGCGATCATGGGGGCGTTCACGCTGGGCCTTGCCGTGTGGGGTGCTGCCAGCTACGGGGCCGGTGCAGCCATCGACCGTGGCCATGGCCGTGCGGTGATGACCGGCGGCACGGTGCTCGCGGGGCTCGGGTTCGGCGTGTGGTCGCAGGCCGGCCGCATCGAGCTGCTCTACGTGGCCTGGGCCCTGCTCGGCATGGCGATGGCCATGTGCCTCTACGAACCGGCCTTCAGCGTGGTCACCCGGCGCTTCCCCACCCGGTACGGCTCGGCCATCACGTGGCTCACGCTGGTGGGCGGGTTCGCGAGCACGCTGTCGTTTCCCGTGACGCTGTGGCTGATCGGTGCGTTCGGCTGGCGCCCGGCGCTTGCGGTCATCGGCGCGGTGCTGCTGGCCGTGGCCGCACCGCTCAACGCCTGGGCGCTGCGGGGTAGCGACCCGCCGCGCCCGCCCCGTGCCGCGGACGTGGCCGACGATGCCACGCTGCACGAAGCCTTGCGCCACTCGGCGTTCTGGCTTCTTGCGGCCACCTTCATGCTGTATTCGGTGGTGTCGGCCACGTTCTGGGCGCACGTGATGCCCGCCTTCGCGTCGAAGGGCACGTCGCAGGGCGACGCGCTCGCCGTGCTGATGTGGATCGGCCCGTCGCAGGTGATCGGGCGGCTGGTATTCCTCGGGGCGGGCAAGCGCTGGTCGGCCCGCACGCTCGGGCTCGTTGTGTTTGCCGCAATGCCGCTGTCGCTGCTGCTGTTCGCGCTGGCCGGCGGCCTGTGGGTGCTGCTGGTGTTCGCGGTGCTGTTCGGTGCTGCGAACGGCCTGGTCACCATCGTGCGCGGCCACGTGGTGCCCACGTACTTCGGGCACGCGCACGTGGGCCGCATCAGCGGTGTGCTGTCGGTGCTGTCCCTCGTGCCGCGCGCGGTGGGCCCCATCGCGGGGGCCTGGATGCTGCTGGTGGTGCCGGGCTACCGGGAACTGCTGTTGATGCTGGCGGCACTGGCCGGGTTGGCGTGGGGAGCGTTCGTGTGGGCGGGGGCGCCGTCGCGCCGGGCGGCGGTCACCGGGCCGGCTTGATCGCCGCCAGCTTGGCAGCCGCTTCGCGTTTGCCCAGGGTTCGGAGCGCGGCGATGGCGGGCAGGTGCTTGGCCCGAGGCCGCACGGTGCCGGCCTCCCACAGGTAGACGGATTGGTCGGACGCGCCCACCAGCAGGCCCACGTCGGCTACCGACAGGCCGAGGCGCTTGCGGTGCGTGGCCAGGCCCTTGGCGCTGAAGCGCAGGCCGGACGCTTCGGGCTCCGGCCCGGCGGACGGCGCCGGGGGCGCCGTGCCACTGGCCTTCTGCAGCCGGCGGACGGCTTGTTCGAGTTCCCGGTTCTTTCGCTTCAGCTCGGCGATGTCGGCGCGTTGCGTGGCCAGGGCCTTGCGGAGATCGGCGATGTCGCCACGGATCTCCTTGCGGGCCAGGCGGGTGATCTCTTCCTTGAGGACGGATGCGATGTTGGGCATGCCCATAGTGTGCTTCAACATGGCCCGGATGGCACGCCGCCGGGTTCAGGGCCGGCGCCGGGCCTGCTGCCGGCACTGGCGCTCGAGGGTGCCTTCGCTCCCCTCTCCCAGGCCGGCGTAGACGCCACACGGCCACACGAGGCCGCCGTATTGCTCCATGTACCAGTATGGAGGCTCCGACGCGCAGATGTCCAGGTGCTTCACGCGCCAGGCGCCGCCCGTCTTCTGCAGCACCACCCACAGCATCTTGTCGAGGTCGGGGTGGCAGCCGTTGGCCAGGCCCCAGTCCATCCCCTTGCCCGAGGCGGACACCAGTCCGCCCACCAGCACGGCCCAGCCGCCGTCGACGTTGAGGCGGTCCACCTTGATCCGCACGGCCTGGCCGGCCTCTTCCGACGCCTTCGGACGGATGGCGTCGAGGATGGATTGCCGCTCCCCCTTCGGCAGTTCCGTGGCGCCCAGGCCCAGGCAGGTGGCGGCGAGCAGGAGCAGCAGGGTGAGTCGTTTCATCGTGGGCCGGGGTGGCAGGGGCGGGGCGGCCATTCTGGCGCACGGCGACGGGGCATGCGAACATCGCCGCATGCCCCGCTTCACCCTGTCCACTGCCGCCGCCGCCCTCATCCTCGGCGCATGGACACTTCCCGGATGGGCCGTGACCCCGTTGACCCCCCGCCTTGCCGACACCACCCACACCGCACTGCTGGCGGCGCTCACGCAACAGGGCCTGCCCGAGGTGGCGCAGCACAGCGTCGTGATCGCGTTGACCGCGGCGCTGGGGTTCGAGCCGAAGGCGAACACCTTCACCTACGAGCCGCCTGCACCGCACCTGCCGAAGGTCGGCGTGCGGGCCGAACCGGCGGCGGCCGGCTGTGCGCGGGTGGACGCACGGGTGGCCCTGGCGGCCACCCAATGGCGCGTGCGGGGCACCTACTGCCTGGTGGGGGCGGCCGAGTGGCGGTCGGGCGACCAGGCCGTCACTGAAGTTGGCCGCTGAGGCCGAGTCCGATCAGGACGACAGGTAGAAAAGGAGACACGTCGATGAGCGAGCCCTTCATGCTGGATCTGGAGACTTACCTCAAGCGCCTGGGCTACCCGTCGGCACCGCCGCCGACCCTCGAAACCCTGCGCGAACTGCAGTTGCGGCACACCGCTGAGTTTCCCTTTGAAACCCTGTCAACGATGCTTCACGCCCCGGTGCCCGTCGACCCGCCTGCGGTGCAGGACAAGCTGCTGCGCCAGGGGCGCGGCGGCTATTGCTTTGAGCTCAACCAGCTGTTTCTGCTGCTGTTGCAGGCGCTGGGCTTCGAGGCGCGCGTGCTGACCGGGCGAGTGGTGATGGGCGGCCCGGAGGATGCCCAGACTGCTCGCACGCACATGCTGGTGCTGGTGACCCTCGAGGGTGTGCGCTACATCGCCGATGTGGGCTTCGGCGGCATGGTGCCGACCGGCCCGCTGCAGCTGGACAGCGAAGCGGAGCAAGCCACCCCACACGAGCCTTACCGACTCACTCTGATCGGCGGTACCTACACCTTGCGCGCACTGGTGACCGGGAGCTGGCGGGCGATGTACGTGTTCGACCTGCAAGTGGTGGCGGACATCGATTGCGCGGTCGGCAGCTGGTACGTATCCACCCATCCGGACTCGCCATTCCTTGGCCAACTGATCGTCGCCCGCACCGGCCATCGTCTGCGCAAGACCCTGAACAACGGCAGCTTCGCCATCCATCGCCTGGGCGAAGCCAGCGAACGGGTGCAACTGCGGGACGTTGATGCGGTGCTTGAGGTGCTGCGGGATGAGTTCGCCATCCAGGTGCCGGAGCACCCCGGGCTGCGCGTGGTGATCGAACGGCTGATTGCTGGCGAGTGAGGGGGAAGCGGCGGGCCCAAGCCTATTGACCTGCCGCCCGATGCAGCGGCTGGTACGCTGTTGCCCCTTGTGGGAGCGGGCGCAGCGCTCGATGCCGCATGATCGGCGCATGGACTACAGGTAGGGCAGTCCTTCAACCGGCCTCGCGAAGCCCTGGCGTCGGCACGACGTGATCGGGTGGTGCCTCGCCTTCGGGCTCCCCCGGGCGCTCGGCGACCAAGGCAGAGCGGTATCGCGGCGCGGACGGCATGTATCGCCTGGGCGGCCTCGCGCGGTTGATGGTTGCACGGGCGCCGTGACGCCATGCGCAGCGCCGCGCGCTATTCAGCCGAAGGCTTGCGGGCGCGTGCCCGCGCTGGGGTCCCAGGTTGTGCCCCGAGCAAGGTGTTCTCAGTGGCTGCTGCGATCTGACTCGCGAAGGCTTCGCTGTCCACAGCGCGCGCGAGCGTCACGGCACCCACCAGCGTGGCCAACGCGGCGCATGCGCTGTCAATGTCCCTCGGGGCTGACGGCGACACAGGGCCGTCGACGACGGCCTGCGCGACATCGCGCAGCGCAGCCTCGAACACCGCTCGTGACGCCTGATCGGACCGCGCCACTTCCGCCGGCATCGACTGCAATGTGCATCCCTCCGAAAGGTCGCAGGTGCGTTTGGCCGTCAGGTAGAACCGCACGAACGCCGGCCACCACACGCGCCCGTGCTCGGCTTGAAAGTACAGAACACCGCCGCGCAGATCGGCCATTCCGTGCTTGACCGACTCGCGGAATGCATCGGCCTTGGAATCGAAGTGCACGTAAAAGGCACCAGAGGTCACGCCCGCCTCTTTCGCCAGGCCATCGACCCCGATGCCGCCAAATCCGCCCTTGCGAAACACGCGTCCAGCGGCTTCCAGGATGCGCTGGCGCGTCTGCACCTTCTGCTCGGACCGCGACATGGGAACTCCTGCCATTCGTGAATTCATGATTGTAGTTGACGAGAGAACGATCGTTATGTAGATTGGAGTAACGACCGTTATGTAATTGGCCTGCGCCGCAGGTGCACACGCTCGACAGCCGCCATCCTCACCTGGAGAAACCCATGCCGCTCACCCTGACCCTCACCGAAGGCGTACTCGCCGAAGGCCAAGAGAAAGTCGCCTTCGCTCGGCTCTCGGATGCCATGCTCAAGTGGCATGGTTTGACGGGGAACCCGGCGGTAGCGCCGAACATCGTGGGTTCGATCCACCTTCTTCCGAAGGAACACACTTACGCCGGATCGAAGGAGGCCTCGGTGGCATTCATCGAATGGACGGTCCCGGCTTTCGCGTTTGCCAGCCGTGACATTCAAGTCGGGTACATCGAGGAGGCCACCAACATCATTCATGCGATGTCCGGTGAAATGCAGCCCAAGGAACGGATCTGGGTCAACGTGGTCCATGCCGTGGACGGGGCCTGGGGCATCGGCGGGGTGGCGTTGACCAACGCGCAACTCGCAGCCTGATCCATGCAACTCTCGAACTACTTGTTCTTCACGGACACATGCGACCAGGCGTTGAGCTTCTACGCGGAATGCGGTCTCGGCCGCGTGGTGGAGGTGCTGCGTCATGGGGTCGGCGGCATGCCGGCAAAGAGCGAAGCGCTGATCGGCAAGGTGATGCACGCCAGATTCGAAGGACCGGGCCTTCTTTTCCATGCCTCGGACAACGACGACGCGGAGCCCATGCGGGGTTCCGCGCACTTGCTTGCGATGGACGACCGGGCGTCCACCGACCGGCTCTTCGGCGCCTTGGGGTCGGGTGGCGTCGTGACAACGCCCCTGGGAATCCAGCCATGGGGGGACTACTACGGGAAGCTGACCGACCGCTTTGGTGTGCAGTGGATGCTGAATTGTCACGAGGACAGGTAGTGGCCTCCAGCGACCGCATGGCCACTGCAATGACAGCAGGCCATGCGACAATGGCCCACCCCCACCGGATGCCGCGTTCATGAAGTTTCTTCGCCTGGTCGCGTTGTTCTTCTCGTTCTTCGCGGCCGCGGGCGCCGTCGTTGCAGCACCCGACGAAGAGGCGTTGGGAAGGTCTGCTGGCTATCCCGCCGGGCGCAGCATGGCGCAGGCTTACCAGGAGCCCTACATCGTGGGCTCGTTCAGCGCCATGGACAGCTTCAATCCGTCGTGTGCACTGGCTCCGGCAACGGCGCCATGGCCGCTGAAGACAGCTGCGACGGAGCCGCCAATCCGCTATCGCTTCGACGGCCGCACGCTCACGCTGGATGACTACATGCAGCGGCAACGTGCCACCGGCCTGCTGGTCGTGAAGGACGGCGAGATCGTCGCCGAGCGCTACAACTACCAGCGCACGGCGGACATGCGGATGGTGTCCCACTCCATGGCAAAGACCATCACCGCGCTGGGTGTCCTGAAGGCCGTGGAGGACGGGCTGATTCGCTCGCTCGACGACCGGGCCGAGGCCTACGCGCCCGAGCTCGAGGGAACGCTCTACGGCCAGACCCGCATCGTGCACCTGATGCGCATGGCCTCCGGTGCACGCTTCGTCGAGGACTATTCCGCGCACGACGACCGGCGCGCCTTCAACGATGCCGCGCGCCGACTCGGCATTGCCCACGCCGTGCGCCTCGTCACGGAGCGCGCCGAGCCGGAAGGGCAGCGCTTCAACTACGCAGGCGCCCAGACCCAAGTGCTCGGGCTCGTGCTGCGAGGCGCCACGGGCCGCACGATGTGCGACTACGTCGGCGAGACGGTCTGGCAGGCGATCGGGGCAGAGGCGCAGGCGACCTGGCTGATCAACCCGGTTGACCAGGTTGAGCTCGCGCAGGGTGGCTTCAATGCCACGTTGCGCGACTACGCGCGCCTGGGGCTGATGCTGGCCAACGACGGGCAGGGCCCCCATGCTGCCGTGCTGTCGCGAGAACATGTGCTCGCGATGACCGATGCGCAACAGCAGCCAGAAGCGTTTCGGCCAGGGCACATGCAGTACCACGGCAGCACCTACTACGGCTACGGCCTGCAAACCTGGATCCTGCCCGGGAGCCACCGCCGTTTCGCCCTCCAGGGCATCCACGGACAAGCGATCTTCGTCGACCCGGCGCTGAAACTCGTGGTGGTGCACACTGCCGTCGGGAAGGATGCCTCGGGCGACGCGAGCGGCGCGCATCTCGGCGCCGAACGCGATGCGTTGCTGCGCGGCATCGTTGCCCGATACGGCAACTGGTAAGGGGCTCTTCCCGGTTTCTCCAGCAGGCCCTTCAAGACATGACGTCCAGCGCCTTCCATCACGCCTTGAGTGCGCTGTCGCTCGTTGCCTTGCTTGCCGGATGCGCCGTGCCCACCCCTGCACCCAAGCCAGAAGGCATGGGCCCCACCGAGGCACGCCGCGTGGTCGCCACGGTGCTGAAAGACAAGGCGCCCGACGCCGACGGCTGGGCCACCGACATCCATGCGGCCCTGGCCACGCTCGGCTTGCCCTCCACGGCGCAGAACCTCTGCGCCGTGATGGCGGTCATCGAACAAGAGTCGAGCTACCGCGCCGACCCGGCGGTGCCCGGCCTGTCGGCCATCGCGTGGAAGGAGATCGAACGCCGCGCGGACGAGGCCGGCGTGCCCATGCTCGCGGTGCGCGCCGCACTCGCGGTGGGTTCACCGGATGGCCGCACCTATGCAGAGCGGCTCAACGCCGTGAAGACCGAGCGGCAGCTGAGCGAGATCTTCGAGGACTTCATCGGCATGGTGCCGCTGGGCAAGCGCTTCCTCTCCGACAACAACCCGGTGCGCACCGGCGGGCCGATGCAAGTGAGCATCGCCTTCGCGCAAGCGCACGCCGAGGCGCAGCGCTATCCCTACGAGGTGAGGCACTCGATCCGCCATGAGGTGTTCACCCGGCGCGGCGGCATCTACTTCGGGGCTGCGCACCTGTTGGGCTACGAGGCGCCATACGATGCGCCGATCTATCGCTTCGCCGATTTCAACGCCGGCCGCTATGCGAGCCGCAACGCGGCCTTCCAGAACGCCCTGGCCGTTGCCTCGGGCCTGTCGCTCGCGCTCGACGGCGACCTGATCTCGCGCTCGCCCCAAGCGCACGCAGGCGAGACTGAACGCGTTGCGCTGACACTCGCGAGCCGTTTGAAGCTGGGCGAAGGTGAGGTGCGACGCGACCTGCGAAAGGGCGACGAGCCGGGCTTCGAGAACACCGCGCTGTACCAGCGGACGTTCGCCTATGCAGAGGAACTCGATGCCCGCAAGCTGCCTCGTGCCGTGGTGCCGCGGATCGACCTCAAGAGCCCGAAGATCACGCGCAAGCTCACGACACAATGGTTCGCGTCACGCGTCGACGAACGGCATGGGCGTTGCATCGAGCGCTTGGCCACGCTGACACGACGCTAGGCATCTTGGCGGGCCACCGACTCTGGAGGGGGCGACCGCTGAGAAGCCGATCCTTGCCGGGTCCTCACGACGCGTGGCGTTTGAGAAGAAAAGACAAGATGAAGCACGCGGCCAGGATGCCCAGCACCACCCAGCGAAGGGAATCGGTTGGAAGGAACCCGAACAGTCGCAGGTTGCGCGAAGGAAAGACGTGCCAGCAGTTCGGGCACCGGACCGCCGGACCCTTGTCCGAGAACGCGCTGTACCCAAAGCGGACGCCGCCGGAAAGGAGCGCCTTCCGGGCCGAAAAGTCGGAGAAACACTTGGGGCAGATCTCGGGTACGGACATGGTGCTCCTGTGCTTGACTTGAGAGGCTCGGCCCGGCTTGCGTGCGCGGGTCCCCAGGGAGGATTCTGCAGCATCGCGCGCAAGGGCAGGGCTCAGATCGGCCGGGCAGGCAATGATGTCTCCCGGGCCGACTCGAGCAGGCGCGTCCTGAGCAATGAGGCGGCCGCAGAGTGCTCACGGCCCGTCGACGTGCCGAGAAGGAGGTGTCGGCGCGCCCAAGGTTCGTTGAGTTCGATCACGGCGAGCGATTTCGGCAAGGGGCGCTTGAGAACACCGGCAGGCAACACGCCGATGCCCAGGTTGGCTTCGATCATCTGGCACATGGCGTCGAAACTTCGCACTTGAACGCGGAGCTTCATGGCCTTGGCAGCAAGCTGCGCCGCCCGCGAGGTCAACTCCAGGAGCGAGCTGCCGCGGTTGAGCCCGACGAACTCGTGATCGAGGCACTCGGCGAAGAACACCCGCTTGCGTCGAGCCAATGCATGCTTGCGCGAGCAGAGCACCACGAGCAGGTCTTCCCGGAATGGCTCCACCGAGAGCCCGTGCGTCGGGGTGTTGTCCGCGAAGATGCCGATGTCTGCCAGGCCCTCCACGAGCGCGCGCGTGATGTCTCCGCTGAGCTGCTCTTCAACCTCCACCCGGATGTCAGGCTGCTCTTCCATGAAGGCGCTCAGGCAGGCGGGCAAGTACGCGGTCAACGAGGACATGTTGGCCCACAGGCGGACGTGGCCGCGGACGCCGCGTGAGTAGTCGCCGAGTTCGCTGCTGAGCTGCTCGAAGCCCTGGAACAGGCGCACGGCGTGCTGCAACGCCACATGACCGGCCGGTGTCAGCGACACACCTTGCGCGGACCGCTCTAGCAGCCGTGTGCCCGATGCGCTCTCGAAGTCGGCCAGGCGCCGGCTCGCAGCCGACAGCGCGAGGCTGCAGGCCTGCGCGCCTTTCGTGATGCTGCCGGATTGCGCGACCGCGCAAAACAGCCGCAGCGTGACGAAGTCGACTCGCGCCGGATTGATCAGCCTGTCCATCCGGGGAATTCTACGGACTTCTCAAAACGCGAAGGGGCGTTGTCCACTCGGCAATTCCAGACTGGGCCAGCGCCGCCTAGAGTCTCTCCATGCAACGAGGAACCGGCATGGAAGCACTGAAGGGACTCAAGGTCATCGAACTGGGCCAGCTCATCGCGGGCCCCTTTGCGGGCAAGACGCTCGCCGAGTTTGGCGCGGACGTCATCAAGATCGAGCCGCAGGAGGCGGGGGACCCGCTGCGCAAGTGGCGCATGCTGCGCGACGGCACGTCGGTGTGGTGGGAAGTCCAGTCGCGCAACAAGCGCTCCGTCGCGCTGGACCTTCGCAGCAGCGAGGGACAGTCAGTGGTTCTCGATCTCGCCCGCGAGGCCGACATCCTGATCGAGAACTTCAAACCCGGCACGCTCGAGAAGTGGGGGCTTGGCTGGGACACCCTGCACGCGCTGAATCCGCGGCTGATCATGCTTCGCATCTCCGGGTACGGACAGACCGGCCCCTACCGGCACAAGCCTGGTTTCGGCGTGCTCGGCGAAGCCATGGGCGGGCTGCGCCACCTGACGGGAGAACCGGGCAGGGTGCCGGTTCGCTGCGGCATCTCCATTGGCGACACGCTGTCTGCGCTGCACGGGGTGATCGGCGTACTGACGGCGCTCTACCATCGCGACGCTCGCGGTGGGGAAGGCCAGGTCATCGACGTGGCCCTCTACGAAAGCGTGTTCAACGTGATGGAAAGCCTGCTGCCGGAGTACGACGCTTTCGGCGCCGTGCGGGAGCGCTCCGGCAGTGCGCTGCCGGGCATCGCTCCCACCAATGCCTACCGCTGCGCGGACGACAAGTACGCGCTCATCGCGGGCAACGGCGACAGCATCTTCAAGCGGCTCATGGCCGCCATCGGCCGCCCGGACCTCGAGCGCGATCCCGCGCTCGCCCGCAACGACGGCCGCGTGGCCCGGGTCGAGGAGATCGATGCCGCCATCGAGGCGTGGACGGTGACGAAGCCGCTCGATGAGGTGCTCGGCGTGCTCGACCAGGCCAACGTCCCGGCTGGCAAGGTCTATGCCGTGGATGACATCGTCAACGACCCGCAGTACCAGGCCCGCGAGATGATCGTCGAGACCACCACGTCGGACGGATCGGTGCTGAAGGTGCCGGGGATCATCCCGAAGTTGAGCGCCACCCCGGGGCGGATCGCGCACCCCGCGCCGCGCCTGGGCCAGCACAACGCCGAAGTCGTCTCCGCACGGGGATGGCCCGTGCGCGGTTGATGCCATCTGACAAGGAACTCTCATGCAAACAGGCAACGGGCTCAGGCTCGCCATCAACGAAGTGGGAACCCGCGACGGGTTGCAGGCGGAATGCCGATTCGTCGAGACCGATGACAAAGTGGCGCTGGTGGACGCATTGAGCCGCCTGGGCTACGCGAAGATCGAGGTCACGTCGTTCACGTCGCCCCAGGCCATCCCCGCCTTGCGGGACGCCGAGGCGGTCATGCACCGCATCGAGCGTGTCCCCGGTGTCGTGTACACGGCCCTCGTGCCGAACGTGCGGGGTGGGGAGCGTGCCCTCGAATGCAACACCGGCGAGTTCAACCTCGTCATGTCGGCGAGCGAGACCCACAACCTCGCCAACCTGCGCATGACGCGGGAGCAGTCGTTCCGGCAACTGCTGGACGTGATGGCCCTCGCCAAAGCCTCGCGGGTGCCCGTCAACGTGTCGCTGTCCTGCGTCTTCGGGTGCCCCATGGAAGGCGAGGTTCCGCTCGACGGGGTGCTCGGGTGGATCGATCGGTTCGCCGAGGCCGGTGCCCAGGGCATCACGCTGTGCGACACGACGGGCATGGCCTACCCGACGCAGGTGCAACAGGTCTGCGACACGGCGTTGCGGCGCCAGCCATCACTGGCCTTCACCGCCCACTTCCACAACACGCGGGCGATGGGCCTGGTCAACACGGTCGCGGCGGTCGAGGCTGGCGTCCGGCAGTTCGACATGTCGCTGGGGGGCATCGGCGGCTGCCCCTACGCCCCAGGGGCATCGGGCAATGTGGCCACGGAGGACGTGGTGCACATGCTGGCGTGCATGGGCTACGACACCGGCCTGTCTCTCCCGGGTCTCGTGCAGGCGGCCCATCGATTGGCCGAGCTGATCGGCCATGACGTGCCCTCCCAGGTTTCCCGCGCCGGGGAGCGGCTCAGGCGGCACGCCCCGCCCGACGGTTTCGACGCGATCCGCGAACGTGCGCTCGCGCGTGACGCACAAAGGGCGCAAGGGAGCCCGACATGATCGACCACCTGGACCACCTCGTGCTCACGACCTCGCACGAAGCCGCCTGCGTGCGCTTCTACACCGAGGTGTTGGGCATGCAACTCGAATCCTTCGTGGGCGGAACGCCGCCCGTGGAGCGCAAGGCCTTCAGGTTCGGCCACCAGAAGATCAACCTGCACGTCAAAGGCCGCGAGTTCGACCCGAAGGCGCACACGCCGGTGCCGGGCGCCCTGGACCTCTGCTTCATCGCGGCCGTGCCGTTGGACGCGGTGGTCGAGCGGCTCCGCACGCGCTGCGTTCCCATCGTCGAGGGGCCGGTGATGCGAACGGGGGCCACGTCGAAGATCCGCTCGGTGTACGTTCGGGACCCCGACCTGAACCTCATCGAGATCTCGGAGCCGGCACCATGAGCACGCCCTCCACGGTCGTTGTTTTCCTCGATGCCGGCAGCCTTCCCCTGCCGCTGACGTTCGCGGCGTCCGCGCAGGTCGTCTACGAGCCGCACGACACCACGCCCGCGGACCGGGTGGCCGAGCGCATCGCCCGGGCAGATGTTGTCATCACCAACAAGATTCGGCTGACCGGACAACAGCTTCGCGAGGCACCGCGGTTGAAGCTCGTGGTGGTGTCCGCGGCGGGCACCGACAACGTCGACCTCGAGGCGGCGAAGGCGCTGGGTATCGCCGTGCGGAACGTGCCTGACTACGGCACGGATTCGGTGGCCGAGCACGTGATCGCCACGCTGCTGATGGCGCGGCGTTCGCTGGCGGCTTACGCGCAGGCGGCCACCGATGGCCGGTGGTCCAGGTCGACCCACTTCTGCTGGCATGGGCCGGCCATCCGCAGCGTGGGCGGCACGGTGCTCGGCGTGGTTGGCCGCGGCCGCATCGGCGAAGCCACCGCCCGGCTTGCCCGCGGCCTGGGCATGACCGTGCTGTACGCCCGGTCGCCCGGCCGGCCCGCCGCGGACGACGAACGCGAGCTCGACGTCCTTCTCGGCGAGGCGGACGCGGTGACGCTCCATGTGCCGTTGACGCCGCAGACCCACCACCTGATCGACGCGCGCCGCCTGGCCTTGATGAAACCGACGGCGACCCTGATCAACACGGGTCGGGGTGCCCTGGTGGATGCGGACGCACTGATCCGGGCCCTGCGGTGCGGACAACTGGGCGGCGCGGCCATCGACGTCCTGGACACAGAACCTCCGCCGTCCTCGCACCCGCTGCTCGCCGGGGACGTTCCGAACTTGCTGGTGACGCCGCACGTCGCCTGGGCCAGCGAGTCTGCCCAGGCGAACCTGGCATCGAAGGTCGAAGGCATCGTCGAGCAGCACCTCGCGAAACGTCACGCCGGCGCCTGACGCAACTGGCACCACGAGCCCCTCGTTTGAAACCCATCGAAAGAACCTGATCATGCTGAACTTCCAACGCCGCCAGATTCTCCTGACCCTCCTGGGCGCTTGTACCGGCGGCGCCATCGCACAGGGTGACTACCCGAACAAGCCGATCACGCTGATCGTGTCCAGTGCCCCGGGTGGAACGACCGACATCGCCGCCCGGATGCTGGCCGAGCCGCTCGGGAAAGCGCTTGGGCAGACGGTGGTCGTTGACAATCGCGCAGGCGCCAGCGGTGGCATCGCCGCGAGCGTGGTCAAACGCGCCGAGCCGGACGGATACACGCTGCTGATGCAGTACTCGGGTTACCACGTCATCACGCCCCATGTGGTCAAGAACTCGCCATGGGAAGCCAAGGATTTCCAGGCCGTGGCGAACGTCCTCAGCGCGCCGCAGGTGATCGTGGTCCGCGAAGGCCTGCCTGTGAAGACGCTGGCTGACCTGATTGCCTACGCCAAGGCGAACCCGGGCAAGCTGACCTACGCTTCTTCCGGAAACGGCTCCCTGCAGCACGTGACCGGTGCGATGCTGGAGCAGCAGGCTGGTGTGGCCATGACACACGTTCCGTACAAGGGCACCGGGCCCGCGCTGCAGGACTTGCTGGGCGCCCAAGTCGACCTCA
Source organism: Rhizobacter sp. Root1221 (assembly GCF_001425785.1). GTDB lineage: Bacteria > Pseudomonadota > Gammaproteobacteria > Burkholderiales > Burkholderiaceae_C > Rhizobacter. The sequence continues at coordinate 106,029 of NZ_LMDI01000075.1, read as the reverse complement.
CGTTCGGCACGCCGCCGCCGTTCATGCCCTTCATCCAATCGGGCAAGTTGCGGGCCCTGGCGGTGACCGGGGCAGCGCGTGTGGCGTCACTGCCCACCGTGCCCACCGCGGCCGAAGCCGGCCTGCCCAAGCTGGACGCCACCTCCTGGTTTGCCGTGTTCGCGCCGGCCAAGACACCCAAGCCTGTCATCGACAAGCTGTCGGCCGAGATCGCCAGGTTGATGGCAACGCCGGCATTCAAGCAGAAGGCGACCGAGCTGGGCGCCTCGGCGGACTTCATGAGCCCGCAGCAACTGGCCGACCACAGCACCGCCGAGCTTGCACGCTGGTCGCAGGTGGTCAAGGCGGCGAAGATCCAGGCTGACTGAATCACCCCGACGGCGGAATCCCGTCGGGCGGGCAAGCTGACGATCGGGTCCCCTCGACCGGCCGGGCCGACAGGAAGCGCGAGATTTCCGTCCACATCACAGCCGGATTCGAGTACATCGGAAAGTGCCCGCAACGGGGGATCTCCGACAGCTGCACGCCGCGGGTCTGGATATGCCTGAGGTAGGAGAGGGTCGCGTTCTGCTCGCCGAACATGAACATCTTGCGGCACGGCAGGCCCAGAAAGCGGTCCATCAGGTTGCCGTGGTCGGAGAGCTGCACCATCGACTCGAAGATGCCGCGCACTGCCGCGGCGCGGACCTTGTGACGCAGGCTGGCCGCGTACAAGGCACTGGCATAGGCAGGCGCGTGGCGCGTGCGCTCGATGAAGTCGTCGAAGAAGCGCCCGGCGTCCGCCTCGGGGTACAGGGTGATCTGGCGGCTGAGGAAACAGTCCTCGGGCGCGAGATTGCCCTCGATGTCCACGAAGCTCAGCACCCGGTCCGGATGCGCGTTGGCGAGCATCAACGCGGTGAGGCCGCCCATGGAATGACCGACCAGGTGGAAGCGCTCGATGCCCATCGAACCAAGGACAGTGAGTGCTGTTTCAACGAGGAACGGGATCGACACCTGCGACAGGTCAGCGCAGCCTGACTCACCGCACCCCGGGGCGTCGTACGCCAGGAAAGGGTGCCCGTCGAAGTCCGCGTGGCGGACGATGTCGGCATAGTCCTCCTTCGTCGAACCGAAGCCGTGCAGGAACACGATCGGTTCGAGGTGTCCGGGGCGGTGGATCGCCGCGACGTCGACCGGCACGCCCTGCACGTCGAGTGCGATCGCGGATCGTGTGAATTCGTTGGCCATGAACAGATCCCGGGCGCGGTCAAGGACGCGTGGCGCTGCAGAAGTCCCGGATCGCCTCGCAGGCCTGCACGAGCGATCGGTCGTCGAGGGCGTAGGCAATCCGGATGTACGGCCCGAGTCCGAAGGCACTGCCCTGGACAACCGCCACGCCGGCTTCGCCGAGGAGCGCCAGTGCGACATCCTCGTCGGTGTTCAGCCGGGTTCCCGCCCTCGTGGTGCGGCCCATCAGCCCTTCGCACGAAGCGAATGCGTAGAACGCACCCGCGGGCGGCGCGCAGCGCAGTCCTGGGGTCTCGTTGAGCATGCGCACCATCGCGTCGCGCCGGCGCTCGAAGACGGCGCGCGTATCGCCCACGAACTGCTGCGGCCCGTTCAAGGCCGCTAGTGCAGCATGCTGCGAGATCGAACAAGCGCCCGAGGTCTGCTGGCTCTGCAGCTTCTCCATCGCATCGAGCAGCCAGCGCGGGCCGGTCCCGAAGCCGATGCGCCACCCGGTCATCGCATAAGCCTTGGACACGCCGTTCATCGTCAGCGTGCGTTCGCCCAGCCGGGGTTCGACCTGCGCCATGGTGTGGAACGCGGCGCCGTCGAAGATCAGGTGCTCGTAGATGTCGTCCGACAGCACGAGCACGTGGGGGTGGTCGAGCAACACATCGGCCAGCGCCCGCAGTTCGCCGGCGGAATACACCGCGCCGGTCGGGTTGGACGGTGAGTTCAGGATCAGCCATCGCGTGCGAGGCGTGATGGCGTCTGCCAGTGCCCGGGGCGTCAGCTTGAAGCCGTCCGTCTCGCCGCAGTGCACGATCACCGGCGTGGCACCCGTCAGCTGCACCATCTCGGGGTAGCTGACCCAGTACGGCGCGGGGATGATGACTTCGTCGCCCTCGTTCAGCGTCGCGGCCAGCGCGTTGTACAGCACCTGCTTGCCGCCGCTGCACACGATCGTGTCCTGCCAGGAGACCGCCAGGCCGTTCTCGCGCCGGTACTTCTGCGCCACCGCCTCGCGCAGCGCGCGCATGCCCGCCACCTGGGTGTAGCGCGTGTGGCCGGCCTGGATTGCCGCGATCGCCGCTTCGCGCACATGCGTGGGTGTGTCGAAGTCGGGTTCGCCGGCGGACAGCGAGATCACCTTCGCGCCGGCCGCCCGGTGCTCGGCCACCCGGTCGATCATGCGGTAGGTGGCCGAAGGCTTGGCTGCGGCCAGGTGGGCGTTCAAGCGCTGCAGATCGCCGTTCATTCGCCGTCCCTCCACTGCGAGAGGCCCAGCAGGTCGAGGGTCGTGGCCCCTGCGGCGAGCCGCTTCATCATCTCGGCCTCCTTGGCGGCACGTGCTTCGCCGGCGGCCAGGGTCCGCTCCACGTCGGCTGCGGGCAGGACGATGACACCATCGTCATCGGCCACCACCAGGTCACCGGCCGCGACGGTGACGCCTGTGAAGGGGATCGGCTGGCCGATGGAGTGCGCGCTGGCCTTCACGGTGCCACGCACCGAGACGCCCCGCGTGAACACCGGGAACCGGCGCCGCGCGAGCGCCGCCACGTCGCGCACACCGCCGTCGATCACGAGGCCTGCAAGACCCGCGGCCTCGGCCGCCACGGTGAGCACCTCGCCCCAGTACCCGGCGACGAAGTCACCGGTGCCCACCACGAGCACGCTGCCACGCGGCGCGCGCGCCATGGCGATGTGGATGCCGAGGTTGTCGCCGGGCGAGCATTGCACCGGATACGCCGGCGCAGCGATGGCGGCGCCTGGCCAGGCGGCGCGGATCAGCGGATCGACCGAACAACGCAGGCCCGAGGCCTCGTAGAGCGTGGACGTGCCGAGGGCCAGGGCCCGGGCCGCCACATCCTTGTGGTGGGTGCTCATGTGCCTTTCCTTTGCAGCGTGTGGTAGCTCAGCGCGGCGCGCGCTTCGCCCAGCGTCTTGCCCGCCGCGATCTGCTCGCGGATGCCCGACTCGATCACTTCGATCTTGCGGGCCGCCTCGGCGACGTCGCGGGCACGCGCGCGCGGCACGACCACCACGCCGTTGGCATCCGCCACCACGATGTCCCGGGCGCAGACCCGCGCCGTGCCCACCGACACCGGTTCATTGACCGCCGCGACCTCGACGCGGTCCTTGCCGGTGCGCATGAAGCGCCCCCGCGTGAACAGCGGATAGCCGTCAGCGAGTGCCTTGGCCACGTCGCGGCAGACGCCGTCGATCACGGTCGCGGCGATCTTCCTGGTGCCGGCGTACTGGGTCATGATGTCGCCCCAGACGGTGCAGTCGGTGCGCGCATCGTTGTCGATGACGATGACGTCGCCCTCGGCCACCTCGTCGATGAAGTCCCCCACGGTTCCGGCCGGTTGGCCGCAGCTCACGTACTTGACCGTGAACGCCGGGCCGACGACCGTGCCGCGGTAGTTGTCCAGCGGCGCGATGCCGAGGCACTGCCCCGGGATGCCGAGCTTGTCCATGGCGTCCGAGACGCCCGGCGTGTCCAGGCCCTCGAACAGGGCGACCAGCGCCCGATCGGTTTCATGCTGCGCGTTCATGGTGTGGCTCCTGCCTTGATGGCCTCGAATTCCTTGTCGTGCATGACGTCCTCGACCGATCGGCCCGAGCGCACCGCCTGCACCATGCCGTCCTGCCGGCGCGCGATGCGCTCGGCCAGGTCCAGCACCTCGGCGATGCGATCGGCGGCGACGAAGACCGTGCCGCAGCGGTCGGCGATCACATAGTCGTCCTCGCGCACCGTCACGCCGGCGACGAGGATGGGCGTGCCCGACGCCAACTGCACCACGCGGTTGCGGGCGCTGACCATCGTGGCGCCGCGGCCGTACACCGGGTAGGCGATCTCTTCGTTGGCCTCGATGTCCCGGCTGAAGCCATCGATCACCGTTCCGCGAACACGCTTGGACCTGGCCGCATTGGCCAGGATGTCTCCCCAGCACGAGACACCGTCGATGCCGCCGGAGATCACGAGGACGCGCTCGCCGGTGTCGATGGCCGCGATGACCGGCGAGATCAGGTGCACGGTCGGCGCGCCGCCGACCTTGGGGCCGAGCTGGACCGTGCTGGCTCGCCCGACGATCTTCGGGCAGTGCCAGAGCGGGCGCAGGCCGACGGTGGCGCCGGGAAGGGCCAGGAAGTCCAGGGCGTCCGACACCGTGGTGGTGTCCAGGCGCTCCAGGCGGTCTAGGTTGGATGGTTTCATCGTGAGATGTCCGTGGGGTGCTGGTGACGACACTGTCGGACTCGCCGATCATTCTGTAAATTCCGATTCCAGGAACCGTTCGATATGCCAAACCTATGGAACCGCCATGATCAACTTTCGCCTGTTGCGCCACCTGTGGCTGTTCCTTGCCGTGGCCGAGGAACAGCACTTCGGCCGTGCGGCAAAGCGGCTGGGCATGTCCCAGCCGCCTTTGACCGAACAGATCCAGATCCTCGAGCAGGCGCTGAAGGCCAAGCTGTTCGTCCGCTCGCGGCGAGGCGCGCAACTCACTCCCTTCGGGCAGACCATCCTTCCTGCAGTGCGCAAGTTCGCACAGCAGATGGAACAGCTGGAGCTGGCGGTGCGCGAAGCCACGGCAGGCCAGACCGGGCTGCTGACCATCGGCGCGATCTCTTCCGCCATGCTGGAGGTGCTGCCGCCATTCCTGGACCGCATGCGGGACCGCCATCCGCAATTGACGATCTCGGTGCGGGAGATCGACAGCGCCGAGGCGCTGCCTGCGCTGGAGGGTGGGGACGTCGACCTGGCGTTCGCCCGGCTTCAAGGGGAACTGGGCAGCTCGATTGCCACGGTGACGATGGCAGAAGACAAGTTGACCGTGGCGCTGCCGGCGACCCACCGGCTGGCACTGCGGCGGCGCGTCAAGCTGAAGGACCTGACCGAAGAGTCGTTCGTCATGTTCGCGCGTCGTGTCAGCCCGGTCTACTTCGACAGCATCGTGGCCCTCTGCCAGGCCCAGGGCTTCTCACCACGGATCCTCCACGAGGTTCGCAGCGTTGCCACCCAGGTCGCTTTCGTCAGTTGCGGACAGGGCATCGCCCTGGTTCCCGCGGGATTGAAGCGCCTGGCGCCCGGGAACGTCGTCCTGCGGCCCTTGCACGAGTCCGTCGACGTGGTCACCACCGCGGCGGCATGGCACACGGCGTCCACCAATCCCGCGCTGCCACTGGCGTTGGAAGTCCTGCGTGGCACGCGGCCCACCAGGAAGGCGTAGCGCGGGGGCCCTTGCCAAGGTGAGGGCAGACGCGCCGCCCACGGCATCGGACAATGGCTTCCATGAACAAGCTCCTCGAATCCCTGTATGAACGCCTGCCCACCTGGGCAGCCGAGTGGGTGGACATCCTGGTGCCATTGATCGAGGTGGCCCTCATCGGCATCGGCGCCTGGCTCGTGATGCGCATCGCGCGTCACATCATCCGCCGGCTCACCAGCACCTATGGCCTCCCGGTCAAGGTCACAACGCTGTTCCTGCGCACGGTGGGCGTGCTGGTCTATGGCGGCGCGGTCCTGTGGGCCCTGGGGCGGCTGGGCGTCTCGGGCGCGATCCTCTGGACCGCGTTCACGGGGTTCGCGACGGTCGGGGCCGTGGCCTTCTTTGCCGCATGGAGCGTGCTGTCGAACCTGTTCTGCGCCCTGTTGATCTACGTCACGCGGTCCTTCCGGATCGGTGATGTGGTGGAACTGCTGGATACCGGCGACAAACCCGGGGTGAAAGGCCAGGTCGTGGACATCAACCTGGTCTACACCACGCTGCTCGAAAGCGGGGATGCCCAGAACGGGACGAGCCTCCAGCTCCCGAACAGCCTGTTCTTCCAACGTCCCGTGCGGCGCTGGCACGGCCGGGCCGCCAGTGAAGCGATCACGTCGGCACAGGGCGTCAGAACCTAGGGAGAAGTCTCCGGGCATCACACGGACATCCGGTAGCTGGTGAGGTCGACGTCGGCCCAGATGGAAGCATCTCTGCCCGAAGGGATGGTGTCACGAGACTGCCGAGGACGGAGCAGGCCGCCGCGCTGCGGTCCGTGCTGTGCGTTCAGGGCAGAATCCCGGCTTTCCAACGCATGCAGACACTACTTTCGATTGACTGGTGATGAAGACGACAACGCTTTCCTTGGTGCTGATGATGTGCCTCAGCGGTTGCACATTGATGCGAACCGATGCCCGGCTGGATTACCGCCCCGACGCCCAGGTGGTGCCCGAGGTGGCAGAACAGCTGAATGGCGTGTCGCTGCGTGGCGTGGTGGTGACCGATGCGCGCAAGGAGGCCTTCGCGCCCAACAAGCGGATCGAGGATCCACGCGTGTTGTTGAACAAGCGGAATGGGCACGGGCACAAGATGGAGGGCGTGTACGCCCTCGACAAACCGTTGGCCGACTACGTCGCGCAAGCTTTCGATGCAGCCTTGCTGAAGGCTGGGGTCACGCGGTCGGCCGCGTCGCCATTGGAACTGCGGGTGCGGTTGGACATTCTCGACGACACGGTGGTTCGGCGCGGATGGACCAAGAGCCGGACGGACCTGGTGCTGGTGGCCTATGTCGAAGTGTTCAACATCGATGGCGGCAACGAGGTCTGGCACAAGCGTTACGTGGGAAGGGCGCAAATCAAGCACCAGGGGATGGTGTTCGTCGGCATCGACGACTACGTCGTCACGTTGCCGGGAACCCTGAACAACCTGGCGGCCCAGTGCCTGGCGACACCGGAATTCAGGGCTGCCGTCAAGGCTGCGCTCTGAGCCGCGGGTGGATGAGTTTTCCGGACCTGGGATCGAGACTTCAATGATGCAATCTCTTCGCCGTGTTTTCATGTTGGCGTGCCTGCTGCTGTTGGGTGCATGCGCCTCCCCCACGATTTCTGCGGATTACCGCCCACCGCCGGACAAACAGGTCGGGTTGGCTGCGGGTTCCATGACCTACACCCACCAGGGGAACTACTACCGCGTCTTTGTCAGGAAGGTCGACTCTGCCGAGAGGTTCCGCTTCGAGGTCACTGATGGGGCGATCAAAACCATCGGCGGATGGCTGTCCTCCGAGGGGCCCGAGTTGGGTGTGCGTGGTCAGCCCTTCGTGACCGAGTTGCCTGCCGGAGACTACGAAATCACCGGTTGGGGCGCGGGGTTCGGTGCCACCCGGGGCGTCGTCGAACTGGTGGTTGGCATCCCCTTCACCGTTGAAAGCGGCAAGACCATCTATCTCGGCAACTTTCATTTTGCCGGCCGCTGGATGCCATTCGGGATTGGATCGATGAGCGTGACGCTGAAGAGCGAAGGTGCACGCGACATCCCGGTCATCACGAAGCAATTTCCGGCGCTTGCCATCGTGCCCCTGCGAACCACCGTGGCGCCGGGCATCCAACTTCGCCTGGTTGGCGGCTACGGCCAGATCACTGATCCGCCCCGGATCTATGAGCCGATGAGGCCATGAGATTTCAATGGTCCAACGGTCCACCGTTCATACAACCCTGTGCGCACCCGCGGGCCGATCCAGGTGAGCATCGCGTCCGGTTGTCCTTTGCCACTCGTTGACCCGGAAGATGTCGAAGACAGTTGTCGTTGTGTGTCGACGGCCTCCACAAGGTTGACGATGCACATCGCCACGAGCTGCCTATCCTTGGCTGGCATCAACGTCCCACGCCAGGGATGTCGATGAACCTTCACAGCTTCGAGTGGGAGGAAACATGGCGAAATCAGATTGCAGGAAATGGCATGCGTGGCTGAACACGATGCCGCCCAAGCCTGACGACTTTCATGTTGTCGGCGACGTCGTGGTGCCGAATCCGGGCGTCGTTCCGCAGCTCACCATGCGGGAGCCGCAAGGCATCAATCCCGGCGTGCTGATGCTCGATCTCAGCCTGGTCCAGCAACCAGGCATGTGGCCCCAGGTCATCACTTGCATCCAGGTGCGATTCGATCGGGTGGTGCCTGACAAGGTGCCCTACACCGCGGTGGAGGTGTTCCAGGACGGTGAGCGTGTCGCGTTCATCGACCAGATCGACATCGTCACCTGACGCTGCTGTTCGTTCCCCGCGCCCGCCCCCGCTGTCGCGTGGGACCGCGCGGGGACAGGCGTCACCGTTTCGGCTGCTTGGGGCATGGGGGACAGTGCCGAGGGTGGCGATCAACCGAGCGGCGGCGGCACGGTCTTGTCACCTGATTCGCGCGCCCGGAACACCCCGGTGCGCGCCAGCAGCGACGTGGTGATGGGCGCGGTGATCGACAGGAACACGGGGATCAGCCACGGGTGGAACACCAGGCGGCCGTCGCGCACCGAGAAGTACAGCACCGACGCGGCGGCCACGCACCAGGCGCCGATGGTGGACCCGAGGGCCGGTGCGTGCATGCGCAGGAAGAAGTCGGGCAGGCGCAGCAGGCCCCATGTGCCCACGAGCGTGAACAGCGCGCCAGTGACGATCAGCACGGCCACGGTGACCTCGACCCAGAGGGGCACCGCGCCGCTCATTCGATCACCTCGCCGCGCAGCAGGAACTTGGCCATCGACGCCGAGCCGACGAACCCGAAGAGCGCGATCAACAGCGCGGCCTCGAAGAACACATTGCTGGCGTAGCGGATGCCCAGCACCAGCATCACGAGCATGCCGCAGATGTACAGCGCATCGAGCGCCAGCACGCGGTCCTGCGCGGAGGGCCCGCGGAAGAGGCGCACGGTGGCCAGCGCCATCGCGAGCGCAAGGAACACGAGGGCGGCCGTGATGGCCCAGTAGAGCAGGGGGCTCATTCGAAGATCTCCATCAGGGGCCGCTCGTAGTGGGTCTGGAGGTGCGCGATGAAGGCGGCCTCATCGTCCAGGTTGAACACGTGCAGCAGCAGCGCGCCGCGGTCGAGCGACAACTCGGCCCAGACGGTGCCCGGGGTCACGCACATGATGGCGGCCAGCGCGGCGAGGCCGTGCGGGTCGCGCAGCTCGAGGGGAACGCGAACGAACGTGCCCTGGGGCGGGTGCCGGTGTGCGCGCAATACGCCGCGGGCGACCACGACGTTCGACTGGATCACGTCGCGGCCCACGCGCAGGATCAGGCGCACCACCGTCCAGGGCTTGCGGATGCGCGCGGGCGTGGGCCGCAGCGACGCGGTGGCAAGGGGCACCACCAGCGCGAGCACGAGGCCCAGCAGCCACTGCCCGAGGCCCAGCGAGCCGTTGAGCACCAGCCACAGCGCGAGGATCGACACCGACAGCAGCGGGGCAGGGAGCAGCCGTTTCATGGTGCGATGCCCTCGGGCATGCGGCTGGGCGACGGCGCCGGGCGGGCCGTCGTCACCGCGTCGATGTACGGCGTGGGATGTTGCAACGATTCGGCCGTGGCGCGGCCGTAGCGGACCAGTGCGTCACCGTTCACCACCAGCGCGCAGCAGGCGAGCACGAGCAACCCGATGGGCAGGCATTCGATCACGCGCAGGCGCGGTGCCGGACGGTCCTGCGGGGCCCAGAAGTGGCGGATGCCGGCACGCGACAACGCGATCATCGACACGAGCCCGGAGCCCACCATCAACGCCACGAGCGCCCAGGCCGAGCGCGGCACCGTGGGGCCGTCGAGCGGGTCCAGCACCGCGGTGAGGATGGCCAGCTTGCCGATGAAACCCGACAGCGGCGGCATTCCGCTCAACAGCAGCGTGCAGGCGATGAAACTCAGGCCCAGGAAGGCCATGGCGGCGGGGATGGCCCGGCCGATCAGCAGTTCCTCCTCTTCGTCGAGGTTGGCACCGAGGCGGCTGTCGAAGTTGGACTCCCCGTCGTCGAGCCGGCCTGGCACCGTGTCGCCCTCCGGTTTGTCGCCGGCGGCCACACGCGAGCGTTCCACGAGTTCGGCGAGCAGGAAAAAGGCGCTCACGGACAGCGTGGAACTGGCGAGGTAATACAGCGCACCGCCGGTGAGGGCCGGGCGGCCGAAGCCGATGGCCGCGAGCAGCGTGCCCGAGGAAATGAGCACGCTGAAGCTCGCGAGCCGGGCCAGGCGTTTCGCCCCCAGCATGCCCAGCGAGCCGAACGCGACGGTGACGAGCCCGCCCACCACGAGCCACGGGCCGCCGAACTGGGCCGACGCACCGGCCTGGTCGGAGAACAGCAGTGTCCACAGCCGCAGCACCGCATACACGCCCACCTTGGTCATGATGGCAAAGAGGCCGGCCACCGGCGCACTGGCGGCGGAGTAGGCCGGCTCGAGCCACGCGTTCATGGGCCACATGGCGGCCTTGGCGAGGAACGCGGTGGCGAGGATGGCCGCGCCTGCGTGCAGCAGGCCGCGGTCGTCGGCGGGGATGTGCGGGATCTTGACCGCGAGGTCGGCGAAGTTCAGCGTGCCGGTGACCCCGTAGATCATGGCCGCGCCGATGAGGAAGAACGATGACGCGACGAGGTTGATGGCCACGTAGTGCAGCCCGGCGCTGACCCGCTGCCGGCCCGAACCGTGCAGCATCAGCCCGTACGACGCGGCGAGCATCACCTCGAAAAACACGAAGAGGTTGAACAGGTCGGCGGTCAGGAATGCCCCGTACAGGCCCATCAGCTGGATCTGGAAGAGCGGGTGGAAGTGCACGCCGGCGCGGTCCCAGCGTGCCACCGCGAACAGCAGCGCACCGAGTGCCACGATGCCGGCCAGCACGAGCATCAGCGCGCTCAGGCGGTCGGCCGCGAGCACGATGCCGTAGGGCACGTCCCAGTTCGATGGCAGGTACACGCCCACCACGCCGGGCACGCCGTGCCGGTCCACCCAGCGCAGCAGCATCACGGCCATCACGAGACCGGTGAACGTGGAGGCGATGTTGACCCAGCCCTTGATCCGGCGGCGTTTTTCACCGAGCAGCAGCATCGCGGCCGCAGTCAGCATGGGCAGCAGCAGCGGGGCGACGATCAGGTGGGGCCAGAGGCCGGGGGCGAGTGCCTGCAACGCGGGCGCGGTCATCCGTGCCCTCCGTCGCCATCGACGTGATCGGTGCCGGTGAAGCCGCGCGAGGCGAGCAGCACCACGAGGAAGAGGGCGGTCATGGCGAACCCGATCACGATGGCCGTGAGCACGAGGGCCTGCGGCATCGGGTCGGTGTAGTGCTGCAGATCGGCCGGCAGGCCCGGTCGGATGATGGGCTCGTGGCCGATCGACAGGCTGCCCATGCTGAAGATGAACAGGTTCACCGCATATGACAGCAGCGACAGGCCCATGATGACCTGGAACGTGCGGGGCCGCAGCAGCAGCCAGACGCCCGAGGCGGCCAGCACGCCGATCGCGAGGGCGATGATTTCTTCCATCAGGCGGCTCCGGTCACGGTTGCGGTCACGGGTCGGTCCTTGCGGTGGCTGCGCACCGATTGGTGGGCGAGGGCGGTGAGGATCAGCAGCGTGGAACCCACCACGGTGGCGAACACGCCGATGTCGAAGAACAGGGCGCTGGCCACGTGCACCTCGCCCAGCAGCGGCAGGTGCAGGTGGGCGGTGTGGGTGGTGAGGAACGGGAAACCGAAAATGCCCGCGCCGAGCCCGGTGCCGAGTGCGAACAGCAGGCCCACGGCGATCCAGCGGGGTGGCCGCAGCTTCATGTGGGCCTCCACCCAGTGGGTGCCGGCCACGATGTACTGCACGATGAACGCGATGGCCACCACGAGGCCCGCCACGAAGCCACCGCCCGGTTCGTTGTGGCCGCGCATGAAGAGGTACATGGCAATGACCCACGACAGCGGCAGCAGCAGGCGTGCCAGCACGGCCGGCACGAGCAGGTAACCCTGGGCGGTGTCGGCGGCGCTGCGCGGCTTGACGAGGTCGGTGGCGAGGTCGCGTGGCACGACACGCTGCTGGACGGGCCGGCCGATGCTTTCACCGGGCGGCCGGAACCTGCGCAGCAGCGCATACACGGTGAGCGCCACCGCGGCCAGCACAACGATCTCGCCCATGGTGTCGAACCCGCGGAAGTCGACCAGCATCACGTTGACGACGTTGGTGCCACCCCCTTCCGGCAGGGCCCGCGAAAGGAAAAACGGCGAGATGCTCTGCGGCGCGGCGCGGGTCAGCATGGCGTACGACAGCGTGGCCATGCCGAGGCCGGCGATGGCCGCGAGCACGAAATCGCGTGCGCGCCGGGCCCGGGCATGGGCGTCGGTGCGCAGCTCGCGGGCGTTGGGTTCGATGCGCTTGGGCAGCCAGCGCAGGCCCAGCAGGATCAGCACGGTGGTCACCACTTCGACGGTCAGCTGCGTGAGGGCCAGGTCGGGTGCGGAGAACCACACGAAGGTGATGCAGGTGGCCAGGCCGGCGCCCGCCATCAGCGTGAGTGCGGCGAGGCGGTGGTACTTGGCCTGCCACGCAGCCCCGATGGCACACGCGATGCCGACGGCCCAGATGCCGGCGAACACCGGCGACATCGGGATGCGCGGCCGGTCTCCCCAGCCCAGATGCTGGCCCCACAGCGGCGCCACCGCGAACACGACGGCCACGAGCAGCATGCGGAACAGCTGCGACTGCAGGCGCGTGGTGCCGAACGTGCGCAGGCCGCGCCGGCCGAACCAGCTGAGCGCCACGAGCGCGCGTTCGAAGAACCGCTTGCCGCTCCACCGCGAGATCACCGGCGGGGCCGGGAAGCGCCCCAGCTTGAGCTGCTTGCGCAGCAGCAGGTAGAACACCGTGCCACCGCCAAGCGCCACCAGGCTCATCATCATGGGCGCGTTCCAGCCGTGCCAGACGGCCAGGCTGTAGACCGGCAGCGTGCCGCCCACCACCGGCCGCGCGGCCATCTCGAGCACCGGGCCCACCGACAACGCCGGGGCCACGCCTACCACCAGGCAGGCGAGCACCAGCAGCTCCACCGGCACGCGCATCCAGCGCGATGGCTCGTGCGGGGCGCGGGGCAGGTCGTCGGAGAGCGGTCCGAAGAACACGTCGTACGTGAACCGCAGCGAATAGGCCACGCTGAAGATGCCGGCGAGCGTGGCGGCCAGCGGCAGCGCGGCCTCCACCCACGGGGCCGACGAGACGAACACGGTTTCGGCGAAGAACATCTCCTTCGACAGGAATCCGTTGAGCAGCGGCACCCCGGCCATCGCGGCGGCGGCCACCATCGCGAGCGTGCCCGTGATGGGCATGGCCTTGAACAGGCCGTTCAACCGGCGGATGTCGCGGGTGCCGGTCTCGTGGTCGATGATGCCCGCGGCCATGAACAGCGACGCCTTGAACGTGGCGTGGTTCATGATGTGGAACACCGCCGCCACGGCCGCGAGGTCGCTGTTGAGGCCCAGCAGCAGCGTGATGAGCCCGAGGTGGCTGATGGTGGAGTACGCCAGCAGGCCCTTCAGGTCGTTCTGGAACATGGCCGCGTAGGCGCCCAGCAGCAGCGTGCAGACGCCGGCGCCGCCCACGGCCCAGAACCAGAGGTCGGTGCCCGACAGCACGGGCCACAGCCGCGCCAGCAGGAAGACACCCGCCTTGACCATCGTGGCCGAGTGCAGGTACGCCGACACCGGCGTGGGCGCCGCCATGGCGTGGGGCAGCCAGAAGTGGAACGGGAACTGCGCGCTCTTGGTGAGGGCGCCCAGCAGCACGAGCGCGAGGGTCGCCGGGTACAGCGCGTGGTTGCGGATCAGGTCGCCGGACCGCAGCACCACGTCCAGGTCGTACGAGCCCACGATGCGGCCGATCAGCAGCACCCCCACCAGCAGGCACAGCCCCCCGGTGCCGGTCACGACGAGGGCCATGCGTGCCCCACGGCGGGCGTCCGACCGGTGGTGCCAGTAGCCGATCAGCAGGAACGAGAACAGGCTGGTCAGTTCCCAGAACAGCACCAGCTGCACGAGGTGGCCCGACAGCACCACGCCCGTCATGGCGCCCATGAACGCGAGGAAAAACGCGAAGAAGCGGGGCACCGGGTCGGCCGGGGACATGTAGTACCGGGCGTACAGCACCACCAGCGCACCCACGCCCAGCACCAGCATGGCGAACATCCACGCGAAGCCGTCCATGCGGAACACGAGGTCGATGCCGAGCGATGGCAGCCAGGCGATTTGCTGGCGGATCACCTGCCCGCCGGCTACCTGCGGGTACAGCAGGGCCACCTGCACCACCCCGGCCAGCGCGATCAGGCCGGCGAGCGTGGACTCGCGGTTGCGGGCATTGGTGGGCAGCAGCGCCGCAACGACGCTGCCGAGGAAGGGGAGGAGGACCAGGAGTGCAAGGGGCATCCCGGTCTAGTCTAGTGCAAGGCCTGGGAAGTTCCGCGGGGCCTCAAGGAACGCCGGGCTGGGCGCAGCCCGGACCCTGGGGGCCCTCTCAGAACCGCCGGTCGAGCGTCATCACGTCGTTGTTGCGGGTCATCTGGAAATGCCCGAGGAAGCTGTTGCCGAGCAGCACGTACGGCATGCTCGACGGCACGACCGCGGCCTCCACGTTGTGGACCAGCACGTCGCCGATGCGCACCGAACTGAGCGTCACGCGGTAGACGGCCACGGTGCCGTTGGCCGTGCTCACCATCGAGCGCTGGCCGTCGCGGTACTTGAGGCCGATGCGGGCCGCGTCGGATTCGCCGATGGCGATGACCGTGGCGCCGGTGTCCACCATGAACTGCACCGTGCCCCCGTTGATGGAGCCGGGCGCCATGAAGTGCCCGCCGAGGCCGGCCGACAGCACGATGCGCCGCCCGCCGCTGGTGACGGGTTCGCTGTCGCCGAGGTTCATCTGGGCGGCGCCCAGCTGGAGCACGACCCGCTTGCCTTCGACCTCGACCACCGATTCCTGCGGGCCGGTGCTGACGAGCCGCACGCCCTGCACCGTGGTGCCCACCGCAACGGTGCGCGGCTTGCCGTCGATGACCAGGAGCGCCTTGCTGGAGCCGAGGCTGCCGCTCATGGACACGCTTTGGCCCGCGGCGCTGCCGGCCCACAGGAAGACCGACAGGCCGGCCGCCACGAGGCGCACGGGTCAGTCCCGGAAGTTGTTGAACGAAAGCGGCGCGTCGGCCACTTCGGTGCGGATCAGGGCCATGGCTGCCTGCAGGTCGTCCCGCTTGGTGCCGGTGACACGCACCGTGTCGCCCTGGATCGAGGCCTGCACCTTGAGCTTGCTGCCCTTGATGACCGTCTGGATCTTCTTGGCGGTGTCCGAGTCGATGCCGCTCTTGACGGTGATGACCTGCTTGACCTTGTCGCCGCCGATCTTCTCGACCTTGGCGGTGCGGTCCATGAAACGGATGTCGACGTTGCGCTTCGTGAGCTTGGCGAGCAGGATGTCCATCACCTGGTCGATCTGGAAGTCGCTGTCGGCGAAGACGGTGAGTTCCTTCTCCTTGAGTTCGACCTTCGCGGACGAGCCCTTGAAGTCGAATCGCGTGCCGATTTCCTTCGCGGTGTTGTCGACGGCATTGCGGACTTCCACGAGGTTCGGATCGAGGACGGCGTCGAAGCTGGGCATTGGTTTTTCTCGGGTTCGCTGAATCAGCGAAAATTCTGCCATGCAAATCGAGTCCGGCGTCAGCCTGAAACCCTATAACAGCTTCGGTCTGCCAGCTGTGGCACAAACACTCGTCCGTGTGACGGACGACGCCGGCGTGCGCCAGGTGGTGGATCACCCCGATCTCGGGCGCTCGCCCAAGTTCATCCTCGGGGGCGGCAGCAACATCGTGCTGACCCGCGATATGCCGCAGCTGGTGCTGAAAGTCGAGGTGCGGGGCCGCCGGGTGGTCGAGGAGCGGGCCGACGCCTGGATCGTCGAGGCCGGCGCCGGCGAACCGTGGCACGATTTCGTGGCCTGGACCCTCGACCAGGGCCTGCCGGGCCTCGAAAACCTGGCGCTGATCCCCGGCACGGTGGGTGCGTCGCCGGTGCAGAACATCGGCGCCTACGGCATCGAGGTGAAAGACCGCTTCGATGCGCTGGACGGCGTGGACCTCGTCACCGGCCGGTCGGTGACCCTTGGCGCCGGGATCTGTGCGTTCGGTTACCGCGACAGCGTGTTCAAGCACTCGCTCGCCGGCCGGGTGGTCATCACCCGCGTGCGGTTCCGCCTGCCCAAGCCCTGGCAGCCGGTGCTCGGGTACCTGGAGATCGAGCGCAAGATGGCCGAACACGGGGTGGCCCGCCCGGAAGCGAGGCAGGTGTTCGACTGGATCTGCGCGATCCGCCGTGCCAAGCTGCCCGATCCGGCCGTGGTGGGCAACGCCGGCAGCTTTTTCAAGAACCCGGTGGTCACCCCGGAACAGTGCCGAGACATCATCGGCCGCGACCCGGAGATCGTGCACTACCCCATGCCCGACGGCAGCATGAAACTCGCCGCCGGCTGGATGATCGACGCCTGCGGCTGGAAGGGCAAGAGCGTGGGCAAGGCCGGCGTCTACGAGAAGCAGGCGCTGGTGCTGGTCAACCGCGGCGGGGCCATCGGGTCCGAGGTGATGCTGCTGGCCAAGGCGATCGAGGAGAGCGTCTATGGCCGGTTCGGCATTCGGCTGGAGCCGGAACCCGTGGTGGTGTGACCGGCCCCCGGTGGGCTGTCGGCAATACACAGCAACGGGCCGTCTCCGGGATGACAGGCCCGCCCGCCTATCCTGTCGTCCCGGCGGAGGCCGGGATCCCCACCGGTCAGCGGGAAAGGCTCGTGTTCAGCGCCTCGGTTGACACCCCCTGGCGCTCGACGACAGCGGCCCAGCGGTACCCCAAGCCAGACAACCGCCACCGCCCGGATGCTTGGCACCGGTGGAGACCCCGGCCTGCGCCGGGGCGACAGCCTGTTCCTTGGATGGGGTGACGGGGCAGGATCAACCGAAATGGCAGACGTAGTGGACCGCGGCGGTCACTTCGATGTCGAACGACGAGTTGCCCGGCACGTTGAACGACTGCCCGCCCGTGTAGGTGGTCCATTCCGTCTCGCCCTTGAGCTTCACGCGGCAGGTGCCGTCGATCAGTTCCATGATTTCCGGGGCGCCGGTGCCGAAGTTCAGCGTGGCGGGGAGGATCACGCCGACGCTTTTCTTGGTGCCGTCGGCGAGTTCGATGCTGTGCGAGACGCACTTGCCGTCGAAGTAGACGTTGGCCTTGGTGCTGACCTTGCCGGCCAGGCTCTGGGTGATGGTGGTGCTCATGGGGCGTATTTGTAGAAGGATCCGTGATTTTAGACACCGGAAAGAGGGGGGCGGTGGCCGCTTGCGCTGCGATAAGCTCTCGCCCCATGTCCGCGAGCCTTCCCCCGACCACGAGCACCGGTGCCAGCGCCCCGCTGCAGGACGAACACGATGCGCTGCCCATCGGCACGCGCCTCGCCGAATTCGAGATCCTCCGGGTGCTCGGCGTGGGCGGCTTCGGCATCGTCTACCTCGCGATGGACCATGCCCTCGACCGCCTGGTAGCCGTCAAGGAGTACATGCCGTCCATGATGGCGGCGCGCGGGCGTGGCACCGAGGTGTCGGTGCGCTCCAGCATGCACCAGGACACGTTCAACATCGGCCTGCGCTCGTTCGTCAACGAGGCCAAGCTGCTGGCGCGCTTCAACCACGCGTCGCTCGTCAAGGTGTACCGCTTCTGGGAGGCCAACGGCACGGCGTACATGGCCATGCCGTTCTACCCGGGCCGCACGCTCAAGGAAGAGCGCCGCTCGATGCTGCAGGTGCCCGACGAAGGCTGGCTCCGCGGCCTCGTGGACCCGCTGCTCGGGGCCATGGAAGTGCTGCACAAGGAAAGCGTCTACCACCGCGACATCGCCCCCGACAACATCCTGCTGCTGCCCGACGGCCCACCCGTGCTGCTCGACTTCGGCGCGGCCCGCGCCGTGATCGGCGACCGCACGCAATCCCTCACCGCCGTGCTCAAGCCGAGCTATGCGCCCATCGAGCAGTACGCCGACGTGGGCCACCTGCGCCAAGGCCCGTGGACCGACCTGTACGCACTCGGCGCGGTGTTGCACTTCGTCGTGACGGGCCGCCCGCCCTCGCCGTCGGCGTCGCGTGCGGTCCACGATGACCAGAAGCCGCTCACGTCGCTGGGCCGCGAGCACACCGGCAGCATGCCGCTGAAGGTGCTCAAGGCGATCGACTGGGCGCTCACGGTCAGCCCGCACACCCGGCCCCAGAACGTGCAGCAGTTCCGCGACGCACTCGAAGGCCGCTTCGACCCGCCGCAAACGGTGGTCACGCCGCCGCCCGTGGTCGACACCGAACCCACCCGCGCCGCGCCGCCGGGCTGGGACCGCACGCACCAGTCCGGCGGCTCGGCCCCCGCGGCCGCGCCGGTGGACCTGGAACTCACCGTCGTCACCCAGTCGGCGCCCACGCAGCCGGCCGGTCCCGCCGCCGCACTGCCCGTCAGCCCGCCGCCGGCGTCTCCGCCAGTCGCCGCACCGTCTCCCACCCCGCAACCGCCCGCGGCACCACCGCGCACGTCGCGGGCGCTGCCCCCGTTGTTCGACGACGGCGACGACGAGCCGGCCGCCGCCGCCCCATCGTCCCGCACGGCACTGGTGCTCGGGGCGCTCGCCGTGGTCGTGCTGCTGGTGCTGGGCCTCGGCTATGTGCTGCTGAAAGACCGCTTCAACGGACCCGTCGCCCCGGTGGTGGCCGCACCTGCGCCCGCACCTGCACCCGCCCCGGTACCAGTGATCGTGGCCCCCACCGCCCCGGCGCCTGCACCGGTGCCGGCCCCGGCGCCAGTGGCTGCCGTACCGGCCAGCATCCCGACCATCGCGGTTCCCAACTGGGCGGCCAGCGCCGTCGTGCCTGCCCCGGCACCGGCCTCCGCCGTGGCCGTGGTCCCCGCGCCAACGACTGCGGCCACGCCGCGTGCGGCCGCACCCGCGGTACCGCGCCCGAAACCCAAGCCGGCCACCACCCCGGACACCGCGGCGGCACCCACCCCGCGCGACACCTGCAACGCCCGCAGCAGCGGATCCATGTCCAGCTGCATGCGGCGGGTGTGCACTCAGGGTGCCCTGGTCGACCACCCGCAGTGTGCGCAGCTGCGGCGGGAAGAGGAGTGGTGACATACATCGGCCTGGCTGGCCCGGCTGCAGCACGCCTTCTCAGTCGGCCCCGGCCTCTTCCTGAACCCGCAGCCACGTCTGCTGCAACAGCCAGGCATCCGTGCTGGCCCGGTGCCGCGCCAGTGAAAACTCACCGCTGATGCGGTCACGCGTGCGCTGCCAGCGTGTCGCTTCGTCCTCGGACAACAGCTTGCGCAAGCTGTCCAGGCGGAACAGCGGCACACAACCGGCTTCCTCGAACAAGGCCGACAGCCACGGGTAGTCGTGCCCCCAGCCGTCGCTGAACAGCGTCTGCCCGCGCAGGCGCTCGTTCAGCGTGGCGGCCACCTCGGCCACCGAGCGCCCGTGCCGGTCGAGCGTGGCGCGGGGAATGTGGTGCACGGATTCCGCGCTGGTGTCCCAGTGGGTCCAGGTGGGCGCTGGCCTGATCAGCGTGCAGAAGCTGGTGCCGTCCCCCAGGATGTAACCTACTTCGATGGGGTAGCTGGCCCGGCCGAACCCCGACGCCTCGATGTCCAGGATGGCCGGTGCCCCCGAGCGCAGGCGCGCGGGGACGGGAGCATGCGCGACGGCGGCCATGGGCTGCTATAGCAAGATGCGGCCCAGCCCGGTGTCACGGGGCGGTGATGCGGGCGATGCTGCCGCGGTACAGCACGTACAGCGCCCCGTCGTTGCCGGCCAGCACGTCCACCGGCATGCCCGTCATGTTGGCGAAGACGGATGCGGCGTGTCCGTTCGCCGGGTCGAGCCGGCCCACGATGCGGCTCAGGAAGTCGGCGAAGAAGTAGCTGCCCTGGTAGGCCACCGGGAACGTGCCCCCCGACGGGTAGAACGTGCCGCCCACGATCGACTGGCCGGTGATGAACCCGCCCTTGCCGGTGCCCGGTGGGACGGTGGCCGCGTGCCGGTACGAGAACAGCGGCGCGGTGATGCCGGCGGCGGTGGTGTCCCCCTCGGTGGCGGGCCAGCCGTAGTTGGCACCTGCGGCGCCCACGTTGACCTCTTCCCAGGTGTTTTCGCCCACGTCGTTGATGTACAGCGTGCCCGTGGTGGGCTGCACCGCGAATGTGAACGGGTTGCGCAGCCCGCGCGCCCAGATGGCCTGAGCCTGGCCGGTGGTGGTGGCGTAGTGCGGGTTGTCGGTGGGGATGGCGCCGTCGTCGTTGAGCCGCAGGATCTTGCCGAACACGCTGGTGAGCAGCGGCGAGCGGCTGCCGTCGGCGTTGTCGCCCACGCCCACGTACAGCTTGCCGTCTGCGCCGAAGTGGATGGCCCCGCCGTTGTGGTTCGTGGCGCTGCTCAGCGCGGGCAGTTCGAAGAGGATTTCCTCGCTGTTCGCGAACGCGACGTCGCCGTTGGCCGTGAAACGGCTGATGCGGCCGTGCGGGCTGGACTTGGTGGTGTAGTGGACGTAGACGTAGTTGTTGGTGGCGAACTGCGGGTGCAGCGCGATGCCGATCGCCCCGCGTTCGCCGTTTTCATCCGACACCACGGTGGTGAAGGGCGTGGCCAGGCGCGTGCCATTCTTGACCACGCGCACGGCACCACCCTGTTCGGCGATGAACAGCCGGCCGTCCGGTGCCTGGGCGATGGACGTGGCCTTGGTCAGGCCGGTGATCCAGGTCTCGTCTTTCGTGAACCCCTTGGCCACCGCGGCGGTGCCGCCGAAACGCACGGTGGCGGTGCCCCAGGTGGAGCGGTTGTTCGAGGTGTCTCGGGCGCGGGCGCGGACGATGTGCTGGCCCGCGGCGAAATCGGCCGTGTCGAGCGAAACCGAATAGGGCGCCGTGGTGTCCTCGGCGCCGACGGCCACGCCGTCCACCTGGAATTCCACGCCGGCCACGCCCACGTTGTCGGTGGCCGTGGCCGTCAGCGAGATGGTGCCGGTGAGCCCGTCGGTGAAGTTGGCGGGGGAGGTCAGGGTGACCGTGGGGTCTTGCGCACCCACACCACCACCCCCGGGCGGCGGCGGCGCGGGCGGCGTGCCGCCGCCGCCAACGGTCCCGCCGCCCGATCCCGGCGTGCCGGCGGGGGGGGGAGGTGGCGATGACAGGTCACCGCCGGAACCGCCGCCACACGCGGCGACCAGACCGCCCACGCACGCCCACAGCGCGATGAGTTGCGCCTTCGAATGTTTTGCCATGTTTGTCTTTTCCCTTGAGTACGCTTGCCGCTGCAGTTGTGCCACAGATCGGTGACTGCTGCGCAACCGATTGTCCGATGACCTCGCGAGGTTCCGCACTGTCCGCTGACCGGTCGTCCAGGGTTTCCACTGATCGGCCGGGTCGTACCCGTGACAGGCGGATTCACGGGCTTCGGCTATACCTCTGAGACCACCAAAAGAACCAGGAGATCCCGTGCCCACCGAGACTGCTGCCCTCCGTCCCCACGAACGCATCTGGCCGAAGCGCCTGCCCCGTGACCTGGCCGTGCCGTCCACGTCGTTGTGGTTCAACCTCGAGGTCTCCGCGCGGCGGTTCCCGCAGAAGGCTGCGCTCGTTTTTTTCGGGGAGGCACTGAGCTACGCGGCGCTGCGCGAACAGGCCGAGGCCATCGCGGGGTGGCTGCAGCACGTGGGCGTGAAAAAGGGCGACCGCGTGATGCTCTACATGCAGAACTGCCCGCAGTTCGTGGCCGCGTACTACGGCATCCTGCGCGCCGATGCGGTGGTGGTGCCCGTCAACCCGATGAACAAGGCCGAGGAGTTCGGCCACTACATCACCGACCCGGCCGCCCGTGTCGCGATCTGCACGGCCGATGGTGCGGCGGTCGTGGCCGCTGCCAATGCTGCCGTGCCTGAGGCCCAGCGCCTGCAGCACGTGCTGGTGACCCGCTTCACCGACGCCTTGCCTCAAGGACCGATCGATGCCGACCTGGCACCGCCCGCGCCCATCGAGGCCTGGCTCCGGCTGGACCCGCCGCTCCCCGAGTCGTCACCCGCCACGCAGTTCGTGCGCTGGACCAACGTGCTGGCCGAGAAGCACGTGCCTGGCCCGCACACCGCAGGCCCCGACGACATGGCCGTGCTGCCCTACACCTCGGGCACCACCGGCAACCCGAAGGGCTGCATCCACACGCATGGCACCGTGATGTCGAACACGGTGGGCATCCAGTGGGCGCACGGCAGTGCCGAGACGGTCAGCCTCGGGGTGGTGCCCATGTTCCACATCACCGGCATGGTGGGCATCGTGTGCGCATCGGTGTATGCCGGCAGCACGGTGGTCGTGCTGCCGCGCTGGGATCGCGAACTCGCCGGCCGCATGATCTCGCGTTACCGGGTGACACACTTCACCTGCATTCCCACGATGATCATCGACCTGTTCGGCAGCCCGAACTACAAGCGCTTCGACCTGAGCAGCCTGAAGGTGCTGAACGGGGGCGGGGCCTCCATGCCGCAGGCCGTGGCCGAGCGCCTGCTGGAGGAGTTCGGTCTGGTGTTCGCGGAAGGGTACGGCCTCACCGAAACCTGTGCCGCCACGCACGCGAACCCGCCGGAGCGCGCGAAGCAGCAGTGCCTCGGCATCCCCACCTACAGCGTCGACTCGCGCGTGGTGGACCCGCTCACGCTGAAGGAGCTGCCCCCCGGCGAGGTGGGCGAGATCATCAGCCATGGCCGGCAGGTGTTCAAGGGCTACTGGAACCAGCCGGAAGCCACCGCCGCGGCGTTCGTGGACATCGGCGGCAAGTCGTTCTTTCGTACCGGCGACCTCGGGCGCATGGACGATGAAGGTTACTTCTTCATCACCGACCGCCTGAAACGCATGATCAATGCGAGCGGCTTCAAGGTGTGGCCGGCCGAGGTGGAGATGCTGTTGTACAAGCACCCTGCCGTGCAGGAGGCCTGCATCATCTCGGCGTCCGACGCCTATCGTGGTGAAACGGTCAAGGCCGTCGTGGTGCTCCGTGCGGACGCGAAGGGCAAGACCTCGGCCGAGGACATCACGGGCTGGGCCAAGGACCACATGGCGGCCTACAAGGTGCCGAAGATCGTGCAGTTCGTCGACGCGTTGCCGAAGTCCGGCTCTGGCAAGGTGATGTGGCGCTTGTTGCAGGACCAGGAAAAGGGTTGAGTACCCGGTCCTCCCCGGTCTTCGCTCACTGCTGTCCGGGGAAAGTTTGAGCGCTGAGCGGCAAGTTCAGCCCTGTCGTCCCGGCGCAGGCCGGGATCTCCACCTTCTCGCTCAACAGCAGCGTTCCCGTCCACCGCTGGAGATCCCGGCGTTCGCCGGGATGACCGAGATTTTCCCCGGGCAGCAGTGGGCCTTCGCCGGGAAGACTTGCTCGGTCAACTCAGAACGACTCCCAGTCGTCCGTCCCCGTCTTCGGCATCGGGGTGGCCGGCACAGGCGCGGGTGTGGCCGCCGGCTTGAACGCCGGTCGGATCACCTTCGCGGGGGACGCGGTGGGCGAACCGCCCATCGACCGCTGGATCACCGGTGCCTGGGGCGCCTTGGCCATCGGCGCCGGGGTGCTGGACACCTTGCCGCCAGCCAGCTTGAACACCGCCACGGCTTCGACCAGTTGTTGGGCCTGCACCTTGAGGCTTTCGGCGGCAGCCGCCGATTCCTCGACCAGTGCCGCGTTCTGCTGCGTGGCCTGGTCCATCTGGGTCATCGCCTCACCCACCTGCGACACGCCGAGGCTCTGTTCGCTGCTGGCTGAACTGATCTCGCCCACGATGTCGGTCACGCGCCGGATGGCGGTGACCACCTCGTGCATCGTCCCACCCGCCTGGTCCACGAGGGCCGTGCCTTGCTCGACGCGCCCCACGCTCGTGGAGATCAGCGTCTTGATTTCCTTGGCCGCTTCGGCGCTGCGCTGCGCGAGCGAACGCACCTCGCCGGCCACCACCGCGAAACCGCGGCCCTGTTCACCGGCACGCGCCGCTTCCACCGCGGCGTTCAGCGCGAGGATGTTGGTCTGGAACGCGATGCCGTCGATCACGCTGATGATGTCGACGATGCGCTTGGAGCTGTCGTTGATGCCCTTCATCGTCTCGATCACACGCCCCACCACGTCGCCGCCCTGGACGGCCACTTCCGACGCCCGCAGCGCCATCTGGTTGGCCTGGGAGGCGTTGTCGGCGTTCTGCTTGACGGTGCTCGACAGTTCTTCCATCGACGACGAGGTTTCCTCGATGGCGCTGGCCTGTTCCTCGGTGCGGGCGCTCAGGTCGTTGTTGCCGGTGGCGATTTCCGCCGAGGCCGTGGCCACGCACTCGGCGTTCTGGCGCACGCCGGTGACGATGGTGGCGAGCCGGTCGCGCATGTCACGCAACGCGGTGAGCAGGTGTGCCGTCTCGGTGGGGCCGGCGGTGTCGATGGCCACCGTCAGGTCACCGTGGGCGATGGCTTCGGCCGAGGCCGCGGCATGGCGCACCGGGCGGGTGATCGACCTCGTGGCGAGCCACGCGAGGAGGATGCCGAGGGCGGTGGCCACGAGGGCACCCAGGCCCAGCAGCCATTGGCTCGCGGTGGCCGCGGCAACCGTGTCCGCCTGGCTGCGGGCGAGCCGTTCGTCCATGAACTTTTCAAGGGTGTCGAGTGACGCGAGGTACGTGTCCGCCAGCGGGCGCAGGTCACTCTGCACGGCCGCGAGGATGTCCTCGCCGGCCTGTTTCTGTTTCTGCAGCGCGGCGCGCTTGACGCGGTAGATCTCCCGGGTCCGGGCGATCTCCTCGAGGATCTTGACGCCATCGGCCTCGTCGATCATCGATTCGAGGCGCTTTTGCTTGTCGCCGATCTCGGTGGACGTGGCATCCATCTCGCGCTTGAGCGAGGCCTGCAACGACGCATCGTTCGACGTGAGCGCCGCGGAGGCGCGCACCCAGTTCATGCGGATCAGCGAGGCCCAGCTCTGGGTCAGCGCCCGGCGGTCCATTTCCACGGTGGCCAAATGGACGCTGGCTTCTTTCAGGGTCTGCAGGCGCCACACGCCCACCGCACCGATCAGTGCGGTGATCGCCAGGATCAGCAGGAAGGACAGCCCGAGGCGTTTGCCGATGCTGAATTGGGAAACATTCACGATCCACTCTCACTCTGGCCGGTCCCACGGGCAGGATTCACGATGAACCCGGGCCACCCCTTGGCGACCGACCGAGCGACAAGAGGTTTGAGTTCTTATCGGAAAATGTCCACGCGACTTGAGTGGGTGTGAGATATGCCCTTGCCAAACTGATCAGCGGTTCAGTGATCAGGGGTTCAGTAATCCGAGCGCCGGGTCCGACAACAGCGGGTCGATGTCGACCAGGATCAGCATCCGGCGGTCGATCGTGCCGATGCCCATCACGTGCTCCGCGGAGAGCCGGGCATTGAAGCCGGGTGCGGGCCGCATCTGTTTCGGGCCGAGGCTGATCACGTCGGATACACCGTCCACCACGACACCCACCACCCGGCCGGTGACGCTGAGCACGATCACCACCGTGTTGCTGTCGTACCGCGCCTCGGCGAACCGCAGGTGCAGGCGCAGGTCGACCACGGGCACGATGACGCCGCGCAGGTCGAGCACGCCCAACACGCCGTGAGGGGCGTTGGCCATGCGGGTGGGCGGTTCGAAGGAGCGGATTTCCTGCACCCGCAGGATGTCGATGCCGTACTCCTCGCTCCCGAGCTTGAAGGCCAGGTAGTCCGACGTGTGCCCGAGCGCCATGGCGCGTGCGGACGAGGTGCTGGCGCCGTCGGCCGGCAGGAACGGGGTTTCATCGAGGGCAATCGTCTGGGACATCGACAGCTTTCTGGGCGGCGGGGCAACCGCAGGTCGGGGAAATGGAGCTTACGCAAGGTTACGGATTCCGGCCCCGATTGCCTGAGTGGAAACCCATACGCGGGCGAGGCGGTCGGCGCTTTTGCCGTGCGAAATTACCCATTCATCGACCCGGTGGAGTCGATCGCGTCCAGGCCCGGTTCCCGGCGCATGTAGGAAGCCAACGACATCCGGCCGTGCTCCGAGCCGACACCCGGTCACGCCGTTGCCATCTGTCGCCAGCCGCCTGACATCCTTATCGTGGGAATCTCAATAACACCAAGGAGCCAACCATGACGTTGGGAACCATTCTGTTGATCGTGCTGGTCCTGCTGCTGATCGGTGCATTGCCGAGCTGGCCGCACAGCCGCAGCTGGGGCTATGGCCCCACCGGCGGTCTCGGGCTCGTGCTGGTGGTCGTGGTCATCCTGCTGCTGCTGGGCAAGATCTAGAAGAACGCACCTGAAGAAATCGCCTCCAAGGAGGGGGCTGCCGAGCGAGCCGACCGCGGCCCGCTCGCTCTCAAGCTGCCAAAAACACGGGCTTCACTTTTTCAGCTGCTGCCAGAGGTAGCTGAATTCGAGTGCCTGGAGATGAGCGCGCTGGTCGTTGTCGGCGGCGCCGCCGTGCCCGCCTTCGATGTTCTCGTAGTACAGCACCGGATGACCCTGCGCCATCATGCGCGCGGCCATCTTGCGGGCGTGCGCGGGGTGCACGCGGTCGTCGCGGGTGGACGTGGTGAACAGCACGCGCGGGTACGCGGCGCCGGTCCGGACGTTCTGGTACGGGCTGTACGACGAAATGAAGGACCACTCGGCCGCGTCGTCGGGGTTGCCGTACTCGGCCATCCACGAGGCCCCGGCCAGCAGCGTGTGGTAGCGCCGCATGTCGAGCAGCGGCACCTGGCACACCACCGCGTTGAAGAGGTCGGGGCGCTGCACGAAGGTGGCGCCCACCAGCAGGCCGCCGTTGCTGCCGCCCATGATGCCGAGGTGTTTCGGTGACGTGACGCCGGTGGCGACGAGGTGCTCGGCCACCGCGATGAAGTCGTCGTAGCTGCGCTGCTTGTGGGCCTTGACGGCGGCCTGGTGCCAGCGCGGGCCGTACTCGCCGCCGCCGCGGATGTTGGCCACCACCAGCACGCCACCGCGCCGGTACCAGGCCCGGCCGAAGCCGCCCGAGTACCAGGGTTTCAGCGAGATCTCGAAGCCCCCGTAGCCGTACAGCAGCGTGGGGTTGTTGCCATCCGCCGTGGCGCCGGCCGGCCACACCACGAAGTAGGGCACCCGTGTGCCGTCCTTCGACGTGGCAAACCGCTGCTCGGCCCGTTGGCCCGTGGCATCGAAGAGGGCCTCGCGCGACTTCAACGGCTCGCGCCGGTCGTCGGCCGTGCTGCCCAGGTACAGCGAGTCGGGGGTCAGGAAATCGGTGTAGGTGAGCAGGTAGTTCTCGGCCAGGTCGTCGGCAGGCAGCAGCGGGTCGTGCAGCGGGCTCACGCCCAGGCTGCCGGGGAACGGGGCCTCGATGGGGCGGCCGGTGAACGTGCCGCCGGCCTTGTGCCACCGCTCGAGGCGGCTCGCCACGTTGTCCATCACGTTGAGCAGCACGTGGTCACGCGTGAAGGTGTACCCGGCGAGCGACCGTTCGGCCGTGGGCGTGAACAGCGGCTGCAGGTGCCGCTCGCCGCGCAGGTAGGCCGCGGCGTCGGTGTGCAGCAGCGAGCCGCTCGGGAACTGCGTGCCGCCGGCGTCCAGGGGGCTGCGCAGGCTCAGCAGCAGCGTGTCGCGCAGGAAACTCGGCGAGGCGTCGCTCGGGATGTCGAGCGGCACGAGGCTGCTGCCGTCGAGCAGGAAGAACTTCTGGTTGTAGAAGTCGGTGGCGCGGCTGAAGAGCGTGCGCTCGAAGCCCGGGGTCTTGTCGACCGAAACCCCCACGGCCACGTCCTTCGCTTCGCCCTCGAACACCGTGACCGCCGCGCTGAGCGGTGTGCCACGCTGCCAGCGCTTGATGATGCGCGGGTACCCCGAATCGGTCATCGAACCCGGGCCGAAATCAGTGCCCACGAACAGCGTGTCGGCGTCGACCCAGTCCACATCGGACTTGGCCTCGGGCAGCTGGAAGCCGCCGTCGACAAAGCGTTTCTCGACGGCGTCGAACTCGCGGATCACCTTCGCATCGGCGCCGCCGCGCGACAGCGAGATGAGGCAGTGCCGGTAGTCCGGGCCGAGGCATGTGGCGCCGCCCCAGACCCAGTTCTCGTTCTCGGCGGCGGCGAGCGCGTCGAGGTCGATGACGGTTTCCCACTGCGGTGCGGGCAGTTTGTACTGCGCGAGCGTGGTGCGGCGCCACAGGCCGCGCTTGTGGGTGTCGTCCTGCCACAGGTTGTAGAGCCACGCGCCGCGGCGTGCCACGAACGGGATGCGGTCGCGGGCGTTGAGCACCTCGAGCAACTGCGCCCGCGTGGGGCCGTACTCGGGGCGAGCCATCAGTTCCGATTGCGTGAGCTGGTTCTGCCCGCGCACCCAGTCGAGTGCCGCCGTGCCTTGCACGTCCTCGAGCCACAGCAGGGGGTCGTCGGTCTCGGGTGCGGTGCGGACGGGGTCGGTCATGGTGGTGCAGGCGGACAGGACAAGAAGGGCCAGCCACGCGGCGGCCCGGGGAAGCAGAGCCAAGGTCAGGCAGTCAGGTGTTCGGGATGCCGCTGCAGGTAACCCTGCACGTACGAACACACGGGGTCGACCTTGAGCCCCTCGGCGCGCGCGAACGCCAGCGCCTGTTCGACGAGTGCGGCCGCAACACCGTGGCCCCGCAGCGACGGGTGAACCGCCGTGTGGGTCATGACGAGCGTGCCGTTCGACAGCACGTAGTCGGCCACGTTCAGGTGGCCGTCGATGGTGGTCTCGAAGCGCTGCAGCGCAGCGTTGTGGATCACGTCGGGGGCGGGTCGTTCCATGGCACGTCGGGAAGCTGCGGGAGGCCCATTCTGACGCAGACCCTCCTGCACGCCGTGGCGGGGGGCATGTTTCCCCCTGGCCCGCGTGCGGTCAGCCTCTCAGCCCGGTGTGAGCCGCTCGGGGGTGACCTCGACGGACCGTTGGCCGTCGCCGATCCATGCGGTGCCGTCCTGCACCGTGACCTGCAGCTGCATCGTGCGCTGGGCGAGTTCGGCGAGGGCCTGGCTCTGCTCGGCGGGCACCTGCCACACGGTGACGTTGCGCGCGCGGGTGATCTTCGTGGCCACGCCGCTCCACCAGATGGCCGAGCTCGAGGCGAAGCTGTACACCGTGACCCGTTCGGCGCGCGGCGCCGACTTCATCATGCGCTTGTCGTCGGGCTGGCCCACGTCGATCCAGTGGACGATCTGGCCCGTGAGGTCCTTCTGCCACAGGTCGGGCTCATCGGTGTCCCACAGGCTCTTGGCGAACTCGAGCGTGCCGTTGTGGTTGTCCTGGGGCACGTTGAGCGCGTAGGCCAGCACCCGGATCATCATCCGTTCGTCGGTTTCCGACGGGTGGCGGGCGATGGTGATACCGTGGTCGCCGTAGACGTTGCGGTCCATGTCGGCGATCTGCAGGTTGGCTTTGTAGATCGTGGCTTTGAGCGCCATGGGTGGGGGCCGGTTCGAAAGAGTGGATCCGGATTAGACCAGATGGCCCGCGCCCGGCGACAATGCCGGTCGATGACGACAGAGCGGGTGTACCGATGACGATGAAGAAGTTCGACCTGGCCAAGCAGATGGCCCTGAAGATCGAGGGCAAGCGCAAGGGCGCTGGCGCCCCCGACCGGTTCGCGCAGGGCGCGGCCGTGGCACTCGACAAACGCGAGCAGCGCAAGCGCGATGCGGCCGCCGGCCTGGTGCCATTCGCCTGCAAGCTGCCCGCCGACCTGGTGGCCCGCATCAACGCGCAGGGCGCCGACCACGAAGGGGGCGTGAACGCGCTCCTGGTGGACCTGCTGGAGAAGGGGCTCGGCTGAGCCCCTTGCGGGTCAGGGCGCCGAAGCGGGCGCCGTGGGCCGTGGCACCACCACCCCCGGCGTCAGCTGGATCTCCTCCTGCGCGCGAACACCGGTCACGTAGTGCCGGGTCTCGCCGAAGCAGGTGGTGGGCAGGCCCACCTTTTCCACGTAGTGCAGCGCCACGCGCTGGCCCATCACGGCGTTGACCTGGGCGGCCACGGCGTCGTCGTGGATCGTGAAGAGGAACTTCTCGGGCGTGCTGCCCGGCAGTGACACGAGCGCGAGTTCACCTTCCCAGGTCTTGCAGAGCCAGCCCTTGCGGGACAGCTTCTGCACCCAGCCGGCGCGTTCGCCGCTGGCGTAGTTCCAGCTGAGCACCACGGCAAAGTAGGCCGCCACGAGCAGCAGCGGAACGAGCACGGCCAGCAGCCATTTGGCAAAACGCATTGAATCGATCTCCCTCGACAACCCCGGCACGGCGCGCGGGGTCCTTGTTCTGTTCGGAGCGAAGTCTACCTGCCGCGTGTCACCCGTAGACAGCCACGACCTGGTAGCCGATGGACGCGAGTTCGCCCGAGGGCGTCCAGAGCTTGGACACCTGGTTGACGTAGCCGCCGGCAGCAGCGATCACGTCGGTGTCCACGCGCCACCAGGCGTCGCCCTGTTCGGCGTCGGCCACCGGGCGCAGTTCGAGTTCCCACGACACCGAACTGGCCGGTGCCGGCTTCGTGAAGCGGCTGATCACGGGCGACGGCGGGGAGTCGGCCAGCAACACGGTCAGCAACTCGGGCGCCACGGTTTCGCTCTTGAGGCGCAGGTGGATGCGGCTGTGCCAGCTGTCGGCACCGCTGTAGGGCATGGTGCCTTCACCCCAGCGGAAGTCGAAGTGCTGCGTGAAGTTGGGTGTCACGCCGGGCAGGAACGGCACCTGGATCGACTGGTCGGGTGAGCGCGCCACCTCGGGGCGGGCCGGGGCCATCACCGGCACCACCGTGTCGCGCGGCGTGCCGAACACACCCAGCAGGATGGCGGACGTCTGGCCGTTCTGTCGCACCAGCGCCTGCACCTGGCGCACGTGTTTGCCTTCGCGCAGTACCTGCACCGACACCTCGAACACACCGCGTTCGACCGGGCCGATGAAACTCGTCTGCAGGGCCCGCAGGCTCACCTCGGGCGGCCACGCGGGGCCGGCCACGTCGCGCATCGCCTGCACGGCCAGCGTGGCGATCAGGCCGCCGAACGTGGTGCGGCCCTGCTGCCAGTCTTCCGGGATCTCGAACGTGACGGTGCGTGCGGCGGCGTCAAGCGTGCGGGCGGCCAACAGGGCGGAAAGCGTGGTGAGGGCGGACATGGGTGAACTGCAAAATCGAACGATCGTGCATTATCGGGCGCCTGCGGCATGGTGTGCCGGGAACAGCCGGTCGAGCGCCGACAGGAAGCTGGCGAACGCGATGGGTTTGGTCCAGTAGTCCTCGAACCCGGCCGCCAGCGCCCGCGCGATGTCCTCCGACATCGCGTTGGCCGACAGCGCGATGCACGGGATGCCCGCGGTGGCCGGTTCGCCACGCAGGCGGCGGATCACCTCGAAGCCGTCGATGTCGGGCAGCTGGATGTCGATCAGGATCAGGTCGGGCTTCAGCAGCGCGGCACGTGCCACCCCGGCCATGCCGGTGGAACTGGACTCGATGGCCAGGCCGGCGTGTCCACGCACCAGCTCCTCGACGAGGAGCTGGTTGACGGGGTTGTCCTCGATGTAGAGCACCTGGCCCGCGCGGCCGGGCTTGGCGTGGACCGCGGGTCCGGTGGCCGGCATGTCGCCGGGGCCGGCCACGGCGGTGTTGTCGAACCGGGGCAGCCGCACCGTGAACCGTGAGCCGCTGCCGGCCTCGCTCGCCACCTCGATGGCGCCGCCCATGCGCTCCAGCAGCGCCTTCACGACCGCCAGGCCGATGCCGGTGCCCTCGATGCCTTCGCGTTCCACCCCGAGGCGGTTGAACGGCTCGAACAGCTGGCCCAGCTGCTGGCCGGTCATGCCGCGGCCCGTGTCGACGACGTCGAGCGTGACGGCGTTGCCGTGGATGGTGCCGGTCACGGTCACGTGGCCGCCCGGGCGGTTGTACTTGATCGCGTTCGTCAGCAGGTTGATGGCGACCTGCCGGATGCGGGTGCGGTCACCCCACGCCACCCCGGGCACGTCCCCGATCCCCACTTCCACGCCGTGTTGCAGTGCGAGCGCGTGGACGAGGGGCAGTGTGTCGTCCAGCACCTCGGCCAGCGGCACGGGTTGCAGCTCGACGCGGAGCTGGCCCTGTTCCAGGCTGGAGAGGTCGAGCACGTCGTTGATGAGTGCCAGCAGGTGCTCGCCCGCCGAATGGATGTGGGCGACCTTCTCGCGCTGGTCCGGCGCGAGGCTCGCGCCCCGCTGGAGCAACTGCGCGAACCCGAGCACGGCATTGAGCGGCGTGCGCAACTCGTGGCTCATGCGTGAAAGGAAACGGGACTTCGCCTCGCTTTCGCGCTGGGCGATGAGCTTCTCCTGGCGTTCGGCCTCGGCGGTGACACGCTCGTGGATGTCCCAGTTCACGCCGATCTGGCGCACCGGCACCCCGTTCGCGTCGTACACCGGCACGGAGCGCGAGGCGAGCCAGCGGTAGCTGCCGTCGGGCATGCGCACGCGGAACTCGTACGTGCACATGCGGTGGTTGCGCACGGAGGCCTCGTTGACCTCGATGATGTGGGGCAGGTCTTCCGGGTGGCTCAGCTCGAAGCGCAGGCGGTCCACGTTCGCGCCCGGGGCCGGCATGAGGCCGCGCAGCGCGAACATCTGGGCGTCCCACGTCGCGCGGTCCGTCTTGACGTCACGTTCCCACGTGCCGATGCCGGCACCGTGGGTGGCGAGTGCGATGCGGTCGTTGGCCTGGCGCAGCGCGGTCTCGGTCTCCACGCGGTGCGTGATGTCCATCGTGATGCCGAACAGCACCGGCTGGCCGTCCCGCACCTCGCGGCAGGACCGGTTGACGAGCCACCGCACCCGGCCGTCGGGCCGGACGATGCGGTACTGGTGTTCGATGGGGGTGCCGTTCGACGCCAGCATGTCGGCATGGGCGTTGCGCATCCGGGCCCGGTCGTCGGGGTAGATGACCTGTTCGAGCCACTCGTGGCGCGTGGGCAGGCCGTCGCGCGGCGAGCGCCCCACGATCTCGAACATCTGCGAGTTCCACTCGGGCGCACGCGTGACCGGGTCGCGGCTCCAGATGCCCAGGCCCGCCGCAGCGGCGGCGATCTCGAGGCGCTTGGTCACCTCGCCCATGTGGCGGGATTTCTCGACCTGTTCCGTCACGTCGAGCCCCACGCCCACGAACTCGAGCGGTTGGCCGTGTTCGTCCCGGCGCAGGATGCGGCGGGTCAGCAGGTAGCGCCAGGAGCCGTCGGCACGGCGGTACCGCGCCTCCATGTCCACGGGGCGGTCGGATGTCAGGGCCTCTTTGGCGGTGGCCAGCACCTGCGGCAGGTCATCCGGGTGGATCAAGGCGCGCACCTCGGCGAGGCTCAGGCCCTCGGCGCGCGGCTCGATGCCCACGATCTCGAACGCGCGCTCGTCGTAGAACATGCGGTCGAGCCGGAGGTCGTGCCGCCAGGTGGCGATGTTGCCGAGCTCCACCGCCATTTTCAGTTGCGCGCTGGTGTTGTTGTGGCGTTCCAGGATGCCCAGCCGGCCGACGTCCTGGGCCGTGCCGAGCAGCACCGCGAGGCGCTGGGTTTCGGTGGTGTCCTGGAGCACCATCTGCCACCGGGCCCCTGCCGGCGCTCCCTGCCCTCCGGGCAGCGGGGTCAACGACAGCAGGCCGGTGCGGGCTGTTCCGGACCGGTCGGTCCACGGCAACGCCACGCCGGCGACGGCGGCGTGGCCGGCGAGCGCCGCGTGCACCTGCGCCCACGGCGCGCCCGGCGCTGCAGGCGCGGAAGCGGCCTGCAGCAGCGGCACCACCGGCTGCTGCAGCACCTGCGCCGAGGCGTGGCCGCTCGCGCGCTCGAAACCAGCGTTGACCCAGAGGATTCGGCCGTCGGCATCCAGGAACGCCAGCAGATCGGACGCCGCATCGAGCAGCGCGGCCCAGGCTGGTGGGGCCGTGCTCGCTGGCGGCGGTGGGCGAGGTGGGGCCATTGAAACCGGGGTGGCGACGTCGAAAATGGACGCCCTGGCAGTTTATGCGCGCCGCCGCCCCGGTGCCCCCGGGGAAGCCCCCGCGGGCGGTTCAATGTGCCGGCCGGTTCACGCGTCCGCGACTTTCAGCACGAGCTTGCCGAAGTTTTCGCCGTTGAACAGTTTCAGCAGGGTTTCGGGGAAGGTGTCGATGCCGTCCACGATGTCTTCCTTGCTCTTCATGCGGCCGTCGCGCAGGTAGCCCGACAGTTCCTTGATGGCCACGGGATAGCGGTCGGCGTAGTCGAACACCACGATGCCTTCCATGCGGGCGCGGTTGACCAGCAGCGACATGTAGTTCGACGGGCCCTTGACCGGCGTCGTGTTGTTGTACTGGCTGATGGCGCCGCAGATCACGATGCGGGCCTTGCGGTTGATGCGGGTGAGCACCGCGTCCAGGATGTCACCGCCCACGTTGTCGAAGTAGATGTCCACGCCATCGGGGCAGGCCTGCCGCAGCCCGTCCTTGATGGGGCCCGCCTTGTAGTCGACGCAGGCATCGAAACCGAGTTCGTTGACGACCCAGTCGCACTTGGCCTTGCCGCCCGCGATGCCTACCGTGCGCAACCCGAGGATCTTGCCGAGCTGGCCCACCGTCTGCCCCACCGCGCCGGCCGCGCCGGAGACGACCAGCGTCTCGCCGGCCTTCGGCTGGCCCACGTCCATCAGGCCGAAGTAGCCGGTCATGCCGGGCATGCCCAGCACGTTGAGCCACTGGGTCAGCGTGCCGGCCGCCGTGTCGATCTTCGCGAGGCCGGTGCGGCGCACGTCCGCCGCAGGCACCAGGCAGTGCGTCTGCACGCCGAGCGAGCCGCTCACGTGGTCGCCTTCGCGGAATGCGGGGTTCTTCGACCCGATCACCACGCCCACGCCGCCCGCGCGCATCACGTCGCCCAGGCCCACGGGCGGGATGTAGCTCTTGCCTTCGTTCATCCACCCGCGCATGGCCGGGTCGAGCGACAGCGCGAGGGTCTTGACCAGCACGTCGCCGTCGGCCAGTGCGGGCACCGGCTCGTCGGTGACACGCCAGTTGTCCCGGGTGGGCATGCCGACCGGCCGGGCGGCTAGGCGGATCTGGTGGTTCGTTGGAGTGGCCATGGTGGAGTGTTTCCGGAGGATGCTCGAGGAGGGCGATCGTAGCGGCGGGGTGGGGCGGGCCGTGTCGCGCAGATGTCAGAGGTCGCCCACAGCAGGGGGGGCTCATGCCTGACAGCCGGGGCGGCTCCCCGTTCTTATAGTCGTCCGGATGAGAACGAACAAGGATGTTTCCCCATGAGCCTTCTCCACCAACGCCTTGTCGGGGCCACCCTGCTGGCCGCCTGGCTGGCGCTGGGAGCCGCCGTGGCCGCACCTCCCGTCCAGAGCGTGGCGAAGGTCGATCTCGGACGGTACGCCGGCACGTGGTACGAACTGGCGCGGTTGCCGAACCGTTTCCAGGACCAGTGCGTGGGGGATGTCTCGGCCACCTACAGCCCGAACCCCGACGGGTCGATGGGGGTGGTGAACCGGTGCCGCAAGGCCAATGGTGACATCGACCGCATCGAGGGCCGGGCCACCCTGGCGGCGGGCGACACGAGCGGCGCGAAGCTGAAGGTGAGCTTCCTGCCGAGCTGGCTGCAGTGGTTCCCGGTGGGCCGCGGTGACTACTGGGTGGTGTTGCTCGACCCGGAATACCGGTATGCGGTGGTCAGCGAACCGGGCCGGGAGTACCTGTGGATCCTGGCCCGTACGCCGGCGATGGATGCGCCGGCCTACGAGGCCGTCGTCGACCAGCTGCGTGCGGGCGGGTACCCGGTGGACCAGCTCGTGCGCACGCCACACTCGACCATCCCGTCGCCCACCGCGAAGCAGGTGCAGCGGCTGTTGTGGATGGGCGCTGGCCCGGCCGCGCCGCGCCGCGTGGCGCTGTAGGGGCGAAAGGCAGGGGCGAAAAAAAAGCGGCCCGGAGGCCGCCTTTCACTGGATGGCTGCCGCACGGGGCGGCAAGCGGTCCATCAGAGCACGCGAATGTTCGCAGCTTGCAGGCCCTTCTGGCCTTGCTTCACTTCGAATTCGACGCGCTGGTTTTCCAGCAGCGTCTTGAAGCCGTTGCCAGAGATGTCGCGGAAGTGCGCGAACAAGTCGGCACCGCCAGCGTCCTGAGCGATGAAGCCGAAGCCCTTGCTCTCATTGAACCACTTCACGGTACCGGTTTGGGTTTGGGTCGTCATGGGACGAAATCCTATCTAATCACAAAATAACGCGCAGCAACATGCCGTGCGTGCAGTCACACTCAAGAGGAAGGATTCGGGGGGGATTTCTAACGAACCGGCCTGGAACCAGGGCGGCATCACGAAAATATCACTCACCAGAACCGACTTGCGGGTTCCTGTGGCGCGACTATACACCACACCCGGGCCCTGCGGGGCCGATGCCCCGCCTTTTCGCTCGCCCGCCGTCCTGCGCTGCAGCCCGTGGCCGTCGCTGACACAATGCGGCGCACCCCCGAACTCGACGCATCCGCAGAAGGAATCCCCATGAAAACACGTGCCGCCGTGGCCTGGAAGGCCGGCCAGCCGCTCACCATCGAAACCGTCGACCTGGAAGGCCCGCGTGCCGGGGAAGTGCTGGTCGAGATCAAGGCCACCGGCATCTGCCACACCGACGCCTACACGCTGTCGGGCGCCGATCCCGAAGGCCTGTTCCCGGCGATCCTGGGCCACGAAGGGGCTGGTGTCGTGGTGGATGTGGGTGCGGGCGTGACGTCGCTGCGCAAGGGTGACCACGTGATCCCGCTGTACACGCCCGAGTGCCGCCAGTGCAAGTTCTGCCTCTCGCGCAAGACGAACCTGTGCCAGCAGATCCGCAGCACGCAGGGCAAGGGCCTGATGCCCGACGGCACGAGCCGCTTCTCGATCGACGGGAAACCCATCCTGCACTACATGGGCACGTCCACCTTCGCGAACCACATCGTCGTGCCGGAGATCGCACTGGCGAAGATCCGCACGGACGCCCCGTTCGACAAGGTCTGCTACATCGGCTGCGGTGTCACCACCGGCATCGGCGCGGTGCTGTTCACGGCCAAGGTGGAAGCGGGTGCCACCGTCGTGGTGTTCGGGCTCGGCGGCATCGGCCTCAACGTGATCCAGGGTGCGAAGATGGTGGGGGCCGGCAAGATCATCGGCGTCGACCTGAACCCCGAGCGCGAAGCCATGGCCCGCCGCTTCGGCATGACCGACTTCATCAACCCGAAGCTCGTCGACAACGTCGTCGACACCATCGTGCAGCTCACCGACGGCGGCGCCGACTACAGCTTCGAGTGCATCGGCAACACGAAGGTGATGCGCCAGGCGCTCGAGTGCACGCACAAAGGCTGGGGCCGCAGCATCATCATCGGCGTGGCCGAGGCCGGCGCCGAGATCAGCACGCGGCCGTTCCAGCTGGTGACCGGACGCAAGTGGGAGGGCTCCGCCTTCGGCGGCGCCCGCGGCCGCACCGACGTGCCGAAGATCGTCGACTGGTACATGGAAGGCAAGGTCAACATCGACGAGCTGATCACGCACAAGCTCAAGCTCGAGCAGATCAACGAGGGGTTCGACCTGATGCACCGCGGCGAATCCATCCGCTCCGTCGTGGAGTTCTGAGATGGCCGTCGAGGTGCTGAGCGAGCACGCCTGCTTCGGTGGCGTGCAGGGGTTCTACCGGCACGACTCGGACGTCATCGGCCTGCCGATGAAGTTCGGCGTGTACCGCCCGCCGCAGGCGGCGCACGGCCCGGTGCCGGTGCTGGTGTACCTCGCCGGACTCACCTGCACCGAGGAGACCTTCGCCATCAAGGCGGGCGCGCAGCGGTACGCCGCGCAGCACGGGCTGATGCTGGTCACGCCCGACACCAGCCCGCGTGGCACCGGCGTGGCCGGGGCCGACGCGGCCTGGGACTTCGGCGACGGCGCGGGCTTCTACCTCGACGCCACCGAGGCGCCGTGGCGCGAACGCTGGCGCATGGCGTCGTACGTCACGCAGGAGCTGCATGCGCTGGTTCCGCGAGAATTTCCCGCGCAGGCCGACCGGGTGGGACTCTTCGGCCACTCGATGGGCGGCCACGGTGCGCTCACCCTCGCGTTGAAACACCCCGGCCTGTACCGCAGCGTGTCGGCCATCGCGCCCATCGCCGCGCCCACGCAGTGTCCGTGGGGCCACAAGGCCTTCCTGGGTTACCTCGGCGATGACCGCCCGGCCTGGGCCGCACACGATGCCACCGAACTGGTGAAGGACGGCGCCCGGGTGCCGCCGCTGCTCGTCGACCAGGGCCTGGCCGACAAGTTCCTGGCCGAGCAGTTGCACCCGAACCTGTTCGAAGACGCGTGCCGCGCCGCGGGCCAGCCCCTCGTGCTGCGCCGCCACGGCGGGTACGACCACGGCTACTACTTCATCCAGACCGTGGTGGCCGACCACCTGGCCCACCACGCGCAGGCGCTGCACGCATGAAACTCTCGGTGCTCGACCAGTCGGTGTCGCTTGCCGGGTCCACCGAGGACGCGGCCATCCGCGACACGCTCGACCTGGCCGTGTTCTGCGAAGGGCTCGGTTACCACCGCTTCTGGCTCAGCGAGCACCACAGCCTGCCCACCATCGTGGGCAGCGCACCCGAGGTGCTGATGGCGGCCATCGCCGCGCGCACGTCGCGCATCCGCATCGGCAGCGCGGGCGTGATGCTGCCGCACTACGCGTCGCTGAAGGTGGCCGAGCAGTTCCGCGTGCTCGAAGCGCTGGCGCCGGGCCGCATCGACCTCGGCGTGGGCCGTGCACCGGGCGGCGACATGCGCACGGCGCAGGCGCTCAACCCGCACGGCTTCGGGTCGGCCGACCACTTCCCCGGCCAGATCCAGGACCTGCTCGCGTGGACCGCCAACCAGCGCCACAAGGGCATCGACGCCCACCCGCGCGGCGCATTTGCGCCGGAACTGTGGGTGCTGGGGAGCTCCGACTACGGTGCGCAGCTCGCCGCGCAACTCGGCCTGCCGTACGCGTTCGCGTACTTCTTCACCGACGGGCAGGGCGCCGAGCAGGCCGTCGAGACCTACCGCCAGCTGTACCGCGGCAGCGAGCGGCACCCGTTGGCGTCGCCCACGCTGTGCGTGTGGGCGCTGGCGGCCGACACCGAGGCCGAAGCCCGCCACCACGCGCTGAGCCGCGAACGGTGGCGGGTGGACCGGGGCCGCGGCGTGCTGCGGCCGTTGCCGTCACCCGACGTGGTGGCCGAACAGGGTTTCACCCACGACGAGATGCTCACCGTGGCGCCGATGCGCGAGCGCGGGTTCGTGGGCAGTGCCGCGCAGGTGGCGCAAAAGCTGCGCGCGCTCGCCGATCGGTTCGAGCTTGGCGAACTCGTTGTCAACTGCTGGGCCCACGACCCGGCCGTGCGCCGCCGGTCGTACGAGCTGCTGGCCACCGAGTTCGCGCTGGCCCGCACCTGAACGCGCCGGGTCGCTGTTGTCGGCCCCGAGCCACAAAGCGCATGAAAGCGCGGAGAGTTGGCACAACGTGGCAATGCCGGCGTGCCACGGCGCGCCGGCCGCCGCACAATGGTCACGGGGCCCTGGCGGCCCCGAGCTTGACTGACGCGCGGGACAGCACCATGACCATCATCGATTTCGAACTCCGTGGCGAGTTCATTCCCCTCGACGCCTTGTTGAAGGCCACCGGCATGGCGGGCAGCGGCGGTGCCGCGAAGGCCCTGGTGGCCGATGGCCGGGTGGCCGTCGATGGCCAGCCCGAACTGCGCAAGACGTGCAAGGTGCGTGCGGGCCAGGAGGTCAACGTCACCGGGGTGTGCGTGAGGGTGCATGCCCCCACGATGCCGGCATCGCTCGACTGAAAACCCCGGCGGGCAACGACAAACCGCCCGGCAGTGCGG
This sequence comes from Rhizobacter sp. Root1221, assembly GCF_001425785.1. Classification (GTDB taxonomy): domain Bacteria; phylum Pseudomonadota; class Gammaproteobacteria; order Burkholderiales; family Burkholderiaceae_C; genus Rhizobacter. The sequence continues at coordinate 66,056 of NZ_LMDI01000075.1, read as the reverse complement.
GCGGTTGGGTGGGGTGTCCGTTCGTCAGAACGAGAACTTGTAGCCCACCGTGTAGAGGTCGGTGTTGACCTTGCCGTTGCCGGTGCCTTCGAAGCGGTAGCGCTCCCATTCGGCGCTCAGTGCGTGGTTCTTGGTCAGGTCGTACTGCACGCCCAGGCCGCCCTTGACGTTCATGCCGTCGTCGGTGATCTCCGTGCCGGAGCGGCCGTCCTTCAGCTTGCCCTGGAACAGCCCCAAGCGGCCCGTGGCCGACAGCGCACCCACGACCGGGAACCGGCCCACGGCGTCGAGGTACACACCCTGGCCGCGCAACGAGCCGGCCGAACTTTCGAAGCGGCCGGTGTTCATCACGCCCAGTTCGGCGCCGAAGTACGGGTTGAAGTGGTAGCCGGCGAACACCTTGGCGCCCGCGTCGGAGCGGTCGGTGGGGGCGTCGGGCAGGTCGTCGCCCTTGAGCCGGGTGGCACCCGCGCCCACGCCCACGTACGGGCCGCTGTGCTGCGGGTCGATGAATTGGGCCTGCACGGGCAGGGCGAGGGCGGCGGCACCGGAGGTGACCATCGCGGCGATCAGCTGGCGTTTGACATGTCGGGACATCGTCTCGTTTCCTTTCAGCGTCATCTCACACCGCCGGGGTGGCGGGTGATGCAACTCCGCGCACACCGAAGCGGCGGGAGTGAAAACGATGATCGGTGGCGAGATCCGCGTTCCCCAGCGGACAGCGGCGCGGGGGGCTGTCGGGATGCGGAGCCAATGACTGTCGGCGAAGGCCTACAGCCGGCTCACCCGCCCCGCGAGGCCTTTTCCCGGCGGGCCTTCTCGCGCAGCATGAAGAGGTACAGGCTCTCGACCTTCGCGCGCGCCCAGGGCGTCTTGCGCAGGAACTTCAGGCTCGACGAGATGCTGGGGTCGCTCTTGAAGCATCGGATGTCGATCTGGCCGGCCAGGCCGTCCCAGCCGCCGAACTCGACCAGTTCCTCGAGGATGCGCTCGAGCGTGATGCCGTGGAGCGGGTTGCGCGCCTGCGGGGGTGGGGGCGGTGGGGTGTCAGCCGACAAAGTACAGCACCGTGAAGTAGTGGCAGGCCGTGCCGGCCAGCACGAACAGGTGCCAGACGCCGTGCGCGTGGCGCCAGCGTTCGTCGTTGGCGTAGAAGATGATGCCGGCCGTGTACATCAGGCCGCCGGCCACGAGCCAGAAGAGGCCCCACGCGGGCAACTGCCGGAAGAGGGGCACCGCGGCAATGACGCCGAGCCAGCCCATCGCGACGTAGAGCGGCACCGACGGCACGCGGTCGCGGCCGAGGGCCAGTTCCTTGACGATGCCGATGATGGCGAGCCCCCACACCGTGCCGAAGAGCGCCCAGCCCCACGGGCCACGCAGCGTGACGAGCGTGAAGGGCGTGTAGGTGCCGGCGATGAGCAGGTAGATGGCGCAGTGGTCGAACTTCACCAGCACGCGCTTGGCCGCGCCGCGCACGCTGTGGTACGCGGCGGACGCACCGTACAGCAGCACCATGGTGGCCGCGAAGATGCTGAAGCTCACGACCTGCCAGGCGTCGCCAGCGCGTGCGGCCTGGACGATGAGCACGGCAGAACCGGCGGCTGCGAGCAGCAGGCCGGCGAGGTGAGTGACGCTGTTGAACCGTTCTCCCGGGTACATGGGTTCTCTTCTCTGGGTTGGTTGTCCGTTCCGGCGAGGCTACCAGAACGATGTGGCAGGACGCTGATGGCATCATTGACCCCCATGACCGCCTCCCTGTCCTCGACCCTGACGCCGCCATACGCCCAGCCGCTTCGCCTGGGCCGCGCCCTCGCCACCACCGGACACGCCGTCGTCAGCCCCGACGGGCTGTGCGCGCTGATCGGCACCGCCCCGGATGCGCTCGATGCCCTGCGCCCCTCGTGGGACGACCTGCCGCCCGACGCCTACCTGCGCGATGGCGGACGCTACCGCCGCCGCCGCCACGCCTGTTTCATCGTCGAGGACACGCAGATCGATCCGGTGCCACACCGGGCGCACTGGCAGCCGGTCGAGTACAACGCCTTGCACGGCGGTCTCGAACGGTGGTTCGAACCCATGTCCCGGGCCGTTGTCGACCAGCCGGTATGGTCACGCCTGGTGGTGGCGTTGGCTGGCACCTGCTCTGCGCTGAAGGGCGCGCAGCCCTGGTACGTCGAAGCCCACCAGTTCCGCATCGACACCACCGACGGCATCGGCCGGCCCACGCCCGAGGGCGCACACCGCGACGGGGTCGACTTCGTCGCCGTCGTGCTGGTGGGCCGCGATGGGGTCAAGGGGGGGGAGACCCGGGTGTTCGAGGCGGCGGGCCCGCATGGCATCCGCTTCACGATGACCCAGCCGTGGACGATGCTGATGCTGGACGACGCGAAGGTCATCCACGAGAGCACCCCCATCCAGCCGGTGGGTGAACACGGCCACCGCGACACGCTGGTGCTGACATTCCGGGCCGGAGGCTTCCAGGGCCCGGTGCCGGCAGGGTCTTGAACGCGGGGCCAGCGCCCCCAGGTTGGATAATCACTTTCCGGGTTGTTCCCGTTCACGAGGCCGTGTGTTGACCCAGTTCCTGAAGGACGTCCTGTCCACCCTGATCCGCCTGGTGCTGATCACTTCCGGCATCGTCATGGCCGGCATCGTGCTGGTGCTGGCCGTGGTGCTCGGTGCTGGCGTGCTGGTGTGGAGCCTGCTCACCGGGCGCCGGCCGCAGTTCCGGTTCCAGCGCATGGACCCGCGGGCCACCATGGCCGGCATGCGGGCGCGTGCGCAGGCCCACGCACCGCGGCGCCAGCCGCAGGCGGTCGAGGTCATCGACATCGAGGCCCGCGAGATCAAGGACTGAGCGGCTGGGCCTCTGGGCCGGGCGCCGCAGCGCCCGGCGTCACCCTCAGCGGATGACGTTGTAGCCGCGCCCCGTGAGGCAGCGCTTGAGCACCGTGCCGCGGTCCGCATCCTTCGCCTGGCGTTGGCCCAGGATGCCGAGCGACGCCCGGTCGGCCGCCGCACCGGCCACGCGGCCGGCGAAGCGGGTCACGTCGTCCAGGTTCTGGTTGGCGAGTGCCACGCAAGCCTGGTAGTCCGTGCGGTACTTGGCAGCGTCCACCTTCGACGGGTCCACCAGGTCGTAGCCTGCAAGCGGCTCCGGCGGGAGGTCGAGTTCGAGCGTCGTGCAGGCCGTCAGCGACAGGAGGCCGAGGGTGATCGCGGCAGCAAGCAGGGGGCGCGGCAGGTTCATGAGGCACATCTCTCGAAAGTGGGTAGGGTGGCCATTGTCGTTCACCTGCTGGCGGGGCGATGAAGGTTGAGGCGGCTCATGCAGGAATGTCGATTTGACTTTTGCTGCGGAGGTCTTGGGCTGGCCTCCTTGCCTGCCTTGCACTTGGGGCGAGCTCGGCGGCGAAGTCTGAGACATGCAGTGCCGCAGGGAAGGGGCGTTCCGGGATGGAAGCGGTCACCGTTTCGTCCGGTCTGACGTCCACCACCCCAGCAAGACAAGCAGCGCAGGGCGCATGAGCATGTCAAACGCTGACACGTGATCCCTGTGCTCCCGTAGAGCAGCTTCTCCAAGCAACATGCCTCCTCGTTGGAGATGTGCTGCCCTGAAGGAATGCACTTGAACGGATGTCGGACCTGCCGGACAGGCACATTGGCCGCATAGGCGCTGCTCGGCGCGATTCACTGCACCGCATGCGAAACAAGACCACGAATAGTTGGGCATGTAGGGAATGATGGACTACTTCAGCCGGGATGCTTCTGGCTGGGGGCCGACGATTTGGTGGTCGAAGGCCATGCGCCGAGTATCAATGGGCGCCGAAAGCGTTCAACAGCTTGGCAGCGGCCTCCTCCCCTGCGGATCGCCGCCTCAAATCTTGATAGCACGTCTCAGACGCTGGTGGCATGGCTCGGCTTCCGGAACATCACCACAGCCCCCCACCTTAACGTTCGCTTCACCCAGCCCTAACCACCTCTTAACCGGTGACCCCTATCGTCAGGTTCAACGCGGACACCTCTGTCCGCAGCCAACCAGCCAAGAGGCCATCCATGACACTCAAGACCTTGAACGTTTCGCTGATCGCCGCCGGGGTACTGGCGGTGGGCACGGCCGGGGCTTTCGCGCTCAAGCCGGAGTTCTCGAACCCGTCCGCCGCCGGAATGGCCAGCGTGGCCGCGGTGACGGCCCCATCGGCCGCGGTGGCGCCGGTGCCGGCGCAGAGCATGGTGCCGAACTACCGCGCGATCGTGGCGCAGTCCGGGCCTGCCGTGGTGGGGGTCACCGTCGAAGGCATGCACAAGGTGACCCGCGAGGAGATGCCGCAACTGCCCCCCGGCGCCGAGAACGACCCGTTCTTCCAGTTCTTCCGGGGGCTGCCCGGCATGCAGGGGCGCGGGCGCAACCAGCAGACCCCGTCGCAGCCGTTCAAGGGGCAGGGCTCCGGCTTCATCGTCAGCAGCGACGGCCTGATCCTCACGAACGCGCACGTGGTGCGCGAGGCGAAGGAAGTGACCGTCAAGCTCAACGACCGCCGCGAGTACAGCGCGAAGGTGCTCGGCAGCGACACCACCACCGACGTGGCCGTGCTGCGCATCGACGCGAAGAACCTGCCCACGGTGCGCCTTGGCGACCCGCAGGGCCTGGAGGTGGGCGACCCGGTGCTGGCCATCGGCGCCCCCTACGGCTTCGAGCAGACCGCGACGAGTGGTATCGTGAGCGCCAAGGGCCGTTCGCTGCCGGGCGACGCGATGGTGCCGTTCATCCAGACCGATGCCGCCGTGAACCCCGGCAACTCGGGTGGCCCGCTGTTCGATGGCAGCGGGGCCGTGGTGGGCATCAACGCCCAGATCTACTCCCAGACCGGCGGTTTCCAGGGCCTGAGTTTCGCGATCCCCATCAACGTGGCGCTGAAGGTCAAGGACCAGATCGTGGCCACCGGCAAGGCGTCCCACGGCCGCCTCGGTGTCGTGATCCAGGACCTGAACCAGAGCCTGGCCGAATCGTTCGGCCTGCCGCGTCCGGACGGCGCACTCGTCTCGAAGGTGGCGCCCGACAGCGCCGCTGCGGCGGCCGGCATCAAGCCGGGTGACGTGATCCTCGAGGTCAACGGCCAGCCGGTGGAGCGGTCGGGTTCGCTGTCGAGCCGCGTGGGCCTGTCAGCCCCTGGCGACAAGGTGAAGCTCAAGGTGTGGCGCGACAAGTCCGCCCGCGAGATCGACGCCAAGCTCGGCGGCCTGCCGAACGAGGACACCGACGTGGCCGCGAACAACGCGGGCGAAGGGGGCAAGCTCGGCCTGGCGCTGCGCCCGCTGACGAAGGAAGAGCGGCGCGCGAACAACCTCGAGCAAGGCCTCGTGGTCGAAAACTCCGCCGGCCCGGCCGCCCGCGCCGGCATCAATCCGGGCGACGTGGTGCTGGCCATCAACGGCAAGCCGGTCACGTCCGTGGAGCAGGTGCGCAGCGTGATCGAGGGCAAGCCGAAGAGCGTGGCGCTCCTCATCGAGCGCGACGGCGAACGCATCTTCGTCCCGGTGAATTTGGGGTGACCCCCGACGGCGCTTCGCTCGCCTGATGCTTGTCGTTCCGGCGAAAGCCGGGACCCACTGGGCCGGTGGGCCCCGACTTTCGTCGGGGTGACCAGAGAACCAGCCGATGCGCAGCGAGGCGAAGGGGGCCGGCACTCTTGATGCGCGGGATAGATAACGGTGCCGCTGGAGACAGTGGTCGCGCGGGGGATTGGCCACTCGAAGCGCCCGAGCAAAGGCCCATGCCACAGGTTTTCGTGTCGGAAGTCGTGAATGGGCAGCGTAGGAATTGGCCGCGCCGGCCCGGATCGATGAAACGGTTCGCGTCCGTTGGTTGCCTAATGAAGTATTCGGGCAACCGGAAAGGACGAACCATGACGAAGCCAACGACAAAACTCGCTGTACTGGCCGCTGCGCTGGTGCTGTCCGCCGGCACCGCGCTGGCGCAGGACCTGCTGCCGCTGCCACCCGTCAAGCAATCGGGCAGCGTCAGCTATGTGAGCGGGGGGGTGCCTGACGAGCAGCTCCCAGCCATCCAGCAGGCGCGCGCGTCGTACCCGCTCGTGATCGAGCTGTACCAGAAGGCCGGCGCGAAGAGCGAATACACCTCGGACGCGCAGATCCGCCTCAAGAACAGAAAGGGCGAGGTGGTGCTCGACGACAAGTCGGACGGCCCGTTTTTCCTCGTGCGCACCCCACCCGGCACCTACGAGGTGGAGGCGACGCTGAACGGCAAGGCCCTCACGCAGCGCGCCGTGGCGGTGCCCGCGAAGGGCTCGCGGCGCGTGGTGTTCGTGTTTCCTCAGGCCACGGACTGACCCGTCAGCCCGAGGTCATCAACGCGGTATAGCGGCGCTGCATCTCCTCGGGGGTGAGCGCCTCGTTTTCGCTGCCGATCAGCCAGGTGTGGCCGAACGGGTCGCGCACCCGGGCCGCGCGTTCACCGTAGAACTGGTCGGTGGGGGGCATCGTGACGGTGCCCCCCGCAGCTTGCGCCTGCGCCACCACCGCATCGCAGTCGTCCACGTGCAGGTGCACGCAGGACGGGGTGTCTTCGCCGGGGCGCGGGGCGCGCATGCCGAACTCGGGGAATTCGTCGGACAGCATCACGATGGCGGGGCCGAACCGCACCTCGGCGTGTCCGATGCGGCCGGACGGTTCGACGAGCCGGAACAGTTCCTCGCCGCCGAACGCGCGCGTGTAGAAATCGATCGCGGCGGCCGTGTCGGCCACACGAAGGTAGGCAAAGACCTCGTGGATGCGGGACGTGTGGCTCATCGAAGACCTCCGGTTCGGTGCAGTGGACGTGTCATCGTAGGGCGGCAGGCCTTGGCTGTATTGGACGTTTTTCAAGTGCCACGTGTTCGGGCTGCTCGGCACTGACCGGGCGGTACGCCCCTGGGGTGATGCCCGCCAGGCGCCCGAAGTCGCGGATCAGGTGCGGCTGGTCGGCGTAGCCGGCGTCGAGCGCAGCCTCTGCCCAATCGGCCGGCGGCCCTGCGGCGAGGCGCCGCACCAGCGAGTGGAAGCGTTGCACGCGCGCAAACCGTTTGGGCGTGAGCCCCACCGCGCGCTCGAAGCGGGCGGTGAAGGCCTGGGGCGACAGCCCGCTCGCGCGCTGCACCGGAGACACGGTGGCCAGCGCCGGATGCTGGCGGAAGCGGGCGAGGGCGTCGGCCACGAGCGGGTCCGGGGCCGCGCCGGGGCGCAGGCGCCGAACCAGGAACGCTTCCAGGCGGCGCAGCCGCTCCGGGGCGTCGGGCGCATGCTGGAGCCAGTCCCGCAGGTCGTCGGCATCGGTGCCCCACAGGCCATCGAGGGCCACGGTGCGGTTGCGCAAATCTGCAAGCGCGCCACCCAGCAGCGCCGCCGCGCCACCCGGGCGGAAATGCACCCCCACCGCGCAGGACGGTCCGCCGGTGCCGCGCACCACGGCTTGGTCGTGGGCACCTTGCACCACACCCCCGCGAAACACCTGGCCCACGGCATCGGCCTCGTCGGCAAACCGGGTGATGGCCGGCTGCAGCAGCGGGATCACGATGTCGACACACCCGGTGGGCAACTTGCGCTCGCGGGCGTGGGGCAGGGTGCCGCGCTCGCTCGTCCAGAGCAGCGCCACGAATGCGCTCAGCGGGGCGGCGGGGACCTGCTGGTGCAGCATGCCCGCCTCCCGGCCGTCAACCGATGCGGCCGATCAGCAGGTACTCCATCAGGGCCTTCTGGACGTGCATGCGGTTCTCCGCCTCGTCCCAGACCACGGACTGCGGGCCGTCGATGACGTCGGCCGCCACTTCCTCGCCACGGTGCGCGGGCAGGCAGTGCATGAACAGGGCGTCGGGTTGGGCGACGGCCATCATCTCGCGGTCGACACACCAGTCGGCGAAGGCCGTCTTGCGCGCTTCGTTCTCGGCCTCGTAGCCCATGCTCGTCCACACGTCGGTGGTGACGAGGTGGGCACCGCGGCAGGCGTCGAGCGGGTTCTTGAACACCTTCACGCAGTTGGTGTTGGACACACCGGCCACCTTCGGGTCGAGCTCGTAGCCGCTCGGGGTGCTCACGTGCAGCGTGAAGCCGAGGATGTCGGCGGCCTGCAGCCAGGTGTTGGCCATGTTGTTGCCGTCACCGACCCACGCGACCACCTTGCCCTGGATGGAGCCGCGATGTTCGATGTACGTGAACACGTCGGCGAGGATCTGGCAGGGGTGGTACTCGTTGGTGAGCCCGTTGATCACCGGGACGCGCGAGTTCGCGGCAAAGGCCTCGAGCTTGGTCTGCTCGTAGGTGCGGATCATCACCAGGTCGACCATGCGGCTGATGACCTTCGCGCTGTCCTCGATGGGCTCGGCGCGGCCGAGCTGGCTGTCGCCGGTGGTGAGGTTCACCACGGAGCCTCCCATCTGGTACATGCCCGCTTCGAAGCTCACGCGGGTGCGTGTGCTGGCCTTCTCGAAGATCATCGCCAGCGTGCGGTCGACGAGCGGCGTGTACTTCTCGTAGTTCTTGAACCGCTGCTTGATGACCGCGGTGCGCGCGAGCAGGTAGGCGTATTCCTCCGTGCGGAGGTCCTTGAACTGCAGGTAGTGCTTGATGAGGCTCATACCGGGCTTCATGGGGTGGTCTTGGCCAGGAACGACTTGATCAGCGGAGCGAGGATCGCCACGATCTGCTGGGCTTCGTCGGCGGTGAGGATCAGGGGCGGCACGAGGCGGATCACCTTGTCGGCCGTCACGCTCAGCAGCAGGCCGGCCTCGGCCGCCTGGCCGAGCAGTTCGTTGCACGGGCGGGCCAGTTCGATGCCGATCATCATGCCGTGGCCGCGGATTTCCACGAAACCGTCGAGGCCCTTCAGCTCGCGCTTGAGGCTGGACGACAGCAGCGCACCCACCGTGGCGGCGTTGGCGAGGAGGTTGTCCTCTTCCATGATGCGGATGGTCTCGACGCCGGCGCGCATGGCGAGCGGGTTGCCACCGAACGTGGTGCCGTGGTTGCCGGGGCCGAGCACGTGGGCCGCCTTGGGGCCGCACACCACCGCACCCACCGGCACGCCCGAGCCGAGGCCCTTGGCGAGCGGCATCACGTCGGGCAGGATGCCGGCCCACTGGTGGGCGAACCACTTGCCGGTGCGGCCCATGCCGCACTGCACTTCGTCGAGCATCAGCAGCCAGCCCCGGTCGTCGCAGATGCGGCGCACGGCCTGGAGGTATTCGACGGTGGCGGGGTTGATGCCCCCTTCGCCCTGGATCACCTCGAGGAACACCGCGACGATGTTCGGGTTGTCACGCGCCTGCGCCTCGATGGCGGCCACGTCGTTCAACGGCACGCGCACGAACCCTTCGACGAGCGGGCCGAACCCGGCCTGCACCTTCGGGTTGCCGGTGGCCGACAGCGTGGCGATCGAGCGGCCGTGGAAGGCCTTCTCGTAGACGATGATCTCGGGCCGGTCGATGCCCTTGTCGTGCCCGTACTTGCGGGCGATCTTCAGCGCGGCTTCGTTGGCCTCGAGGCCGGTGCTGCAAAAGAAGGCGTTCGTGAGGCCCGACAGCGCGGTGAGCTTGGCGGCGAGGGCTTCCTGCAGCGGCACCTGGTAGTAGTTGCAGCTGTGGATCAGCTTGCCCACCTGGTCCTGCAGCGCCGGCACGAGCTTCGGGTGGGCGTGGCCCAGCGTGTTGACGGCGATGCCCGCGAGGCCGTCGAGGTACTTCTTGCCGTTGGTGTCCCAGACCCACACGCCCTCGCCGTGCGACAACGCAAACGGCAGGCGGCCGTAGGTGTTCATCACATGGGACTCGGCGTTGGCGGCGGTCTTGGCGGGGGCGGTCATGGCAGGGGCTCCAGGGGGCAACGCGACAAAAAACATCCGGGGCCGAACGACGGCCCCGGGAGGTTTTTGATTCTAGGGCCAGTCACCGCTGCGCACGTGATGCACCGTGTTGGTGACGGGTGTTCGCGACGCATGGTCCGTGTCGAAAAATTTCCGTCCAGAGTTCCTGGAACGCCGGTTCATTCTGCTGCGACGCAGCACAAACCCGGCACAATGCGCGCTGGAACAAAATTCCTCTCCAGCCACTGCATGAGTCCTGCCAAACCCCGCGAAGTTTTCATCCAGGGCGTGACCACAGACGGCCGCGTCTTCCGACCCAGCGACTGGGCCGAGCGGCTGGCCGGCGCCATGTCCTGCTTCCGTCCCGAAGGATCCGCAGGCGGCATTGGCGCCTTCATCGGTTACTCGCCCTACTGCGTTCCCCGTGTCATCAACGGCATCAAGTGCGTGATCGTCAACGAGGCCCTGCGCGACGTCGAACTGATGGCGTGGGACTTCGTCATGAACTTCGCCCGCGACAACCACCTGCAAGTGGCCGACGCCTGCCTGCTGCCCGAACCCGGCACCGGCAAGCCTCCCAAGGACTGACCGGGCTTCGTGCCCACAACGACAAAGGCCCGCAGTGCGGGCCTTTTTGCTGGGCGTTCCACCGGGGGCGGCGGAATGCACAAGGCCCGCACTTGGCGGGCCTTCGACGTCACGCCCGCGCTTGGCGGGCCTTCGGCGTCACGCCCGCACTTGGCGAGCCTGCAAACAACAAGGCCCGCGAAACGCGGGCCCTGGCTTCTACCACCTGGTATTGGATCAGGCCGCGAGGGCCTTGACCTTGGAGGACAGGCGGCTCTTGTGGCGAGCGGCCTTGTTCTTGTGGAAAAGACCCTTGTCGGCGACCGAGTCGATCACGCTCTGGGCCGACTGGAACAGCTCGGTGGCCTTGGTCTTGTCGCCAGCGGCAACAGCCTTCTGGACGTTTTTGATGACGGTGCGGAACTTCGAACGCAGGGCGGTGTTCGCGGCGTTGAGTTTCACATCCTGCCGAACGCGCTTGAGACCAGACGCGATACGGACGGTTTTTTTCTTAGCTTTGGAAGCGGTAGCCATGCTTTAGCTTTACCCAGGTGGTGTGAAGTCCGCCAGTATAGCATTCGCAATTGGCTTCCGACAAACTGCATGGTCCTCGTGAGCACCCCCTCCCTATAATCGGCCCCCTTTCGGGCTCGAAACACGCCAAATGAACCTGCTCCGGGCCGCCTCCACCGTCTCCCTGCTGACCCTGTGCTCCCGGATCACCGGCCTGGCCAGCCAGCTGATGATCGCCTCGATGTTCGGCGCAGGCGCCTGGACCGATGCCTACAACGCGGCCTTCCGCATCCCGAACATGCTGCGCCGCCTTTTCGGCGAGGGGGCTTTTGCCCAGGCGTTCGTGCCCATCCTCGGGCAGACCCGGGTCACCGAGGGCGACGAGGTCACCCGCCACCTCATCAACGCCGTGTCCACCATCCTCGCGTGGGCGCTGCTCCTCACGTGCATCGTGGGCATCGTCGCCGCGCCGGTGGTGGTGTGGCTGCTGGCCTCCGGCCTCGAGAAGTTCGACCATGCGGTGCTGATGACCCGCCTGATGTTCCCGTACATCGGGTTCATCTCGCTCGTGGCACTGGCCTCCGGCATCCTCAACACGTGGAGGCACTTCGCGGTGCCCGCGGCGGCGCCGGTGCTGCTGAACCTGTCGCTGATCGCGTGCACGTGGGGCCTGGCACCCTGGTTGTCGCGCTGGGGCATCGAACCCATCTATGCACTGGCCGTGGGCGTCATGCTGGGCGGGGTGCTGCAGCTCGCGGTGCAGGTGCCGGCGCTCGTGGCCATCGGGCAACTGCCCCGCATCGGGTTGAGCCCGCGGGCCGTGCGCGCGGCCTGGAACCACCCCGGCGTGCACAAGGTGCTGCGCCAGATGGCCCCGGCGCTGATCGGTGTGTCGGTGGCGCAGCTGTCGCTCTTCATCAACACGCAGCTGGCGTCGCACCTCGGCGTGGGCGCCATCTCCTGGCTCGGGTATGCCGACCGGCTGATGGAGTTCCCCACCGCGCTGCTCGGCGTGGCGCTCGGGGTGGTGCTGATCCCCCAGCTGTCGAGCGCCCAGGGCCGCGGCGACACCGCGGCGTATTCCAACCTGCTCGACTGGGGCCTGCGCCTGGTGCTGCTGCTCGCGCTGCCGTGTGCGGTGGCCCTGCTCGTGTTCCCGGAGGCGCTGGTGGCGGTGCTGTTCCACCGCGGTGCGTTCACCGCGGCCGACGTGGCGCAGACCGTGCGCGCGCTGCAGGGCTACGGCGTGGGCCTGATGGGGCTGATCGCCATCAAGATCCTCGCGCCCGGCTTCTATGCGCGCCAGGACATCCGCACCCCGGTGCGCATCGCGGTCGCAGTGCTGGTGCTGACGCAGGTGCTCAACGCGGTGTTCTGGTTCTTCGTGCCGTCGCTGCAGCACGCGGGCCTGGCCTTGTCCATCGGCCTCGGGGCGCTCGTGAACGCGGCCTGGCTGTTCGTGGGGTTGCGCCGTTCGGGCGCCTACGTGCCGGCGCCGGGGTGGGGCGGTTTCGGGCTTCGCGTGCTGCTGGCCACGGCCTTGCTCACCGGCTGGCTCGCCTGGGGCGCGCACGCCATCGACTGGGTGCGGCTCGGGGGCTGGACGCGGGTGGGGCTGCTCACCGGCATGCTCGGTGGTGCGGCCGTGCTGTACTTCGGCGCGCTGCTGGCCATGGGCCTGAACCCGAAGCAGTTCGCCCGCCGCGGGTGAGGGCGCATGGGTGAGGGGGCGCCACCTCTTTCAAGTGGAATTAGACTGTTCCCATGTCCGACCGCCTCCATTTCGAGACGCCCACGGCCCTCGAGTATTTTTCGGCCCTGGTAGCCGACGATGCGTCGCTCTCCCTGCTCGAGGCTGCCGCCAGCCTGAGCCAGGACGAACACCCCGACGTCGACCTGCAAGCGCTGCTCGACGAAGTGGACGCCCTCACCGACCAACTGCGCCGCCGCGTGCCGTCCGATGCCGTGCCGCTGCAACGCCTGCGCCGCCTGAACCGGTATTTTTTCCAGGAACTCGGGTTCGCGGGCAACGTCAACGATTACTACGACCCCGGCAACAGCCTGCTGAGCACGGTGTTGCGCACGCGGCGCGGCATCCCCATCACGCTGGCCGTGCTCTACATCGAGCTGGCCACGGGCATTGGCCTCACGGCATGCGGGGTGTCGTTCCCGGGGCACTTCCTCGTCAAGCTGCACATGCCGGAGGGGGAAGTCGTGATCGACCCGTTCAGCGGGCAGTCGCTGTCGCGCGAGCAGCTCGACGAACTGCTGGTGCCGTACCGCCGCAGCCACGGCCTCGAGGGCGACTTCGACATGCCGCTCGGCCTGTTCCTGCAGGCGGCCGAGCCGCGCGACGTGCTGGCGCGCATGCTGCGCAACCTGAAGGAGATCTACCGCAGCGCCCGCGATTGGCCGCGGCTCGTGGCGGTGATGAACCGGCTCGTGATCCTGCTGCCCCAGGCCTGGGAGGAGCGCCGTGACCGCGGCCTGGCCCATGCCGAGCTCGGCAACCGCGAAGCCGCCCGCCAGGACCTGGGGGCCTACCTGATCCACACCCGCGAGGCGGTGGACCGCGCGGCCATCAGCAGCCGGCTGACCGAGCTGGGACACGATGGTCCGGGGCGGCTGCACTGAGAAGGTGTGAACGAACCCGACACGCCCGCTCGTCCCGCCGGGGCGCGCCCCCTCCGCGTTGCAAATGCTCGCCGTGGCCCGAGCCACGGCTGCGCTTTGCGCCTTGATGGGACACCCCCCGGCGGGCCGCTCGGGCGCGCCGGATTCATTCACACCTTCTGTGGTCCGCACGGCCCGCCCTTAGAATTTGGCCGGTCCCGGAGGGAAATCGGGCCGCCTGCGGGCGGCAGGTGGTACTGCCCGTGAAAAAAATCACACAATGCATGGGGATAAAACAAACATGAAGCTGTTCAAACACGTTCTGCTGGAACCGAAGGCGGCGTCCTGACCGACCACGACCCCGGATGCGACAACTCCCGCTCGACATCGCCACCGAGCCCGCACGATCCTTCGAGAGTTTCGTGCCGGGCCAGAACACCCACGCCGTCGCGCACCTGCGCCAGGTGACGCAGCAGACCGCGCCGGTGTTCCTGTGGGGTGCGTCCGGCGTCGGCAAGACCCACCTGCTGCAGGCCACGGCCAACCACGTGCAGCAGCAGGGCGGCCGCGTGGCCTGGTTCGATGCCACGCAGCCGCTGCCCTGGTACATCGAAGACACCGTCCACGTCGTCGTGCTCGACAACTGCGACCTGCTCGACGAAGCCCGCCAGCATGCGGCCTTCGCCCTGTTCATCGAGGCCACCACCCTCGGCATCCCGGTGCTGGGCGCCGCGCGCTTGCCGCCGGTGGACCTGCCGGTGCGCGACGACCTGCGCACCCGCCTTGGCTGGGGCCACGTGTTCGCCGTCCAGGCGCTCTCCGAACCCGAAGCCCGCGCCGCACTGCGGCGCGAGGCCGACCGCCGCGGGCTGTTCCTCTCCGACGAGGTGATGGACTACCTGTTGACCCACTTCGCGCGTGACCTGAAGCACCTGATGACGCTGCTCGACCGGCTCGACGAATTCGCGCTGGTGCACAAACGTGCCATCACCGTTCCCTTGCTCAAACAAATGCTGACCGAAGAGGGTCCATGACGAAGAATCTCTGTCTGTTCGACCTCGACCACACGTTGTTGCCGATCGATTCCGACCACACGTGGGGCGAGTTCATGATCCGCCAGGGATGGGTCGACGTGGACTCGTTCCGCGCAGGCAACAACGCCTTCTACGCGAAGTACCAGGCCGGCACCCTCGACATCCACGAGTACATCGAGTTCACCACCCGCCCGTGGCGTGACCGCCCGGCGGCCGAACTGGCCGCCGCCCACGACCAATTCATGAGCGAGGACATCCTGCCCGCCATGCGCCCGGCGGCCGTGGACCTCGTGCGCCATCACCAGGCCCAGGGCGACCTGGTGGCCCTCGTGACGGCCACCAACGAATTCGTCACGGCCCCCATCGCCAAGGCGTTTGGCGTCGATCACCTGCTGGCCGTGCGCCTCGAGCGCGACGGGGCCGGCCAGGTCACCGGCCGCGTCGACGGCACGCCGTCGTTCCGCGAAGGCAAGGTAACCCGCACGGCCGAATGGCTCGCGGAAATGGGCCTGTCGTTCACGTCCTTCGGCTGCATCCACATGTACAGCGATTCCGCCAACGACCTGCCGCTGATGGAGCAGGCCACCCACCCGGTGGCCACCAACCCGGCGCCGTCGCTCGAAACCATTGCGCGCGAACGCGGCTGGCGCATTCTCCAACTGTTCACATGATCAAAAAATTCATCGACAAGCTGCTCGGCAAACCGAGCGCAACCACCGTCAAGGCGGCCAAGGGCAAGCGTGTGGAGGTCGAGGCGGCCGAACACGGCATCGACCTCGGCCTCGTCGACGACAACGCGATCCGCGTGGTCAAGACGCTGGCCGACGCGGGCTTCGAGGCCTACATCGTGGGAGGCGCGGTGCGCGACCTGCTGGTGGGTCTGCGCCCGAAGGACTTCGACGTGGCCACCAACGCCACGCCCGAGCAGGTCAAGGGCCTGTTCCGGCGTGCGTTCATCATCGGCCGGCGCTTTCGCATCGTGCACGTGGTGTTCGGCCGCGGCCGTGACCACGAGGTGATCGAAGTCTCCACGTTCCGCGCGGTGATGGATGCCGCGGCGGCCGAACAGGTCACCGGCAACGAGAAGACCTCGAAGGGCGAGCTGGCCGGCAAGACCCACGTGGTCGATGCCGCCGGGCGTGTGCTGCGCGACAACGTGTGGGGCCCCCAGATCGAGGACGCCGCTCGCCGCGACTTCACCGTCAATGCGATGTACTACGACCCGCAGAGCCAGATCGTCGTCGACTACCACGGCGGCATCAAGGACGCGAAGAAGAAGGTGCTGCGGATGATCGGCGACCCGGCCACCCGCTACCGCGAGGACCCGGTGCGCATCGTGCGTGTGGTGCGGTTTGCCGCGAAGCTCGGTTTTGCCATCGAGCCCAAGACCCGCGCCCCCATCCGCGAGATGGCCTCGCTGCTGCAGAGCGTGCCCGCGTCGCGCACGTTCGACGAAATGATCAAGCTGCTGCAGACGGGCCATGCGCTCGCGAGCATCGAGGAACTGAAGAAGCAGGGCCTCGCCGGCGGCGGGTTGGGCTTCTTCCCGATCCTCGACCTGGTGATCGACACCGGCGCCAAGTACCCCGAGCGCGCCAGGTTCGTCAACGCCGCGCTGGCCGACACCGACCGCCGCGTGGGCGAAGGCAAGCCGGTGGCGCCGAGTTTCATGCTCGCCTGCATGCTGTGGCACGACGTGCAGGACGGCTGGACCCGGCTGAAGAAGCGCGGCGAGGCGTCGTTCCCGGCGCTGCAGCAGGCGGTGGATGCGGTGTTCAACTCGCGCATCGGCGACATCTCCGGGGGTGGCAAGCTGGGCGCCGACATGCGCGACATCTGGCTCATGCAGCCGCGCTTCGATCGCCGGGTGGGCAACGGGCCGCTGACCCTCGTCGAGCAGCCCCGCTTCCGCGCCGGGTTCGACTTCCTTCGCCTGCGGGCCGACTCGGGCGAGATCGACCCGGCACTGGCCACCTGGTGGGAAGACTTCTCCCAGGCTGATCCGGAAGATCGCCCGCACATGATCCAGGAGATCCGCAAGACCGAACGCCGTGCACCGCGTGCCGCGGGTGCGAGCGCAGGTTCGGGTGCGGCGCCCTCGCCGGCACCGCAGGACGACGAAGACGACTTGCCCCCGAGCGACAGCGACAGCGACAGCGACAGCACCGACGCCCCGCGCAAGCGCCGCCGCCGCCGCCGCAAGCCCGCGGGCGCGGCCCCGGACGCAGGTTGACGGTCCGGCCGAGCGGCGTGCCAGGAGTCCGGCCATGACGGTGACGGCGTACGTGGGGCTCGGCGCCAACCTGGGGCAGGCTGCCGCGGCCCTCGAGGCAGCGGTCGATGCGCTGGCTCGCCTGCCGGGCACGCACCTCGCGGCCCGGTCGCCGGTGTACCGCACGGCGCCGGTGGACGCCACCGGCCCCGATTTCCTGAACGCGGTGGTGGCGCTCGACACCGACCTCCCGCCCGGTGAGCTGCTGGCCGCGCTGCACGCCCTCGAGCAGGCGCACGGCCGCGAGCGGTCCCACCGCAACGCGCCGCGCACCCTGGACCTGGACTTGCTCCTGCACGGGCCCGCACAGATCGACACCCCCGAGCTCACGGTGCCCCATCCCCGCCTGCACGAACGGGCGTTCGTGCTCGTCCCCCTCGCCGACATCGCGCCGCACCTCGAGGTGCCCGGGCGCGGTGCGGTCCGCACCCTGCTGGCCGGCGTCGCCCACCAGCGCATCGAAAGGTTCGTGCCATGAACGGCTTCCCGGTGACCCTCCAGACGGTCGTGCTCCTGGTCGGGTCGAACGTGTTCATGACCTTCGCCTGGTACGGCCACCTGAAGAACCTCGCCGATCGGCCCTGGTTCACCGCGGCGCTCATTAGCTGGGGCATCGCGCTGTTCGAATACCTGCTGCAGGTGCCGGCCAACCGCGTCGGCCACGCCGGCGGGTTGTCGCTCGCCCAGCTCAAGATCACCCAGGAGGTCGTCACGCTGGCCGTGTTCGTGCCGTTTGCGGTGCTCTACATGGACCAGCCGTTCAAGCTCGACTTCGTGTGGGCCGGCCTGTGCATGGTGGGGGCGGTGTACTTCATCTTTCGTTGAGGCACCGGGAGGCGCATGCGATGGAGCCCGCCGTGAGCCGCTTCCGCCACATCGCCATCGAGGGGGCCATCGGCGTGGGCAAGACCACGCTCGCGCGGCGCCTCGCGGCCCACTTCGGCGCGGAACTGCTGCTGGAGCAGGCCGGTGACAACCCGTACCTCGGCCGCTACTACGACGACCCCGCCGGCTACGCGTTCCAGACGCAGGTGTTCTTCCTGTTCCAGCGGCTGCGCCAGGTGGCGGCGCTCGCGCAGCCCGGCATGTTTTCGCCGGCCGTCGTCAGCGACTTCATGTTCGCGAAGGACGCGCTGTTCGCCCGCATGACGCTGAGCGACGACGAGTTCACGCTGTACGGCCAGATGTATGGGCAGGCCGAGGCGCGGGTGCCGCAGCCCGACCTCATCATCTGGCTGCAGGCGCCGGTGTTCACGCTGCTGTCGCGCATCCAGCGGCGCGGCATCGCCATCGAGCAGCGCATCGACGCGGCTTACCTGGAGCGCCTGGTGGCCGCGTACGCCACGTATTTCGAAACCTTCGACGGTGCGCCGGTGCTCGTGGTGCAGACGGAACACTTCCATCCCGCCGGCCGGGAGGCGGACTTCCAGCGGCTCATCGGCCAGATCGGCGCGATCACCGGGCCGCGTGCATTTTTGGGGGCGCCGGACGAACCCCGCCTGAGTTGAGGCTCCCGGGGCCCTTACACTCCACGCCTGCCACTTTTGATGACGATTCCGTGACATTCACGGGACGCACCGCGAAAATTCCTTCGCTCCCAGGCTTTTTGGAGATTCCCCATCATGTTTTTCGGCAAGTTGCTGCCACGCGAAGGCAATTTCTTCGAGCTTTTCAACCAGCATGCCGCGTTCATCACCGAAGGTGCCCGCGCCTTCATGCTGATGATCGAGAACTACGGGAACCTCGAGCTGCGCGAGAAGTACGCCGGTGAGGTGGTGGGCGCCGAGCGTGCTGCCGACAAGGTCACGGCCGAGGTCAACCGCCTGTTGCACAAGACCTTCATCACCCCGATCGACCGCGAGCAGATCCACGGCCTGATCAACGCGATGGACGACATCGTCGACCTGCTGCAGGACGCCACCGAAACCATGCAGCTGTACGACGTGCGCAGCATGACCGAGGAGGTCATCCGCCTGGGCGAGTTGAGCGCGAAGTGCTGCGAACGCGTGCAGCATGCCGTCTCGCTGCTCGCGCAACTGAGCCGCAGCGACGTGGCCGAAGCCGCCATCAAGACCTGCGAGGAGATCGACAAGCTCGAATCCGATGCCGACCGCGTGATGCGTTCGGCCATGTCGAAGCTGTTCCGCGAGGAAACCGACGTGCGCGAGCTGATCAAGCTCAAGGCCATCTACGAGCAGCTCGAATCCATCTCCGACCGCTGCGAGGATGTGGCGAACCTGATCGAGGGCGTCGTCCTCGAGAATTCCTGATCCGCAGGCGGAGCTTCGACGAATGGAATCGGTCCCGGTCCACTTCTGGGTGGTGGTGATGCTGGTCGCCCTGGCCGTCATCTTCGACTTCATGAACGGCTTCCACGACGCGGCGAATTCGATCGCCACCGTGGTGTCCACCGGGGTGCTCAAGCCCCAGCAGGCGGTGGCCTTCGCCGCGTTCTTCAACGTGATCGCCATCATGGTGTTCCACCTGAACGTGGCCGCCACGGTGGGCAAGGGCATCGTGCAGCCCGGGGTGGTCGATCACCACGTCGTGTTCGGCGCGCTGATCGGCGCCATCACGTGGAACGTCATCACCTGGCTCTATGGCATCCCGTCCAGCTCGTCGCACGCGCTGATCGGGGGCATCTGCGGTGCGGTCATCGGCAAGGCCGGCATCGGCGCGCTCGACGGTACCGGCGTGCTGAAGGTCGTGGCCTTCATCTTCGTCTCGCCGGTGCTCGGTTTCGTGCTCGGCTCGCTGCTGATGGTGGCGGTGGCCTGGATCTGCCGGCGGTCGTCGCCGCTGCGGGTGGACAACTGGTTCCGCCGGCTGCAGCTGGCCTCGGCCGGCATGTACAGCCTGGGCCACGGCGGCAACGACGCGCAGAAGACCATCGGCATCATCTGGATGCTGCTGATCGCCACCGGGTACACGTCGAGCACCGACGCCTTGCCGCCCACCTGGGTGATCTGGATCTGCTACCTGGCCATCGGCCTCGGCACGCTGTTCGGGGGCTGGCGCATCGTCAAGACGATGGGCCAGAAGATCACGAAGCTCAAACCCGTGGGCGGCTTCTGCGCCGAGGCGGGCGGGGCCATGACGCTGTTCCTCGCCACCGCCATGGGTGTGCCCGTGTCCACCACCCACACCATCACCGGCGCCATCGTGGGCGTGGGCTCGGTGCGCCGCGCCTCCGCCGTGCGGTGGGGGGTGGCCGGCAACATCGTGTGGGCGTGGATCTTCACGATCCCCGCGTCCGCCTTCGTCGCCGCGATCTTCTACTGGCTGAGCCTGTCGCTCTTCACCTGAGACGGTGTTTCCGCGCTGTACTCGAAGTACCGCTGCGCGCTGAACGCGATGGCCGACATCAGGATGCCGGCGCCCACGAGCAGCGCGAGCACCACACCGAACACCACGGCCCAGCCGGCCTGGTGTTCGGGCCCCTCCGGGTTGAAGCGGGCATTCCATTTCTCGTCGGGCATCAGGCCGTAGACCAGCGCCATCAGCGCGCCGGCCGACAGTGAAAAGCCCAGCACGGGCAGCAGCAGCCACGCCACGTGGTCGTCCTGCCCCACGTGCAGGTGCCGCTGCAGTCCCTGGATGCCGATCAGCGTGACCACCGCCCACAGCCAGCCCCACACGTCGCGCAGGCCGAACAGGTAGAACCGGTGCAGGCCGAAGCCGCCGCCGAGGAAGGCGAGCCAGGTGGCCAGCGTCTTCGATTTGTAGCCGGTCATCGCGTCAATCCCCGGCCGGTTGTTCGCCGCCCGTGCCCAGCGCACGTTGCATGATCACCACGTCGCGCCACGCACCGAGTTTCCAGCCCACGGACTTCATCACGCCGGTGTGCTCGAAGCCCAGCCGGCGGTGCACGCCGATGGACGCGAGGTTCGCCGAGTCCCCGATCACCGCGAGCATCTGCCGGGCACCCAGGGCCTCACCCTGGTCGATCAATGCCTGCAGCAGCCGGGTGCCGAGGCCCTGGCCGCGGGCCGCCTCGGACAGGTAGATGGAATCCTCGAGGCAGAAGCGGTACGCGCCGCGCGGGCGGAAGTGGTTCGCGTAGGCGTAGCCCAGCAACTCGCCGTCGCGCTCGGCGACGAGCCAGGGCAGGCCCTTCGAGACGACGGCCTCGCGGCGCGACGCGATCTCGGCGGCATCGGGGACGTCGGTCTCGAACGTGCCTGTGCCGTTTTGCACGTGCCAAGCGTAAATGCGGGCCATCGCAGGGGCGTCCGAGGCCGTGCTGGCCCGGATGGATGCAATTTCAGGGGTCATGAGGCGCTGTGAGGGGAAAGCATGAGTTTATAATCGTGGGTTTCGGTGGCGGTCGGTCGAGAGACCGGCGTATCTACGACGCCGATGTTCATGGCAAAGGGCCCCCGGGCTTTTTGTTTTTTTGGTCTGCTCGCCCTGAGTGTCTCCTGGTGCGGTGGATGTTTTCAGAATCGTAGGAAACAACATGGTCGTGATCCGACTCGCACGTGGCGGCGCCAAGAAGCGTCCTTTCTTCAACATCGTCGTTGCCGACTCGCGCACCCGCCGCGACGGCCGCTTCATCGAGCGCGTGGGTTTCTACAACCCGGTCGCGTCCGGTGGTGAGCAGCCGCTGCGCGTGGCGTTCGACCGCATCGACTACTGGACCGGCAGCGGCGCCCAGCTGTCGCCTACGGTCGCTCGCCTCGTGGCGCAGGCCAAGGCTTCGGCCTGAAGTTGAACACGGCCGTGTCCGACGTGTCTTCGCCTGCCGGGGCGCAAGATCCCGCTTGGCCCGAGGACGCGGTGGAAGTCGGCCGTGTGCTCGACGCCTGGGGTGTGAAGGGCTGGGTCAAGGTCCAGTCCTTCGCATCAGATCCCCAGGCGCTGCTGGAGGCCCGCCGCTGGTACCTCCGGCCCCCCGAGGATGGTGCGCTCAAGCGCCCCGTGGGTGCTGCTGCAGCATTCCCGCCTCACATCGCCATCAT
Organism: Rhizobacter sp. Root1221; assembly: GCF_001425785.1. Taxonomy (GTDB): domain Bacteria; phylum Pseudomonadota; class Gammaproteobacteria; order Burkholderiales; family Burkholderiaceae_C; genus Rhizobacter. The sequence continues at coordinate 44,240 of NZ_LMDI01000075.1, read as the reverse complement.
CTCCTCCCGTGAGCACGGCAGCGTCATCGTCGCGCAAGTGCGCGGGGTCGATGACCGCACCGGTGCCGAATCCCTGCGGGGTGCCCGCATCTTCCTGGCCCGGGGCGTGTTCCCGAAGCCGCGTGCCGGCGAGTACTACTGGGTCGACCTGATCGGCCTGTCCGTCGTGAACCGCGACGGCGCGCCCATGGGCACCGTGGTCGGCCTGATCGACACCGGCCCGCACAGCGTGCTGCGCCTGGCCAAGCCCGATTCGGAAGCCAACCCCGACGGCGAGGAACGCCTGATCCCGTTCGTGGCCGCCTACGTCGACGACGTGAGCCTGCCCGAGCGCCGCATCACCGTCGACTGGGGCCTCGACTACTGACCCCCGTGCGATGCGCTTCGACATCGTCACGCTCTTTCCCGACCTGTTCACGCCGCACCTGACCCTCGGCGTCACCCGCCGCGCCTACGAGTCGAAGCAGGTGGACGTGCACCTGTGGCCGTTGCGCGAGTTCGCCGACGACAACTACCGCCGCGTGGATGATCGCCCCTATGGTGGCGGCCCCGGCATGGTGATGCTCGTGGAACCGCTCGAACGCTGCCTGGCCGCGGCCCGCGCCGCCCGGGCCGATGGTGCGCCCGTGGTGCATTTCACCCCCACCGGCCGGCGCATCGACCAGGCCGTCATGCGCGAATTCGCCGGAGGGCCGGGCGCGGTGCTGCTGTGCGGCCGCTATGAGGGCATCGACCAGCGCTTCATCGACCGCCATGTGGACCAGGAGCTGAGCCTCGGCGACTTCGTGCTGTCGGGCGGCGAACTGCCGGCCATGGCGCTGCTCGACGGCGTGGCCCGGCTGCAGCCGGGGGTGCTGGGCGACGCCCAGTCGCACGAGCAGGACAGTTTCGAGGATGGCCTGCTCGACTGCCCCCACTACAGCCGCCCCGAGGTGCTCGCCACGCCCGAGGGCGAATTGCCCGTGCCACCGGTGTTGATGTCGGGCCACCACGCCCAGATTGCCCGCTGGCGCCGTGAGCGCTCGCTCGAGCTGACGGCCCGCCGCCGCCCCGATCTGCTGGACGCCGCACGCAGGGAAGGGCGCCTGTCAAAGGCGGACGAGCGTTTTTTGGCAAATCTCGGGCTATAATCAGCGGCTGTTCGATCCTCTGCCAGGTCGCGCCGTGTGTGAGTCACCCCGTGTGAGCACCCCGGCCACATTTTCAACATGACGTTGGCACGATCACTAGGAGAACACATGGACCTGATCCAAACGCTCGAGCAAGAAGAAATTGCTCGCCTCAACAAGACCATCCCGCCGTTCGCCCCGGGCGACACCGTGATCGTCAGCGTCAACGTGGTCGAAGGAACGCGCAAGCGCGTCCAGGCCTACGAAGGTGTTGTCATCGCCAAGCGCAACCGCGGCCTGAACTCCAGCTTCATCGTCCGCAAGATTTCCAGCGGCGAAGGCGTGGAACGCACGTTCCAGCTGTACAGCCCGCTGATCTCGAGCATCGAGATCAAGCGCCGCGGCGATGTGCGCCGTGCCAAGCTGTACTACCTCCGTCAGCGTTCGGGCAAGTCGGCCCGGATCAAGGAAAAGCTGGCCTGAGGCCGGACGGACCCCTCCGGGTCCACCCGCCCAGCACGAAGAAGCCGCCTCCACGAGGCGGCTTTTTCGTTTTCGCGTCCAATACATCATGCCCCTCAACTTCGACCCCCAGCAGCTTCCGCCCGTCAGCGTCGATCACCACCTCCCGGCGGTGACCCTGGGGGAGTTGCAGGCGGCCACGCTGCGGGCGCGCTTTCGTGCACCGCCCGAGTGGGCTCCCGAGATCGTGCTCGAGAAGCGGTTCAACGACCGGGTGCCGGCCCATGCGTCGGTGCTGGTGCCGCTCGTGCAGCGCGACGAGCTCACGGTGCTGCTGACCCAGCGCACCGCGCACCTCACCGACCACCCGGGCCAGATCAGTTTCCCCGGCGGCCGGGCCGAACCCGAGGATGTCAACGAGGTGGCCACGGCGTTGCGTGAGGCCCAGGAGGAGATCGGCCTCGCGCCGCAGTACGTCGACGTGCTGGGGCAGCTGCCCACCTACACCACCGGCACCGGCTTCATCGTGACACCGGTGGTGGCGCTGGTGAGGCCGGGCTTTTCCATCCAGGCCGATCCGTTCGAGGTGGCCGAGGTGTTCGAGGTGCCGCTGGCGTTCCTGATGGACCCGGCCAACCACCGCTGGCACGCTGCCGAGTTTGCCGGCCGGCGCCGCGAGTTCCTGTCGATGCCGTGGAACGGCAGCGGTGCCGACGGCCATCCGCGGCACTACTTCGTGTGGGGCGCCACCGCCGCGATGCTGCGCAACCTGTATCGCTTTCTCGTCGCGTGAGGCCGGAAGCCTGACCCCCGTTATCATCCGGGTCCATGAGTTTTTTCGCCGTCCTGTTCGCGCTGCTCATCGAGCAGCTCAAGCCACTCCCGCGCCGCAACGTGGTCCACGATGCGCTCACGTCGTGGATGCGCTGGACCGGCCGCAATTTCGACGCGGGCCGTGACCACCACGCGTGGGTCGTCTGGGGTGTCACCGTCCTCGTGCCCGCGCTGCTCGCGTGTGCCATCCACATCGGGCTTGCCCAGGTCAACGTCGTGCTGGCGCTGGTGTGGGACGTGGTGGTGCTGTACCTGACGATGGGTTTTCGCCAGTTCAGCCACTACTTCACCGACATCCGCCATGCCCTCGAACGCGGCGACGAGGTCACCGCGCGCGCATTGCTCGCCGAGTGGCGCCACCTCGATGCCAGCGAACTGCCGCGCAGCGAACTGATGCGCCACGTGATCGAACACGCACTGCTGGCCGCCCATCGCCACGTGTTCGGGGTGTTCTTCTGGTTCGTGGTGCTGTCCACGCTGGGCCTCGGGCCCGCAGGCGCGGTGGTGTACCGGATGGCCGAGTTCGCGAGCCGCTACTGGGGTTTCAAGAGCCGGGTGGTCGGCGCCCCGGTCAATGACCGCCTGCTGGCGCTGTCGCAGCGCCTGTTCAGCCTGGTGGACCACCTGCCGGCGCGCCTCACGGCGTTCGGTTTTGCGGTGGTGGGCAACTTCGAGGAAGCGGTGTCGTGCTGGCGGCGCGATGCGGGCCTCTGGAAACATGCCAACGAAGGCATCCTGCTGGCCGCGGCCGCCGGTGCGGTGGGGGTGCAGCTGGGTGGCCATGCAGCCCCGGGTGTCACGCCCGACCGTTCCAAGACCTTCGATGCGGGTGGCTCCGACGAACTCGCCGGCGCCGAAGGCTCCACGCCCGGGCTGCCGCCCGAGATGGGGCACCTGCGCAGCGTCGTGGCGCTGGTGTGGCGCTCGGTGGTGCTGTGGATGCTGCTGCTGGCGCTGCTGTCGCTGGCCAACCTGATCGGCTGAAGCCGTCACCGGGACGCCACGCCTGCAGGCTCCCTCCCGTCATCCCCCTCCCAGGGTCAATACCGAGTCTGCGAGAGCTCGTGCAGGATCTCGCCGTAGATGCGGTAGCGGGTCTCGGTGATGTCGCCGCGCTCCAGCGCTGCCCGCACGCCGCAGCCCGGCTCGTGCAGGTGGGTGCAGTTGTAGAACTTGCACTGCTTCGCGTGTTGGGCGAAATCGGGCATCAGGCTGGGCAACACCTGGGCGGAAACCTGGCGCAACCCGAATTCCTGGAACCCCGGCGAGTCGATCAACCCGGTGGTGCGGGACGCGTCGAGCCAGTACCACTGCGTGGTGGTGGTGGTGTGGCGGCCTGAGTTGAGGGCCTGCGAGATCTCGCCCACCTGGGCCCGGGCGTCGGGTGCGAGCAGGTTGATGAGCGTGCTCTTGCCTGTGCCGCTCGGCCCCAGCACGAGGCTCGTGCGGCCCGCCAGGATGGGGTCGATCAGTGCGCGCGCTTCGTCGGGGCGGGCCTTCAGGGCCGCCTCGTGCACCATGTACCCCATGGCGGCGTACGGGCGCAGGCGGTCGCGGGCGCTGTCGATGTTGGGCAGGTCGGCCTTGTTCAGCAGGATGCGGGCTTCGATGCCGGCGTCCTCCGCGGCGATCAGCGCGCGGGTCAGCTGGGATTCGCTGAACACCGGTTCGCTCGCCACCATCACGAGGATCAGGTCGAGGTTGGCCGCGAACGACTTGGTCTTCCACTCGTCCTGGCGGAAGAGCAGGTTGCGCCGGGGTTCGACCCCTTCGATGACCCCTTCGTCGCCCGAGACCTGCCAGCGCACGCGGTCACCCACGACGCAGTCGCTCTTCTTGCCCCGCGGGTGGCAGGTGAGGCGCCGGCCTTCCGGCGTTTCCACGATGTAGTGGCGGCCATGGCCTGCCACGACGAGTCCCAGGTCGAGCGCGTCGACCCGGCTCATCGGCGTTTCTCCCGCACGCGGTCAGCCGACAAAGGACACCAGCGCGTCGGCCTTGGCCGCGCAGATGAAATCGTTGACCGACAAGCCACCGACCGAGTGGGTGCTGTAGTGCACCGTGCAGCGGTTGTAGCCGACCTGCAGGTCGGGGTGGTGGTCCTCGGTGTGGGCGATCCAGGCGAGGGCGTTGACGAAGGCCATGGTCTCGTGGAAGTTCTTGAAGGTGAACGCCTTTTCGATGGCGCCGCCGGTGGTTTTCCAGCTGCTCAACTGGGCCAGGTGGTCATGCACCTGCGTGTCGCTCATCGCGGCGCCCGTTTGGTGCTGGCAATGCTGCTGCAACAAGGTTTTCATGGGTCAGCCTGTCTGCAGCCGAAGGGCTGCAATGCGTTCCGATGCCGGTGGGTGCGAGTACCAGAAGCGCACGTACAGCGGATCGGGGGTGAGTGTGGCTGCATTGTCCTCGTGCAGTTTCAGCAGGGCGGCAGCAAGGTCATTGCCGCTGGCCTGGGCGCACGCGTAGGCGTCGGCTTCGAACTCGTGCTTGCGCGACAACTGGCTCATCAGCGGCGACACGAAAAAGCCGAACACCGGCACCACCAGCAGGAACAGCAACAGCGCGAGGGCATCGTTGGGGGCGTTGGCCGCGACGCCGGCGCCGAGGCCGTTGTAGAACCAGACCTTCGTGGACAGCCAGCCCAGCAGCGCGAACCCGGCGAAGTTGACGGCCAGGCCCATCGCGATGCGCTGGGTCAGGTGGCGGCGCTTGAAGTGCCCCAGCTCGTGCGCCAGCACCGCTTCGACTTCGCCCACCGAGAGCTTGGACAGCAGCGTGTCGAAGAACACCACGCGCTTGGCCGTGCCGAGGCCTGCGAAGTAGGCGTTGCCGTGGCCCGAGCGTTTGCTGCCGTCCATCACGAACAGGCCCTTCGCGCGAAAACCGCAGCGCGCCATCAGGGCCTGCACCCGCGTGGTGAGGGCCTCATCGGCCACCGGCTCGAACTTGTTGTACAGCGGAGCGATGACGGTAGGGTAGATCACCATCGCCAGCAGCTGGATGGCGGCGAAGGCCGCCCAGGCCCACAACCACCACGAGGGCCCCGCCGCGCCCATGATCCAGAGGATCAGCGCGACGATCGGCACGCCGATCACGAGGCCGAGCAGCAGCGACCGGACGGCATCGGCCGCGTACAGGCGCCACGTCATGCGGTTGAAACCGAAGCGCTCCTCGAGCCGGAAGGTGCTGTACAGCTCGAACGGCAGGTCGAGCACGCCCGAGATCGTCGAAAACGCCACGACCAGCACCACCTGGTACGCGAGCCCGCCGAAACGTGGGAAGACGGCGTCGTACACCAGCGCGTTGAGGAAATGCAGGCCGCCGAGCAGCGTCCAGCCGAGCAACACGGCCGCGCCGAACGCGGCCGACAGCAGGCCGAACCGGCCCTTCGCAAGCGTGTAGTCGGCCGCCTTCTGGTGCGCTTCGAGCGACACGCGCCCGGCAAACGCCGCGGGCACCGCACCGCGGTGTGCCGCCACGTGGCGCATCTGGCGCGTGGCCAGCCAGAACTTCACCAGCAGCGACAGCACCAGCGCCGCCACGAACACCCCGCTCAACACATTCGATTCCATGGCATCAAGTGTAGGCGCTGGGGGCGCGCAGGCCTCGAGGCCTGCGAGAATGCGCCACGCACAGAACCGCCGAAGGCCGCCCATGACCGACACCACCGCACCCACCCTGACCAGCAGCGACCAGAACCTCGTCTGGATCGACCTGGAAATGACCGGCTTGTACCCGAACACCGACCGCATCATCGAGATCGCCGTCGTCGTGACCGACGCCACCCTCACGCAGCGCGTCGAAGGCCCGGTGTTCGCCGTGCACCAGCCCGACGCCACCCTCGATGCGATGGACGCCTGGAACAAGGGCACCCACGGCAAGAGCGGCCTGATCGACCGTGTGAAGGCGTCCACGTTCGACGAGGCCGCCGCCGAGGCGCAGGTCATCGAGTTCCTCAAGAAGTACGTGCCGAAGAACACGTCGCCGATGTGTGGCAACAGCATCTGCCAGGACCGCCGCTTCCTCGCCAACTACATGCCGAAGCTGGAAGCGTTCTTCCACTACCGCAACCTCGACGTCAGCACGCTGAAGGAGCTGGCCAAGCGCTGGAAGCCGGGCATCCTGGCCGGCTTCAAGAAGGCCCAGGCCCACACGGCGCTGGCCGACATCCACGAATCCATCGACGAACTGACGTACTACCGCCAGCATTTCCTGGCGCTCTGAGCGGGATGGGCGGGTTTTCACAGAAAAGACTTCCGTGAAAACCCGAATGTCGGTTAGAATCACAGGCTGCGCTGCCAAACGGTCTTCTGACTCGGCAGCGTTTCGTTCATCCCCTCTGACCTTGTCGAGTCTTCCCGCGGTGGTTCTCACCGTGCGGCCTGTTCGAACCCCGATACGGGAATGGTTGGCGGCGATGCCGTCGCTTTGACTGTTCCATATCAACCCCGCCTCCGGTGGCAACCACCGGTGAGGGTTCGGACCTTCTCCCCAGCGACTGATTGGCAGGCCATGCACCCTCGTGCAGCCTGCAGGTGCTGACTGACACGCCTTTGCGTGTGCAGCGCCGTGTTTGAAAGATTGACATGACGTTCGAAACCCTGGGCCTCCAACAAGCCCTGCTGCAAGCCATCACTGACTCGGGCTACACCACGCCCACCGAAGTGCAGGCCAAGGCCATCCCGATGGCCCTCGAAGGCAAGGACATGATGGTGTCGTCCAGCACCGGCAGCGGCAAGACCGCGTCGTTCGTGCTGCCTGCGCTGCAGCGTATCCTCGCCGCCCGCGGCGACAACACCAAGCGCCGCGAAAAGGGCGTGGTCTACGGCCCGCGCATCCTCGTGCTGGCCCCCACCCGTGAACTGGCAATGCAGGTCGACAAGGCCGCCACCGTCTACGGCCGCCACGTGCAAGGCCTGAAGGTCACCACCGTCGTCGGCGGCGTGCCGTACCCGGCCCAGCTGAAGGCGCTGCGCAGCCCGCTCGACATCCTGATCGCCACCCCGGGCCGCCTGATCGACCACCTCCAGACCGGCAAGGCCGTGCTCGACAACGTCGAAATGCTGGTGCTCGACGAAGCCGACCGCATGCTCGACATGGGCTTCATCGACGACATCACCCACATCGCCGAGAAGCTGCCGGCCGACCGCCAGACCGTGATGTTCAGCGCCACCTTCGCCGGCCACGTGGGCCGCCTGGCGCAAGACCTCCTGCGCGACCCGCAGCGCATCGACGTGGCGTCGCACACCGACACCCACGAGAACATCGAGCAGCGCCTGCACTGGGCTGACAACAAGATGCACAAGGATGCGATGCTCGACCACATCCTGACCACCAAGGAGATGGAACAGGCCGTGGTGTTCACCAGCACCCAGCGCGATGCCGACTGGCTCGCCGACCGCCTGGCCGACATGGGTCATGCCGTGGCGTCGCTGCATGGTGGCATGCCGCAAGGCCGCCGCACCCGCGTGCTGCAAGGCCTGCGCAACAAGCAGTTGCGCGTGCTGGTCGCCACCGACGTGGCCGCCCGCGGCATCGACGTGCCCACCATCAGCCACGTGATCAACTACGGCCTGCCGATGAAGGCCGAGGACTACGTGCACCGCATCGGCCGCACGGGTCGTGCCGGTCGCAACGGCCTGGCCGTCACGCTGGCCGAACGCATGGACAGCAGCATGATCCGCCGCATCCAGCAGTTCACCACGCAGAACATCCCCGTGGCCATGATCGAAGGCCTCGAGCCCAAGAACCCCGAGCCGCGCCTGTTCGGCGGTGCCCGTCCGGAAGGCAAGTTCGGCGGCGGCAAGCCGTTCGGCCACGGCCGTCCGGGTGGCAAGCCCTTCGGTGGCAAGCCGTCGTTCGGTGGCCCGCGTCCGTTCAACCGCGACGCCGGTCCGCGCGAGGGCTTTGCCCCCCGCAACGAAGGTTTTGCCCCGCGTGGTGACTTCGCGCCGCGCAACGAAGGCTTCGCACCGCGCGGCGACTTCGCCCCGCGTGACCGTGCCCCGTTCGAGCGCCAAGGTGGCGACGACCGCCGCGATGGTGGCGGCTTCCAGCCCCGTGGCAATGCATTCGACCGCGCACCGGCCGACCGCAACGCCGGTGGCTTCGCACCGCGCAAGTCGGGCCCTGGTGGTTCGAAGCCCAGCTTCGGCGGCAAGCCGCAGCGCCCGCGCACCGGTGGTTTCGGCCGCTGAGCGTTTGCGCTCCTGAACAAAAGGCACCCTCGGGTGCCTTTTTTCACTTCTTCAGCCCTGCATCAACCGCGCCGCCCGGTGCGCAGTGCGGGAGTTCTGCGCGATCACCTTGATCATGACGATCAGTGCCGGGCCGAGGAACAAGCCCCACACGCCCCACACGGCACCCCAGAACACGAGGCCGATGAACACGGCCGCCGGGTTCATCTTCGCGTTGCGTCCTTGCAGCCACGCGGTCATGACGGTGCCGATCAGCGTGGACAGCATCACCAGGTAGGCCGCCATGCCCAGCGCCGCGGTGAACGTGCCGTGGGCCAGGAAGGTCTCGGCAGCGCCCAATACCACCAGCACGGCCATGCCGAGGTAGGGCACCACGTGCAGCAGGGCCGCCGTCACGCCCCACGTGCCGGCGTCGGGCAGGCCGGCCGCCCAGAAGGCGAGCCAGACGCCCGCCCCGATGACGGCATTCGTGACGAGCAGGGTGCCTGCGTAGAGGCGGATCTGCCGAGCGGTCTCGCGCAACGCACGCTCCGCCCTGGCGCGCCCGCGCGGACTGCGCCCCCACAGGTTGACGAAACGGGCGGTCAGGCGCTCGCCACCGGACAGCACGAAAAAAGCGATGAAAACGATCACGCTCAGGTCGGTCGCGAACTTCATCAGCACGGTGGAACCGCTGACGGCCGTGTCGCGCACCAGCACCGTGGCCCCTTCGCTGATGCTGGGCGTGGAGGCGCCGGCCGGCGGGTTGCGCAAGGTGCGCTGGGTGCGCGGCGACGTGCCGGTGGCCACGCTCTGCGCCGCGCGCTCCAGCTGGATCAGCGCATCGCGGGCCCGCTTGAGCACCGAGTCGGCATCGGGGCGGTTCTTCGCGAGGTTGTCCGCCAGCAGCTGGATCATCTGCGGCATGCGGTCGGCCATGCGCATGATCTGCCCACCGAAGGCCCATGAGGCCGCACCGGAGAAGGCGATGAACACGCTGAGCGACAGCAGCGTGGCGGCGGTCCGGCTGCGCACCAGGCGTTCGAACACGATGACCATGGGGGCCACGAGCATCGCGAGCATGAGGCCGGCGGCCACCGGCACGAGGAAGCGTTGCCCCCACCACAGGGCCACCACGACGGCGAGTGTGGCCAGCACGGTGGTGGACACAGGTGAACGCGGCGCCGGGCCGAGCGGTGCGGTGGCCGACGGGGCGGCGTTGGCCGGGCGCGCACGGAGCGCGGTGACGACCTGCGCGCCACCCTGCGCGGGCGTGGCGTCCGGCGGGTGGAGGTCGACGACCGGAGGGTCAAGGGGCATGGCGGGTTCCCCGATGCGAAAAAGGCACGTCCCGGTGAGCGCGACGTGCCTTTGGCGGATCAGCCGCCCGGGCCGTTCAGCCCGGACGAACCTGCAGGGATCAAGGACGGACCAGGATGTCGTTCTTCACGCTCTTGACCCCCTTGACCTCGCGGGCCAGCATCACGGCCTGATCGCGTTCGCTTTCGCTCTTCGCGAAGCCTGACAGCTGCACGGTGCCGTTCAGCGTCTCGACCTTGATGGCGTTGGCGGCCACGGCCTTGTCCTCGATGAACTTGGCCTTGACCTTGGTCGAGATGGTCGCGTCGTCGACGTACTCGCCCACGGTGGATTGATCGCGGGTGACGGCGCAGCCGGTGGTGGCGAGCAGGGCCACGGCGGTGATGGCGGCGGCGAGGGTGTTGCGGACAAACATGGTGAATCTCCTTCTGCTTTGCTGAAGGCCTCCAGGGGCGAAGGCCATGGAACGGGTGGTTGTTGTTCAGAGAAACCCGGCCCCCACCCCAGAGGCCGAAAGAGGGGTACTGCGGCTATTTGCGCGTGACGGCCCGGGCACCCATCAGCCCGATCAGCAGCACCGCGACGAACAGCACGAGGAACACGACAAAGAGGAACTTCGCGATGCCGGCGGCGCCGGCGGCGACGCCCGTGAATCCGAGTACGCCGGCGATCAGCGAGATCACCGCAAAGATCAGGGCCCACTTCAACATGACGCTCTCTCCTTTGGTGAAGGCGCCCTGGTGGGCGCGGTTCAATCGATGGAGCGACTGTAAAAGTGACCGTTCGGGTGAACCATCGGACGCGGGCGGGACGCGCTGTAGGACGCCGCGCTTGACGCCCGGCGGGGATTCAGGCGGGTTCCGACACCTGCTCGGCCACCTCGGCTTCGGTCTCATCCGACGGGGCGGATGCGGGTTCGGCAGGCGCTGACTGGAACATGGCCGTGACCGAGGCCAAAAGCGACGCGAGGCTGATGGGGGGCAGGATGCTCGACAGGATGGCGGTGCCCGACAACCATCGCCAGGGCTTCAGCCGGCTGAGCAGCGCCCCTGCCACGACGGCGCCGCCGAGCACCAGCCAGGGGTGCTTCTCGACCGCTGGGCCGAGCAGTTCCCGGCCCAGTTCATCGCCCAGTTCCGCCGTGGCGCGCAAGGGGTGGCGCCGCCACCAGCGCCGCAGGTAGCGTGCAGCCACGGCGCCGATGGGCACGTCGCTCAGCGACTCCACGAGCGCGCTGAGCCACGGCGGGTCGTCTGTGGTTGTGGCGTCCGGGCGCACGGGGCCGTGCGCGGCGGTGTCCGGGTTCGGTGCGAGGCGCTCGGGATGGTACGTGCGGATCATCCATTGCTGCAGCGCCGCACGGGACGCATCGAGCCGGGCCTGCGGGGACAGGAGCGCTTCTGCCTCGGGCGGCTCGCCTTGCATCAACGGGTCGAGGTCGGTCGATTCGACGTGGGTCATGCGGACCTCGCGTCGCGGAACATGTCCAGGTCGGCGCGGATCTGCGCCTGGATCGACGCGAAGGCGCGTTCGGCCGACGGCCGCCGCGCCACGAGGCCCGCCACGATGGCCGCGACCGCGGGCACGGCCGGCGCCGCAAAAAGCGCCCACTGCGCCTGCTCCGACAGCCCGGGTGTGATGGCCCACAGCATCAGGGCGACGCCAGCGAGCACCACCGCCACGCCGAGGCAGCAGAGGGCGAGCAGGCTCAGCGCCACCCGGAGCAGCCATCGTCGCCTCACCAGACCGGCTTCGACTTCGATGAGGGCCGCGTAGGCGCCGACGTGTTCGGCGGCGAGGTGCGGTTCGGTGGCGAGCAGTCGAACGAGGGGGTGGATCATGGCGCGGCCGAAAGTGAAAGGAGACAAGCGGTGCTTGGCGGCCGGGCGGCCGCCAAGCACCAAGGGCCCGGCGCCGCGCAAGACGCGCGGTGCCGGGCCCCCGGGTCCGCGATCAGCGGTCGCTGTTGCGCCGGGCGCTCTGCACCAGGCTGAGCAGCGCCATCAGCGCGGCACCGGTGGCCGCGGCGATCAGCACGGCCTTGACCGGCTCGTCCTTGACATACCGCACGGTCACGTCGCCCAGGGTCTGCGCGCGATCGCGCACCTGGTAGGCCCCGTCCTTGACCGCGTCGAGGCCTTTTCGGGCCAGCGTCTCGGCCTGGGTGGCGATGCGGGAGATTGCGGGTTGCACGTTGGCTCGGGCGGAGTGGATCGCCGATTCGACGTGATCCAGCGCATCGTTGGCGACCCGGCGGGTGGTGCTGACCATGTGGTCCGCGGCTTCTGCGGCACGGTCCGCGGCAGCGTTGGTCTGGTCTTCCGCAGAGGGGGCGCTTTGTGGCTTGTTGACGCTCATGATGGAGTTCCTGTTGTGAAGTTGGCGGAGTGTCGCGGCCGGAGTTCAGGCGGGTGCCACTAGCCTTTCTTGATCAGGCTGAACAGGAAACTCGCCACAGCCAGGACAGCAAAGATGATAAAGAGAATCTTGGCAATGCCGGCAGCGCTGGCAGCAATGCCACCGAAACCGAACAGCGCTGCGATCAGCGCAATGACAAAAAAGACTACGGCGTAGTGCAGCATGTTGGGCTCCTTGTGAGATCTGTTTGAGACGTTCAAGCAGTGAGACGAGCTTACGGCTGCCCACCCGGCGCGGCCCATGAGACACGGACGCGACGGGCTGTCGGCGGCCCCTCGGCAAGCCTGTAGGAAATGGCCTACGCGGGTGTGTCCATCGCGGGCGGGGCCGGGGCATCCGCCGAGACGGGGAGGTGCGCGATGATCGCCGTGCCGGTGCCCGATGCGGCCTGCAACTGCATGCTGCCGCCTTCGGCCTCGACCCGGTAGCGCATGCCCACCAGCCCGTGGCTGGACGGGCGTTTCACGCTGGTGTCGAACCCGATGCCGTCGTCGCGCACCGCCACCTCGACCTGCGACCGCACCTCGTGCAGGTGGATGTCCACGTGCGTGGCCTTGGCGTACTTGGCGATGTTGGTCAGCGCTTCCTGCACCAGACGGTACACGGTCAGTTCGCTCGACGGCTTGAGCTTCACCGCGTGCAGGTCACAGTTCACCTTCAAGCCCGAGCGTTCGGCGAACTCGCGGGCCAGGATCTCCAGCGCGGCCACGAGGCCCAGGTTGTTGAGCGACGAGGGGCGCAGGTCCTCGATGATGCGGCGCTTCAGCGCGATGCCGTCGTTGAGGGTGTCGTTCAGGTGGGTGATGCGCTCCTGGGCCTCGGGTGTCACGGTGCCGATGCGGGACTTGAGCCGCGCCACGTCGAGCTTGGCCGCGGTGAGCAAGGCGCCCAGTTCGTCGTGCAGGTCGCGGGCGAGCCGGCTGCGTTCGTCCTCGCGGGCGGTCTGCAGGTGGTGGGCCAGTTCGGTCAGCTGCGCGGTGCGGCCCTTGACCTGGTGCTCGAGCAGGTCGCGCTCGAGCTGCAGCGCAAGCTGCTGGCGGCGGCGCTCCTGGTCGAGCATGGCAGACTGGCGCAGGTACATGAAAAACGCGAGCACGCTCAGCGCCGTCATCGCGGCCACCCCGAACCGGCTCAGCTGCAGCGTCTGGTAGACGGATGCCCGGCCGGTGGTGATCTGCGCCGACTCCCGCTTGAACAGGTTTTCAGAAGCGACACGGATGGCCTCCATCTGTTCGCGGCCGATGTCGGTCTCGATGACCGCGCGCCAGGCCTCGTCGCGCCCTTCGGTGCGAAGCTGGATGGTGGTGTCCATCTCGGAGAGCTTCTTGTTGACGAGCGACTCGAGCAGCATGAAGTCGGCCACCTGCTGGGGTTCCTTCGAATAGAAATCCTGGAGGATCTTCATCGTCTGGCCGATGCTGCTCATGGTTGCGCGGTAGGGCGCCAGGTACTCGGCACGGCCGGTGATCAGGTAACCCCGCTGGCCGTTCTCGGCGTCGAGCACCTGGCGCAGCAGCACGAGGTTGTTGATGCGCGCCACCCCCAGCTGGCCCAGCCGGTCGAGCGAGTCGACGGAGGAGCGGTACGACGACTCGCTGATCGCCATCAGGCTGAGCGCGGTGATCACGGCCAGCGGGAACGTTACCGCACTCCGTTTGAATCGGACAAAGAAGTTCTTCATGCGCTGTTCCGTTCCATGCATCTAGAATGATTCGTGCAGAATTCCTCAAACCGCCCGATTCCGACATGATCAAAGTTGCCATCGTCGACGATCACGCCCTGGTTCGTGCAGGCTTGCGTCAGTACCTCTCCGAGCAGGTCGACCTGCAGGTCGTGGCCGAAGCCACCAACGGCCGCGAGGCGCTCGACATCGTGCGCAAGGGCCTCGTCGACGTGCTCGTGATGGACCTCTCCATGCCCGAGCAGAGCGGCGTGGACGCGCTGGCGGCCATTCGCGCGCGCGCGCCGGAGTTGCCCGTGCTCATCCTGAGCGGCTTCCCCGAGGCGCACTACGCCACCACGCTGCTCCGGCAGGGAGCAAGCGGTTACCTCAACAAGGAATGCGAACCCGAGGAGATCGTCACGGCCATCCGCACCGTGGCGCGTGGCCGCAAGTACATCACCCCGGCGGTGGCCGAACTGCTGGCCGACAACCTCGGTGGCAACGCCGACAAGCCGCTTCACGAGCAACTGTCCGAGCGCGAGTTCCAGGTGTTCCTGCGGCTGGCCAAGGGCGAAACCATCGGCCACATGGCCGACAGCCTGTCGTTGAGCGTCAAGACCGTCAGCACGTACCGCACGCGCGTGATGGAAAAGATGAAGCTCGAATCCAACAGCGACCTCACGTACTACGCCCTCAAGAACGGCCTCATCCAGTGAAGCGGGTGGCCCGCGCCGTGATGGCGCGGTTGGCGACGGTGGGTTGAACCCGAGGACGCCCGATGTGCATCCCGTCAAAGGGCGCCCATCACCGACGACGAGGTGTCCCCGGCCGCGAGCTTCTGGCAATACGAGATCAACGCGTCGATCTCGTTTGATTTGTCGAACACCTTGTGTGCGCCGAGTTCGAGGCACTTGCGCCGCATGTCGGGCGTGGCGTAGTTGCTCAGCACCACCAGCTTGGCGTGGTCGGCCGCGCGGGCGCTGGCGGACAGCACACCGAGGCCGGAGCCGCTCTTCAGGAAGATGTCGATGATGACCAGGTCGCACGCATTGCGCGTTTGCGTGAGCCAATAGACTGCTGCGGACTCGTTGTCCGCCGTTCCCACCACCTCCACCGCAACCAGTTCCTCGAGTGTCGCGATGAGGTTTTCGCGGATCACCGGGCTGTCTTCGACGATGTAGGTTTTCAACATGGCAGCGAGCTTTGCATCGTGCCTGCGCACTCTTGTGGTCGTGTTCGAAACGGCATACCCGGGCTCGCTGCGTCACATTCTCTGGCGGCCCGCCGTAGCCGGACGGTTGCGGTGGGTCGCCGCGGGTACTGCTCCACTCATTGCAGGAATTCTACTGACCGGTTACTTGCCGAAACGTCGGGGGAGTCCCGTAACGATTGTAGGACGATGCCTACTGTCGTTTGCGCCGCTGTGAGCTTGGGGCGAAGGTGTCGTCGGCGTAGGACGGGGCCCACACCGGGGCGCTGTTCCGTCCGGTTGTGCCTCCTCGGGCGCAACTTTAGACTCGCCTCTTGCAGGTCGCAAAGAGCTGTTGTTTCCAAAGGGGGTGCCATGACGAAGCTGTTGATGTGGGCAGTGGGGGTGCCCTTTCTTGTCGTGGGCATGGTGCTGGTGACGTTGAGCCAGGATGGTGGTGTGGCCGTGGCCCACCAGCCTTCGAGCCGAACCAGCTGATGCCGGACCCGCTTCCGGCGCACGCTGCGCGCGGACCCTCCGCTGCGCGAGAGGATTGCCGTACCGACAAGAGCCGCACCGCATGCACGCAAGCACTCCGTTGAACGCCGGCGAAGGCTTCGGCTTTGCGCCGTCCGCCACGCTGGAGGAATTCTCCAGCGCCTCGGCGCAATGGCCTGCACCCAACAAGCGGCTCGGCCGGGCCGGGCTCCGGCGAGAACTCAACCAGGCCATCGACAGCCTGCGCGAATGTGTTCGCTTGATCGAAGGGTTCACCGACGAGCAGCGTTCGCTGTCGGAAGCCGCGCAGTGGCTTGTCGACAACTTCTACCTCATCGAACGCACGCGCACGCAGCTTTCGCTGCAACTCGCCGAGCCCGAGTTGCGCGGGCTGCCGGCGTACCAGAACGGCATGCGCGGGAAGCGGCGTGCGCGCATCGAACTGCTGGCCCAGTTCTACCTGCAGGCGTGCGATTTCGACTTCGAGGCCGACGAACTCGTGCAGGTGCTGGTGGACTACCAGCGCACCCACCCGTTGACCTTGCAGGAGCTCGCGCTGCTGGCGCCGGTGCTCAATTTCCTGCTGATCCGCCAGCTGCGGGTGTCGGCCGCGCAGATCATCGAGGTGCACCGTGCCGGCCACTGGGCCGACCAGGTGGCCGACACGCTGCTCAAGCGGAGCGACTCCGCCGGCGCGGGGCGGCGCGAGGAACCCGACCTCGCCGCCGAGTCGCCGTCTTTCCGCCAGGCGTACCTGGGGCAGATTGCCCAGCGCCACCGGTACGACGACCCAGACGGCATCGCCCCTCGTGTGCCGCAACCGGCAGGCCAGACGCCGGTCCAGAACGCTGCCGCGATCGAACAGGACCTGCTGGCCCGCACGCTGCTCGACGTGCGCGTGCGCAACATCTTCCGCAGCATCAAGGCCATCGAGCTGAGCGACTGGGTCGATCTGTTCTCGAAGACGTCGCTCGTCGACCGCGCGTTGATGCGCAACGGGGTGTACGCCCGGATGGACCCGCCGTCGCGGGCGCTCTACCGGCTCCAGATCGAGCGGTTGAGCCGCTCCGCGGGTCTGCCCGAGCCTTACCTGGCCGAACTTGCTGTGGAGCGCTTCGGCAAGCGACAGCGGGGCGAGGGCGCGGCCGAGGAAGACGCCGACATCGGCGCCGCGTTGCTGGGCGGCGAACGGGCCGAGCTGGAGCGCTCGCTCGGGGTGGGCCGCAACCCGTGGCGCCGGCTCACGGCCGCGGTGCCGCAGGCCAAGCTTGCGGTGTACGGGCTGCTTGCCAGCCTGCTGACCATCGCCATCGCGTCCGTCGCCTACGGCGCGGGGTACCGGGCAGAGGCGCTCACCGTCTCGGGCGCGTGCCTGGCGCTGCTGGCGCTGTGGCCCGCCTCCGAACTGGCCATGCACCTGGTCAACCGCCTGGCCTCGCAGCTGTACCCGCCCACGCAGCTGCCGCGCCTGAACTTCCTCGAAGGCCTGCCGCCCGAATGCAAGACGGTCGTGGTCGTGCCCACGCTCCTGACCGAGCCCGCGCAGGTGGAGCGCCAGGTGGGCGAACTCGAACGGCACTACCTGTCCAACCGCGACGACCACCTGCGCTTTGCATTGCTCACCGACTGGGTGGATGCGGCCACCGAGGTCCAGCCTGGCGACGATGTGCTCCTCCTGCGGGCCCGCGAGGCCGTCGCACGGCTGAACGACCGCTACCCGCTGGCGGGTGACGGCCCCGAGCGCCGTTTCCACGTGGTGCACCGCCGGCGCCTGTGGAACGAGGGCGAGGGCGCCTGGATGGGCTGGGAGCGCAAGCGCGGCAAGCTCGACGAGTTCAACCGCCTGCTGCTGGGCGAGCGGGCCACGTCGCACGTGTTTGCACCGGGGGAAGACGAGGCGTTGCCGCAAGGGGTGCGTTACGTCATCACGCTCGACGCCGACACGCGCATGCCGGTGGGCGCCGTGTCCCGTCTCGTGGGCACCGCGGCCCACCCGATGAACCGGCCCACCATCGACCCGCGGTCCGGCCGGGTCAAGCAGGGCTATGCCCTGTTCCAGCCGCGGGTGTCGTTCCTGCTGCCACAGGCGGAGGAGCGGTCGCTGTTCCGCTGGTTCTTCACCACGGGCGAAGGGGTCGACCCGTATGCCGGGGCCGTGTCCGACACCTACCAGGACGTGTTCGACGAAGGCTCGTACACCGGCAAGGGCCTGTACGACCTGCGGGCGTTCCAGTCGTCACTCAACGGCCGTGTGCCCGACAACGCGCTGCTGAGCCACGATCTCTTCGAGAGTGCGTTCGCCCGTTGTGCGCTGGTCAGCGATGTCGCGTTCTTCGAGGACTCGCCGTCGCACTCCGAGGTGGCGGCCGCCCGCTCCCACCGGTGGATCCGTGGCGACTGGCAGCTGCTGCCGTGGCTCCTGTCGCTGCGGCCCGAGCCGCTGTCGGCGCTGAACCGCTGGAAGATGCTCGACAACCTCCGGCGGTCCACGCTGCCGGTGGCGTCGATGCTGCTGATCGTCTGGGCCTGGTGCGACCCGCGCGCAAACCCCGCGGCGTGGCTCGCGCTGGTGGTGGCGTCGCTGGTGCTGCCGGGGTTCATGGCATGGCTGGCCGTGTTGACCAAGCCGGTGCCGAAGGGGGGCCGCACGAACCGGCCCATCGCACTCACCCGCGAACTGGGCCACCTCGTGGGCCTGGCGTTTGTCGAGCTGGTGCTGCTGGCCCAGAACGCCTGCGTGACGGCCGATGCGATCGGGCGCGCGGTGTGGCGCACCTTCGGTTCGCACCGCAAGATGCTCGAATGGCGCACGGCCGCGCAGGCGAAGGCCGCCGCGGGCGGCCAGATCCGCCAGTTCTCCTGGGCACTGCACAGCGCCACGCTACCGGTCATCGGCGCCACCGCGCTGATCTTGTTGTTCCACCGGGAGTCCCTGCTGCCCGCCGGGCCGCTGCTGCTCGCCTGGTGGCTGTCGCCGCTGATCGCGGTAGGCCTGAGCGCCCCCGGGCTCTTCGAGCGGGCCGTGGCCACCGACGCCGACCTGCAGGCGTTCCGCCGCATTGCCCACCGCACGTGGCGGTTCTTCGAGCGCTACGTCACGGCCGTGGACCAGCACCTGCCCCCGGACAACGTGCAGTTCGATCCCGAGGAGGTGGTGGCACACCGCACCTCGCCCACGAACATCGGGCTCTACCTGCTGGCCGTCACCCGCGCCCACGACCTGGGATGGGTCGGCGCATCGGCGTACGTCGACCGCCTGACCGCCACGCTCGACAGCATGGCGCGCCTCGAGACCCACGAAGGGCATTTGCTGAACTGGTACGAGACGCGCACGCTGCAGGCGCTCGAACCGCGTTACGTGTCGTCCGTCGACAGCGGCAACCTCGCCGCGCACCTGGTGGTGCTGTCGCGCGCCTGCACCGACTTGCGGCAGCAACTGGCCGTGGGCCCGGAAGTGCTGCGAGGCCCGCACGACACCTGGCTGGAGATCGAGTACCTGTGGCGCACCGCCCGCGGGCCAGCCGCGCGCGGCAACGTGACCCCGGTGGAGATCGACCGCGCGCTGACCGGCATCGGGACGGTGCTTGGCGACACCCCGTCCACGCCTGCCCAGTACGCGTCGTGCCTGAAGCAGGCGCTCGGGCATGCGCTGCACCTGAAGGAACTGCTCGATGCCTATGCCTTCGAGGAAAGCGGCCGCATCGGCAGCCTCGTGGAGGACAGCGAACGCCTGTGTGCCATGCTGGCCGACCACGTGGACGACCTGCAGCGCAACTGCCCGTGGGCCGTGGACCCGGCGTTCGACACGCTTCGACGCGAGGCGCCGGCCCTGTTCGAACCGGCGCTCGACGCGTTCCTCGACGACGTGCCTACCCGGGGCGGTGCGCCGCAGCGCCAGCGCGAACTGGTCCGCCGGTTGAACGAGGCGGCTGCCCGCCACGGCCCCGCCCCGGCGTTCGGCCCGGCGCTCGCGGCCGCCGTGGAGGCGTGCAGCGAAGCCACGGCGGCGAGCGAGGCCTGGCTGGCCCGGCTGGCCGACTGCGCGGTGCGGGCCGAGGCCGCGTGGCGTGCGATGAACTTCAAGTTCATGTTCGACCCGAAGCGCAAGCTGTTCTCGATCGGCTACCGGGTCAACGAACACCAGCTCGACGAAGGGCGGTATGACCTGCTCGCGTCCGAATCGCGGCTCGGCAGTTACCTGGCCGCAGCCAAGGGCGACGTGCCGGTGGATCACTGGTTCCGGCTCGGGCGGCACATGGGGCTCGTGGAGGCCGGGCCGGTGCTGATCTCCTGGTCGGGCTCGATGTTCGAGTACCTGATGCCGGCGCTGGTGATGAAAACCCCGGCCGGCAGCCTGCTCGACCAGACCTGCCTGCATGCCATCCAGGAGCAGATCCGCTACGGCCGGGCCCACCACGTGCCATGGGGCATCTCCGAGTCGGGCGTGAACGTGCGCGACGTGGAGCTGACCTACCAGTACGGGCCGTCGGGTGTGCCATCGCTGAGCTTGAAGCGCGGCATGGACCGGCAGCTGGTGGTGGCCCCCTATGCGAGCGCGATGGCAGCAGCGTTTGCCCCGGCCGAGGTGCGGCGCAATTTCGACGCGTTGTCGGCCATCGGGGCGCTGGGCCCGCACGGTTTCTTCGAGGCCATCGACTTCACGGCCGAGCGGCTCGGCGAGGGCATGACCAGCGCCGTCGTGCGCAGCCACATGGCCCACCACCAGGCGATGGCGCTGCTGGCGCTGGCAAGCCTGCTGTCCAGCCGCAGCCTCGTCGACCTCTTCCACGCCGAGCCGGAGGTCAACGCGTTCGACCTGCTGCTGCAGGAGCAACTGGCGGGGGCGGTGATCATCGCCCGCGACACCACGACCGCCACCGACCGCAGCGACAAGGCTGCGCGCCACACGGCGCAGCGTGTGCGGCGCTTCAGCGGCGCCGACCTGCGGCGCCCCGCCGTGCACCTCCTGTCGAACCGGCGCTATGCCACCGCGGTGACCGTCACCGGGTCGGGGTACAGCGAATGCAACGACGTCGACATCACGCGCTGGCGCGAGGACCGCGTGATCGACGAATCCGGACTGTTCGTCTACCTGCGCGATGCCGATTCGCGGGCGATGTGGTCCACCACGCTGGCGCCCACGTTCGGCACGCCCGACAGCTACGAGGTCGAGTTCGCCGAGGCGCGTGCCCAGTTCGACCTGCGCCGGCACGGCATCCGGTCGAGCCTGGAAGTGGTGGTGGCCCAGCAGGAAGATGCCGAGATCCGCACCGTCAAGTTGTCGAATGAAAGCCATCTGGTGCGGCGCATCGAGGTATGTGCCCTGACCGAGGTGGTGCTGAACCAGCGCAATGCGGACCTGGCCCACCCGGCGTTCTCGAACCTGTTCATCACCACCGAGTACGACACCACCCGCGGCGCGTTGCTCGCCACGCGCCGCCCGCGCGCCGACCACGAGGCCGCCACCACGGTGGTGCTCGGGTCCGTGCTCGAAGGCGGCGTGTTCGGCGAGCCCGCGTACGACACCGACCGGCGCGTGGTGGTGGGCCGCGGGCGCACGAAACGCGAGCCGCTTGCCTTGTCCCCGCACGGCGCGCTCGCCTCCACCGTGGGGGCGGTCCTCGACCCGGTGCTGTGCCTGAGCCACACGGTGGAGCTGGAGCCCGGCGCGTCGGTGCGCCTGTCGTTCGTGATGGCGTATGGCGCTGACCGCGACGCCGCGTGGCGCACGTACCAGCACCTGGCCAGCTTCACGGCGCTGCAGCGCGAGATCTCGCGCTCGTGGGTATACGCCCAGGCCAAGCTGCACCAGCTCGGCATCACGAGCGACGAGGCGGCCACGTTCCAGGCCCTGGGCGGCTACCTGATGTTCTCGGACACCGCGTTCCGGCCCGGCCGGGAGTTCATGCGCGGCAACCACCTGTCGAAGCGGGCGTTGTGGCGCTACGGCATTTCGGGCGACCGGCCTATCCTGCTGGTGGCCCTGGACGCGAACGAGGACCTTCCGCTGGTGCAGCAGGTGCTGCTGGCCCACCAGTTCTGGCGTGCCCGCTCGTTTGCCGCCGACGTCGTGCTCATCAACGACCGCGGCACCTCGTACTCGGACGACATGCAGCAGGCGATCGAGGGCATGATCCGCCGCGCCGACGCGGGGCCTGACCGGGGCGGCTCGGAGGGAGCCGCGTACGTGTTGCGCGGTGACCGCCTGCCCGATGACGAACGCCGCCTGCTGATGACCGTGTGCCGCGTGTTCATGCGCGGGGGCCAGGGGCTGCTGGCCGACCAGCTGCGCCGCCGCGCCCCGCGCGATCCCCACGGGCCACCGATGCCGCCTGCCCGCCAGGCCGCGCCGCTCACGGGGGCGGCCCACACGCAGGCCACGGCCGAGGGTGAACTGGAATTCTTCAACGGCCTCGGCGGTTTTGCGGACAACGGCCGCGAGTACCGCGTCGTGCTGCCGCCCGGCCGCGCCACGCCGGCGCCGTGGGTGAACGTGATCGCCAGCCCGCAGATGGGCACGCTGGTGTCGGAGAGCGGTGCCGCATTCAGCTGGCGCATGAACGCCCGTGAGAACCAGCTGTCGCCGTGGTCCAACGATGCGCTGAGCGATCCGTCGTCCGAACTCGTCTACCTCCAGGACCGGCAGTCGGGGGGCTGGTGGACCCCCACCGCGCAACCCCGGCGCGTGCCGGACGCCATCTACGAATGCGCCCACGGCGCCGGCTACAGCCGCTTCACCACGCAGGTGGATGGCATCGACTCGGAGCTGATGCACTTCGTGTCGTGGGACAAGCCGGCCAAGTACATGCGGCTGCGCCTGACCAACCACAGCGGGCGGCGCCGCACGCTCGCCGTCACCGGGTTCGTGAACCTCGTGCTGGGCGACAGCCGCAGCGGCCGGGTGGACCTGCTGTCCACGTGGGCCGGCTCCACGGAGGATGCGGTCACGCTGTATGCGCGCAACCCTGCCAATGCCGACTTCGGGCGCGACATCGCGTGGATGGGCTGTTCGCAGCCGGTCACGGGCTGGACGTGCGACCGCGCGGAATTCTTCGGTTTCGGCGGAAGCCTGGCCGCCCCGCAGGCGATCGAGGGCGGGCAGGCCTTGCGGCAGGCCGCCGGCGTGGGGCCGGACCCGTGCTGGGCGATGCAGGTCGACGTGAAGCTCGGCCCCGGCGAGACGGTGGACGTGGTGTTCGCGATGGGGCAGGCCGCCAGCATCGCCGGGGCCGACGAACTGGCGCGCATGTGCACACGCGGCGCCAGCGACGAGCTCGCACACGTGGTGGCGCAATGGGACGGCCTGCTCGGAGCCGTGCAGGTGGAAACACCCGACCGCGCACGTGACCTGCTCCTGAACCGCTGGCTGCTGTACCAGACCCTCAGCAGCCGCGTGCTGGGCCGTTGCGGCTTCTACCAGGCGGGCGGGGCCTACGGCTTTCGCGACCAGCTGCAAGACACCATGTCACTCGTTCACGCGTGGCCCGGCCACGTGCGCGAGCACCTGCTGCGTGCGGCCGCCCAGCAGTTCGTCGAAGGCGACGTGCAGCACTGGTGGCACCCGCCCAGTGGCAAGGGCGTGCGCACCACGTTTTCCGACGACCGGCTGTGGCTGCCGCTTGCGGTGGCCCACTACGTGGCCGTCACGGGCGACGACCGCGTGCTCGATCGCACCGTGCCGTTCCTCGAAGGCCCGACGTTGCCGCCGCACGAAGAGAGCCTCTACTTCGAGCCCACGGTGTCGCCGGAGAGCGCCACGCTGTTCGAGCACTGCGTGCGCACCATCCAGGTCAGCCGGAAGATGGGACGCCACGGCCTGCCGCTGATGGGCTGCGGCGACTGGAACGACGGCATGAACCGCGTGGGCTGGAAGGGCGAAGGAGAAAGCGTGTGGATGGCCTGGTTCCTGAAACACGTGCTCGACGCGTTCATGCCGTGTGCCGAGCAGCGGGGCCGCGCCGACCTCGTCTCCGAGTGGCGCCAGCTCTCGGCCGACCTGTTGGCCGCCATCGACGGCCAGGCCTGGGACGGCGAGTGGTACCGCCGTGCGTACTTCGACGACGGGGCGCCGCTCGGGTCCGCGTCGAACGACGAATGCCGCATCGATTCGCTGGCCCAGAGCTGGGCGGTGATCGCCGGTGGCGGTGACCCGGCGCGGGCGCGCCAGGCGATGGAACACGTGGACACGATGCTCGTGGACCGGCAGGCGGGGATCCTGCGCCTGTTCACGCCGAGCTTCGACAAGACCGTGCACGATCCGGGGTACATCAAGGGATATGTGCCGGGCATCCGGGAGAACGGTGGCCAGTACACCCATGCGGCGGTGTGGACGGTGATGGCATTCGCGCGCCTGGGTGATGCCGAACGTGCCAACGCCCTGTTCGAGACGGTGAACCCGGTGGGCAAGAGCGACTCGCGCGTCGCGGTGCAACGCTACCGCGTGGAACCGTACGTGATGGCGGCCGACATCTACGGCGAGGCCCCCCACACCGGCAAGGGCGGCTGGACCTGGTACACCGGCGCCGCCGGCTGGTACTACCGCGTGGGCCTGGAGGAGATCCTCGGGTTGAAGCTGAACGCCGGTGTGCTGGTGCTGGCGCCGTGCATCCCCGCGGCGTGGCCGTCGTTCAAGGTGACGCTGCGTGTCGGTGGGTCGTGGTACGACATCGAGTTACTGAACCCGCACCGTGTCACCGGCGGCCGGGTGACTTACGAACACGATGGCGAGGTGATTCCGGGCGCCGGAGGTGTCACACTGTTGGACGATGGCGCGCGCCACCGCCTGGTCGCCACGCTGGCGGCGGCCGGCGCCTGATCCACCCTTTGCAGGGAGAACTCCCATGACCGTCCACGTGACCCCCGCCCCGGCCGATGCCATCGCTGTGCTGCTGCAGAACCGCGTGTCCATCCGCCACCTGCTCGACGCCTACGCCGCCCTCTGCGCCCGCCAGGGCGACAACACCCAGGGCGAGAAGCTGGCCATCGTGGAGCGGTTGAGCCTCGAACTCACGCTCGACACCCAGGTCGAGGAAGAAATGCTGTTCCCGTCGCTGCACGTGGCAGGTATCAACCTGGCGCCGTTCCAGGCCCTCCACGACAGCGCGTGGGGCCTGATCGCCCAGATGTCGATGGGCGAACCGGGTGACCTCCGCTTCGACGGCAAGGTGCTGTCGCTGGGCCGCGAAATGGCCGAGCGCATGCAGCAGGTGTACGACGAAACCTTGCCACTGTTGCCTGCCTCCGGCATCGACCTGCGCGAACTCGGCGCCCGCATGCAGGCCCGCAAGGCGCACCTGATGGACGCGTTCGACCGGCCGGCGGAAGAGGAAGATGAAGACGACGATCCGGTGGGCGGGCCGGTGTCGGGCACGCTGCACTGAGCGGCAGGGGCGACTTCGCCGCCCCTGCACTCACACTTTTTTCACCCGCACGTCCACGGTCATCCCCAGGTAGGCCTCCGGCTCCCCATACCAGCTGCCCACCACCGGTGCCGCCTGTTTCGGGTCGCGGGCCACGCCCACGCGGATCAGCTGGGAGCCGCCGGTGAGGTTGTTCGTGGGGTCGAACGGCACCCATCCTGCGCCGGGCAGGTAGGCCTGCAACCACGCGTGGGTGGCGCCAGCCCCTACCGTGTCCGGCGTGCAGTCCTCGGCCACCGTGGTCTCGCCGGTGTGGGGGTCCACGTCTGGATCGAGCGTGGAGTCGTACAGGTACCCCGACACGAACCGGGTGGCCACGCCCAGTCGGCGGGCGGCCTCCATCATCAGCAGCGCGAAGTCGCGGCAGCTGCCGCTCTGGCGCGCGAGGGTCTCGAGGGGCGTTTGCGTGCCTTCTTCGTCGCGGCCCGCGTACACGAGCGTGTCCTTGATGTGCTGGTTCATCGCCAGCAGCAGCTCGCGCGTGCCCGTGGGCCCGTCGGTGCGCAGGAACTGGCGGGCCCATTCGGTGAGCGCGCCCTCCGGGTCGTCGTAGTGCGGCCGCAGGTAGTGTTCGAGGTCGAACCGCTCCTCGACCGAATAGGCAAACGGGAAAAACTCGGCGCCCGGTGCCAGCGGCAGCTCGAGGTTGTTGGTCAGCGCGTGCTCGATGCGGAAGCTGCACACGATCTTGAGTTCGGCCGCAGGGGACAGCGGCGTCACGAGCGCGACCGAGTTGGAATGCGGGTCCTGGATGAGGCGCACCGCCGATTCGGGGCTCACGACGAGGTCCGTCGCGAGCACCCGCAGGTCATGGCTGTCGCGCGGGCGGAACATCACGCGGTGCTCGCCGAACCGCACCGGCACGGCGTACCGGTACGTGGTGGTGTGCGTGATGTCGTACTGGATCATCGGGGTAGATCCATCCGCGCCGGGGGGATCAGCCGTCTCAGACGCCGAGCAGGTCGACTTCGAACATCAGCGTGGCGTTCGGCGGGATCACGCCGCCAGCGCCACGGGCACCGTAACCGAGTTCCGGCGGGATCACGAGCACACGCGTGCCACCCACCTTCATGCCCTGCACGCCTTCGTCCCAGCCACGGATCACCATGCCGGCGCCCAGGCCGAACTCGAACGGGTCGTTGCGGTCCTTGCTGCTGTCGAACTTCGCGCCCTTGACGCCGTTGTTGTAGAGCCAGCCGGTGTAGTGCACGGTGACGTGCTGGCCGGCCTTGGCCTCGTCGCCGGTGCCGGGAACGGTGTCTTCGTATTGCAGGCCGGAAGCGGTGGTTTGCATGGCGTGTCCTGAGTGAAAGAGGAAAACCGCAATGCTAACCGGCCGGGGATGCCCCGTGGCGGGGCATCCCGATCACAGCGCCGCGGCCAGGGCCGGCGCGGCCGGGCCGAACGCGTACGCATCCATGCCGAGGCAGCCGTACGTGACGGCGTCGAAGAGGCGCACCGGCGCCTCGGCCTCGCCGCCCGCGCCGGCCGCCACGAACCACGGCAACAGGTGCTCGTCGGTGGGGTGCATGTCGGCGGCAAACGGGGCCTGGCGCCGGTAGTCCCACAGCGCCGGCCAGTCGCGCCCTGCGCTCCGGGCGGCGAACCAGTCGCGGAACTGGCGGCTCTCGGGGACCTCCTCGGCATCCACCTCGGCCCGGCCGCTCGCGAACACCCGGCGCAGGTTGTGGGTGATGCTGCCACTGCCCATCACCAGCACTCCCTGCGCCGACAGCGCGGCCAGCGCCTGGCCGAACGCGAACTGGCGTTCGGGCGACTGGTGAGGCATCCAGGCCAGGGGCAGCACCGGCACGTCGGCATCCGGGTACATGAACCGCAGCATGCTCCAGATGCCGTGGTCGAGCCCGCCCTGGCCGACCACGTGGGGCTGCTCGCCGGCCGCGCCCAGCAGGGCCGCCACCGCGGGGGCGAGGCCGGGCGCTCCCGGCGCGTCGTAGCGCAGGGCGTACAGCGGCTCCGGGAAACCGCCGAAGTCGTGCACCGCGTGCTGGCGGGCCGCCGCGAGCAGCACCGGCGCGCGGGCGGTGCTGTGTGCCGAGACCGCGAGCACCGCCTGGGGCCGGCCGAACGTGCGGTCGATGGCGGCGCCGAGTGCAGACGCGAATGCACCGGTGGCGCCCGGTTCGAGCGCCAGCATCGGTGAACCATGGGAGAGGAACAGAGGCGGCAGGGTGTTCATGGGGGAAATTACAGCACCGCGGGGGTGGTCTCCCATTCGCCTGATTTGCATGCGGCATTCGAACCGCCGCTACACCGACGATTCCCGAGGGTGTTGCAGATCAGGTAACGTCGCCGCCATCCGCCCCCGTGCCAAGAAGTCATGAGCCTTGATCCCCGCCCCTCCGTCTCCGTCTGGTCGCTCGCCTGGCGGCAGCTGCTGCGCGACTTCCGTGCCGGCGAACTGCGCCTGCTGGTGGTGGCGGTGATGCTGGCCGTCGCCGCGCTCACGGCAGTGGGCTTTTTCGCTGACCGGCTCAACCAGAGCCTCGCGCGGGACGCCCGGCAACTGCTGGGCGGTGACGCCATCATCGCGAGCGACCAGCCCGCACCCACCGCCTTTGCCGACCGGGCGCTCGGCGCGGGCTTGCAGGTGGTGCGCACGGCGGCCTTCCCGAGCATGGGCCGGGCGCCGGACGACAAGGGCGGGGCCTCGCGGCTCGTGTCCGTCAAGTCGGTCACCGCGGGCTACCCGCTGCGCGGGCAGCTGATGATCGGGGCGTCGGGCCAGGGGGCCGGGGTGCCCTCCACGTCGGTGCCCGAGCGCGGCACCGTGTGGGTCGATGCCACGCTGCTCGACGGCCTGGGCCTGGCCGTGGGCGATCCCCTGCTGCTCGGCGACGCCACGCTGAAGATCGCCGCCGTCATCGTCCAGGAACCCGACCGCGGCGCCGGGTTCATGAGTTTTTCTCCCCGCGTGATGCTGAACGACGCCGACCTGCCCGGCACCGCACTCGTGCAACCGGCGAGCCGGGTCACCTACCGCATGGCGGTGGCCGGGGCCGACGGCCCGGTGGCCACGTTCGTGGCCTGGGCCGAAGCGCAGATCAAGGCCCAGTCGATGCGCGGGTTGCGCGTGGAGTCGCTCGAAACCGGCCGACCCGAGATGCGCCAGACCCTCGACCGCGCCGCCAAGTTCCTGAACCTCGTGGCGCTGCTGGCGGCGCTGCTAGCCGCCGTTGCCGTGGGCATCGCCGCCCGCGATTTCGCGAGCCGCCACCTTGACGACTGCGCGATGCTGCGGGTGCTCGGGCAATCGCAGCGCACCATCGCGCTGCAATACCTCATCGAGTTCGCGCTGGTGGGTGCTATCGCGAGTGTGGCGGGGGTGCTGCTCGGGTTCGCGGTGCACCACGTGTTCGTCTACCTGCTGTCGGGCCTCGTCAACGCCACGCTGCCCGCGCCCGGGGTGTGGCCCGCGCTGTTCGGCGTGGGGGTGGGGTTCACGCTGCTGATGGGGTTCGGGCTGCCGCCGGTGCTGCAACTCGCGCAGGTGCCGCCGCTGCGGGTGATCCGCCGCGACGTGGGGGCCCTGAAGCCCGCATCCATCGCGGTGCTGGCGGCCGGCGCCGTGGGGTTCGCGGCGCTGCTGCTGGCCGTGTCGTCCGACCTGAAGCTCGGCCTCATCGCCGTGGGCGGGTTCGCGGGCGCGGTGGTGGTGTTTGCGGCGCTGTCGTGGTTGGCGGTGCAGGTGCTGCGGCGCGCGGTGCCTGAATCGCGGGCACCCCGCTGGCTCGTGCTGGCCACGCGGCAGATCGCTGCCCGGCCGGCGTTTGCCGTGTTGCAGGTGTCGGCGCTCAGCGTGGGGCTGCTGGCGCTGTGCCTGCTGGTGCTGCTGCGCACCGACCTCATCTCGAGCTGGCGCCAGGCCACGCCGCCCGACGCCCCGAACCGCTTCGTCATCAACGTGATGCCCGATCAGGGCGAGGCATTCCAGGCCCGGTTGAAGGCCGGCGGCGTGCAGAAGTACGACTGGTACCCCATGATCCGGGGCCGCCTGGTGGCGGTCAACGGCAAGCCGATGGACCCTGACAGCCTGCCCGACGAACGCGCGAAGCGGCTGGTCGACCGCGAGTTCAACCTCAGCCACGCCGCTGCCGTGCCGGGCCACAACACGGTGGTGCAGGGGCGGTGGACGCCCGAGGAGGCCGACGCCATCAGCGTCGAGGAAGGCATCGCGGAGACGCTGCACCTGAAGCTCGGCGACACGCTGCGCTTCGACATCGGCGGCCAGATGTCCGAGGCGCGCATCACCAGCCTGCGCAAGCTCGACTGGGGCTCCATGCGCGCCAACTTTTTCGTGATGTACCCGAAGGCGGAGATGCCCGACCTGCCGTCCACCTACATCGCCGCGTTCCGCGCGCCGGCCGAGGCCGGGTTCGACAACGCGCTGAGCCACGCCTTCCCGAACATCACCAACGTCGACGTGTCGCAGTCCATCGGCCAGTTGCAGCGGGTGCTGGATCAGGTGGTGCGTGCGGTGGAGTTCCTGTTCGGCTTCACGCTCGCGGCCGGGCTCGTGGTGCTGTTTGCCGCGATCACCGCCACGCGCGAGGCACGTTCGCGCGAGTTCGCGGTGATGCGCGCGCTTGGCGCGAGCAGCCGCCTGCTGGGCCAGGTGCAGCGCGCAGAGTTGCTGGGGGTGGGAGCGCTTGCCGGGTTCCTCGCTTCGGCCGCTGCCATGGCCGTGGGGTGGGCGCTCGCGAAGTTCGTGTTCCAGTTCACCTGGGCCCCGTCGCCGTGGGTGCCGTTCGTGGGCGCCGCTGCGGGAGCGGTGCTGGCGCTGGCTGCCGGGTGGTGGGGCCTGCGCGAGGTGTTGCGCCGGCCCGTGGTGGAGACCCTCAGGGCGGCTGCCCTGTGACCACCAGCATCGCGGCGGCCAGGTCCTCGAGCGCGGTGCCCACCGACTTGAACACCGTGCGTCCGGCGGCCTCGGTGCGGCCCGGGGTTTCGCCCCGGCACAACGATTCGAGCGTGCCTTTCACATCGCCGGCGGCGAACACGCCGCGCGACATCGGGGCCAGCAGATCGCCGCTTTTCACCAACGCTTCGGGTGTGTCCACGTAAAGCGACGCCCCGGCAAAACACGCGTCATCGGCCTCCCGCATCTGCGGCGTGAAGCTGCCGATCAGGTCGAGGTGGCTGCCGGGGGCGAGCCACTCACCGCGCACCACCGGCTCGGTGGCCAGCGTGGCGCAGCTGACGATGTCGGCGGCGCGCACGGCGGCTTCCAGGTCGATGCCACAGCCGCGGAACCACACCGTCACGTGGTCGATGGGGCGCACGGCGCGGTACGCGCCGGGCAGCAGGCTGCCCACGCGGCCACGCCCGATCACCAGCAGGCGGTGGGCGTCCGGGCGGGCCAGGTGCGAGGCGGCCAGCGCGGATGCGGCCGCCGTGCGGCGTGCGGTGATCTCGTTGCCGTCGATCTGTGCCAGCGGTTCACCGGTGGTGGCGTCGTACAGCGTGTAGGTGGCGAACAGGCCGGGCAGGCCCTTCGCCGCGTTGCCCGGAAAGATGTTGATCGTCTTGATGCCCATGAACCGGCCCTGCCACGCCGGCATGATCAACACCGTGCCGCCGTCGAGCGTGTGGACGTGTCGCGGGGGCACCTGGGCGCCGTCGGCGAACGCCCGCGCCAGCGCGGGGATCAAGCGGTCGAACGGCAGGGCCGCCCGGGTGGCAT
This sequence comes from Rhizobacter sp. Root1221, assembly GCF_001425785.1. Taxonomy (GTDB): domain Bacteria; phylum Pseudomonadota; class Gammaproteobacteria; order Burkholderiales; family Burkholderiaceae_C; genus Rhizobacter. The sequence continues at coordinate 13,448 of NZ_LMDI01000075.1, read as the reverse complement.
GGGCGTCGAAGGTGTTCATTCGCCGAGCAGGTGGAGCGCGATCTCGCGACGGTGGGGGCGGGTGCGGTGCTCCCAGAGGTAGATGCCCTGCCAGGTGCCCAGGACGAGCTTGCCCGCTGACAGCGGCACCGAAAGCTGGACGGCAGTCAGGGCCGACCGCACATGCGCCGGCATGTCGTCCGGGCCTTCGTCCTGGTGGTGGAAGAGGGGGTCGCCGTCCGGCACGAGGCGGGCGAAGAAGCGGTCCAGGTCGGCTCGCACGTCGGGGTCGGCGTTCTCCTGCACCAGGAGGCTGGCGGAGGTGTGCCGCACGAACAGCGTGAGCAATCCGTCGCGAAGTCCTTGCGCGGCGACCCACTCACGCACCGGTCGTGTCACCTCGACCAAGCCGCGGCCGCGGGTGTCGAACGTGAGGGTGGTGCCGGACTGCTGGAGCATCCGGCCAGCATAGCGCTGTCAGGCGCTTGCCGAGCGGCGCCAATACGGCGGGTAGGACACCACCAGGCCGTCCGCATCCACTTCCAGCTCCGCCTGGAAGCCGTCGTTGACACCGTGGTACCCGGGCAATTGCGGGCTGTCGGCCGGGCCCGGCGTGCTGGGCAGCGTCTCGAACAGGAAACGCCCCGATGCCGGCAGCGCGGTGTAGCGCTGGCGCACCGGCGCCACGATCAGGTCGGGCAACTGCACGTAGGCCATCGTGAACGGGTGGCTGGCCCCGAGGGTCCACGGCACGCGGCGGATGGGCAGCGTGTTGGTGAGCGGGGTGCCCATGATGTCGATGTCGACCGCGGCGACCAGGTCGGTGCGCACGACCCCGTTGGCCAACCAGCCTTCGCCGTCGTGCCGCAGGTCGAGTTCGCGCAGCCGGCCGTCGAGCTTGACCTGGGCCGACAAGCGCCTGAACACCCAGCCGGGATCGCAGCTGAGCCGGTAGGTGAGTTCGAGCACCCGCTGGTCCCAGGCGGTGACCATGTGGCCGGACACGACGATGCGGCCCCGCTCGTCCTCGCGGACCGTGGCCACGTCCAGGCCGGGCTGCTCCAGCCACGCCCATACGGCGGTTCGGGTGTTCTCCATGGCTTGCACTGTAGGCGCGGCCAGGGTGGATGACACCAAGAGGGTCACTGTCGCGTTTCGCCGCGTGTGCGGACCCTGCCAAGGGCGGCGGGAGCACCTCGTGGTGGTGCAACAATGTGCGCACAGATCTTGCAACGGATCGTATACACGATCCACTCGACCCCGTTGGAGTTCCCGCCCCATGGCCCTGACCAAACGCTGCCTGCTCGCTGCCGCTTCTTCGCTGATCGCCTTTGCCGTTCCGGCCGTGCAGGCCCAGGAGACCCCGATCAAGTTCCAGCTCGACTGGCGGTTCGAGGGCCCCGCGGCCTTGTTCCTGATGCCCGTGGCCAAGGGCCACTTCAAGGCCGAGAAGCTCGACGTGACGGTGGACGCCGGCAACGGCTCGGGCGGCGCGGTGACCCGTGTGGCCTCCGGCACGTACGACATGGGATTCGCGGACCTGGCGGCGCTGATGGAGTTCCACGCCAACAACCCCACGGCACCGAACAAGCCGGTGGCCGTGATGATGGTCTACAACAACACGCCGGCCGCCGTCCTGGCGTTGAAGAAGTCGGGCATCAAGACACCCGCCGACCTGACCGGCAAGAAACTCGGCGCCCCGGTGTTCGACGCCGGCCGCAAGGCCTGGCCCATCTTCGCGAAGGCCAACAAGGTGGGCAACGTGGCCTGGACCGCGATGGACCCGCCTCTGCGCGAGACGATGCTCGTGCGCGGTGACATCGACGCCATCACCGGTTTCTCGTTCACGTCGCTGCTGAACCTCGAGGCCCGCGGCGTGAAGGCCGAGGACGTGGTGATCCTCCCGTACCCGCAGTACGGCGTGAAGCTGTACGGCAACGCCGTGATCGCCTCCGAGTCGTTCCTGAAGAAGAACCCCGAGGCCGTGAAGGCGTTCCTGCGTGCGTTCACGAAGGGCGTGAAGGACACGATCCAGGACCCCAAGGCCGCGATCGCCACCGTGAAGGCGCGTGACGGCATCATCAACGAGTCGCTCGAGCTTCGCCGCCTGCAGATGACCCTCGACGCCACCGTGCTCACGCCCGACGCCCGCGCCGAAGGGTTCGGCGCCGTGTCGCCGGGCCGGCTGAGCCTGATGGCGAGCCAGGTGTCCGATGCCTTCGACACGAAGGCGCGCGTGAACGCCGCCGCCGTGTGGACCGATGCGTACCTGCCGTCGGCCGCCGAACGCGACATCTTCAAGGTTGCCAAGAAGTAGACGATGGCCTTTGTCGAATTCAGCAACGTCTGGCTCGCGTACAACGACGAACTCCTGGCGGAGTCCCGGTTCGCCGTCGAGGACATCACGATGAAGGTCGGGCAGGGCGAGTTCATCGCCATCGTCGGCCCGTCGGGGTGTGGCAAGTCCACCTTCATGAAACTCGCCACCGGCCTGAAGATGCCGTCGCGCGGCAACATCCTGATCGACGGACAGCACGTCTCCGGACCGCTGAAGATCACCGGCATGGCGTTCCAGTCGTCGTCGCTGCTGCCGTGGCGCACCACGCTGCAGAACGTGCTGTTGCCGCTCGAGATCGTGGAGCCGCACCGCTCGCAGTTCCGCGCGCGCCGGGCTGAATACGAGGAAAAGGCCCGCCGGCTGCTGCAGAGCGTGGGCCTTGGCGGCTACGAGGACAAGTTCCCGTGGCAGCTGTCGGGCGGCATGCAGCAGCGGGCGTCGATCTGCCGCGCGCTGATCCACGAACCGAAGATGCTGCTGCTCGACGAACCGTTCGGTGCGCTCGATGCGTTCACGCGCGAGGAACTGTGGTGCATCCTGCGCGACCTGTGGACCGTGCAGAAGTTCAACGTGATCCTGGTCACGCACGACCTGCGCGAGGCCGTGTTCCTCGCTGACACCGTGTACGTGATGAGCCGCAGCCCGGGCCGGCTGCTGGTCAAGCGCGCCATCGAGCTGCCGCGGCCGCGCGAACTCGAAGTCACCTACTCGAGGGAATTCACCGACATCGTGCTCGAACTGCGTGAACACATCGGTGCCATCCGCAAGCCGCTCGGCAACGCACCGGTGCAGGTGGCGCCATGACCCGGAAGCAACGGGAACAATGGGCGCCGTGGGTGCTGCTGGCGGGGGTGCTCTTGCTGTGGGAGCTGGTGTGCCGGGGGTTCGGCATCTCCGACTTCATCTTCCCTGCGCCGTCGACGATCGCGCAGCAGATGTGGGCGCACCACGCGGTGATCGCCAGCCACGCATGGCGCACGTTCTGGGTCACGATGGTGGGATTCGGCCTGTCCATCGTGGTGGGGGTGTTGCTGGGGTTCCTGATCGGCAGCTCGCGCCTGGCCTACGCGGCCATGTACCCGCTGATGACGGCGTTCAACGCGCTGCCGAAGGCGGCGTTCGTGCCCATCCTCGTGGTGTGGTTCGGCATCGGGGTGGGCCCGGCCGTGCTGACGGCCTTCCTGATTTCGTTCTTCCCCATCACGGTCAACATCGCCACCGGCCTCGCCACGCTCGAACCCGAGCTGGAGGACGTGCTGCGGGTGCTCGGCGCCAAGCGCTGGGACGTGCTGGTGAAGGTGGGCCTGCCGCGCTCGATGCCGTACTTCTACGCGTCGCTGAAGGTCGCGATCACGCTGGCCTTCGTCGGCACCACGGTGTCGGAGATGACCGCGGCCAACGAGGGCATCGGCTACCTGCTGATTTCGGCCGGCTCCTCGATGCAGATGGGCCTCGCGTTCGCCGGCCTGGTCGTGGTGGGCGCGATGGCCATGGCGATGTACGAACTCTTTGCCGTGGTGGAAAAACGCACGACTGGCTGGGCACATCGCAGCGCCGGGGCCTCATGACCTGACGGTTGTGGCCGAAAACGCTTCAGGAGCCGTGCGGCCGCCCGGGCTTCCCACCCCGCGCGCTTCGCCGCTGCGGGGTTTTCGCTTTTCAACCTGGGATCGCTTCCAGCAAGGAGTGGCCGATGGACAAGGTCTGGCGCAAAGGCGTGCCGTTCGATCCGGCGGTGGCCCCGCTGGTCGCCCGCATGGCGCTGGTGGACGAGTACCGCGAGACGCTGCTGCGCCTGCACGGCACCTGGGACACGTTGGCACTGCTCGGGCAGATGAGCGGCACGATGGCCGAGATCGCCCAGACGCGCGAGAGCTTCCAGACCCTGAGCCACGTGCTGCTCGACAGCCTGGCCCGCCAGCAGCTGCGCGACGTGACACACCGGTTGCACGGCACCGCCCAGGTCGCCATCGACGTGCTCGTGCGCAACCTGTTCGAGCGCACGGCCGACGTGGGTTTCCTGTCCACCGACACCGCGGTGCGCAGCCTGGTGGCCAACCCGGCCGGCGCCGACCGCACCGCCCTCGAGGCGCGGTTCGCAGCCTACGTGGCCAAGTACTCGGTGTATGACGACGTCGTGGTGCTCGACCCGTCCGGCCGGGTGCTGGCGCGGCTCGATGGCACGGCCGCATGCGCCCGCTGCCCTGAACCGTGGGTAGCCGACGCGCTGCGCCCCGGTGTTCCGTACGTGGAGCGGTTCGGCCCGAGCGACCTGCGGGATGGCCGGCGCGGGCTGCTCTACGCGGCCGCGATTCCCGGCGCCGACGGCCGGGCGGCCGGTGTCTTGTGCCTGTCGTTCCGTTTCGACGACGAGATGGTGCGCCTCTTCGAGCGCCTGTCGCACGACGGTGATGGCACGGTGGTGGCATTGCTCGATGCCAGCGGCCGGGTGACGGCAAGTTCCGACCCCTGGCAACTCCCGGTGGGCCTGCCGGTGCCCCGGGCGCGGGCAGGCGGAAACCTCGTGCGCCTCGCCGGGCGCGACTACCTGGCTGCCCGCGCGCCAGCGACCGGGTTCCAGGGTTACGGCGGTCCCGGTTGGGAAGGCCTGGCCGTGGTGCCCGCGGACATCGCCTTTGCCGATCCGGGCCTGGCCGCCACCGGGTCACACGGCGCACTCGCCCACACGCTCGACACGCGCGACATCTTCGACGAGGAACTGCGTGGCATCCCGCTGCAGGCCGAGGGCATCCAGCGCACGCTGGCGCAGTCGGTCTGGAATGGCAAGCTGCAGCTCGGCCGTGGGTCGGCGGGGCAGGGGGGCAACGCCCTGGCCGCCGCACTCCTGAAGGAGGTGAGTGCCACCGGGGACCGCATCCGCGTGGTGATCCGGGATGCGATTTCCCGGCTGCACACCACGGCGCTGTCGTCGATCCTCGAACACGCCCGCTTCCAGGCCGGCCTGGCCATCGAGATCGTGGACCGCAACCTGTACGAGCGGGCCAACGACTGCCGGTGGTGGGCCTTGAGCGGCGACCTGCAGCAGGCGCTGTCCGACCCGGCCCAGGGGCCCCGGGCCGGTGACGTGCTGGCCCACATCAACGGCCTGTACACGGTGTACTCGCTGCTCGTGCTGTTCGACACCCAGGGCCGTGTCGTGGCCGTGTCAGACCCGGCCCGCGCCGACTGCGTGGGCCAGGCGCTCGACAGCGACCTCGTGCGCAGCACACTGGCGCTGCGCGATCCCCAGGCCTACCACGTGACGCCGCACGCGCCGTCGGCATTGAGCGGCGGCGTCCCGACCCTGACGTACAGCGCCGCGCTGCAGGGGGGCGGCGTGGCCGTGGTGTTCGACGGGGCGAGCCAGTTTGCCGCCATGCTTCACGACGCCATGCCTGGCACGCCCGGGTCGATCGGCCTGCTGCTCGACCGCCAGGGCCGGGTGGTGGCCAGCACCGACCCGCGCTTCGAGGTGGGCGGCACGGCGCCCGTGCCGCCGGCCCTGCTGGAGCTGCCCCGGGGCGGTTCTGCGCACGATGTGATCGAGATCGATGGCACCCACTACGCAGTGGGTGTGGGCCACAGCGGTGGCTACCGCGAGTACCGCACCAGCGGCGACTGCCGGCCCGACGACCTCGTGGTGGCGATGTTGATGCGGCTCGGCGACCGCCAGGCGGTGGTCCCGCCGGAGCTGGCCCGCTTCGAGGTTCGCTCCGTCAACGGCGGCGCCGCACACGACACCGCGGACATCGCCAGCTTCGTGGTGGACGGCGGCTGGTTCGGCCTGCCGGCCGAGGCCGTGGCGCAGGCGCTGGTGGGGCGGCACGTCACGCCGCTGCCAAATGCCCGCCCGCACGTGCTCGGGCTGGTGTCCTGGCAGGACCAGATGATCGCCGTGGTCGACCTGGCGGCCTGGCAGTCGGGCCACGCCGCCGCCCGCCGCGAGGGCCCGCTGCTCGTGTGCCGGGCGGCCGGCGGGAAACACTTCGCCGTGCGGGTGGACGCGCTGGGTGACGTGCTGGGTGTACCGGTGGTGTCGCTCCAGCCGTGGCAGTCGCCGGTGGATGGTGCTCCGCTGCAGTTGCTGGCCGGCACGGCCGGTGGACAGCCGGCGATGCTCACCGTGCTGGGCCTGTCGGGCCTGCTGAAAGCCGTGGGCGACGCGGGGGCCGTCCGCGCGGCCGGGCAGGCCGTGGCCGTGACGGCCTGATCTGCGGCGGGGGGCGACCGGCTACAATCGGGGGATCTGCTCGCTGCCGGTCCGCCGCTCGCGCCCCACCGGCTCCCCCTGCCCACTGTTGTCTGCGCCCGCCCATCCCGGTCCGGCGCGTGTGCCCATGCCTGCCCCGTCTTCCCGAATGCTGCACCTCGATGTCCTGAAGGCGCTCGCCGCCCAGGTCATCGTCTGGCACCACCTGTCCGCCTACGGCCCCGTCGCCGAGACCGTGCAGGACTTCCTGCCCGGCCTCATGGCCGCGCTGTACCACTATGGGCGCATGGGCGTGCAGGTGTTCCTCGTGGTAGGCGGGTTTCTCTGCGCACGTGGCCTGGCGCCGCAGCGCGAGCCACTGAACGGCACGCTGCCGCAGCTGGGCCGCCTGCTGGGGCGCCGCTACCTGCGGCTGGCGGTGCCATTTTTCGCGGCGGTGCTGTTGACGCTCGCCTGTTCGGCGCTGGTGGCGCCCTGGTTGCCCGATCTCGTGCCGGCCTCGGTCAACCTGGCCCAACTGCTGTCACATGCCTTGCTGCTGCACGGGGTGCTGGGCCACGAGGCGCTGACGGTGGGGGCCTGGTACGTGGCGATCGACCTGCAGCTGTTTGCGCTGCTGCTGGGGCTGCTGTGGTGTGCACGCGGAATGCCGCGGGCACGTGCGATGGCACCCGCGCTGGTGCTGGCCGTCACGCTCGCATCCCTGTGGGTCTTCAACCTCGACGATGGGCTCGACAACTGGGCGCCGTACTTTTTTGGCGCCTACGGCCTGGGTGCACTGGTGCACTGGCTGAGCCCGAGCCGCGCCCGCGGCCGCTGGCTGTTGGTGCTGAGCCTGTCGGTGCTGGCCGCGCTGGCCTGTGATTTCCGGGGCCGCATCGCGCTGGCCCTGGTGACCGCGCTGGTGCTGGCGCTGCTGCAGTGGCGGCACGAGGGCGGCCGCCCGCTGCTGGCGCCGGGCCGCCTCGGGGCGCTGGTGGGCCACCTCGGCACCCACTCCTACGCGCTGTTCCTGGTGCACTTCCCGATCTGCCTGCTCGTCAACGCGCTGTTCGAGCAGAAAGACGCCGACCACCCGGGGGTGGCCTTGGGGTCGATGCTGGGCGCGTGGTTGCTGAGCAACCTGGCCGCCTTGCTGTTCTACCGGTGGGTCGAGGCGCCGGCCGGGCGCTTGCGCCTGCGCTGGCCGCGCCTGCAGCCCGCCTGATCCGGCCGGCCCAGGGGCCGGGCCGTGGTGAGAGAGAACCGAAAGCGCTGGAATTTCCCGAAATTCGCTGGACTCGATTCGCAGAAAGCGCTGGACTACGGACGTTCAGTCGTTTTTCGTGAACCTCAACGCCCGCTCGCCGCAGCCGGTACCAGACGCAAGTTTGCCTTCTCGAAATCGGCCATTCCCGGCAATCGGCACTCGGCCAGAAGGAGTCCTTCGCGAGCAGCGCCGAAAGCGGCCGCTCGTCGAAGATGTACCAGCAGCCGTCCGGGAGAACTGGCGCTTCCTGCCGAAGTGGGACCCGTTGAGCGACGGGTACCGTCCTCTACCCGAGTGATCGCACGGCCTTTATTAATTCGTCGTCCGATAGGTTGGGGGCCATTAGGATCTTGTCGACTCGCGGAGATTGTTTGCGGATCGGATGGACGACCGAGTTAAATACGGTGATGAACCGGTGTTGCTGCAGGAGCTCTAGCACTGGTTCAACCAGACGTGCGACCTCGGGTTTGGTGATACCTCGTCCGAACGAACTAATTTTTCGACCCGAGCCAGGTTGTCGATACAGCTTTCGAAGTACGGTCACTAGTGCCTTGAGGTTGGCTGGAAGATCCGACCTCAAAACAGCGTTGTTCGTCGCCATGCTGTCATACGCCTCAATCTCGGTGTCGTCGTCTATCAGTCCCGCAGGAAGTCCCGCCCTTTCAGTGATCCCACATACCTTAGAGATAAGGCAAGAAGCGAAGCGAACACCGTCGGCACCGTCTAACGACCCGAAGGCAAGTTCATGAACGATCGAATTCGCGAGCGAAAGGCGCTTGATGCGGATCTCGTCGAGCGGAAGGCGACCGAATGTTCCGGCATTCACCAAGAGTCCACGGAAGTCGATCTCTTCGTACTCTAAATCGATAGCCATGCGCACGGCGACGGCGACGCAGTCTGCAAGGAGCTGCGCCCCAGCGCTATCGCGCATAGTCTTTACGGCGAGCTGTTCAGCCACTCCTATTAGTGTCTCTGGCGTTGCACCACTCTTCGAAAGAACATGCGTGGACATTGAGACTGCCTTATCGCTAAATTCGGCCAACGGGACTGGGAGAAATCCCTGGAATGCCGTCAGCGCTCGGCGGGCGAATGCGCCTCCCTGCAGTGCGCCCAGCATGTCAAAATCTACGAAAGAACGATTGCCGGGCTCACCATCTCGATGAGTCAGGCCGGGCAACCGCTGGAGTTGGGCAAGCACACCTTCGCCCGCCGCCTGCCCGGTTTCTGCGAAATATGCTTCCGCAAGATCGACGCCAGTGACGGGGCCGGTTCCGGAACTTTTCGATCTAACAGACTCGGCGAGTCTCTCGAGCACTGCGCGAATGGTCGCTGGATCCATCGATGAATTCTCGAGTTGCGACTCTCTCTCGCAAATTCGCGTCAAGAACTCGTCCCAGGCATGCCCAAATCCTCGCGATGACTCAATGGCAAGGATTTCAGAAAAAAGGTTCTGTCGAATCAGATACGCCAAGATCAGCGGCTTGCGCGGCAGCCAGTCGGGGAGTCGTGAAGTTATGCCGTTCCTTCTTAGAAAATCGTTGGCGTCATCGTCCGAAAACTCCTCAAGGTTTACAGTCAGACAGGGCCGCAAACCGGTACCTAATGAGGTCGATAACTCGGAGTCGCTGTCAAAATAATGGTCGCGACCGCAGACAAAGATGCCTACCCCAGCCGGGGCCCTTTGCGTGAAGTCCCGTACGCCTTGAAGAGCGCGGCGGCGCGCGTCCCGCATGAAGTTTTTGTTATCTGTCTTGACGACGGTCTGCGATGCCACTTCATCAAAACCGTCGAGTAGAAGGCAGCACATCCCAGCTCGCCACGCAACCACTACGTCCTCTCTCGGCGTATAGCCAATGCTTCTGGCGTGCCTGTCAAGGATCTCGTCACTGTAGTCTTCGCCCCAGTGATCGCGAAGGTTGAGAGTGAGGGGAATGGGCGAACTTGGATCGTCTCGGTGCATCTTTGAAAGACGCTTGAAGAGTTCGCGCGTCGTTAGGCTCTTTCCCGAGCCAAAGGGGGCCTTCAGAACGACAGTTCCTCCCTCGGCGATTCGAAGAACCAGTTGGTGCAACGAGATTGTTTGGGCCGACCTGAACGGCGATTGAGTCCTTGAGTCTGAGACTACAGTTATCGGCAACAAAATGTAGGCGTTGTCCGCAATGCTCACCGAATCGGTCTGGGGGTCACGGGCGGAGCCAAAGGCCCATCGATCTCTGAGCGAGAGATACTTGCCGCTGTCAAAAAAACGACGCTGAAACTGCTCAAGCGTTAGAGCAATCACATTGCTCTTTCGAGCCATTTCAACGTGTTGCGCATCAAGCTGGTGTTCAGTAATCAGCCATTTGGAGACTGCAGGTGAGTGCGTCCGTTCTATGGATTCTGCAGCTAGCAGCTTTCGGACGTCGTCTCGGGCCTTGTCGAGCTTTGTGCTCGTCGTAGCCATGATCAAGTGCGTAACGTCTCGCAGCCGCGCAATTCCGTCGATCTCACGAACAACAGGGTCGTTCGGGTAGTGAGACGGTTGGCATGTTCCTGGCTCAAGTCTCCAGACTGCCTCGGCCACACGTCGGACTTCTGCCTCGAAGCTCATGTTGTAGCGATAAGAATTCGACATGATGGAGTATCGAGTTTGAGACGGCTTACGTTTGCGCCGAGGCCGCCGTCACGGATTGATGCTCGGGCCGCGCGTTGCAGCATAGACCAAGGCGTTGCGCGGCCGAAGCGCAACGTCGGGAAGAGGGTCTCGAGCGAAGTGGCGGGTCGCAGCTCTTGCAGGAGTGCGCTGCGGCGCTGCAGCGGCATCGGCGCGAGGAAACGGCATGCGGGCTTGCGGCGCACTTCCGAGCGGACGCGTATGGACCCTGGACCAAAAGAACGTGCGGCAAATACTGGCGTAAGGCCTTGTTCTGCCCAGCCCGTGCTGGCTGGGCGAGAAGCGCCCTTGTCGAACTGACTGCCCGGCGCAGCACGGCGGCGCGGAGCGCCATCGGACAGACTGAAGCCTCCTTCCGGGTGTGCCGGCGGCCGTCCGGCCCTTACATGCCCGAACGGCGGCTCGGGGTCGCGACTTGACGACCGTTTCCCCGAACTCGCCGCCCGGAACTTGTCATTCGACTTGACGACGCCGGTCAGGTGACATGCGCCGGCGCCGGTCACGGCCACAAGCGAACGTCAGCGCCAGGGTGCCTTTCGGATCGGCGTATCTGGGTACGCTTCTCGTAATAGCTACGAGCGCTGGAAGCAATCCGGCGCCGGGCAGATTCCTCGGATGTCGAACCTCCGCCTCTGCTTTGGTTCAAGCCACGAGTGGTGAAAAGGGGCCGAGGTACGGCTTAATGGCCGCGATGACAGCGATGCGTGCATCAGTTCTAGCGAGGCGAACCACGAACTCGACGAGTTCTCCCGCCTTCAGTCCCAATGCGCTTCCGATCTGATTTGGCAGCGACTTGCGGTTGTAGAGGCGCAGCAATCCTCGGTAGTCTGTCGCGTTGATCGCAGTCTGAAATTCCCCATCGAACTGCGCGTACAGGGCAGAAATGTCGATGTCCTGGGTCAGTTGTTGCAAGGCGGTGGAGAGGGCGGGCACTCCACGGGCCGAAGCATCGAAGCAATTGAGCTTGAACTTTACTTCCGCGATGACCCGCAGAGAGACCTGGGTGTCGAGTTCGGTTTTCAACTGCTTGAAGACCTGCGTGACGGCCTGGTTGAAATCGGCTCTGGTGTCGCGAGCCAAGCGGGCGCTGACGAGTGCCAGAACCTCCTCTGTGCAGAAGAGGCTTTCGACCTCCGCAACGTCCAGTGTGTAGATGTTGTCGGTTTGCAGCGCTGCGATTTCTAGCGCTGTGCGCCGGTCACGATCAATGAGGCCGTAGACCTGCAGGTGGTGGAGCTGAGTATTCGAACGCAAAGCTCGAACAGCTTGGATAACCTGGTCACAGCTCCCGCGAGGGATGACCAGGAAGCCGGTGAGTATCTCTCGGTAGAGCGAGACGTCGTGACTGCCGTTCACGCCCTCGACGAAGACAACGGGCTTTCGACTGCCGAGCACTTCAATCAAAAGGTCATCCGGGAGGTCGTCTTTGTCCTCGATGAGTTCCCAATCCCAAGATGTTCCATCGAAAGACTTGAGCCAGACGCGCTGCGCGCCCTCTTGGGCTACGGCGAAGTCGACATCGTGAGTCAGATACACGAACAGACAATCGGGGCGAAGTCTCTCAACCTCCGCCCACAGCGGGGCTTGCACCGACTTATGCAGGTGCAATTCAGGCTCGTCGATGACGATGATGGCGTCTTGGGGCGCGGCAAGACACTGGCCGATGAGATAGAAGATGACGCGTTCGCCATCGCTCATCTCAGACGAGTTGTAGATTTTGCTCGTGTCACCGCGAACCTGGGTCTGGATCCGTAGACCGCCGACCACGAGTTCGCGGTGAGGGAGGATCCGTTCCCATACCCGCTTCACCTTGTCCATCCTAGTCAGCGGCGGCTCGAGCTTCGTGGCTGATTGGCGCTGGGCGATCTTAAATTTGGCGTTCTCCTCCGTCTCGTCCGAGAACAGAAACACCATCAGCTTCTGGAAGTCGTTCAGGAAAAACGTGGCGGGCTTGTCCCGCCATCGATGGTTCTTGTTTTGTCGCCCGGTGGGGTGGCCAAAGATCAGATCCTGCTCCGCGAGATCGATAGAAGTCGGCGTCGTCGTGTCAGGCATAGTCAACGACTTCTGCGCAGAGATTCTGAACACCCGGGCATGATCAGGCGAGCTCATGTCAAGCCAAGTTCCAAGGCGAGTCTTGCCTGAGCCATTGGCCCCGACGAAAAGCAGATTCCCACCAGTTGTAATCGTCTGATTGGCTGCACCGCGGCGTGGAAGCGTGATGGATCGCGTGACTGGATTTGTTGACATCGAATGTGCTCATTTCGGGTCTATCGAATGGGGTCGGCCAGTGCCAATCGAGACCGCGGTGCTTCGCAGTTCGATGTCATTCTCAAGCGCAACCTATGCCCTGGGAGAATGACTCCTGAGCCATCCGATGGCTTGGCCCCGACTGGCTATGGTAGAGCGAGCAGCGGCTGCTTTTCGGCAGCATGTTGCCGGAGGCGAAGGGCTGCATTGGGTCGATTCGGGACACCCGCGTACAAGACCGGCGCATCCGATACCGGAAACGGGCATGCTGCGAGGAAGTCCTGCGCTATTCGCATGTCGGGGCGGGAAGTCCAGGCATTTCCGTGAGTTCGCTGGTCTGCCTCTCCGGAATAGGCAGGGCAGCCATTGATTCGCTTGGCCCCGCAGTCCGGTCCAGGCAATTCGGCGTCCCTGCACGTGGGTTCAGAGCTTGAACACCGACACCACTTCGGCCAGGCGGTGGGCCTGGTCTTTCAGGCTCTCGGCGGCGGCGGCCGATTCCTCGACGAGCGCGGCGTTCTGCTGTGTCATCTGGTCGAGCTGGGTCACCGCCGTGTTGACCTGGCCGATGCCGTCGGACTGCTCGGACGACGCGGCGGTGATCTCGCCGATGATGTCCGTCACACGCTGGACGCTGCCGACGATCTCGTTCATCGTCTGGCCGGCGTCGGCCACGAGGCGGGAACCCGACTCGACCTTCTCGACCGACGCGTTGATCAGGCCCTTGATCTCCTTGGCGGCGTTGGCCGAGCGCTGGGCCAGGCTGCGC
>NZ_LMDI01000074.1 GCF_001425785.1 Rhizobacter sp. Root1221 | reverse complement strand
CGGGCGACCGGCTGGACGTCAACGCTTTCTTCGGCTCGGACGTGACCGGCAACTACCGCCTGGAACAAATCCGCTTCGACGACGGCACCACCTGGGATCTGGCCACCATCAAGGCCCGCGCACTCGATGCCACCGACGGCGATGACAGCCTCACCGGCTACAGCTCGGCCGACACCATCCAGGGCGCCCTCGGCAATGACAGCCTCAGCGGCGGCGGCGGCAATGACACGATCGACGGCGGCGACGGCGACGACACCCTGTCCGGCGGTGACGGCAACGACAACCACGTGGGCGGGGCCGGCATGGACTCCCTCAGTGGCAACGCAGGTGACGACACCCTCGACGGTGGTGCAGGGAACGATACGCTCGACGGCGGCGCCGGCAGCGACACCTACCTCTTCGGACGAGGGTCCGGCGTCGACTTCATTTCGGCGTACGACACGACCGCGGGCAAGCTGGACGTCGTCCAGCTCGGCGCGGGCATCACCCCCGCCGACATCCAGTTGATTCGCAGCAACGACGTCCTCAGCGTGGTCATCGTCGGCGCGGGCGACCGGCTGGACGTCAACGCCTTCTTCGGCTCGGACGTGACCGGCAACCAACGCATCGAACAGATCCGCTTCGCCGACGGCACCACCTGGGACCTGGCCGCCATCAAGGCCCGCGCACTCGATGCCACCGACCGCGACGACAGCCTCACCGGCTACAACTCGGCCGACACCGTCCAGGGCGCCCTCGGCAATGACAGCCTCAGCGGCGGCGGCGGCAATGACACGATCGACGGCGGCGACGGCGAAGACACCTGCTGGCAACGACACGCTCGACGGTGGCGCAGGCAATGATTCGCTGGACGGCGGTGCGGGCAACGACACCTACATGTTCGGCCGCGGCCACGGGTCGGACCGAATCTTCTCCAACGACACGACGGTGGGCAAGCTCGACCAGGTGCAACTCGCTGCAGGCATCGTCCCAGGCGACATCCAGCTGCTGCGCACCGGCGACAGTCTGTTCCTGACGATCCTCGGCACGGCCGACCGCCTCGAAGTCTACGCATTCTTCAGCTCGGACGTCACCAGCGGCCAACGCATCGAACAGATCCGCTTCGCCGACGGCACCACCTGGGATCTGGCCACCATCAAGGCCCGCGCACTCGATGCCACCGACCGCGACGACAGCCTCAC
>NZ_LMDI01000073.1 GCF_001425785.1 Rhizobacter sp. Root1221 | reverse complement strand
CTCGGACACGGACGTCGATGCCTACATGATCGAAATCCCGGCTGACGCCGTGAAGTAAGAAGCCGACACGGAACGGGCGCTTGCCGCCCCTCCTGACGCTCAAAGGCCCCGCATCGCGGGGCCTTTCCTTTTTGGAGCGCCACATGGCGCGCTCTGGTGTGTCCGAACGCAAGCCCCCTTCGGTCCGCCTGGAGGGCGCTTTTCCGCGTGGTGCGGTAGCGACGTGCCAAGGCAAGGGGCAACTGGGGCCGCTTGTCGGTGGTGCCTGCAGCCTGCGCCGGGCCCCTCCGTTACAGATCAGGCCGGTTCCGTTACGGCTTGCCCGTGGCGCACCTCTATCCTCCGAGCCGAGCAGTACCCGCCGGGACCGTGCAGAGGCCAGAGGTTGCCTCGCGGCCGTCGACCAGGGCCTGCGCCCGTCGGTTCCCCGTCAATGCCGCTACCTTGGCTGCACGGTGGGCGAATGGTTCCTGTGAATGATCGGATCGACGGAGTGCGGAGACGAAACTGGATTCCCGGTTGGCCCTGATGGCCGCCTTTGAAAGCGTCCTGCTGGTGGCGCTGGCTGCTTGCGGGGGAGGCGGTGCAGCCTCCTCCGACGCGCAGGGTTTGGCGGCCACGCTCTCCGAGGCCGCTGCTGCGGAAGAGGAAGCGATCCACAAGGCCCTCCTGGCCGCGTTCGACGCCGCTGAGTGCCAGTAGCCATTGTTCGAGTACACCAGCTGGCGCGTGCTGTCGGCGACCGTGATCGGTGCCACGCACCAGGCAGGTCTTGAAGGTGGGCTCGGCCGTGACGCGCCCTTCGCAGGCTTGGCCAGCGAAAAGCTGTTGGCATAGAACGCCTTGCATGCGGGGCTCAGTCCGGCTGCGGTCGCTGGTGCTGGTGCTGGCGTGGGTGCCGGTGCGGGGGCGTCCCCGACGCGGCGGTGACCGTGGTCTGGATGCGGGTCTTGTTGCCGGCGGCGTCGAACGCGGCGACGTAGATCAGGGTTCCCCGTCAGCCGATGGCCGGTACTGGTGTTTCATGGTGGACAACGCCAGCTGGGGCAAGCGACCTGGACGTGGATGCCTATACCGTCGAGATCCCGTCGGCCGCGCTGAAATAGGCCGCGGACCGCTGGTCACGCGAAGCCCCCTGGTGAAAGCCAGGGGGCTTTTTGCCTTTTGCGCGGGAAAACCGGGCCCGCGCGGGGCGAACGCGGGGTGGCAGCGAGTCCGCATTGCGCCCATTCCGGTCGCCTGGACCCACTCGAATGCGTCCATTGGTAACGGATCTGTAGCAAAAAATTGGCGGCGGACTATACGAGTGCCATTCAGTTTGCGCA
>NZ_LMDI01000072.1 GCF_001425785.1 Rhizobacter sp. Root1221 | reverse complement strand
GGGTGCGGCCCAACAGCGCGCGATCGATCTGTTGGACCTGTCACGACACTTGGTCTTTGCCTTGCCGCGGCAAGGCAAGCGCCTTCGAGGCGGAGTCGTTTTTCTTCAGCCGATGCGGAGTGCATGCGTCGCGAAGCCGTGCGGTCGACGCACTTCCCAACGCTGTTCGGCGGCCTCACCTCAAGGTAGCGCTGTCGGTGAGAGGCAGGGGGACGGTCACATCCCTTCCCACGTTTGCAGGCTGCACGCCTGACGTTCGAGTCTCGCTCGGTGCGACGAGATGCGTTCGAGCAATGTCGATGTCATTGAAGGCGCCGAGAGTGCCTAGCGCCCACTCGTCTTCGTTCTCGGCGTCGAACTCGACCGGGTTTATCCGGCATGAGCAAGAATGGCGGATGAACTACAGAGTCACCTTGAACGTTCGGCACGACCAGCCTCAGGAGGCGTGGGAGGCGATGTTGAAGGTCTACGAGTCAATGCCCGGTTGGATCGGGGCCGTGGACCTTCCCCGCTGGTTCGGCACAGAACAGGATGCCACGCATGTGTGGGCCTCGGTCGAGCCTGGGGGCGTCGTTTTCGAAGGGCAGATGGAGCAAGAGCGTTGGGAGCGCTGGCTCGCAGAGCTTTGCGCACGTCTCTCTGCGGCACTTGAGCGCCCGGTGCACGACGCCGAGCTATAGATGGCCTGCCCCCGGCAGTCAGGCGGTCCAGCGGTGCGGCAATAGCCCGCCGATGCGAGAGTTCGACTGCGTAGGCAGCAGCTCCAGGACACCTTTGGGGTACGCGCAAGGATCGAGTCCATTGAGCCGGCGCCCTCGGCCTACTGCCGTTCTTCGCTACGCCGGAGCCGTTGCGTCGCACCCAGCTTCAAACGCGCCGGGGCGCGCGGGCGACGTGTCGATGGGCATCGCCGGCATCTGCGAGACATGGGAAAACCCCGCGATCGGGCCGCAGAGATGCTGACCGGGATCCGGGGTCGTTGATCTGGAGAGCCCGGCCGGAGGAGCGTTGATCGCCCCCCCGGTCCGTGGCGGGCACCGGTGTGATCACACCGGGATGGCGCGGACCAAGGACGGGCCAAGGTCGATGCTGAGCCCCTTGAAGTTGTCGGCGTAGCTGTGGTTGCTGGCCGATTGGGTGAACGTGTTGTCCGACTGGATGGTGGCCGGGCCGCCGAACACCGAGGCGTTGCCGACGTTGGCCAGGGCCGCCATGTTCTGGACGTTCATCTGGCTCGTTCCGTTGGCTTGGTCGCCTTGGCCGCCGCGCACGGCGGTCATGGCCGTGCCGTCGAGTTCGTGGGCGGCCGAGAGGTCCTTGATGGTCAGGGTGGTTTGCATGGTGGTTCTCACAAGAGGATGGGTGGGATGAGGCGGGGGGAGATCAGAAGCCGCTGAGCAGCGCGCGCAGGTCGA
>NZ_LMDI01000071.1 GCF_001425785.1 Rhizobacter sp. Root1221 | reverse complement strand
AGTTCGTGTTCGGTTTCGCGGCGCTGGCGGAGGACCGATTCGCCGATGCGATCACCCGGTTCCGCGCCGGCCAGGCGCTCAACACCGACAACGCGCCGCTCAACGGCGACATCCAGATGGTGATCGACCGGATCGAGGCGCTCGTTCGCTCGAATGCCGAGCAGTCGGCCGCAGCCGTGCCGGCAGAGGGCACGGACGCCGACGCCTCTCACGTGCTGCTGTCGAACTACCGGAACGGATCGTTCCACTGAAGGTTAGTCCTGCATGACATCGATCAACGGGGCTGCCGATGTGGCGGCCTTCATTCGCATGCAACTGGAGACCATGCGGGCGGCGCCAACGGCCCGCACGCGGGCGGTCGTCCAAGGCGACCGGGGCGCGCCTGCACCTCAGGCCGGCGACCTGCCGTCATTGGTGTTTCGGCGCATCCGTTTCATCGACCCGGCCGACCCGGACCGCAAGCGCAAGGTGTTCGGTGTCTTCATCGAATCGGTGCTGCTGTTCGAACTGGGTGAAGCGTTGATCAACGATCCCAAGTTCTACGAACNGCGCGCCTGCACCTCAGGCCGGCGACCTGCCGTCATTGGTGTTTCGGCGCATCCGTTTCATCGACCCGGCCGACCCGGACCGCAAGCGCAAGGTGTTCGGTGTCTTCATCGAATCGGTGCTGCTGTTCGAACTGGGTGAAGCGTTGATCAACGATCCCAAGTTCTACGAATTGGTTGCCCACGTGCAGGCCCGCATGGCGGAGGACCCCGGGTTGGCCAAATCGATGGATGAGGCGGCCGAGAGGCTCGTGGCCATGTTGCCTGGCCGCTGATCCGCGGGGGTAGGTGGCAGCGGCCCAGGAGGCCGCTTCAGGTCTGGCCCGGTGCGGTGCCGCTGCGGGGTGCCCGGGATGGTGGGTGGTCCACGCATCGTTGGAACCGGCCGTGCGCACCACCAGGCTCATCGCGGCGCCACCATCCGCAGGGGCGGTGTGTACCTGCCTTCAGAATTGCCTGGTATGTCGGGAGTTTTGATGGGTCAGGCAAGACGCAAGACTTGACCCAATACTGTTCGCACGCCGCTCCTGCGGACGGTGGCGCCGCGATGAGCCTGATGGACTGGTTTGAGAATGCCGCGGTATGGCGGGGTTTTTGAAGGGTCAGGCAAGACGCAAGACTTGACCCCGGCTCCCTCGGGCGGTTCATGTTGTCGTAGGTGAAGCGGTGGTCGCTGTCCTTCGACACTTCACCGGCGCTGCCGAGGTTGGGCACGTTGGCGTGCGTGCGCAGCTGCGTGCGGTTGCCGGCCTTGTCGTAGGCGATGTCGATGCTCATGCGGCCGTCGCCCACGTGGCGCAGGCGGCCCACGTTGTCGTAGGCCAGCATGTTGTCCTGTCACCTTGCTGGCCTGGGTGGTGCGCTCGCGCACGTGGCGCCCGGCCAGGTCGTAGGCGAACTCGGTGACCTGGTTCAGCGACCGGTCCGTGACCTTGATGACCTGGCCCGCCGCGTCGTACTCGTACACGATCTG
>NZ_LMDI01000070.1 GCF_001425785.1 Rhizobacter sp. Root1221 | reverse complement strand
CCGCAGCGTGCGCGCCAGCTGGTTGGCTCGCGCGTTCAGCTCGGCGTAGCTGATGCTGCGCCCGGCATCGGTCACTGCCACCGCATCCGGGCTGCGCACCGCCTGCGCTTCGATCAACCCATGCACCAGCTGCTCCGCCGGATACGCCTCGCCCGCCTCGTTGAACGACTGCAGCACACGCCACCGCTCGTCTTCCCGCATCAGCGGCAGCGCACCCACGGCTTGCGTGTCGTCATGCACCATCGCCTGCAGCAAGGCCTCGAGATGCCCCGCCCAGCGCGCTACGGTCGCCGGCTCGAACAGGTCGGTCGCGTAGTTCAGCGTGCCCTCGATGCGGTCGCCCTGCTCTTCCAGCGCGAGCGTCAGGTCGAACTGCGCGGTTTGCTGCGGCAGCTCCAGCGCCTGCATCTCCAGCCCCGGCAGCTGCCAGCGGCCGCGCGGCCGGGTCTGCAGCACGAACATGTTCTGGAACACCGGGCCGTGCGCCAAGCTGCGTGGCGGGTTCAAGGCCTCCACCACCTGCTCGAACGGCAGCTCCTGATGGCCGTAGGCGGCCAGCGTCTGCGCCTTCACGCGCGCCAGCAGCGAGGCCACGTCCTCGTCGGCCCACACCTGCAGCCGCAGCGCCAGCGTGTTGACGAAGAAACCGATCAGCGGCTCCACCTCCGTGCGCAGCCGGTTCGCCACCGGCGTGCCCACCACCACGTCGTCCTGCCCGCTCAGCCGCGACAGCAGCACCGTCCACGCCGCGTACAGCACCATGTGCAGCGTGGCGTCGTGCTTGCGCGTGAACGCTTTCAGCTGGCGAACCAGCGCTTCATCGAGCACGAGCTTGACGCTGTCGCCACGGTGGCTTTGCACTGCAGGCCGCGGACGGTCGGTGGGCAGGTCCAGCAAGGCCGGTGCGCCTTGCAGATGCGCTTTCCAGAAAGCCAGCTCGCCTTGCAGCGCTTGGCCTTGCAGGCGTTGAGTCTGCCAGGCGGCGTAGTCGGCATACTGCAGCGCGAGCGGCGGCAATGGATTCGGCTTGCCTGCGCTGAAGGCCGCATACAAGACCTGCAGTTCCTGGATCAGCACGCCGACCGACCATCCGTCGGACACGATGTGGTGCATGCTGACCAGCAGCACATGCTCCTGGCCACCGAGCCTCAGCAGCCGGCCGCGGATCAGCGGGCCATGCGCCAGGTCGAAGGGCCGCTGCGCTTCGGCGCGCGCCAGCGATGGCACCTGTGATTCCAGGCCGACGTCCGTGCGGCCCAGATCGAACGGCAGCTCGGCCGCAATGACTTGCTTCGCCTGTCCGGCCCCCGGCTCGAAGCGCGTCCTCAGCACCTCGTGCCGCGCCACGATCGTGCCGAGCGCGCACTGGAGCGCCGTCTCGTCCAGTTCGCCGTGCAGGCGCACCGCGCCGAAGATGTGATACGCCGACGGTTCGCCAATGCCCTGGCCTTCCAGCTGGTCGATGAACCACAGCCGCTGCTGGCCGAGCGACAGCGGCAAGGCCTGGCCGCTGTCGGCGCGGGGCACCGGCAGGATGCGGCCGGCGCTGCCGTTCGGCATTTGCGCGTTCCGGGCCTTCTCGGCCTTCTGGGCCAGCAGCCGCCGCAGCAGCTCCTGCTTTTCTTTCGACAGGGCAGCGTTATCCAACAGTGCTTTCTCCATTGTTCAGGGCTGACAGCATGGCCGCAGCCTCTTCATCGCTCATCGAGGCCACGCGCTGCAGCAGCGCCTCCGCCTCGTCTTCATCGGTGCCGGCAGGGGCTTGCAGCACCAGTGCCACCTGCTCGGCGAGCAACTTCACCGTCGGCGCCTCGAACACGGCGCGCAGCGGCACCTCGACATCGAACTCGTCGCGCAGGCGCGCGAGAATCTGCACCACCAGCAGCGAATGGCCGCCGAGGTCGAAGAAGTTGTCGTGGCGGCCCAGGCGTTCGACGCCCAGCAGCTCTTGCCAGATCCGCGCCAGCGTCTGCTCGAT
>NZ_LMDI01000069.1 GCF_001425785.1 Rhizobacter sp. Root1221 | reverse complement strand
CTTCATCACCGCCAGCAGCGCCACCACCATCTCCACCGACCTGGACAGCACCACGCCCACCGGCTCGTCGGGTGTCACCCCCGCCTCGATGAGCCGGTGCGCCAGCCGGTTCGCCCGCGCGTTCAGCGCCCCGTACGTCACCACCTCCTCGCCGTACACCACCGCCGCCGCCTCCGGCCGCGCGGCCGCCTGCGCCTCGATGTCGCGGATCACCGCGTGGCGTGCCGGTTCCCTCGGGCCACCTTGTTCGAATGGGTGCGGCGCGGCATCGGCCACGACCTGGCCCAACGGTTCGCCGCAGCGGTCCGCCAGCGCGAGCAGGTGCGAACGCATCGTGTCCGACAACCGCTCGGCGGCCACCCCATCGAGCGTGTGCCGAATCTCGATGGCCAGGGTGTCGCCGTGATGCACGACGAGCGTCAGCGGATAGTTCGTTTCCTCGCGGTTGACCAGCCCATTGAACACAAGGCCTGCAGGCGCCTGCTGGCGCAAGGTCTCGTCGACCGGGTAGTTCTCGAACACGACGATGCTGTCGAAGAAGCCCTGGCCGCCCCGCCCGGCCTCGCGCTGGATCGCGTGCAGCGGCACGTGGTCGTGCTCGCGCGCGGCGAGGTTCCTCGCCTGCAGCGCACGCAACCAGTCGCCAGCGGCCACCGCCGGGGGCAGCGAGACGCACACCGGCAGTGTGTTGATGAACAGGCCGAGCATGCGGTCGGCACCCGCGAGTGCCTCGGGCCGGCCCGACACGGTTGCACCGAAACACACGGTGCCACGGCCGAGGTGCTGCGACAGCACCAGCGCCCACGCGCCCTGCACCAGTGTGTTGACGGTCACGCGTTCCCGCGCTGCCACCGCGGCCACGCGGGCCGTGGTGTCGCGGTCGAGCGCGAGCGCACGCGCTGCGAGCGGCCCCGCCGCGAACCCCGGCGCAAGCAGCGACGGTTCGTCGAGCGCCCCGACCTGGTCGCACCAGAACCGGAGCGACGCCGCCCGGTCCTGCGCTCCCAGCCACGCGATGTGGTCGCGGAACCGCGGGGCCGCGGGCTCGGCCGCTTGTCCCGTGGTGTGGCGCAGCACCTCGCCCATCAGGCGTGAGGTGCTCCAGCCGTCGAGCAGCAGGTGGTGGTGCGTCCAGATGAAATGGTGGCGGCCGCCGGGAAGGCGCACCAGCGCGAACCGCATCAGCGGCGGCTCGGCCAGGTGGAACGGCCGGTGCAGCTCGGCCTGCGCGAGCGCGTCGAGGTCGGCCTCGGCCAGGTCCTGCCACGGCAAGGCCACGGTTCGCGCCACCCACTGCAGCGGCCGGCCGGCGTGGACAAACCCAGTTCTCAACACGTCATGCGTGTCGAACACGTGTTGCCATGCCGCCTTGAAACGCACCACGTCCAGGCCACCGATGTCGACGCGCAGCTGGTTGACATAGGCCGTGCCCATCGGTTCGAAGACGCTGTGGAACAGCAGGCCTTCCTGCATCGGCGACAGCGGGTACACGTCCGCCACCCGTGCAGCCGGCACCGGCCATGCGTCCAGGTCCGCCTGGGTCAGCGCCGCGAGTGGAACGTCCGACGGCGTGAGTCCGCCCGGTGCGCCGATGCAATGGGCCACCAGCGCCTCGAGCTCGTGACGGAAGCGGTCGGCGAACGCCTGCACCGTGGCCCGGTCATGGCGCGCCGCGCTGTAGGTGACGTCCATGCGCAGTTCGCCCCCCTGGACGCGCCCGTCGATCGAAAGCGCGTGCTCGCGCGCCGCGAGCCCGTCGCGCGGGGACCCGCCCTGCTCTGCAGCGGGTTGCCACACGGCCCCGTGCTCGAAGCTGCCGTCGAACTGCCCGAGGTAGTTGAAGATCACCTGCGGGCGCGGCACACCAGCGGGTTTCAGCAACCCGAACCCGAGGCCGCGGCGCGGCACCGCCCGCAGCATCTCCTTCACCCGCTTGAGCGCCACGCCGGGCTCCCCGCCCGCGGCCAGCGCCACCGGGTGGACGCTCGTGAACCAGCCCACCGTGCGCGACAGGTCCACCCCGCCCAGGTCTTCC
>NZ_LMDI01000068.1 GCF_001425785.1 Rhizobacter sp. Root1221 | reverse complement strand
GCCGGTGTAGGCCGTGTTGCTGTTGTCGATGGTGTCCTGGCCGGACCCGATGCCGAACAGGTAGGTGTTGGAGCCTTCGCCACCCTTCAGGGTGTCGTTGCCCGCGCCACCATCGAGCGTGTCGTCGCCCATACCGCCGACGAGGCTGTCAGCCCCTGCGCCGCCCAGCAGCAGGTCGATGCCCGCACCTCCTGTGAGCGTGTCGCTGTCAGCCCCTCCCGACAGTTCGTCGTCGCCGTCGTCTCCCGAAAGCGAGTCTTCGCCGGCATCGCCGCGCAGGGTGTCCGCGCCGCCCTTGCCGGTGATGGTGTCATTCCCCGTGCCGCCTGCGATGGCGTCGTCGGACGCATAGCCGAGCAGGGCGTCGTCCTGCGCCGTGGCCCTCGTGGCCAGCGCCTTGACGTCTGCCATGGTCCACACGGTGCCGTTGGCGAAGCGCACGGTGCCGACGTTCCAGTTGTTGACGCCGTCATCCATGAAATAGTTCAGGATGGTCAGTTGGTCGTCCGAACCCGAAAGCCTCAGCACGAGTTCGTTCGCTGTCCGGGTGACCCGCACGTTGGACGGCGTCACGCCTGCGCCCATCAAGACGGTGTCGGGGGTAGGGCCCAGCGGATCGCTGGCGGCGTTGTTGATCGTGTCCTTGCCCGAACCCCAGCCAAAGAGGTAGGTGTCGGCGCCCTGGCCGCCATTCAGCCAATCGTTCCCGGCGCCACCATCAATGGTGTCGTCGCCCGCGTCGCCGAAAATGGTGTTGTCGTCGCCTGCGCCTGCGTCGATGTAGTCGTTTCCACCGCCGCCGTAGATGGCGTTGCCCAGCGAGTCGCCCAGGATGAGTTGCGAGGCGCTGTTGCCGTTGACCGGGCTGCTGCCTGCGAGCACCACGTCGAGCCCTGCTACTGCGTTGCGCGTGGGCGAGTTGGCAGGCAGCGCACTGATCCAGGACCGCAGCAAAGCGGCGGCATCGAAACCGGCCGCTTTCAAGGTGGGCGCAGCGTAGCGCACCAATGCAACCAAGTCACGGAACGCACCCGCTTCGTCGACGGCCTTGAACGCCTCCAGCCGGGCTTTCAACGTGGCCATGTCGAACACGCCGACGGACCCGTCACCCGCGTTGGATGGCACGCCGCGCACAGCGCCACCTTCTGCACGCTGCACCACGTAGGCCACCATGGGAATGGGGCTGCCTTCCAGCACCACGATGGGTGGCGTCAGCGCGTTCGTCAGCGTGCCGGCCATCGGTGTGGCGAACCGCGTCTGTGCGGTCTTGCGGCCAGCCGCGTCATACCGGTACTGCGTGTAGTAGTTTTCGGCGTCGAGTTGGCCCACCAGCAGGCCGTCGGCGTTGTAGAACGACCGGTTCACCCGGTCCGCCGCGCTGGCCACCGGCACCACGGGCGCAGAGATCGGGGCTGCGCCGGTGGCCGGCACCGACACCGCATTGGCATGTTGGCGGGTGGCGATGATCCGCGAGGCGCCGTCGTATTCGTTGGCCGTGACGAAGCCTTCGCCATCGATGGTCTGCACCAGGCGGTTCGCGCTGTCGTACACGCGCCAGCTGCGCTGGTCCTTGTCACTCGCGGCGGGCCGGACGGTGGACAGCGCCGGGTTGGTCGGCTGGCCGCCGTTGCCCGTCAGCACGCCCACGTTGACCGGGTTCGCGTGCACGATCGTCGCCGCCAGCAGGTTGTTGGCGTGGTACACGTACTCGGTCAACGTGCCGTCGCTGTCGATGTCGCCCGCCTTGCGGCCGGCGTCGTCGTGCAGAGTCCAGTGCGACCGCCCCGTGGCATCGCGGGTCATCACCAGCCTGCCCGCCGCATCGTAGGCGTAGCTGGTTTCGCCGAGGTTCGCAGAAGCCTGGCTGCTTTGCATCACCGACACCAGTCGGCCTGCCCGGTCATAGGTGCTGGTGGTGACCAGTCCGTTCGCCAAGGTGATCGAGGCCTGGTAGTGCGCGTCGTCGTACTGGCTCAGGGTGACCTGGTTCAACGCGTCGGTGGACGACAACACACGGCCCAGTCCATCGTGGGTCTGTGTCGTGACGTTCCCGTTCGGGTCGATGGTGGTCAGCAGCAGGCCTGTCGGGCCGTAGAAGAAGCGCGTGCTTCGGGCGCCCTGGTCCATGACGCCGTTGCCCCGGGTGTCCAGCTGCGCATAGGACAGCGTGCGTTCGACTTGCCCGCGGAAGTCGAAGGTGTAGTCCGTGCGAAGGCTGCGCGACGGGTCCTGCGACGAAGCCCAGCCTGCCACGTGGGTCTCCGGTGGCACGCCGGTGGCCGTGAGCGATTCCACCGGATAGGACGCGGCGCCGAACGCGATCGTGGACACCCGGTTGCCGAAGGTGTCGTAGCGGTGCTCGGTGACCCGGCCTTCGGGGGAGATGACGAAGCGCAGCTGGTTGCGCCCGGCGCTGTCGT
>NZ_LMDI01000067.1 GCF_001425785.1 Rhizobacter sp. Root1221 | reverse complement strand
CACCGACCTCACGACGCACTGGGCGGGCTGCCACCGCGCAAGTTCCTGCCCAGGCTGACCACCGTCGCAGACTCCAGGAATGGGCTGTCTACTTGACGGGGGAGCTTACGGTTGCTTCGGCAGGGCGCACTGATCCCGACGCTGGAGGTCGCGATTACGCGTGTCCCATACGTGGCCTTTGCTCTCTTGGAGGACAAGGCGCAGATGCACATCCAAGTTCTGTGGGCACCACGATGCGGATACGGTTTCGAAGTTAGCTTTGGCGGCGTCGGTGAGGTTTTGGAACAGAGGATGCGCTGGGTTTCTTAACCGCGTGCGGGCACTGTCAGCCCAAGTCTGACGGTCCTGCGTGCGGCAGGACCAGACCTTGCTGCTCACAAGTGTGACCCCGACTGTGACCCCGGAAGAAGTGGGAGGTCCGGGAAGCCAGTATCCATGCGGGTTCCAGGCGTTTCAGATCTCTCCCTCCTATGCGTTCGCAGCCTGTCGCTGACTGCCGCGAAGACCAACAAAAAGCCCCGTTCACGGGGCGTTCTTGTGCCCGTTTTCGAGCTCGGAGCATGGCGCACCCCTGAAGCCTCGTAGTAAGCGTCTGGTCATCCGGTCTTTGCTGCCTGATGCGATGGCGTGATCGGCAACTTGGCGTACGTCGCATCAGTCGCGGGTCTGATTTGACATGTTGACCTTGCCATGCGCCGGGCAGTGGACTGAGCCGTTGGCCCCGGTGCTCCAGCCAGCATGTCGGGCTCGAACGGCGATTTCA
Source organism: Rhizobacter sp. Root1221 (assembly GCF_001425785.1). Taxonomy (GTDB): domain Bacteria; phylum Pseudomonadota; class Gammaproteobacteria; order Burkholderiales; family Burkholderiaceae_C; genus Rhizobacter. Next base: position 240,998 of record NZ_LMDI01000067.1, on the reverse strand, counting down.
GCTGCCCATAATTCGATCGGGTGAGTGAACGGTTCATCCGCCGAAGGCTCGAAGATATTCAGACAGCCAGGCGTTTCGCAGCTTACGATGATCACGGTGTAGGCGAGGTCTTCGATTGGGTCTGTGTGCGTCATAGTGGCTTGAGTATTCCACGCCTCTGGCCGGGGAATCACCCTATGCGCCAGGTACAACCGCCCATCGGTGCGGTAACAGCTCGTCGATTCGATGGCTCGGATACATCGGTAGCTGCTCGAGTACGTCCTTGAGATAGACCCACGGATCGACGACCCAGGGCCGTGTGCGAGCCGGCTCGCATGTCCAGAGGTTGTACCGCCAACCACACCGCGTCGATCCGGATCACCTCAGCAGTTCCCGCAGCCAGACCACGCATTCGGCGGCGAACTCTGTCGGCCAACTGATCGAGACGGTCGTCGCGCTGCGCTTGAGTTCGATGCGGATCTCCGGAGTTGGAGCCGGGCTTGCCGCGTGCGGCATCGACAGCTCGATGAACGCGGCCGCCGGGGGTGGCAGGCTCTGTGCCTCGGCGCCACTTGTGCACGAGGTTGGCGTTCAGGTCGTTGGCCATCGCCACCTGAGCGACGGAGGCGCCAGGCTCGGCACATGGCGCGACCACGCGTGCCTTCGAATCGGTGTCATGCCGCCTGCGGGAAGGGGGGCGGCGTCTGGCAAGGTGTCCACCTGAGTTCACGCTGCCGAATCTATGCGCGTGTGTTCTTGTGTCCCCGCTGTTCGCAGGCCACGGCAGCGAGGAGGAAGATGCCAACCTGGCACGCGAGGTGCGCCGCGCGCACCCCGCATCAGCATTCCTGCCAATCACGAAGGTGTGAAGAAGACCGGACGCGGTGCTACTGCGTCACCGCATTGCCTCGTGTCTCGGCAGCCCGCCGTTGGCACGCACCCGGCGTGAGGCCGTAGCGTTGCTTGAACAGGCGATTCAGGTGCGCGCTGCTGCTGAAACCCCACGCGAAGCCGATCTCCGCGGCCGAGCGGTTCGCGTTGGCATCATGCGTGAGCGCCGCGTGGCAGCGTTCCAGACGGCTGTTCCAGATGTGGCGCTCCAGGCTCACATCGTCATCCTCGAACACGCGGTGCAAATAGCGCTTGGAACAGCGAAGTGCATCGGCAATGCGTTGAATGCTCAGCTCCGGATCGGACAGATGCGTCTGCACATACTGGCGCGCGCGCATCTTGAGCAATGAGGGCAGGGGCACTGGCTCTCCGATGCGCCGCAGGGTTTCTGCCAACGTGGAGCCGAGCAGTCCCATGACGGACTCGCTCACAGCTTGGCCCGCACCGTCCGGCAGGCCGGGCAGTTGTTCGCTCAGCGCGCGGAGGTAGCTGCCGAAGACGCCGTGCAGACCGGCCACGTTGTCATTGCCCAGTTCACCGGCGTGCGGCCCGGGCAGTCGCAGGCCGGCGAGCAGTGCACGCGGCACTTGTGTCACGAGCAGGGTGCAGCGTTCGGGGTTGATGATCGAATACGGGGCGCGAGGGTCATAAAGGATCCAGTGGCCCGGCTGCAGCACCACGCGACGCTGCTGCTGTTCGACGACGCCGCGGCCGCCCACCTGCAGCACCAACTTGTAGAAATCGTCGCTTGGCAGTTCGCCGCATGCGGCGTCCCGTTCGACCTGGTGAGCCGGTGCGTCAATGCGGAACATGCGGAGGGATCCCACGTCGAAGGCATCGAGCGAGGCATCCAGCGGCCCGTCGTCCAAGCTGGAAACGCGCAGGCGACCGAAGTAGCGTGTGGTGATATTGCTCCAGGCCTGCGCCCGATCGCAGGCGAGAATCCGGTTCGTCGACCAGTGTGTGTGATGCATCGTGTCCCTCTGCCCATCGTGCCCTTGCAGTTTAGTGGCGCCTTTTGCGCACGGGCCTAGTGAAAGCGCGCAGGCCGGCCGGCCTGCCTTTCACCACACGGACTTGCGGATTGACTGACAGGGAACTCCGGGCCATTGACCGCGGCGCAGATTCGATCGGAGGGCCGGTCCCTCGGAACCGGCATGCTGCAGCGCGACAAAGCGCCGCGATCCGGTGACGTCGTCCGTTCGGACTACCGCCACGAAGGTTCGACGGTCGCTTCACAACGGCCGAAGCCGATGCGGCGGAAGCCGGCCCGCGAGCAGCTGCCGATGAGGGTGACGTTGTCGCCATCTTCGAGGAAGCTTCGCACTTCGCCACCGGGCAAGCCGAAGGGTTGCTTGCCGCCCTGCGTCAGCTCGAGGAGCGAGCCGGCCTGCTCGGGGTGCGGGCCGGACAGCGTGCCCGAGCCGAGCAGGTCGCCGCTGGCGAGTGCGCAACCGTTGACCGTGTGGTGTGCGATCAGCTGCGCTGCGGTCCAGTAGGCTGCGTCCGCGAAGTTCGAACGGCTGATGCACTGCGCGGGGATGCCCGACTCGCGCATCAGGCGGCTTTGCAGCCGGACCTCCAGCTCGATGTCGATCGCGCCCGCGTGGCGATTGGCCTCGCTGTCGAGGTAGGGCAGGGGCTGCGGATCGCCCTCGGGGCGGACCAAGGGGCGCCGGTAGGGGGCCAGGGCTTCCATCGTCACGATCCACGGTGAGACCGTCGAGGCGAAGTTCTTCGACAGGAAGGGGCCGAGCGGTTGGTACTCCCAGGCCTGCACGTCGCGCGCGCTCCAGTCGTTGAAGAGGGCGATGCCGAACAGGTGCTCTTCGGCGCTTGCAATCGGGATTGGCTCGCCGAGGCGGTTGCCACGGCCGACGAACAGGCCTACCTCGAGCTCGAAGTCCAGGCGTTGCGTGGCTGCGAGGCGCGGCGCCGCGTCAGCCGCCTTGAGCTGGCCCTGGGGGCGCATGAACGGGTGGCCGCTCGGAAGAATGGTCGATGCGCGGCCGTGGTAGCCGATCGGCACCCACTTGTAGTTGGGCAGAAGCGGGTTGTCCGGACGGAACAGCTTGCCGACCGTGGCGGCGTGGTGGATGCCGATGTAGAAGTCGGTGTAGTCGCCGATGCGGCAGGGCAACCCCAGTTCGACGGTGCTGGCCGCGAACAGCGCCGCTTGCCACGCCTTCTCTTGCGCGCTACCCCGCCGCAGCCCGTCCGACAGGGAACGGCGCAAGGCTCGCCGCTCGTTCGGCGCCAGCCCCATCAACTGGTTCATGTCGGCGTGGTCGGTCAGCCCGGCAGCGCGCAGGTCGAGCACCTGGTCGCCAATGGCCACGCCGATGCGCCATTCCTCATGGGCCGCGGACCTGAAGCGGCCGAAGGGCAGGTTCTGGACGGGGAAGTCGGTGTCGGCCGAGTTGGCCGACTCGACCCAGCTTTGCAGCGCCGGGTCATGGGTGGCGTCGATTGTCATGGTGTGAAGCGGTCCTTCAGTCCGGCCCAGCAGTGGGCGTAGGTTTCATCGAATGCGCTGTCATGCAGCGCGAACTCGGTGGGGTGGAAGCGCCAACGGCTCTCGAACATGAACGCGAGCGTGTGGTCGAGCTTGTGCGGTGCCAGTTCGGCGCTCGTCGCCTTGTCGAAGGCGTCGGTGTCGGGCCCGTGCGGCACCATGGAGTTGTGCATGCTCATGCCGCCGGGCTTGAAACCCTCGGGCTTGGCGTCGTACTGCCCATGCACCAGGCCCATGAACTCGCTCATCACGTTGCGGTGGTACCAGGGCGGGCGGAAGGTGTCCTCGGCGACCATCCAGCGCGGCGGGAAGATCACGAAGTCGACGTTCGCCGTGCCGGGGGTGTCGCTCGGGCTGGTGAGGACCGTGAAGATCGACGGGTCCGGGTGGTCGAAGCTGATCGAACCGATCGTCATGAAGTGCGCGGTGTCGTACTTCACCGGAGCCAGGTTGCCGTGCCAGGCCACGACGTTGAAGGGCGTCGCCGGTGCGCGCCCTTGCCAGAGCGCGCCGCCGAACTTGCGCACGATCTCGTAGCTGCCGACCGGGTCTTCGAAGGCGGCCACGGGGGAGAGAAAGTCGCGCGGGTTCGCGAGCCCGTTGCTGCCGATCGGGCCGAGCTCGGGCAGCCGGAACGGCGCGCCGTAGTTTTCGCAGACGTAGCCACGCGACGGTCCGTCGACCGCAACCTTGAATGCCATGCCGCGCGGCAGCAAGGCCACCTCGCCGGGGGCAACGTCCAGCACACCGAGCTCGGTGGTGAGGGTGAGCTTGCCCTGCTGCGGCACCAGCAGCAGCTCGCCATCGGCATTGACGAACGCGCGATCGGTCATCGAGCGGTTGGCGAGGTAGAGGTGCGCGGCCATGCCGGTCTGGGCGTCGGCATCACCATTGACGACCACGGTGCGCAAGCCCTCGACGAAATCGGTCGGTGTGCCGGGAATCTCGATCGGTTGCCAGCGCATCGGGTTCGGCGGCGCTGCCACGCCATCGCGGGCGCCGGTCTTGAGAAAGGGTTGCGCGAATGGCTCGAAGCCGCCGACCACCACCGACGGCTGGCGGCGGTACAACCAGCTGCGCAGATTGGCATGGCGCGGTGCGGTGAACGCCGTGCCCGAGAACAGCTCGGCGTACAGGCCATGGGGCACCTGCTGCGGGCTGTTGCGGCCCACGGGTAGTGCACCAGGCACCGCTTCGCTGGCGAACTCGTTGCCGAAGCCGGATTGATAGCGGCGTGGGTTGTCGTTCATGGATGGGTTCATTTCAGTCCAGCCGGATGTTGTTGGCCTTGATCAACTTGCCCCATCGCTCGCGCTCGGCTGCGGCGTAGGAGGCCATCTGCTGTGGCGTGCCGGGCAGTGCCTCCAGGGACAGGGTCTGGAAACGAGCCTTCACGGGCGTCGAGTCGAGCGCCTCCTGCAGGGCCTTGCTCAGCTTGGCCACGACATCCGGGCTCGTGCCGGCGGGAACGACCAGGCCCTGCCACGCATGGGCTTCGAAGCCGGCGAGGCCTTGCTCTGCCAGCGTCGGGATCTCGGCGAGCGTCTTCAGCCGTGCCGGGCTTGCGATGCCGATCGCGCGCAACCTGCCCGAACCGAGGTGCTGCTGCACGCTGGCACTGTCCATCAGGCCGAACGGGATTTGTCCGCCGATCAGGTCCTGGACTGCCAACGCAGCGCCGCGGTACGGCACGTGCTGCAGCTTCAGGCCGGTGCGCTCGCGCAGCAACTCGGTGGCCAGGTGGTGCGGGCTGCCGGCACCGGCCGACGCGTAGCTGATGCCCTCGGGCTGGCTCTTGACCCAGGCCACGAACTCCTTGAAGTCCTTTGCCGGGACTTGAGGGCCAACCACGAGGATCAGCGGAAAGCGCGCCAGCAAGCCGACCGGGGCGAAGTCCTTCACCGGGTCGTAGGGCAGCTTGCTGAACAGCGTGGGGTTCGCGGCGAGCGTCGCGAAGTCGGCCGTCAGCATCACGTTGCCGAAATCCTTCGACTTGGCCACGTAGTCGGCGGCGATGTTGGTCGCAGCGCCGGGCTTGTTGTTGACGACGATGGTGCGGCCGAGTGACTTGCTCATCGCCTCGGCCACCGTGCGGGCAACGGCGTCCGAGCCCCCACCGGCGGCATAGCCGACAACCCATTCGATCGGCTTGTCGCGTTGAGCCTGCGTGATGGCGGGAAGCAGGGCGAAGGGCGCGGCCACCACGATCAGGGCAAGCAGGCGGCGTGCAATGCGAGAGGAGGTCATGGAAGTCCTTCCAGGGCAGGTTCAACGGTCGGTGGGGCGCTGGCGCGCGGCCTCCAGCGCTTCGCGCAGGACGTCGATCGCGCCGATGTGATTGGCGAGCAGCAGGATCAGCCGCGCGTTCAGCGCGTGGCTTTCTTCGATCGGCAAGTCTTTGTGGGCGTCGATCAGCGCTTCGTAGAAGTCGTCCGGTGCGCTCAGGTTCGGGGTGGTGACGAGGGGCATCGCCGGTTCCTTCAATGGAGTGCGAGCGCACGGGTGACGGCACGCCGGACGGCGTCGGCGTCGGGGTGGCGCCAGCGCGCGCAGACATGGTGGTCGGGGCGCAACAGCACCGCATTGCCGGGCTGCAGGTCGTAGCGCTGCGCGACGAGCCCGTCCACATCGGCCAGCGTGGCCGAGCTGTCGGCGGCGGCGGACGGGGCGATCGTCAGCACGTCCAGCGGCACCGGCAGGCGCATGTCAGCCAGCTTGGCGGCCAGCGCCGCGCTGCTTTCACCCGCAGCCAGCACCAGCGTGAAGCCCGGCCCCAGTTGGCGCAGCAGCCAGCCGCGTTGCTGGTCGGGCAGGCGCACCGGCGCATCGGCCGCTGCTGCGCCGGGCACCATGTGGCCTTTGAAACGGTCCGCATCCGGCGTGTTGAGCGGTGACCTGTGCAGCGTGGCAGGCACCGACAACCGGCCGCTGTTGACCAGCGTGCGCGCGAAGGGGTGGTGCTTGGACAGCTGCAGCACGGCATCGCGGAACAGCCGGCTGACCTCGCTCTTCGGTGTGATGAAGTCGGTCGCCCGCGTCGAGTTCAGAATGTTCTCGTCGGCGGCGTACTCGCGTTCCTCGGCATAGCTGTCCAGCAGCGAATCGCCGGCCGCGCCGCGCAGCACCGCATCGAGCTTCCACGCCAGGTTCTCGGCGTCTTGCACACCCGAGTTCGCTCCACGCGCGCCAAACGGCGAAACGCCATGTGCCGAGTCGCCGGCGAACAGCACCCGGCCGAGCCGGAAGCGGTCCATGCGCAAGCAGGAGAAGGTGTAGACGCTGGCCCATTCCAGCTCGAACGGAACCTCGCGGCCGAGCGCTTGGCGCAACATCGCGTCAACGCGCGGCTTGATCTTTTCCGGCTTCTTTTCCTCGTCGGGATCGGCGTCCCAGCCGAGCTGGAAGTCGATGCGCCAGACACCGTCGGGCTGGCGGTGCAACAGGACGCTTTGATTGGGGTGGAAGGGCGGGTCGAACCAGAACCAGCGCTCGGCCGGGAAACCGGGAGCCTCCGGACTCGTGGCTTCGCCTTGACGCTGCCCTCCGGAGGACGGGGCGCCTGGCTCGGAGCGGTGCGGCGCCAAGCTGTCGACTTGCATGCGGACGTCGGCGATCAGGAAGCGGTCACGGAAGGTCCGGCCCTTGCTCTCCTGGCCGAGCAGCGCGCGCAGCGGGGAACGGGACCCGTCGCAGGCGGCCACGTGGCCGGCGGCGATCGTGTAGCGGCCGTCGGGCGTGTCGATGCCGATGCGCACGCCGTCGGCGTCTTGCTCGAGGGCAACGACCTGGTTCTTCCAGCGGATCTCGAGGTTGGGCAGCTCGGCGGCGCGCACCGCGAGAAAGGCCTCGGCGTAGTACTGCTGCAGGTTGATGAACGCCGGCCGCTGGTGCCCCGGTTCGGGCAGCAGGTCGAAGCGGTAGAGCTGTTCGTTGCCGAAGAACACCTTGCCGACGTTCCAGCCCACGCCCTTGGCGCACATCGCGTCGCCCACGCCCAGGCGGTCCCAGATTTCCAGCGTGCGCTTGGCGAAGCAGATCGCGCGCGAGCCGGTGGACAGCTTGCTGTCGTTGTCGAGCAGCAGCACGCGCTGGCCGCGCTGGGCGAGGTCGATCGCAAGGCTCAGGCCGACCGGGCCGCCGCCGACCACCACCACCGGGTGCCGCACCGGGGCGGCGGCGTCCTGGTCGATCGAACGCCGGTAGTCGAACTCGAAGGCCTGGATCGTCTGCCCGTCCGAACCGTAGCCGAGGGAGGTGCGGGCCATGCTCAACCCTCCAGGGTTTCCCACATCTGGCGATCGCGTTCGGCGGTCCAGATGCGCGGGTCGCGGAACTGGGTGGCCTCGTCGAACGCGCGCGTCACATCGAAGGGCATGCAGTGGTCGAAGATGACCCACGAGCCGTACTTCGGCTGCAGGGCGGCGTAGGTTTCCTTATAGACGGTCTTCAGGTCCTTGCCGGCCGCGGTGCCTTTCTTGACGTTGGCGTACAGGTCGCTGACGAAGTCTCGCGTGGCGTCCAGGCCCTGCTGCACCTGGGCTTCACCCTTGAGCGCGGGGCCGCGGCCGGGCACGAGCGCGAGTGGTTCCAGTGCGGCGATGTTGGCCAGCGTCTGCGGCCAGTCGCTGAAGTAGGCATCGCCGGCGTAGGGCGTGGCGTCGAACTCGACCAGGTCGCCGGACAGCAGCGTGCGCTCCTGCGGCAGCCATACCACCGTGTCGCCCTTGGTGTGGCCGCGGCCGAGCTGCAGCAACTGCACCTCGAGCTTGCCGAGCCACAGGGTCATCTTGCCGGTGAAGGTGATCGTGGGCCAGGTCATGCCCGCAGGCACCGTCTCGACGTTGCGGAACAGGCGCGGGAAGCGGCCGATCTCGCTGGCCTTGTCGGCCTCGCCGCGCTCGACGATCAGGTCGTAGGTGTCCTGGCTGGCGAGGATCTGCTGCGGCTGGTAGGCCGAGGCGCCCAGCACGCGCACCGCGTGGTAGTGCGTCAGCACCACGTACTTGATCGGCTTGTCGGTGACCTCGCGGATGCGGCGGATCACGTCGGCGGCCATGGCCGGCGTGGCTTGGGTGTCGGCCACCAGCACCGCGTCGTCGCCGATGACGATGCCGGTGTTCGGGTCGCCTTCGGCGGTGTACGCCCAGGCGTGCTCCGAGAGCTGGGTGAAGCTGACCTGCTTCTCCTCAAGGTCGGCCTGGGATGCGAACTTCTTCGGAACGGTCATGGGTGCCTCGTATTCGTAATAGACAAATGAGTTTGCAGTATAGGTTTGGTGTTTGCATTTGGCAAACTGGTTTGTGTACGGCAAAATCTGAACGATCCCACGGAGACCTCACTTCCCCATGCAAGACGAACCTGAGAAAGACCCCGGACAACGCGCCGTGCAGTCGATCGAAGTCGGCGGCAGGTTGCTGCTCGCCCTGGCGGCACACCACGGCCCGATGAACCTGAAGGACCTCGCGGCCCAAGCGGGCTTGACGCCTGCGCGCGCCCATCCCTACCTGGTGAGCTTTGGCAAGCTCGGGCTGATCGAGCAGGACAAGGCCACCGGCCGCTATGCGCTCGGGCCCTCCGCGCTGCAGGTGGGGCTGGCCAGCCTGAGCCAGCTCGACCCGGTGCGCGTGGCCGGGCCGGTGGCCGAAGACCTGGCGTCATCTACCGGTTTCGCGGTGGCGCTGGCGCTCTGGGGGAACCTCGGGCCGACAGTGGTTCGCATGATCGAGGCGCGCCAGCCGCTGCTGGTGGCCATGCGCTCCGGCACGGTGATGTCCATCCTGGGCACCGCCACCGGGCGGGCATTCGCCGGCGCCCTGCCTGAAAAGCGCGTGGTCCGGGCGTCGCCCGGCGCGGTGGGCGACGAACCCGGGCAGGCCATCGCGTTCTCGGCGGCCGAACTCAAGGTGCTGCGCCAGGCCAGGCAGGACCTCAGCGCGCACGGGCTGGTACGTGCGGAGGGGCGTCCGATCCCAGGCGTCAATGCCTTCAGTGCACCGGCGTTCGACCACGAAGGCCAGCCTGCGATCGTCATCACCACGCTGGGTCACCAGGATCATTTCCCGAGCGACTGGAACTCGTCGGTGGCAGACGCGGTGCGCGCCGCCGCGGCCCAGATTTCGCGGGGGCTGGGCTGGCAAGGCAGCCCGGCCGGGGGGCTTGCCGCTTCAGAACGGGACTGAAGCACCAGAAGCTGTCCAGGATGCAGACAGACTGACAGCCAAAGGAAACGGGCCCCTCTGGGGCCCGTTTCCGTTTCTGAGTTTGCTTTCCTGTCTGCTTCCGCTGACTACCGTGCCGCTCAGCTGCTCAGCGGGTGACAGGCGCCTTGGGACGCGGGGGTCACTCGAAATCGGAGCGGCGGCGCCCGAACGGTTTCGCGGCGCGGGGCAGTTCCACGGCCTCGTGGTCTTCGCGTTGTGCGCGCATGGCGGCATCGATCTGGACGTTGAAGTCGTGGTCGAAGTGTGCGTCGCGCAGCGCCGCGTGCAGCGCAGCATCCGAGCGGTTGGCTCGGATCCAGCGGTAGCGTTCCGCGTCGGTGGGCGGCTGGGCTTCACCAAATGCGGAGATGGGGCCGTGGTCGGTGACCTCGTTGTCGTCGACGTCGGTTGGATGGTTCATGGGTTCCCCCGTGGATCGGTACCGGGCGCGCCTCCCTGGCCTGCGCCTGTGTGCAAAGTATCAGGCACTTTGTGGGCTCCCGCACACCCCCACAGACGAATCCGACTCCCCCATGTTGAAAACGGATTCGAAACCACCCGCCTGGCGAGGCGGTGGTGCGCCGGTGGCGGCCTATCCTGACGGCTGATCGTTCGACCTCGGTCGAAACGGCCGCTCCACGATACGGAGCTTTTCAACCACCGCCTGCCACCGCAGGTGTTCTGCCCCGCTGGGACTGGCTCCCGCGTGGGCCGTTGCCATCGGGGTGTCCCTCACCTGGAGCCCACCCCCGATGTCCCCGTGAAACCTGCTCGCTGATCGTTCGACGCTGCCGCGTGCCTTCGGCAGCCCTGGCCGGTCACAAGGCCAGGGCATCCGCCCCTGCCGTGACCGGCGTGTCCATGCACACCCACGCAACGCCCTCGGGCGTCTCGTGGCGTGCGCCTGGCAAACCAACTTTCTTCCCTTCGGGGGGTGGACACACCTCCCGTGCGGGGAGGCGTGTTCGCCGTTTTTGTTCACCGCACGGAACGGAAAAGACGATGCACAACCCTCTTGCGCGACACCATGCCCATGCCGTCCACCAGCAGTTCCGCCTCTACCTCGTTCAGCCGCTGACGCTGACGCTCGAACCGGGCTCCCGGAACGGCCAACAGCTCGCGCGGCTGATCGCCTTCAACCCGCGGGTGGTCCAGTCGTTCCACGACCACGCGTCGGTGGCCCGGCGCCTGCTGGCGACGGGCGAGGTGGAAACACTCTGCAGTGTCGTGGCGTCGGGCCTGCTGCATGGCCTGGCCTTGCAGATCTATCGGATCGCCATCGATGCGTGGTTGAGCCGATGAGCCCCTTGCCGGGGTGAGCGCCTTCGGGCCATCGCGCCGGTGCAGAGGCCGCTCGCCGCCAGGCGGGCGGCCTGGGAGAGAACGGGGCTTGGCCCCGTTCCTTCTTCGCCCACGCCCTCAGTGGGTCCACAGCACCACAAGAACCTGCGTGGCGCTCAACGGCATCGTGTGGCCGTGCAGCAGCGGTGAACTCGCGTACGGCCCGACCCCGTGCACATTGGCCGTCACGCGCAGCCGCCCGTCCGGCGACGACCGTGCACCCGGCAATGCCTTCAGGGTGGCGAACGACGATGCCAGCGCCAGGCCGGGTGGGATGTCAAACGTCGCTGGCGCGGCGTCGCCCGGCAGGAAGGAGGGCAACGCGGTTGCCGGCACGTCGAGCACTGCCGCCAGCCACCAGTCGCCGCCGTGGGGCAGGGACTTGGTTGGCCGGCGGTGCGGGCGTCGGGATGGCAGGTGCTGGCGCAACCAAGGGGCGGCCAACCCCTCGACCTGGATCAATCGAGTCGAGCCTCCCGGAGCAGGCCCCGCGCCATGACGTCGCCCTTCAGGATACAGGCCCCGCCCGCCACGGTCTCGTGCCGTGGGTTCGTCCTGGGAGCGGTCACTTGTGCGGCAGCCGCCGCTTCAAGCCCGGCATGTCCGACGTTTCGCGCATGGCCTCGGCGGCATCCACCTCGCCCTGCCTGACGAGGTCGGCCAGACGCACGTTCATGCTGATGAATTCGCTGGCACCAAGCTTGTCGTCGCGGATGGCGGCCTCGAGGCCGATCCAGTCGCCGGACTCGATGAACTGCGTGACCTTGCCGGTGTTGAACAGCACGTCGGCCGCAAGCAGGTACCGGTCGCCCTTGATGGAGGGCACCAGCGCCTGGCGCACCACGCCGATCAGGCTGCCCGCGAGCACCGAGCGCAGCACCACGGCGTTCGATCCCGTGTAGCTCAGGATCTTTCGCAACGTGCCCGTGGTGGTACGGCCATGCATGGTGGCCAGCATCAACGACCCCGATTCGCCGCCCTGGATGACCACCTCGGCGGTTTCGGAGTCGCGGATCTCGGAGGTGAGCATCACGTCGGGGCTCATGCGCAGCGAGTCGCGCATGCCTTCGGCGAACGAGGTGACGTCGTAGCCCACCTCGCGTTGCGTGACCATGCATCGCTGCGGCGTGAGTTTCAGCTCCACAGGGTCTTCGATGGTGACGATGTGGCCCGAGTGCGTGCGGTTGTGGTGGTCGAGGATGGACATGGCGGTGGCGGTCTTGCCCGCGCCGGTGGGCCCGGTGATGGCGATGAATCCCGACGTGGCTTCGGTGAGCGTGGCGCGCAACTGCACGGGCAGCGACAGCTGGTTCAGCGGGGTGATGGCCGCCGGCGTGATGCGCATCGCGAGCCCGAGCTGCCCACCCGCGTGCAGGAACAGCGTGTACCGCAGCGCGTGCTGGCCCAGGCCGTCGAGCCGGAAGTTGGCGGTGCGGCGCTGTTCGAGGATGGGCTTGAGCTTGGTGTCCCAGTAGCGCTGGACGTTGTCGTGCCGCACTTCGCCTTCGACGTAGCCGGCCAGGTAGCACACGATGTGCTCGCGTGTGACGACGAAGTCGGGGACCGACGGGAACAGTTCGTGGAGCGGCCGCGTGCCCCGGGCCGACTTGGCCATCATCGTGCGGCCCTCGTGGATCATGATGTCGGTGATGGAGTGCGCGAACAGCAACGCGTGGCGCACCGAGGAGGCGATGCCCTGGCGCACGTCGGTGGACAAGGTCATCACGTCGGGGTGGGTGAGGGTGGTCATGGGGCTCCTGGGGGCGGGTCGATCGGGTCGATCGGGTTAGAGGGATCGGCGACGGCGCCCGAGGCGCCGGTGTCGAAGAGGGTGACCGGCGCGGCGGCGGTGCCCGCGGCGGCGAGTGCGGGTTGCCTGGGCGACAGCGTGGTGGCCGGGTCGAAGGGCAACGCGCCCCGCGGCAGCACCTGCCAGCCCATCAGCACGCCTGCGATGGCATTGGCATACCAGGCCGAGCGGGCCGGGGTGTGCGAGTGGTAGGCCCCCACCGCCCGCCAGGTGTTGCCGTGGCGTTGCACCTGCCGCCCGTAGTGCCACGCCGCCACGAAGGCGGACGTACAGCCGTCACCGAGTGCGCGGGCGTCGATGCCGTGGCGGGCCAGCGCCGCGAGGTGCTGGCTGTTGATCTGGAAGGCGCCGATGTCCCACGTGCCGTTGCGGTTGCGGGCCAGCGCATCGGGCCTGAGGCGGCTTTCGTGCCAGCCGATGGCGCGCAGCACATGGGCGTTGACGCCGTGGTGCTGCGCCGCCTGGTCGATGCAGTCGGCGCCGGCCGCGGTGGCGGCGAGGCACAACAACATGAGCGGGGCGGGCAGGGCAAGGTTCGGCAAGAGGTTCCTCGTGGCCCGGGGCCGGGCGAGCGGGAATTGTTGCGTCGAAAGGGCCGCCCACCGCCTTCCGTGCGGGCTCGAAACTAGGGGTTCCACAGGCCCGGACCGCATGCTGGTTTTCCAGCATGGCGGCACATTGTTATGGCACATAACATTTGTGGTTCACCACAGGGCTGGAGCACGTCGCGCATGAAGGTAGGGATCGTCGGAGCGGGCATCGGCGGGCTCACGCTGGCGCTGATGCTTCATCAGCGCGGCATCGAGTGCGAGGTGTACGAATCTGCCGGTGAGTTGCGGCCGCTCGGCGTGGGCATCAACCTGCTCCCGCATGCCGTGCGCGAACTCACCGAACTCGGCCTCGAGACAGCGTTGTCCGAACTGGGCGTCGAGACCTCGGCGCTCGCGTACTACAACCGCTTCGGCCAGCCCATCTGGCACGAACCGCGGGGCGTGGCCGCGGGTTATGCCTGGCCGCAGTTCTCGATCCACCGCGGTGAGTTCCAGATGCTGCTGGCCGGTGTCGCGCGCGACCGCCTCGGCACCGGGGCCGTGCACCTGGGCCAGCGGGCCGACGGGTTCGAGGACGATGGCGACGGGGCGGTGGTGCGGCTCATCAACCGCGCCGGCGAGGTCTCGCGCCGGCGTGTCGGCGTGCTGGTGGGGGCCGACGGCATCCATTCCGCCATCCGCCGCCAGATGCACCCCGAGCGCGACCCGCTGCAGTTCGCCGGCCGCATGCTGTGGCGGGCGGTGAGCGAAGCCGAACCGTACCTCGATGGCCGTAGCATGTTCATGGCCGGCCACCAGGACCAGAAGTTCGTGGCCTACCCCATCTCGGAACCGCTGCGCCGCCGCGGCCGTTCGCTGATCAACTGGATCGCCGAACTGCGCGTGTCGCCCGAGCGCATGCACAACGACTGGAACCGCGAGGTGCCGAAGTCCCTGTTCGATGCCCAGTTCGCCGACTGGCGCTGGGGCTGGATCGACGTGCCGGCGCTGATCGCCAGCGCCGAGGCGGTGTACGAGTTTCCGATGGTCGACAAGGATCCGTTGCCGCGTTGGGTGTCCGGCCACACGGTGTTGCTCGGCGACGCGGCCCACCCGATGTACCCCATCGGGTCGAACGGCAGCGCGCAGTCCATTCTCGACGCGCGCTGCCTCGCCGACGCGCTGCAGCGCTCCGCCACCCCGTTGCAGGGCCTGCTCGAATACGAGGCCGACCGGCTTCCCAAAACCGCGGCCATCGTGCTGCGCAACCGCCTGAACGGGCCCGAGCAGGTGATGCAAATCGCCCACGAACGGGCACCAGCGGGTTTCGCCGACATCCATGAAGTGATTCCGGCCGCGGAACTGGCCGACATCTCGCTGCGCTACAAGCGCCTCACGGGCTTCGACCCGCAATCCCTCGCGCCACGCTGAGCCCCGGATGAGTGCGCACGCCGACCCCGACCTGCCGGCAGGCCCGGCCGACGACTTCGATCCGCATGTCCCCGGCATCGAGTACGGGGTGCTGGACACGCTGGTGGGCTACAGCGTGCGCCGCGCGCAGATCGTCATCTACGAGGACTTCGTGCTGACACTCGCGCCGTGGAACATCACGCCGCAGCGTTTCTCGGCGCTGACGGTGATCTCGCGCAACGACCACCTGAAGCTCACCCAGCTCGCGCGCATCCTCGGCATCGCGCGGTCCGGCGCCGTGCTGCTGGTGGACGCCCTCGCGGCCATGGGGTACGTGGAGCGCCAGCCATCGGTGGAAGACCGGCGCGCCTACGGCCTTGCGCTCACGCCGAAAGGGGTGGCCGACCTGAAGGCCATCACCGAGGCGGTCTGCGAGCACGACCGGCGCATGGCGTCGGGCTTGTCCGCCGACGAAGCCCGGCAGTTGACGCGATTGCTTCGCCTGGTGGCCGGCCCCAGGGCCTGAAGCGCATGAAGCTCGCCACCATTCGAAAGCTGAGCCTGGGCCCGGGGTTGCATCCCCGCGGCCGGCCTCACCTCGGCGCCGCCAGTGGCCTCGTGCTGATCGGCACCGACGCTTTCGTGGTGGGTGACGACGAACTGCACCTCGGCGTCTTCGACACCTCGAGCCAGCGCCCCGGCCGCCTCGTGCGCCTGCTGGACGGGGTGTTGCCCGAGGACAAGGCCGACCGCAAGGCCCTGAAACCCGACCTGGAGGCGTTGTGCGTCACGCCGGCGTGGCCGGGGGCACCGCACGGCGCGCTGATGGCCTTCGGCTCCGGGTCCACGCTTCACCGGCACACGGGTGTGTGGCTGCCCCTCGACGCGGGCGGTCACCCGGCAGAGGCCGGCGCCACGCGTGTGTCGCTCGCCGCCCTCTACGGGCCATTGCACGCTGCCTTCGCCGACGTGAACGTCGAAGGCGCTTTTGTCGCGGACGGCCGCCTCCACCTGCTGCAGCGAGGCCATGCTGGCCAGCCCGGCAACGCGTGCGTGGTGTTCGACTGGTCCGCCGTGGCGGCGGCGCTGGATGGGCACGCGCCGGCACCAGCGCCGCTTCGCATCGACCGGTTCGACCTGGGCCAGGCTGCGGGTGTGCCGCTGTGTTTCACTGATGCCACGCCACTGTCGGACGGGGCGTGGCTGTTCTCCGCGGTGGCCGAAGCCACGGCCAGCAGCTACCTCGATGGGGCCTGTGTGGGTGCCGCGATCGGCGCCGTGGGGGCCGACGGCCGGGTGCAACGCATCGAACCGCTGTACATCCCGTGGAAGGTGGAGGGCATCGCCGCGGTGGCGGAGGGCGCCCGGTGGCGGCTGACCGTCGTGACGGACGCCGACGATCCGGGAACCCCCGCCACCATGCTGGCGGGGTGGTGGGCCTGACCTCGCGGCCAGGCCGTTCAGAACCGGCACGTCCCACCCGCGCCCAAGGCGGCCTGGAACGTGAAATCACCGGGTCGGAACCAGTTCCCTTGCGCCGTCGAGTTTCAGCAGCGGCTCGAGTTCCGAGGCGTTCTTGGGGGTGTCGGCCGTCGGGGCCGCACCGTCGGTGGCGTTGACCGGCGGTGGGTGGCTGCCCTCCGGCTCGTCGGCCCACGCACCGCCCGGTTCACCACCGCCGTCCTCTTCCCAGCCATTGACCGGTTCGGACGGGACCGGCGCAGGCGGCCTGCGCGACGGCGGGAAGGTGGCCGTCGCGTCGACCGCCTTCTCCTTGAGCGCGGTGCGGAAGAAGTCACCCACCAGCAGCACCGCGTTGTGCCCGCCCTGGCCCCAGTAGTTGCTGCGCATGGTCACCCGCGCATCGTTGAAGCCCACCCACGCGCCTGCCACGAGCTGGGGGTGCATCAGCACGAACCAGCCGTCGGTGTTGTTCTGGGTGGTGCCGGTCTTGCCGGCCACGTCCCCCGTGATGCCGAACCGCGTCTTCACCATGGTGCCGGTGCCTCGGGTGACCACACCACGCATCATGTCGATGAGTTCGACCGCCGAATCCGGCGACATGGCCCGGCGGGCCTCGCCGCCGAACGAGGCCAGCACCCGCCCGTCGCGGTCGAGGATGCGCCGGACGACCACGGGCGTGTGGCGCACGCCCTCACGCGCGATGGACGCGTAGGCGTTGACCATCTCCAGCAGCGTGACCGGGCTGGTGCCGAGCGCGAGCGACGGCACGGCGTCGAGCCGGCTGCGGTCGACCCCGAGGGCCTTGGCCAGCGCGACGGTGCGTGCCACACCCACCTCCTGCATGACCTGGGCCGTGATGGTGTTCTTCGAATGGACGAGGCCGTCCCGCAGGGTCATCGGCAGGCCGCTCGTGCCGGTCATGTCGGTGGGTTTCCAGACGCGCCCGTCACCCAACGGGATCTCGACAGGGTCGTCGATGTAGGTGCGGTCGGGTCCGATGCCGGCCTCCAGCGCCGCGCCGTAGACGAACGGCTTGAAGGTGGAGCCGGGCTGGCGTTCGGCCTGGGCCACGTGGTCGTACTGGTCGTCCTCGAAATCGCGGCTGCCCACCCAGGCCTTGACCTCGCCGGTGGCCGGGTCCATGGCGAGGAACCCCGCCTCGAGCCGGGTGCGCTGGCGTTTGAGGCGCGCGATCGCCTCGGTGTCGGCCAACACGGTCTTCAGCGCGTCTTCCGCCGAGGCGCCGCCTTCGACGGCGCGGCGGTATTCCGGCGTGTCGCGGGCGAACGAGACGAGCAGCTCAGGGCGCTTTTTCCACAGGTGGGCGAACGGCGCGCCGGGGCGTTCGCCCGCCGTGCGCCGGAGGGAGGTGGCGCGCACGCCGGCCTGCGCCCACTCGGTGTCGGCCACCTGCTGCAGCAGTGCGGTCTGGTCGTGCACGGCCTCGATGGCGGCATCCTGCAGCCGCGAGTCCAGCGTGGTCTCGACCACCAGGCCATCGGCGTAGAAGTCGACGTCGTGGGTTTCAGCCCATTCGAGGAGCCACTTGCGCACGTACCCGACGAAGTGGGGCGCGTTGCCTTCGCTCTCGGGCTGGTGGCGCAGCCGCACCGAGAGGGGCCGGGCCTGGAGTTCGGCCAGGCGGGCCGCCGTCACGTGGCCGTGGCGTGCCATCTGGCCCAGCACGACGTTGCGGCGTTTTTCGGCCCGCTCAGGGTGGCGCACCGGGTTGTAGTACTGCGTGCCCTTGAGCATGCCGACAAGCGTGGCGCTCTGCAGCTCGTCCAGCGACTTGGCCGACGTGTCGCAGTAGGTGCGGGCCGCCATCTCGATGCCGACCACGTTGTAGAAGAACGGCACCGTGTTGAGGTACGTCTCGAGGATCTGGTCCTTCGTGTAGAGCCGTTCGATGCGCAGCGCGGTGATCGCCTCCTTGAGCTTGCGGTCGAGCGAACGCGAGCGGCCGATCTCCTGCGGGAACAGGTTGCGCGCGAGCTGCTGGGTGATCGTGGAGCCCCCTTGCATGTCGCCCGTGGCGGAGTGGAAGAGGGCGCTCAGCGTGCGCTGCACATCGATGCCGCGGTGTTCGCGGAACCGGTGGTCTTCGGTGGCGATCAGCGCGTCGATCACGTGGGGTGAGATGTCGGCGAGGGCCACGTGCTGCTGCTTCTCGCGGCGGAACGAGCCGAGCGGTTTGCCGTCGGCGCTGAGCAGCGTGCTCGGCCGGGCGGACTGCACGTCCAGCAGCTGCGACACGCTGGGCGCGGCCCCGAACAGCGCGGCGACGTAGGCCGCCATGGCGATGCCCAGCACGGTGAGGCCGATCAGGGTCCACAGCGCCACGCGGCGGGCCGTGGTGTGCCAGGCCGGGGACGCGGGCAGGGGCAGGGGCAGGGGATGGTCGTCGGGGTCGGCTTGCATGGGTGGATGGTAGGCGGCTCGGCGGGTCCCGGCGCCGCGAATGGGTCACAAAACGGCGTGCACCTACAGGCAACCGGGTTTCGGGCTGACTTGTTCAAGTCCCTGCCGGGCGCGAGGCCCGGAATAATGAGGTGCATGACCCGACGCCGCTGGCCCCTCGTTGCGCTCACCGCAGGCCTGACGCTGCTGGTCACCTTGCTCGCCGTGAACCTGATGGGCGGCGAGAAGGAGCTCGACCAGCGGGTCGAACGGATCTACAGCACTGCCGACCCTGATTTTCGGCGCGCCATGGCAAGCCTGCTCGCCGCGCCGGTGCTGCCGGGCAACCGGGTCACCGACCTGCAGAACGGCGACGAGATCTTCCCGCCGATGCTGGAGGCGATCCGGGGCGCCCGGACGTCCGTCACGTTCGAGACCTACATCTACTGGTCGGGTGAGATCGGCAAGGCGTTTGCCGATGCGCTTTCCGAGCGCGCCAGGGCGGGCGTGCCGGTGCACGTGCTGCTCGACTGGGTGGGCAGCACGAAGATGGAAGACCGCTTCCTCGCGCAACTGCGCGACGCCGGGGTGGAGGTGGAGCGATTCCACCGGCCCCACTGGTACACGCTGTCCAGGCTCAACAACCGCACCCACCGCAAACTGCTCGTGGTGGACGGGCGGGTGGCGTTCACCGGGGGCGTGGGCATCGCCGACCAGTGGCAGGGTGCGGCGCAGGACCCGGACCACTGGCGCGACACCCACTACCGCCTCGAAGGACCGGCGGCCGCCACGTTCCAGGCCGTGTTCCTCGACAACTGGACGAAGGTGACCGGCCGGGTGTTGCACGGGCCCACGTACTTCCCGGCCATCGAACCGGCGGGTGACGCTGCCGCGCAGATGGTGTCGAGTTCGCCCACGAGCGGCAGCGAGTCGATCCACCTGATGTACCTGCTGGCCCTCGCCGCGGCCAGCCGGTCCATCCTGCTCTCCAGTTCGTACTTCGTGCCGGACGACATGACGGTGGACGCCCTGGTGGCCGCTGTGCGGCGCGGTGTGCGGGTGCGCATCGTCACACCCGGCCCGGTGATCGACACGAAGCTGGTGCGGGCGGCGTCGCGTGCCCGGTGGGGCGAGCTGCTGGCCGCCGGCGTGGAGATCGCCGAGTTCCAGCCCACGATGTACCACGTGAAGATGCTGGCCATCGACGGGCGTTTCGTGTCGGTCGGATCGACCAACTTCGACAACCGGTCGTTCCGGCTGAACGACGAGGCGAATCTGAATGTCTACGACGAGGCGTTCGCCGTGCGGGCCGAGGCGGTGTTCCAGGCGGATTGGGCGCTCGCCAAGCCCGTCACGTGGGCGGAATGGGCCCGGCGGCCGTGGCGCGAGAAGGTGCTGGAACATCTGGCCGGTTGGCTGGGGCCGCAACTCTGACACGAACTGCCCAAAAAGGCGGCAAAAAGGCGGCAGATTGCACAGCATTTCCGGGGTTGCCCGAACGGCCGCCGCCGCAGAATCAAGTCTCCAACGTGAAGGAGACTGAATTGGCCTTTGATTCCCCCAACAGCTCCCGTAACGTGCTTCCCGCCGACCAATTGCCCACCTCGGGTTTCATGGGCCGCCGGAAGTACCTGAAGCGGGACCTGCTGTCGGATGTGGTGAACCGGATGAATGCCGGCAACCTCGCCCACCTGCAGGTACCCACCACGCTGGTGTACCGCCTGGCCTGCCTGTGCAAGCGCTGGGCCCCCGATCTCCAGGTGTTCATCGCCCAGGTGCTGGAATCGAGCGGCCACCTCGACTACTTCCTCACCCAACCCGCTGCCACCGACCACCACACCGGCCGCCACGGGCTGTTCGAAGCCGCGCTCACCGCCGCCGAACTGGCGATGGATGCCGACCACGATCCCCGCACGCTGAAGCCGCTGCCGTTCTACGTCGACGAGCTGCAACAGGTCTGCTCGGCTGCGGCCTTCCTCTTCGACATCGGCAAGGTGATGGACGGGCGCGTCGGCGCCGACCATCCCCGCGACGATGGCGCCACGCTGGCCCCGTACTCCGACCTGCCGCGCTGCTGGCGGTCGAGCTGGGAGCCCCTGATGCTCCGCCACCCCATCCTGGCCGCCTGGTTCGACCAGCTGGGCCGCGAAACGCCCGACCCGATCCATTCGGTTCTCTCGGCCCGCGCACTGGTGCGCAACGCCGTGACGGCCTCCTGGCGCGACGGCGGCTGCTGACACAGCGGGCATGCCGGTTGCCGCCCTTCGGACAGCCCGTCCGAAGGAGATCGCCATGCCGCAGAACCGCTGGTCCGAGAAACGTGAACGCCAGTACAGCCACGTGAAGGAAGGGCTGCTCCACAAGGGCAAGCCCGAAAAACTGGCCGAAGAGATCGCCGCCCGAGTCGTGAACAAGGAGCGTGCCCGCCATGGCGAGGCGCGCGAGGCGAGCCGATCGTCCATCGACGACATCTCGTCGTCGCGCCGCGGTGGCCTGCGGTCACACACCGGCGAGGGCGGCCGCACCCGCGAGCAGCTCTACAACGAAGCCAAGGCGCGTGGCATCAAGGGCCGCTCGTCGATGAACAAGGCGCAACTGCTGCGCGCGCTGGGCCACTGAACTATCCTCGCCGGGTCGCACTGATCCGAGAGGGACCGCAGTGAACCACCTCTTCGAAGTCTCCGTCCCGCTGTGGGAACTCATGCTGCGCGGCAGCGCCACCTACTGGTTCCTGTTCCTGATCTTTCGCTTCGTGATGCGGCGCGACGTGGGGGCGCTCGCCATCGCAGACGTGCTGCTGCTCGTGCTGATCGCCGATGCCTCGCAGAATGCGATGGCCGGCGGGTACACCTCGCTGACCGAAGGGGCGGTGGTCGTCTCCACCATCATCGGATGGAACTTCCTGCTGGACTGGGCCAGCTACTACGTCCCGCTGCTGCGCAAGCTCGCGGAACCGCCGCCGCTGCTGCTGGTGTCGCGGGGGCGCATGCTGCATCGCAACATGCGCAAGGAGTACATCACGAAGGATGACCTGTACGCCAAGCTCCGCGAACACGGCATCGAGGACGTCGCCAAGGTGAAGGCCGCCTACATGGAAGCCGACGGCGACGTCACCGTGATCCCGTTCAAGTAGGGCCTCATTCCGCGCCCACGCTGCCGGTGATCGGCAGCACGATGCCCGTGATGTAGCTCGAACACACCGGTGACGCGAGGAACACGTAGGCCGGCGACAGTTCCTCCGGCTGGGCTGCGCGCTTCATGTCGGTGTGCTGCCCGAAGGTCTTCACGTCGTTGGCTGGCTTGTCGGCCGGGTTCAGCGGTGTCCACACCGGGCCGGGCGCTACCGCGTTCACCCGGATGCCACGTGGCAACAGGTTCTGGGCCAGTGCCTTCGTGAAGGCGTGGATCGCGCCCTTCGTGGCCGAGTAGTCGAGCAACTGCGGGCTGCCCTCGAATCCGGTCACGGAACCGGTGTTGATGATGGCCGCGCCGTTGTGCAGGTGGGGCAGGGCGGCCTTGGCCATGTGGAAGTACCCGTGGACGTTGGTGCGCAGCGTCTGGTCGAGCCGCTCCTCGGTCAGGTCTTCCAGCGAGGCGGCATGTTCCTGGAAGGCTGCATTGTTGACCAGCACGTCGAGGCGGCCGAATGCCTTCACGGTGGCCTCCACCGCACGCTGGCAGAAGCCGCTGTCCTTCACGTCGCCGGGCAGCAGCACACACCTGCCGCCCTCGGCTTCGACCAGCCGTTTCGTGTATTCGGCATCCTGGTGTTCGTCCAGGTACACGATGCCCACGTCCGCGCCTTCACGGGCATACAGCACGGCCACGGCGCGGCCGATGCCCGAGTCGCCGCCGGTGATCAGCGCCACCTTGTCCTGCAGCTTGTGGCTGCCTTCGTAGGCGGGGGCGAGGAACCGGGGTTTCAGGGCCAGCTCGGCCTCGATGCCGGGTTTGTCGAGGTGCTGCGCGGGCAGGTCCACGGGCTGCTCGCGCACGCCGGCCTGCACGGCTTCCTGTTTCTTTTCCTTGGCCGGCGGCGCCGCGGTGCGGTCGTGGGCATCCTGCTCGCGCTGGATCTTTCGCTGTTGCTCGGCGACGTGGCCGGCGTTCTGGCGGTCTCGGGTGGTGGGGCTCATGGGGCAACTCCTGGGCTCGGGGGCATTCCCCGGTCAGGCAGCCAGCATGCCCGGTGTCAGTTCGATCCAGGCGGGGCGACCGCGTCGCCGGACTGGCGCGCTGATTCGAGCCCACCGTCGTCCCGCTTTCTTGGCTGGAACGGTCGCGGCTGCAACGGGCGGGTGCCCGGAGAAGTTTCCCCGTCGTGGGCGAACTCGCGTTCCGCGAGGTCGGGGGCACCGTCTTTGTCGGCGTCGATGGCGTCCGCGGGCAGTTCGTTACCGATGCTGGATTTCATGGGGGTCTCCTGGTATCAGCCCGAGAGCGCATCCACGGCGGCTGCGCGTCGGGGCGGCGGGGGGTTGTCGATCAGCCGGTCGATGGCGTCGAGCGTTTGCGACACGTCGAGTGGCTTGGGCCAGAACTCGCAGAACGTGGACCCGCGCAACTGGATGGCGGAATCGGTGGCCGAGACGGCCACAGCCGGGATGTCGCCAAGACCCTCGAGGTTGCGCATCTGGGTGAGCAACTCGACACCGTTGCAGTCGGGCAGGTGGTAGTCGAGGAGGATCAGGTCGGGCTGCTCGATGCGGGCGGCCTGCAAGCCTTCCTCACCCGTGGTGGCCACCACGAGCCGCAGGTGGGGCCGGTGGTGCAGCAGCGCTTCCATGATCAACACGTTGACCGGGTGGTCCTCCACGTACAGGACGACGGCGCGGGCGTCGTCGCGGGGTGGGCGCTCGAGGTCGAGGGCCTGGTCGGGAATGGGGGACATGGTGGACTTTCAGGTTTCGGTTTCTGTCGGTCAAGGCAAGCGATGTGCCACCGCCCTGGCCCAGCAACTGCCGCGGCCGGGGCGTGTTGCTGGCAAATATTGCGGCTACGGTATGACACCTGTCGGTCAGTTGGGGTTCCCGATCGGAAAAAGTGTAGGCATCGTCCGACACGCAATGGCGTTACCGGCCGGTGGTGGTGTACTCGGCCGGTACGTAAAGTCCCCGCAGACCCGATGCCTTTTCAAAGGCCCACGGTCGGCCTTTCTTGCGGGCGGCGGTGGCCACCTCGTGCGGGCGGCCGCGCCGGGCTCCATCCGAATGTGCCCCATGAATACCTCGAACCCGTTGAGCAGAACCCCCACGGTGCGCCCCGGCCCCACCCAGTGGCCCGCGGCGGGGCCCTGCGGGGCTGACCAAAATCGTCCTCACCTGCCGTTGAACGAAACGATTCCGAAACGAAGCGTTGCCGACGGGCGTGGACCGGCGGGTGTCCGACCCGGCAGATGGTCGCCTCACACCGCGCTGCATGGCGCGCCGACTGGGGCTTGCCCGCGGGGGCGCCCCCCATCCGCGGGGGGGTGTGCGGCCCCGAAGGCGCGGTACAAATTGAAACAACCCGCGGCCGATTCGAGCCGGGTGGTGACTAACATCGCCCCTCGCCTCATTCGGGTCTACCCGAGGTGTGACATTTCCCGCACGGGCTGCCCGCGAACGGGCGCCGGACCATGCAACCGGCTGCCAGTGGGAGGGGGTCGCGAATGAGTTCATTGAACAGGCTTCAACGCGCCATCCGGCAACGGTCGCTGCGCCGGCGCAACGATGCGCGGCGCGCGTGGGCCAGGGCATGGCGAGGCGTGCGCCCGAGGGCGCACGGCGAGGTGGCGGCGCCGCAAGGCCGCAGGAATTCGTCCGGATGAAAACAGCAGATGGACATCGGGGTGGGATGGGTGATCGACCTGTCTCTGATTGGCAAGCGACATGCCTGCTGGTGAACCCGCTTGATCGACAGGAGAACAGTGAATGCCCCACGCATTGGTAGTGGACGACGAGCCGGATTCGGCTGAAACGACGGCGATGCTCATCTCGAGCGAGGGTTTCACCGTGGCCACGGCCGGCTCCCTGCGGGACGCCCGGCGCCAGATCGCGCTGCAGGAACCCGACATCGTGCTGCTTGACCTGAAGTTGCCCGATGGCAGCGGGATGGAATTGCTGCAAGACCTCAAGTCGCTGCCCAACACGGAGGTCGTGCTGGTGACCGGCCACGCGAGTCTCGAGACCTCCATCCAGGCGCTGCGACTCGGGGCTGCGGACTACCTCGTGAAACCGATGAGCCTCACCCAGCTCAAGGGCATCCTGTCGCGGGTCATGAAACCCGCCGCGCTGAAGGCTGAAGCCAAGAACATGCTCGAGACGCTCGACCACGACGGCCACTTCGGCCAGCTGTGGGGTCGCTCGGCGGTGATGCGCACGGTGTACCGGCAGATCGAGCGGGTGGCCGAGACCAGTGTCACCGTGTTCATCACCGGCGAAAGTGGCACCGGCAAGGAGGTGGTGGCCCGCACGGTCCACGACCTGAGCCGCCGCCGCACCAAGCCATTCCTCGCGGTCAACTGCGGCGCCATCTCGCCGCACCTGATCGAAAGCGAGATCTTCGGCCACGAAAAAGGCAGCTTCACCGGCGCCGATCGCCAGCACCAGGGGTTCTTCGAACGGGCGAGCGGCGGCACGCTGTTCCTCGACGAAATCACCGAGATGCCGCTCGACCTGCAGGTCAAGCTGCTGCGCGTCCTGGAAAGCGGCACCTTCATGCGCGTGGGTTCCACGCAGGTGCTCGAAACCGACGTGCGCATGGTGGCGGCCACCAACCGGAACCCGATGCAGGCCGTGTCCAGCGGCAAGCTCCGGGAAGACTTGCTGTACCGGTTGAACGTGTTTCCGATCCACCTGCCGGCGCTCCGCGAGCGCGGCGAGGACGTGCCGCTCATCGCCGCGCACTTCCTTGACCAGATCTCGCATCGCGAAGGCAACGCGAAGCGCTTTTCACCCGAATCGATGGTGCAGTTGAGCCGGCATGGCTGGCCGGGCAATGTGCGCGAACTGCGCAACGTGGTGTACCGGGCCTACGTCATGGCCACCGACAGCACCATCCATGACCCGTGCCTGCCGGGTGCGGAGACCGACACGCGCGTCCCGGTGCCGGTGTCGGCCGAAGGGGTGCCCATGATCACGGTGCGCATCGGCACGCCCCTGGCGGAGATCGACCGCCAGGTCACGCTGGCCACGCTGGACCACCTCGGGCGCCACAAGGAGCGCACCGCGGCCACGCTCGGCATCAGCTTGAAGACGCTGTACAACCGGCTCAAGGAATACGCGAACGTGGGCGACGGCGACGCCGTGGCCGTGGCCGTCAGTGAGGCCGTGCCGCTCGACGAAAAAGGCTGAGCCGGGCAGTGGCGCATTCAGCCGTTCACCGCCGAGGTGTGGACGGCTTCCACGACACGGTGAAGGGTGTCGGGCCGCAGCGGCTTTTCGATCACCGCGTCGAACCCGAGTGCGCGGGCGTTGGCCTCACCCTGGTGGTGCCCATAGGCGCTCAGCGCCACGAACACCGCGGCATGGCCCAGCCGGTCCTTCAGTGGTGACAAGCCGGCCGGACCCAGCACCGCAGGCCCCTCCACATCGCACACCACCACCTCGGGGCGGAACGCATCCACGATGCGCAGGGCCTCGTCCATCGCGCCGGCAGGGGCTACCTGATGGCCCCACAGCTCGATCTGCAGGCGCATCAGGTACCGGGTGTCGGGGTTCTGTTCCAGCAGCAGCACGCGGTACGAGGGCGTGGCGGGTGCCGTGGGCGCCGCGACGGGCCCGCGGGTGCTGGGCTCCTCGGCGGGCGCCAGCGGCAGCGACAGCACGAACTCGGAACCGTGCCCCGCGCCTTCGCTGTAGGCCTTGACGTCGCCCCCGTGCAGTTGGGCCACTCGCCGTGCGAGCGGCAGGCCGAGGCCGAGGCCACCGGGGTTGCCACCTGACTGCAGGTCGTGGCGGGCGAACAGGTCGAACACGAACGGCAGGAATTCGGCCGTGATGCCCTGGCCCTCATCGCGCACCGCGATGTGCAACGATCCACCCGACACCTTGGCTGCGAGCGAGATGACGCTGGGCTCCGGTGTGAACGTGGCTGCGTTCGACAGGATATTGCTTAGCGCCTGGGCCAGCCGCACCGAATCGCCGATAACGGCCAGCGACGTGTTGGGGGCATCGATGCGCAGCGTGTGCCCGGCTGCATCGAGCTTCGGCTGGCTGGTCTCGACCGCCGAGCGAAGCAGGTCGCGGACGGACACGCGGCCCTTCACGAGGGTGATCTCACCCTGCATCACGCGCGTGACATCGACCAGGTCGTCGACGAGCCGGCGCAGCCGGCCCACCTGGCGGTCGATGATCTCGCGCAGCCGGACCAGCGTGGGATGGCCCTCTTCGATCGTGCGCAACACGCTGGCAGCGTTGGAGATGGGCGCCAGCGGGCTGCGCAACTGGTGCGACAGCATCGCGAGGAACTCGTTCTGGCGGCGGTCCGCGAGCCGCATGGTCTGCGTGTGGGCCGCAAGGCGCTCCTCGAGTTCCTTGCGCTCGTGGATGTCGACACAACTGCCCACATAACCCTCGAACCGGCCGCTGCCATCGAAGCGGGGCACGCCGTTGTCGAGCACCCAGCGGTACTGGCCGTCCTGCCGGCGCAGCCGGTAGTCCATCGTGAAGGGCTGCCGTTCGTCGAAGCTCGTGCGGTAGATGGCAACGCAGCGTTCGGTGTCTTCGGGGTGAACGTCCGCGAGCCACCCATCGCCGCGCAGCTGCGTGAGTGTGCGGCCGGTGTGCGCGAGCCAGGGCTTGTTGAACCAGTCGAACCGGCCATCGGTGCCCGACATCCAGATCAACACCGGTGCCGAGTCCGCAATGATGCGGAAGCGGTCATCCGCCATGTGGCTGGGCGATTCGCCGGTGTGGAGCAGGCTGATGCGGTGGGGTTCGCCCGCAGGCGCGGGCAGCGACATGACCTGCATCTGGCGCACGGCGCCATCTGCCCCGCGAACAGGCAGCGTGCCGGACCAGGCGGCACCGTCGGCCACGGCGCCGTGCCATGCCGGGGAATCGGCGAGGTGCTGGAGGGCCGGGGGAGGCGTGCTGTCACCGAGCAGCCCGGCCGCGGCGCGGTTGGCGGCCACGACGTGGCCGCGCGCGTCCGTCACCAGCACGGCATGGGGGTGGTGGTCGAACAGGGCCTGGACCAGGGCTCCGGACAAGGCCGCCGGCGCGGTGCCGCCGTGTTTCGTGATATCGCTCACTGGCTCACTCCCCGGGTGTGTCTGTCGGCCCGGCACATGCGGGCGCGTTGGCAAGTTTCGGCAATCGGCATGCCCAATGGGCGGGACGGCGGTCACGCATGCTTGCGCCGCCGTTCCACCGGCGCCACCTTCAGCAACTGCCGGTATTTGGTGACGGTGCGGCGCGCGACGGTCAGCCCCTGGCGCAGCAGCCGCCGTGCGATCTCCGGATCGGACAGCGGTTGCGATGGACTCTCGCCATCGATCATTTCCTTGATGACGCCGCGGATCGCGGTGGCGGAGCAGGTGCTGCCGCTTGCCGTGACCATGGCGCGGGAGAAGAAGTACTTCAACTCGAACACACCGGACGGGGTGGACATGTACTTGTTGTTGGTGACCCGGGACACCGTGGACTCGTGCAGGCCCACTTCATCTGCGATCTCCTTCAGGCCGAGTGGTTTCATCGCGAGCGGCCCGTACTCGAGGAAGTGGTGCTGCCGCTTCAGGATGGCCTCGGTGACCTTGAGGATCGTCGAGAAGCGCTGCTTGACGTTGCGCACGGTCCAGCGGGCCTCCTGGAGGCTGGCGGCGAGTTCGCCGTGCCGTGCGTCGCGGTGCTGCTGGAACAGGCGGGCGTAGGCCTGGTTGAGCTTCACCCGTGGCACGATGGCAGGGTTCAGCGTGGCACGCCAGGTGCCGCGCACGCGGCGCACCACCACGTCGGGTGTCAGGTACTGAACGTCGGCGCTGCCATGGCGCCAGCCCGGCCGCGGGTCGAGGTGGCGGATGCGTTCGCAGGCGTGCGCCACGTCGCTGGCCGAGGCCTCCAGCGCTTTTGCGAGGCCGGCCACATCGTGGTGGGCGAGGCGGTCGAGGTGCTGGGAGACGATGCGCGAGGCAAGGCCGCGCACCTCCGGGTCCTCGATGTCGGGCATTTGCAGCAGCAGGCACTCGGCCACGTTGCGCGCTCCCACGCCGTCGGGGTCGAGGGACTGCACACGCTTGAGTGCGGTCGACATTTCGCACGGGGACGGCGACAACCCGGTCAGCCCGGCCAGTTCGGGCAGGGCCGTTCGCAGGTAGCCGTCGTCGTCGAGCGATTCGACGATCGTGGCGGCCAGCAACTGGTCTCGCGGGGTCAGGGGCAGCACGTTGAGCTGGCGGTGCAGGTGCTCGCGCAGGCCCACGTCCGCCGCCAGGAAATCGAGCGCGGACACGTCGCTCCCCGATGCGCCCGCGCGGCGATCGATGGATGAGGTGCTCGCCCAGCCCTCGTTGGGCGCGGGGGCCTCGCCGATGTCGGACGCCATGTCGGGCACGGCAACGGCCGGTGCCGCTCCGGGCACGTCGCCCTCGTCCGTCTCCAGGAACGGGTTCTTGTCGAGCGCCGCATGCACCTCCTGGGCGAAGTCCAGCGACGACAGCTGCAGCAGGCGCACGGCCTGCTGCAGCCGCGGGGTCAGGGACTGCTGCTGTCGGTGTTCAATTCTGAGCGCCGGGGCTGTCATCGAATGGGGCCTCCTCGTGGCAGGTGTGTGGGCACGAGCCCCACAACTGTTGTCAGATGAAACGAACTGCAACCCCCGTGCCATCCGTCAAACGGCTGAAAACGCCTGCGAAACCCAGGGTTTTCCCCTGGGTTTGCATCGCTTCGTCCTGCGGCATCCCGTAACCATTGCCGCAAGCTTTGCAGGGGCATTGAGGGCGCGCCGGTGGTCCGGCGGCGCCCCGGGCACGCCGCCTGCCTGTCAGGTTGGAGGCGGCGTTGCCCGCCCCAGCGCTTCGCACGGACGGAGCGTCCCCACCACCGGCGCCTCACACGCCACGGATCCAGGAGCCTCCCATGAGCAACACCAATGACGACATCGTCGACACCTTGAACGACCTCATTGCCACGAGCCGTGACGGTGAACTGGGCTTCACCGCTTGCGCAGAACGTGTCCAGTCGAGCGAACTGCGCCGCCTGTTCACGCAGCGCGCCGCCGAGTGCAAGCAAGCCATCGAGGAACTGGCCCCCTACGTCGTGCAGTACGGCGGAGAGCCCGACAGCAGCGGCACCACGTCCGGTTCGTTGCACCGCGGCTGGGTGGCCTTGCGCGGGTCGCTTGCGGGCTACACCGACCAGGCGATGCTCGACGAATGCGAGCGCGGCGAAGACGCGGCCCTGGCCCGCTACCGCGCCGCGCTGCGCGAAGGCACGTTGCCCGAACCACTGCGTGCGCTGGTCGCCCGGCAGCAGTTGGGTGTGCAGGCCAACCACGACCAGATCAAGCGCCTGCGCGACAGCGTGCGCGCCAACGGCTGACCCTGCAACCCGAACGAACGGACGGTCTCCATGACAACGGGCAGGCGCATCCTGGTCGTCGACGACAACCCTGACGCGGCGGATGCCGTGGCCGTACTGCTGGAGATCGAGGGGCACGAGGTGCACACCGCCCACAGCGGACGGGCCGCGCTCGCGGAGGCCCGCACCTGGGGGCCCGACACCATGGTGCTCGACATCGGCCTGCCCGACATGGACGGCTACGAACTCGCACGGCAGGTGATGGCGCTGCGGATGGAACCCGCGCCGCTGCTGATTGCCCTGAGCGGCTACGGCCGTGCAGCGGACATCCGCCTGGCGAGGGAGGCCGGTTTTGCGCATCACCTGCTCAAACCCGTCGAGCCCGATGCGCTTTTCGCGTTGGTCCGGTCCGACTCGTTGACCTGATTGGCTGAGCCCGCGGGCATGCAGCTTGCCGTGTATCCAATGTGCGATCCGCACGCATCTCTGAAGGAGTATTTCATGACCCAGCAGAATCGCCCGAACCAGGATCAGCAGAAGGACCAGCAGAAGCAGCAACCGTCGCAGCAGGCCCCGCGCCAGCAGGACCAGCAGAGCGGCCAGAAGCACCCGGATCCGAACGTTCAGCAGCAGGGCGGAACGCGCTCGCCGCAACGCAGCGACCAGCAAGGCAGTGACAGCAGCAACAAGCAACGCTGAATCGGCCCTTGACATGCCCTCGCACTTTTCCTGACCCTTTCGCCGCCGTGCGCCCCAGGGCGTCCGGCGGCCCCGAGAACTTCGCCTCGAAAGCCATCTCCCACATGACTGTCCAGACGATTCCCGTGCCATTGCCAACGTCATGGCGCCTGCGTGCCGAAGGCGAAGCAACCAGTCTTGCCGATGCCGCCGAACCGGCGGTGCCCACTTCCACGTGCAGCCACGCAGGCGTTTGCGACCGGGATTCCTGCGGCCAGGCCGAGCGCGTCGTGCGCCGATGCCCGTCGCTCGAGGTCCCCGCCGAACCGGCCTGACATCGGCCACCGCGCCGACGGGGCTCGTGTACGTCTGCGACGACGTGCCCGGCATCAGCCGCCAGCGCCATGGCTCGGGTTTCTCGTACCGGGCACCGGGTGGCCAGCGCCTCCGCGATCCTGGTGAACTCGACCGCATCCGACGCCTCGCGATCCCACCGGCCTACACACGGGTGTGGATCTGTCCACGCCCCGATGGCCACCTGCAGGCCACCGGCCGCGATGCCCGCGGCCGAAAGCAGTACCGCTACCACCCCGATTGGCGAGTGGCACGCGACGCCGACAAATTCGGCCGCATGCTGCAGTTCGGCCAGGCGCTGCCGCGCATCCGGGCGCGTGTGCGCCGCGACCTGGCCGCCAAGCCGGGCAGCGGCGTGGCGCGCGACACGGTGCTGGCCACCGTCGTGCGCCTGCTCGACACCACGCTCGTGCGCGTGGGAAACGACGTCTATGCGCGCACCAACGGGTCGTACGGACTCACCACGCTGCGCAACCGGCACGCCCAAGTGTCGGGCAGCGTGCTGAGGCTGCGGTTCAAGGGCAAGAGCGGTGTCGTGCACGAGGTGTCAGTGGATGATCCGCGCGTCGCGAAGGTCGTGCGCCGCTGCCAGGCCATGCCCGGCCAGGAGTTGTTCCAGTACGCCGCCGCGGACGGCACGGCGTGTGTGGTGTCCTCGCAGGACGTCAATGACTACCTGCGCGCCTGCGGCGGAGCCGACTTCACCGCGAAGGACTTCCGCACCTGGCACGCCAGTGCCCATGCGCTGCATGAACTGGCCCAGGCCGTGGACGAGCCCGCCACCAAGTCGCGCATCAACGAGGTGTTGGCCGATGTCGCCAGCCGACTCGGCAACACGGTCGCGGTGTGCCGCAAGTCCTACGTGCACCCCGGCGTGCTGGACGCGGCGCTGGCCGGAAGCCTGGCGCGCTGCCTGGCCGCAGCGGCCGGCAAACCGGCGCGCCGTGGCCTCGCGGCGGCCGAGCGCGAGCTGTTGTGTTTCCTGGCCGCGGGCGGGGCGTGAGTCAGTGGATCGCGCGTTCGCTGCGCGGAATCAGGAATTCGAACAGCGTGCCCTCGGCGGCGTTGGAGCGCGCCACGATGGAGCCGCCGTGGGCGCTGATGCCCTGGTCCACGATGGCGAGGCCTGCACCGAGGGTGTTGCGCAGGCCGTCCTTGCCGTTCGCGGACAGGATGGGTGCGAAAAGCTCCGCCTGCACCTCGTCGCTCAAGACCGTGGCGAACCCGACGTGGGCGTTGAGGCGGTCCTTGTGGGAGCCCTCCAGCCGCACGGTGACGGGCACGCCTTCACCGGCGTGTTCGAGCGCGGTGCCGATCAGGTTCGAGAACACCTGGCTCAGCCGGTCGGTGTCGAAGCTGCCGGTCAGGTCACCCTCGCATTGCACGTCGATGTGCACGTTGGGGCGCACCTCGAGCACCTCGGCCACGACACCCGCGCAGAGCGTGCCGAGGTCGGCCATCTTCGGCGAGATGCTGGCGATGCCGGTGCGGACGCGCGAGAAGTTCAGCAGGTGGTCGATGGTGCGTGCCATGCGGGAGCTGCTCGATTTGATGCGCATGCCGGCCTTCTGGATCGCCTCCTCGTGGCCGCGCCGGTGCACGATCTCGGCGCTGAGGGCAATGGCCATCAGCGGTGTGCGCAGGTCGTGGGTCAGCACCGCGGTCATCATCTCGTTGAGCTTGCGCAGGCGCTGCACTTCCACGATCTGCTGCTGCAGCCGCTGCCGTTGAACGTAGAGGTCCACGAACACGGCTACCTTGCTGGCGAGCACGTGCGGCTCGAGCGGCTTGTAGAGGAAGTCCACCGCGCCGGCCTCGTAGCCTCGGAAGGTGCGCTGCTGGTCTTGTGACGCGGCGGTGAGGAACATGATCGGGATGTGCCGGGTGCGTTCGGCGCCGCGCATCAGTTCCGCGAGCGCGAAGCCGTCGATCTCGGGCATCTGCACGTCGAGCAGGGCCAGGGCCACGTCGTGGTTCAGCAGCAGTTCCAGCGCCTCGGCGCCCGAACCCGCCTTCAGGAGGCGGATGCCCGGGCGCGCGAGCAGGGCCTCGAGGGCGAGCAGGTTCTGCGCAACATCGTCGACGACCAGCACATTGACTTCAGGTGGTTGGTTCATGGCGGTTCCCTGGGATTGGATGGGCACACAGCAGAGGGGGTGCTTCATGGTTCAGACCCGGCGGTACAGGCGTTCGGCCATCATGAGCGGCGCAAACGCCTTCGCGTGGGCGCCGAACTGGAGGGTTTCCTTGCCGCCGAGGCCCAGGAACCCGCGGCGCACGAGGGACTCGCGGAACAGGCCGACGGCACGGTCCTGGAGGCCGCGGTTGAAGTAGATCAGCACGTTGCGGCAGGACACGAAGTGCACTTCGGAGAATACCGTGTCGGTGGCCAGGCTGTGGTCGGCGAAGACCACATGCTTCTTCAGCGTCCGGTCGAACACGACGCTGTCGCAGGCTGCCTCGCAGTAGTCCGACAGCGACACCTTGCCACCGGCGGCAAGGTAGTTCTTGTTGAACAGCGCCATGCGTTCGAGCGGGTACACGCCGGCTTCGGCCCTTCGCAGCGCGTCGGGGTTGATGTCGGTGGCATAGATCAGCGCCCGGTCGAGCAGCTTTTCCTCGGCCAGCAGGATGGCGAGGGACCACACCTCCTCGCCGCTGCTGCACCCGGCCACCCACACCTTGATGGACGGGTACGTGGCCAGCAGCGGCAGCACCTCGTGGCGCAGTGCAGCGAAGTAGTCCGGGTCGCGGAAGAATTCGCTCACCTGCACGGTCAGGAACTGCAGCATCTGCGCAAACACATCGGGCTCGTGCAGCACGCGCTCCTGCAACTGCGACATCCGGTCACAGCCGAAGCGGGTCATCGCCTGGCGCATGCGGCGGCGCAGCGACGTCGCGGCATAGTCGCGGAAGTCGTGCTGGTAGCGGCGGTACACGGCCTTCAGCATCAGCTTGACCTCGATGTCGAACAGGGCGGTTTCCTTGTCCACGGCGCGCTCTTCCATTGCGTCTACCTGGGCATCCACACGCGGCACAGCGAGGTCAGCTTGTCCGCGTCGATTGGCTTGGCCACATAGTCGTTCGCGCCGGCCTGCAGGCATCGGTCCCGGTCTTCGGGCATCGCCTTGGCGGTCAGCGCGATGATGGGCAGGTCGGCCCACTCGCGCCGCTCGCGGATGTGTTTCATCGCGGTGATGCCGTCCATCTCCGGCATCATGATGTCCATCAGCACCAGGTCCACCGGCGGGCCCTGCTCGAGCCGATCGAGGGCCTCGCGGCCGTTTCGGGCAATCTCCAGGCGGGCGCCCAGGGGTTCGAACACGCTGGAGAGCGCGAAGATGTTGCGCACGTCGTCTTCGGCCAGCAGCACGCGCCGGCCGTCCAGCACCGAGTCGCGTTCGCGCGCCTGCGACAGCAGCCGCTGTTGTTCCGGCGGCAGTGACGATTCCACGCTGTGCAGGAACAGCGTCACCTCGTCCAGCAGCCGTTCGGGCGAACGTGCGCCCTTGACGATGATGGACTTCGAATGGCGGCGCAGCCGCTGTTCGTCCTGCCCGCTGAGTGCGCGCCCGGTGTACACGATCACCGGCGGGAAGGCGTATTGCACGCCGGCCGCCATCTTCTCCAGCAGGTCGTCGCCCGAACCATCGGGCAACGACAGGTCCATCACCATGCAGTCGAACGTGGTGCTGGCGAGGCGGGCGAGGGCCTCGGCCACGGTGCCCACGGCGTCGATTTCTACGTGGTCGGCCGAGAGCAGCAGCACCAGGTTGCGGCGCAGCTCCTCGTCGTCCTCCACGACCAGCACGCGGCGCACCGCGCGCTGGAGGCAGTCGTGCAGCCCCTGGATGGCGGTCACCAGCTGTTCGCGCAACGCGGGCTTGAGCACGTAGCCGATGGCCCCCAGCTCCAGCGCCGTCTGCGTGCGCTCGTGGCCCGACACCATGTGCACCGGTACGTGGCGGGTGCAGCCGTCGCGCTTGAGGCGTTCGAGCACGGTCAGGCCGGATTGGTCAGGCAGGCCCACGTCGAGCAAGATGCCGTTTGGCTGCAGTTCGCGGGCGAGCCGCAAACCTTCCTCGCCGTCGCTGGCGATCACGCAGTCGAAATCGAGTTCGTGGGCCAGGTTGACCAGCACGCTGGAAAAGGCCGGGTCGTCCTCCACGGCCAGGATCAGGCGGCCCGGGCGGCTGAGGTGCTGGCGGTCGTCAGGCCCGGGCCCTGGCACTGGCGGGGCAGCTTGGGGGGAGCTGGCGGACGATGCGGCGGGGGCGGCCGGTGGCGGCGCGGCCGCGGGCGCGGCTTCGCCGTCGAACACCACGGGCAGGTCCACGGTGAAGCTGCTGCCACGGCCCGGTTCGCTGTCCACCTGGATGCCGCCGCCGAGCCGGTGGGCCAGTTCCCGGGAGATCGACAGCCCGAGGCCCGTGCCGCCGAAACGCCGGCTCGTGCTGCCGTCGGCTTGGCGGAACGCCTCGAAGATCACCTGCTGCTGCGCCTTCGGGATGCCGAGGCCGCTGTCACGCACCTCCAGCGCGATCCGGCCCGGGGCGCTGGGCCGCACCAGCAGGCGGACGTCTCCGCGTTCGGTGAACTTGATGCCATTGGCCAACAGGTTCGTCAGGATCTGCTGCAGGCGTTGGCCGTCGGTCTGCAGTGCATCCGGGGTGCCGGGTGCCACGTCGATCGACAGCGCCAGCTTCTTCTGGCGCGCGAGCGGGTCGAAGGTGCTCTGCAGGCGGGCGAGCAGGTCGGCGACGGCGATGGGTTCGATGGACAGCTCCACGTGGCCTGCCTCGATCTTCGAGAGGTCGAGGATGTCGTTGATGAGCAGCAGCAGGTCGTTGTTGGAGGCGTGGATGGCCTGGGCGTACTTGACCTGCTCGGGGTTCAACGTGTGCGGCTTGTTGTCGGCCAGCAGCTTCGACAGGATCAGCGAGCTGTTGAGCGGGGTGCGAAGTTCGTGCGACATGTTTGCGAGGAACTCCGACTTGTAGCGGCTCGCCGATTCCAGCTGCTCCGCCTTGCCGTGAAGCGTCTGTTGCGCGGCCAGCAGGTCGAGCTTCTGCCGCTCGAGCACTTGGGCCTGTTCCTCGAGCTGAACGTTGGTTCGTTCCAGCGCCACCTGCTGCGCCTCGAGCCGGGCCTGGGACTCCCGCAGCACGCGGCCTTGTTCCTCGAGTTCCTCGTTCGACACCCGCAGTTCTTCCTGCTGGGCCTGCAGCGACTCACCCTGGCGCTGTGTTTCCTGCAGCAGCACTTCCAGCCGGCGCCGGTAGAGCGCGGAGCGGAGTGCCACGCCGATGGGTTCGGCGACCTGGTCGAGCAGCTTGATCACCGTGGCAAGGTCCCGCCCGCCGGGCTGGAAGCCGAGTTCCACCACACCCGACGTGACACCGTCCACCTTGATCGGGGCGAGGACCACTTGACCCGGTGTGCTGCGCCCGGAGGCCGTCACCAGCGGCAGGTGGCCGGGCGGCACGTCGTGGATAACCCGGGGGCGGCCATCGCGGGCCACCTGGCCCACGAGGCCGTCCGGCACGGCGATGCGTTCCGGGGCCGTGGCGGGGTCGTACGCGTGCCCACCCTTGCGCAGCAGCACCTGGCCATCGAGCCGGTACACGAGCGCCGTGTCGGCGCCAGTGACGCCGCACAGCGCCTGCGCGGCACTGTCGGCCACGGCATTGGGGCTGCGTTCGCCGATCAGTTGCTGCGACACCGTCGTCTCACCTTGCTGCAACCACAGCAGTTCGACCACGTCGCGGCGCGTGCGCAACACCTGCCACACGAGGACCGCCAGGCACCACAGGGCCGAGCCGCCCAGCACGCGGTTCACCGCGTGGAGCATCGGGTTCGTGCCTTCGGGGGACAGGAGGTGCCCGGCCACGCTGAGCACGGTGGCGGCCAGCGCGGCCGCGAGCGGTGCCCAATCCCGGCGCTGCAGCAGCAACAGGGCTACCGGCAGCAGGTAGAGCGCCCATTCGGCGTAACCCACCGGCGTGAACAGGTCGACCACGAAGATGACGAACAGCGCGAGTGCCGTGGCGATGTGGACCACGGGATCCCGCGAGGAGGTGCGCATGGTGGCGTCGGGGGTCATGGTGCGGCGGTGGTTTCCGGTGATCGCGCGGTGCGCGGCGAGGGCAGGCTCGGGATTTGCCCATGGAGCGGATCTACCCGACGGAGCCCCTGATGCACAGCACCCAGCCCATCCGATACGACCCCGCCTTCGAAGTGCCCGAACCCGACGAGGCCGAAACCACCGCGGCCATCGTCGACACGCTGCGGGCGATTTCGCGCAAGACGTTCGAGGACGGCGGGCACGGCCTGCGCAGCGTGCACGCCAAGAGCCACGGCCTGTTGCGTGGCGAGCTGGTGGTGGGCGACCTGCCGCCGGCGCTGGCACAAGGCATCTTCGCGCGCCCGGGGCGGCATCCGGCGGTGCTGCGGCTCTCCACCACGCCGGGTGACCTGCTGGACGACAGTGTGTCCACGCCGCGTGGCGCGGCACTCAAGGTGCTCGGTGTGACCGGGCCGCAGCTGTCGGGTGAAGCCGGCGACACGACGCAGGACTTCGTGCTGGTGGACAGCCCGGCGTTCCTGTCGGCCAACGCCAAGGCGTTCCTGCGCGGACTCAAGCTGGTGGCGGCCACCGCCGACCGCGGTCCCGGCCTCAAGAAGGTGCTGTCGGCGGTGTTGCGCGGGGCCGAACGCGTGGTGGAACGCCTGGGGGGCGAAAGCGGCACGCTCAAGGGCCTGGGCGGACATCCGGAGACCCACATCCTCGGGGAGACGTTCTACAGCCAGGCGCCGGTGCGCTACGGTGACCACGTGGCGAAGGTGGCCCTGTCGCCGCGGTCGCCGTGGCTGCGGGCGCTGGCCGGTGCCGCGCTCGACGTCAATGGCAAGCCCGATGGCCTGCGCGAGGCCGTGCTGGCATTTTTCGCCGAACACCCGCTGAGCGAATGGGACCTGCAGGTGCAGCTGAACACCGGGCTCGACGACATGCCCATCGAGGACGCCTCGGTGCTGTGGCCGGTGTCGTTGAGCCCTTACACCACCGTGGCGACGCTGGCTGTGCCGGGCCAGGTGGCGTGGAGCGCCGCCCGTTCCGAGGTGGTGGATGACGGCATGGCCTTCAGCCCGTGGCACGGCCTCGAAGCCCATCGCCCGCTCGGCTCGATCATGCGGGTGCGGCATGCGGCCTACGCCGCGTCCGCGGCGCAGCGCGCGCACCAGAACGGCCGCTCGCTGTGCGAACCTCGGTCGCTGGACAACTTCCCGGATTGAGGAGGTTGACGTCACCGCCTGCACTCAGGGCTTTGCCGGCGAACCGGTCACGCGCCAGAGGACGTTGCCCACATCGTCGGCCACCAGCAGGCCGCCACGTGTGTCGAAGGCGACCCCCACGGGCCGGCCCATCGCCTTGCCGTCGTCTGTGAGGAACCCGGTCAGCACGTCCTTCGGCGGGCCGGACGGCTTGGCGCCGTCGAACGGCACGAAGATGACCTTGTAGCCGCTGTGCGGCTTGCGGTTCCACGAGCCGTGCTGGCCGATGACCATGCCGCGGCCGAAGGGCAGGGTGCTGCCGTCGGCAAACGCCAGGCCGAGCGAGGCGGTGTGGGCACCGAGGGCGTAGTCGGGCGCCACGGCCCGCGCCACCAGGTCGGGACGCGGCGGCTTCACGCGTTCGTCCACGTGCTGGCCGTAGTAGCTGTAGGGCCAGCCGTAGAAGGTGCCGTCGCGCACGGAGGTGAGGTAGTCGGGCACGAGGTCGCTGCCGATCTCGTCGCGTTCATTGGCCACGGTCCACAGTGTGCGGGTGGTGGGCTCCCACGCCAGGCCGTTCGGGTTGCGCAGGCCGGTGGCGAACAGCCGGTGGGTGGGACCGGCCGGGTCGATCTCCCAGATGGCGGCGCGGCCGGCCTCGATGTCCATGCCGTTTTCGCCGACGTTGCTGTTGGAGCCGACGGTGACGTACAGCTTGCGCTCCTCGGGGTCCGCCATCACGTTCTTGGTCCAGTGGTGGTTGATGCCCGCCGGCAGGTCCACGACTTTCGTGGGCGTGGCCGTGATGCGGGTGTCGCCGGTGGTGTACGGGACGCGGACCAGCGCGTCGGCGTTGGCCACGTACAGCACGTTGCCCACCAGGGCCATGCCGAACGGCGACATCAGGTTCTCCAGGAACACTGACCGCACTTCGGCGACGCCGTCACCATCGGCGTCGCGCAGCAGCGTGATGCGGTTGGCGCTGGGCACGCCCGCGCCGGCGCGGGCCATCACCTTGTTCATGATCCAGCCCCGGATGCCGCCGCCCGACCCCTCGGGCTTGGGCGGTGCGTTGGATTCGGCCACGAGCACGTCGCCGTTGGGCAGCACGTGGATCCAGCGGGGGTGGTCGAGCCCCGTGGCAAAGGCTGCGACGCGGGTGCCAGGCGCGGCCACCGGGCTGCCGTTGGCGGGCCAGCCGGTGGCCGGCGCGATGTTCAGCGTGGGCAGCAGCGTCTTGTTCGGGGCGGGGAGCTGGGGGGTGGGGCCGAAGTCTGCCGCCGGCGGGAGGCGTGCGGTGTCCCCGCACGCGCAGAGTCCTGCGGCCGCAGCGAGCACGCTGCACACAGTCCGGATTGCCACCATGGATGTGCCCCCCGTTGAATCAACCGCCCATTCTTGAATGTGACGAAGTGCCGCGTTGTAGGCGGATGCCGCAGCGGCCCGTCGGAAGCAGTCGGAAAAGGCGGGAATTCCCAACGCTGTTCGGCACCCGCGCCAAAACGATGTCGGGCCCAATGAGGGGCATGGGGAAAAGAGAGTCTGCCGCGTTGCTCGCGTTGGTGGTCTCCGGTGTAACCGGGGCCGCCAACGCGGACTCGCGTTTCTCCGAACGCGAAATGCGCTGGATTGGCGCCGCCTCGCCGGTGATCGCCTACGCGCAACAGCAGGGCCTGCCACTCGACGTGGTGGTGCAGCCGCAACCAGCCCCAGGCCTGGCGCCGGTGGCCATGGCGCACGTGGACGGGCGCTGCCAGCTCGTGTTTTCGATGCGCGGCAACCCGCTGGCCGACGAAACCGAACAAAACATCCCGCCCAGCCTGTTCGTGCCCATCGTGGAGGCCGTGGCGGCACACGAGATGGCGCACTGCTGGCGCAAGGTGCAGGGGGCGTGGAGCGCCATGCCCCCGGGCATCCCGGACGACACCAACGATGACATTCCCGATCCGGCCGTGCGGGCACGCTGGCAGGCGATGCGCGAGATTCGCCGTGAGGAAGGGTTTGCCGATCTGGTGGGCTTGGCCTGGGCGTTGAACCGCCACCCGGCGCAGTATGCGCAGGTGCATGCGTGGTTCACCCACGAGCGATCCGACCCCCCGATGGAAGGGAGTCACCATGACACCCGGGCGTGGATACGCCTGGCCGAGCCGGGCGCATTTGCACCGGGCGACACCCCGTTCGAGCAGGTGCTGCCGATGTGGGTCGCCGGGCTGGCCGGCGGCCGCTGAACGATCAGCCTGCGTTGGCTTCGTCGAGCTCGCGGCAGGACGGTGCGCACACCGCCTGGGCCTTGCCGAGCAGCTTGCGCGTTTTCAGTGACGCACGGGGACGGTGTTTCCCGCAAAGGAAACATGACATGGTGGCAGCGCCGAAGGAGCCTGCTGCCGTGAAGGGCGAGCCCGCCACTTTGGACCGATACCGGAGACCGTCGGCCACGACGGTCGTTTTCACTTCATTCTTCGCCACTGAGGGGTTCTTCCTGGTTCATTGATCGGCCGCGCAACGTGCCTTTTGGATCACGTCTTTTGCGCGCAGTTCGGCGCTCATCGAGAATTCGAGGGCCGAGCGGCAAAGCCCGGCGTGCTCGTATTGGAGGTTCTCGTACAACTCCGCGGCCGCAGGGTAGGAATCTAGCACCGCCGAGAGCGTTTCGCCGGGCTTGACCGATTCCAATTCCTGTACCAAGTGCAGGACGACCGAGCGATATTGACCCGGATCGACCGCCACGGGGCTGCGTTCCAGGCGTTCCAGCAGGTGGGCCAGGGTGAGCACCACCGACGGCCGGGTGGGCTGTTGTTCGGACAAGTGGGCTGTCATGTGTCGTTTCCTCGTCGCGGCCGTTGATCAGGCCTCGTCACTGGGAGAACATGGGGCCGGTCGGCGGGAGCGCAAGCCCGGTGTCCTGCCGGCTTGCGTGACCCGCGTCACGGATCGACCGCCGGGCGCGCTGAAAGTTCACCGCCATGAGCATCCGCGGCACCTGCTACGCTATTCACCCATGCAAACGCCCCATACCCTCCTCGCGCTCCTGCTGTCCGCCACGCTGCCGCTGGCCGCCCTGGCGGCCGATCCGCCGCCGTCCGCGCCGGCCACCGGGGCCGGCCCCATCGCCGAGGCGGCGGGCGAACGCTGCGAGGCCGCCGTCACCGACACCATCCGCGAGATGCGCGGCGATGACGGCCGCCAGGTCCAGTTCGTGCGGGCCCGCCGTTCGGTGCTGCCGCCGGTGAACGACGAAACGGACGTGAAGGGCGAGGGCAGTTACCGCGGTGGCAGCGCCGCGGCGCGCCCGTTCAGCTACCGGTGTGCCTACAACGTGAAGTCGGACACCACGTCGGGCGTGGTCTTCAAGGACATCGGTCCCGCGCGTGCCGATTCCGGCGCCGAAACGCGCTGGCAGCCCGACCTGACCGCGCTGTCGCCGGAGGCCTGCGAGGCTGCCGTGGCGTCGGTGTTGAAGTCGAAGCATCCGCGGGTGGGCCGCATCGCGTTCGGCTCCGACTCGCGCAAGTTGCGCGCGGCCACCAACGGCCGCACGGCGATGGAAGGCGAAGGCTCGGTGGAGCGGGCCCCGGGCATGAACCTGATCGCGTTCAGCTACGCCTGCGAGTACGAACCGCGCACGGGGAAGGTCGTGGTGGCACGCACCACGCCGTGAGTCCGGGCGGTGGTGGCAGCCGCACGAATGTGCAGAATCGGCGCAATCGCGTCCCTCCCGCCCTGTATCGCACCGCATCAGCCTCGGGCAGCGGGCTCGATATGATCCGCGGGTCTCGGCAACGTATACGAACGGCTTCTCAAAGATGGCAACGATCAGGGACGTAGCGCAACTCGCGGGCGTGGGAGTGGCCACCGCATCGCGCGTGATCTCGGGCAACGGCTCGTTTTCCGCGGCGGCAGCTGAACGTGTGCATGCCGCGGCGGCCGAGCTGGGTTTTCGTCCGTCGAACGTCGCGCGGGCCCTGTCGCTGCAGAGCACGGGCACCATCGGCGTGTACGTGCCCGACTTCCGGGGCCCGTTCTACGGGCCCATGCTCGACGCGATCGACGGCGAACTGCGCCGGCACGGCCGGCACATGGTGGCCGTCAACGGCATCGGCGACGAGGATGGGCGCCACCAGGCCCTCAGCAGCACCGAGTTCCTGATCGACCGCGAGTGCGACGGCATCATCATTGCCAGCAACGACCTGCGCGACAGCGACATCATTGCCTTCAAGCAGCGCGGCGTGCGCCTGGCGGTGGTCAACCGCGAGGTCAAGGGCATGAAGAGCCATGGCTTCAGCGTGAACCACCGGGAAGGCGGCGCGCTCGCGGCCCAGGCGCTGCTGGACCACGGACACCGGCGTCTCGCGGTCATCTCGGGCCCGCAGCACGCCCAGGACAACCGCCAGCGGATGGAAGGCTTCTTCGCCACGTTGCAGGCCGCGGGGGTCAACACCGACACCTTGCCGGTCGTGCACGCCGACTTCACCGCGCCAGGCGGCTGGGCGGCCACCGAGCAGCTGCTGCGCGGCCGCACGAAGTTCACCGGCCTTTTCGTGGCCAACGACCAGATGGCCATGTCCGCGCTGTCGTGCCTGCGCCTGGCGGGCAAGTCGGTGCCCGAGGACATCTCGGTGGTGGGCTACGACAACACCGAGATGAGCGCGTTCCTGGCGCCGCGCCTCACCACGGTGGACACGCGCATCGACGAGATGGGCCTGGCCGCGTGCCGCCTGCTCATCAACCTCAGCTACGGCAAGGAACTGCCGATCGACCGCGACTTCCAGCCCGAGCTGGTGCTGCGGGATTCGCTCAGGAAGATCGGCCGCTGATCACGCCCTGCGCCCGGCGGCGCTCGAGGAAGGCCTTCAGCGCCAGGGCGCTGTCCTTCGGGGTGCGTGCCTGCGTGGCGTAGTCCACGTGCACGAGGCCGAAGCGCTTGGCATAGCCCTCCGACCATTCGAAGTTGTCGAGCAGCGACCACGCGAAGTAGCCTTGCACATCCACGCCGGCGTGCAGGGCCTGGTCGATGGCCACCAGGTGGCGCTGCAGGTAGCGCACCCGTTGCGCATCGTCCACGCGCCCGTCGGCCACCACGTCGTCGCTGGCCATGCCGTTCTCGGTGATGTAGACCGGCGGCAGCGTGGGGTAGCGGCCCTTGAAGCCGATCAACACGTCGCGCAGCCCGGCGGGGTACACCTCCCAGCCCATGAGGGTGCGTTCGACACGGTCGAGGCCCTTGTCGGTGTAGCCGTGGGCGCCATCGCTGCGCACGTTGGCGCGGAAGTAGTAGTTGATGCCGATGAAGTCCATGGTCGACGCGATCACCTGCATGTCGCCGTCGTGCACGATGGGGCGCACGCCGGGCCACAGTTCCTGCAGCTCTTCCGGGTACGAACCCAGCAGCAGCGGATCCATCACCCACTGGTTGTAGCAGGCCCGGGCCAGCCGCACGGCGTGCTGGTCGGCGGGGCTGGGGCTGTCGGCCGATACCGCGGTGACATTGGTGACCAGGCCCACGCGTTGCGCGCCGTTGGCCCGCAGTGCGGCCATGGCGTGGCCATGTCCCAGCAGCAGGTGATGCATCGCCTCGACGGCGTAGCGTGTGTCGGCCATGCCGGGGGCGTGAAGGCCGCTGCCGTGGCCCAGGAACGCGGCGCACCACGGCTCGTTCAGCGTGGCCCAGGTGGCCACGCGGTCGCCGAAGCGGCGGCTCGCCAGGTCGGCGAAATCGGCCAGCCGCCGGCCGGTGTCGCGGTTCAGCCAGCCCCCGCGGTCCTGGATGTGTTGCGGCAGGTCCCAGTGGTAGAGCGTGACGAACGCCTTCACGCCGTGGTGGGCGAGGCGGTCGAGCACGCGCTCGTAGAAATCGATGCCCGCCGGGTTGGGCGTGCCGTCCTCCCGCAACACCCGTGACCAGGAGATGGACAGTCGGTACGCGTCGAGGCCGAGGCCGGCGGCGAGGTCGATGTCCTGCTGCCACAGGCGGTAGTGGTCGCAGGCCACGGCGGCGGTCTCGCCATTGCGGACCGCGCCGGGGCGCGCCGCGAACGTGTCCCAGATGCAGGGCAGGCGGCCATCCGCGGCCACGGCACCTTCGATCTGGTACGCCGCGGTGCCCGCGCCGAACAGGAAGTCCGGCTGCCACATCGCCGAGCCGGGGGGAGGGGACA
This sequence comes from Rhizobacter sp. Root1221, assembly GCF_001425785.1. Lineage (GTDB taxonomy): Bacteria > Pseudomonadota > Gammaproteobacteria > Burkholderiales > Burkholderiaceae_C > Rhizobacter. The sequence goes on along the minus strand of NZ_LMDI01000067.1, from coordinate 196,501 downwards.
GCACGTCGTCGAGGGTGGGGGCGTTCATGGAGGGACCGGAAGCTCGTGGCATTGTCGCCAAGGGCCCACCGGGTGAAAAGGGGTGGCCTGGGCACGCCCTTTGCCGGTGGATGGGACTTGCTGACGAAGGAGACACCCATGGACCCCGTGCTCCACCTGCCTTTCATCGAGGCGGCCTCGGCCTGCGCCGCGGCGTGCCACCACTGTGCCGCGTCCTGCCTGCGCGAGAACGACCCTAAACCGATGGCCCGGTGCATCGCACTCGACCTCGACTGCGCCGCGATGTGTGAACTGGCCGCGGCCACCGTGGCTCGCGGCAGCGAGGTGGCCAAGGTGGTGGCCAAGGGCTGCGCGGACGTCTGCGACCGCTGCGCGGCCGAGTGCGGCCAGCACCCGATGGCCCACTGCCAGCGGTGTGCCGATGCCTGCCGCCGATGCGCGAAGGTCTGCCGGGAGTTCGGTGCGGCCTGAGCGCCTGGGAGACCGAGCCGTCATGCTGCCGGCAGGGGCAGCGCGATGCCTCGCTCGCCGAACACCTCGCGCACCACCGACAGGCCGTTCAGGGCCGCCGGGAAGCCGGCGTACACGGCCATCTGCATGACCACCTCGACCACTTCCGCCGGCTGGCAGCCCACGTGCAGCGCGGCGCCCACGTGCACCTTCAGCTGCGGTGCCGCATTGCCCAGCGCGCACAGCGCGGCCACCACGGCCAGTTCGCGTTCCCGCAGGCCCAGCCCGGGCCGGCTGTAGATGTCGCCGAACGGGAACTCCACGACGTAGGTCGCGAAATCGGGGAACGATGCGGCGAGCTGCGCGACCACGGCCACGCCAGCGTCACCATCGACGTCGTGCAGGCGCCGGGTGCCGCGGAGGTGGCGTTCTGAAGGTTGGGTGGACATCGGTGTGTTCCTGTTGAAGTGACGATGGGGCTACTGTCGCGCCGACCGCCGCGTCCGTGAAGGACCGAGTTCGTGATACCGTTTTGGTATGACACCCCGCCTCGATTCGCGTGCCCTGGCCTTGTTCCTCGCGGTGGCCGACACCCTGAGCTTCCGCCAGGCCGCCGAGGCGCTGCACCTGTCGCAACCCCCGCTCAGCCGCGCCATCCGCGGGCTGGAGGAGCGCCTCGGCACACGGCTCTTCGACCGCAACACGCAGGGCGTGGCGCTCACCGCCGCCGGGCGGCTGCTCGTGCCCAAGGCGCGGCGCATCCTGGTGTTGCTGCAGGAAGCCGAGGCGGCGCTGATGGGGGCCGGCGCGTCGACCACGCTGCGGCTCGGCCTGACCAGCGCCGTCGAGGCCGACTGGTTCGCGCACCTGCTGGATGGCCTGCGCACCGCGCGCCCCGATCGGGCCATCACGCCGCTCACCGACACCTCGCCACGCCTCGTGCGGCTGTTGCTCAAGCACCGGCTGGATGCGGCGCTCATCGCGCTGCCCACCGACACCCGGGACCTCACCGTGACGTGGCTCGATCGCCAGCCGCTGGTGGTGGCCCTGCCGGCGGCCCATCCGCTGGCGCGGCGGCGCGCGCTGTCGCTGTCGCAGTTGAACGGGCAACGCCTGTTCTGGTTCGAGCGGGCCCGCCAGCCGGCGTTCTTCGATCACTGCCAGGCCGTGTTCGCCCGCCATGCGTTTTCGCCGGTGGCTGTGCTCGAACCGAAGGACCATCCGGTGCTGCTCGCAGGCGTGGCCCGTGGCGAAGCGCTGGCGCTGCTGCCGTCCTCGTTCCAGGCGCTGCAGCGCGATGGCGTGCGCTACCGGCCGTTGGCCGAAGGCGACGAGCTGGCGGTGGGTATCGGGCTGGCCACCCCGGGGCACTTGGGCGACCTGCACGCGGAGCTGGCGCGCGCGGCGCGTGCCGTCACCGGCTGAGAGGCCACGCGCCAGGACCGTGACCGGCGGTTCGCGTCGACCAACGCCTCTTCGCGCTTCTGTTGCATGCGGGCCAGCCATCCGGGAGCATGCGGAGGCTGCCACGGACTGCGCCCCTCAACCCGACAGATGCCCGTCTTCCCCACATTCAGTCAATCACGTGTCCACTCCGTGCCCGCATCGCCGCAGCCGGCGGGGGAATCGGCGACACCTGCGGATTCACGCAACGCATGGGACAGGCCCGCGGGTCTTCCCTCGGCAGCGCGCTCACTCCGGGCCGCAGCTGCAGGAACGCCGGGACCTCGGGCACCCGTCCCCTGGAGTGTCTCCGCCACCGTGCATGACATGTCGCAACTGTCGGCCGAGCGGTCGACGCGGTGGTTCAAGAAGTCGGCGTCCGAGCAGTACCATTTTGCGAAAGTCATGTCCCCGGCCCAGCGCGGCGACCTGGAGCGCTGCCTCGAGGCGAGGTTCCGCTCACCGGGTGACCCGCAGGCGGAGCGGGCGCTGGACATGTGGCTGTCGGTGCAGCAGGCCCGCTTGCGCACCCATGGGGACGGGCAGCGCTCCGAACATCGGCTGCAGATGCTCTTGAAGGTTGCCCTTCCGGCGGCAACCGTGCTTGGCGCCGGTTTGGGCGCAGCCTGCTTCCACCAAGGACGCCAGGACTACTACGCATCCCGGGACCGGCCCGAGTACGCGACGGCCTTCGACAATTTCATGCGCATCATTGGCGACGGGGCGCTTCCCATGGACGTGCGCATGACCGCGGCCCGGCGGCTCGCCTATCACGCCCAACGAGAGGGGACGATTGCCGACGCTGAAAGCCTCCAGTTGTCGATGCGCCATGCCGGTGCCCAGCCTGCTGCCGCCATCGTTCCCGTCGACGCCCTGGCGGTCCAGCGTCCGCTCGCCTCCCTTCCCGCCGACGAGCCGTTTCTCCTGGAGATCATGGGCGCGTTCGCCCTTGCCGGGACCGGTCATCGGCTCTCCAAGAACCCGAACGCCGTCACGGTCCACTCGGTGGCCGAGGATGTCCAGCAGGGGTCGACGCAGCTCGGCGCGCAGATGAATGCATGGTTGCGCGAAGCCGGACTTCCCGGCCTGAAGAGCGCATCCGCGTTCAACGGTGAAAGGTATGCCGACTCGTTCGCCCGCGTGCTGGAGCGTCGAATGCCGGCGGCCTCCATCGCCAATGCCACCATCACCAACCGGCACGAACTGGCCGTGGAGGGCGCCATGGTGATCCATGCCATTGCGGACTCCACCGATCTGCGCGCTTTGGTATTCGCGATGGCGGAGACCGCCCTGGGGGATTGCGGCGACAACGTCGCTGAAGGGTTCTCCGAGATCGTGCATGCCGTGCGCAACCACCAGATGGAGACGGCGGTAAGACAAGGGCGAGTTGGCCTCGAAGCGTTGAACGGGTGGGGGCGAGCGCAGTTCCGGCTCGATGTGCTCGACCGCGAAATCAACCGGTTCATCGATCGGGCCAAGGCGGAAACCGCCGCCCTGGTTGCGGAGAAGCGCGACGCGCTTTCCCCGGGAATGCGCGCGCTCGGCATGAGCGAGGAGGCGATTGTTGCCTCGATGGCACGGCCGGTGGCCGTGTCGGAAGTCGACATCCTGGCGGAGGTGGATGACCTGGTGGCCGCGGCGGGCGGCACCGCGGAGTCCCTCACGCTCCGCGAGCAAGTGGCGACCGCGATCAACGAGTTGCGGGAAATCGAGTGGAAGATGACCCGGCTGACGAACGAGCCGGTCGAGACCAGGCTCCATGCCAAGGTGGAGCTAGGTGCCGCGCTGGGCCTGGAGGGCTACGTGTCCCAAGGGCTGGGCCACCGGGGTGTCAGCGTCATGACCCAGGCCGACATCGACGTGCTCAGGTCCACCGTGCAGACGAGCGAGGCTGACCCGAAGGCCCTCAAGGACTTCCTGGTGCGCAACGACATCTGGCTTCGCAGCATGAAGCATCTGCATGCCCATGAATTCGAGGCCCTCGGGGAGCGGTTCGGCGAAGATCCGTTCCACGGCCTGGACCTGCCGCGGGACGGGGACGAGCATCTGGAGGAGCTGACGGCCTACGTCGAGGCCGCCCAGGACTTCCTGCGCCGCAAGACCCGGGCGGAGCACGCCCTGGCGGCGAGGTGCGCCGGCCTCGGCGGAACGTCGCTTGCGCAGCTGATGCGCGAAGAGGTCTAGGCACGCCATGGGCGGCCACGACACCCTCACGACATGAGCAGCTGCAGGTTGTGCTCGTACAGCGTGGTGAGTTCGTCGAACGCGTCGAGCAGCACCTCGCTCGCTCGGCTCAGCAGCAGCTTGCCTTCGCCGCTGTCGGTGGTGCGCATGCCTGCCACGAGGCGCAGCCATTCGCTGCGCGCGGCGGCCAGCGACTGTCGGATGTCGCCGGTGCTGAGCGGCGTCTTCTCGAGTTCCTGAAGGGCCGATTCGAACGCGTCGATCGACTCGGCGAGTGCGCCGCGGTGGGCGGCTTCGTCGAACAGGTCGGCCAGCAGCGCGTCCTTCGCGATGCGTTGCGCGAGCATCCGCTGGCGGCCGCACAGGTTCACCGCGGTGAGCGGCCGGCGGTTCGAGGCCCGCTCCAGTTCCGCGACCAGCGATTCGGCAGCGGCCAGCAGGGCCAGGCCGTGCGCGTCTGCCTGCGCGAGCGCGGGCACGGTCATGCGGGGCACGAGCGCGCCCTCGAGCGTGTCCCACGCCCGTTGGGTGTGGGCGAGGGCCTGCCGCACGGCGTCGCTGACCGCCACGGACTTCGGTAGCGATGCCAGCGTGTCGAGGATGGCCCGGGCCTTTTCGAGGGAGGCTTCCTCCAGGCGCCGGGCACGGTGGGCGTCCACGTCGATCAGGCGCTGGGCCGCCAGCTTGACCAGCCGTTGCGACAGCATCCGGAGCTGGCCGGCCCGGTTCAGCGCATCGGCCCACGCCGCGGCTTCGGTCACGGAGCGGGAGACGTCGCCGATCTTCTGCTTGGAATGCATGGCCGCCCCGCGAAGCAGCTTGAAGGCCTCGGCCTCGCCGAGGCCGCGGGCCTGCGCCAGCACCCCCTTGGCCCGGTCGAGCCATTTGCGTTCGTCGAGGCGGGCGATCACGCTGGCGAGTTCCTCTGCGCGCGAGCGGTCGCGGGCCCAGCGCGCGCGATCGAATGCCAGGCCGGTGGCCAGCGCGTCGAGCCCGGCCGACGCCGTGGCGGGCCACCACCCGGCCAGGCCCGCGGCGAGCAACTCGTCGAGTACCGAAGGGGGCGGAGGTGGGGCGATCCACGTGACCGGGCAGGGCGTCACACCGTCCCAGGCCCTCAACGACGCGCCGACTGTGTGCGGGGCGGCGAACAGGATGACTTGATCTGGTGCACGGTTGGCCACTTCGCGCACCAAATCGTCGCAGGACCCGCCCGACTCCACCCGCACGCCATCACCGAGGCCACCGGCCAGCAGGGCCGCCACCAGCGCCGCGGTGGACACGTCACCCTCGGAAATCAGCAGCAGGATGGCGGGCGAGGAGGGTTCGGCAGCAGGGATTCCGGGGCTCATGCCGCGAGCATAGAGGAAGACCGGGCCGGGGGCTGCGGCAGCTGGCCCGCATGTTGCATGAGCGGGCCCGGTGGTGCAACGAGGCACCGCCATCCCGCCCTGATCGCCATTCCGGCCGATCGACTCGAGCGAGCAGCACGCCAGGCGCGTCCTGCCCTCCGCCCTGTCTCCCGAGTTCCCGGGCCATCCCACCCCCCGTCGTCTTCAGGTTCGCTGCCCGCGCGCCTGGCGTCGTTTCGCGTTTCGCCCGTGCGAAAGGATCTCTCATGGAAGTACAGTTCTTCGACTTTGAAGCCGCCTTCGTCAACTCGCTTCGCTGCGTACCGATGATCGTGCGCTACAAGCTTGATGCCTGCGGCATCAAGCTGTCGCTGCGGGCCTGGAGCCAGTTCAGCCTCAGCACGCGCGCGCGGCTCGTGACCATGAAAGTCGAGACGCTCGACGCAGTCCAGGCCTACCGCAACTTCCTGAGCCAATCGATCCTGGACGTGGGTGAGTTCGTGGTCCCCACCGACGGCGACGTCGTGCCGGCCTGGGCCAACCCCGCGCAAGTGCCCGAGGTGGTCGCCCGCAAGGCCGAGGAATTCAACGTGCGCATCGACCCCGAGCGCGGCTGGGCCATGCTGCGCCCGCTGCAACGGTTCGCGTTGCTCAAGCTCACGCGTGGGGGCCACGAGAACGAGAACTTCGTGCCGGCGCTGCGCGAGTTCGGCCTGGCCGCCTGAGAGGGGTCAGAGCGTGGTCCCGAGGATCACGCTGGAGGCCTTGAAGATCGCCATGGCATGCTGCCCCACGGCCAGGCCCAGGGTGTCCGCACTGGCCTGGGTGACCACCGCGGCGAGGCTGGCACCGCCGCCGATGTCGAGCACCACCTCGGCGTTGACGGCGCCCGGGGTCACGGCGGTGACCGTGCCGGGGATCTGGTTGCGGGCCGACAGCCTCACGCCGTCCAGGCCGGTGGCGAGCAGCACCGACGACGCCTTGATCAACGCGAAGGCCGTGGCCCCGAGTTTCAGGCCGAGCTGTTCCGTGCTGGTGCGGGTGACCACGGCCACGATGCGGGCGCCGCCCGAGAGCGTCAGCTCGACCTCGTCGTTGACGGCCCCGGCCTTGTAGCCGCTGACGGTGCCGGTCAGCTGGTTGCGGGCGCTGGTTTTCACGTTCAACATCCTCATCACATCGAATTCCTGGCTCAGGTCGAGGCCTTCCTCGCTGAGCAGGCGCACGAAGCGGCCGTGCACGGCCTCGATCTGCGCGAACCGCTGCACGAGCTGCTGGCCCCTGGCGGTGAGCCGGGTCGAACCGCCCCCGCGGCCGCCGGTGCTGCGTTCCACGAGCGGGGCGCCGGCCAGGGTGTTCATCGCGTCGATGGCATCCCAGGCCGCCTTGTAGCTGATGCCGGCCGCCTTGGCGCCGTGGGTGATGGACCCTTGTTCCGCGACGGCGCGCAGCAGGCCGATGCGTGCCGCACCGCCCAGGTCGTCACCCCCCACGGTGAGCCGCACCGAACCTTGCAGTTCGATGGCCCGGGACTTCCTGCCGCCTCTGGTTGCCATGGGTGCGCCACGCTCCTGTTGCCCCCGGTTCGCGGGTGGCGGCAAGGATACGCGATTGGGTGTGTTCACCTGTCTCAGGCCGCGGCGGCGTTGGCGGACGGCGGCAGCACCACACCCTCGGCGAGGTGCAGCACCTCGTCACCAAGGCGGTCCACGTCGGCCGGGTCGTGGGTGATGAGGATCATCGGGATGGCGAGGTGGTCCAGCAGCGCCGACAGCTCGTCGCGCAGGCGCGCCCGGAGCGCGGTGTCGAGCGCGGCAAACGGTTCGTCGAGCAGCAGCGCCTGCGGTTCGGTCACGAGCGCGCGCGCCAGGGCCGTGCGCTGGCGTTGCCCGCCTGACAGCTGCTCGGGGTAGTGGTTCGCAAGCGGCCCCAGTTCGAACGCCGTGAGCCAGCGGTGCACCTGCGGGGCCACGGTGCCGCGGCCGGGGTTCCGGGCACCCGGGGCGAGGCCGAAACCCACGTTCTGCGCCACGGTGAGGTGGGGGAAGAGGGCGTAGTCCTGGAACACGTAGCCGAGGCGGCGGTCGCGTGCCGGCACGTCGATGCCGGCGGCACGGTCCACCAGGGTGCGGCCCGAGAGGCGCACGTGGCCGGCGTCGGGCGGGGTAAGCCCGGCGATGACCTTGAGCGTCTGGCTCTTGCCGGCACCCGACGGGCCGTACAGGATCAGGCGCCGCGCGTCGCTGACGAAGCGCGACTGCAGGTCGAATCGCCGGCCGGCGTGTTCGAACCGGCGGCGCACGTCGATGTCCCAGGTGATGGCGGGTTCGCTCATGGGGTCACGCTTGGCCGGCGACACGGCCGGGCGCGAGCCGCCCGGCCACCAGCAGCACCACGATGCACGTGACCGACGTGACCAGCACCAGGAAGTTGGCAAGGTCGTCCTGCCCGGCCTGCACCGCCTCGTACACCGCCACCGACAGGGTCTGCGTGCGGCCGGGGATGCTGCCGGCCACCATCAGCGTGGCGCCGAATTCCCCGGTGGCCCGGGCGAACGCGAGCAGCAGGCCCGCCATCACGCCGCGCCAGGCCAACGGCAGCGTGACTCGCAGGAACACCGCCCATTCGCGCAACCCCAGCACACGTGCGGCTTGTTCGAGTTGCGGGTCCACGGCCTCGAAGGCAGCGCGGGCTGACTTGAAGACGAGCGGGAAGGCCACGATGGTGGCGGCGATCACCGCCCCCTGCCAAGTGAAGATGAGCTGGATGCCGAAGGTGGACTGGAGCCAGGCGCCGAGCGGCCCCCGCCGGCCGATGAGCACCAGCAGGTAGTAGCCCAGCACGGTGGGGGGCATGACCATCGGGAGCGTCAGTACCGCGTCGAGCACGTCGCGGCCCGGGAACCTGCGACGCGCCAGCACGAACCCCACGGCCACGCCCAGCACGAGGTTGAGCAGCGTGGCCCAGCCGGCCACCTTCAGGGTCAGGGCCAACGGCACCCATGCACCCGCCATGGCGTTCAGGGCCTGCCGAAGCCGTGCTTGGCGAGCACCGCCTGGGCCGGCGGCGTGAGCACGAAGCTGACGAACTGGCGCGCGGCCGACGCGTTCGGTGCCGCGTCCACCGGGGCGATGGGGTAGAGCACCGGCACCTCGGTGGGCACCGTGAAGGCCACCTTCACCTTGGTCGACATCACGGCAGCGTCGGTGCCGTACACGAAGCCGGCATCGACCTCACCGCGTGCCACGTAGTCGAGGGCCTGCCGCACGCTCTGCGCGCCGATCACACGGGGTTCGATCGTGGCCCACAGGCCCGCCTTGTCGAGCACCGCCTTCGTGTAGCGACCCACCGGCACGCTGGCCGGCAGCCCGATGGCCACGCGGCCGAAGGCGGGCTGGGCCAGTTCATGAAGGGTCTTCGGGGTCATCGCGCCGGTGGCGGGCACGATGACCACGAGGCTGTTGGACACGAAGTTGCGCCGCTCGTCCGGTTTGACGAGGGACTGCGCCTGGGCCTGGTCCATCGACTCCTGGTCGGCACTGGCGAACACGTCGGCGGGTGCGCCCTTGGCGATCTGCTGCAGCAGCGCCCCGGAGGCGCCGAAGTTGAGGAGCACCTTCGTGCCGGGGTGCCGGGCCTCGAACATCGGGGCGAGTTCCTTGAACGCGTTGGTCAGGCTGGCGGCGGCCGAGACGGTGAGGTCTGCGGCGCTGGCCTGCCAGCTCAGCAGCAGTGCGGCGAGGGGCAGGGCAAAACGCGAGGGGCGTGTGTACATGGGGATCGACGGTGGTGTATGCGGGGTGCTTCGGTATATACCGATTTATACACTGCTTCCCGGTAGCCTCGATCCGACCGTTGCTCAATATCTCCCGGTGGACATAGAGATTTCTATACGACGCTCGCGAGCATGGCCGAGAGGCACGGGTCAGTTCACGGTGCGCACCACGTCCGCGAGCGACCCGATCGACTGCCGGGTGCCGCCCCGGTGGCGTGCATCACGGTCGAGCAGCAGCGCCTGCAGCCCCGCCAGCCGCGCACCGTCGTAATCGAGCTCCGGCGAATCGCCCACCATCAACGCATCCGCCGGGTCGAACGCGAAATGTTCGACGATGGCGTGGTATGCCCGCGGCAAGGGTTTGCTGAAGCCTGTCTCCTCGCCGATGGCCACGAGGTCCACCGCCGCTTCGAGGCCGGTGGCCTCGAGCTTGCGGCGTTGCCCGTCGGAGGGGCCGTTGGTCAGGATCGCGGTGCGCACACCCTCGGCGCGCAGGCGCGCCAGCACGGGCAGCGCGTCCCCGTACAGCATGGGGCGGTCGTTGACGCATTCCATGAACAACCGGTTGAGGTGCACGACCAGCGCCGGGTTGGGTGGCGCGCCGATGGCCGCCAGCGGTTCGCTGAATCGCCGCAGCCGGTATTCGGCGCGCGTGATCGTGCCACGTTCGAACAGCGCGAAGACGGGGCGGTCGATGGTGCGGCACGCCGACACGAACGCGGCGGAATCGATGCGCTCGCCGTCGAGGTGGGCCGACAGGCAGCCATACGCGACCTCTCGTGTGGAGGCGAAGTCGATGAGGGTGTCGTCGAGGTCGAAGATGGCGAGTTTCATCGCGAGGGGCCTTTCTCTTTCTGTCAGTCGTCCCAGACCGGGCGGAGGCCGATCGTGGTGGTGCCGAGGCGCGCCCACTTGCTCCGGTGCGACGCGATGGCGAGGTGGTGGGCGTCCTTGCTCCAGGCGCCACCCTTGACCACCCGTTCGAACGGGTTGCGTGTGTCGGTGTCGCCGCACCATTCGTCGAGGTTGCCCGCGAGGTCGCAGAGTCCGAGGTCGGAGGCCGGGAAGTGGCCCACGGGCGTGGTGCTTCCCACGTGTTCGCCGAAGTTCGCGAGCGCGTCGGACGGGGGATCGTTGCCCCAGGGGTACACGCGCCGCGGGTCGTTGTTCGACGCGAAGGCCACCCACTCGTCGGCCCGCGGCAGGCGCGCGCCGAGGAAGCGGCAGATGAGTGCGGCGCCGGCCCAGTTGATGCCCCAGGCCGGGTGCGATGCACGGTCGGGGCGGCACGCCCACCGGTGCATGACGCCAGTGCAATGAAGGGTGCGGGCGGGGTTGTGCACGTTGACGAACACGTAGGCCGATTCGGTCTCCGGCATCGCGCCCATCTCGTTGAGCACCGCGGCGGCGAGGCTGCAGGTGAGCAGTGTGCGGGCCACGCGGATGGGGCGCTCGCGGCCGCCGCGCAGCGGCTTCACGCAGAACGGCACTGCGCTGTCGACGTAGGCCTGGACGTCGGGGTCGATCAGGCGCATTGCAGCACGTCCCGCACGGCACACACCTGGTCCGCGCCGAGGTGGCGCCGCCAACTGTGTTCCACGTCATCGCGCGACCGGAATGACGAAAACGTGCCTCCGCGCGTCTCGGCCTGGCGCCGCGCGACGAACGCGAGCTGGCGCGGATCCGGCTCGACACCGAGGAACTCGGCGATGGCGTCGAGCGCGCGGGCCGGGTCGTCCATCAGGTCGGTCAGGTCCACGGCCATGTGCTCGAACTGGCCGATCGAACGGCGGGCCATGTCGTCACGCACCGCCACGCTCATGGCCACGATCTCGGCGGCGCGCACGTCCGGGTCCGCCGGATCGTGCCGCGACGCGTAGCCCGGGTGCAGTGACTTGAACACCGGCGGCACCAGGTGGGCGTAGTTCCAGAACGACAGCAGGTTGGAGCGCAGCACCGATGCGACAACGGCGCGCGGGTCCCGCTTCAGCAGCAACACCTTCAGCGGCGGCAGGAACAACTTGAGCCAGTCGAGCTTGCCGAACAGCACCGTCTCCTTGAACCCGGTCACACGTTGCGGGCTGGACTGCAGCAGGTAGGTGCGGAAGTCTTGCAGGTAGGCGCGCAACAACGGATGAGGCGCGAGGGACGGGTGGAGCCGCTCGGGATCGAAGTCGTCGCGGGTCCAGCGATCGAGGTCGCAGTGCCGGAAGAAGTCGGTGTGCATCGACAGCGGTTCGTTGATGCACTCGACCAGCGGATGGGCCTGCAGCAAGTCGTTGAGGAAATTCGAGCCCGACCGGTGGTGGGCCATGACGAAATACGGCGCGCATGGGCGGCCGGTTCTGGTGCTCATCGATTGCTCCCCTTCGCCTGCTGGGTCCAGTAGCGTAGTGAGTGCCGCGGTTCGGATCAACTGCGAGGCTTTACCTCCCACGCCGCCATGGGCAGCTGTCACAACTTACAGCTTGCGAACCGTCGGTGGGACCCGTAACCTTCGCTCGTGCTGAAGAGGGCCTGTGGGGCCGGTGGCGTGGTGCCGTCGCCCCTTCAGAAGCCGCCCATTTCGAGGCTCGAGCGTGGCCCCCGGCCCGCATCACTCTTCCCAGCACGTGCTCGTCACGCGCAAAGGGGGAAACATGGCCAGCGACACCCAGGGCGCAGGGCCCGGCACACCCGGGACCGGGGGCTTCCGGCGCACCCTGATCTGGGTGCTCTCCGTCGTGCTGGTGCTTGGGCTTGGGGCCTTCCTCTGGTTCGAATTCAGCACCGACACCCGGCGCAGCGCGCCGCGCGAAACGCTGCGCATCGCGGTGTCGGCCACCCCGCATGCAGCACTGCTGCACGTCGCTGCCGCACAAGGCTACTTCGCGCGCGAGGGCCTCGACGTCGTCATGTCGCGGGTGAGCCACGGCAAGGCGGCCCTCGACCAACTCGCGCTCGGCAAAGCAGATCTCGCCACTGCGGCCGAAGTGCCCTTTGTCATCTCGGTGCTCAAGGGCGACGAACTCGGCATCGCGGCCACGGTGGTCAATGCCTCCAATGAGATGGCGGTGGTGGGCCGGCGTGACCGGGGCATCCTGAGCGCTCGCGACCTGGCCGGCAAGCGGGTGGGCGTGACCCTCGGCACGAGCGGCGAGTACTTCCTCTGGGCCTTCCTGATCCGGCATCGGCTGGCGCCCGGCGCCATCACGTGGGTGGACGTGCTTCCCACTCGCCTCGCGCACGAGCTGGCCACTGGCGGCGTGGATGCCGTTGCCACCTGGGAGCCCGTCAAGTCCGCGGCGGAGGCAGCGCTAGGGTCACAGGCCATCACGTTCCTGGAAGGGGACGCCTACACCGTCACGCACGTGGTCGTGGGGCGCAGCGAGTTCCTCAAGGCACAACCTGCCGCCATCCAGAAGCTGCTGCGCGCGTTGCTGAAGGCCGAGGCGCTCGTGCGCGACGATCCCGCACTGGCCTTGTCGCTGGTGGCGGCGCAACTGAAACTGCCCCAGGAGACATTGATCCCGGTGTGGAACGGACTGGACATCCGCGTTGATTTGCGCCAATCGCAGCTCGTCACGCTAGAGGACGAGGCCCGCTGGGCCATGGCCCGGGGATACGCCGTGCCCGGACCTGTGCCGAACTTCCTGCCGCGGCTGCACCTCGACGCGCTGGTGGCCCTGCTTCCCGACCGCGTGACCGTCGTCCGATAAGGCCAGGCATGAATATCAGCACCAAAGGCTGGCTCGCGACGACCACGGCGCTCGTGTCGATCAGCCTGATCGCCACGATGATCTGGTGGGCCAACGCCGAGGTCGTCGATGCCCACGGCCAGCGGCGCCAGACGATGGAACTCGCACGCAGCCTGACCGGGCTGCGTCTCGTGACCTACGAGTACATCCTCCACCGGCAGGACCGAGCCCGCCAGCAGGAGAAGACGGCCACGGCCCGGCTGACGAATCTGCTCGCACAGAACCCGTTCCAGGACGCGGAGCAGCACCGCATCCTGCTCGACCTGCGCCAGCGCAACGCCGCGTCACACCGCCTGTTCGAGGAACTCGTGACGTCCGACCAATCGGAAAGCTATGACGGTGACGCGCTTGCCATCCGGCGTTACGAGGACCAGCTCACGAACCGGCTCCTGATGCTGCAGCAGGAAAACGTGGCCGACACGTTCCGCCTGACCGATTTCGCCACCGAACGCATCAACGCCGCGCAGCAGCGGGTGGTGTGGGTGATCGGCGGAGGCCTCGCGCTCATCGCGCTCGCCACCGCGGGCGCTGCCTGGCTCATCAACCGCAACGTGCTCGTGCCCATCGCGCGCCTCGAGCAGGCCACCCGCGAGGTGGCCGGTGGCAACTGGAACTACCAGCTCGACATCGGCACCCGCGACGAGGTGGGCGAGATGTCGCGCAACTTCGATGCGATGACCCATTCGTTGCGCACCTCGTTCGCGCAGATCGAGCGCAGCAACCACGAGCTGGCGGCGCTGAACCAGGAAATCGAGGCCTTCAGCTACTCCGTCTCGCACGACTTGCGCGGGCCGCTGCGCAGCATGGACGGGTTCTCCCAAGCCCTGCTCGAAGACTATGGCGACCGGCTCGACGACGAGGGCAAGGATTCGCTGAACCGCATCCGCGCGGCCAGCCAGCGCATGGGCCGGCTCATCGACGAGTTGCTCGGGCTGTCCCGCGTGACGCGAGCCGAGCTGCGGGTGAAGGTCGTCAACCTGAGCGAGTTGGCGCGCGAGATCGCCGAGTCGCTCGAACAGCAGCAGCCCGATCGCCGCGTGCAATGGGCCATCGAGGACAACCTCACCGTGCAGGCCGACAAGGCCCTGATCCAGATCGCCATGCAGAACCTGCTCGAAAACGCGTGGAAGTTCACCAGCAAGACAGCCGAGCCGGTGATCCGCGTGGGCACGGTCGACCAGGACGGCGAAAAGGCCTGGTTCGTGGGCGACAACGGCGTGGGATTCGACATGGCCTACGCCGACCGCCTGTTCGGCGCCTTCCAGCGGCTGCACCACGAAACCGAGTTCCCGGGCACCGGCATCGGGCTCGCGATCGTCCAGCGCATCGTGCGCCGGCACGAGGGGCGCACGTGGGTTCATGCGGAGCCCGACCGCGGCGCCACTTTTTTCTTCAGCATCAAGGAAACGGTACATGAGTGACTCCAACAAGGTCATCCTGCTCGTCGAAGACAACCAGGACGATTCGATGCTCACGCTGCGTGCGTTCAAGCGCAGCCACGTGATGAATCCGATCGCCGTGGCCCGGGATGGCATCGAGGCCCTGGACTTCCTCTTTGCGCGAGGGCCCCATGCCGACCGCGAGTCCGAGCCGCTGCCGGCGCTGGTCATCCTCGACCTGAAGCTGCCGAAGCTCGACGGGCTTGGCGTGCTGAAGGCCATCCGGGCCGACGAACGCACACAGCTGCTGCCGGTGGTGATCCTCACGTCGTCCAAGCAGGAGCAGGACCTGATCTCGGGTTACTCGCTGGGGGCGAACAGCTACGTGCGCAAACCGGTGGACTTCACCGAGTTCCTCGAGGCCGTGAAGGTGCTCGGCATTTATTGGCTGATGATGAACCAGACCCCGCCGGAAAGGCCGTCACCGTGAACAAGGCCGTCAAAGTCCTCATCGTCGAAGACGACGAGGACGATGCCAAGCTGGCGATGCGCATGCTTCGCCTCGGCGGGTTCGACCCGACGTGGCGGCGTGTGCAGAGCGGGGATACCTTGCGTGAGGCGTTTGCCGAAGAGCGCTGGGATGCCGTGCTGTCGGACTTCCGGCTGCCGCGGTTCAGCGGGCTGGAGGCGCTGGCGGTGTTCCGGGAGGCACACCTCGACATCCCGTTCATCTTCGTGTCGGGCACCATCGGCGAGGAAATCGCGGTGGCCGCCATGAAGGCCGGCGCCAGCGACTACGTGATGAAGCAGAACCTCGCGCGGCTGGCCCCGGTGCTCGAACGCGAGCTGAACCAGGCGCTGATCCGCGCGGCCCACCGCAAGGGGCAGGTCGAGCTGGAACTCTCGCGCGACCGCTACGTGGACCTCTACGAGTTCGCACCGGTGGGGTACCTGACCTTGTCGCCCGAGGGCCTCATCGAGCAGGTCAACCTCACCGGCGCCGAGATGCTGGGCACGAAGCGGGACCACCTGGCACGCGTGCGGTTCGTCCAGTTCGTGCACTCGGCCGACACCGACCGGTGGTACGAGCACTTCGTGCACACGTTGCACCATGGCACGCGGCAGCGCCTCGAACTGGCCTTGCGCGGCCAGAAAGGCACCCCGTTGCACGTGCAGGTCGACTGCACGCGGGTGACCGCCCCGGGCGCCGCGCCGCTCGTGCGGGTGGCCATGACGGACATCACGGACCGCAAGGCGGCCGAGTCCGACCTGCGCCGGTTCGAGGCACAGCTGCGCGACGTGCAGAAGATGGAATCCATCGGCACGCTGGCCGGGGGCATCGCGCACGACTTCAACAACATCCTGGGGGCCATCCTCGGCAACGTGGCACTGGCCCAGCAGGAAGTGGGTGACGGCCACCCGGCCTCCACGAGCCTCGGGGAGATCCACAAGGCCAGCCTGCGCGCGCGCAACCTCGTGCAGCAGATCCTGACCTTCAGCCGGCGCGAGCCGCAGGAGCTGGTGACACAGCCGCTGCGGCCGGTGGTGGAGGAAACCCACCAACTGCTGCGGGCCACGCTGCCGGCCGGTATCGACTTCGACATCGAACTCACCGACGCGCCGCTGCACGTGCTGGCCGATGCCACCCAGTTGCAGCAGGTGCTGATGAACCTGTGCACGAATGCCTGGCACGCGCTGAAGGACGGCGCCGGGCGCATCAGCGTGGGCCTGGATGCCGTCACCCTTGACCTCAGCCTGTCGCAGCGCCTCGGCGGGGCGCCGCCCGGCCCCTACGCCCACGTCTGGGTGCGCGACACCGGGATGGGCATGGATGCGGCCACGCGCGCCCGCATCTTCGAACCGTTCTTCACCACCAAGCCGGTGGGGCAGGGCACCGGCCTCGGCCTGTCGGTGGTGCATGGCATCCTGGCCGCGCACCATGGTGCCATCGCAGTGGATAGCGCCCTCGGGCAAGGCAGCACGTTCCACCTCTACTTCCCGGTGGTTGACCCGCCGCCGTTGCCGGGCGGCGCCTCGGATGACCCCGCCGCCGCCGGGCAGATCAGGGGGCATGGCGAACACGTGCTGTACGTGGACGACGACGAGACGATGGTGGTGATGGTGGAGCGGCTGCTCGAGCGGTGCGGCTACCGCGTGACCGGCTACCAGGATCCCCAGGCCGCCATGGTGGCCGTGCGCGACCACCCCGGCGAGTTCGACTTCGTCGTGACCGACTTCAACATGCCCGAGTTCTCGGGGCTCGACGTGGCGCACGAGATGGCGCGCATCTGCCCCGACCTTCCGGTGGTCATCAGCTCCGGCTTCATCACCGACGAACTGCGCGACGAAGCCCGCCTGGCCGGGGTTCACAGCCTGCTCGAGAAACAGAACACCTTCCAGGACCTGACCCGCCTCGTGGGCCGCATCCTGGCGCAACGCGCGACCACGCCGCGCTGACCCCGATGGACCGCACCGCCCCCCCCCCCGTTGCCCGCGTCACGCGGCCCCAGCGCGAGCGCTTGAACGGGCACCGCGGTGGTGTTGTCTACATGACGGGCCTGTCGGGCGCCGGCAAGTCGACGCTGGCCTGCCTCGTCGAGCGCCAGCTCCACGCCCTCGGCCTGCGCACCTGCGTGATCGACGGGGACGACCTGCGGTGCGGCCTGTGCAGCGACCTCGGCTTCAGCGATGCCGACCGCATCGAGAACATGCGGCGCGCCACCGAGGTGGCCCACCTGATGGTGAACGCCGGTCTGCTGGTGGTGAGCGCGATGATCTCCCCGTTCCGCGAAGAGCGGCGCGCGGCCCGGTCGCGCTTCCAGCCGGGAGACTTCCTGGAGGTGTTCGTGGACGCACCACTCCCCGTGTGCGAGGCCCGCGACCCCAAGGGCCTGTACGCGCGGGTCCGGCGCGGCGAGATCCCCGGCTTCACCGGCGTCGACTCCCGCTACGAGGCCCCCCAGCGGCCCGACCTGCACATCGACACCACCCGCTGCACCGCCAGCCAGGCGGCGGCCCTGCTGCTCGACACGATGCGCCTGCACGGCTACTTCCACCTCGAAACCGCCCACTGAGGCACCCCACACCCCGGGAGGGGCTTTTAGTCCAATTGTGTCCCGGGCGCAAGCCGAGGGAATGCCGCACACCCGGCGTTCGTGGAACGTTCCAGAATCGGGGGAGCGCCAAGCCGACGGGATCCCCTCGGCACAAGCAGTACGGGACCGCGCATGACCGACACCACATCGACCCTGGCCAGTGATTCGGCCAGCGATGTCACGGACCGATCTGATCGGAGGCGGCCTGCGGTCGTCCGCTGGCTGGTCACCGGCAACGTGGCGGCCTCGGTGGTCATGGCGGCACTGGCCGGCACCGCGTTGTGGAGCAGCCACGGCGCGCACGAGGACCGCGCTGCCGTCGCGGTGCGCAACCTCGCCGGGGCGATGCAGCAAGCCATCGGCGCACAGGTCGAACGGGTCGACCTGCTGCTGCGAACCGTCGCGATCGACATCGACCAGGCCCGGCGCGGGGGCGCCAGCACCGACGCCGTGCAGCGGATCCTGATGTCCCGCTACGGGCTGCTGCCGGAACTGCAGGTGCTGCAGGCCACCGATGCCCTCGGCATCGTGCGCCAGGGGGTGGGCATGACGGGCGGGCGTGCGGTGGACTTGAGCGACCGCGAGTACTTCATCCGGGCGCGTGACAACCCGTCCCCGGATCTGGTGATCTCCGATCCGGTGTTCGGCCGCACCAGCCAACGCTGGGTGGTGGCGTTCGCCCGGCGGCTGCGTGCCGCCGACGGGTCGTTCGACGGGATCGTCTACCTCTCGCTGCCCACCCACCGCCTCAGCGAGGCGCTCTCCGGGCTCAACCTCGGCCGCGAGGGGGTCGTCTCGCTGCGCACCGCCGACCTTGGGTTGATCACCCGCTCCGGGGGGGCGGGTGGACCCGATACCGAGATGGCCGCCGGCCGGGGCGAGGCCTCGCCCCGGCTCCGCGCGGCCGTCGCCGCCAGCCCGGAGGGGGGCATGTTCAACGCGCGCACGCCGTTCGACCAGGTGGACCGCATCAACGTGTACCTGCCCGTGGCCAACGGCCGGCTGTATGTGATCGCCGGGCTCGGCGTGGAAGAATTCATGGCGCCGTGGCGGGCGCAGGTGAAGGTGGTGAGCGGGCTGGCCGCCGCGGTCATGGCGGTGCTGGCCGGGGCGTCGTGGCTGCTGGTGCAGGCGTGGCAGCGGGAAACCGAGGGCATCGCCCAGTTGCACCTCGCCGCGCGGCGCAACAAGGCGCTGCTGCGCACGGCGAGCGACGGCATCCACGTGCTCGACCGGTCGGGCCGGCTCGTGGACCTCAGCGACTCGTTCGCCACCATGCTCGGATACGATCGCGAGGCGCTGCTGGGGCGATCCGTCGGCGATTGGGAGGCCACCCTGACACCGGCCCAGGCGGTCCACTGGTGTGCCGACACGATGGGCCGGAACGACTTCAAGACCCGCCACCGCCGTGCGGACGGTTCGCTGATCGACGTCGAGGTCACCAGCAACACCTTGCGCATCGACGGGGAGGACCTGATCTATTGCTCGTCCCGCGACGTGACGGAACGGCTTCAGCTCACCGCCGAGGCCCGGCAGAACCTCGACCGGGCGCAGCTCAGCGAGCAGCGCGTGCGCGAGGTGGCCGACAACGTGCCCGCGAGCATCGTCTACGTGGACCGGAACGAGCGCCTGCAGTTCGTCAACGCCACGTTCGCCCGCATGGTCGGGCAACCACCCGAAGCGCTGGCCGGACGCTCGCTGGCGGACGTGTTCGGCGACGCCTACCAGTCCCGCGCGGCGGCCGTTGCGATGGCCCTGTCGGGCCACCCCGCCAGCCACACGGATGCATTCCAGGTGGACGGCCGCGAGCGGCACAGCGAGTCGCGGCTCGTGCCCAAGTTCAGCACCGACGGCCATGTGGAAGGGTTCTACAGCCTCACCCACGACCTCACCGAACGCGTCGAACTCGAACGCCTGCTGTCGGTGCAGCGCCGCAACCTGGCGGCGATGACCGCGGTGAGCAGTGACGTGACCGTCGTGCTCGACGGTGCGGGCATCATCCTCGTCGCGAACCGGGCGTTCGAGGACCACTGGGGTCTCGCACCCGGTGGGGCCGAAGGGCTGCCGCTGGAGCGGCTCTACGGCCCGGACTTCTGCGACAGCATCGTCCGGTCCAAGCTGGATCGGGTGTTTGCCGGCGAGACGATCTCGCTGCGCACCACCCATGCGCGCGAAGGCGAGCGCCCCCGGGCGTTCGATGTCACGTACCAGCCGGTTCGCTCCGAGGAGGGGCGGGTCGATGCGATGGTGTTCACGGCCCACGACGTGGACGACCTCGTCGAGACGGTCCACCGGCTGCAGCGCACCAACGAATCGCTCCAGCACTTCGTGCGCATCACCTCCCACGACCTGCGCGAACCGCTGAACACCATCTCGCAGTTCGTGGGGCTGGTCGAGTCGTCTCATCCGGATGTGCTGCCCCCACCGGTCGACCGCTATTTCGGGTTCATCGGCCTTGGTGCGAGGCGGCTGAGGAACATGCTCGACGACCTGTTCCGCTACGTGCAACTGGCCAACGAGCCCGTGCCGGAAGACGAACCGGTCGCGCTCGGGCCGCTGATGGCCGCGCAGGCTGCCCTATTGGCGGGCCAGGGCCACGCCGCCATCACGATCGGCCCGCTGCCGACGGTGCTGGGCCACGGGCCGCTGCTCGAAATCGTGTTCCGCAACCTGTTGTCGAATGGCTTGAAGTTCACCCGGCCGGGCGAACCGCCGAACGTCAAGGTGTCTGCGCAGGTGACTGGCGAGCGTGTGGCGGTGACGGTGGCCGATGAAGGCATCGGCATCGCCGAGGACGATCTGCCGCGGGTGTTCGAACCGTTCCGGCGGTTGAACCGGCGGCAGGCCTATGACGGCACCGGGCTGGGCCTGGCCACCTGCCACCGGATCGTGACCGCGATGGGCGGTGAGATCCAGGTGTTTTCCCGGCTTGGTGCGTGGACACGGGTCACCGTCACGCTGCGGCCGGCCCGAACAGGAGGAGAGAACCATGCATGAGCGCGTGATGCTGGTGGACGACAACGATGCGGACCTGCTGTTCACGGAAATCGTGCTCCGCGCGCGGGGCATCGCTGGCGAGGTACTGACCTTCGACACTGCCCGGTGCGCGCTGGACCATCTGGCGGACCGGACGAAACCGCGGGTGTCGCTGATCCTGCTGGACATCAACATGCCCGAGATGGACGGTTTCGCGTTCCTTGCGGCCTGGGAGGGGTTGCGCACGCAGTGGCCGGACGCCCCGCCGGTCGTGATGCTGACGAGTTCGCCCGATCCGGCCGACCGCGCGCGGGCCCTGGCCCATGCGTCGGTTCGGGCCTACCTCGTCAAGCCGCTGGACGACGCGTCTGCGAGAAGCCTGTTGGACGTGACCCGGTGAGGGCGCCCGCTTGTGCTGACGCCGGCCCCCATGGTGCCGTATCGGGTGTTGACCCGGCGCAAGGCGAGGCGCGCTGAAGCGCAGAGACTGGGAACACGTGGGAACACGTCCGGCGCTTCCTTGCGGGAGCGGACGCACCCATCCACTGACCAGGAGCAAGCCATGAAAGTCTTGATTGCCGTCGACGGGTCTGATCGCGCGTTGCGTGCGATCGACGCAGTGGCACGTTGGCCCGGGGCGCCGGCTTCGGTGGAGATCCTGTTGCTGAACGTGCGGGAGCGTCCCGCGCACTTCGGCGACTTTCCGCCGTTCGATGACGAGTCGGTCGAAGCGCGCATCGAGTCGGTGCAGGACCAGGTCCTGGAGGTGGCAGAGCGCCACGCCCGCCGAGCGGGTTTGGAGCGTGTCACCCTCGAGAGGGCATCCGGCCACCCCGCGACCGAGATCGCGCGTGTCGCGCACGCCCGCGACGTGGATCACATCGCCATGTCCACGCACGGACGCACCGCGATCGCCGGGCTCTTCCTGGGCTCGGTAGCGCAGCGCGTGCTGCACCACGTCGACGTTCCGGTCCTGCTGGTGAAGTGATCGAATCCCGCCGGCATCAGCTGGCGCTGGCGCTGCGTTTGCGGCGGCGTTCGATGACCTCGAAGACCGCCATGCCTGCGAGCATGGCGGCCACGAACACTGCGCCTTCGACGTGCCCGATGCCGAGCAGCACGAGACCCGGGCCAGGGCAGATGCCCGCGATGCCCCAGCCCACACCGAACAGCAGGCTGCCCGCGACGAGGCGGCGATCGACCTGGCGTGCAGCGGGCAGCTGCATGCGGGCCCCGAGGAGCGACACGGCGCGCCGCCGGGCCACGGCAAAACCGGCGAGCCCCACCGCGATGGCACCGGCCATCACGAAGGCCAGCGAGGGGTCCCACGCGCCGGCCAGGTCGAGGAAGCCGGTGACCTTGACCGGGTCGGCCATGCCGGAGACAAGGAGGCCGAGCCCGAACACCAGGCCAGCGAGGAACGAGGCGAAAGACATGGCTGACCGCCTCACGCGCCGACCAGGTGGCGCACCACGAACACGGTGGCGAAGCCTGCCGACATGAACACCAGCGTGGCGGCGAGCGAACGCGGCGACAGGCGCGACAACCCGCACACGCCGTGGCCGCTGGTGCAGCCCGAACCGAGGCGTGCACCGAAACCCACGAGAAGGCCGGCGGCGATCAACGCGCCTGCGCCGATGTCGAGGCGAGGGCGGTGGAGGGCCGGGACCACCCAGTAGGCCGCCGGCGCCGCCATCAGACCGGCAACGAACGCGACGCGCCAGGCCGCGTCCCCGCGGGTGGGCCGCAGCAGCCCGCTCACGATGCCGCTGATGCCGGCGATGCGTCCGGTCAGCAAGAAGAGCGCGGACGCCGCCAGGCCGATGAGCAGGCCACCGCCCAGCGAGGCCCACGGGGTGAAGCTGTGCCAGTCGATGGTCATGGTGCGTCCTTGGGGCAGTACAAGCGGTACAACACGGCCAGCACTTCGAGCACCTGGGGATCCGCCACGCGGTAGAAGATGCGCTTGCCGTCGCGGCGGGTGAGGACCATGCCCTCGGTGCGCAACACGCCCAGCTGCTGGGACAGCGTGGGCTGGCGGATGCCGAGGCGCGCCTCCAGGTCGCCGACGGACAACTCGCCCTCGGCCAACTGGCACAACAACAGCAGCCGGTCCTCGTTGGCGAGCAGCTTGAGGGTGGCCACGGCCTGGCCCGCCGCGGCACGCAACCGCTGGGGATCGATGGAGGTGCTGGCGGTGTTCATGTCAAAGGGGGGTTGGTAGGCTTGACATCAATATACCAATAGATATATTGTTAATCAATAGATTGAATCCGCGAGGGAACGATGTCGTCAGCCGCCACCATCCAGGCCTTTGTCCACGGCCAGAGTTCAACCATCACCTACGTGGTGAGCGACAACGCCACGCGGCGTGCCGCGGTCATCGACCCGGTGCTCGATTTCGACGTGAAGTCGGGCCGCACCGGCACCGCCGCGGCAGACGAGGTGCTGGCCCATCTGGCGGGGCATGCACTGTCGGTCGATTGGATCCTCGAGACCCACGCGCACGCCGACCACCTGTCTGCGGCCCGCTACCTCCAGCAACGGGTGGGTGGACGCGTGGCGATCGGCGAACACATCCGCGAAGTGCAGGCCACCTTCAAGCGGCTGTTCAACCTCGAGCGGGCTTTCCTGCCCGACGGCAGCCAGTTCGACCACCTGTTCGCGGACGGCGAAACCTTCCGCATCGGTGACCTTGATGCACAGGCCCTGCTCGTGCCCGGCCACACGCCTGCCGACATGGCCTACCGCGTGGGCGACGCCGTCTTCGTGGGCGACACGCTGTTCATGCCCGACCTGGGCAGCGCACGCGCCGACTTCCCCGGCGGCGACGCCCGCGCGCTGTACCGGTCGATGCGCCGCCTGCTGGACCTGCCGCCGGCCACGCGTGTCTTCGTGTGCCACGACTACGCGCCCGACGGACGCGACACGCGCTGGGAAACCACCGTGGCCGAACAACGCGCCCGGAACATCCATGTGCACGACGGCATCGACGAGGACACCTTCGTCGCCATGCGCACCGCACGCGACGCCACGCTGGGCATGCCCACCCTCATCCTCCCGGCCATCCAGGTGAATGTGAGGGCGGGGCACCTGCCGCCCGCGGACGACAACGGCATCTCGTACCTGCGCATTCCGTTGAACGCGCTCTGATCGCCGTCCGCTCGTCGAGCGGTACGGCACCGGCGAAGCGGCGCGCCCCATTCGTTGAACAGTGCTCGCCGAACCGTTGTGCATTGGCACACGGCTAGGGATAGCCCTATTGCGATGACCCCCAGGCGCCATCGAAACTTCGTTCACTGGATTAAGCGATTAACTTAATTGCCCAAACAGATCCGAACCACGCACCGCAGACCCCGCGGTGGCCTGGCGGAGGCCTGGCCCGGCGCTGAACCCAAATTCAGCGGGTGCTGTGGCCGGCACCCATGACCCCGCCAGTTCGACCACGGCCTGATCCCACCCGATCTTTCCGTCCGCATTGCCGGGTTCATGCGCCCAAAGAGTTAAGCGATTAATCGAACAAGTGAAGCCGGGCCGTTTCAAGCGTCTCCCGGTCGCCGAGTCACACCTAGGAGTCCAACCATGCACCGTTTTGCCTTCCAGCCGACCGCACTCGCGGTGGCCGCGCTCACCCTGTTCGCGGCCGGGGCCGCACACGCCCAGTTCAGCACCGACGGCTACTTCCGCGCCGGCACCGGCGCCGGCGTCAAGAACAACCCCGCCGCCTGCTACGGGCTCGATGGCGCAGGCCTGAAGTACCGGCTCGGCAACGAGTGCGACACCTACCTCGAGATGAACCTGAAGAACACGATGAAGATCGGTGGCCTCCAGGTCAGCGGCAACATCATGCCCACGTACTCCGGCCAGAACCAGGAAGGCACTGGTTCGGGCAGCCTTGGCCAGGCCTTCGTCGAAGGCAGCGGTTTCGACTTCGCGCCGCAAGTCAATTTCTGGGCGGGCAAGCGCTACTACGGGCGGTCGGACGTGCACATCACCGACACCAAGTACACCCAGCTCGACGGCACCGGCGGCGGCGCGGACAACATCGATGTGGGCATCGGCAAGCTGGGCGTGGCGTACTTCCGGCGCGATCCGGGCTTTGCGGGCTGGGGCACCGCATCGCGTGTCAACGTCGAGTTCAGCACGAGCAACGTGAACCCGGGCGGCTGGCTGCGGGTTCTCACCGGTTTCGTCAGCAGCGAAGAGACGCTCGACAAGGACGGCAATGAGCTCAACGCCCGCAGCGGCGCGTCGCTCACGGTGCAGCACCACCAGCACAACCTCTTCGGTCTCGGGGGCGGCAACTCGTTGTGGCTGCAGTTCGCCCGTGGCGCTTCGGGCCTGAACGGCGGCTTTGGCAATGCCTTCACCGGCAGCGGCAACGACTGGATCGACAGCGACCCGACCGCGGCCGGCTCGGCGTGGCTCGAAGAACACCGTGCCGTGCGGAGCTACCGCATTGCCGATGCCTTCAACTGGCAAATGGGCAATTTCGGTGGCCAGGTGGTGGGCCATTTCCAGAACGACGACAACAACCAGTTCAACACCAAGTCGGCCTCGTTGGGTGGCCGCGTGGCGTACTCGTTCACGACCAACCTGAAGCTGCTGGGTGAGCTGGGTGTGTCGGTCAAGAAGCCGGGCGAGGCGCAATCGCAACGCCTGACGAAGTTCACGATCGCCCCGGCGCTGAGCACCGGCCGCGGCTTCTTCGACCGGCCCGAGCTGCGCCTGTACTACACGCGTGCCAATTGGAACCAGGCCGCCGCCGATGCCGGCAACGGCCTGCCCACCGACCGCACGAGCGCCAACCGCTACGGCGTGCAAGCCGAAGTGTGGTGGTGAGCTGACGGCGTAACCCCCTGAACGCAGCGGGCCCGACCGGGCCCGCTGCCCGAACCGACCCGCCGGAGCCTCGCCATGCGTCTACCTCATCGTTTCACCGCCATGCTGTGCATGGCTTTTCTGCTTGGGCCCGCGGCTGCGGGGGCGCCGGCCAAACCCGTCACCGTGCAACCCGTTGCCGACCTCGCGCCGGACTTCATCATGGGCGCCGACATGTCGATGCTCGACCAGCTGGAGCGCCAGAACGCCAAGTTCCAGGACGCCAGCGGGGCCCGCGGTGACGCCATCGCCATCGTGCGCGACAACGGGATCAACTGGATCCGCCTGCGCTTGTGGCACACGCCGGTGAACGACAGCGACGTCATCGAGGGCGGCCGCATCATCTCCCGGCGCGGGGAACCCGTGGGGGGAGGCAACAACGACCTGGCCACCACGATCCGGCTTGCCAAGCGCGCCAAGGCCGCCGGGCTCAAGGTGCTGCTGGACTTCCACTACAGCGACTTCTGGGTGGACCCGGGCAAGCAGCCCAAGCCCGCCGCCTGGCGTGACCTGCACGGCGAGGCGCTCGAGCAGGCCGTCTACACCTACACCTTGCAGGTGATGAACGCGATGAAGAAGGCGGACGTGATGCCCGCGATGGTCCAGGTGGGCAACGAACTGAACGGCGGCATGCTGTGGCCCGACGGCCAGACCTGGGTCGACAAACCCGACGCGAAGATCGGCGGGGACGCCGGATTCGTGGCGTTGATGAAACAAGGCATCCGCGCCGTGCGCGACGCCGACCCGCAACGGGGCACGCCGCAGGCGTTGAAGGTGGTGGTCCACCTGGCCGATGGCGGCAACAACGAGTTGTACCGGCGGGTCTTCGACCTCTTCCAGAAAAACGAGGTGGACTACGACGTGATCGGCCTGTCGTACTACGCCTACTACCACGGGCCCGTGGAGGATCTGCAGGCCAACATGGACGACATCGCCTTCCGCTACGGCAAGGATGTGGCCGTGGTCGAGACCGCCTACGCGTACACCACGCTGGACAACGACGGCTGGCCCAACTTGTTCAACACCGACATGCAAAAGAGCGTGGGCTACAAGGCGACCGTGCAAGGGCAGGCGAGCATGACCCGCGACGTGATCGATGCCGTAGCCAAGGTGCCGGGCGGGCGTGGCATCGGCGTCTTCTACTGGGAACCGGACTGGGTGCCGATGCCGCGCACCGGCTGGCGGACGGGGGAGGGCAATGGCTGGGAGAACCAGGCCATGTTCGACTTCGACGGGCGTGCGCTGCCGTCGCTGGCGGTGTTCAAGCGGGTGCGTGAAGCCGGTACCCCGGCCGATGTTCCCCAGGTGCTGCAGGCCGACCCCATCCGGCTGACGGCCTTCGCCGGGCAGTCCTGGACTCCGCCGGAGTCGCTGCGGCTGCCGTTCAGCGATGACGCGATGCGCACCGTGTATGTGCAATGGGACGACGTGGATCCGGCGAACCTCCGGCAACCCGGCCGCTTCCAGCTGAAGGGCGAGGCGATGGGGCGGCCGCTCCAGCTCGTGGCAGATGTTCACGTGGTGCCGCGCCGCAACCTCATCGACGACCCCGGCTTCGAACAGGGCGGGCTCAAGGAGTGGACGATCACCGGCGACAGCGCTGCCGCGAGCAACGAGCGCAACCCCGGCAACGCCCACAGCGGCCTCCAGTCGCTGCACTACTGGCTCGGCAGTGCGTTCCGTTTCGAGGTGAAGCGCACCTTCAGCGGCCTGAAGGAGGGCCAGTACACCCTCAAGGCCTGGTCGTCCGGCGGCGGGGGCGAAAAGAGCACCATGCTGTTCGCGCGCGAGTGCGGCAATGCGGCGGAAAAGACCGCCCCGATGGTCAACACCGGGTGGCAGAAGTGGAAGCAGGCCACGGTGCGCGGCATCCAGGTCCCCGCGTCGGGCCAGTGCACGGTGGGGGTGCTCGTGGACGCACCCGCCGGCACGTGGGGCAACGTGGATGACATCGAGTTTCTGCGAGAGGACGGCACGCCTTGACCCCCCAACGGCGGCACCGTCCGATGGCCGCCGGCATCACCTTTCAGGAGATTCACCGTGGATGGATTGAAGATGATTCGCCGAGCAGCGCACATGCTCTCGGCATTGGTGCTCGCCGTTCCCCTGTGCGCGCAGGCGCAGTCGTTCGCCAAGGGCGCGGACGTCAGTTGGGTCAGCCAGCAGGAGGCGGCGGGCTATGCGTTCTACGGCGACGATGCCCTTCGGCATGACCCGTTCGCGTTGCTCAAGGCCAAGGGAGCCAACGCGATCCGCTTGCGGGTGTGGGTCAACCCGGCCAATGGGTGGAACGACGGAAGCGACACCTTGTACAAGGCCAAGCGTGCGGCCGCACAGGGGCAGCGCATCATGATCGACTTCCACTACAGCGACACCTGGGCCGACCCCGCGCACCAGGCGAAGCCCGCGGCGTGGGCCGGCCACTCGGTGGCGCAGCTCCGCACGGACGTCTACGAGCACACCTACGGCATCCTGTCCTACCTCAAGTCCAACGGCATCAACGTGGAGTGGGTGCAGGTGGGCAACGAGATCAACAGCGGCATGCTGCTGCCCGAAGGCAGCACGTCCAACTTCACCCAGTTGAGCGGGTTCATCAACAGCGGCTACGACGCCACCAAGGCCGTGTACCCGAACGCGAAGGTGGTGCTGCACCTCGCGAACGGCCACGACAACGGGCTCTTCCGCTGGTTCTTCGACAACGCGAAGTCCGCCGGTGCGAAGTGGGACGTGACCGGCATGTCGCACTACCCGGGCGCCAGCACGTGGTCCAGCGACAACACCAAGATCGGCACCAACATGGCCGACATGGTGTCCCGCCATGGCCGGCCCGTGATCGTGAGCGAAGTCGGCATGGACTGGCAGCAGGCCGCAACCGCGAAGCTCATGCTTGCCGACCTGATCACCAAGGTGAAGGCGCGGGGCAGCAACGGGCTCGGTGTCTTCTACTGGGAGCCCCAGGCCTACCCGGGGTGGCAGGGCTACACGATGGGCGCGTTGAACAACTCCGGGCAATTCACGGCCGCGCTCGATCCGTATTGAGAGACCCCAGCGCCGGGCCGCGCCCGACCCGCCCCCCGTGCGGGTCAAGGAACTTGGGGCGGCCCGGCGTTTCCTGGGCGACATGAATCACAAAAACGAACACGTCAGGCGGGCATCGGGGCGCCCGGCCTGGAGACACGGAGGGAGAGTGAAAATGAAGAAACCATGGTGGACCCTGCTGCTGCTGCTGCTCGCACCGCTCGAGGCCACGCAGGCCGGGGTCGTCGTGCGGGGGACCGGGGCAGACGTGGAGGTCGAATTCCAGTACCGTGACCCGAAGGCCGGCATGGTGGCCGTGGCCGGCAGCTTCAACCGCTGGTCGCCGAAGGCCGCGCCCATGGAGATGAACGGCGAGGGCGTGTGGACGTATGTGCTGCGCGGCGTGAAACGCAGCGACGTGTTGCAGTACAAGTTTGTCGTGGGCACCAGCCAGCTGTGGGTGCTGGACCCGGAGGCCCCCGACACGCTGGAGGATGGCCGCGGGGGCACGAACGGGCAGGTCGTGGTGCCCCTCTACTTCGCCGGCACGCCGGGAGAAGATGTGCCCGGGGACCTGTTGCCCGAAGGACTGGTGTCGGCCCAGCCCGCCGAGGTGGCTGCCACGGTGGTCCCGCCCGGCGCCGACAAGCGGCAGCTGCTCGACGACCCGGGCTTCGAACGCGGTGAACTGTCCGGCTGGACCGTGCGCGGAGACACCGGTGCC
Source organism: Rhizobacter sp. Root1221 (assembly GCF_001425785.1). Classification (GTDB taxonomy): domain Bacteria; phylum Pseudomonadota; class Gammaproteobacteria; order Burkholderiales; family Burkholderiaceae_C; genus Rhizobacter. The sequence continues at coordinate 167,487 of NZ_LMDI01000067.1, read as the reverse complement.
GTGTGGGTGGAAAAATCCAAGCCCAACGCACGCGGTGGTGAGCATTCGCTGAAGTACGTGTGGAACAAGCCGTTCCAGGTGCTGGTGCTCAAGCGCTTCACGGGGCTCGCGCCCGGTGTCTACAGCTTCCGTGCGTGGTCGGCGGGGGGCGGTGGCGAGACGGCGCTCCGGCTCGTCGCGCGCGGTTGTTCAGACACCGCGCAGCAGATGTCCGTCCCGATGCTGAACAACGGCTGGCAGAAGTGGAAGGCCTACACGGTCAAGGGCATCCGTGTGACCCGCGGCGAGTGCACCGTCGGTGTCTACGTGAAGGCGCCGGCCGAACGATGGGGCAACCTCGACGACTTCGAGTTCTTCGAAGACACGTCGTGGACGCGCCTGCATGTCGAACCCGCACGCTGACGGGGAACCGGCGATGAGAATGGTTCAAATCTTCGTGACCGGTGCGCTGGCCGCGTTCACCGCCATTGGCGGCGCTGCGGCCGAGGAGCGGCCGGTGGACCTGACCCGCGCGAGGCGCGAGGCCGAGTCGCCGCTGCGCTGGATCAAGTTCCATGCGGACAAGCCGGCGGGCGCCAGCCACGCACCTGCACCGGCGGCTGCCGCACCCAAGCCGGCGGCCCGCGAGCGCCGGGTGCCGGTGCGGCCACCTGTGCCCGCCGCCAGCGCGCCAGTGCCCGCGCCCGCGCCCGCGCCCGTTGCTTCGGCGGCCGCGACGCTGCCCCGCCGGGAAGAGGCCGCGCCGGCGGTCGTGGTGCCGGCCGCGTCCGCTGCCGCGGTGGACGCGGTGGTGCCCGTGGCGCTGAAGCCCGCACCGCCCGTGCCCGAACTCGTGCCCATCGAACAGGCCGAGCCCGCGTGGGACGCCGCGTTGACGGGCAAGCTGCGTGAAGGCCGCGTGACCGTGCGATTCGAGGTAGGCACCGATGGCAGGCCGCGCCAGGTGAGTGTGGCCAGTGCCTCCGACCCGCGGCTCGGTGATGCGGCGGTGGCCGCGATGAAGCGCTGGCGTTTCGTGCCGATCGACAAGCCGCGCGGTGCGCAGGTGGACTTCGGGTTCGACCTCGGGAAGTGACACGGCCACGGCCGAAAGGACGAGGGGGCCGGCGCGGTGAAGCGCCGGCCCCCTCGGGCCTTCACGGGCCTTGACGGGCTTATCGCCCGCTCAGAAGCAGCAGGCGAGCATCTCCAGGCAGCACGCGGCGAAGTCGCCGCAGCAGGTGGAGGCCGCGAACGCGGCGCCGGACACGGCCAGCGCGCCGGTCGCCAGGGCCAGTTTGGCAAGTCTGGAAGTCATGGTTGATTCCTGATGGATTGAACAAGAAAAGCGGTTCGTGGGTGACCCGCGTTCAATCCGGCGGCCGCCAGATGCTGGCGTGGTGGCTCGGGGGCATCACGCTGTGGTGCCCGAATGCCGCGGTGGCATCTGGAGTGGGCTCGCGGATGGCGCCCACGAGGCCGGGCAGGGCGGGGCACGCCGCGCAGCCGGGCGTGGCGCACTGGGCCGGGCCCGGGCAAGGGTCCAGGCAGCAGTCGCTGATGGGCGTGGCCCACGCCGCCGCAGACTGCAGCAGATGGAACACGATGATCACCAGGGCGAAGAGCTTCCGCATGGGGGGAGTGTACCGGTCCGGCCCACCGCCAACAGTGAACGCCCGTTCCGGAACGGGCCCCGGAAACAGTGGTGGCCGCGACGCGTCAACCGATGTACGCTGGTGAGAACGCTGGTGGCCTGCCGAGCCTTCGCCCGGAGGCTGGCTGCCGCTGCAAAAAGGCGGGAAGGGGTGCCGATGTACGGCATGGGGCCATCGGGGTTGGAATACGACGATGCCGAGTCGGCTCGCCTGCGAATGCTCGCGTCCTGCGAGCTGCTCGACACGCCACCCGAAACACACTTCGACGCACTGACCCGGCTCGCCGCGCGCCTTTGTGATACGCCCATGGCGGTCATCTCGCTGGTCGATCGCGATCGCCAGTGGTTCAAGTCCGAGGTGGGCCTGAACCTGCGCGAAACCGCGCGCGACATCTCCTTCTGCACCCGCACCATCGAAGCGGACACCTTCTTCGAGGTGCCAGACGCCCGGGCCGACCACCGCTTCTCCGGCAGTCCGCTGGTCACGGGCCCGCCGAACGTGCGCTTCTATGCCGGCGTGCCGTTGCGGGTCGGGGGCGGCCACCCGCTTGGCGCGCTCGCCGTGCTTGACCGCGAACCACGCAGGCTGTCGGCGCAACAGCGCGATGACCTGATCACCCTGGCGTGCCAGGTGGTGATGCTGCTGGAGGAACGGCGCCAGCGCCGCCTCGCCGAAGCGGCGTCGGCCCAGACCGCGCGGCAGTCCGACTCGTTGCTGACGATGCTCACGATCGCCGGCCGCGTGGCCCGGCTCGGTGCGTGGGAGTTCGACATCGGCGGGCAGAAGGTCGTGTGGTCGGACGTGGTGGCCGACATCCACGGCATGCCAGCCGGCTTTTCACCGGGCCTCCAGGAGGCCTTGTCCTTCTACGTCGAGCCCGACCGATCGCGCGTGGCCCGCGCCGTGATCGACTGCCAGCAGGCCGGCACACCCTTCGATTGCGAACTGGTGCTGCAACCGGCTGCCGGTGGTGCACAGCGCTGGGTGCGGTCGATCGGCGAGGCGGTGCGCGACGCCGACGGCCGCATCACCCACCTGCGCGGTGCCTGCCAGGACATCACCGAACGCAAGTCGAACCTGCTCGAGATCCAGCGCCTGGCGGACCGGCTGTCCGCCACGCTCGAGAGCATCCCCGACCCGTTCGTGGCGGTGGGGGCCGACTGGCGGGTGCAGCTGGCCAATGGTGCATTCGAGCGGCTCGTGCAACACCCCCGTGAAGAGATCCTTGGCCAGGCGTTGCCCGACCTGTTGTCGGCCTCCGTGGCCGACTGCGGGTTCCTGGACCACTGCCGGGAGGCCATGGCCAGCCAGGAGCCCGTCGAATTCGAGGCCGTCGAACGGCTGGATGGGCTCCGCTTCGAGGTGCGCTTGTTTCCGTTGGAGGACGGATTGACCGTCCATGCGCGCGACATCACGCAGCGCGAAGCCATGCTGGCACAGGTGAGGCTGCTCGACACCTGCGTGCGCCGGCTCAACGACGCCGTGATGATCACCGACGCCAACCTGGAGGCGCCCGGGCCGACGATCGTGTTCGCGAACCAGGCGGTGGAGCGCCTGTGCGGGTGGCAGCCCTGGCAACTGACGGGTGGCAGCCTGCAGCGGTTGGAGGGTCCGTTGACCCAGCACGATCGCCTCGACGCATTGCGCGATGCAATGAACGCCAGCCGGCCGTTCGAGACGGAACTGATCAACTACCGCCGCACCGGCGAGCCGTACTGGGTGGAGCTGAAGCTGAGCCCGATCCACGACGACGCCGGGCGATGCACCCACTTCGTGGTGGTGGAACGCGACATCACCGAACGCAAGCAGGCCGAGGACCACCGCGAGGTCCTCGAGACGCAGTTGCGGCAGGCGCAGAAGATGGAGTCGATCGGCACGCTGGCGGGTGGCATCGCCCACGACTTCAACAACATCCTCGGCGCCATCCTCGGCAACGTGACGCTGGCCCAGGACGCCCTGTCGCCCGACAGCGGCGCGAGGGCGCCCCTGGCCACCATCACGAGCTCGGCACTGCGCGCCCGTTCGCTGGTGCAGCAGATCCTCGCGTTCGGACGCCAGCAGGCGACCCAGCGCTTGCCGCAGCCCGTGCAGCCGCTGATCGACGAAGCCGCGCGCCTGTTGCATTCCACGCTGCCAGCCAACGTGGCGCTGGAAATCCAGCGCGGGCCGGACGAGCTGTTTGCCGAGGTGGACGGCAACCAGCTGCAGCAGGTGCTGATCAACCTCTGCACGAACGCCTGGCACGCGATGCCGGCCAGTGGCGGCCGCATCGTGATCGGGCTCGGCACCGAAACGCTGGACCCGGTTCGGACGGTGGCGGGCCCGCCGCTTTCACCCGGCACGTACGCCCATCTGTGGGTGCAGGATGATGGCTGTGGCATCGAAGCCGCCGCACAGGCGCGCATCTTCGAACCGTTTTTCACGACGAAGTCGGTTGACCGGGGCACCGGGCTTGGCCTGTCGGTGGCCCATGGCATCGTGGTGGCCCACGGGGGGGCGATCGGTGTCGAGAGTTCGCCCGGGCAAGGCAGTGTGTTCCACATCCACCTGCCGCTGTGCGCACCGCCGCGGCGGGACCCGGCCGACGCGCCACCGGGGCCGGCCCCGGTGCGGCTCGACGGCCTGCGCGTGTTGTGTGTCGATGACGATCCGGTGATGCTGGTGACGATGCAGGCGTTGCTGGAGCGGGCGGGCTGCCAGGTCGATGCCCACCTCGACGCCCAGCAGGCGCTGGACCGCCTGCGGCACGCGCCGGGTGCCGCGGACCTGCTGGTGACCGACTTCAACATGCCGGGCATGGACGGCATGGCCCTCGTGCACGCGGTGAAGCGCCTGTGTCCTGACTTGCCGATCGTGATGGCCTCGGGTTTCGTCAGCGACCCGCTGCGCGAGCAGGCGACACAACTCGGCGTGCGTGCGATGGTGCAGAAGGAACGCACTGTCGAGGACCTGGTGAATGCGGTGCGCGACGTGGTGGCGGGCACGGCCGACCAGGGGCGTGCCTATCGTGCATGGCGATGAGCCGGGCCGGGGCCGCTGCCGTCGGCCAGCGTGTCGATGATGGGGCAGTCAGGCCGCTCGTCCCCGTGGCAGCACTGCACCAGGTTCTCCAGTGTCACCTTCATCGCCTGGAGTTCCTTCAGCTTGGCGTCGAGTCCCGCGAGGTGGGCCTGCGCCAGGGCCTTGACCTGGCGGCTCGGCCGGGCGCGGTCCTGCCAGAGGCCCAGGAGTTCGCGGATCTGCTCGATCGGGAACCCGAGGTCGCGCGAGTGGCGGATGAAGCGGAGGGTGTTGATGTCGCGCTCGGAGTACTGCCGGTAGCCGGCCTCCGTGCGGGCCGCTTCCGGAAAGAGCCCCACGCCCTCGTAGTGGCGGATCATCTTCGCCGACACGCCGGAGGCCTTCGCGGCCTGGCCGATGTTCATCATGGGTGCCACCGCCGCAGCAGCAAGGCGTTGGCCACCACGCTGACGCTGCTGAAGGCCATGGCCGCGCCGGCGACCACGGGGCTCAGCAGCCCGAACGCGGCCAGCGGGATGCCCAGCACGTTGTAGGCGAAGGCCCAGCCCAGGTTCTGCCGGATCTTTGCCCAGGTGCGGCGCGAGACGTCGATGGCATCGGCCACGAGGCGCGGGTCGCCGCGCATGAGCGTGACGCCGGCCGTTTCGGTGGCGACGTCGGTGCCACCCGCCATCGCGAACCCGCAGGAGGCCGCCGCCAGCGCGGGGCCATCGTTCAGGCCATCGCCCACGAAGGCCACCACCTCGCCGCTGGCGCGCAGGGCCTGCACGGCGGCCGCCTTGTCACCTGGCAGCACCTCGGCGCGCACGTCGAGGATGCCGAGTTCCCGCGCCACGGTGTCGGCGCTGCCGCGGTTGTCGCCCGTCAGCATGACCGTCCGGATGCCCAGGCCGTGGAGGCGGTCGACGGCGTTGCGCGCCGTGGCCTTGACCGTGTCGCCGAAGGCCAGCAGGCCCAGCAGCTCGGCGCGGTCGCCATACTGGCGGACCAGCCACGAGAGGGTGCGGCCGTCGCGTTCCAGGCGTTCGGCATCGTTCGCGAGGGCGCCCGGGTCGACCTGCAGTTCGCGGAGCAGGCGCGAGCTGCCGAGGGTCAGCACCTGCCCGTGCACGGTGCCCTGGACCCCACGGCCCGGCAGCGCCCTGGTGTCGCGCGCCGGGGGCACCGGGATGCCGTCCGTGCGCACCCGGTCGAGCACGGCCAGCGCAAGCGGGTGGCTGCTCGACTGCTGCAGTGCGGCGGCCCAGGCCAGCACCTCGCCGGGCGTGGTGCTGCCGGCGGGTTCGACGGCGGCCAGCGCGGGCTTGCCCTCGGTGAGGGTGCCGGTCTTGTCGAACGCGACGACGGTCACGGCGTGGGCCACTTCGAGGGCTTCGGCGTCCTTGATGAGGATGCCGTGCCGGGCGGCCACCCCGGTGCCGGCCATGATGGCGGTGGGCGTGGCGAGGCCCAGCGCGCAGGGGCATGCGATCACCAGCACCGACACCGCGTTGATGAGTGCCGTCTCCCAGTTGCCCGTGGTGGTGGCCCACGCCAGGAACGTGAGCAGTGCGATGCCCAGCACCACTGGCACGAACACGGCGCTCACGCGGTCCACGAGGCGCTGGATGGGGGCCTTGGCCGCCTGGGCGGACTCGACCAGGCGGATGATGCGGGCGAGGGTGGTCTCGGCGCCGATGGCGGTGGTGGTCACCAGCAAGGTGCCTTCGGCATTGACCGATCCGCCCGTCACGGCATCGCCCACCGCCTTGGCCACGGGCAGGCTCTCGCCCGTGATGAGGGACTCGTCGACATGGCTGCACCCTTCCGCCACCTCGCCGTCCACCGCCACGCGGTCGCCGGGCCGCACCACCACGAGGTCACCCAGCTGCACCTGCGCCACCGGGATGTCCCGCTCCATGCCGTCGCGGCGCACCCGCGCGGTGGTGGGGCGCAAGGCGGTGAGCGCGCGGATGGCGTCCACCGTCTCGCGCTTGGCACGCGTTTCGAGCCATTTCCCCAGCAACACGAGCGTGATCACCGCCGCGGACGCCTCGAAGTACAGGTGGGGCATGCCATGCGCGGCGTGCCGGGCGAGCAGGTAGACCGACAGGCCGTAGGCGGCCGACGTGCCCAGCGCCACCAGCAGGTCCATGTTGCCGGTGCGCGCCCGCAGCGCCTTCCAGCCCGACCGGTAGAACCGCGCGCCAAGCCAGAACTGCACGGGCGTGGCGAGGGCCAGTTGCAGCCAGCCATCCAGCATGCCGTCGATGCCGAACCACTGCAGGAGCATGGGGGCCACCAGGGGGAGGGCCAGCACCGCGCTCACCGCCACGGGCCACCATTCGGGCAGGCGCCGGCCCGGTGCGGGCGGCGCATCCGTCACGGGCCGGCTGGTGTACCCGGCCTTCTGGATGGCGGCCGTCAAGTCCGACACCGCCACGGTGGACAACGTCGTGACCGTGGCCTTCTCGGTGGCCAGGTTCACCGTGGCGCCGGACACACCCGGCACCTTGCGCAAGGCCTTCTCGACGCGGCCCGCGCACGAGGCGCAACTCATGCCCTCGACTTGCAGCGATGTTTCGGTGGTGGCCACCCCGTAGCCCGCCTTGCGCACCGCGGCGGCCAGCACGTCGGCACCCACGCCGGCATCGGCTTCGACGGTGGCCTGTTCGGTGGCGAGGTTGACGTCGGCCCGGTGGACACCGGGCACGGCCTTCAGCGTCTTCTCCACGCGCGACGCGCAGGACGCGCAACTCATGCCGGTGACCTGGATCCGGATGCCATGGCCAACGGGCACGGGCACGACGGTGTTCATCGGGGAGGCCTGGGTTCGAATCATGGTGGCATCTTGAACCTTCCCACGGTGGCAAGGTCAAGGATTTTGGCAAATGCCTGAGAGCCGAAGGGCTTCAGGGCGGCCGGCACGCCTATACTGCCGCGCCATGCGCCGCTTCCTGACGGTCCTCCTTCTGCTGGTCCTGCCTCTGCAGCTCTCATGGGCCGCAGCCGCGTCCTATTGCCAGCACGGCGGCGCTGCCGAGGTGGCGGGGCACCTGGGCCACCACGCGCACCAGCATGTGCAGGGTGCCGACCTGGCGGCCGCAGAAGAGGCGCCGCAGAACGGGGACGACAAGGCCCCGTGCGTGGACGACGACTGCGCCTACTGCCACCTCGGCTGCCTGAAGACCGTGGGGGCGCCGGTCATGGTGCTGGACGTGGCCCCCCGGCCGGCGTTCGACACCCCCGCGGTGCCACCCATCGCGTCCCACATCCCCGCCGGCCTCGACCGGCCCAATTGGCGCGCGCACTAGTCCGGCGCGCCTTCCTCTCACCGACAACCCACCCGCGCCGCCGGACTCTCCCCCCGTTGTCCATCAACTTCGGAGTGTTCGATGCGTTTGCACCTCGTGCCGCTGCTTGCGGCCGCTTTTTCCGTACCTGTTTCCTTTGCTCAATCGGCTGAACCCGCCGACCGGGTGGCTGCCGCAACGCCAGCCGCCGGCCTTGCTTCCAACAGAACCATCTCGCTGCGCGAGGCGCTCGATGGCGCGTTGGCCCATAACCAGGAGCTGACCTCAGCCCGCCACGAGCTCGAGGCCACGGAGGGCGCTCGCCAGCAAGCGGCTGCGCGTCCCAATCCGACGGTGGGGCTCGACGTCGAGGACACTCGACGTGCGACCCGCACCACCACGATCTTGCTGAGCCAACCGCTCGAGCTGGGTGGCAAGCGTGCGGCCCGCATGGCCGTGGCGGACCGCTCGCGCGATGTGGCGCAAGCCCAGTTGGCGGCGCAGACCGCCCAGGTTCGGGCGGCCGTGACGACAGCGTACTTCGAGGCACTCGTGGCCCAGGAGCGCGTGCGCCTGGCCGAGAGTTCGTTGTCGCTCGCTGAAGGCGCTTCTGGTGCGGCAACCAAGCGTGTGACCGCGGGCAAGATTTCTCCCGTGGATGAAACCCGGGCTCGTGTTGCCGAATCGGGCGTGCGAATCGAGCTGCTTCAGGCACGCAGCGAACTGCGTTCGGCGCTGCGTGCGCTTCGCGCGGCAACAGGTGCGCCTCAAGGCGCTTACGAAGCGGTCTCCGGGGATGCCGTCGAGGTGGCTGCGCCGATGACGGACGCCGAACTCGCTCGCCGGTTGCCCGACGCGCCGGCCATCCGCCAGGCCCACCTCGACGCCGAGCGCTTTGCGGCGCTCGCCGAGGTGGAGCGGGCACGCAGCACGCCCGATCTGACGGTCAGCCTGGGCGCCAAGCGCGACGCGGAGGCCGGCCGCAACATGGCCGTGCTGGGCGTCTCCATGCCGATCCCGGTGTTTGACAGCAACCGGGGGGCACAGCGGGAGGCGCTGCGGCGCCTCGACAAGGCCATCGCGGATGCGCGGGTCGCCGCGATTCGTGTCGAAACCGAGGCCCTGCAGGCCCAGGAGCGGATGCTCACGGCACTGGCGGAGGTCGAGTCGTTGCAGCGCGACGTACTGCCCGGCGCCCAGGGCGCCTACGACGCCGCGGCCAAGGGTTTCGATCTCGGCAAGTTCGGCTTCCTGGACGTGCTCGACACCCAGCGCACCCTTCTGATCGCGAAGGGACAGTACCTGCGTGCCTTGGCCGAAACCCATCGCTCCCGCATCGAGCTTGACCGCTTGCTTGGCACGCCCGAACAGACCACCTCGGCCAACCGGCCGGCTCAGCCCTGAGGTTCCGATGAAATTCGACATGAACAACGCGGCGTCCAAAGTGGGACGCAAGCAACTGATCGCGATCGTGGTGCTGATCGTCCTGGGGGCGACTGCCGCCTTCGCCATCCTCCGCACCGATCCGGCAAAACCCGCCGGTGCTGGCCATGGGGAGCACGGCGGCCATGGCCACGAAGAGGCCAAGGGGCATGCCGATGGCGAGCACCATGAGGAAGCCGAAGCGAAGAAGGGCCCGCACGGAGGCGACCTCTTCGAGGAGGACAAGTTCGGCGTGGAGGTGCAGTTGGCGGAAGAGGGCGGCAAGGCCAACTTCAAGGCCTGGTTGTTCGAAGATGGAAAACCGGTGGCGCCAACCACGGCGAAGGTGTCCATCAAGCTGGTACGCCCGGGCGGTGAAGAGGAAGAACTGGTCCTGGCGGTGGACGGTGATGGGCTGAAGAGCGCAAAGGCGGTGGCAGAACCCCACATTTTCGAAGCCACCTTGGCCGCCCAGACGGCGACCGAGCCCTTCGTGTTCACCTTCTCGAAGGAAGAAGGCCGTGTCGCGATGTCCGATGCGCAGCTGAAGGCGTCCGGTGTTGTTGTCGAGACGGCAACCGCAGCGGCCATCCGTTCGACGCTTCAGCTTCCCGGCGAAATCCGATTCAACGAAGACCGGACGGCCCACGTCGTCCCCCGCGTGGGCGGCGTTGTGGAAGGTGTTTCCGCGAACCTCGGGCAGCAGGTGAAGAAGGGGCAGGTCTTGGCGGTGGTCTCGAGCGCAAGCGTCTCCGATCAGCGCAGCAGCCTGCGTTCGGCCCGGCAACGACTGGGCCTCGCGCGCACGACGTACGAGCGCGAAAAGAAGCTGTGGGAAGAGAAGATTTCTCCCCGGCAGGACGTGCTGCAGGCGGAGCAGGCCTTGCGCGAAGCGGAGATCGCGGTGGCCAACGAGCAGCAGAAGCTCGGTGCCATCGGTGCGGGTACGGGCGCGGGCGCGCTCGGCCGCTACGAACTGCGAGCACCGTTCGACGGCATGGTCGTGGAGAAGCACATTGCGCTCGGCGAGATGGTCAAGGAAGACGCCAACGTCTTCACGATCTCCGACCTGTCTTCGGTCTGGGCCGAACTCAGCATCGGCGCAAAGGACCTGGACCAGGTGCGCGTGGGCGGCAAGGTGCTTGTCCGGTCGGCCGCCTCCGACACGCGGGCGAGCGGCACCGTGTCCTATGTGGGCTCGCTGATCGGCGAGCAGACGCGCACGGCCAAGGCCCGAGTGACGCTCGGCAACCCGGAACACGCCTGGAGGCCCGGGCTGTTCGTGAACGTCGACATCGTGGGCTCGGAGTCGGCCGCGCCGGTCACGGTGTCGTCGGAGGCGGTCCAGTCCGTCAATGAACAAGCCGTTGTTTTCGTCAAGGTACCGGGCGGCTTCATTCCCCAACCTGTGCGCACCGGGCGTTCAGACGGCAAGCGAACCGAAATCCTGGGTGGCCTGCGCCAAGGCGTTGCGTACGCGGCGGCCGGCAGCTTCATCGTGAAGTCGGAGCAGGGCAAGGGCTCCGCGACGCATGAGCACTGAACGGATCGGACCCCGCCATGTTTGAAAGATTGATCCGTTTTGCCATCGAACAACGATGGCTCGTCATGCTGGCCGTGCTGGGCATGGTCGGACTGGGTGTCTACAACTACCAGAGACTGCCCATCGATGCGGTGCCGGACATCACCAACGTCCAGGTGCAGATCAACACCGAGGCGGCCGGGTACTCGCCCCTCGAGACCGAGCAACGCATCTCCTATCCCATCGAGACCGTGATGGCGGGCCTGCCGGGCCTCCAGCAGACGCGGTCGCTGTCGCGGTATGGGCTGTCGCAGGTGACGGTGATCTTTGCCGACGGCACGGACATCTACTTCGCGCGCCAGCTTGTCAACGAGCGCATCCAGGCCGCTCGCGAGCAGATGCCCCCGGGCATCTCGCCGGTGATCGGCCCCATTTCAACGGGCCTTGGCGAGATCTACCTCTGGACGGTCGAGGCCAAGGACGGCGCCAGGAAGCCTGACGGCACGCCCTACACGCCGACGGACTTGCGCGAGATCCAGGACTGGATCATCAAGCCGCAGCTGCGCAACGTGCCCGGCGTCACCGAGATCAACTCCATCGGCGGGTACGCCAAGGAGTACGAGGTGGCACCGAACCCTTCGACACTCTCGGCCTACGGTCTCACGATGGGCGACGTCCTGAAGGCCCTGGAGCGCAACAACGCCAACGTGGGCGCCGGGTACATCGAGAAGCGAGGTGAGCAATACCTGATCCGGGCGCCGGGCCAGGCACGCTCACCCGACGACCTGCGCAACATCATTCTCGGAAACGCCGACGGCGTGCCGATCCGGGTGAGAGACGTTGCCAGCGTGGGCGTGGGCCAGGAACTGCGCACGGGCGCGGCCACCGACAACGGGCGTGAAGTCGTTCTCGGCACGGTCTTCATGCTGATCGGCGAGAACAGCCGCAAGGTGTCGCAAGCCGTTGATCGCAAGATGGCCGACATCAACCGCAGCTTGCCCGAGGGGGTGCATGCGGTCACGGTCTACGACCGCACCGTGCTTGTCGACAAGGCGATCAACACCGTCAAGAAGAACTTGTTCGAGGGCGCGGTGCTGGTGATCGCGGTGCTCTTCCTGTTCCTCGGCAACATCCGCGCCGCGCTGCTGACGGCGATGGTGATCCCGTTGGCCATGCTGTTCACGTTCACCGGCATGGTGAACCAGAAGATCAGCGCGAACCTGATGAGCCTGGGTGCGCTTGACTTCGGCATCATCATCGACGGCGCGGTCGTGATCGTGGAGAACTGCGTGCGCCGCCTGGCCCACGCGCAGGCACACCACGGACGTCCCCTCACACGCAGTGAGCGGTTCCACGAGGTATTCGCCGCTTCACAGGAAGCACGCCGGCCGCTGCTGTTCGGGCAGCTGATCATCATGGTCGTCTACCTGCCGATCTTTGCCCTCACCGGCGTGGAGGCGAAGCTCTTCCACCCGATGGCATTCACGGTCGTGATCGCCCTGTTGGGCGCCATGATCCTGTCCGTCACGTTCATCCCGGCGGCGGTGGCACTCTTCATTGGCAACCGGGTCGCCGAGAAGGAAAACCGCCTGATGCAGTGGGCCTCGCGCAGCTACGCGCCGCTGCTCACGCGCGTGATGGACGCCAAGCCGCTCGTCCTGACCTTCGCCGTGGTGACGGTGCTCCTCTCCGGCCTGCTGGCCACGCGCCTCGGGACGGAGTTCGTGCCCAACCTGAACGAAGGTGACTTCGCGGTGCAGGCACTGCGCATCCCTGGAACGAGCCTCAGCCAGTCGGTGAAGATGCAGCAGCAGATCGAATCCACCCTGAAGGCAAAGTTTCCCGAGATCGAACGGGTGTTCGCTCGCACCGGCACCGCCGAGGTGGCATCCGACCCGATGCCGCCCAACATCTCGGACGGCTATGTGATGCTCAAGCCCATGGACGAATGGCCGGAGCCGCGGAAGACGCGGGACGAACTGCTGGCAGCGGTTCAGGAGACTGTCGCGCAGATTCCCGGCAACAACTATGAGTTCTCGCAGCCCATCCAGCTGCGGTTCAACGAGCTGATCTCCGGCATCCGGAGCGACGTGGCCGTGAAGGTGTTCGGTGACGACATGGACGTTCTCAACAAGACCGCCATCGAGATCTCCGAAGTGCTCGAGAAAGTTCCGGGCGCAGCCGAAGTGAAGGTCGAGCAGACCACGGGCCTGCCGATGTTGACGGTGAACATCGACCGCGAGAAGACCGCGCGCTACGGGCTGAACATCGCCGACGTGCAGGACACCCTGGCCACGGCCGTCGGGGGGCGTGAGGCCGGAACCATGTTCGAAGGCGACCGTCGCTTCGACATCGTGGTGCGCCTGCCCGAGAACCTGCGCAGCGACCTCGAAGCCATCAAGCGGCTCCCCGTGGCGCTGCCGAGGGGCGAGGGCACATCGAAGGTTGCGTTCATTCCCCTCGGCGAAGTGGTGACCCTGGAACTGGCCCCGGGCCCGAACCAGGTGAGCCGCGAGGATGGCAAGCGCCGGATCGTGGTCAGCGCGAACGTGCGTGGCCGCGACCTGGGGTCGTTCGTGGGCGAAGCCAACCAGGCCGTGCAGCAGCAGGTCAAGGTGCCCTCCGGCTACTGGACCACCTGGGGTGGGCAATACGAAAACCTGCAGTCCGCGACCACGCGGCTCCAGATCGTGGTGCCCGTGGCACTCCTGCTGGTGTTCGTGCTCCTGTTTGCCATGTTCGGCAACCTCAAGGACGGCCTGCTGGTCTTCACGGGAATTCCATTCGCACTGACCGGCGGCATCGTGGCGCTCTGGATGCGCGGCATTCCACTGTCGATCTCCGCCGCCGTGGGTTTCATCGCCCTGTCTGGCGTGGCGGTGCTCAATGGCCTGGTGATGATCTCCTTCATCCGCAACCTGCGGGAGCAGGGCTTGCCGCTCGACAGGGCCATCCACGAAGGCGCCCTGACCCGGCTGCGGCCCGTGCTGATGACGGCACTGGTGGCGTCCTTGGGCTTCGTGCCGATGGCACTGGCCACCGGCACCGGCGCCGAGGTGCAGCGGCCCTTGGCGACCGTCGTGATCGGCGGGATTCTTTCTTCCACCGCGCTGACCTTGCTCGTGCTCCCGTTGCTGTATCGGTTGATTCACCGGCGTGATGAGGAGGAAGCGGTGTTCGGCCAGCTTCCTGCGGCGCACGCTGCGCCCGCGACCGGCGTGACCTGAGCGCTGTTCATCCCCACGGGCCGGCGCGCCATGCCTTCTTGCGCCGGCCTGCCATCAGAAGGCCTGTTCACGAACTCAAGTAGGTAACCCATGAACCACGACAAACTGAAATCCCTCGCTGCCATGGCCTTGCTGGCGTGCTTGTCCGCGCCCACGTTTGCTGCCGAAGACCACCAGGGCCACGACCACGGCGACAAGAAGGGCGCGGCGCATGCCCACGACAACAAGGCCCGCCATGGTGGTGCCGTCGCGGTGGTCAAGGACGTCAACTACGAACTGGTGGCGAAGCCCGACGGGCTGACGCTGTACGTCACCGACCACGGCAAGGCGGTCGACCTCAAGGGCGCTACCGCGAAGGTCATGCTGCTCACCGCCGCCGAGAAGTCGGAGACGACGCTTGCACCGGCGGGTGACAAGTTCGAAGCGACGGGGACGTTCAAGGTCCCGGCCGGGACGAAGGCCGTTGCCACCGTGACGTTGCCGAACATGCCGGCTGCGACGGCGAAGTTCACGTTCAAGTAATCGGGGCCAAAGCGTAGTCAGGGCCGTCAGCCCCCGGCACCGGGACGGCTGACGGCCAGTGCCGCGAGGCCCAGCGCGGCGATCCCCCAGGCCACGAGGCTCGCCAGCGCGCCTGCCGAGCCCGGGGCGATCGCTGCGGTCGCCTGGAACCGCGGCAGGTCCGCGAAGTCCTGCCGGCCCATCGGGCGCTCGTTGAAGATGAAGGGGTAGTAGAAGTTGCGCACCTGCTGGTGGAAGTCCGCCACCCGGTCGAGGTAGGCGAGTTGCGCGGGCAGGTCGGTGCCCGCGACCCGGTGGAGCACCGCCTGCGCGCCCACCCCCGGCAGCAGGTACCCCAGGCGGTCGGTCCAGCGCTGGCGAGCTTCCAGGCCGTCGCGGTAGGCCGCGACATCGCCTGCGACACTTTCGTCGCCCAGCTGGTGGAACGCGAAATACCACTTCCAGTGGAACTTGGCCGGCAGCGGTGCGGTGTCCTTCCAGGCGGGGTGGGTCTGGAAGAACTTCTGCATCGTCTGGTCGCGGGGCACCTCCCATGCGGCATGCACGTTCTGGCGTTGCGTGAGCATCAGGTCCACCCCCTGGCCCACGGGAATAGCGCGTGCCAGCGCCAGGTTGGCCCAGGCCGGCAACGCCAGTGTCAGTGCGACCCAGGTGCCCACGAGCGCCGTGGCATGCGCTGTTGAACTCCACCGCCGGCTCGCGACCAGCAGCGAGAGGCCGCCCCAGAACGCCACCTGCGCCACGGTGGCCAGCAGGGCCGTGGCCACCGGTGCGCCGCCGCTGCCCGACAGCACGGCACCAGTGGTCAACGGCAATGCCAACGCGGCAAGGACGAGCAGCAGGCGCAGTGCCGCGCGGCGCAGCCAGAGGCGGCCCGTGCCGCCCGGCATGGCCTGCAGCACGCGGAGCCGGCCCGCCTGGCGCTCGCCCGAGAACAGGTCGTGGAGCAGGGCGATGACGAACAGCGGCGCCAGGTAGATCAGCACGAAGCTGTAGTCGAAGCGGCCCGTGAGGGCCAGCTCGGGGTTGAACGTCTCACCCTCGTAGAGCTGCGCCTGCAAGCCGAGCGCCCGCACCCGCAAGGCATGCGGGGCCACGTCGCGCAGCCCCAGCGCGAGGAACGCGGCGTCGGACGGGGGATCCCAGGTGGCATGGAAGGTGTAGTACGCCGCATAACCGGCGTCTCCCCCCGCGTAGCGCGATGCCAGTGCGGCAAGGTCCTTCTGCTGCAGTTCACCCAGCCGCGCGATCGTGTCACGCTGGGCGTGCACCTCGCGCAGGCCGGAGCCCACGGCCAGCGCCGCGAGCAGGAACAGCAGCACCAGGGCGGCCATCGACAGCCGGGAGCGCAGGATCAGGCGCAATTCATGGTGCCAGCCGCTCATCGGTGGCTCCCGGCGAGGTGGCGGCTGCCCGCGAGCAACAGCGCGGCGGCCGCCGCGAGCCACAGTACCAGCGCCACGGCGGCCGGCATGGCACGGCGCAGCGTGTCCGCGGGCGGCAGGGGTTCGTGGTGGAACGCCGCTTCTCCCTGCCAGGCCATGGGGTCCAGACGGTTCTCCTTCGCGGGATTGCGGTCGTCGGCATACGTCAGTCTCTCCGCCTGGAGGGTGTTCAGCGCCTGCACCAGCCGGTACCGATGGCGCTCGCCCTGCTCGAGGAACCGCCGGTAGCCCTCGAGGTCCGTGCCCGCCGCGCCCATGGACAGGCGGCGGATCGCAAGGGCCGGGCTCAGCAGGCCGAAGGTGTCCATCCAGCGGCTCTGGCGAGCCTGCTGGTCGAACGACACCTCGGCATACCGGTCGAACAGGGCGCTGGTCATGCGCTCGCCCTCGATGCCCAGCAGGCCCTTGTAGTTCACCGGCAGGTCTTCCACCCGGGCCACGCCGTACTGCGCCAGCACCCGCTGGCGGAAGCCGTTGAAGTACGGGTCATCGGGGTTGTGGCTGTCGCCCAGCGCGGCCAGGTCCCGTGCCACGGCGATGTCGGTCTCGAAACGCGTGGGCAGTGCGTGGGCGGAGACCGCGCTCTCGGATGCGATGCGGGGCAACACGATCACCGCCACGGTCCAGACGGCGAGCAGGCAGAGCAGGGCGTCGCGCCGGCGGCCGAACCAGGCCGACACCGCGGTCACGGCCATCGCCCACAGGAGGAGCCACGCCGCGTGCCCTGCCCACAGCGCGAGCACGGGCCACGCCGGCGCGTTCGCGCCGATGACCAGCCCGCCGAGCGCGAGTGTCGTGGGGACCATCACGAGGCTGGCCAGGCCGCACAGGGCCAGCAGCTTGCCCAGCACGATGTGACGGGGCCGCACGCCCTGGGCCAGCAAGGTGCGCAGCGTGCCCGACTCCCGCTCCCGGGCGACGACCCCGTGGCCGAGGAATACGAGCAGCAGCGGGGCCAGCACCTGCAGCACGAAGGCCGGCGTGAGGTGCCCGAACCGCACCAGCAGCGACGACTGGCGCACGTCGCCGAAGTTCGCGCTGTTCTGGCGATGCCCTTCGAGGAACAAGGCCTGGCCGGTGTAGGCATCGATGCCCGGATCGAAGGCCGCGAGCGGGTTCAGCGCGCGGAACACGAAGTGGCCGTAGTGCACCATGCGGTGCGGATGCCGGTCCGGCTGGGCGTCGAACTCCTGGTTCGCACGCGACTGGTGGCGGGCGCGGTCGGCGTCGGCCGCTTCGCGGTGGTGCCACGCCGTGAGGGCCGCGGTGACCGAGAGCAACGTGATCAGCACCAGGCCCATCACGGCCACGCGGTCGCGCCACAGCAGCCGCCATTCGTCGAGGGCGATTCGCCGGATCGGGTTCACGAGGCGGCCTCCACGGTGGCGTAGCGCCGATGCAGCGCACGCACGTCGAAACGCTCGGGTCCGGTCGCGGCCACCTCTTCGGCGAGGCGCCCACCGCCGATGAAACCGATGCGATCGGCCACGTCCGCCGCACTCAGCAGGTCGTGGGTGACCATCAGGATGGCCACGCCGCGGCCGCGCAACACACCGAGCAACCGGTTGAATTCCGCTGTCGCCTGGGGGTCCAGGCCCGAGGTGGGCTCGTCGAGCAGCAGCGCGGGCACCTCGCGTGCGAGGGCCAGGGCGATGGCCACCTTCTGGCGCATGCCCTTGGAGAACCGGCCCACACGCTGTCCGTGGGCGGCCGGGGCCAATCCGGCGGCGAGCAAGGCAGCGTCGATGGTGCCGTCCAGCTCGGGCTGGCCCGCGAGGTCCAGCAGGTACGCCACGTTTTCGCGCGCGCTCAGGTGTTCGTACAGGGCCACGTTCTCGGGGATGTAGGCCAGGTGGCGGCGGGCCGATGCCGGGTTGGCCACGGGGTCCGCCCCGTTCACGCGCAGGTGGCCTGCGGAGGGCGCGATGAACCCGAGGAAGAGGCTGAGCGTCGTGGTCTTGCCGGCGCCGTTGGCCCCCAGCAGTGCATAGACCTCGCCGCGGTGAACGCGCAGGTCGAGGCCGTGCAGGATGGCCTTGCCGCCGTGGCCGGCCGTGACGGCCACGGCTTCCAGCACGGCCTGGTTCGATGCTTGGGTCATTCGGCAGGGTTCCTAGAAAGTGGCCTGGAGGCCCAGGGCCACCGTGCGGGCCGTGCCGGGGGTCACCCACAACCGGCTGTAGGCGCTGGCGTAGTAGGTCTTGTCGAACAGGTTGTCCACGTCCAGCGTGAGCCGGAGCGCCGGGCTCATGCGCCAATGGGCCACGAGCTTGGCCGTCGTGTAGGCAGGCAGCTCAAAGGCCGCGAGACCGTTCCTCACATCCTCCTGGGTGCGGGCCTGGCCCAGCCGTTTGCCGGTGTGGGTCACGCCGCCGCCGATCCCGTAGCGCTGCCCGCCTTGCAGCGTGTCCTCGTACACCGCCAGCACACTGCCGTTCACGCGCGGCACGTTGAGCAACCGGCCGCCGACCTCCAGGTTCTGGTCCGCGGTGACCTCCACGTCATTGAAGGCCAGGCTCGCGTTGACCCGCCAATGGCGCGCCACCTGCCCGGCAAGGTCGAACTCGAGCCCGCGGCTGCGCACCGCGCCGGCCGCGATCGACTGGCCCGTGTTGACCGGGTCGGACGTGACGACGTTGCGCTTGCGGATGTCGAAGAGCGCTGCCGTGGCGCCGATGCGCTGGTCGGCGCTCTCCCATTTCGTGCCCAGCTCCAGCGCGCGCCCCGTCTCCGGCTCGAAACTGGCGCCGGCCGCGTCTGTACCCACGTTCGGGCGGAAGGATTGCCCGGCGTTGGCGTACGCCGTCCATTGCGGGGTGGCGAGCCAGCTGATGCCCACGCGTGGTGACGTGGCTGCGGGGTCCTGCGTGGTCGTCCGCTCCGTCCGGCGGTTCAGCAGGGACTGCCGGTACTGGTCCACGCGCACCCCACCCACGAGCCGCCACGCGGGTGCCAGCCGCACCGCATCCTGCACGTAGAACGCGGTGTTGCGCTGGTGTTCGAGGGTGTCGATGTTCGCGGCCGGCGTGGGTTGCGGCTGGCCATACACGGGGTCATGGATGTCGATGGCGTAGGGCGCCGTGGGCGTGGGGTTGACCCGCAGCATCACGGAGTTCATCCGGAACCGGAACGTCTCCAGCCCGAGCAGCAGCTCGTGGTCGACACCACCGGCCTGCACATGGCCCTGGAGTTCGGCCTGCAGGGCCACGTCGTCCGACTGGTAGTCGCGGAACCGCCGTTGGCGGGTCAGCTGCCCGTTGGCCAGCAGGGCATTCGCTTCGGTGGAGAACCCCTCCATGGCCGTGCCGCGGTAAGACAGGCCCATGCGGCTGCGCCAGTCGGCGGTCCATTCATGGGACAGGATCAGCTGGTGGGTCTGGTTCTCCACCGTGACGGCACCGTCCGCCGGCTCGCCCAGGAACCGGTTTCGCGGGATGGTGCCCAACTGGTTATCGACGGCCACCACGCCCCGGTCGAGCGGTGTCTCGTGGCGCAGCAGTTCGCCGGAGTAGTCGAGCAGCGTGTCGGCCCCGAGCCTCCAGGTGAAGGCGGGTGCCACCACGCGCCGCCTGGCATCCACGTGATCGCGAAAGCCGTCGCGGTCTTCGGCGGCGATGTTGATGCGGTAGGCGAACGCCTCGTCCAGCGGCCCGGTGCTGTCGATGGCCACGCGCCGAAGCCCGTAGCTGCCGGCGTAACCTTCGACCGAATGCGCGGCGGTCCACCGCGGGCGCTTGGACACCACGTTCAGCGTGCCACCGGGTTCGCTGCTGCCGTACAGCGCCGCGGCGGTGCCCTTGAGGAACTCGATGCGTTCGACCCCTGCCAGGTCACGCGGGGCGTTGAAGCCGCGGTTGGACGAAAAGCCGTTGAGGAGCGTGGCCATGCCGGTGTTCGGGTCGCCGGCCAGCCCGCGGATGGCGATGTTGTCCCACAGTCCACCGAAGCTGTTCTGGCGCGAGACACCGCCCACGTAGTCGAGCACGTCGTCGAGCCGGGTGGCACCCAGGTCGTCCATGGCCTGGCGGGTGACGGAGCGAATGGATTGCGGCAACTCGCGCAATGGCAGGTCGGACTTGGCGCCGGCGGCCTCGCCGGCGTGGTACGTCCCCGACTCGCTGCGGCCAACCACCTGGACGGCCGGCAGCCGGGTGCTGTCGGGGGTGGGGTCCTCGTTCGCCTGGGCGAACACGGGGGCGGCAAACGCGGTGCCCATCGCCATCGTGAGGCGGGCTGCACGGACGCGGGTGCGCCGGCGGGAAAACGTGGTGGTCATGGTGTGGGTCATTCGGGTTGGATTCAGTCGCGCGGGGAGAGGCCGTCTGCCAGGGACATGCGGTAGGCCTGCCAGCCGGGCACCAGGCTCGCGGTGATGCCGGCCGCCGCGATGGCCGCGAGCAGGCCCCATTGCGCGGCGGTGGGCAGCGTGGGCGCCACGGCAAGGCCCCATCGGGCCTGGAGCCAGGGCCCCATCGCCACGATGACGGCGGCGGCCGTGGCCACGCCGGCGCACACGCCTGCCAGCGTGACGAGCGCGCCCTCGGCGGCCAGCAGCCACAGCACGTGGCGCGGTGCGGCGCCCACGGCGCGCAGCACCGCGAGTTCCCGCCGCCGCGCGTTGAGACCGGCCAGCACCACGGCCACGAGGCCGGCGAGGCTCACCGTGGCGATGAGCACCGACATGCCCATCAACGCCCGCTCGCCCACGCCCACCACGTCCCACAGTTCATCGAGCGCCACGCCGGGCAGGATCGCCATGAGCGGCTCGCCGGCGTACTCGGCCACGGCCCGTTGCGCGGTGAACACCGCGGCCCGGTTCTTCAAGCCCACGAGGGCGGCCGTCACCTGCTTCGGCGCCAGGTCGAACTTGCGGGCTTGCGCCGCGGGGATGCGCAGGCCGGGCATCGGGGCGCCGCCCACCCAGTCGAGGTGGATGGCCTCCATGGCCTCGAGGCTGATGAAGAGGGTGCGGTCCACGGGCGTGCCGGTGCGCCGCAGGACGCCCACCACGGTGAACGGCTTGTCCGCATGCGCCGCGCCGGGAAAGCCGCCGCTGCCGTGCGCCAGCGTGACCTGCCGGCCCACGGCGTAGCCGAGTGAGTCGGCGACCTCGGCCCCGATCACCACGTCGTACAGCCCGTCGAGCGTGCCGGCGAACCGGCGTCCGGCAGAGAATTGGAGTGCCAGGTCGTTGCCGTGGCGAAACCGGTCGAAATAGTCGATGGTGGTGGCCAGCACCGGGAACCCCTGGTGCGAATCGCCAAGCGACATCGGCACGAGCCAGGCCACCGACGGGTGCGCCGCGATCGCCCGCAGGCTGTCCATGCGCACGTTGTTCGTGGCCCCGCCGATGTGGAAGATGGCGTAGAGCATCAGCTGGATGGGCCCCGTGCGGGCGCCGACCACGAGGTCCGTGCCGCTGACGGACTGGGCAAAGTTCTCGCGCACGTCGGTGCGCAACCGCTCGAAGCCCACCAGCAAGAAGGTGGACAGCGCGATGGAAAGCACCACCAGCGACAGCGTGACGCGGCGGTGCCACGCGCTGCGCAGCGCCAGGCTCATCAGCGGCTTCATGCGCTCACCTCGGCCTGGGCGGCGCGGTTGATCTCGCCGAGCGCGATGCGGTCGTCGAAACGCGGTGCAAGCCGCTCGTCGTGGCTGACGAACACGAGGGTGCTGCCCGAGGCGCGGCATTGCCCCAGCAGCACGTCCATGAAATCGTCACGCAGGCCGGCGTCCAGCGCGGACGTGGGTTCGTCGGCGATGACGATCTCGGGCTGCCCGATCAGTGCCCGGGCCGCGGCCACGCGCTGCTGCTGGCCCACCGACAACTCGGCGGCCGGCCGGTGCCACAGCGACTCGCGCAGCCCCACCTGGCGCAGCAAATGCCGTGCGGCGGCTTCGGGGTTGCCTTCTGCCGCCGTGGCACGCCGTTGCCGCGTGGGGGAGAAGCGGCAGGGCAGCAGCACGTTGTCCAGCACGCCCAGGTACGGCAGCAGGTTGAACTGCTGGAAGACGTACCCGACGTGGTCGGCCCGGAAGGCGTCGCGCCGGGCCCCCTTCAACGAGGCCCACGGGGTTCCGAGCAGCGTCACGCCACCCTGCTGTGGCACCAGCACCCCGGCCAGCAGGCCCAGCAGCGTGCTCTTGCCGCTGCCGCTCGGGCCATGGAGGAAGAGGGTGCGGCCCGCCGCGACGGACAGCTGTTCGATGGCCACCGTGTCCGCCCGCGAGCGGGCCCAGCGGAACCGCAGCGCCTGGATGTCGATCATCGCGGCCCCCTCACTTCGACAGCACGAGGCGCTTGTCCGGCCGGACCAGCTGGCGGCGGAACTGGCCGCGAGGCGTGGCGGCCTGCACGTCGACGGACTTGAGGTGGGGAAAGGCAAACAGCCCCACGTCGATGTACGCCGCCTGGCCGGCACGGGCGCAGTTGAACTCGAACGTGCCGTCGAGGTCGGCGTGACCGTCCGGGTCGCCGGACCCACCGGCCGGCCCGAGCTGGAGCGCCGCCGACACCAGGTCCACGCGGCCCGGCGTGCACTGGGCGGCGGGGTCGATGGTGAACAGCGCGCCGGCCTGCCGGAGCGTGGCCAGCATGTCTGCCACCCGCTGGCGTTCGGCATCGGTGCGGGGGGCACGCTCGAAGCCCACCAGGTTGTCGAGGGGGGTTTCGAGCTGGAGGGTGATCTTGCCGGCATCGATGGCAACGTCGAGCCGGGCGGTGCCGTGCACGTGGGCGTGTTCGGCGGCAAGGGAAAGCGACGCGGCGAGCCAGAGGCTCGCCAACGCGGCGGCGTCACGAAGGCGCATGGAAGTATCTCCAACGACAGGAACCCGGACAGGGCATGGCCCGGCTCGGCCAGCGAGCGGGCGCCCAGGGCGGCTCACGCAAGGCGTGAGGGCGGGGGTCAGGCGCTGTCGGGAGGACCTTGCCCGCGTGGCGCGGGCTGGTCGGCGAGCCTTCCTGGCGAGAAGGCCTGCGCCACCTGATGGAAGGCGAGGTGCGTGGCGAGGGCCGCGGTGAACGCCGGCTGC
This sequence comes from Rhizobacter sp. Root1221, assembly GCF_001425785.1. GTDB lineage: Bacteria > Pseudomonadota > Gammaproteobacteria > Burkholderiales > Burkholderiaceae_C > Rhizobacter. The sequence goes on along the minus strand of NZ_LMDI01000067.1, from coordinate 144,384 downwards.
GGCGCTACCGCGGTGACCTGTGCCAGCCCCGCGCACAGTGCGCAGGCCGCGTCGCCGTCAGGGTGGTCGGTGCCGGCGCCGTGGGTGGCCGGGCTGCGGTCGTGCGAGAACTCGTGCAGCCGCACCGAGGTCTGCGTGAAGACCCACAACGCCGCGAGCAGCGCCGCCACCCACCACCGGAAACGGGGCGGGTGCTGAGGCGAACGGCGGAGGCGCGCGGCTGCGGTCATGCGGGTGCCCTGACGCACGCGGCGGCGAGGGACGAGGGTGGGTTCGGTGGGGACACGATGGGCCGGGTGAATGCCACTAATGCGAATCGTGTCGCATTTATCGTATCACGCCCCGTCACCGCAACTTCCATCCACGCGACGCCCCAGGTTCCACGTAGGGGGCGCTCGACACGAGGTCCAGGCGATAGCCGGAGGTGCCCATCGCCGTGTCGGTGATGGCCGTGTGCAGCGTGCCGCTGACCCAGATCGAATCCATCGATCGCACGCCCGACAGCGGCTTGCTGCTCTTGATGTGGATGATCTGGTTCGACGGCGGAGGCGGCACATGGATGCAGGCGCCGAAGTAGGGCACCAGCAGGAACTCGGTGAGCGACTGGGCCGTGCCGCCGAGCGGCACCACGAAGCCGGCGATGCGGATGGGCTTGCCGTCGAGGTCCGGGCGAATGGGCGATTTCTCCCAGGCGCGCTTGAGTTCGTCGAGCGCGGACTGGGCCCGTGGGTCGCCGTCGTTCAGGCGGCTGAGGCGCGACATCGGCATGTCCTTCATCGGGTCCCACCCGGTGGGCATCAGGGCATCCCATTCGAGCGTTGCGAAGCCGCCGTTTCGAGCCGGCGCGGAAGCGGCCGGGAGCTTGTCCCCGACCTGGCGGTCGGGCGGCTGTTTGCCGGCGGCCATGGCGGAGAACTGGCATGCCAGGCCCAGCGACAGCACCAGGGTGGTTCGTCGTTTCATCATCTACCTCGACAGAGGGGGGCGCTCCGCTCGATCGAGCGGATGCGCGCAGGTCACGGGGCTCCTGGGCGGACGCCAGCGAACCGTCAGGAGCGGGAGGGGCTCGTGGGACCTGCGGGCGGGCCTCGGCTGTGAGGGTCCACCAGCGACGCGGGCGGCAACACCGAGCCGACAGTCACCGGCCGCTGGATGCCCAGGGGCAGCAGCGCCACGGTGGGGCTGTCAGGAAGCGCGGTGGCGTGCAGCCCCGCGAACGCGAGGCAGGTGGTGCAGTGGTGGTGCGCTGGCGGTGGCTCGTGCGACTCACCCGAGAGACCGCGCTCGGCCAGGTGGGTCACCTCGTGCGCCACCAGGCCCGCCTGGGCGAGGAGCACCAGCGCGATCATTGCCCAGGACAGCAGCCACTTGCGCATCATGATGGCCTCAGGCGTGCCGGTGCGGGTGCCGGGACCCGTTCGCGGCGCCACTGCCTGAGCCGCACTCCGCGCAGGTGCCGTAAAGCGTGAGTTCGTGGCGCTCGACGCGGAAACCCTTGGGCGCGAGCCTTGTCATGTCGCCCGGGCACCCCGGCACATCGAACGCGCGGTGGCACACGTTGCAGACGAAGTGATGGTGGTGGTCGTGACCGGCCAGTTCGTAGCGTGCCGCGTCGCCCGGCAGGTCGACGGCCTGCACCTCGCCGGCCTCGACCAGCTGCTTGATGTTGCGGTAGACCGTGGCGATGCTCAGGCCCGCCACGTCCAATTGCGCCGCCGCGAGGATCTCCGCCGGCGACAACGGCCGCCCGGCCTGCCCGAGGGCGGCGCGGATCGAACTGCGTTGGCGGGTGGCGCGTTCCATGCCTTGCATTGTGGCAGGCCGCGACAGGGCGGCGTGACCGCGGATGCGCCCGAGGGCCCCTGGGCGCAGAATGGGGCATGCGCCTCTCCAGTTTCATCTCCGCCAACCTGGGGCTCATCCTGGAAGACTGGGTGGCATTCGCCCGCGTCCAGCTGCCCGCCGCCGCCCGCCTGGACGACGCCGAGTTGCTCGACCACGGGAGGAGCATCCTCCAGGAGATCGCTGCCGACATGCTCCGGCCGGAGCGAGAGGGTGAGCGGCGAGACAAATCGGAAGGCAACAGCGCACTCGCGTCCTCCGCGGAAGGCGTGCCGTCGCGCAGCCACGCCCGGCAGCGCGAGCGCCAGGGCTTCGAGATCGAGCAGATGGTTGCGGAGTACCGCGCCCTGCGCGCCACGGTGTTGCGCTTGTGGAGCGCATCCTCCGACGACGTCCAGCACCAGGACCTGGAGGACGTCACGCGGTTCAACGAGGCCGTCGACCAGGCCATGGCGGAGTCGCTGAAGACCTTCGTGGAGGAGGTGAGCCGCACACGCGACCTCTTCCTCGGCATGCTGGGCCACGACCTGCGCGGCCCGTTGAGCACGATCTCGGGGTGCGCTCACCTGATGCGGCACAAGTGGCCCGACGATACCGCCCAGACGGCGCTGGTGCTGCGCAGCGTCGCGCACATGAAGGCCTTGCTCGACGACCTGATGGAGTACACGCGGGGGCGCCTGGGGGACGGTCTGTCGGTGGACCCTGCGCCGCTGGATCTCGCGCGGTTCGCGCGCGACACGCTGGAGGAGATCGGCGCGATCAACCCCGCGCGGCCACTGCACCTTGCCGTCGCGGGAGACGTTCAAGGGGAGTGGGACGCGAGGCGCCTGCACCAGGCCTTGTCCAACCTGGTCTTCAATGCGTTGAAGCATGGCGACGCGAGCGCCGCCCCCCAGGTGCAACTGGACGGTACGGCGCCCGACCAGGTGGTGATCTCGGTGGAAAACCGCGGCCGGCCCATCCCCGCCGACCTGTTGCCTCGGCTCTTCGATCCGTTGGTGCGTGCGGAGGGTGACGGATGGAGCACCGACTCGCAGGTGGCCGGCGCCAACCTGGGCCTGGGCCTCTTTGTCGTGCGGGAAATTGCCACGGCCCATGGCGGCACCGTGGACGTCGTGTCCGACAACGTCAGCACGCGTTTCGAGCTTCGGTTGCCTCGGCTCTCCCGGCGGCGAACCTCCACGTTGAGGTGACCGGACCTGCCACGTCGCCGTGCGACGTGGCCCAGGCAGGCATCAGGCCGGCGTGCGCACCGCTTGCCGTGCCACCAGTTTCCATTGGCCGCCCTGGCGCTGCCACACCTGCAGCACCTTCAAGCTGACGGCGCCCGGCGTCCCCGAATCGTTCGTCTTCGCGTTGAGCGCGTGGCGGATCAGCGCCACGTCACCGGTGAGCACGACGGTCTGGTCGGTGAGGTCTAGCGTGACGAAGTCGGACTTGCCGTTCACCAGGTCGCCGATGAAGCTCTGTTTCGTGTCCACGCGGCCACCGGAGTGACCGTAGGAGAGTTGCTCGGCGACCACGGCGTCGAGGACGGCCGCGCTGGGGTCCACCATCGCGGCGCGCAGGCGCTCGGCCGCCGCCGTCACGTCCGCGCGGTCGTTGGCCGACGGCGTGTTGGCCGTGCCGGCGCAGCCCGCCAGGGTCGCAGCCATCGCGGCAGCCAACAGGCTGCCGCGGACTCTCCAGATCGCCTTGTTCCTTGTCATCGGGTGCTCCGAAATTTTGAGGTTGGTCATCGTACAAGTAGGCCAAACCATTGCCCTATCGGGAAAACGCGGGGCCTGCCGACATATGCCGTTGCACACAGGCCATGATGCGAGTTTCCCCTTTGCACAGTAGCGATGCGTGACACGAGGCTTTTTGCATTGGCGGGTTTCCCCCCATTTTGAAGTGCATGTTGCAAGACCTACGATGTCGTACCACGTGAGCAAAAAGCGGTGACAGAAACCGGTCGCTCACGCAACGGGAGGCTTTTTCAATGCACAGATTCATCCGACCCGCCGTCGTCACGGCGGCTCTGGCCGCGGCATGCGCGCTTTCGGCATGCGGCGGCGGTTCCGACACCACCGAACTCGACGCACCTGCGGTGCCTGCGGCACCTGACACCGGCACGGCCACACGGCCGTTGATGTCCCCGTCGCAAGCGGCCGAACACACGGCGGCCAAGTACCTCGCGCAGGCGGGTGCACTCGGCACCGATGGTTCGGGCCTGACCGTGGACGGCTGGACGCCACCCGACGTGGGTGACGCGGCCGGCTTCTCGCCCACGTTCGTGGTCGCGGCCGATGGCAGCGGCACGCACACCACGCTGCAGGCTGCCATCGATGCCGTGCCCGCGCTGGCGCAGAGCACGGTGCGGCACTTCATCCTGATGAAACCGGGCACCTACCGCGAGGTGGTCTGCGCCAACGGCAAGGCCCCGGTGACGCTGTACGGCGCGGGGCCCGACGCCAGCGCCGTGGTGGTGGTGGCCGGCCACTACAACGCCGAACCGAAGGTGGAGGGCACGCCGGCCAACCCCTGCAATCCGAACGCCGCGGCGAAGACCTACGGCACCAGCGGCAGTGCGTCCGTGGCGATCTACAGCGACCAGTTCCACGCGAAGAACATCACCTTCGCCAACGACGCGATGAAGAACGTGGCGAACGGCGAGGGCTACCCCGAGGGCGCCTCCGGCCGCGGCGGCGCGCAAGCCGTGGCGCTGATGACCCAGGGCGACCGCCTGGTGTTCGACAACGTGCGCGTCGTGGGCCACCAGGATTCGCTGTACGTGAAGACGGCCAACACCGCCACGGTCGCGCGGGCCTACCTGCGCAAGTCCCACGTGGAAGGCGACGTCGACTTCATCTTCGGCCGAGGCACCGCCGTGTTCGCGCAGTGCCGCATCCACTACGTCAGCACCCGGCTGCCTGCAGGGGCCTCCACAGCGATGCTCGCGCCGAGCACGTCGCCGCTGAACCGCTACGGCATGTTGTTCGTCGACAGCGACTTCACGGCCGACACCGGCGCGGTGGCGGGCGCCATCCACCTCGGCCGGGCATGGGACGAAGGTGTCAACGCCACCACGAACCCCTACGTCGCGGGCGTCTCACCCAACGGCCAACTGCTCGTGCGCGACAGCCGGCTCGGCGCCCACATCCAGCCCACCGCCCCCTGGACCACGTCCACGTCGGGCCGCGCCTGGACCGCCGACGGCAACCGCTTCGCGGAGTACCGCAACACCCAAGCGCCCTGAGGCGCCCGGCGCCCCAGCCGTCCTGGGGCCGTTCATCCGCGGCGCACCGCGCTGCAGCAACCGACAGGTCTTCATCCCATGCAGAAGCTTCACGTCCGCGATCGCGCACACACCCTGCGCTTCCTCATTGCCGCTGCGTGCGCCTCCGGCGCGCTGGCCGCCTGCGGCGGCGGCGACGACGACGCAACGCCCTCCACAGCCGCGGGCCAGGAGCGTCCGGCCGGTGCCTTGAGTTCGCTCGGGGCCGACGGCTGGGCCGCCCGGTCGACCACGGGCGGTGCGTTCGAGGTGACGGGCGGCGAGGGCGCCGCTGCCGCGCAGGTCTACGTGGTCGTCAACCGGGCGCAGCTCGTGCGCGCGCTGTACGGGCGCGACGTCACCGACACGCTGGCCCAGGCACCCGACAACACCCGCAAGCTCATCTACGTGAAGGGCCGCATCGACATCAACGTCAACGACAAGCTCGAGCCGATGACGAAGGAGGACTACATGCGCCAGTGCGGGGCCACCGTCACCGCGTACACCACCTTCGCCCAGTTCGATGCCGACTACAAGGCGGCCTACGACCCGAACCTGTGGATCCAGCAGTCGCTGGAAGCCGACGGCCGTCCGCCCGCGTTGCCGCAGAAGGCCGCCGATGGCAGCCTGACCCTCGAGGGCCAGCGCGCGTGCTTCGGGGCGAAGCAGGCACGGCACGTCGTGCTGCGCGTGGGCTCCAACACGTCCCTCATCGGCGTGGGCAGCGATGCCGCGTTGGTTGGCGGCAACCTGCACCTGGGTGAAGCGATCGTGGGCACGGACACGGATGCCGCGGGCAACATGGTCGCCACCGACCTCATCGCGGCGCAGAACATCGTGGTGCGAAACATCCACTTCGCCGATTCGTATGACATGTTCCCTTCCTGGGACCCCAAGGACTCCTTCAGCATCAGCACCTCGGACTTCGGCGTGGGCCTGTGCAACCGCGTGCATGACGCGGCCACCGGCCAGGGGCCGCACCAGTGCCCGAGCCGCAAGGGTGGGCGCTGGAACTCCGAGTACGACCTGATCTCGGTGTTCAATGCCACGAACGTCTGGATCGACGGCAACACCTTCGACGACGGCGATCGCCCGGACAAGCTCGACCCGCCCGTGCCGGGCTGGGCCGCCCCGTTCAACGTGGCCGAGCAGAAGGTGCAGCATCACGACGGCCTGGTGGACGTGACGCTGTTCGGCAACCACGTCACGCTCTCGTACAACCACTTCCGCAACCACGACAAGACCCACCTGCTGGGCGGCACCGACGTGGCGGCCCGCTACAGCGACGGCAACCAGGTGCAGAGCTACGGCCCCGACAAGCTGGCGGTCACCCTGCACCACAACCGCTACGAGAACACCGTGCAGCGTCAACCGCGTGTGCGTTTCGGCAAGGTCCACGTCTACAACAACTACTACACCGGCGCGTTGAAGCCCACGGGCGGCAGCACCGCCGTGGCGCCCGACTACGCCTGGTCCGTGGCCTGGACCATCGGCACGGCCTCGAAGCTCTACGTCGAGAACAACGTGCTGGAAATCGCGCTGAACGGCAGCACGAAGACGGCCGCGCAGCTCACGTTCGGCGACGCGCTGTCCTCGACCGTGTCGAACCAGACGAAGTGCACCGCCGCCGGCTATGCGGCAGCAGACTGCGCCACGTACTTCCACGAGGCCGGCACGCTGTACAACGACGTCGCCCTGGTGGATGGCGCCTTGCTGGCCGCGGCGCAGGCCAAGGGCACGGGCAGCAACGCCGTGGTGAACAAGCTCGACGCCACCTACTGGGTGCCGGGTGCCAGTTACACCTACACCGCCCAGGCCGCGAGCGCGGTGAAGGCCGAGGTGCTGGCGAAGGCGGGGGTGGGGCGGCGTTGAGCTGGTGGCGCCCTGGCAGGCAGGCGGCAACCCTCCGGGTTGCCGCCTGCGCGGGCCCCTTGGGATGCATCGCGACCATTCATCTCCATGAGTTGAGGACGAACCCAGCGTCAAGGCCGGTCGCCTGCGCCGCGCTCGCGCCAGACCCGGTCGATCTCGGTGGCACTCTGCAGCAGGAGGCCATCCAACTTGTAGCGTCCTTCCACCAAGCCTACATCGTCAGCGTCGACGAATTCGAACGGCGCGGGGTTGCCGAGCGAGATCACGGGGCCGGGGTAGGCAGCGCCCGCCATGCCTTCGTCGTCTGAGCAAACGATGGGGCAACCCATCGCCGTCGCCTTGCTTCGGGCCATTTCGATCAGGGCCTGGTCTTCCGGTCCGTACTCGTCGATGCCCGCATTGGCGTACAACTTCTCGATGAACAGCACGGGCTGCCCAGTGTGTTCGTCCACCAGCAGGCGCATCATCCGGCGGGCATGGGTGGTCCCGTCGTCGCCTTGCAAGGCAAGCATGCGGTACTTGCCGTCCAACACATAGCCCATCAACGCCTTGTTGTTGTCAATTTTATCGTTCACCGTCTGGCAGCTGCCGGCGACCTCCGTGCCGCACAGGAGCAGGTCGTCGGCGCGGTCGGTGTCCGTCGCCGTCAGCGCGCCAAGCCTCAGGGGCGACTGCGGCTCAACGACCTCGCGCCAGGTTTGGTAGGCCGCAGGGGCCTGCTCGGCCAGGTGAGCAAGGTGCGGCGAGGCCTCGGGCGCGTAGCGGATTCGCGCGAACTCGGCGGTGGGGTCGGTGGACCAGAGCGCGGCATCGGCGTACCGGTCCAGGGCATCCAGCACCTCGTCCAGGCCTTCGCCGTGGGCACCTCCGTGCAGGGCCGCCGCGAGACCAAGCTTGTAGACGAGCACGGCCTCGGTCTGGCGACTGTCGAACAGCAGGCGGTCCCATGAGGCCTGCGCCGATGTCGACTCCATCGCGGCACCGCGGCCGGGCATGAGCCGGCGAAGCATCGGCTTCATGCGCTGACCCAGATCGGCCCCTGGCGGGACGTCGGACAGGTCGACCAGCGAACGCTCCAGCTCGGCATCCGCCGACATGTCCAGCGACTGCACCAGCACGGCGGTGAGGCGCAGGGTCTGGCGCAGACCGTCGCAGCGCTGCTGGGCGGTATCCTCCTCGGGCACGGCTCGCTCGATCAACTGTCGCACCACAGATGGGGCGAGACGGTGAGTGCTTTCCACGAGCTTCAGCACGTCGCCCAGCGCTGCATGCAAGCGCCGGCTGTCCTTGAGCCTGTCGTGGCGCAGCGCGGTCATCAGGCGTTCCGGCGGCACCTCGCCATCCGCTGCATACAAGGGATAGAGCGCCATGGCAAACCCGCGCATGTGCGGCCGGCTGAATGCCGCGGCAAAGTCAGCGTAGCCCGAGGCGGACCCGTGGGCATGCACATTGCCGATCAACGAATCGGTGAGCTGCCTGCGCAGCGCAGGGGCATGCAGGGTGTTCAGGAAGGTCAGGTCCGATGCCAGGCCGTGCAGGTCCGCGTCGGGCAGGGTGTTCAGGCATGCTGCAAGATCCAGGGTCCAAGCCATGCGGTCACCCTGCAGGCGTGGGTTCGTTTGCGCCTGCGCCTTCTCGAAGATGTCGACAAGCAGCGGATGAGGCTCCAAGGTCTGGAACGCCAGTTGCAGCGCCTCCGGAGTGTCCTGCGGGCCATCACGGTTCACGCCCTCCCACATGGGGGCCCATGACGAGCGCGCAAACTCGAGTACTTCGCCCATCGACTTGAACCGTGTGCCGCGCAGGCCGCTCGCCAGGTGGATGCCCTGCGCGAGCAGGTGGCAGTCGCCGGAAGGTGACAGCTCTATCGAATGCTCCGTGCTCCTGGAACCGCCGTTGCGCATGCCTTCCAGCACCAGCACCTGCTGTCCCAGCGCGACCGCGAGGCGCAGCGATTCGCGGGCGATAAAGAGCGGCGCCACGTCTTCGTCGCTCAATTTGCACCGGCTGGCGAGATCGCGGGCCAGGCGGCAGACCACGGCGTCGTCGTTGCAGCCCAGGCTGTCCAGCATTGGCAACAGGCCGTGCGCGTCGGAACGGCCCGCCATTTGCTGCGCCAGCACCAGCTTCTGGTCGGTGTCGATGGAAGCCGCGGCGAGCGCCTGGCTCAGCCGCCGTACGAGGCGTTGGTGCTCGGGCGCCGGCGGATGGGCCTCCAGCAGCGCCTCGGCCAGCACGCTGAACGCCGGTCGGCCGTGCAACTCGAAGTCACACTTCAGGTCGACCAGTCCGTTGGCGACCGACCCGAAGGTCTTGAGGGCCTCCAACGGTGCGTGGCCATGCCGCTCGACCAGCGGCTGGGCCAGCTGGGCGAAGGCGTCGCGCCCGGTCAGCCGAAACCTTGCCGCCAGCGCCCGGGCATCCGCCAAGGCCATGCCGGGTGTGTGCGCGTCGACGATTGCATGGGCGATGGCGCCGCGTTCCGACAGCGTTAAACCCCCGAGCAGCTCGAGCTCCCCCGCCAGATCCTGCGGCCAGGCACGCGCTGCCGCCACCAGGACTTCGAGTCGTCCTGCACCCAACAGGCGCTGCTCCGTGAGTACGGCCCGCGCCTGCGGCCAAGCACTGCACGCCGCCAGTGCCGCCAGTGCGGCCTCCGGCTGCCGGACCGACGCCGAACGCAGTGCGTCCAGGCTTTGGCGAGTTGGCATGCTCAGCCCGCCAGCCCCGGCTCGCGGGGCGGCCCGCAAGCCGACCGGCCGTTGTGGCCCTGAAGGCCGTGCCGTCGTCGAAGTCTGATCGTTTGCGGCCTGTTCGGCAGCCGGATCGGAGGGTTGGCGTCGGATGCGCGAATCGGGAAGGGTCCAGTCCATCCGCCGACGATAGCGTCCGGTGCATCCCCGGCTGCGTGTTGTTGGCGAAGTCTCGGCTCGTGGCGCGAACGTTCGCGGTCAATGAACCGCGTCCTTGCAGGCGCTTCGGCCTGCAGTTCCACCGCGATACGCCGCGGCAGCAGGGTGTCGCAGTCAGGCGGCCGGCGCCTCGGCGAGCGGCAGCGACACGATGGCGTCGAGTCCGGCCGTCCGGCCGGACTCGATCCGGTTGTCGAGCTCGATGCGGCCGCCCATGTGCTCGCAGACCTCGCGGCAGATCGTGAGCCCGAGGCCGCTGCCGGTGGTGGGGTGGCCGGTGTGGAAGGGCTCGAACAGGTGCTCGCGCAGGGATTCGGCAATGCCGGGGCCGCTGTCCCGCAGCACCAGGCGCGCGGTGCCGGGCATGGTCTGGACCGACAGGCTCAACGGGCACCCGGCCGGAGTTTCACGCACCGCGTTGTGCAGCAGGTTGCGCACCATCTCGCGGAGCATCCAGGCGTGGCCCCGCACCCACACGGGTTCCTCGGCGTGCAGCTCGAAATCGAGGTTCTTGTCGGCGATCAGCGGTGACATGTCGAGCGCCACCTCGCGTGCGACCTCGCTGAGGTTCAACGGCACCGGGTCATCCTGGCCGTGCACCTGCTCCACCTTGGCCATGGCGAGCATCTGGTTGGCGAGCCGGATGGCGCGATCGACCGTGCCGTGGATCTGGACCAGCGTCTCGTGCGCGTCCGCATGGCCGGACAGCCCGTTCTGCGCCTGGGTCTTGAGCACGGCCAGCGGGGTGCGCAACTGGTGCGAGGCGTCGCGCACGAATTGCTTCTGGAGACGGATCATGCGCGTGATGCGCTGGAGCAGGTCGTTGGTGGCGGCCACCACCGGCTGCAACTCGCCCGGCAGGCCCTCGGTGCGCACCGGCGACAGGTCGCGTTCGCCACGCGAGAGCACTTCGTCGCGGAGCTTGTTCACCGGCCGGAGCGCGCGCGAGACCACGATCCACGTCACCGTCATCACGACAACGATCAACAGCGCCTCCCGCCACAGCGTGTCGATGAGCAGGCCGCGCGCCAGCCGTTCGCGCACCTCCAGCGTCTCGGCCACCTGGATCAGCGCCACGCCGCGCTGGTGGCCGCTGGCCATGGGCTGGTACAGCGCCGCCACGCGCACGCGCCGGCCCTGGTAGTCGATCTCATAGAAGTCGACCAAGGCGGGGTACACGCTGCGCTTCGGCGCCGGCCCGGTGTAGAGCGGCAGGTCGGCATGGCCGGACAGGAACTCGCCGCCGAAGCCCGAGATGCGGTAGTACATCCGCCCCTCGTTGCTGGCATCGAAGATCTCGGTGGCCGCGAAGGGGATCTCCACCTTCAGGCCGTTGTCGTCGAGTTGAAGCAGTTCCCCGATGTACCGGGCCGAGGCCAGCAGCGAGCGGTCGTAGGCGGTGTTGATGGCCCCGAGCGCGCGCTGGTAGCTGCCCGCGGCGTCGATGCAGACGAGCAGGGTGGTGGGCACCACGATGCCGGCCAGCAGGTAGCGGCGCAGCGAATGCTGCCGGGCGGGTTTCACGCCACGGGCTTCGTGTCGTCGCGCAGCAGGTAGCCCAGGCCGCGCAGCGTGATGAGCGACACCTCGGCACCAGCGAGCTTCTTGCGCAACCGGTAGGCCACCACCTCGATGGCCTCGAACTGGATGTCGCTTTCCATCGGGAAGACCACGCGGAACAGCTTCTCCTTGGCCACGGCATGGCCCGGCCGGGCGATCAGCGCCTTGAGGAACGCCTGCTCGCGCGGCGTGACCTCCAGCGGCGTGCCGCGGAGGTAGAACGCACCGGACTCCATCTCCATCACCAGCGGGCCGCAGGCCAACACGGTGTCTTTCTTGGCATGGCGGCGGAGCAGCACGCGGATGCGGGCCTCCAGTTCGTCCAGGTCGAAGGGCTTGGCAAGGTAATCTTCCGCCCCCGCGTTCAGGCCCACCACACGGTCGCCGACCGACCCGCGCGCGGTGAGCACGAGGATGGGCACGGTGATGCCTTCGGACTGCACCTTGTGCAGCACCAGCAGCCCGTCCATGCCGGGCAGGGTCAGGTCGAGCAGGGCGGCATCGGGCGGATCGTGGCGCAGGCGGTGCAAGGCTTCGCCGCCGTCCGCGACGTGCGCGACCTCGAAACCGCGGCGCTCCAGCGCGAGTTGCAGCGCCTGGGCCATCGCGGCGTCGTCTTCGACGAGGAGCAGTTTCATGGTTGGCAGTGTGCCCCGCTGATCGGGGCCGGGCCACCGGGGTTGGCCCCGGGGCCGGCTGGGGGACAGCTTGATGACAGGCTGCGGACCCTCGAATGATAGCCAATCGACAGGTTCAGGCGATCCCTCAGGGTCGCCCCGGAGGGGGCCGCGGGAAGCACGCTGGCAGCATGATGGCTCAGGTTCCCATCCCGGAGATTCACCATGCGTCGATTCGTGCTCAAGGCCCTTGCGGCCACCCTTGTTTTCACGCTCGCCCAGCCCGCGTTCGCGGCCGAGAACGTCAAGATCATGATCGGCGCCAATCCGGGCGGCGGCTACGACCAGGTGGGCCGCGGCCTCGGCAAGGCCATGCAGGAGGCCGGTGTGGCCGGTAGTGTCACGTACGAGAACAAGGGCGGCGCCGGCGGCACCATCGGCCTGGCCCAGTTCGCCAATTCGAGCAAGGGTGACCCCAACGCGATGATCGTCGTCGGCGCCATCATGGTGGGCGCCATCGTGCAGAACAACCCGCCCATCAAGCTGTCGGACGCCACGCCCATCGCCCGGCTGATGGCCGAGTACAACGTGTTCGTCGTGCCGGCCAATTCGCCCATCAAGTCCATGAAGGACGCGGTCGAACAGATGAAGAAAGACCCGGCGAGCGTCAAGTGGGGCGGCGGCTCGAAGGGGTCCGTCGACCACCTGAGCGTGGCGATGATCGCGCGCGATGCCGGCGTGGACGTGGCCAAGGTCAACTACGTGCCCTTCAAGGGCGGCGGCGAAGCCACTGCGGCCGTGCTCGGCGGCCACGTGACGGTGGGCACCAGCGGATGGGCCGAACTGCAGGAGTTCGTGACCTCCGGCAAGCTGCGGGCCATCGGCGTCACCGCGCCGGCACGGGTCAAGGACATCAACGTGGCCACGCTGAAGGAGCAGGGCATCAACGTGGAGATCGCCAACTGGCGCGGGGTCTACGGCGCGCCCGGCATCACCCCTGACCAGCGCAAGGCGCTGGCCGACAGCGTGCTGAAGGCCACCAAGTCCAAGTCGTGGAACGAGACGCTGGCCAAGAACAGCTGGACGACACTGCCGCTCGCCGGCGCCGAGTTCGACCAGTACGTCGACCAGGAACACGCGCGACTGCGCGCGCTGATGTCCAAGCTGGGCATGCTCTGAGTCACGGGCCATGGTGAATCGGAATTTCGTGGCGCTGGGGGCAGGCCTGCTGCTCCTGGCCGCGCTGATGGCGGCGGGTGCCTTGCAGATCAAGGGCGACGCGGGATATGCGGGTGCCGGACCGGCCTTCCTGCCGTGGGTGGTGGCCGGTGCGATGGCCACCCTGGGGCTGTGTTTCGTGATCGGCGCATGGCGGTCCTCGACCGAATGGGTGGGTGCGCCTGATTTTCCACCACGCTGGCGTGCGGTGGCGTGGATCGGTGCGGGCCTGGTGCTCAATGCGATGCTGATCGAGCACCTGGGCTTCATCCCGTCCTGCGCCGTGCTGTTCGCGTTCGCGGCGCGGGGTTTCCGGATCGGCGAGGACAAGAAGCCGACCCCGAAGATGTTCCTGCAGGACGTGCTCATCGGTGCCGCGATCAGCGCGCCCGTGTTCTGGTTGTTCACCAAGCTGCTCGGCGTGACGCTGCCGGCCCTGGTGCGCGGCGGTTGGATCTGAAGGTTCGCCATGGACGTCTGGACTTCCCTCCTCAATGGCTTTGCCGTCGCGGCCACGCCCATCAACCTGATGTGGGCCTTCGTGGGCTGCCTCGTGGGCACCGCCGTGGGCGTGCTGCCCGGCATCGGGCCCGCGCTGGCCGTGGCCATGCTGCTGCCGTTGACCACGCAGGTCGAGCCCACCGCCTCGATGATCATGTTCGCCGGCATCTACTACGGCGCCATGTACGGTGGTTCCACCACCTCGATCCTGCTGAACACACCGGGTGAAACCGCCTCGATGGTGACGGCCATGGAGGGCAACCTCATGGCCAAGAACGGCCGGGCCGGCGCGGCGCTGGCCACGGCGGCCATCGGTTCGTTCTTTGCGGGCACGGTGGCCACCGTGCTGCTGACCGTCTTCGCGCCCCGTCTCGCCGAGGTGGCGCTGCACTTCGGCCCGCCCGAGAACTTCGCGCTGATGGTGCTGGCCTTCGTCACGGTGTCCGCCGTGCTGGGCGCCAGCGTGCTGCGTGGCATGTGCTCGCTGGCCGTGGGCCTGGCCATCGGGCTGGTCGGCATCGACGAGATCTCCGGCGCCGCGCGGTACACGCTCGGGATTCCCGAGTTGGTCGACCGCATCGAGGTCACGCTGATGGCGGTGGGCCTGTTCGCGGTGGGCGAGGCCCTGTACTACGGGCTCTACGAAGGCCGCATCGTCGAGACGCGGAACAAGATGACGTCGCTCTACATGACACGCGACGACTGGAAGCGGTCCTGGCCGGCGTGGCTGCGGGGCACCTTCCTCGGGTTCCCGTTCGGCACGATGCCGGCAGGGGGCTCGGAGATCCCGACGTTCCTGTCCTATGCGACCGAGAAGAAGCTCTCGAAGCACCGCGGCGAGTTCGGCACCGTGGGCGCGATCGAGGGGGTGGCGGGGCCCGAAGCGGCGAACAATGCCACTGCCGCCGGCGTGCTGGTGCCGTTGCTGACGCTGGGCATCCCCACGTCCACCACCGCGGCGGTGCTGCTGTCGGCCTTCCAGAACTACGGCATCACCACCGGGCCGCAGCTGTTCACCACGTCCAGCGCGCTGGTGTGGGCGCTGATCGCGTCGCTCTACATCGGCAACGTGATGCTCCTCGTGCTCAACCTGCCGCTGGTCGGCCTGTGGGTCAAGCTGCTGAAGATCCCGCGCCATTGGCTGTACGCCGGCATCCTCGTCTTCGCGACGGTGGGTGTCTACGGCATGCGGCAGTCGGCCTTCGACCTCTACCTGCTGTTCGGCATCGGACTGATGGGTGTGTTGATGCGGCGCCTCGACCTTCCGACCGCGCCGGTGATCGTCGGCATGATCCTCGGGCCCATGGCCGAGGCGCACTTCCGCAACGCGATGTCGATCGGGGAGGGCAAGCTCAGCGTGTTCGTGGAACGCCCGCTGTCCCTCACCGTGCTGGTGATCTGCGTGGCGGTGGTCGTGCTGCCGGTCATCCTCAAGCGGCTCCGGCGTACCCGCGAGACGCTGGCGGTGGCCTGAGAGATTGGGAGGGGAACGGCGTTCCCCTCCGTTCTCCGTGGCGGCGCCTTGGGGCTGGAGAAGATGTAGCGACGCCTATCGCGGGTAGTAACATCTACTTCATGAAGTGGATGCCACTGAACACCCCATCCCGAGGCTCGCCAGCGCATGGTTGATTCGCACCCCGAAAGCGAAGTTCCGCTGGTTCAAGACACATCGGCGGTGTCCAACCGATCGAAGCCGCAAGTCATGAACACGCCCCCGCCGATCAGCTTCTGGGAGGCGGTGGGCTTCTGGTTGAAGTTGGGGTTCATCAGCTTCGGCGGGCCCGCCGGTCAAATCGCCATCATGCACACCGAACTGGTGGAGCGCCGGCGTTGGATCAGCGAGAAGCGCTTCCTGCACGCGCTGAACTACTGCATGTTGCTGCCGGGGCCGGAGGCTCAACAGCTCGCCACCTACATCGGTTGGCTGATGCACCGCAGCCGGGGTGGCATCGTGGCAGGTGCCCTGTTCGTGCTTCCCTCGCTGTTCATCCTGGTGGCGCTCTCCTGGATCTACATCGCCTACGGGCACGTGGCTGTCGTGGCCGGCGTCTTCCATGGCATCAAGCCAGCGGTGACGGCCCTCGTGGTGCACGCCGCCCATCGCATCGGCACGCGGGCGCTCAAGAACGGTTGGCTCTGGGGCATTGCCGCGGCGGCCTTTGTGGCGATCTTCGCGCTGGATGTCCCGTTCCCCTTGATCGTGCTGATCGCTGCCGTGGTGGGCCATGTCGGTGGCCGCGTGGCCCCGGCCGTCTTCGTGGTCGGTGGCGGGCACGGCGGCGCCAGGCAGGGTTACGGTCCGGCGATCATCGATGACGATACGCCGACGCCCGCACATGCCTTGTTCACCCGCAGCGGCCTGGCGCGGGTACTGCTCGCGGGCATCGGCCTGTGGCTGGCGGCGATGGCGTTCCTGGTCACGCAGTGGGGCATCGATGGCACGTTGACGCAGATGGGGTGGTTCTTCACCAAGGCGGCGATGCTGACCTTCGGGGGCGCCTACGCGGTGCTCCCCTATGTGTACCAAGGGGCAGTCGAGCACCACCAGTGGCTCAGCGGTGCCCAGATGATCGACGGCCTGGCGCTTGGCGAAACCACTCCCGGCCCGCTGATCATGGTGGTGGCGTTCGTCGGCTTCGTGGGGGGCTGGCTCAAGCAGGTGTTCGGCCCTGATGCCCTGTTCGTCGGCGCCGCGTCCGCGGCCTGCGTCGTCACCTTCTTCACCTTCCTGCCGTCCTTCGTTTTCATTCTCGCGGGGGGGCCGCTGGTCGAGTCCACGCATGGCAACCTGAAGTTCACGGCGCCCCTGACCGCCATCACGGCAGCGGTCGTCGGTGTGATCCTCAACCTTGCGCTGTTCTTTGCCTATCACGTGCTTTGGCCGCACGGGTTCGCCGGCCGATTCGATGCCGTGTCCGCGCTGATCGCCATTGGCGCGGGCATTGCGTTGTTTCGATTCAAGGTCGGTGTCATCCCCTTGCTCGGCGCCTGTGCAACCATCGGCTTGTTGATGGGGCAGTTCGGTTGGATTGCGCGCTGAGTTCAAAGGCAGGTTCGACGCCTTCCCGCGCCGCAGCGAAAGGCATTGATCGTGCCTGTCCGCGTTCCAGGGCGAAGCCTCAAGCCGACTCGCGCACCAGCAACGTGTGGGGCAGCGTGCGTGACACCGGCTCGCCGCCGGCCAGCCGCTCCAGCAGCATCTCGGTGGCGGCCGCGCCCAGCTCGCGCATCGGCTGGCCGATCGTCGTGAGGCCGGGCTCGAACACTTCGGACAACGGGATGTTGTCGAAGCCCATCACGGCGATGTCCTGCGGCACGCGCCGCCCGGCGCGGCTGAACGCCTTGATGGCGCCGATGGCCAGCGTGTCCGACACCGCGAATACCGCGGTGGGCGGCTCCTGCAGCGAGAGGAGGGCGCCGGCCTCTTGCGCGCCCATCGCGAAGTCGGTGCCTGGCGCGATGCGCACGAGCGCCGGGTCGACCGCGAGGCCCGCGCGCTCGAGTGCCAGCGCATAACCCTCGTGGCGCTGGCGGGCCCAGCGGAAGCTTTCGTCCGCAGCAATCAGCGCAATGCGCCGGTGCCCGCGGTTCAACAGGTATTGCACCGCATCGATCGCCGCCTGGCGGTGGTCGATGCTGACGTAGGGCACCTGCGCATCGGGCACGAACTCGGAGCACGCGACCCACGGCAGCCGCCGCAATTCCTGCAGCACCGGTTCGCTCTCGCCCAACGGGGCGAGGCTGATCACGCCGTCGGCGAGCCGGTCGTACAGCGCGTCGAGGCCCGTGGTGTGTGGCGCCGCCTCGCCCGAGGTGTCGGCCAGCACGATCTTGTACCCACGCTGGCGTGCCACCGACTCCACCCCCTGCACGATCTGCGCATAGAAGGGGTTGGCCACGTCGGGCACCAGCACGAACAGCAGGTTGCTGCGCGCCCGCGCCAGGTTGCGGCCGAATGCGTTGGCCCGGAACCCCAGGGCGGCCACGGCCGCCTCGACACGCTGGCGCGTGTCGTCGCCGACCGGTTTGCTGTTGTTCAGCACCCGTGACACGGTGGCGATCGACACCCCGGCCCGCTCGGCAACGGCGTTGATCGACGGAAGCTTCTTCATGGCAGTGCCTGGTGTGTATGGGAAAACATTTTCCCGCAGATTATCACCTGTCCGTCACGCCATGTCGTAGGAGAGGAGGGCGCAGGAGGCATGGATGGCGGCTGGTGTTTACCCGGATTCGGCGCATTTGGGAAAGCGCTTACCCTTCGCCTTGTTCGATCCCACGAGGTGATTCCGGCCGGTTCACGGAACACCCCGACTTCCATCCGAACCGAGGAACGAAGACCATGCAGCGCCGCCATTTCTCACTCGTCTCCGTGCTCGCCGTCGTTGCCGGCCTGCACGTCCCGCAGGCCGCCTTCGCGCAGGACGTGACCATCGGCATGTCGTTCCCGTCCGCCACGCACGGCTGGATGGGGGCGGTCATCAAGAACGCCCAGGACCAGGCCAAGGCCAGCGGCATCCGCCACGTGATGACGACCGCGTCTGACCCGAACAAGCAGACCAACGACATCGAGGACCTGATCGCCAAGAACGTGGGGGCCGTGGTGATGCTCCCCATCGAGACCGATGCGATGACCCGCGCGGCCGCGAAGCTGAAGGCGGCCAGGATCCCGCTGATCATCGTGGACCGCGAGGTCAAGACGGACGACTACGCGGCGCTGATCAAGGGCGACAACGTGGGCATCGGCA
This sequence comes from Rhizobacter sp. Root1221, assembly GCF_001425785.1. Lineage (GTDB taxonomy): Bacteria > Pseudomonadota > Gammaproteobacteria > Burkholderiales > Burkholderiaceae_C > Rhizobacter. The sequence continues at coordinate 125,861 of NZ_LMDI01000067.1, read as the reverse complement.
CCAACGCCGCGGCCTACATCGGCCAGGCGCTCGGTGGCAGCGGCAGCGTGGTCGAGATCATCGGGGTGCCTGCCAGCGTCACCACGCAGCGCTCGCAGGGGTTTCGCGACGCCGTGGCGAAGTCGTACCCGGGCCTGAAGGTCATCGCCAGCCAGGCGGGCGACTTCCAGCGCGAGAAGTCGCTGAACGTGATGCAGAACCTGCTGCAACAGCACCCGAAGATCGACGCGGTGTACACGCACGACGACGAGATGGCGCTCGGCGTGCTGCAGGCCATCCGCGAGGCCCGGCGCACCGACATCAAGGTGGTGACCGGCGCCGGTGGCAGCAAGGCCGTCTACAAGCTCATCGCCGACAAGGACCCGCTGATGAAGGCCACCTTCATCTACTCGCCGCTGATGGTCAAGGACGCCGTCAAGGTGGCGGTGGACGTGGCGCGTGGCAAGGCGCCGGCGAGCAAGGTGATCACCATCCCGGCGTCGGGCGTGACCGCGGACAACGTGGCCACGCTGTACGACACCAAGGCGAACTACTGACCGTGCAGGCAACCGCTTTCCCAACGGCTCTTGCGATGACCACGCCGCCCACCCCTCGCCTGGACATGCGCGGCATCGCCGTCGCGTACGGGCCGGTCCAGGTGCTGCATGGCGTGGACCTGCAGCTCGCGCCCGCGGAGATCCACGCGCTGCTGGGTGAAAACGGCGCCGGCAAGTCGTCGCTGATGAACGTGCTGGGCGGGGTGGTCGCCCCCGTGCGCGGCACGGTCACCATCGACGGCCCGACGGCCGACCTGCGCACCCCGCGCAGCGCGCAGCGGGCCGGGGTGGCGTTCATCCACCAGGAACTCAACCTCATCAACGACCTCAACGTCTGGGAGAACCTGTTCCTCGGCCGCGAACTGCGCGCGGCGGGCTTCCGCCAGGCCGGCCCCATGCGGCGGCGGGCGGCCGACGTGCTGCAGCGGCTCGGCGTCGAGCTGCACCCCGACACCGTGGTGGGCTCGCTCGACGCGGCACACAAGCAGTTCGTCGAGATTGCCCGTGCCTTGCTGTTCGACGCGCGGGTCGTGATCATGGACGAGCCCACCACCGCGCTCGCCGAACACGAAGTGGAACAGCTGTTCGCCTGCATGCGGCAACTCCGCGAACACGGCGTCGCGATGATCTACATCTCGCACAAGCTGCGCGAGGTGATGCGCGTGTGCGACCGCTACACCGTGTTGCGCGACGGCCGGGTGGTGGCCTCTGGCGAGGTGTCGCACACCGACGAGCACCGGCTGGCCGACGCCATGGTGGGCGCGGCCCTGGCATCGCGCACGGCACCCACGCTGCAGACCGTGGGCGGGCCGTTGCTGACCGTGGAAGGGTTGCGTGCCCCCGGGGTGAACGGCGTGGGTTTCAAGGTCTACGCCGGCGAGGTCGTGGGCCTGACCGGCCTGGCCGGCGACGGCCGCGCCGAACTGATCGACACGCTGTGTGGCAACGTGGCTCCCGCCGCCGGCAGCATCGCCATCGCCGGACACACCCGCGCGCCGCGTTCACCGCGCGCGGCGCTGCGCCAGGGCCTCGGGCTCGTGCCGCGCAACCGCAAGGAAAACAGCATCCTGAAGGACCTGTCGATCCAGCAGAACCAGTCGATCAGCGCGCTGTCGGCAGTGGCCCGCTGGGGCGTGATCGGCGCCCGGGCCGAGCGGACGAGGGCCCAGGCCGCGCGCGAGCAGCTGCGCATCAAGCTGCACCACCTGGACGACCCGATCACCAGCCTGTCGGGCGGCAACCAGCAGAAGGTCATCCTCGCCAAGTGGCTGGCCACAGGCGCGCCGGTGCTGGTGCTCGACAACCCCACGCAAGGCATCGACGTGGGTGCCAAGGCCGAGATCTACCCGCTCATCCGCGACCTGGCCGGGCAGGGCAAGGCCGTGGTCGTGTCGAGCGCCGAGATCGCCGAGTTGCAGCAGGTGTGCGACCGCGTGCTGGTGTTCTACCGCGGGCGCATCGTCGCCGAACTCACCAACGCCCAGGTCGAAGAAGACACCGTGATCCGCTGCGCCACCGGCGTGGGCACCGGATCGATTCCACCCCCTTGTTGAACAGCCATCATGAACGCTCCCGTTGCCACCCTCCCACCGTCGGCGCCCGCGTGGCGCACCCACGGCACCCGTCTCTGGTCGGACTACAGTGCCGCCGCCGCCCTCGTGGCGGTGGTGCTGTTCGCGGCCTTCACGAGCCCGCAGTTCGCCACCCCCCAGAACCTGCTGAACATCGTGCGGCAGGTGAGTGTCATCGGCATCGTGGCGCTGGGGATGACACTCGTGATCATCGTCGGCGGCATCGACCTGTCGGTGGGCGCGGTGCTCGCGCTGTCCGGGGGCGCGGCGCTCTGGACCCTCGGCCTGACCGAGCAACCCTGGCTCGGCGTGGCCGCCGGGCTCGCCACCGGCCTGCTGGCCGGCGCGGTGAACGGGCTGCTCATCACGTGGGGCAGGCTACCCCCGTTCATCGCGACCCTGGGCATGCTCGCCGCTGCCCGGTCGCTGATCCTGTACATCGCCGACGGCGGCAGCGTGTCGAATGCGAACGAGGCCTACGGCAACATCGCCAACTCGCAGTGGCTGGGGCTGGCCACGCCGATCTGGCTGTTCGGCCTCGCCGCGATCACGCTGCACCTGGTGATGGCCCATTCGGTGTTCGGCCGCTACGTCTACGCGGTGGGCAGCAATGAGCGGGCCTCGCGCCTGTCGGCGTTGCCGGTCGCCGGCGTCAAGTTCGCGGTCTACACGCTGTGCGGTGGCCTCGCTGCGCTGGGCGCGGTGCTCGAATCGTCGCGGCTCAATTCGATCTCGTCGGCCAACTCGGGCCTTGCCTACGAGCTGGACGCCATCGCCGCCGTGATCATCGGCGGCACGCGCATGTCCGGCGGCCGCGGGAAGGTCATCGGTACCGTGATCGGGGTGCTCATCCTCGGCATCCTCAACAACGCACTGAACCTGATGAACGTGTCGCCCTACCTGCAAGGCATGGTCAAGGGCCTGATCATCGTGCTTGCCGTGCTGGTACAGAAAAAGGACTGACACGTGAACGCCACCACGCTGAAGGGCCCCGGCCTCTTCCTCGCCCAGTTCATCGGCACGGCGCCCCCGTTCGACACCCTCGACGGCCTGGCCGGCTGGGCCGCGGGCCTCGGTTACCGCGCGCTGCAGATCCCGACGAGCACGCCGCACATCTTCGACCTCGCCCTCGCGGCGACAAGCCAGGCGTACTGCGACGACGTGCAGGGCCGGCTCGCGGCACACGGCCTCGTCGTCAGCGAGCTGTCGACGCACCTGCAGGGCCAGTTGCTGGCCGTGCATCCCGCATACGACACGCTGTTCGACGGTTTTGCCGATCCGGCGGTGCGTGGCCGCCCGGCCGACCGCACCGCCTGGGCCGAGGCGCAGCTGCGGCTCGCCGCCCGTGCGTCCCGCCGGCTCGGGCTGACGTCGCACGTGACGTTCTCTGGCGCCCTCGCATGGCCCTATCTGTACCCGTGGCCTGCGCGGCCCGCGGGCCTCGTGGAAACAGCCTTCGCCGAACTGGCCCGCCGCTGGCGGCCCGTGCTGGACGCGTTCGCCGAGGCCGGCACGGATGTCTGCTACGAGTTGCACCCGGGCGAGGACCTCTTCGACGGCACCACGTTCGAGCGCTTCCTCGACGCGGTGGACCAGCACCCGCGCGCCCGCATCCTCTACGACCCGAGCCACATGCTGCTGCAGCAGATGGACTACCTCGGCTTCATCGACGTGTACCACGACCGCATCGGCGCATTCCACGTGAAGGACGCCGAGTTCCGCCCGAGCGCACGACAGGGGGTGTACGGTGGCTATGCGCCATGGCTCGACCGGGCAGGGCGCTTCCGTTCCCTCGGCGATGGCCAGATCGACTTCACCGCGATCTTCAGCAAGTTCGCCCAACACGGCATCGGAGGCTGGGCCGTGCTCGAATGGGAGTGCTGCCTGAAACACCCCGAGGATGGGGCGCGCGAGGGCGCGGCTTTCATCCGCGACCACCTGATCCGCCGCACCGAGCGGGCGTTCGACGACTTCGCCGGCGCGCAGGCCGATGTCGCGCAGCTGCGCCAACTGATGGGGCTTTCCACATGAGCGGCATCCTCGGCACACCGCGGCGCCTGCGGCTCGGCATGGTGGGTGGTGGCGCGGGTGCGTTCATCGGCAACGTGCACCGCATCGCGGCCCGGCTCGACGACGAATGGGAACTGGTGGCCGGCGCGTTGTCGGCGGACGCCGAACGCGCCCGGTCGAGCGCCGCGCTGCTGCGGCTCGACGCGGACCGCAGCTACACCGACTATGCCGAGATGGCGCGGCGCGAGGCCGGGCGCACCGACGGCATCGACGCGGTGGCGATCGTGACCCCCAACCACCTGCACGCCCCGGTGGCGATGGCCTTCCTCGACGCCGGCATCGACGTCATCTGCGACAAGCCCCTCGCGCTGACCCTGGCCGAGGGGCGATCCCTCGCGGCCGCGGCGCGCGCGAACGGGCGCTTCTTCGCCGTCACGTACAACTACAGCGGCTACCCGATGGTGCGGCGTGCACGCGCGCTGGTGCGGGCAGGGCGGCTCGGTGCGCTGCGGGCCATCCAGGTCGAGTACGCGCAGGACTGGTTGAGCGCTCCCATCGAGACCACCGGCCAGAAGCAGGCCGCCTGGCGCACCGACCCGGCGTTGGCCGGCAACGCCGGCTGCCTGGGCGACATCGGCACCCACGCGTACCACCTGGCCTGTTTCGTCACCGGGCTCACCGCCCGCGCCGTGTGTGCCGAGCTGAGCACGCTCGTGCCCGGCCGGCAGATCGACGACCATGTCCAGGCCATGCTCCGGTTCGACCACGGGGTGCGGGGCACGCTGTGGGCCAGCCAGGTGGCCAGTGGCGCGGCCAACGGCCTGCGGCTGCGGGTCCACGGCGACCGGGCGAGCCTCGAGTTCGACCAGCAACGCCCCGACGAACTGCTGTTGCGCGACCAGGGCGGTGATGAAACCCGGCTGCGGCGCGGCCGCACACCCGCGGGTGTCACCGAACACCTGCGCTTGCCGGGCGGGCATCCGGAAGGATTCATCGAGGCCTTCGCCCAGCTGTACCGCGACGCGGCGCTGGTGATCCGCGCCCGGCACGCGGGCCAGGCGGTGCCGGCCGAAGCGGCCGACCTGAGCATGGTGGCCGATGGGGTGCAGGGCCTCGCCTTCGTCGCGGCGGTGTTGCGCAGTGCGGCGGAAGGCGGGGGCTGGACCGAGGTCGAGGGTGCGTGATCCAGGGCACTGAGGAAGCCCGCCCGGCCAGGGAACGGCGCCGAGGATCACGCATAGAATCGCACCGGGTGTCTTGCTGCGAGTTGCGGTGAGGCAGGTTCATGCGATGGTCGGGCCGCCACGCGGACTGAACACGCCATGACCTTGCCCAACGAAACTGTCCAGGGCCTCGCCGCCGCCATCTTCGCCGCTGCCCTCGTCCATACCTTCGCGGCCAAACTCCTCGAGCGACTCTCGCATCGATTCCCGAAACATGCCGGCCTGTTTCACCTCCTCGGCGAGGTCGAAGTGGTCTTCGGTTTCTGGGCCATCGTGCTCGTGCTCGGAATGGCTCTGGTTTCCGGAGGAAGCAGCGCGCTCGAATACGCAGAATCGCGCCAGTACACGGAACCGCTGTTCGTGTTTGTCGTGATGGTGGTGGCGGCGTCGCGACCCATCCTGCAGGCGGTCTTGGCCTCCGTGAATGCCCTGGCGAGAACGGTGCCGTTGAGAACCGAGGTGGCCACGGCGTGGTTGGGGCTGGCAGCTGTTCCGCTTCTGGGCTCTCTCGTCACGGAGCCGGCTGCCATGACAATCGCTGCTCTGATGCTCGCGCCGCAGGTCTTCAGGGATGGCATTCCCGAAAGGTTGAAGTATCTGGCCCTGGGCGTGCTGTTCGTCAACGTCTCCATCGGCGGCACGTTGACCTCCTATGCCGCGCCCCCCGTTCTGATGGTGGCTTCCACGTGGCAGTGGGACAGCGGCCACATGTTCGTGACGTTCGGGTGGAAGGCGGCCATCGCGGTTCTCGTGAACGCCAGCCTGGCCACGTGGATGTTGCGCCAGCACCTGCGCCCGGCCGTCAAGGAGGACCCGCAGCAGCCCGCCCACCGCCGGGTTCCATTGGCCGTGGTTGGCGTGCACATGTTCTTCCTGGCCGCCGTCGTGATGTTCGCCCATCATCCCGTGGCATTTCTCGGCCTCTTCCTGATGTTCCTGGGCTTCACACAAGCGTACGAGCGATACCAGAGCCAGCTCATCATCAAGGAGGCGCTCCTCGTCGGATTTTTCCTGGCGGGCCTGGTGGTGCTCGGGGGGCTGCAGCAGTGGTGGCTGCAGCCGATCGTCACGAGCCTCTCCCCGAAGGCCTTGTTCTTTGGCGCAGTCGGCCTCACAGCCATCACCGACAACGCGGCGCTGACCTACCTGGGCTCATTGATCGCAGGCATCTCGGCAGAGGCCAAGTACATGCTCGTGGCCGGCGCTGTGGCCGGTGGCGGCCTGACCGTCATCGCCAATGCACCGAACCCTGCCGGGGTTGCACTCCTCAAGCGCGGATTCTCGGACGAATCGATTGGTGCGGGCGGGCTTCTGCTTGGCGCGCTGGCACCAACACTGGTCGCAGTACTCGCATTCCTGGTGCTGTAGCGGGACAGGCAATGCTGACCCTGTCAGGTGAACGTCAGGCGCAGGTCTTGCTCGAACATCACCCGGCACTTCTCCGAACAGGTCCGATATGAACCGCGAGCCGGATTTTCTTGAGCATTTGCGAGCCGAGTTTTCGAGCGGGCGCGTCTGGCTCGATCGGGCGATTGTCCTGGGGTGCGCAATCGCTGCGGGACTCTTCGTCGTCGGCTTCACGGTGGCGAGCGATTGGGTTTTCAGCCAGTTCCAGCGCTTCTACCGGACCTGGCCCTGGGCGGTACTGCTGACGACGCCGGTGATCACAGCCGGGATCGTCTGGTTCACGTTGCGGTTCTTCCCTGCGGCGGGCGGCTCGGGAATCCCGCAGATCAAGGCGGCGTTGCACCCGAACCTGCCCGAGGACCGGCGTTCCGTCTTTGCCTCTCTCCAGCTCACCGTCGCCAAGATCGGGTTGGGTGTCGCCGGTTTTGCCGCCGGCCTTTCCATCGGCCGCGAGGGGCCGTCTGTTCAAGTCGCCGCAGGCGTGATGCAGCATGCCAGGCGCTGGCTGTCACCCGGCTCCGTCATCGACGAACGTGCACTCTTGGTTGCAGGCGGCGCGGCGGGCATCGCGGCGGCGTTCAACGCACCTCTTGCGGGCGTGGTGTTCGCGATCGAAGAACTGTCAGGCCGACTCGAGGCCCGCTCCAGCGGATTGATCATCACAGCCATCGTCCTCGCGGGTCTCGTGGCGGTGTCTGCCTTTGGCAACAGCAGCTACTTCGGTGTCATTCACGTTCCCCAACTGGGGTGGGACGTACTCATGCCCGGACTCCTGGTTGCGCTGCTGAGCGGCGCTGCAGGCGGGCTCTTTGCACGACTGCTGATCGCCTCGCTGACAGGCGCCCCCGGCCGACTGAACGCCTGGAGAGCACGCTTTCCCGTTCGCTTCGCGGCCATCGGCGGGCTCGCAGTGGCGCTCATCGGCCTCGTGACCGGTGGCGTCACCTTCGGCGCAGGATCGGAGGCAGTCAAGCAGATGCTCCAGGGCCATGACAGCCTCGCACCTGTCTACACGATCCTCAAGTTCATTGCCACGTGGATCACTGCATGGTGCGGCGTACCGGGCGGCATCTTCGCGCCCTCGCTCACCATCGGCGCAGGCATCGGAGACGCGGTAGCGGTGCTCGTTCAAAGCGATGCCGGGCCAGCCCTGATCGCGATGGGCATGGCCGGGTTCCTGGCGGCCGTCACGCAGGCGCCGCTCACGGCATTCATCATCGTGATGGAAATGATTGACGGACACGCCATGGTGCTGAGCCTGATGGCGGCTGCAATGCTTGCCAGCCTCGTTTCCCGCATGATCAGCCGGCCTCTGTACGACACCCTCGCTGAATACATGGTTGGGCGCGTCATCGGCAGGTCAGCGCCGCTCGAGGCTGCAGTTGAGGATGCAGGGGAACGCATCGGGGCTTCACGCCATGGCGAGCATTGAAGATGCTCCAGCGCCGGCTTCGTCCGCTGGAGATCCGTGCTTGGCTGCCGCGTTTTGTCACACGCCGGACCAATGTGGTCGCTTTGGCAGGACGACGATGGCTCGTTGGCACGCCGACGCTGAGATTGCGACAGAATGCGCGCATTTCGCCGTGCTGGCGAGCCCACCGTGATGCCCGGCACGCTACGTGCACGTGAGCGCGCAGGGGCTTGCGCAGTTCGCCCAACGCCACACCACCCACGGATCACCAGCGGGCCGATCCTAGGACCATCACTGAAGCAGGGGCCTCCTTGAGTTCATTTTTCCATGGCGCCAGCCGGCGCAATTTCCTGGTTGCCGGCTGTGCCGTCCTCACATCGGCCTGTGGCGGTGGCGGCGGTTCCGACAACACGTCCTCCACGGCGGACGACCCCGGCCTCACTGCCGGCGGCGCCGCGGACATCACCGCGGACATCCTCGCCAATCGCGACGTCACGTTGACCGGCGACTCGGTCATCAAGCTGCCGGCCGGCGCGACGACCTACACCGGCGTCATCAGCGGCCTGGGCAGGCTTCGCTTGACCCCCGCCGGCGGCACCGCCAGCGCGAGCACGCTGATCATCACGCGGACCAGCACCTTCACGCTGCCCATCGCGCAGCAGGCCCAGGTCGTCACGAAGACGGTCTATCCGGGCGCGGGCTATGCGCTGGCCATCAGCGGCATCAACCCGCCGGTGCTGACGATCGACGCGGGCGTCACGTTCCAGATCGGCACCAACACGAGCGCGGACAGCTCGCCCAACATCATCGCCACGTCCGACAGCAAGAACGCCGCGAGCCTTGTCAATGGCGAGATCAACCTCAACAACATCCTGAACAACGGCACGCTCGTCATCAGCAGCGCGCAGTTCGTGCTCCTTGGCCAGACCAGCGGCAGCGGCAGCATCTTGCAGGCCGCCGACGTCTGGGGCGGCAACTCGTCAGGCGGGGTGGGTGCGTACTCGGGCGTGCTGTCCCTGGCCGCGGGCCAGGACTTCGGCAGCAACCACGTTGCCGCGTCGGTGCCCAACGCCAAGGCGATCCTGAACGAAGGGTCGTGGCTGGTCTGGAGCCCGCCGGGCAGCGTCGTCAGGGTGGCGCAGAACATCTACGAAGCGGCCTTTGGCAATGACATCAACTTCCATGCGATCGGCCCGTCCACCATCGTGATGTCCGGGGTCTATAGCCACACCGACAACAGCCCGCACAACAGGCCGAACCAGGTCAACCCGGGCCTCAGCGACCCAAGCCTGAACTTCGCCAAGACGATCTACCGCGGCGGCGCGAACGACGTCAACGGCAATGACGCGAGCTACCGCGGCATCAACATCGAACGCGGCGCCGGCACCGTCCAGTGGGGCGACGGCACGCACGCGAACTTCTTCCTGCCGTCGGCACCATCGCCGGCCGAGGTGGACCCGGCGCTTGGCAAGAAGAACGCCTACATCAATCTGCGCGGCAGCACGCTGGCCTTCAACTACAACGGCCCGGTGACGCTGAATGTCGGCATCACCGGCGGCGGTGGCGGGCCACACCGTGATGGCGCGGTCGGCACGGGCAACGTCAAGATCATGCCGACGCCGGGCAACGATGTGACCTTCGCACAGCCGCAGAACTACAACGGCACCACGACCATCGGCGCCAATGCGATCCTGCGCCTGGGTGCGGGAACGACCGTGCCGCTGCGCTACATCACCGTCAATGCGACCACCGGCAAGTCGACATTGCTGCAGGCCACGTACAGCGGTGACGCAAGCCTTCTCACGGCCGAGTCAACCACCGGCGCGGCGAGCAACGCGATCGTCAACGACGGCCAGCTCATCATCCAGAACACAACGACCGCGATCACGCTGTCCAACATCAGCGGCAGCGGCAGCCTCGCGCACAACGGCGCCGCCGCGCTCACGCTGCGGAACAACAGCTACAGCGGCGCCACCACGCTCAGCGCCGGCAGCACATGGGCCGGCAGCGCGAATGCGATGGGAACCGGCAGCGTCGTCAACAACGCGGCGCTGGCCCTGGTCAGCGGCCAGCGCGAGCTGACGCTGGCCGGCGGCTTTCGGCAAGGCGCTGCCGGCCAACTCACGCTCGCCATCGACGGCACCACGCCGGGCGTCAACCACGACCATCTCAGCGTCGCCGGCGCCGTGGTGCTGGGCGGCCGCTTGTCGCTGAGCTTCAGCGGCAGCCATGCGAGTGGGCAGAAGTTCGTGCTGATCAACGCTGCCGGTGGTGTTACCGGCGCGTTCAGCTCGATCAGCAGCAGCGGCGCGACGGTGGTCGGCGGCCAGGACGGCACGAGCTTCTTCGTCACCATCCAGTAGTTGGTTCCACATGTATCCGTGAACCCGTGAAGATGGGTATGGGCATCGGAGTACCCTGCCTGCTCACGTCATGGAATTCTTCCGGCAGCGTGTCGCCACCGGGAGAAATCTCATGACCATGATGAAGGCAGCCATCTTCGTCGAGCCCGGACGAATTGTCCTCGACGACAAGCCCATTCCCGATGTCGGTCCGCAAGACGCTTTGCTGCGTGTGACCACGACCACGATCTGCGGCACCGACATCCACATCCTCAAGGGCGAGTACCCCGTGGAGCGGGGCCTGACGATCGGGCACGAGCCGGTCGGCGTGATCGAGAAGCTGGGGTCGGGGGTACGGGGCTACAGCGAAGGCCAGCGCGTCATCGCAGGGGCGATCACGCCCAGCGGCTGGAGCACCGCGTGTCTGTGCGGCGTTGGCTCGCAGGACGGTGCCGGTACCGCGCACGGCTGGAAGGCGATGGGGGGCTGGAAGTTCGGCAACACCATCGACGGCTGCCAGGCCGAGTACGTGCTCGTTCCGGACGCGATGGCCAACCTGGCGCCGGTTCCCGATTCGCTGAGCGACGAGCAGGTGCTCATGTGCCCCGACATCATGTCGACCGGCCTCAGCGGTGCCGAGAGCGCGGGTGTGCGGATCGGCGACACGGTGGCGGTGTTTGCGCAGGGACCGATCGGTCTGTGCGCGACCGCCGGCGCCAAGCTCAGCGGGGCCTCGATGGTGATCGGCGTCGACCGGCTGGCCAACCGCCTGGCCATCTCCACGAAGATGGGCGCTGACCACGTCATTGACGGCAGCAAGGTCGATCCGGTCGAGGAGATCATGCGCCTCACCGACGGACGTGGCGTTGACGTGGCGATCGAGGCGCTCGGCACGCAGCAGACCTTCGAGGCGTGCCTGCGCGTGCTGCGCCCTGGCGGAACACTGTCGAGTCTCGGCGTCTACTCGACCGACCTGACGATCCCGCTCGGGCCATTCGCTGCCGGGCTCGGTGACCACAAGATCGTCACGACACTGTGCCCCGGCGGCAAGGAGCGCATGCGCCGGCTGATGGCGCTGATCGCGGCGCGGCGAGTCGACTTGGAGGCGATGGTGACGCACCGGTTCAAGCTCGACGACATCGAGGCGGCCTACGAGCTTTTCGGCCACCAGCGCGATGGTGTGCTCAAGGTCGCGATCACGCCCTGAAAGCGCGGCGTGAAGCTCGCCCGGAAACCGGCGGCATCGCCGCCCGCATGACATGACGCAGCCTGACCCGGCGGGCGATCGCTCCCTCGGCGCCGCCGCCGATGTCGCAGCCGAGCTCGGGACCGACACCGAACGTGGCCTCGACGCTGCCGAGGCGGCGCGCCGCCTTGCCGCCGAAGGCCCGAACACCTTGCGCTCGACGTCACCCCGGCCCGCCTGGCGCCGCCTGCTGGCGCAGTACAACGACCCCTTGGTCTACCTCCTGCTCGTCGCGGTCGCGATCGCGCTTGTCGCCTGGGGCCTCGAAGGCCGCCTCGGCTGGCCGATCGATGCCATCGTCATCGGCCTCGTCGTGCTGCTGAATGCCCTGCTCGGCTTCTTCCACGAGGCGCGGGCCGCGAACGCGGTCGCGGCGCTGGCGAGAATGACGGCGGCCACCTCGTCGGTGCTGCGCTGCGGCAAGCTGCTGCGCATTCCGAGCGACGCCATCGTCCGCGGCGACCTGCTCGTGCTCGGCGAAGGCGATGCCGTGGGCGCCGATGCGCGGCTGCTGCGTTGCGCCGACCTGCGCATCCAGGAAGCCTCGCTCACCGGCGAAAGCGAGGCGGTGGTCAAGGACCTCGCGCCGCTGAGGGCGCCCGCGGCACTGGCCGACCGACTGAACATGGTGTTCAAAGGCACTGCGGTCGCGCAAGGCACCGGCCGGGCCGTCGTCACCGCGACCGGCATGAACACCGAGGTCGGCGCGATCGCGCGGATGCTCGACGCCTCTGCAGAGCAGCCAACGCCGCTGCAGAAAGAAGTGGCGCTCATCGGCCGCATGCTGGGCATCGCCGTCGTCGTCATCGCGATCGTCATCGTCGCGACGCTGCTGTTCCTGAGCGAGGTGCACACGCCCGCGGTCGTACTCACCGTGCTGCTGCTCGGTGTGTCGCTGGCAGTCGCCGCCGTGCCCGAGGGCCTGCCGGCCATCCTCTCGGTCGTGCTGGCGATGGGCGTGCAGCGCATGGCGCGCAAGAACGCGGTCGTCAAGCAGCTGTCGTCGGTCGAGACGCTGGGCTCGGCGTCGGTGATCTGCACCGACAAGACCGGCACCCTGACCCGCTCCGAGATGACGATCGAGCGCGTCGTGACCGCCTCCGGCGAGACCCGCGTCACTGGCGTGGGCTACGCGCCGCAGGGCGGACTAGAGGTGCAAGGCAAGCCGATGGCAGACGGACCGGCGCGAAGCGAGGGCATCGTCGTTCTCAGCGGCGGCAGCCTGGCGGGCAATGCCGATCTTCGGCAACGCCCGGATGGCGAATGGGAAATCCACGGCGACCCGACGGAAGCGGCTTTCCTGGTGGCCGAGCGCAAGCTGGGCGTCAGCGAACGGCGGCAGCGGCGCTTCGAGCGGGTGGCGGAGATCCCCTTCAGCTCCGAACGCAAGATGATGTCGACCGTCGAGCGCGACCATGAGCAGGCCGATGCCCTCGTCGTCATCACGAAAGGCGCGCCAGACATCCTGCTGAAGCGCTGCAACCGCCAGCGCGTGGGCATGAACGTGTTGGCCTTGGACGATGCGGCCCGGGCCCGGGTGATCGCCGAAGTCGACCGCTTGTCCGGTGCGGCCCTGCGAACCCTGGCGGTCGCGTACAGACCACTGGCGGACGGTGAGGATCCGGCGACGGCAGAGGATCTCGAGCAGGGGCTGATCTTCGTGGGCACGGTAGGCATGATCGACCCACCGCGACCCGAGGCCGCCGCGGCCATCGCAGAAGCGCGCCGCGCCGGCATCCGCGTGATCATGATCACCGGCGACCATCCGCGCACCGCGGCGCGGATCGCGGCCGACCTCGGCATCATCGAGCCCGGTGGCGCGGCTCTTACCGGCGCCGATCTCGACCGTCTCGACCCGGACGACTTCGAGGCCGCCGTGCGGACCGTGTCGGTCTACGCCCGAGTCGCGCCAGCGCACAAGCTGCGCATCGTCGCCGCGCTTCAGGCAAGCGGCAACGTCGTCGCGATGACCGGTGACGGCGTCAACGACGCCCCTGCGCTCAAAGCGGCGGACATCGGCGTCGCCATGGGGATGACCGGCACGGAGGTCACCAAGGAAGCCGCGAAGATGATCCTTGCCGACGACAACTTTGCGACCATCGTGGACGCAGTGCGGGAGGGTCGAACCCTGTTCGACAACATCCGCAAGTTCCTGCGCTACCTGCTGTCGTCGAACATGGGCGAGGTGCTGACCGTTTTCCTTGGCGTCGTTGGCGCCAGCGTCATCGGCCTGGGCGCGAACGAAGGTGACGCCCTGATCCTGCCCCTGCTGGCGACGCAGATCCTGTGGATCAACCTGATCACCGACTCGGGACCGGCGCTGGCGATGGGCGTCGATCCGCGGACTGAAGACGTGATGGCGCGCCAGCCGCGCAGGCCGGGAGCGCGTGCCATCGATGTGCGCATGGCTTGGGGCGTGGTATGGGTCGGGCTGGTGATGGCGCTTGCGACGCTGCTGACGATCGACCTGTACCTGCCCGGCGGCCTGATTGCGGGTGAGGACGACCTGGCCACGGCGCGCACTGCCGGCTTCACGGTCCTGGTGCTGGCTCAGCTGTTCAACTGTTTCAACGCCCGTTCCGAAACCTCGAGTGCGTTCCGGAGCATGTTTGTCAACCGCTGGCTATGGGGCGCCATTGGCTTCTCGGTGCTGCTGCAGGTGGCGGTAGTGCACCTGCAGCCGCTCAATCTCGCTTTCGGCACGGTGCCGCTCAGTTTGCAGCAATGGTCCGTCTGCCTGGCGATGGGAAGCATCGTGCTTTGGGCGGGCGAGATGCGCAAAGCGGTGATTCGGTTTGGATTGCCGCGGTTCACCCCCGACAAGCCGAGGGCGGTTTGAGATGCGGATACTCGCGGACGAGCAGCGTCATAGCAAAGTTCAAGGCGTCGCTCGTTGGTTCTTCTCCAGCAAGACTCGCAGCAGATCCATTTGTTCTCTCTGGATCGCCAGCAACTCCCCCCATTGTTTGTCCCTCAACTGGTCGATCTTCTCGTGCAACAGCATGATCTCGATCTCGGCCTTCAGATTGACCTCGTAGTCATGCCCCGCGGCGAGGCGATCCCGTTGAGACTGTCGGTTCTGAGACATCAGAATGATGGGCGCCTGAATTGCCGCCAGCATGGACAGGAACAGATTGAGAAGGATGTAGGGAAAGGCATCAAAAGTGCTGCCGCGTGTCCACAGAAGAAACGCATTGAGCCCTACCCAGGCGACCATCGTGGCCGCGAACAATCCGACAAAAGTCCAGCTTCCACCGAAGCTTGCCACTTCGTCGGCCGCGCGCTGACCGAAAGAGGGCTTGGCGTTGAAGTCGTTCGCGAGATTGCGGGCGATATGTTTGCGTCCGGCGATGTGCCTCACAACCTTCTGCGTTCGCTCATCCAGCGTCTCATAGGCGGCGCCAGGTGGAACCTGTAACGGGATCTCATTGGGCTTGTGCATGGGGTTCCTGGAATTGCTGGTGCTGCCATGCCTGTACTCAGCGGGGGCGTCAGGTATGCCCTTGGCGCTCACATTCGACCAGGTTGTGCTTGGTGCCCGATGATCGGCAGGGTGACAACAAACTCGCTGCCGAGGTCATGGCCTGCGCTGCTTGCAACGACGCTTCCACGGTGGGCCTCCACCAGTTCGCGGACCACCGCCAAGCCGATGCCGAGGCCGCCGGCGTGAGTGGCAACAGCACGCGGGTCCTGCACGTACAGGTCGAAAATACGTGGCAATGCTTCTGCCGCGATCCCGATCCCGTTGTCAGACACGGTGATCACGACGGCCTGATCAATCACCACTGCGGTCAGCGCGATGCAGCCGCCTTTGTGGGTGTACTTGGTGGCGTTGTCCAGCAGGTTGCGAAAAATCTGTTCCAGCCGCGCGGGGTCGCCGTGCACGTCAAGCGGACCATGCGGCAACGCCAGTTTCAAGCGCTGCAGTTGGGCCTCCATGGCGGGGACGCACGAGTCGATGGCCACGTCGAGGATGGGGATCAAATCGACCGTTGCGCAGTGGAGGTGAAACTTGCCAATGTCCACACGTGAACCATCGAGCAAGTCGTCGATGATTCTTGTCATGTGGATCAGCTGCCGTTTGATGATTTCTTGAAGCTTTTCATGCTGTTCTTCGTTCGCACGCGCGCGATTCAGGAGTTCGGCTGCAGTGCGGATCGGGGCAAGCGGCGTGCGCAGTTCGTGAGCCACCATGGCCAGGAACTTGACTTGGTGCCGCTGCGCCTGCGTGGCCTGCTCTTGCACCTCGTGAGCAGCCAACGCTGAGAGCACCAATTGCTCGTTGGCGTCCCGCAGATCGTGGAACTGGTGTTGCTTCAATTCCTTCTGTGGATGGCCCTGCACGCCTTGCGCAGGCCCGTTCTCCGGCAGCGGCTTTCCGCTCGCGTCGAGCGACGGCTCACTGCTGTGAAATTCGAACCTCCCGCCGCCTGCTTTCTTTGCACGGTACATGGCCGCATCAGCTCGCTCAATGAGGGTTTGGGCGTCCACACCGTCGTCGGGGTAGATGGCGATTCCGACACTCGCACTCACCGCAAACGGCTGCGCTTCCTCAAGGGGCACTGCAACGGCAGCGAGCATCTTCGTGGCGATGAGTGCGGCGTCCGAAGCCTGCGTAATTTCGGCCAACAGGACCAGAAACTCGTCCCCGCCGTGCCGGCCGACAGTGTCGGACTCGCGGACGGCCCCCTCCAACCGGCGCGCCACAAGTTGCAGCGCAGCGTCTCCGGCAGCATGCCCATACCGGTCGTTGATGTGCTTGAAATGGTCGATGTCGACGAAGAGCACCGCAATGCGTGCCTCGCGCCGTTTGGCCATGGCGATGGCGTTCTCCAGCCGGTCGAGCATGAGCGCACGGTTGGGCGTGTTCGTCAGGGCATCACGCTGCGTCACGTGGGTCAGATCGTTCAGCTTGAGCATCGCGGTCTCGGCGATGTCCTCCGCTCGCAGGGCGGTGAGCACCAATTGCTCGTTCGCCTCCAACAACTGCGCGGCACGCGTGTCGTTGAACTCTCGCTGTACCTGGTCCAGATCGCGTCTTAGCCTGAGCAACTCCGAACGCATCGCGTTGGCATAGTCTTCGGCGGTCTGTTCCGGCGTGGGCAGCCTGACTTTATCGAGATCATCGGTCATGTTGAACTCGCAACCCTACCGCATGGGTCAGTCAGTGGGCGCGCTTGTTCGACGCTTGGTCGGTCGGCCTCCCAACAGGCCTTCCTGGTCAGGCAGCATTGCACCGATGTGGATTCCCTTGTCGTCAATGTTGAACAGGCGCAATTCATTGGAATGCGAACTGGCCCGGACCTTGACCACGGCCAGCACCCGTTCCAACCTGCTGTCCAGTTCAATGTAGCGCTGCACGATGATCGCATCGGTCAGGAAGGCTGTGCCGTACGGGCTGAACCGCAGGTCGCTGTAGCGGTCTTCCAGCTCCGAGGTCATGAGTACCGTGGCACCCGTGCTGGCCAGCGCGGTCACCATGCGCGCCAACGATTCACGGAAATCATCCCGGAAGGTGGGTGCCAGTGCGAGCTCGAACCCCGAGAGTGAGTCGATGACGACGCGGCTGGCATTCAAACGCCGGATCTCTGCGGTCAGCAGCATGGAGATCTCATCGACTGACAGATTCGCTTCTCGCGTGTCGACGATGCCGACGCTCCCGCTGTCAATGAGGTCAGCAACGGACTGCGCGCTGGACAAGCCGGGGCCTTGCTCGAAGGCCGCGATGACGCCGGTTTCGCCACAGCGCGCGCCTTCGACCAGGAAGGCCGAGGCCATGATCGTTTTGCCCGAGCCGGAAGGACCGGCGACCAGCAATGAGTAGCCGCGCGGCAAGCCGCCACCCATCAATGCGTCAAGGCCCTCCACCCCCATGCTGAGACGCGCACGGTCGCCGGCAGCGCGTGGCTTTGATGTGTGCAACGCGGGCCGTGCGGGCGGAAAGACGTTGATCCCCGTCGCACCGATGCGAAACGTGTGGAGCCCGGACACGGTGGCTTGCCCGCGCATCTTCCTGACCTCCATCTTGCGCACGACGGAATTGCGTTGCGCGCTCTGGCGAAGCCAGATCAGGCCATCGGCAACGGTGAACACCGGGTTGGGGTCAGCGTCGGTGAAGTATTCCCCGATCAGGAACGTCGTCGCTTGCCAACTCGTCATCAACATGCCGAGCTTCTGAATGAACTGCTGCAATGTGATGAAGGAATGCCCGAGGTCCTGACTGGCCAGCATCACCGAGCGGAAGGAGTCGACAATGACCAAGGAGGGCCCATGCGCTTCGACGGCAGCGACGATCTTCGCGAGCACCTTGTCAAGGTCACCCGAGGCGGCGTCATCTGCCAGATTGACGAAATGAATGGTGTGGTTGACCTTCTCGCTGTCGAAGAAATCGAACTGCTGCATGTAGCGCAGCATCTTGAGCGGGGGCTCGCCCAGCACGGTGAAGTAAAGCGCCGGGCGTTCGGGGGTGGCCACCTCGAACATGATCTGGTGGGCGAGCGTTGTCTTGCCGGAGCCAGGCGGTCCGGCAATGATGTTGAACGAGAACTCGGGCAATCCGCCGCCGAGCACCTCGTCCAATCCAGGAACGCCGGTTGCGAGGCGATTGATCGTTGCTTTGCCTGATGTCATGGCTTTGGGTCCTGCACGGCATGGTTGGTTGAAGGCTTGTCCAATGCGGGCCTGAGCAGCCGCTCAGCGAGCGCCGGGCCGATCAGGCTGGACAAGATGTCATGGAAGTTCTTCAGCAGGGCGACATTGGTTGCCGCAGCGCCCGAACTCGGTTGGCTTGACAGCGCCTTGTGCAATGCCGTGAAGTCGCCAATGTCGTCAGCGGCGTCGTGCACCACGGACAAGCTGGAATGCGCGCTTCGCGTCAGGTGGAGGCTGCGCTTGTAGAGAGCGGCAGTTCCGTGCTGCCCGATGATGGGAGACAAGGCGATCGCCATGTCGCGCCAAACGGCACACGCCGCTTCGGCAATCGAGGTGGCATCGGCGCCGGCGGTAACCATGAGCGCGAGCTTCGCCTCGACCCGTTGCACCCCAGTTTGCATATTTGATCCCTGCCTCTCTTCGCCAAGTTTTGACATCAACTTGCTTGCCGTGGAGCAACGGCCAACGTCAAATCTCCCACCGCTTTTCGCGCCGGTTTCACCTTGATTTCAATGTCATGGCCAAGCCGATTCAGACCGGCCATCAATTTCCGCTCAGGCAGGTTGGCGACGTTGCCTCGCATCATGCCCGATACTTTGGGCTGCGAGATGCCCATGCACTGGGCAGCCTCCTTTTGCGTCAAGCCAGGTTTTCGCACGGCCTTGGAAACTTCGATCACCAGGCCGGCATGTTGGTCATGGGTTCTCCGATCGATCGGATTGCAGCGGCAACACATACCGCAATGAATCGCCATTCAATTGTGTTTCATCGGCGTGCAGGCCGTGAGCCCGCGCCAGTTCGCGCATCGCGTGGTTCTCGTGCAGCACGTCGCCCACCATGCGCTGCGTGCCGCGTGCCTTCAGGTGGCGAATCATCTTGGCGAGCAGCAACTGGCCTAGGCCCTGGCCCTTCAGGTCGGAGCGCACGATGATCGCGAACTCGGCGTCCACGTTGTCTGGGTCGGCCACCGCGCGCACGACGCCCAGCGTCTCGCTCGACCCATCGGGAAGCGCAGCGAGCGCGACGAAGGCCATCTCGCGCGCGTAGTCGATCTGCACCAGGCGCGCCAGTTCGCTGCGCGGCAGGGTGCGCCGGCTGCTGAAGAATCGCAGCCGCAGGTCCTCGGGCGTGAGCAAGCCGATGAAGGCCAGGTGCTGCGCTTCGTCCTCGGGGCGGATCGGGCGCAGCAGCAGCGCTCGGCCGCGCCACTGCACGGTCTCCGCCAGTTCGGCCGGGTAGGGCAGGATCGCGAAGCGTCCGGCACCCGCGCCGGGATCGCGGCTCACGCGCAGGCGCGCGTCGAGCGCGATCACACCTTCGTGGTCGGCCCACAGCGGGTTGATGTCTAGCTCGGCCAGCAGCGGCAAGTCGGCCAACATCTGCGACACGGCGACCAGCACGTCGTGAACCGAGTCCAGGTGCGCCGGCGGGCGGTCGCGGTAGCCGGCCAGCAGCTTCGCGACGCGGGTGCGCGAGACCAGTTCGCTTGCCAGCGCGCGGTTCAGCGGCGGCAGCGCGATCGCCCGGTCGGCCAGCACCTCGACGGCGATGCCGCCCTGGCCGAACAGCAGCACGGGCCCGAACACCGGGTCGACGCTGGCGCCGACGATCAACTCCTGCGCGAGCGGCCGCTTGACCATCGCCTGCACGGTGAAGCCGCGAATGCGCGCCTCCGGCCGCAGCGTGTGCACGCGCTCCAGCATCTGAAGCGCGGCGTGGCGCACCGCGTCTTCGTCGTGCAGGTTCAAGCGCACGCCGCCGACATCGGACTTGTGGCTGATGTCAGGCGACAGGATCTTCAGTACCGCCGGAAAACCGCCCTCGCGCGCGGCGGCGGCGGCGGCATCGGCCGTGGGCCCCACCTCGACCGTGGGCACCACAGGGATGCCGTAGGCGCGCAGCACCGCCTTGGCCTCCAGCTCGTCGAGCATCTCGCGCCCATCGGCCAGCGCGCGGTCGATCACGGCACGTGCCGTGGCGACATCGGCGGGCGGGTTCTCGGTCGCGGTGGGCGCTTCGGTCAGCAAGGCCTGGTTGCGGCGGTAGGTGCGCAGCATGCCGAAGGCACGCACGGCTTCCTCGGGCGTGGCGTACTGCGCAATGCCGGCGTCCTCGAAGATGCGCCGGGCGTCAGCCACTGCGGAGTCACCCAGCCAGCAGGCCATCACCCGGCCCGTCGCCTGCCGCAGCAGCGGGACGCAGGCGCGCGCAATGTCGTCGCTGCGCACGATGGCGGTGGGCGAGTGCATGAACAGCAGCGCGCCGCTGTCGCGGTCGTCGAGGAGGGCCTGCAGCGTGTCGGTGTAGCGCTGCACCGGCGCGTCGCCGATGATGTCGATCGGGTTGGCGTGCGACCAGGTGTTTGGCAGAGCCGCACCGAGCTTGTCGCGCGTGCCGGCGCTCAGCTCGGCGAGGCCGATGCCGGCGAACGCCGCGGCGTCGGCCGCCATCACGCCCGCACCGCCGCCGTTGGTGATGATGGTCAGCGTCTCGTCGCGGTTGCTGCTGAAGCGGGCCAGTGTCTGCGTGGCGGTGAACAGCTCCTGCATCGTGTCCACGCGCAGCATGCCGGCGCGGCGGATGGCGGCATCGAACACCACGTCCGAGCCGGCCAGCGCGCCGGTGTGCGAGGCGGCCGCTTTGAGGCCGTTTCCCGCGCGCCCGGCCTTCACGACGATGACCGGCTTGTTGCGCGCGGCCGCACGTGCAGCCGACATGAACTTGCGCGGTTCCTCGATCGACTCGATGTAGAGCAGGATCGAGCGGGTTCGCGCGTCGCTGGCCAGGTGGTCGAGCAGATCGCCGAAGTCCACGTCGGCCCGTTCGCCGAGCGACACCATGTGCGAGAAGCCGATGCGCCGCGATTTCGCCCAGTCGAGCATCGCGGTGACCAGCGCCCCCGATTGCGAGACGAAGGCCACGTCGCCCGGCAGCGCCTCGGTGTGCGCGAAGCTGGCGTTCAGGCCGAGGTGCGGCGAGAGCAGGCCGAGGCAGTTCGGCCCCAGCACCCGCAGGAGATGCGGCCGCGCGGCGTCGAGCATGGCCTGCTTCGTCGCCGCGTCCAGTCCGGCGCTCATGACGATCGCGGCCCGCGTGCCGAGGCCACCCACTTCGGCAACCAGGCCAGGCACGGTCGCGGACGGTGTGCACACCACCGCGAGGTCCGGTACCTGGGGCAGGTCGGCGGGCCGCGCAAACACCGTTTCGCCGTCGAGCGATCGGTGCTTGGGATTCACCGCGTAGATCGGACCGCGGAAGCCGCCGGCACGCAGGTTGTGCCAGACGGTGGCGCCGACGCTGCCGGCGCGATCGGACGCGCCGATCACCGCGATGGACCGGGGCTCGAGCAGCCGGTCGAGATTGCGAATACTCATGTGATGCGGCCTCGTTTCAGCAGACGTGATGCCAATGCTGTTCCAGCATAGGGGTGCAAGTGGCAAACAGTACAGAGAAGCCGCGCCGCCGTATGTGGGGCTGCCTTCGGCAAATCTATCCACAATCGAACAATACCCCGGAGGCACGATGAGCGTATAACCGACGCAGGTGCATTGCATCTTCGAACGCGCGATTCGCGAACGCTTTTACCGCTTTGCGGGGTGGGGCCATGGCCACGCACGTTCCAGACCTCGTCAATGCTGATTCGGCCCCGCCGGTCGAATACATCGCGGAGATGCGCCGTCAAGAGAGCCTGCTCAGCACCGGCGCGCTGCAGAGCGCGATTCTCAACAGCGCCAATTTCTCGAGCATCGCGACCGATGCGAAGGGGGTCATCCAGATCTTCAACGTGGGCGCGGTGCGCATGCTGGGCTACGCGGCCGTCGACGTGGCGAACAAGATCACGCCGGCCGACATCTCCGATCCACAGGAACTGATCGTTCGCGCAGCAGCGCTCAGCGCCGAACTCGGGATTCCCATCGCACCGGGCTTCGAGGCCCTGGTGTTCAAAGCGTCACGCGGCATCGAAGACATCTATGAGCTGACGTACATCTGCAAGGACGGAACCCGCCTGCCTGCCGTGGTGTCGGTTACCGCGTTGCGTGACGCGGACGAAGCCATCATCGGCTATCTCCTGATCGGCACCGACAACACGGCCCGCAAGCAGGCCGAGGCCGCGTTGGTGAAAGCCGGGGCCTTGGAGAAGGCCATCTTCAACAGCGTCAATTTCTCGAAGATTGCCACTGATGCGAAGGGCGTGATCCAGATCTTCAACGTCGGCGCCGAGCGGATGCTGGGCTATTCGGCTGCCGAGGTGATGGACAAGGTCACACCCGCCGACATTTCCGATCCGAACGAACTGATCGTGCGTGCCCAGACCTTGAGCAACCAGTATTCGACGAACATTTCGCCAGGATTCGAGGCGCTGGTGTTCAAGGCTTCGCGCGGTATCGAAGACATCTACGAACTGACCTACATCCGCAAGGACGGCACGCAGTTTCCGGCGGTCGTCTCGGTGACGGCCCTGCGCGATGCCGAGGAGAGGATCATCGGCTATCTGCTGATCGGCACCGACAACACCGTCCGCAAGCAGCTGGCCGATGAAGTCGAGCGGCACCGTCATCACCAGGAAGTGGAGAGGCGTCGCGCCAATGCCGACCTGCAGGAGTTCACCTACGTCGCCTCGCATGATCTGCGTTCGCCGCTGCGTGGCATCGCCGACCTGGTCGAATGGATCACGGACGACCTGGGCGCTGAACCGCCGGGCGAAGTGAAGCGCAACCTGGACCGCATCGGCCAGCGCATCGTGCGCATGGAGCGCCTGATCGACGACCTGCTGAGCTATGCGCATGCCGGTCGCGCCGCGACGGAGCGCTCGCGCGTCGACCTGGAAGCGATGGTGCGAGGCATCCTCGAGATCCAGCCGGCGCCATCCGCATTCAACGTCGAGCTGGCCATCGGCGTGCGGCCTTTCCAGGCGATCGCTGCGCCCTTGGAGACAGCGCTGCGCAACTTGCTCGGCAACGCCATCAAGCACCATGACGGCGTGGGCGGACGGCTGCGCGTCGAGGCGCGGCGCGATGGCTACTACTGCGAGATCAGCGTTGTCGACGATGGTCCCGGTGTTCCGCCGCAGGCAGGCGAGCGCATCTTCAAGCTGTTCCAGACGCTGAGCGTCACCGAGCGCGGCAACAGCGGCATCGGCCTGGCGCTGACCAAACGGCTGATCGAGGTGCACGGCGGCCGCATCGAATTGATCTCTCCGGTCGCGGCGGGGCGGGGCGCCTGCTTCCGCTTCTGGTGGCCCATGTTTCCCGAGTCTGCCGGCCTTGAACAACCCCTGCGTGGCAACCCATGATTGAAACCCTCAACCTCAACATCGTGCTGGTCGAAGACGACGACGTGGCTGCGGAATCGGTGATGCGCGGCCTCACCCGCAGCGGCGTCACTGCTCCCGTGATATGGGCACCGGACGGCGAGATGGCGCTGCGGGTGCTGCGCGGCGCCGATCCCGAACGCCGCGCGCAGCGACCCCGGGTCGTGCTGCTGGACCTGAACATGCCGCGCATGAATGGCTTCGAATTCCTGCAGCATGTGCGCGCCGACCCGGCGCTGCGCGACGACGTGGTGTTCGTGCTCACCACCTCGGACGCCGATGCCGACCGCACCCGCGCCTATCACGAGAACGTCGCCGGCTACATGGTCAAAGCCTCGGTCGGCCCACAGTTCGCCAAGCTGGCGCAGCTGCTGCAGTCTTATCGGCTGGCGGTGAGATTCCCATGAACACTGCCGCGGCCGATGGCTCGCCGGTGCGCACGGCCCAGCGTCTGTCGATCCACCTGCTCGTGGTCGACGACGATGACGTCGACCGCGAGCGCGTGCTGCGGATGTTGACAAGATCGAACCTGAACCTGCAGACGATGGAGGCAGCGACCGGCGCAGACGCGCTGCGCATGGTGCGCGAACACGAATTCGACTGCGTGATGCTGGACAACCAGCTCGGCATTGCCAGCGGCGCGGAACTCCTGCCTGCGCTGCACCGCGAGTCGCTGCGAGACTGCCCGATCATCATGGTCACCGGCGCCGGCAACGAGGCGCTGGCAGTGCAGGTGCTGCGCAACGGTGCGGTCGACTACCTGTCCAAGTTCCAGCTCAGCACCGAAGTGCTGACGAGCGCCATCCACCGTGCTCTGGAGCACCAGCAGATGCTGCTGGAGATCGAAGCCTTGCAGACGCAGCTGCAAGACCGTGTCGACGTGCAGGCGTTGCAGATCGTCGAGCGTGAACGGGACCTGCGCGCGATCCTCGACCACACACCCAGCGTCATCAGCTATTGGGACGCCAAGCTGCGCAACCGTTTCGGCAACCGGGCCCATCGAGGCTGGCTGGGGATCAACCCGAGAACCCTGCCAGGACTGCATCTGCGCGACGTGATCGGGCCGTTGCACTTCGCACGAAACGAAGACCGCATCGATGCCGTGTTGCAGGGACACGTGCAGGCGTTCGAGCGCGAGTTCGCCACGGCCAACGGCGTGGCGCGACACGTTCAGTTCAACCTGCGGCCCGACCTCGATGACACCAGCGCGGTGCGCGGCTTCTACGCCACCGCGACCGACATCAGCGCGATCCGGCACGCCCAGTCGCGTGCCGAGGAATCGGCTCAGTTCGCCGAGGCGGTGATCGACAACGACCCGGTTGGCTGCGGGGTGTACCACATCGACGGGCACTGCGTCATGTCAAACCGGGCACTCGACAGCGCACTCGGCGCTGACATGCAGCGGCTCAAGATTCTGGGGCTCTGGCGTTGGCTGGAACAGCGGGCGCCGCTGATGGCCGGGCCAGCCCGATCCACGATGGAGGATGGCCGGGTGCGACGCTGCGAGTTCGACCTGGCGGGCGCGTTGAACGACGACGTCGCCACCGTGCACCTGGACTGCAGGCTGGCGCGCATCCTGCGCGACGGCCAGCCCCACCTGCTGCTGTTCGCCAACGACATCACGGAGCAGTGCAAGGTCCTGGAAGCGCTGGTTGCAGCGCGCGACCTGGCCGAGGACGCCACCCGCACCAAGAGCGCCTTCCTGGCCAACATGAGCCACGAGATCCGCACACCGATGAATGCCATCGTCGGGCTGAGCCGGCTCGCGTTGGAAGACGTGCTGCCGAAGGGCGCTCGCGATGACCTCGACAAGGTCCACACCGCTGCGTCCGCACTGATGGGTCTGCTCGACGACGTGCTCGATCATTCCAAGATCGAGGCCGGACAATTGCGTTTCGAGCAGCTCGGCTTCAATCTCGAACAGACACTGCAGCGAACGGTTGACGTGTTCGCCGTGCGCATCGGCCTGAAGGGCCTCTCATTCGTGGTCGATCTCCCGGCCGAACTGCCGCGTCAGGTGATAGGCGATGCACTGCGACTGTCGCAGGTGCTGAACAACCTGGTGGGCAATGCGGTGAAGTTCACCGAAGAAGGCCACGTGCATGTCGTGGTGCGGGAATTGCCCCCCACGGAGCCTGAGCGCTGCCTGCTTCACTTCTCGGTGTTCGACAGCGGCATCGGCATTGACGCGGCGCAGCATGCGAGCCTGTTCGACGCCTTCACGCAAGCCGACAGCTCGATCACGCGCCGCTTCGGCGGCACCGGCCTCGGTCTGACCATCTGCCAGCGGCTGGTCGAGATGATGGGCGGTGAGATCGGGATGAGAAGCGAACCCGGACGCGGCAGCGAGTTCTGGTTCACGGTCAACCTGCTGCGCGGCGATACGTCAGCCAACCCCAACTTGCGGCAGCCGGACGTGGCGGGCCTGCGCGTGCTGCTCGTCGACGGTGGCTCACTGGCCGACCGGGTGAACATGGCGCAATTGCTTGCCTGGCAGGTTCCGGTGACGCGGGCCGCCGACGCGGGCGCGGCACTGCAAGCCATCGAGCAGGGCCGTCGTCTGGGCGATCCGTTCGATGCGGTGCTGCTCGACGAATCGCTGGCGGTGGAAGAACGGATTGCCCTGGCGCGTTCGCTGCGGCGTGTGGGCCGCGGCGGCGTGGTCGGGTCTGCGGCGCTGGTGATGATGTCGTCCGCCCGCAAGACGGCGGAAGACGCCTCGGCCGACTTGCTGCCGGATGTCGTGCTGGCCAAGCCGGTGCTGGCCTCGCCGCTGCTCGCGGCATTGCAGACCATCGCCGGGCGCCGAGACAGTCACGGCCTGACGAACCCGGTCGGCGCTGTGATTGCCGCTCCGTCCGGTGCCGCCACACAGGCCGAATGGCTGCTGGCCCGCGCCGCGCCGCTGGCTGGCGCGCGAGTGCTGCTGGTCGAAGACAACGTCGTCAACCAGATCGTCGCGCAACGCATCCTGGAGCGCATGCACCTGGACGTGCACGTCGTCGGCGACGGCGTACAGGCGCTTGCTGCGCTCGATGCCGTCACCGATCGGCCGTTCGACGCCGTGCTGATGGATCTGCACATGCCCGTCATGGACGGGCTCGAAGCGACGCGGCGCATCCGCGAACGCAGGGACTGGGCCTCGCTGCCGGTGATCGCGATGACTGCGGCCGCGCTGCCGGTGGACCGGGCGCAATGCTTCGAGGTCGGGATGGTCGACCATCTGGCCAAGCCGCTCATTCCCGAGGGCGTGCTCGACATCCTGCTGCGGTGGATCCCGCATGCTGCGCACGGCGGGTTGGATCGAGCGTTGCGCCCCACCTGATGGGGGTTGCAAGCGCAAACCCGACTTTCTTCCGGCGGGCGGCCCTGAAAGAAAGGCCCGCGCACCGCAGACTTCATCGAAGCCGCGGTCATCGACGCCCGCCTTCGCGACATCGAACGCATGAAGGCAGATTCGTTGCGGTTCGCTCCAGCGTCTCTCACTTCGCGCGACGCGCGCGCAAGGATTGGACGGCCCATAGACTTCCTCATACCGAGGCGCGCATCCGCGCCCTTCATGGAGAGATTGTGGGTAGTTGCGTTTCCAGGTTAAATGGCGTTTCCAGCAAACCGTCCCAATCAGCCAGTCCTGGCCGCACCGAAGCTGAATCAACGGCCCAGCGATCCGCGACTCCATCGCCAGAGAGAAGCAGCCATTTTCATTTGGGAGGAATGCCCAGTCCCTCACCAGATCGTTCAAGCCCGAACCTCAGCATGCCCCCCCGCAACGCGGTGTTGCGTTGGCCGAACGGTGAGAGGACTCGGGGTGTACTGGCACAAACCGAGACATCGGAACTGGTATTTGAGCCGGCAGCCATCGCTGGCCCATTGGCGGCGCGCTGCAACAAACCAAACCGATCACAGACGTCACGCGCCATCACAGTGGAATCGGCCGCGAGCACATCAGGGGCTCAACTACAAGACGTCAGACCAAAACTGCTCAGAAGGGCCGAACTCGAACTGCCATTCGACAGGGGGTTCATGGCACATCTTGCCCGCGTCGCAGCAGGAACAACAACAAGCGGATTGGACAGTAAAGAGGGAAACGCCTTTAGCATCATCGTGGCAATCGTACTCAGTCGTCTTGCTTCGAAATGCGATAACCCGAGCGCGGTTCGTGGGGCAGCGGATGCTTTGCAGGCGGGAACTCCATACTTTTTTAAGCCTGTCCAGAATCCATATACCGGCAAGTACGAAGGCGGGCTGAGCGTTGACACGACTTTATTCTCAGGTGTAAACCCCGGCGGTGACTTGGACGACCCCTTGGCCACGAGTTTGGAGAGTATGGTCGAAGGCGGGCACGTCTTCTTTTCCGTTGGTCAAAAAAACCGCGGCGACGGACATGCACTGGGAGTCTCAGTGACCAATCTTGGAAACGATGAAGCGCAAGTAAGCATCTTCAACTCAAATGGGTGGAGTGCTTGCCTCGCGAGTCGCCATAATCCGCTTGTAATATCCGGATCTACGTCGATGTGGGGTGCGCATAGGATGTTGGCAGGGCTTGCCACTGACACCATTGAACCGTCCACTGATTCGCGAATGCCTCGCCGCGACTGGGACGATGCCGCAGCCGGAGCATCTGTATTTCATTGGATGAAAAGCTACGGCATGGAACCGTCCATCAGGGATATTCGGGCCACCAGACCCATGACACCTCAAAAGAGCGGAGACTGCATGTTGGAAGTTCGCTTTGCGTGGCTTGCAAGTGTTTTACCACAGGCCGATTACAAGTTGGTAAAAGCAAATACTCTCAACATATTGAGCGACCATGCGGTTGGTGTCGCTTCACGAAGTCTCAAGGAACGTGTCACAAGCAGTTTGAGCGGCCACGCCATGGCTGAGTACGAGTAGAGCCAGGCCCCTGCGCCGATGTTCGAGGCGTTGGGCCCGACAGCGTCGATCCCGCGAGTCCTTCGACGCCGCTGGCGAGCCGACTGGCGTGAACGCCGACCGCTGCGAGTTCTGGGTCTACCGCCAGTTGCGGCGACGCTTGCACGCCGGTGAAATTCACCTCGACGACAGCCATCAGCGGGCTTGGTAGTTTGACGGCGGCCTTCGCGGGCGAAGGTGCGCTGATCACGCGACGTCATCGAACACGTCGTCGTGGGAAAAAAATCGGGTTTGCGCTTGCAACCCCTGATGCGGGGGTTGAGCCCAGATCCCGGCCTTTCCGCTCGCACGGTATGTTGACCGGCCAGGATATCCATCGCCATCGGTGCCTCGCCCGCCCGCACCGAGCAAGTTGACCAACGATCAGCCAGCCCGTTGTTTGCGATCTGGTGCAGCACGGGGGGCGTGCAGGCCTGCCATGACAGGCTCCAGCTGCTCGGTCACACGTTGCGCCAGGGCCTGCACCTCCATGCTGCCGACACCCAAGCGGCACCCTTGCTCCAGCGCGGTTGCCGCCTCGCACAGCGCTGGCATGCCCAGCGTCTTGGCCTCGTTCTTGAGGTCGTGCGCCTCGCGCGTCGCCGCCACCATGTCGCCGGCGGCCTGCGCCGCGCCAAAGCGTTGGAAAAAGTCGCCTTCCCGCTCCATGAACATGGCGAGCAGGCGTCGAAACAACGCTTCGTTCCCTCCAACGTTCCGGAGTCCGGCGTTCGCGTCAAACCGATGCGCCGCCAGCGAGGACGCGGCAATTTCACCACGAACCTCCGCGCCAGGTGCCGGCTGCAGCCAGCGCGCCAGCGTGGCAAACATCCGTTCGAAGTTGACCGGCTTGGCAATGTGGTCGTTCATGCCCGCTTCAATCACCTTCTCACGATCGCCGGCCATGGCGTTGGCGGTCATCGCGATGACCGGCAGCTCGCGCAATTCGGGGACCTTGCGCAGTGCCCGTGTCGCGGCATAGCCGTCCAGCACCGGCATCTGGCAGTCCATCAAGACGCCGTCGAACCGCGCCCGACCGAGCCAGTCGAGTGCCTCCTGGCCGTTGACGGCGATGGTCACCGCGATGCCTGCCTTGTCCAGCATGTCAACTGCGACTTCCCGATTGAAGGGGTTGTCCTCGACCAGCAGCACACGCGCACCCCGAAGTTGCGATTGAGCCTGCGCCAGCGCCTCTTGCCGGCGCGTGCTGGGTGTCGGCCCCAGACGGGCATGGCCCAGGACCATGGCGCAGGCATCATGCAGCGCCGTCGGCGTCACCGGCTTGGTCAGGATCTCTGGCTCGGCGAGTTGCACTTCGGCCAGGCGCTGCATGACTTCCTCCCGACGAAAAGCCGTCAGCATCAACACCGTGGGCATCGGATGAAGAGGGCGTTCGCGCCGGGCCAGCAGGCGCAGGCATTCGATGCCGTCGATGTCGGGCATCCTCCAGTCCAGCAGCATCAGGTCGAAGGGCAGGTGGGTGGCGTCTGCTTGCTCGATGCAGCGCAGCGCTTCAGGAGCGCTGGCTGCGGCGGTGGCCTGCCAACCGAACCCGCTGGCCATGGCCGCGAGGATCTCGCGCACCGTGGCGTTGTCGTCGACGACGAGTACACGCAGGCGGCCCAGGTCGCGGGCGCTTGCCGGTGTCGCGCGCGTGTCCGCTTGACCGCCAGACTGCAGCGTGAAGCGAATGTCGAATGCGACGCGGCTGCCATGGCCAAGCTCGCTGCTGACCTTCAGCTCGCCTCCCATCAGTGTCACGAGGTTTCGGCTGATGGTCAGGCCGAGACCGGTGCCGCCGTAGCGGCGGGTCGTGGACGAGTCCGCCTGCGCGAAGGGTTGGAAGATCCTGCGCAGCTGCTCTTCACTCATGCCGATGCCGGTGTCGCGCACCTCGAAGCGCAGCAGGATCGCCGTGTCGGTCCGGTCCTGAACCTCGACAGACAGCACGACTTCACCGTGCTCGGTGAACTTGGCGGCGTTGTTGCCGAGATTGAGCAGCACCTGCCGCAATCGCGATGCATCGCCTACCAGCGCCGTCGGCAGGTCCACCGGCGTGGCGATGATGAGTTCCAGGCCCTTCGCGTCGGCGGTGAGCCCGACGACGTCGATGACGTTTTCGAGCACGTTGCCGAGCTCGAAGGGGTGGGCCTCCATCGTCAGCATCCCGGCCTCGATCTTGGAGAAGTCCAGGATGTCGTTGATCACGCCGAGCAGCGACTCGGCGGAAGCATGCGTCTTGCGGACGTAGGACTGCTCGCGCGGTGCCAGATCGCCGTCGAGCGCGAGCGCCGACATGCCGATGATGGCGTTCAGCGGCGTGCGGATCTCGTGGCTCATGTTGGCCAGGAACTCGCTCTTCGCGCGCGCCGCGGCCTCGGCATCGGCTCGCGCGCGCTCGAGGTCTTCCGTGCGTGTGCGGACCCGCTCTTCAAGGGTCCGGTGCTGTTCGTGAAGCGCCTCGAGCGATCGCCGGCGCTCGGCATTCAGGCTGGCGATCGTCATCACGGAGACCACCACCGACGCGAAGAACAGCTGCAGCGAAGTCACGTTCTCCTCGGGTGTGCCGATCGCGAACAAGCCGGTTCCGCGCGCCGTGGCGAAGAACGCGGCACACGCGACGACAAGGGTGGCGAGGGCGCCGCCCGGCGGACCGAAGCGCAGCGCGGCCCACAGCAGCAGCGGCAGCGGCAGGAACTGCGCCCCGAGCGGGACGGACAGGCCCAGCACCGTGGTGCCCGACGAGACTTCGGTGACGACCAGCAACACCACCAGCAGGGCCGCGAATTCGGCCGCCCGGTTCGGCGACTGGAAGCCGAAGTAGCGCCGCCATTGCGGCCACGTCAGTACCAGCGGCGCCAACAGGCAGTAGCCGAAGAAGTCCGCCAGGCTCCAGCGCAGGAAGACCGGTGCGAACGGTGCGCCGGCCTGCGCGGCGCCGGCGGCGCCGATCAGCCCGCCCAGCGGCGAGGCCAAACCGGCACCGCACAGCAGGGTGAACAGGTCCTTCAGGTTGTCGAACACCAGCGAAGCGGTTCCGGCCTTTTGCAGCAGCCACAGCAGCAGGCCGACTTCGGCCACGTTTGCCACGGCGTAGATGACCGCGTTGAGGACCGGAAACCCGATCCAGAGTTCGGCCAGTGCATAGGTCGGGATCGCCAGCAGCAGCGCAGTGCGGCGCCAAGGGCCGGACATCGGGAAGACAGCCGAGAAGAGCACCGCGTTGGCCGGCCAGAACGCTGAAATGTTGCTGGGCGCGAGCGAAAACATGCCGCCGAAGCGGGTGCAGACCAGCACGACGAGCAGGGTCAGCACGATCGTCGACATCCCGGTCAGCGACGGTGCTCCCGGTGGCAAACGTGGTGGTTTCACGAGCCCTCCTTGGGATTCGGACCAGGTTGTTCTGTACGGCTTGATCTCTTGCCGCGTAGGGTAACGGCTGACGGCGCGTGACGCCAGAGAACTGACACCGATTGGCGTGGTTGACGACTCGCGCCGAGAGCCACGCCCCAGATCGGTGCGGCCGAGACCCTATGCCGTCGAGCGGGAGATCCGCGAACTGCCGTTGAGCGTTCACCCGATCCAGGCCGATACCCGGCTGGGCACCCAACTGCTTTCGGGCCAGGCCCTGGCGAACACCATGCAGACCGGACTGCCGCACCGCACGTTCGCCCCCGCACGGGCCAAGCCGCCGTGGCTCGGATCGACGGCGAACGGCACGAGCGTGTTGAGCGCGTACAGCATGCCGGTCATCCTTCAAGTGGCGCCGGCGTACCCGCGAGGCACCGGCGGTGGCCTGACCGGGAGGCGAACGGCGCCTGGCTCGCGGGCATGTCCGCAGCCCTCAGATCTATTCGCTGGCTGTTGGACCTGCGATCCCCGGCGCGGCGTTGCTGATCGCGGCATCCTTGTTGCAACAGTGGCAAAAGCCCTGGGCCTCATGCCGGCCGGGCTGGCAGGTGCCGTTGCCGATTTCCGAAGACGGGCGCGCGGACTCGAGGAACAGACTCGGAGCTGCCGGAAGCGGCGTGCCCGTGATGCGCAGGCCTACCGCGTTGGATGTGGCTTGCGCCAGCACATAGTTTCCGCTGGGTACTTGCAAGCCTGACCCGACGATGGGGTACAGACCTGCCGCCGTGTTGGACCCAGCCGTTGTCGACCACCGGAGCGATCCGGCCAACACGCTCGCCGCCGTATCGCCATTGACGAAGCCAGCGAGCGTGCCGTTCAGCGGAAGATTGGACACGCCGAGTGGGCGCGTCGACACGTCGGCGACGTAGTACAAGGTGCGGGGCGTGACCGCCAGCGTCCCATCGAGGTAGCTGATGCTGTAGTTGGACAAGCCGCTGCCCGATGCACCCGAGCCGGTGATCGCGTAGCTGCCGACGTTNGGCGTGACCGCCAGCGTCCCATCGAGGTAGCTGATGCTGTAGTTGGACAAGCCGCTGCCCGATGCACCCGAGCCGGTGATCGCGTAGCTGCCGACGTTGGCGCCGCCGGAGGCCCCCGWGCTGGTCAGGCTGACCGAGGCCACCGAGTCGCYGTTGACGAGGCCGGTCGTGCTGAACTCCGTGCCTGAAAAGGCCAGGGCGTTGCCGTAGACGTGCGTGCCGTTGCTGGCCTGCACCGTCAGCGCCCTCGGCGTGACCGCCAGCGTCCCATCGAGGTAGCTGATGCTGTAGTTGGACAAGCCGCTGCCCGATGCACCCGAGCCGGTGATCGCGTAGCTGCCGACGTTNGTTGACGAGGCCGGTCGTGCTGAACTCCGTGCCTGAAAAGGGCAGGGCGTTGCCGTAGACGTGCGTGCCGTTGTTGGCCTGCACCGTCAGCGCCCGAGGCGTGACCGCCAGCGTCCCATCGAGGTAGCTGACGTTGTAGTTGGACAAGCCGCTGCCCGATGCACTCGAGCCGGTGATCGCGTAGCTGCCGGCGTTGGCGCTGCCGGAGGCCCCCGWGCTGGTCAGGCTGACCGAGGCCACCGAGTCGCCGTTGACGAGGCCGGTCGTGCTGAACTCCGTGCCTGAAAAGGGCAGGGCGTTGCCGTAGACGTGCGTGCCGTTGTTGGCCTGCACCGTCAGCGCCCGAGGCGTGACCGNGCCGGTCGTGCTGAACTCCGTGCCTGAAAAGGGCAGGGCGTTGCCGTAGACGTGCGTGCCGTTGTTGGCCTGCACCGTCAGCGCCCGAGGCGTGACCGACAGCGATCCGCTGTTGCCGAACACCAGCGCGTAGCCCGCGGTCGATGTCAACGTGCCTTGCGCGATCGAGATGGCATAGGGTCCGCCGGTGACCGTCGCCGTCGCGGCGGAACCGGTGGAACTCAGCGCAGGAGCGCCACTGAATGCCGTGCTCGCAGAATCGGTCAGATACGCTTGTGCGACACCGGCGACGTAGCCCGATACGGTGTAGCGCGCGGCGAGCGACGCACTTGCATCGTCGCCGTAGACCTTGCTGGTCGCAACCGACGAGAACGTCAGCGTCGGCTGGTGGGCGAACACGTAGCGTGAGCCGCTGGCCGTGACGCTGGCCGGTGCCAAGCTGGCGTAGGTCGCGTTCCACAGCGCGGTGTTGCCACTGTCGAGCGAACCGAAGGTATTGCCCGACGCGTCTGCCGAGTAGATCAACCAGCGGCCCGAGGTCGCGATGAGCGCGCTGCTCCCCGACTGATTGACGAAGCGGCCGGCCGCGTCAATCACCGGGCTGCTGCCCTGTACGCTGGCGCCGCTGGCCAGCGTGACGTCGCCGCCCGAGCGCAACGTCACGGCGCCGCTGGTGGTCAGGCTCGACGTGCCCTGCACGGCGCCCACCGTGAGGCTGCTCGTGCTGCGCAGCGACAGGCTTGCGGCGGTGCCCGCCACGGTGCCGATCTGGTTGCCGGCGGCGCTCAGGTCATAGTTCGCGGTCGCACCGCCCAGGAGCAGCGCGCTGGCTCCGATCGTGCCCGTGCTGCCCTGGCCGATGGCACCGGCGCCGGTCAGCGACAGCGCGCCGCCTCCCGAGGAACTGACCGAGCCGGCCAGCGTCATGCCTTGGCTGCCGGCTTGCAGGGCCAGGGTGCCGGCCCCGGCGTTGGTGAGCGTGGAGCCGCTCGCCTGGTCGACGCCCAGTCCAGTGGTCGATGCCCCCGACAGGGCCAGGTTGCCGCTCGACTGCGTCAGCGCCGCGCCGGCCTGCAGGCTCAGCCCACTGCCGCTGGTGGAACTGCCAGAGAACGTGACTGCGCCAGCCGTCTTCCCACTGTTTGTGCGCGCGAACTCGAAGCCGATGCCACTGTTGCTGCTGCCGGTGATGCCAAGCAGCCCGGCGCCCAAATTCGAGAAACTCGCCGAGGCCGTGTTGCCGTTGACCCAGCGCACGCCCGGACCGATCACAGCGCTGCCGGAGATCGACAGATTGCCGCTGTTCAGCGTGATGCCGTCCGCGAGGTGCACGCCCGCAGTGTCGCGGCAACCGCTCGCGCAGATGTTGGTTCCGCTCAGCGTCGCAGTGCCGGTCACGTTCAGTGTGGCACCCGAGATGAGATCCAGTCCGCGGTACAAAGCCGACGTGCCCGAGAAGTTGAGCGTGCCGCCGTTGTTGACCAGCGCGTTGTCGGACTTGAACTGCACACCGGAATCGTTGGTGGCCGTCCCCACCACGTTCAGGCTGCCACCGTTGACGGTGATGGTCCGGTGAAGGTCCGAGACAAAACCGCGAACACCACTGCCGGTGAGCGTGGTGCTGCTCGCACCGACCGTGAGCGACCCGTTGTAGAACTCGATGCCGATCGCGGTGGTGCTGCTCGCGCTGGCCGCAGCCGATCCCGTCAAGCTGAAGGTGCCGGTGCCTCCCAGCGTCAGGCTGTTGGTGGCGTAGATGCCGTCGGCGAAGTTTCCGGCACCGCTCAGGGTCACCGCACCCGTGAGCGACGCTGTGCCGTTGCCGATCTGCAGCGATGCATTCGACAGACTGATGGCCTTGGAGTTGTTGCCGCTGACACCGGCCTTGGTGTGTTGCGCCGAGATCGTCAGCGCGCCACCGCCTGTGTCGATGGTCGAGTTGCTGATGCTGACTGCCGTCGCGCTCGTGGTGGACTGCGCCGCGCTGGCGGTGAACGTGCCGCCGTTGGTCGAGACCGTGGAACCGTTGAGGTTGACCGAGCCCGAACTGCTGGCCGACGCCTGCAGGCTGACGTTGAACGCGGAACCCGACCCGGTCAAGTTGCTGTTGACCGACACTGTGCGCCCGGCCGTGGCGGTCAGGCCGCCGCCGTTCGTGGCAGTGACGGTGGCGTTGAAAATCACATCGCGCGCAGCCGACAGCGTGAGCGTCGTGCCGCTGGCCCAGGTCAAGGCGCTGGCCAGGGTGATATCGCCCGACTGGGTGCCCGAGCTGCCGGTGGAGACTGTCACGTTGGCGCTGGCCAGCGCGGCCTGCAAGGTAGTGGTCTTGATGACCGACGAGTTGCCAGTGGCCGTGAACGATGCGTCGTGGTTGTTGTCGGTGCCGGTGGAGATGGTGATGTTGTACGGGTCCAGCAGCAGCTCGCCGCTGCGCCCGCTGGCGCCGCGCAGGTCCACGCTGCCGCCGAAGCCGAGCACGCCTTGGCTGGAGACCTCCGCAATGCCGCCCGCACCCGCGCCCGCTCCGCGTGCGCTCAGCCGCCCCTGAAACGCTGTGTGCTCGTCGGACCACAGCACGATCTTGCCGCCAGTGCCCTGGACCAGCGCGTCGGCGCGGATGAGGGCGCCATCCTGCACGGCGGTCGTGCGTGAATGAGCCAGCGTGCCGCCGCCACGCAGGTCGCCGCCCAGCAGCACGCTGCCGCCGCCGCTGGCGCCGCTGGCGTCGATCACCACCCGGTCGAGCGTCAGCGCATCGTGCGCCGTCGCGCTGACGGCGCCACCGTGCCCATCCGCGCTGCGCGCGTCGAGGCGCGCGGCATCGCCGTCGAGCGCCACCGAGTTGCCACTGATCGCGATGCGGCCGGCGCTGGCCTGGCCCGAGACATCGAGCAGGCCCGACACCTGCGCGCTGCCGTCCGCGCCAGCCTCCAGCACGATGGCGCCGTCGCGGCCCGAGACAGAGGTCGCCACCAAACTGCCCGAAACGTTGACCACCGAGCGCAGCGCGGCCCGCGCGTCGGCCGCCTTGAGCTCGATACGCCCGCCGACGGCCTTGACACTGCCCGACACGTCGACGCCGGAGTCCGCCGCACGCGAGTCGCCGGTCCAGCCGATTTGCAGAAAGCCATCGCCGTTGAGATCCAGCGTGGCCTGGGTGCCGGCGCCGAGGGCCACGCGCCCGAGCGGCGCCGAAATCCGGCCCTCGTTCGAGACTTGGTCGCCCAGCAGTGCAACAAAGCCACCGGGGGCCACTTGCACGGTGCCGGCATTCGCGAGGCGGCCGATCGCGCCGTCGCGGGCGCTGAACTCCAGGCGGCCGGCCATGAAGTCGGCGTCGCGAATGTCGAGCGTGGAGGCGACGAAGCCGCCGCCCAGTTGCACCGTGCCGGTCGGCATGATCGCGATGCCGTTCGGGTTGACGAGAAAGACCTGGCCATTGCCGCTGAGCGTGCCGGCGATGGTGCTCGGCGTACTGCCCGTGACGCGGTTCAGCACGGCGGCGGCGGTGCCGGGCTGAACGAAGCGCACTGATTGCCCTTCGCCGATGGAAAAGCTGCGCCAGTCGATGATGGCGCGCTGCGAGTTCTGCCGTACCGTCAGCTGGTCCGAGGCCGGCGAGCCGATCGTCGCGCTGCCCGAAACGACGGCGCCGCCGCCGGGCATGCCCTGCTCGGCCGAGGCGGGCGAGCGCAGGTTCAGCAGTGCGAGCGCGGCCAGGGCGATCGGCAGTTGGCGCGGGGTTCGCATGGGAGGGTGGTCCTGCGTCCGAACGTCATAGACGCAGCGCGACGCTGAGGCCGATGCGCGCGGGGCGTCGCTGCGTGAGTTGGTTGGATCGCCCGTTGGCTGCTTCCAGCGCGAATGACAGCGAGCGGCCCTGATCTGCCGAGTGCTCCAGACGCAAGCCGATGCCCGCGGCCGCCGCCTTGATCGTGTCGCTTTGCGCCGCAGTGGCCTCGAACACGTGACCGCGGGCGGCGGCCACGAAGCCGTAGGCCAGCAGGCCGGTGTTGCCGTCCGGCGCGCCGAGGTTCAGGGCGTGGCCGATCTGCAGGCGCGTCACCAGCCCCTGGTCGGCGCTCAGCGATCCCGGATCGAAGGCGGACAGCGTGTCCGGACCGGCCAGCGCGAGTGACTCCGGCGTGAACAGCGGTCGGCCCGCGGCGAACTGGCCGCGCGTGCGCCAGGCCAACCGCCAGGCGCCGGCCGATGAATGCTGCAGGTCCGCGCCGAACGTGGCCTTGGCGAAGTGCGCGCTGGCGCCCTGGCGGGAGGTCGGGAGGCCCGATGCCGCGCTGCTGTCAGCGTCACGCCCGCCCAGGCCGGTGTCGAGCGAGGCGTCGGCACGCGCGGCGATGCCGTGCGGCAGCGTAGAGCCGCCCTCCAGGCCGAACCGTAGAACCCGGTAGCGGTCCTCGTTCAGGTCGACCGCGAAGGCGCTTGCGGTGAGCGTCTGCGAGATGTGTTCGAATGCGGCGTGCAGTTCCAGCCGTCCGTTGCGACCTCGCAGCAGCGCCTGCGCGAAGCGCGCGGACGCCCGCTCGAACTCGCCGACGGTGGCAAGGATCCCTGGTGCGGCCTGCGGCGCCGTGCTCGAATGCGTGTACTCGGCGTTGAGGGTGGTGCCGCGCGTGCCGAGCGGCACCACCAGCCCCACGCCCAGCGTGCGCAGCGCCGCGGGCCTGTCGACGCCCTGACCCGGCGCATGAACCAACGCGGCGTACCACTGCTCGCCGCGGCCGAGCGGTGAGTTGAAGGCGACGGTGGCGCCGAGTTGCGTCCGGCCCAGCGCGTCGGACAGGCCGTTGTCGAGTTGCACCTGGAGCGCCATCGGAATGAAGCCGCTCTCGACCACCAGCCGCGTGCCGCCCTCCTGCGAGCCGCGCACCAGCGCGCTGCGCAGGCGCAGGCCTGGCAGTTCGCCGGCCAGCAGAACCTCCCGTTCGAGTTGCGCGGAGGTGAGCTGCGTCTGGCCGACGAGCCGGCGCAGCCGTTCACGCACCGGCGCACGCAAGTCCTCGGGCACGGCATCGACGACGACCTCCTCGATGAAGCCATCGATGACCCTCAGCGACAGGCTGCTGCCATCGACCAGCCGTTGCGGCGGCACGATGACACGGGCCAGCACATAGCCGGCATCGTTGTAGGCGCGCTCGAGTTCAGCCGCCGCGCGCTGGATGTCGATCATCGACACCGCGCGGCCGTGCAGTGTTTGCGCGACGGCCTGGGTGGCGCCGGTCAGCGCGGGGAAACCGCCCACCACGTCGATCCGCTCGATCACCACGCGCGGGCCCTGTGGTGCAGCGGCGGCGGGGTCGGAACTCGGGCGCGGACGCAGCTCGGTCGGCGCTGCGGAGTCGGTCGTGGGCGGTCGCAGGCTGCCCGGCACGACCTGGCTCGGCAGCGTGGATTGCGCCACCGCGCAGAGCAGGGGCCACATCGAGAGACCCGCGCAGCCCGAGCGCGCGGCCACCTGGCGCATGCGACGCCTGGTGCGACGGGCCAACAGCGCGCTGCCGGCTCCGATCGTCCCGGTGCCGGACGTTGCGCCCGGGCGTTCGTCTTCCCACGCCAGTTGTGCCATCTTGTTTCCAGCTATTTTTGCGCGACCCTGTTCATTTTCGACGTCCTCCTACTCGGCTGAAAAGACAAGAAGAAGGCTGAATCAGGTGCATCTTGCGCAGAGGAGGAACGCAAAAGCATCTGTGACGGTAAGAGGGGTTTACCCACCCCTTTCAAGGTCTTGCGAGCGGGTAGCCTGCGAACACCATGCACACCGGGCTCCCGCACCGCACGTCAGACCCCGAACGGGTCAGGGCGCCGTGGCGCTGATCGACGGCGAACGGCACGATCGTGTCACTGTCCTCATTGAGCGCGTACAGCACGCGACCGTCCGGTGACAAGGTGAAGAACCGCGGTGTCCGGCCGCCGGAGGGTTCGGCCGACACGAACGCGAGCAACCCCGTCGCGGCATCCACCCGGAACACCGCGATGCTGTCGTGGCCACGGTTGGAGGCGTACAGCGTGCGCCCCGCCGCATCCATCGCGATGCCTGCGGCGCGGCTGTTGCCGGTGAAACTGGACGGCAGTGTCGACAAGACCTGAAGCGGGGTCACGGCGCCGGTGTCCCGGTCGAACGCGCAGGTGGTCACCGTCGAATCGAGTTCGTTGACCACGTACACGTGGGACCCGGCCGGGTGGAAGACCAGGCCTCTCGGCCCGGCGCCTTCGCGTGCCTGGATGTGCGGCGAGGGGGTGGGCACGAGCGTGTCGCCCTCGCGCTGAAACATGAACACGCGGTCCAGCCCCTTGTCGGGCACCAGCAGGAACCGGCCCGATGGATCGAAGCCGCTGAAATGGGGCTTGGCCTGCTGTTGCTCGATGCGGTGCGGGCCCACGGGGCCGGAAAAGGGAATGCGCTGCGTCACCGTGCCCAATGCGCCGTCGGTTGTCACAGGCAACACCACCACGTTCGCGCCCAGGTGGTTGGTGACGATGAGCCGGGGTTGAGTGGGGTCCATGACCAGGTGGACCGGGTTGCGGCCTTCGGTGCCTTGCCGGTTCAGGAAGGTCAGTCGGCCGGTGGCTCGGTCGACACGAAACGCGCTGACGTCGCTTTGGTCGCCGTGCACGGTGTAGAGAAACGCGCCATCGTCCGAGAGGGCCAGGTACGACGGGTTGACCAGGCCCGTCACCACATCGACCAGCGACAGGCCGCCATCGCGAGGGTCCACCCGGTACACGCTGATGCCGTCCCCACGCGCGTTGCGCTCCCGGGTGGTGCGGCTGCCGACGTAGGCGAACATGGCGGGATCAGTTTTCGGCCGTGATCCTGGCAGCCTCGACCACCTTCGCGAACCGGGTGGACTCGGCCTGGATGAACCCCTTGAACTGGGCCGGGCTCATGGGCGCGGGTTCACCACCCAGGTCCTGCAGCCGCTTGACCAGGTCCGGGTCCTTCAACGCCTGGGTCACCGCCGCGTTGAGTTTCTGCACGACGGCCGGCGGCGTCGCGGCGGGTGCAAAGAGGCCGAACCAGTTCTCCAGCGCGTACCCTTCCAGGCCTTTCGTTTCGGACACGGCCGGCACGTCGGGGGCCAGCGGGGAGCGGGCCGGCGAGGTGAGGGCGATGGCCCGCACCCGGTTGTCCTTGATGAAGGGCTTGGCACCCGCGAGGCTCACGAACGTCATGTCGAGGCTGCCGCCCGCGGTGTCCGTGAGCTGGTTGGCCGCGCCGCGGTAGGGGATGTGCGTCAACGGCGTTCCCGCCAGCTGGCCGAGCAACTCCCCCGCCAGGTGCTGGGGGTTGCCGATCCCGCTGGTGCCGTAGCTGACCTTCCCGGGATGGGCCTTCGCGTACGACACGAGGTCGGCCATGGACTTGATGGGCAGGGCCGGGTTGACCACCACCACGTTCGGCACGTTGACCACCAGCGAGATGGGCGCCAGGTCCTTCTCGGGGC
Organism: Rhizobacter sp. Root1221; assembly: GCF_001425785.1. Lineage (GTDB taxonomy): Bacteria > Pseudomonadota > Gammaproteobacteria > Burkholderiales > Burkholderiaceae_C > Rhizobacter. The sequence goes on along the minus strand of NZ_LMDI01000067.1, from coordinate 84,677 downwards.
TGTACTGCATCCTGGCCTTGTAGACGTGCGGATTGATCGCGGCCTCGCCCGCCGTGGCCATCAGCAGCGTGTAGCCGTCGGCGGGCGCCCGGACCAGCGCGACGGTGCCGATCATGCCGCTGCCGCCGGGCTTGTTCTCCACCGTGACCGCCTGACCCAGCGACACCCTCAGCTTCTCCGCCAGCAGGCGTGTCATCACGTCGACACCGCCGCCTGGCGAGAACGGCACGATGATCGTCAACGGCCTGGTCGGGTAGGGGTCCCCTTGCGCGGGCGCCACGGTCGGGATCAGCGCGAGGAACACGGCGGCGAGTGCGGCCGCGCGGCGGGTGGTTGAAGCGGTGGTCAAGGGGATGTTCTCCTGCAGCCGAACCCATTCGGCGCAGGCGCATCGTAGACGGACTTCCCCGCCGGGAGAATGGGCCTGTCGACAAGCCTGCGTTGCGCGGGCTGCGTTCGACGTCCATGGGGTGTGATCACCTCGTTTGAGTGAGGGGTCCATGGCCCCCTGGTTGACGCGAAAGTTCCACCGGAGAGAGAATTTTGGAAGGGCGTACCTGCCCCTGGCAATCACCGGAAGTACTGGCGGATTGACCATGAACCTTCTGCAGCGCATCCACACCACGATCGACCGCGGGGCGTCGGCCCCAGGTGTCCGTCGGCTCGTCCTGTCGTCGTATCGAAAGGAGTTCGTCCGCAACCGCGGGCAGAACCTGTTCTGCGACGTGTTCGACACCTTCGAATCGGCGGCGGCCAGTGCGGCGACGTACGGGGTGGTGGGGTACGACAACGAGGCCTCGGCCGACATGTACCTCACCCACATGCGCGCCGATGCACACGACTACCCCGCGATGTTCTGGCTCGAGAAATCGTTCGAGGCCGGCATGCGCAGCGTGCTCGACCTGGGGGGCAGCGTCGGCATCAAGTTCTACGCCTTTCGAAACGCCATCCCGCTGCCTCCCGACACCGACTGGACGGTCGTGGATGTGCCGGCCGCCGTCCGCAAGGGGGCAGCGCTCGCGGCCGAGCGCGGGGTCGTCCCCATGTTGCATTTCAACGACCAGATCTCGGCCGGAGACGGCTCGGAGATCCTGTTCGCCTCGGGCTCGTTGCAATACCTCCCGCACACGCTCGACACCTACCTTCGCAGCTGGAAGCGACTGCCTCGCCGCGTGATCATCAACATCACACCCATCCATCCCGACACCGAGTTCTTCACGGTCAACAGCATCGGAACGGCCTTCTGTGCCTACCGGGTTCAAACGCAGGCCGGACTGGTCAGCGGACTCGCCAGCCTGGGTTACGCGCTGAGAGACTCCTGGGCCAACCTTGGCAAGCATCTGGACCTGCCCTTGCATCCCGAACTGAGCCTCGACCACTACCGGGGCTTTTGCCTCGACCGACGCTGAGGCCCCGAGGGCAACGGCAAGGCCATCGACGGCCGCGCTCCTGCAGCGAGCGCATTTCTCGGGCCACATGAACGTCGCGGCGAGCCCTTGAATGGGCCAGCTGCGGAACTCTCTTGCGCAATCTGGCTCAGGCATACTCGGGCCGCATCGAGCCGTCGCTCAACGCATGGCCGCATTGCAACACGTCCTGGCTGGTAGCCCTCCCATTGACAAGCGTTACCGCCCCACATGAAAAGCACGGCCCCGCAACTCACCGTCATTGAAGAACGCCGCGCATTCGGCTGGGTCGATGCCCTGGTCATGCTGGCCTTGCTGGGTTTGTTGTGGAGCGCCTTGCACTTCGGCAAGGGCATGCTCGTGCATTTCGATCCGGCCGCGGTGCAGCAGGTCGACAGTTCGCCGAGCCTGATTCCCTACTACGCGGGGCGCACCCTGATGCGCATGTGGATCGCCTTCGGCTTCTCGCTGTTCTTCGCCATTTCCGTGGGCTACCTCGCCGCAAAGAGCCGCACCGCACGCGCCTTCATCCTGCCGGCGCTCGATGTGTTGCAGTCGGTGCCGGTGCTGGGGTTCCTGTCGGCAACGGTGACGGGGTTCATGGCACTGTTCCCCGGCAGCCTGCTCGGCGTCGAGTGCGCGGCGATCTTCGCCATCTTCACCGGGCAGGTGTGGAACATGGCCTTCGGTTTCTATCACTCGATGGTCACCGTCCCCCCCGACATGCAGGAAGCCGCGTCGACCTACGGCCTCACCCGGTGGCAGCGCTTCAGGACCGTCGAGCTGCCGGCCTCGGCGCACAGCCTGATCTGGAACTCGATGATGTCTTTCGGCGGTGGCTGGTTCTTCGTTGCGCAGAGCGAGGCCATCAGCGTGATGAACAAGGACATCAAGCTGCCAGGCCTGGGCTCCTACATGGTGCAGGCGATCTCGACCGGCGACGGAACGGCCGCCCTGTGGGCGGTGGTGGCCATGATCGCGTTGATCCTGGCCAGCGACCAGCTGGTCTGGCGCCCCCTGCTTGCGTGGGCAGACAAGTTCAAGATCGAGCTGACGGGGTCAACCACCCCGGCGACCTCCTGGGTCTACGACCTGCTGCGTGGCGCCTACCTGTTCACGTGGATCAGCGAACGCCTCTGGCGCCCGTTGGTCGACAAGGTGTTCCAGGTGCGGGTGCCGATGGCACGGTTGCCGGTGAGGCTCAAGGCGTCCTGGAAGAAGTCACTCTGGCGAGTGACGAGCATCCTGCTTGCCGTCTGGATCGGCATCGAGGTTCTCAGGGCCGTGGCGGCGGCCACTGCCGCGCTGCACGGCGCGCTGTCTTCGGCCCACGTTGGCCACATCGTCTGGCTCGGCTTCCTGACGGCCTTGCGCGTCGCGGCCATGACGGTCCTGGCCACGCTGATCTGGACGCCGGTCGGCGTGTGGATCGGGTTCCAGCCGCGCGTTGCGCGGTTCGCCCAGCCGCTGGCGCAGATCGGTGCCTCGTTCCCCGTGAACATGACGTTCCCGATCGTCGTCGGCTTCTTCGTGGCCAGCCACGTCAGCCTCAACTGGGGCAGCATCCTGCTCATTGCCATGGGCACGCAGTGGTACATCCTGTTCAACGTGATCGCCGGCGCCATGGCGATCCCGAACGATTTGAAGGAAGCCGCGCGCGTCTACGGCCTGCGCCGCTGGAGCCTCTGGCGCACCTTGATCCTCCCGGCGATCTTTCCGTTCTGGGTGACGGGCGCCTGCACGGCCGCCGGAGGCGCGTGGAACGCGAGCATCGTGGCCGAGGTCGCCACGTGGGGCGGCACGAGCCTGCAGGCCGATGGCCTGGGCGCATACATCGCCACGGTCACCCGGACGGGAGACACACCGCTGATCATCGCGAGCATCGGCGTGATGTCGATCTTCGTCGTGCTGATGAACAAGCTCATCTGGCGCCGGTTGTATGCCTTTGCCGAGCACCGATTCAGATTGGACTGAACATGAACACGCCCACGCCTTCATTGCGGGAGCCGGCCGTGCCGGTGGCCCAGCTCTGCGCCGTCACCAAGACCTTCATGACCGCGGGAAACCACGAACTCAAGGTGCTCGACAACATCGACCTGGCCGTCAGCGAAGGCGAGTTCCTTGCGCTGCTGGGGCAGTCCGGTTCGGGCAAGTCGACCATCCTGCGTTGCCTCACGGGCCTGATCGTGCCCACATCGGGCAGGGCGCTGGCCAACGGCAAGTCGCTCAACGGCGTGAATCCCGATGCTTCGGTGGTCTTCCAGACTTTCGCGCTCTATCCGTGGCTCACGGTCGAGCAGAACGTGGCGGTGGGCCTGATGTCGAGAAAGATCAGCCGCACCGAGCGCGACGCGGCCGTCGACCGGGCGATCGAGCTGATCGGGCTGGGCAACTACCACTCGGCCTTCCCGCGCGAACTGTCGGGCGGCATGAGGCAGCGGGTGGGCATTGCGCGTGCGCTGGTTTCCCAGCCCAAGCTGCTGTGCCTCGACGAGGCTTTCAGCGCGCTGGACGTGCTGACGGCGGAGAACCTCCGGCAGGAGCTGATCAGCCTGTGGCGCGACCCGGGCGGCGATCTGAGCTCGGTCTTCATGGTCACGCACAACATCGAAGAGGCGGTGGAGATGGCCACGCGCATCGTGGTGGTGTTTCCGCGCCCGGGGCGCATCGGCCTCGTGCTCGAGAACAAGCTGCCCTATCCGCGCGACAGCAAGGACCCCGAGTTCCAGCGATTGGTCAGCGTGATCCACGAATGCATCACCACGATGACGCTGCCCGACCTGCCGCCGGAGACGCCCGTGAAGGGCGAGCCCGTCTCGCGCGCCCGCACGCGCATGGAATCGATTCCACTGGTGCCCGTGGGGCAGATCCTGGGGCTGATGAGCATTCTCAGCGACTCGCCGGACCTGTCCAACATCTATGACATTTCCGATGAGATCGGAAAGGAGTTTGGCGAGACCATCACCATCCTCAAGGCCGCCGAGATCCTCGAGCTGATCGATACGCCCCGGCAGGAAGTGCGCTTCACGGAGCTCGGGCGGAAGTTTGTCGCTGCCGACCGCCTCGGAAAGCGCGCGATCTTCGAGGAACAGGTCTTCAAGCTCCGGCTGTTCCACATCATCATCGCGCTGCTCAAGGAGTACGAAGAAGTCGAGGCCGAGCGCGTGATCAAGGACATCGGCAGCGCCTTGCCGTATGACAACCCGGAGAAGATCTTCGAGACGATGATCGCCTGGGGCCGCTACGCGGGCTTGATGGACTACAACGCCAAGACCGGCATGGTGTTCGTGCCGGAAGACGGGGATCCGGTCGAAGACACTCACATCTAGCCCAACCACAACTACAGCCACGGCCCCCACAACCATGGAAAGCAGAGAATGCAGCCAACTCGACAGGGTCTAGGAGTTCTCACGCTGAGCGCGCTGGGGGTCGTCTACGGTGACATCGGCACGAGCCCTCTGTACACCATGAAGGAGGTCTTCAACCCGGCCCATTCGCTCGCCCTCGATGCCGCGAACATCGTGGGTGCGGTTTCGACGATCCTGTGGGCTTTGATGGTGGTGGTGACGCTCAAGTACGTGGTGCTGATCCTGCGTGCCGACAACCGAGGCGAAGGCGGCATCATGGCGCTGACCGCGCTCGCGGCCAAGGCGGCAGGGAGCACGCCCAAGCGTCACACGATTCTCCTTCTGATTGGCGTCCTCGGTGCGGCGCTCTTCTACGGCGATGCCGTGATCACGCCGGCGATTTCCGTTCTGAGTGCCATGGAGGGGTTGGAAACGATCACGCCTGCGCTCAAACCGTATGTGCTGCCCATCTCGACGGCTGTGATCATCGGGCTGTTTCTCGGGCAGCGCTACGGCACCGCGATCGTCGGCAAGCTGTTTGGCCCCATCGTCGTCGTGTGGTTCGCTGTCCTCGCCATCACCGGCGTGGTGCAGATCGTCCAGTACCCGGCCATCCTGGCGGCCCTCAATCCGTTGCGGGCCATTGAATTCATGCAGGCGCGCGGGTGGCACCTGTTTCTCGTCATGGGGTCGATCGTCCTGGCATTGACGGGCGCCGAGGCGCTGTATGCGGACATGGGGCATTTCGGCAAGAAACCCATCCGCCTGGCCTGGAGCACCTTCGTGCTCCCGGCGCTGGCGCTCAACTACATGGGGCAGGGCGCTCTGCTCATGAGCGATGCCACCGCGCTCGAAAACCCATTCTTCCGGCTCTTCCCGCCGGCCTGGCTGATTCCCGCGGTCGTGCTTGCGACCTTGGCCTCGGTGATTGCATCCCAAGCCACGATCTCCGGTGCCTACTCACTGACCAAGCAGGCGATCCAGCTGGGGCTGCTGCCACGCATGCGAGTGCTGCACACCTCGGACAAGGAGGTCGGGCAAATCTATGTTCCCCTCGTCAACTGGGTGGTGATGGTGGCGGTGCTGCTTGCGATGGTGGGTTTCGGAAGCTCTTCCGCGCTTGCGTCTGCGTATGGCATCGCGGTCACGGTCACGATGTTCATCACCACCTTGCTCACGTTCTTTGTCGTTCGGCATGCCTGGGGGTATCCGCTGTCACTCGCCTGGGCGGCGACCGGCGCGTTCCTGCTGGTCGATGCCGTGCTCGTGATTTCGTGCGCGCTCAAGTTCTGGCAGGGCGGGTGGTTTCCCATCGTCCTCGGCAGCGTCATCTTCGCGGTGATGGCGACCTGGCGGCGTGGCCGCGAATTGCTGATCGAGCACATCCGGCGCGACGACCCGGAGCTGTTGCCTTTCATCAGGCAACTGGTGGACGACGAGCATGTGCGCCGCACCCCGAGGACCGCGGTCTATGCAGTGGGCAATCCTGATACGGTGCCGCAGGCGCTGCTGCACAACCTCAAGCACTACCAGGTGCTGCACGAGCAGAACGTGATTCTCACCGTGCGCTTCCAGGAGGTGCCGTGGGTGCCCGAGGAGGAGCGCCTGCAAGTGGAACCTCTGGTCGAGGGATTCTGGAGGGTGCAAGTGAACTTCGGCTTCAAGGACGAGCCCGACGTCCCGCGTGCACTGCGCCTTTGCATGCGCGAAGGGCTCGCCATCGACCAGTCCGCCCTCTCATATTTCCTGAGCCGGGAGATCGTGATCCCGACACGCGGCGCAGGCATGGCCTTCTGGCGCGAGGCCATGTTTGCCACGATGGCGCGCAATGCCGGCAGCGTGGGGGATTTCCTGCGACTCCCGCACAACGGCGTGGTCGAGTTGGGGACGCGTGTGCAGATATGAGGCTTTTCACCCGGCTCCGGGGGTCTTGAGGGCACGGTGCTCGCCCACTGATGTCCGGGGAAGATCTCGGGTCATCCCGGCGGACGCCGGGACCCACTGCGTCCAGGCGAGGCGACGTTCCGGTCACATCTGGCCTGATACCCCCCGCCTCAACGCTTCTCTCGACAGCGTCGAACGTTTGGTCCCGCTGCCAGTGGGTCCCGGTTTTCACCGGGATGACAACGCTGCGATCGAGTCGACCCATCGGTGAATCGGCTGTACCTTCGATGCCTGCTGGCAACGCAGCCATTCGGGTTGAATTTCCCCGGACAGCAGTGGGCGAACGCCGGGACCCACTGCGTCCGGGCGCGGCGAGGTTCCGGTCACATCTGGCCTGATCGCTCCGCCTCAACGCTTCTCTCGACAGCGTAGAACGTCCTCCCTCACCTCGAAGTGACATTGGAAGGCCATGTGTTTTCCGACCGCGAACGCGCCGGGATGGCGAAGGTCTCGCCGTGCCGGCGCCGTGCGTCTTGATGCTTTCTTTATGGCCGGCGCCCGCAAATTGTCACGATCTTGATGCGCTCCTTCCTACGATGAAGCCTTCTGTATTGGAGGGCGAACGATGGACGCTTTTTACCTTGCACTCGCGGTGGCAGTCTGGCTCGTGATGGTCGGCTTCGCCGTGGGTTGCGCCAAGCTGGAAGGAAGCAAGACATGAGCGGGATGGTCATCCTGGGCGGCTTCGTGTCCGCCGCGCTGCTGGTGTACCTGGTGGCAGCACTTCTGCAACCGGAGAAATTCTCGTGAGCGCCCATGCCTGGGCCTTGCTGGCCGCGTTCAGCGTCGCGCTGCTGCTGCTCTCGCTGCCCTTGGGGCGCTACATCGCCCACGTGATGGAAGGCCGCTTCAAGGCGGTGGCGCGCATCGAGAACGTTCTCTACCGCCTGTGCGGCATCAAACCCGAAGCCGAGATGGGCTGGTTGCAGTATGCGCTGGCCCTCCTCATCTTCAACGGGCTCGGTGTGCTGGCCATCTATGCATTGCAGCGCTTGCAGCTCTGGCTGCCGCTCAATCCCCAAGGCATGGGCAACGTGACGCCGGACTCGTCGTTCAACACGGCGATCAGCTTCGTGACGAACACCGACTGGCAGGGCTATGGCGGCGAATCCACCATGAGCTACCTCACCCAGATGCTCGGCCTCACGGTCCAGAACTTCCTGTCGTCCGCGACCGGCATCGTGGTTGTCATCGCGCTGATCCGCGGCATCGCACGCCACAGCGTCAAGACGATCGGCAACGCCTGGGTCGACCTGACGCGCATCACCCTGTGGGTCCTGCTGCCGTTGTCGTTCCTGCTGGCCCTGGTGCAGGTGCAACAGGGGGGCATCCAGAACTTCGACAGCTATCAATCCGTGACCACGCTGGAGCCGGTGAAGTACCAGACGCCGAAGCTGGATCAGGATGGGCAGCCCCTGAAGAATGCCGCAGGCGAGCCGGTGCTCGAGGACCAGGTCACGTCCACCCAGACCCTCGCGATGGGGCCGGCGTCATCCCAGTTGGCCATCAAGATGCTGGGCACGAATGGGGGCGGGTTCTTCAACGCGAACTCCGCGCATCCGTACGAGAACCCGACGCCACTGTCCAACTTCATCCAGATGCTGGCCATCTTCCTGATCCCCGCGGCCCTGTGCTTCGTGTTCGGCCGCATGGTTGGCGATTCCCGGCAAGGGTGGACGATCCTCACGGCGATGGGTGTGATGTTCATTGCCAGCGTGGTGGCCACCACGGCCTTCGAGGCCCAGGGCAACCCGCAGTTTGCCGCGCTCGGTGTCGACCAGTCGGTGACGTCTGTCCAGGCCGGCGGCAACATGGAGGGCAAGGAGACCCGCTTCGGCATTGCCGAGTCCGCGCTGTTCGCCACCATCACCACGGCGGCCTCCTGCGGGGCGGTCAACGGCATGCACGATTCGTTCACGCCGCTGGGCGGGATGGTGCCCCTTGTCAACATGCAGCTCGGCGAGGTGATCTTCGGTGGCACGGGAACCGGTCTGTACGGCATGCTGGTGTTCGCCATCCTGGCGGTGTTCATCGCCGGCCTGATGATCGGGCGCACGCCAGAGTACCTGGGCAAGAAGATCGAAGCGCACGAGATGAAGATGGCGTCGATGGCCATCCTGGTGACGCCGCTGCTGGTCCTGCTCGGCACCGCCGTGGCGGTCATGGCAGACGCCGGGCGCGCTGGCGTGGCGAACCCGGGAACCCATGGGTTCACCGAGATCCTCTACGCCTTCACCTCGGCCGCGAACAACAACGGCAGTGCCTTCGGCGGCCTGTCGGCCAACACCCCCTTCTACAACGTGATGCTGGCGATCGCGATGTGGTTCGGCCGCTTCGGCGTGATCGTGCCGGTGCTGGCCATTGCCGGATCGCTGGCTGCGAAGAAGCGCCTGGCCGTCACCGACGGCACGATGCCGACGCACGGCGTGCTGTTTGTCACGCTGCTGATCGGCACCGTGCTCCTGGTCGGTCTGCTGAACTACGTGCCGTCACTCGCCCTCGGGCCGGTCGCCGAGCACCTGATGCTGTGGAAATGAGCGAAACAACATGACTCGCAAGACATTCACCCTGTTCGATCCCGAGCTCGTCAAGCCGGCGATCGCCGATTCATTCAGGAAACTCAGCCCGCGTGTGCAGTGGCGCAACCCGGTGATGTTTGTCGTCTACATCGGCAGCATCATCACGACGCTGCTGTGCGTGCAGGCGTTCATCGGGAAAGGCGAGGCCCCGGCCGGCTTCATCATGGCCGTGGCCTTGTGGCTGTGGTTCACCGTGCTGTTCGCCAACTTTGCCGAAGCGCTCGCGGAGGGGCGCAGCAAGGCCCAGGCGGCCTCGCTGCGCAGCCTCAAGAAGCAGACCTGGGCCAAGTTGATGGAAGGGCCCAAGTTCGGTGCCAAGTGGCACCCGATCGAGTCCAGCGAGCTGAAGAAGGGCCACGTGGTCATGGTGCTGGCCGGCGATGTGATCCCGGCGGATGGCGAAGTGATCGAAGGCGTTGCTTCGGTCGATGAAAGCGCCATCACGGGGGAGTCCGCGCCGGTCATCCGTGAGTCCGGAGGCGACTTCTCGGCCGTCACGGGCGGCACGAAGGTGCTCTCGGACTGGATCGTCGTGCGTGTCACGGCCAATCCTGGCGAGACCTTCGTCGACCGCATGATCGCGATGGTCGAAGGCGCCAAGCGCCAGAAGACACCCAACGAGATCGCGCTGACCATCCTGCTGGTCGCCCTGACCATCGTGTTCCTGGTCGTGACCGTGACGCTGTTGCCCTACTCGTTGTTCAGCGTGGACGCCACGAAGTCGGGGCAACCGGTGAGCGTGACCGTGCTGATCGCGCTGCTGGTCTGCCTGATTCCCACGACGATTGCGGGCCTGCTGTCGGCCATCGGCGTGGCGGGCATGAGCCGCATGATGCAGGCCAACGTGATCGCGACGTCGGGCCGTGCCGTGGAAGCCGCGGGTGACGTGGACGTGTTGTTGCTGGACAAGACCGGCACCATCACGCTCGGCAATCGCCACGCCGCGGCCTTTCTGCCGGCGCCGGGTGTCAAGGAAGCCGAGCTCGCCGACGCCGCCCAGCTCGCCTCCCTGGCGGACGAGACGCCGGAGGGCCGCAGCATCGTGATCCTGGCCAAGCAGAAGTTCAACCTGCGCGAGCGCGACGTGAACGCCCTCGGTGCCCAGTTCGTGCACTTCTCGGCCCAGACGCGCATGAGCGGCGTCGATCTGCCGCTGGTCATCCAGGAGCGGCAGGTGGTGGGCAGCGACACGCATCCGGCGAAGATGCGCCAGGTCCGCAAGGGGGCCGCAGCGGCCATCCGCAAACACGTGGAGAGCCTGGGGGGCGCATTCCCCGCCGCCCTGGCCGCGGTGGTGGATGACGTGTCGCGGCGCGGCAGCACCCCCCTGGTGGTGTCCGACGGCGTGAAGGCGCTGGGCGTGATCGAACTGAAGGACATCGTCAAGGGGGGCATCAAGGAGCGGTTTGCCGAACTCCGCCGCATGGGCATCAAGACCGTGATGGTGACGGGTGACAACCGGCTGACCGCCGCGGCCATCGCCGCCGAGGCGGGCGTGGACGACTTCCTCGCCGAAGCCACGCCCGAGCAGAAGCTCGCGCTCATCCGCCAGTACCAGGCGGAAGGCAAGCTGGTGGCCATGACGGGTGACGGCACCAACGACGCGCCGGCGCTGGCCCAGGCCGACGTGGCCGTGGCGATGAATTCGGGCACGCAGGCGGCCAAGGAAGCCGGCAACATGGTCGACCTCGACAGCAACCCGACGAAGCTGATCGAAGTGGTGGAGACCGGCAAGCAGATGCTGATGACGCGTGGCGCGCTGACGACCTTCAGCATCGCCAACGACGTGGCCAAGTACTTCGCGATCGTGCCTGCGGCGTTCATCACCACCTACCCGCAACTCCAGGCGCTGAACGTCATGCAGCTGGCGAGTCCGTCGTCGGCCATCCTCTCGGCCGTGATCTTCAACGCCCTGATCATCGTCTTCCTGATTCCGCTCGCGCTGAAGGGCGTGCCGTACAGGCCACTCGGGGCGGCGCTGCTGCTGCGCAAGAACATGCTCATCTATGGCCTGGGCGGGCTGGTCGTTCCGTTCATCGGCATCAAGGCGATCGACATGCTGTTGAGCCTGGCCCACCTGGCCTGATCTGGAGAAAGAACATGAAGAACCTCATTCGTCCCGCTGTGACACTGTTCGTGCTGATGTCGGTCGTGACCGGGCTGGCCTATCCTGCGCTGGTCACGGGCGCTGCCTCCATCGTGTTCCCCGACCAGGCGGCAGGCAGCCTGATCAAGGTGGACGGCAAGGTCGTCGGCTCCACGCTGATCGGCCAGAACTTCACCGACCCCAAGTACTTCTGGGGCCGTCCGTCCGCCACGGGCCCGATGCCCTACAACGCGGCGGGCTCGGGCGGCTCGAACCAGGGTCCCCTGAACCCGGCACTCACCGATGCCGTGAAGTCCCGCGTCGAGGCCTTGAAGGCGGCCGACCCCACGAACGGCCGGCCGGTACCGGTGGACCTCGTCACCGCGTCGGGCAGCGGGCTCGACCCGCACATCAGCGTGGCGGCCGCGGCGTACCAGGCCGAACGTGTGGCGCGGGTCCGAAAGCTGTCTCCCGGCCAGGTCAAGGAGGCGATTGCACGTCACACGGAAGGCAGGTTCCTCGGCGTGCTCGGAGAGCCGCGGGTCAATGTGCTCATGCTGAACATCGAACTCGACCGGCAGCGGCCGGCCTGATCCATGACGCCCTTGCAGGTCTGCGACTGGCAGGGCATCTTGCTGGCACTGGCGGCGGCCATCGTGCCGCTGGTCTGTGCCTGGTGGCTTATCGGGACCTCCGGGGCCACTCGCAAGGCCTCGCGTATCCTCAGAAGCAGAAAATGAACTCCTGCCATCCCAACGGGCCGCGTCCCCTGCCGCTGCCGCGCATCCCATGACCCATCAGCGCCCGGACCCCGATCAATTGCTGGCCCGCATCAAGGAAGAGGAGGTGCAGGCCCGCAGGGGCAAGTTCAAGATCTTCTTCGGTGCATCCGCCGGGGTGGGGAAGACCTTCGCGATGCTGTCGGCCGCCCGGGCCGCCCGCGCTCAAGGCGTCGGCGTGGTCGTCGGGGTCGTGGAGACGCACGGCCGCGCCGAAACGCAGGCCCTGGTGGACGGGCTCGAGATTCTTCCCCCCAGGCAGGTGGCGTACCGCGAGCGGACGCTAACCGAGTTCGATCTCGATGGCGCCCTGCAACGGGCGCCGCAGTTGATCCTGATGGACGAACTGGCGCACTCCAACGTCGCAGGGTCCCGGCATCCCAAGCGTTGGCAGGACGTGGAAGAGCTGCTCGATGCTGGCATCGACGTCTGGTCCACGGTCAACGTCCAGCACCTGGAAACGCTCAACGATGTGGTGAGCGGCATCACCGGCATCAAGGTGTGGGAGACCGTGCCTGACCGGGTGTTCGACGAAGCCGATGAGGTGGTCATCGTCGACCTGCCGCCGGACGACTTGCTGCAGCGGCTGAAGGAAGGCAAGGTCTACATGCCGCAGCAGGCAGCGACGGCCGTGCGGAACTTCTTTCGCAAGGGCAACCTGATCGCGCTGAGAGAGCTTGCCCTGCGCCGCACCGCAGACCGTGTCGACGACGAGATGCTGGACTACCGGCGCTCCCGGTCGGTGGCGCCCGTTTGGCAGACCCGGGAGGCACTCCTCCTGTGCATCGGTCCGGATGACCGCACCGAGAAGCTGGTGCGCGCCACGGCGCGCATGGCGGCACAGCTCGACGTTCCCTGGCATTGCATCTACGTCGAGACCCCGCGCCTGCAACGGCTGCAGGAGGCCTCGCGGCAGTACGTGTTCCGCATGCTGAAGCTGGCCCAGGAGTCGGGCGCCGACACCGCGACCATGGCCGGCAGTTCGCTGCCGGCGGCCGTGGTCAAGTACGCCCACGAGCACAACCTTTCGCGGATCGTCCTTGGGCGGGATACCCAACGCCGCGTCCCCCCTTGGCGATCCACGCTAGCCGAAGCCGTTGGCGCGATGGGGGTCGACCTGGACGTCATCCAGATCGCCTTGCCGGCGCGCGAACGAAGCCAGAGGCCAGTCGATGCCGCCTCCGCCTCACCGGGGCCGCAACCGAAGTCGCCGTGGTTGCCCTACGCATGGAGCGCAGCCGTCTGCGGCGGCGCGGCACTGTTCACCGCGCCGCTGCACTCGATGCTCGAACTGACGAACATCGTGATGCTCTTCCTGCTCGCGGTGGTGTTCGTCGCCGTGCGGTTCGGCCGCGGCCCGGCGGTGCTCGCGGCGTTCCTCAGCGTGGGGGCATTCGACTTTTTCTACGTGCCGCCCCGGTTCACGTTCAGTGTCGGTGACGCCCAGTACCTGTTGACCTTCGCGGTCATGCTGGTGGTCGCGCTCGTGATCGGGCAACTGACCGCCGGCCTGAAGTTCCAGGCCAGCGTCGCGACGTCTCGCGAGGAACGCGTTCGCGCGCTCTATGAGATGTCGCGAGACCTGTCTGGCGCATTGATGCCGCAGCAGATCGCCGAAATCGCGGCGCGATTCCTGAAATCGGAGTTCGGCGCCCGTGTGGCCTTGATGGTGGCGGGGCCCGACGACCGCGTGACATCGCCCGTTCCGGTGGCGGATCTTCCCGACGGCATCGAGGCCGGCGTGGCCCAGTGGGCGTTCGACCATGCCGAGGCTGCCGGGCACGGCACCAACACGCTGCCTGCGTCACCCGTGCTGTACCTGCCCCTGAAGGCGCCGATGCGGATGCGCGGCGTGCTCGTGATCGGCCCCCGCGATCCGGCGCGGCTTGCGGGTCCCGAGCAGCGGCAGTTGCTGGAAACGTGCGCTTCTCTCCTCGCGATCTCGATCGAGCGCATCCACTATGTCGATGTGGCTCAGTCCACCATCGTGCAGATGGAGTCGGAACGATTGCGGCATTCGTTGCTTGCCGCGATCTCGCACGACCTTCGCACACCTCTGGCCGCGCTCGTCAGCATGGCCGATACCCTGGCAATGACCGCTGGAGGCGGGAGCGGGCGTCCCGCGGAGATCGCGCAGGCCATGCGGGAGGCTGCATTCCGGATGAGTTCGCAGGTGTCCAACTTGCTGGACATGGCCCGGCTGCAATCGGGCCAGGTGCAGCTGCGCCTTCAATGGCTGCCTCTCGAAGAGGCCCTGGGCGGCGCCATCCGTGCCATGCAAAGCACGCTGGACCCGGGCCGCGTGAGGGTCAGGTTGCCGAACGATCTTCCCTTGGTCCACGTCGATCCCGCGCTGTTCGAACGCGTGCTCTGCAATCTGCTGGAGAACGCGGCCAAGTACACGCCGCCGGGTACCTCGATCGATGTCGGGGCAGCCGTTGCGGGTGACCGCATCCGGATCGTTCTCGACGACCAGGGGCCGGGTCTGCCTGCCCAGCGGGAAGAGGTCATCTTCGAGATGTTCGAACGCGGCAGGAAGGAAAGTGCGACCCCGGGCGTGGGCCTCGGCCTGGCCATCTGTCGTGCGATCGTCGAAGCGCACGGCGGCACGATCCGGGGCGAGACCCGATCGGGTGGCGGAGCACGTTTTATCATCGACATTCCGCGCGGCGAACCACCGCGCCTGGACATGCCCGAGGCCGACGGGCCCATTGGAGAACCGTCATGAGCGAATCGATGCAGCGCATCCTGGTCGTTGAAGACGAGACCGAGATTCGCCGCTTCGTGTGTTTGACACTGACACGCGAGAATTTCGAGGTGTTCGAGGCGGGTAGCGTCGAGCGCGGTCTCATCGAGGCGAGCACCCGCCGCCCGGACATGGTCGTGCTCGATCTGGGCCTGCCCGATGGAGAAGGCGTGGACCTGATCCGGCAGCTGCGAACGTGGTCCGACATCCCCGTGCTGGTGCTTTCGGCGAGAACGGATGAAGCCGACAAGGTCGAGGCGTTGAACGCGGGCGCGGATGACTACCTCATCAAGCCGTTTGGCGTTGGCGAACTGCTCGCACGGGTGCGGGCCCACCTGCGCCGGCGCGCCACGGTGGCCCGCGGGGCGGTCGTCGAGTTCGGTGACGTGAAGATGGATCTCGCACGCCGCACGATCACGAAGGCCGGGCAGGGTCTCCATGTGACACCCATCGAGTACCGCTTGCTGACCCACCTCGCGGCCCACCCGGATTGCGTGCTCACCCACAAGCAACTGCTTCAGGCCGTGTGGGGACCGAACCATGCGGAGGACACCCACTACCTGCGGGTCTACATGGGGCAGCTGCGAAAGAAGATCGAACTGGACCCGGCGCAGCCTCGGCATTTGCTGACCGAGACAGGTATCGGGTACCGATTCGTGATCTCGTGATTCCGGCGCCTGGCCCGCACTCCCGGGAGATGACCCGAGTGGAAGGCGTTGCGAGTGTTTCAACCAAGGACAGCCGCTCTCCGGGCGGCCAAGGCAACATTGGCATGGAGCGGCGCACCGCATGTTGATCAACTGTGTTGTCTACCAAGGTGGACGTAGGCTGGCGGACATCCAACCGGCGGAGATCAGCGACTATCTTCGGGATGAAAGATCCTTCGTGTGGGTGGCGTTACGCGACGCGACGGACGCCGAACTGGCCCGGATGCAAGAAGAGTTCGGCCTTCACGACTTGGCCATCGAAGACGCGAAGCACGGGCATCAGCGGCCCAAGGTCGATGAGTACGAGTCGACGGTGTTTGCGGCCATGCACACCGTTGAGTTCACCCCAACCGACGATCTGCGCGTCGGCGAGGTGGCCGTCTTTGCCGGGCCCAACTTCGTTCTGTCGATCCGCAGCCACAGCCAGCACGCCCTGATCGCGGTACGGGAGCGCGCCGAGAGAGAGCCTCATTTGCTGAAGACCGGCCCCGGCTATGTGCTCTACGCGATCATGGACGAAGTCGTGGATCGCTACTTTCCCGTCATCGATGCGCTCGAGGGCGAACTTGAAGCCATCGAGGGACACATCTTCGAAGTCGGCAGCGCGCGTGAGAACGTGAAGCGGCTCTATGGCCTCAAGCAGCGGATCACCACCGTCAAGCATGCGGTCGGCCCTCTTCTGGATGCCTGCGGAAAGCTCGTGCGCGGGCGCGTGCCGGCCGTTTGCGAAGGGAGCCGGGAGTACTTCCGTGACGTCTATGACCACCTCGAGCGGATGCAGGCCGCCCTCGAGAGCCTTCGCGACACCATTGGCACGGCCATTCAGGTCAACCTGTCCATGGCGACGATCGAGGAATCGGAGACCACCAAGCGTCTGGCGGCGTGGGCAGGCATCTTTGCCGTGGCCACCGCGTTTGCTGGCATCTGGGGAATGAACTTCGAGCACATGCCCGAGTTGAAGTGGCGGTGGGGATACCCGATCGCCTTGGCCTCGATCGCCGCGACGTGTTCGGTTCTCTACTGGCGATTTCGACGTGCGGGGTGGTTGTAGCGGTTGGTGCCGGCTCGGCCATGCCTGCAACTGGAACACTGCGCCGGCTTCCGGCAATCGCGCGCCACGTCACTGCGGAACCGGGCTCGACTCGCGCGGTGATTGCGGTGCCCGGCGCGCAAGCGCTCAAGCACGCTGCCGGGTCGCGTCGAGCAACTTGTCCAACGTGACGGGATAGTCGCGAACGCGTGCGCCCACCGCGTTGTAGATCGCATTCGCGATCGCCGCGCCCACCCCGCAGATGCCCAGTTCACCCACGCCCTTGGCTTTCATCGGCGACGAAGCCGGGTCGGTCTCGTCCAGGAAGATCACCTCCTGCCGCGGGATGTCCGCGTGCACGGGAACCTCGTATCCCGCCAGGTCGTGGTTGACGAAAAAGCCCCGCCGCGGGTCCACCACCAGTTCTTCCATCAAGGCCGCACCGACTGCCATCGTCATCGCGCCGATCACCTGGCTGCGGGCGGTCTTGGGGTTCAGGATGCGCCCGGCGGCGCAGACCGCGAGCATCCGCCGCACCCGAACCTCGCAGGTGTCGACGTCGACCCCGACCTCGACGAAGTGCCCGGCGAAGGTGGACTGTTGGAACTTCTGCGTCAGGTTGCCGAACTCGATGAGGTCTTCGGCGACCAGGTCACCATCGGCCGCGGCCGCGTTCAGGGGAATCCGGCGGTCGCCCACGAGCACCATGCCATCGGCAAAGCCGGCCTGGTCGACCGGCACCGCGAGGCGCTGTGCCACCGCCTCGCGCAGGCGCACGCAGGCGGCGTACACGCCGGCCGTGGACGAGTTGCCACCCCACTGGCCCCCCGACCCTGCAGACACCGGGAAGGCGGAGTCGCCCAACCGGACCACCACACGTTCGATGGGCAAGCCCAGCATCTCCGCCGCCGTCTGTGCGATCACCGTGTAGCTGCCGGTGCCGATGTCGGTCATGTCGGTCTCGACCGTGACCATGCCCCGGGCATCGAGGCGCACCCGCGCGGCCGAGTTCATCACCTGGTTGTTGCGAAAGCCCACGGCCACGCCCATGCCGATCCACCACGAGCCTTCGCGGCGTTGGCGCGGCGCCGCCGATCGCCGCGGCCAGCCGAAGCGCTGCGCGCCCAGGCGCAGGCATTCGGCCAGTTGGCGTTGCGTGAACGGGCGCTCGGGATTCTCGGGGTCGACCTGCGTGTCGTTGAGGATTCGGAACGCGATCGGGTCGAGCCCCAGTTTCTCCGCCATCTCGTCCATCGCGATCTCGAGCGCCATCAGCCCGGGCGCCTCGCCCGGCGCCCGCATGGCGTTGCCTTCCGGCAAGTCGAGCACGGCGAGCCGTGTCGCGGTCAGGCGGTTCGGCGCCGCGTACAGCAGGCGCGACTGCTGGATGGCCATCTCCGGCTTGCCACCGGGCAGGTCGCCCGACCAGCTTTCGTGGGCGAGGGCGGAGAGCTTGCCGTCAGGACCGGCACCCAGGCGGATGCGCTGGATCGTGGCGGGACGGTGCGGCGTGTTGTTGAACATCAGCGGCCGGGGCAGGGCGACCTTGACCGGCCGGCCCGCCGCCCGAGCGCCGAGCGCGGCCAGGACGGCATCCGTGCGGATGAACAGCTTGCCGCCGAAGCCGCCGCCGATGAAGCGGGACACGACGCGGACCTTTTCTTTCGGGATGCCAAGCGTGGTGGCGAGATCGGAGACGCCCCACGCCACCATCTGGTTCGATGTCCACACCGTCAATCGATCGCCGTCCCACGCGGCCACGGAGGCATGTGGCTCCATCATCGCGTGGGCCTGGTCGGGCGTCGTGTACAGGGCATCGAGCTGGACCGGTGCGGCCGCGAACGCGGCGCTGAAGTCGCCGCGCACGCTGTCGCGGGCACCGCGGCCGGTCTTGGGGGCGGCCGCACCCTCCTTGGCGGCGGCGAGTTCGTAGCTGCCGGGGGCGGTGGCGTACTGCACGCGGACGAGCTGCGCCGCTGCGCGCGCCTGCTCGAAGGTCTCCGCCACCACGAGGGCCACCGCCTGGTGGTAGTGATCGATGCTGGGGCCGGCCAGCAGCCGGGCCGTGTTGCGGTCCGCCTTGCCCAGCTTGCCCGCGCTCTGCGCCGTCACGATGGTGAGGACGCCGGGCGCATGCTGCGCGGCGGCCAGGTCCATCGACACGATGCGGCCCTTGGCCACCGTGGCGCCCACCACCGCGCCATAGGCGGCGCCTGGAACCTCATCGTGCAGTTCATACGTGTAGCGCGCGCGGCCGGTGGTCTTCAGCCGCCCGTCGACCCGGTCGACAGCCTGGCCGACGACCCGGCCCTGGTCGATGGGATTGGCACTTGCAGGTGTGTCGAACTTCATGGTCAGGTCCTCCCCGAGCGCGGCAGCAGGGACGCCAGCGTTCGCTCGGCGAGTTCCAGCTTGAACGCGTTGTGGGCGGCAGGCCGTGCGCCGGCGAAGGCGCGGTCTGCGAAGGCCTTCGCGCCCCGCGGCAGCAGCGCTTCGGCCGCTTCGACTCGCCACGGCTTGTGGGCCACGCCACCGAACGCCACGCGGCCGCTGCCATCCTCTTGCAGGATGGCGGCGACCGACACCAGCGCGAACGCATAGGAGGCACGGTCGCGCACCTTGCGGTACTGGTGCACGCCGCCGGCCGGCCGGGGAAGGGTGACGGCGGTGATCAACTCGCCCTGCTCGAGGGTGGTCTCGATGTGCGGCGTCTCGCCGGGCAGCCGATGGAAATCGGCAATCGGGATGCGGCGTTGCCGACCGTCGGCCCGCACCGTCTCGACGGTGGCATCCAGCACCCGCAGCGCGACGGCCATGTCGCTCGGATGGGTCGCGATGCACGCCGCACTCGACCCGATGACCGCATGTGAGCGGTTCGCGCCGTCCACAGCCGCGCAACCGCTGCCGGGCTGGCGCTTGTTGCAGGGCATGGCCGTGTCGTAGAAATAGGGGCAGCGCGTGCGCTGCAGCAGGTTGCCCGCGGTGGTTGCCTTGTTGCGCAGCTGCCCCGACGCGCCGGCCAGCAGCGCCTTCGACAGCACGGCGTGGTCACGCCGCACGCGCATGTCAGCGGCCAGGTCGGTGTTGCGCACGAGCGCGCCGATGCGCAGCCCGCCGTCGCGCAGTGGCTCGATGCGGTCCAGCCCGATCGCGTTCACGTCGACCAGGTGCGCCGGCGTCTCGATCTGCAGTTTCATCAGGTCGAGCAGGTTCGTTCCACCGGCGATGAATTTGGCTTCGGGCCGCTTCGCCACGGCCGCGGCGGCCTCCGCGGGCGTGCGCGCGCGTTCGTAGGTGAAGGATTTCATGGCGTCACCCCCGCCACTTCGGTGATCGCATCGAGGATGTTGGCGTAGGCGCCGCAGCGGCAGAGGTTGCCGCTCATGCGTTCCCGAAGCTCCGCCGGTGACAGGAGGGGGCGCGTTGTCAGGTCACCGCTCACGTGGCTCGGAATGCCGTCGCGGATCTCGCCCAGCACGGCGACGGCAGAACAGACCTGGCCGGGCGTGCAGTAGCCGCATTGGTAGCCGTCATGCTTCACGAAGGCGGCCTGCATCGGGTGCGGGCGCTCCGGCGTGCCAAGACCTTCGATGGTGACGACCTTGCCACCATCGTGCATGACCGCCAGCGACAGGCACGCGTTGATGCGGCGCCCGTCCGCGATCACCGTGCAGGCGCCGCATTGACCGTGGTCGCAGCCCTTCTTGGTGCCCGTGAGGTGCAGATGCTCGCGCAGGGCATCCAGCAAGGACGTGCGCGTGTCGAGTTCCAGTTCGTGCACCTGCCCGTTGACGTGCAAGACGACCTGGTGCGTCGGCACGCCGGTTTCGGCGTTCGCATCGGGGACAGGGGCGGCTTGCGCGGCCGCCGGTCGCGGCACGGCGAGTGCCGTGGTGCCGGCCGCTCCGGCGGCGAGCAGGTCCCGCCTGGACAGCGTGATGTCATTCGGGGGTGTGGTCATCGGGGCTCCCTGCGCCGGTTGTGGGGGGCGTGGCGCCTGGGGCGGCGCCGCGATGCGGAGCGGCACACGGCCGCGTTCGAGGACGAGCGCTCAATCTAAGCGCTTGCCGGGAATGCGGATAGACGGCTGGCGGTTGACGCTGTATCAACGTGGACTTGACGATCAGGCGCCGCGGCGTCCTGGCCGCGGGTCTGCATCAGTTCGGCGGGTCGAACACGTACGGATCGCCACTGAACTGGGGGTACAGCGCGGAAAACACGGCGACCGCGATCAACGCGATGGCAAGCATGCCAACCACCAGGATGCCGACGCCCCACCACACCGACGGCAGCGCGTCAAGCTGCAGGAAGAACGCGGCGAACAGCGCTGCCACGGGCACCAGCATCAGCAGCACGAACACACGACGGGGCCACGGCATTCGCGTCCAGCGTTGTGGGTGCAGGCCCATCTGGACGAACAACATCGGATCGAAACGCAACGGCGGCTCGGCGCGCGTGGCCAGCTGCAGCAGCAGCGCGCGCCGCAGCGCGAACGCGTTGCCGTACCACAGGCATCCGAGCGTCTGCGGCACGAGCAGCCTGAGCTTGCGTTCGGTGGGCGGGCGGGTGGGGCGCTCCGCGGTGAAGAAGTGCAGCCACTGCAGCGTCTCCTCGCTTCGCGATGATGTGGCCACCCAGACATCGACGCCGCCGCTTGGGTGGCGCCGCAACTGGTCCCACCGGATGTCGTTGAACCACCCGGCGGCGGCGTCGCCGAGCACGCCGATGTCCGAGACCACCGTGTGGGGCACCGGGCGCCGCCACTGTCGCACCACCCACGCCATGCCCAGCGCGCCGGCGGACCCGAACGCAGCGACCGCGAACCACGGGCCCAGCCCGCCATCGTGGGCGCTGAGCACCAAACCGAAGGGAACAACGGCGACGCCGGCGAACAGCAGCACCAGGGCAAGCGCCACGATGCCGCCAGCGAGGCCGCGGACCGATTCCACCGTGCGGTGGCGCTCGGCGTAGACGGGTTGGGGGATTGGCACACGTCGGACGGTCATCCCGGGATTTTGTGTCACGTTGCGCGATGGCTCTCTCAACATGGGGCGTGTGCAGTCTCTTGCCCGTGAACCAGTTCGGAGTCCGCATCAACGCCGATGTGTGCCATGCCGAAGTGCTACTGGTTTGTCGCCTGCGCCCGATGTGCAGTGAGAATCATGGAGAGCGCACCGAGCAATTGAACCGGGGCAGTCCTTTCGGCGCCTTCGGCTGAAGGCAGGGAGAAGTGGTTCTGCGACTTCCACATGTGAACGGCATTATAATGTGATTGCAATACGGAGCAATCATGGAACTCAAGACCGCACGACTCACGGTTCTGGTAGACCCGGCGAAGAAGAAGGCTCTCGAGGAGTTGTGCGCCCGGCAGGATGTCACGCCATCGCAGGTGGTGCGCCGGTTGATTCGCGACTACTTGGTGCACCATGGGGTGTCGCTCGTGCCGACCGGCGCGGACCGGGACGACGATGTCGAACTCGTTGTGAAGCGATAGGGCTCGTGGATCAAGGCACTGGCATCGGGCAACGGGGCGCCGGCCTGCCGAGCGCTCAACCAGGGCCCGCTCCCTGCATGTCAATGCTTGGCCACGTGCGTTCGGCCTTCGGTCGTGCTTTCCGCTACCTCAGTTGCCTGGCCGGCAGCCGGCGCGACCGGATGGCGAATCGCCAGTTGGGCGGATTGCTTGCCTTTGTCGCCGGCGCCGTGAACGCCGGTGGCTTCCTTGCGATCCATCGCTACACATCCCATGTGACGGGTGTTGTTTCCGCCATGGCGGACGATCTCGCAGCCGGTTCGTTGCCACTTGTGCTCGGCGGTGGGGCGCTGCTCGGGGCGTTCACCAGCGGAGCGGCATGCACGGCAGTCCTGGTCAACTGGGCCAGGCGCCGCGGACTTCACGGCCTGTATGCCATTCCGCTGTTGTTCGAGGCCGCGCTGCTGCTGCTCTTTGGCATCGTGGGCGCAAGTGTGAGCTCAACGGGCATGCTCCTGCTGCCCGCAACCGCGCTGCTGCTGTGCTTTGTCATGGGCCTGCAAAACGCGATGGTGACGAAGATGTCCGGGGCGGAGCTTCGGACGACTCACATGACGGGCATCGCGACCGACATCGGCGTCGAACTGGGGCGCCTCTTCTACTGGAACAGAACTGCGGCACACAATGAGGTTCATCCGGTGAAGGCAAACCGTGACAGGCTCTGGCTCCATCTCACCGTGCTGGCGCTCTTCTTCGTGGGTGGTGTGGTGGGCGCACTGGCCTTTCGCGCCATGGGCTTTGCGGCAACCTTGCCTCTCGCCGTGGCGCTTGCCGTGGTTGCCGGGCCGGCGCTGGTGGACGATCTGCGCGGGCGACGCGCGGGCGATCAACTCAGCTGAAACCGATCGTGTGCTTGCCCCTTGACCTTGTCACAGTGGGAAGGTCTAGACTGCCTGGACAGCAGCAAAGCCCACCTGTCCGATAATCCCCCAAGTGAAACACCTCCGCATCCTCATCCTGGTCTTGATGTCCATCCTGCTCCCCATCCGGGGTGCGGTGGCGGCGACCATGCTGTGCCCGGAAGGTGAGGGCGCGCGTACAGCCGCGGTGATCGCCGGGCAGGGACACCACGGCATGCATGCGGACCCGGAGATGCACGCGGACCACGCGATGGCGCACCATCATGCGAGCGCAGAGGCCTCCAGCGAAGACGCGTCTTCTGCTGACCACGCCACCACGTGCCACTTCTGCGCGAGCGGTTGCTGCATGGCCTCCATCGTGGGCACGGGCCCGTCCCTCGGGGAGCCGAGCCTGGCCTCCTCGGTCATCTTCGCGGCGCTCACGGCGCGCATCCCGGCCTTCCAATCGGACGGCCAGGACCGTCCTCCACGAACCATCTGACCCCGGCAGGCCTCCGCTGAGAGGCCGAACAGGGCTCGTGCGTCCATCGCACGGGAATTCCGCCGCTGGCGTCAAACCAGCGGTGCGTCGGATGAGTTCGAACCATGCAAAACAACCAAGCAGCCTGGGCTGTGGTCCTCGCCACGTGCGTACCTCTCCTGGCCACAGCACAAGCCGCCAAGCCGAAACCGGCTCCGCAGCTGTCCTACCAGTCAGCCTTCGCCGGCTACAAGCCCTACAAGGACGTGCCACTCGCCAACTGGCGAGAGCTGAACGACACCGTTGCAGGTGCACCAGGCCACACCGGGCACGCCATGAAGGCCATGGAGACGCCAGTGGCACCAGCGACGCCTGCCAGCGCGGCGATACCAACGAAGCCCATGCCGATGCATGAGGGTCATCCGAAGCCGGGAGGCCAGCGATGATTCGCCTGACTGCCATGGCGCTGGCATCGCTCGTGCTCGCGGGCTGCGCTTCTTTCTCCCAGGATGGCGGCTTCGATACCGTCGCGCAGCTCACCCGGGAGCGCGTCGGGCAGACCCCGCACTACCAGCGCACCGGCGAGCAGGCCGACTCGGCCAAGGCACGCGTCGCCGAGTTGCTGGCGCAACCGCTGACCGCCGACAGCGTGGTGGAGATCGCGCTCCTGAACAACAGAGACCTTCAGGCCAGCTACGCCGAGCTTGGCATCGCCGAGTCCGACCTCGTGCGAGCTGGCCGGCTCGCCAACCCTTCGTTCAGCTTCGGCCGTCTCAGCGGTGGCGGCCTCGTGGAGATCGATCGTGCCGTGCTGTTCGATGTGCTGGGCTTGTTCACCATGCCATGGGCCAGGCAGGTCGAACAGCAGCGCTTCGAGCAGACGCAGCTGCAGGCGGCCTTCGTGACGGTCGGTGTTGCCGGCGAGGCGCGCACGGCCTTCTTCGACGCCGTGGCGGCGCAGCAACTGGTTGGCTACTTCGGTCAGGTCCAGGAGGCGGCGGATGCTGCCAACGAACTGGCGAAGCGGATGGCCGCCGCGGGCAACTTCAGCAAGCTGGCGCAGATGCGCGAACAGTCGTTCTACTCGGACGCCACGGCGCAACTGGCCCGAGCCCGGCATCGGGCCGTGGCGGCGCGTGAACGCCTGAATCGGGTTCTCGCGTTGTCCGGGGACCCGCCTGCGTTCACGCTTCCGGACCGACTGCCGGATTTGCCAGCTGCGCCCGCCGAGCCCAAGGATGCCGAGCAAACCGCGATGGACATGCGCCTCGACGTGCTGATGGCCAGGCGTGCCACCGAGTCCACCGCCAAGTCACTGGGTCTGACGAAGACCACCCGCTTCATCAACGTGCTGCACGCGGGCTACCAGAACAAGAGCGCTACCGGCGAGCAGCGCAGCAACGGCTACGAAATCGAGCTCGAGCTGCCGCTGTTCGACTTTGGCTCGGCGCGAGTCGCCCGGGCCGAGGCCACCTACATGCAGGCCGTGAGCCGCACCGCCCAGGTGGCCATCAATGCCCGCTCCGAAGTGCGCGAGTCCTACTCCGCGTACCGGACCGCCTACGACCTGGCGAAGCACTACCGCGACGAGGTGGTGCCGCTGCGCAAGCGCATCTCCGACGAGAACCTGCTTCGATACAACGGCATGCTTGCCAGCGTCTTCGAACTCCTGGCGGACGCGAAGGACCAGATTTCGGGCGTCACCGGCGCTGTCGAGGCACTGCGTGACTACTGGGTGGCCGAAACCAACCTGCAATCCGCACTCACGGGCCGCCCGCCGGCCACGGCGCCGGCGATGGGCGCGAGCCGTGCCGCGGCTTCTGCGCAGCCAGCCCACTGAAGGAAAAGAACAATGACCCATCGAAGAACTTTCTTCAAGGCGGCAGGCGCGACCCTGTTGGGTGCCGCCGCCGTCAGCCGCGCAGGGGCGGCCTTGCTTCCCGAGGCGGTGACGCAGTCGTCCGCGGCCATGCAACTGCCGCCACCGCCACCGAACGGCCGGCCGTACCAGCCCATCGTCACGCTCAACGGCTGGTCGCTGCCGTGGCGCATGAAGGAGAACGTCAAGGAGTTCCACTTGGTGGCCGAGCCGGTGGTGCGCGAAATCGCCCCTGGCATGAAGGCCAACCTGTGGGGTTACAACGGCCAGAGCCCGGGGCCCACCATCGAAGCGGTCGAGGGCGACCGCATCCGCATCTTCGTGACGAACAAGCTGCCCGAGGTCACCAGCGTGCACTGGCATGGGATCCTCTTGCCGTCCGGCATGGATGGCGTGACGGGGCTGAGTCAACCGCCCATCGCGGTCGGCAAGACCTTCATGTATGAGTTCGTGCTGCAGCGCGCGGGCACCTTCATGTACCACCCGCACGCCGACGAGATGACGCAGATGGCCATGGGGATGATGGGCTTGTTCATCGTGCATCCGAAGGACCCGAAGCAGTTCAAGGTGCACCGCGATTTCGGCTTCATCCTCAACGCCTATGACATCGAGCCGGGTGCCGCGACGCCCAAGGTGAACACGATGCTCGACTTCAACCTGTGGACGTGGAACAGCCGCGCGTTCCCGGGCATCGACCCGTTCGTTGCGCGCACGGGCGAGCGGGTGCGCATCCGCGTGGGCAATCTCACAATGACCAACCACCCGATCCACATGCATGGACCTCACTTCGAGGTGACGGGAACCGATGGTGGATGGGTGCCCAAGAGCGCGCGCTGGCCGGAAGTCACGGTCGACATCGCGGTCGGTCAGATGCGGGCTTTCGAGTTCGACGCGCTCGCGGGCGACTGGGCCATCCATTGCCACAAGTCGCACCACACGATGAATGCGATGGGCCATTCGGTCCCGACCATGATCGGGGTGGACCACCGCGATGTCGCGAAGAAGATTTCGAAGCTGGTGCCGGACTACATGGTCATGGGCGACAAGGGCATGCACGAGATGGCAGAGATGGAAATGCCCATCCCGGACAACACGCTGCCGATGATGACCGGCACCGGCCCCTTCGGGCCGGTGGGCATGGGCGGCATGTTCAGCGTGGTGAAGGTCCGCGACGACATCCAGCGCGGGGACTTCAGCGACCCGGGCCCCTACAAGCACCCCGCCGGCACGCTCGCCAGCGAGTACACGGCCGAGATGCCGGAGGCGGTCAGGGCGCCGGCCCCGAAGGCTGATGCCAAGACCCTGCAAGTTCGTAAACCCACCGGCCACGAAGGCCACTGAAGGAACTGTCCATGAAGACATTGAACGCACTGACCTTGGCCGCGCTCGCTCTCGGCATGGGCGCGGCGTTGGCCCATGGCGATGGGGAACACGCTGCCGCTCGCCGGTTCGACGCGAGCAAGGTCGAGCCCACCGGCTTCGGCCAGGAAGGCAATCCGGAGAAGGTCACGAAGACCATCACGGTCGGCATGACCGACGCCATGCGTTTCACACCACCGGACGTGACCGTCAAGCGCGGCGAGACGGTGAAGTTCGTCGTGCACAACGACGGCAAGGTCTTGCACGAGATGGTCTTGGGGACGAAGGAAACGATCAAGGAGCACGCCGAACTGATGAAGAAGTTCCCGGAGATGGTGCATGCCGACGCCAACATGGCCCACGTGAAGCCGGGCGCGGCCGGCGAAATTCTCTGGCAGTTCACCAAGCCGGGCGAGTTTCAGTTTGCCTGCCTGCAGCCCGGCCATTTCGAGGCCGGCATGGTCGGGAAGGTGCTCGTGAAATGAAGTGGCGCAACATTCCTTTCATTGCGGCACTCGGTCTGGCCCTCGCCGCTGGTGCCACGGCACAGACCGCCCCTGCGCCAGCCGCCGGCGCACCCATCACCGACGGAGAGGTCCGCAAAGTCGACAAAGAGCAGGGCAAGGTGACGTTGAAACACGGACCCATCGCCAACCTGCAGATGCCTGGCATGACGATGGTCTTCAAGGTTTCAGACCCGAAGATGCTGGATGCCCTCAAGGAGGGTGACAAGGTGAAGTTCGCTGCCGACAGGATCGGCGGGGCCATCACGGTGACCGCCATCGAGGCCGCCAAGTAGGGCGCGGTGCGCCCGGCTGCCTTTCCGGTCGAAGGCGGCGTACCATGGATCATTGGCAATCCAGGGCATCGGGCGCGACGTGAAGCGAAGAGAACTCATCTTCAGTGCAGGCGGGCTGTTCGCTACCGGCGCAATCGGTGCGGTTCCGCAGGCCCCTGCCTGGTCGATGTCCGGCCTTCGCACGGGTGGGACAGCGGGCATGCCCACCGAGTTGCCGGCGCCGAGATTTCGGGCCGAACCACAGTGCGTCGTGATGCGCGACAAGACGCTCGGGCCCTGCCACACGAACGACGTGCCCATCCGGCGGGACGTGACCGCGGGCGTCACCGGTCTGCCGATGTGGGTCAGCCTGCGCGTTGTCGACGCGATTGGCTGCAAGCCGGTCGCGGGCGCCGACATCGAGATCTGGCATGCCGACGTTCGTGGCATCTATTCCGGACGCGCGGCCGCCCTGTGCAATCCGGATGACGCGGCTGCGAAGCGCGCCGGTTTCCTGCGCGGGCGGCAGGTCACCGATGCCGGCGGCGTCGTGAGCTTCCTGACGATCTACCCCGGTTGGTATGGTGGGCGTGCGCCGCATGTCCACCTGCGCGTTCTTGTCGAGCGTCGTGAACTGCTGATCTCGCAGCTCCTCTTCGATGAGGCGTTGAATGACGCGGTCTACGGCAATCATCCCGACTATGCGAAACGAACACGGCACGACACGCTGAACCGAAACGATTTCGCGTTCTCGGCCTCGGAAGTCGAGCGTTTCACCTTCGATGTCGAGAAGCTCGGCAGCGGCGTCCTGCAGGCCAGCTACACCATCGGGCTCACGCGTCGCCGCCCTTGACCGGGTTGCGGCGGGAGTGCCGTGCCATCGCCCGTCCTCTCCGATCTTTCGAAGGCGGAGGCGCCGTCAGGCTTGGCGTGCGACTTCGCTTCCAGCGGCGCCTTCGCCCCGTGCGACATGGTTTCGGCCGTGGCGAATGCCGGCGAGTGGCGGCGCATAGATTGGACACCACGGCTGCCGGAGCCGGCCCCACCCGCGTCCCATGCGACTACCCATCAAGAGCGCCCTGCGGCGCGTCACGGCCCTCGAAGACGACCAGCCGTTGAGCGCGCTGATTCAGCGCCGCGCGCCAGCAGCGCGCGACGCGGGCACGCCCCTCGCGGGATTGCCCGCGCCGAGGCTGGCCCGCATGGACGACGCGACCCAGAGGCCTCGCGTCAAGTTGCCGCCCGCTGCAGCTACGTCGTTGCAGGCCCCCGAGGCGCCTGCGCCCCCCAAGGCGCCTGCAGCCGCCGAACCGGGCAAGGCCCCACGCCAGCCGACCGTCGGCGAGCGCATGAACGTCTTGTGGTTCTCGGGAAAGAAGGGCCGCCAAGCCGAGTTCGACCCGGTCATGACTGCCTACCAGGGCACGCTGAAGGACACCAAGCCGCTCTCCGGAGGAAAGTTCCTCGCCATGATCCTGGAGCTGACGAAGTCCAAAAAAGCCAAGCCGTTCGACACCGGCCATCCGCTCATCCAGGGCTACAGCATCCGGGTCCCGGGCACGCAGGAGGAGGTCCACATCCTGCGACGGGACGAGCCGAACGGCTTTCCCGGCGACATCCGCCGGCTGGGCAAGGTAACGCCCGAGGCGCTGGGCCAGCTGACGAAGGTCATGGACACGGGTGCGGGGATGAGCAGTTCCACGAGTGCCCGCCGCCGAGGCGGCGAGAAGCTCAGCCTCCGCGCCCCGAAGCTGTGGAGCGGCAAGCGCAAGACGGAGTTCACCGACCTCCACAACGCATGCAAGAAGAACACGGATGCCAGTCTCAGCGGTCCGCGCTTCCTCGACATGCTCTACAGGCTGACAATGGAACCCGGGGTCAAGGGCACCAAGGTGAGCGTGCCCGACGCCGATGCCGGGGTGGAGATCGAGCGATTCGACATCACGGTTCCCGGTGCGGGCCCGGCCCAGGTGCTGCGCCGGCTCGACGAGGACCAGGAACTGGCCGACCTGCGCCTCGCGCCCCCCGAGGCAAGCGAAGGCTACGTCCTGGACGAGATGGTCAAGTCGGCCAAGAGCAGCGACGCACAAAAGAGCGCAGCACCGCGTACGAAAGACAACACCGGCGCGACGTCCCAGAACCAGCGCCACTGGAGCATTTGGCGCTCTCTGGCGAAGCACGTGAACGGCGAGTACGAGGCCTGCCGCCTGCATGCACAAAGGAACGACGAGTCGACCCCGACCGGCTCAGGGTTTGTGAAGCATCTGAACGAGCTGTGCGACGACGCGCCCGCGGTCGAGGTAGACGCCGAACACGGGATCACGCGCCACGTGATCAAACCTGACGGCTGCGACAAGTCCATCATCGTGCTTCGGCGCAAGGACGAGCAAGGGCTCCTGGCCGGCATGCGCAAGATTGACGACAACTCGAAGACGGCCGAGGCCGTCAAGGAGATGATCGCGAACATCCGGGAGTCGAAGGCGGAGGCGAGCCCTGCCGGTCCCTCGGCGCCCGCGAAGCGCCCCCTCGGCGTCAAGGCCGAGATGCCCGCCGGCAAGAAGCCTCGCCCGCAGGCGACGGAGCTCAAGCTCGCCCTCGAGATGAAGCAGGTGCTCCAGCTGATGCTCGAGAACCGGAACCGCAAGCGGCCGCTCCTGGATGGCGTTGAGGCGAAGACAAGGCTCTCCGGCGCCTCGCTCAGGTCGTGGTTCGGTCCCGACGGCTCGCTTTCCGGAAAGCGGACGCCTGGCAGCTTCATGCGGCTCAACGGGTACTTCGGAGTGAGGGACGACCTGCAGTTGCTGTTCGAGAAGCTCGGCCAGCACGCGCTCGCGGACGCCTTGCCGCAGCAGATGACCGCCGCCCTGCTGGCGCAGACGCTCAAGGCGCGGATCGACAACCCGACCATCGCTACAGCGGCGCCACTGGCGAAGATCGTGAAGGCCAACCCGAAGGTGGTCGAGAAGAGCATCGACGCCCGCACGGGAGCGCTGCTGATCAGCAACGACGCGTTGCTCGAGATGCCCGACTACGCGGAACACTGGTTGGCCATCAAGGCGGCCCTCAAGGCGCTGGGCCAACGCGACCGGGCCAAGAAGCTGAAGGCGCCCGAAGCCCCGGCCGTGACCATCATGCGCGATCTGGAAGGCAGCTTGCGCCGTGTCGCGGCCGCGGCCGATGCGATGCGGCGCGAGCAGCTGCTGTCCGCGGAGGCAGCGCAGCGCGAGGGCGTTTCACCCGAGCTGCTCGACCTGGTCGTTGGCCCGGGCGGGGCGCTGCGCAATGCGCAGGAGATCGCCAACCGGCTGCCGGGCTTCAACGCCGAGCAGCGGCCGGAGCTGGACGGGCTGGTGGCGCAGCTGCAATCGCCGGCGTCATCCGGCATGTCGCGGGTGCTCGTCCGCAGGATCAAGAAGACTTCCGCGAAGCTCTTCATCGTCCGCAGTGGCGATGCCGCTTCGGGGACGAAGGAGACGCAGAACCTGGCCAAGGTCTTCGCGCACAGCCCGGACCTCGTCCGGTCGGCGCGCCCCTTCACGGCGGAACGGCCCCGGCAAGCCTTGAGGTGGCTGGCGACCGTGCTCAGGAGCCGGTTCAACGACGCCGTCGAGATCACGACCTACTACGACCGGAAGCGCCGCGAGATCTGGGTGTCCTCGAACAAGAGAGAGGTCAACGAGGAGATCCAGGCCTTCCTGTCGGACACGAACCTGCAGCGGCAGCTCGCCAAGCGCGGGAAGCTCGACCACGCGAGCAGGAACGGCCGTCACGAGACGAAACTTCGCGGGATGCTGGCAGATCCATCGGCGCGGCCTCACTCCGCCCAAGCGCGGGAGGTGATCGAGGTCATGTCGGAAGGCCGTTTTCGCGTGCCGGTGGAACGCTTCGAGCTGGACGGCCAGGAGCTCGACTATCACTCAGGGCGGCGCATCAAGGCGGCCTTCACGCACGAAACCGGCGAGGCGCTCAATCTGGCAACGCTGGCGGGGACCATGCGTCCGTGCGGCACCTGCGCCGATGTCCTCGGCCTTCCGGACGATGCCCATCGCGGGCCGTTCTGGCGCTCGCGATCGGCCCACGCATTCACCGACATGGAAACCGTGGTGAAACGCAACATCGCCCTGTCGATCGGCTCTTCCGTCACGAAGATGAGAGACAGCCAGCTCAGCGTGCACTACGACACCGAGAGCGACTCCGACGCCGACGTGCCGGGCCGGCTCGTCAAGCGCGAGCCCGAGCCCGCTGCCGGCGCGGCTCTGCCGTTCGGCCTGTCGCCGGCATGGGGCGACCATCGCCCCCGCCGGCCGGCCCAGGCGCCCGTGCGCAATGCTGCAGCGGCATGGCCCATCGCGCAGGACGAGCGCGACTTCATCACGGACTACCTGCGGCAAGACGTACCGGACAACCCGCAGCAGGCGCGGCAGATGCTGCGGGTGGAGGTCTTGGCCCGGGTGCATGAGTTCAACGACGGGTACTCGCATCGCGATGATGCGTACCAGAGCGTCGACGCCGTACTGGCCCGGATCGGTGCCGACACCGGCACCGACATCGCGCGCGCGGTCCGGCTGGCGCAGGAACTGGGCGATGAGCAGCTGTCGACGTCGGTGCACAACTTGACGCTGGGCTGGCGCACCACCGAGCTCCAGGCGTTGGAGACCCGGGCCGCCGAAGCGTACCTGCTGCTGGCAGGACTCGGCGTGGCGGTGTCCTCGGATCCGCCCGTCGGCACGGCCGCAACGCAACAGGTGCTCCAGCAACTGGTCGACGAAGGCAGTCGCCGGTACGGCGATTTCATGCGCCGGCTGGACGGTCAGGCCGACCTGGAGCCCACGCAGGCCGAGCGCAGCGAGCTCGCGCAGATCGGCACGCTGGCGGCTGCGCTGCGGCGCTCCGCGGCCCATCTGGGATGGCTGCCGCCAGAGGCCTCGCCGATGCAAGCGCTGCCGCAGGAAAGTCGCCAGGCGGGCGTCGTCTGGAGCGAGTCGCAGGCGCAGGCGTTGTTCACCCGCGGCAGCGCCTCGGGCGTGGGCAACAACTGCTGGTTCGACGCCGTCGCGCAGCTGTCGCTGAACCAGGCGCGCGGGGAGGGCGACGACGCGCGCATTGAGCGGCTGGCGCAGCGCTTGCGCCGGGCTGCCGACCGGCTGGGCCTCGTCGGCACCGGCGAGATGTTCGAGGACACCCACGGCCAGATGCACGCGATCGCGCGCGCCCTGGGCGTGCAGGTGCACGCCTTCGGCCAGCTGCCCGATGGTGCGCTGCGGCTGTCCCCGCTGGAGAGCGTGGGGGCGCCCCGAAGCAGGTCCGTGTACATCCGCATCAGCGGCGCCCATTTCGAGCCCATGTGGCCGACGTGGCAGGCCGCGCCGGCAAGCCCTGTTTCCGTGAAGGCGGAGCCTGCCGAGGCCGCCGTGCCAGCGCGCGCGCCGGTGTACGTGGAGACGGCGCTGGACCAGGCGCGCACGGCTTTTCATCGCGAGCTCGGGGAGATCTGCGACCTGACCGGCGAGCTGGCCGAGTGGCAGACCCACTTCGACCGCAACGACATGGCCATCGTGCGGCACGACATGGTGCCCATGCCGGAGAACGACCACAAGTTCCCGCTGCGCGATCCGGCCGATGCCCTGGGACGCGCCCACCCACGCTACGCGGACAAGGACGGCAATGTCCATCCCCGTGTGGGCCTCAGGAAAATGCAGTTCGGCAGCGGCTTTCGCAGCTACTTCCGGGAGCTTGTGAAATCGAAGGATGCGCGGCTTTCCGTGGATCCACGCCGCCTGCCCGAGGTGATGACGAGGGTAGAGGAGGACGCGGCCCGCGAGCTGCAGCGACTGATCCGCGGCGAGGTCGGGCCGCCGCGCTGCACGCCTCGCTTGCTGCGCGACTCGGACGTACAGCCCCACGAGCGCATGCTGGTCGGACAGCACGGACTGTTCGTGCCTCGTCCCGAAGCAGCCGCGGATCGGCCCACGCTGTCCAACGGACGCATCCTGGGCTTCTACATGGGCGCGCTGGTCGAGAACGACCATGAGCTTGCCCAGACTGCTTCCCTGCACCCGGACTACGAGCGCTATGCCATCGACGCCCATCCGCGCGGCAATGGGCGGGTGATGTACTCGGGCCTGGGGGCGACCAACAGCATCGCGTTCGCCAACACCGCGTTGAAAGCAGATTCGGCCGAGCCCGCCTCGGACCACAAGCGGCTGAATTCGCTGTTCATCGAGTTCGACGCGACGCTGACGGACAACACCGGCAAGCCGCGCATCGAACGCCTGGTGGCCATGGTGGCGCTGGACAACCTGTTCGACGACAACCATGCCGACGCACAGGTGCTGGCCGACTACGGGGAAGACTTCCTGGAGAACTTCAGGTCCAGTCACATCAAGGCAGAGGGGTTCAGCGAAGCCTGACACCCATGTGGCGCGCCTTCGCCTGCAGGTACAGGCGTTCGTGTTCGGGAGGCGGCATGATGCGCAGCCAACTACCCTGACCGGATTTACGCGAAGGGTGATCTTGATGCTGCAACATGCGAATGCCGAACTGGGCGCTTTTCCCCGGAATGTTCCGACGTTCAACACCGAGCGCTTCGTCGTCACACCGCTGACACCCACCAAGGTGCGGGAGTTGGTCGGCGTTCTCTTGCAGGACGAGAATCTGGCGCAGCAGATCTCGTGGATGCAGGACAAGACGGCTGATGGCGCGCTCAGGGAGGCGTTTCTTCTCGAACTGCAGTGCACTACAGGCACCACCAAGGCATGGGGAATCGTGGAACGCGCTCGCGCCATGTTGATCGGCACAGTCCTGGCCCGGCAGACCATCAGCGGCATCGATCTGGAGATCCTTTGCGCATCCCAGTTCTGGAACCAGGGCATTGCAGACGAGGCGGGAGAGCCCGTGGCTGAATGGCTCGAAGACAACACCGAAGTAGCGCTGATCGTTCCGCACTGACCACAGCCCAGGTTCAGTCCCTGGGCGACACGCTCGTTGGCCCGCACGCGGGCGCGAAGCCGGGCAAATCGGGAGCGATTGCATTGCGCATCATGGTGTGCCGGCTTTGCCTCTCCGGAACATTTGACTGGCAAATTTGCCGCACACCATCTCGGCAACGGCGAAGCCGGCGCGGCCGGCTGCTGGCCGCGCGCCGCGTCGTTCGCCGCCGATGGCAGCGCCATGGCGGCGGTGGCCGATGGGTGCCCGGACCGTGGGCGTGCGGTCAGGCCGCAGCCGTCCCCGGGGGCAGATTCGTCAATCAGTGAGCGGTTTGCGAGTGAGCCCCCCCGGGTGATGAAATGTCTGCGATCGCCTTGCCGATCTGCCTGGCATCTTCGCGCCCCGTCAGGTCGCTCAGCGAAATGATCCCCACGAGGCGCTTGTCGCGACTGAGTACCGGTAGCCGGCGGACCTTGATGTCGCCCATGTGCTGCGCGGCATCGTCCAGGTCTTCATCCTCAAAGCAGTACATCACTTCCTGAGACATCACCTCACGGATCCTGGTGTCCGGGCCAAGGCCACGGGCCACTGCACGGACCGCAATGTCGCGGTCGGTGATCATGCCGACGAGGCGATCGTTCTCGCCGACCGGCAATGCACCGATGTCCTGGTTGGCCATCATTTCGGCAGCTTCGCGAATGCTCTGGCCAGGGTCGGTCAGGTAAACGTCGTCTGTCATTGCGTCACGAACTTTCATGGCTGACTCCTTTCACGGCTTTGTATATGAAGGCGGGCAACGCGTGTGCCCGGCTACTTCGGCGCCAGCACCGGCGCCGGCGCAGCGCTGGTGGCCGCCGCGCAGCGTCCCCACATCGTGCGAGCCGTTGTATCGCGCGGAGGCCGTCCGGACTTGGCCGCCGGCGCCTTGAGCCATGTGCGCGCGCCGACGCTGTTGATCGTGGGCGGCGACGATGTTCCGGTGATCGGCATGAACCAACGAGCGGCCGCTCAGATCACCGCCGAGACACAATTGATCATCGTCCTGGGCGCGCCCCACCTGTTCCAGGAACCGGGCTCGCTGGATACCGTTGCGCAGTGTGCGCAGGCGTGGTTTCTCCGGCATCTGGGCGGACCACGGCAAGCTTGTCGGACAGCCCGCCATCCCTGCTGACGCTGCGCAATCGTTCAGAACCGATACCCGGCCGCGAGCAGCGCGGTGTTGCGGCCCTTTCCGCGGACCAGCGGGCTGTCGGCAACCGAATCGCCGACCACGGTGCGGCGCACGTAGAGGTGGGTGTACCAGTGTTGCGTGATGCGGGTATCGATCAGGAGGCCGGCAAACACGTTGACAGCCGAGCCGGGCTGGTAGTTGCGCGCGAGCGTTGCCGCATCCGCTTCGGTGGTGCCGTAGTAGTAGCGGGTGTAGCGGCGGCTCTGGTATTCGGCGCCGATCTCGGGATACAGCGTCACGCGCCCGAGCGACAGCTCGGCGAGATAACGCGCCTGCCACAGCGTGCCGGCGGACTTGCCGAAGTCGTGATAGACGCGCACGTCGAAGGCGCCGATGGGCGTGATCTGCAGCGTGCCCATACCGAAGGGCAACGAGTCCTGGCGCTTGCCAAGGTTCGCGGCCTTGTAGCCATCGTGCCGGTATTGGCCCACGACCTCGATGTGGCCGTAGGCGACCGGAAGCACCTTCACGCCGAAGGTGTCCACGCGGGCGAACGCCGGGCCGTACTCGAGGTCCAGATAGGGCATCGCGCTGGTCCTCTCGCGCTCGCCGCGGATCTGGCTTTGCGACCATGAGGCGCCGATGCCCAGGTCGCCGGACAGCGCGGCCTCGGCGGCCCATGCCGCATTGACATGAAGCAGTGACATCGCGGCTGTGAATGCGCAGATGCGCGCAGGAGAAATGACGAGGTTCACTGGAAAGGTCTTTCGTTCAGGAAGCCGAAGGGTTGATCGGATGAAGGAAGGCGCCGGCGGGCCGCTCACGCGGCGGTGGTGATGGGCTGCGGTTCACGCTTGCGAACCAGCCAGCGCGCCAGCGTGCCGCTGAACAGCAGCTCGTAGAGCACCGGCACCAAACCCAATGTCACGAGGGTGCCGAGCAGCAGGCCGCCGATGATCGTGACCGCCATCCCAGACCACAGCGGCCCGCCGAACAACAGCAGCGGCACCAGCCCGGCGACGCAGGTGAGCTTGGTCATCACGATCGGGCGCAGGCGCTGCACTGCCGAGGAGACCACCGCCTCGCGAGGGCTCTTGCCGGCATGCAGTTCGGCCTCGATGCGCTCCAGCAGCAACACCGCGTTGTTGACGATGATGCCGGCCAGCGACAGCAGCCCGAAGTTGGCCATGAACCCCAGTGGCTCGCCGGCGATCTTGAGTGCAGGCGCCACGCCGATCATGGCGAACGGGATGATGGCGAGGATGAGCAGGAGCTTGCGGAACGAGCCGAACTGCCAGATGAAGAGCACCAGCATCGCAACGCCGGCGTGCGGCAGGTACTGGCTGAGCGCCTCGTTCGCTTCGGCCGCATCCTCGATCTCGGCGCCGAGCTCGATGCGATATCCGGGCGGCAGCTCGAGCATCGCCACCGCGGGTGCGAGGAGGTCGACCACCTGTTGCGCGGTCCCGGTTTCGCTGCGGCCGCTCACCGTGAGCGTGCGCGCGAGGTCGCGGCGGCTGATCACCGAAGGCTCGGACGTGAGCGATACCACCGCCACCGCCGACAGCGGCACGGGTGAGGCGCCGGTCGCTGGGTAGATGAGCGTGTTGCCCAGGTTCTCGGGGTGCTGGCGTTCGTCCTCCGAGCCGCGCACGATGAGCGGCACGAGCGTTCCACCGTCACGCAGCATCGACACGTCGATGCCGGTGTAGCGCGCGCCCAGCGAGGTCGCGACGTCCTCGCTGGTCACGCCGAGCGCGCGCGCCTTGGGCTGGTCGATCTGCACGTCGATGCGAGGCACGCGGTTGGCCCAGTCGTCGCGCACGTCGACCACGCCCGGCACCTGCTGCAACGAAGCCTTGATCCGCTCGCCGAGTGTCTTGAGCGTCGCTTCATCGGGGCCGCTGATGCGATAGGCCACCGTGCCCGAGTCGGTGGAGCCCAGCGAGAAGCGCTTGGCCTCGGCGCGCAACTCGGGGTGCGCCTGGGCGAGCCAGGCACGGGTGCGGGCAATCACCGGGTCGAGGTCGTCCTTGCTCTTCACGCTGACCGTGAAGTAGCCGATGTGTGAAGCCGGCAAGGGCGGTGTCAGGCCAAGGATGATGCGAGGTCCGCCGTCGGCCACGTAACCGATGCTCGTGGTGATCTCGGGGTTGACCTGCTGGTCGCTGAGCCAGCGGCTGATGTCGCGCACCTTGGC
The DNA here is from genome assembly GCF_001425785.1 of Rhizobacter sp. Root1221. Classification (GTDB taxonomy): domain Bacteria; phylum Pseudomonadota; class Gammaproteobacteria; order Burkholderiales; family Burkholderiaceae_C; genus Rhizobacter. Next base: position 46,883 of record NZ_LMDI01000067.1, on the reverse strand, counting down.
CAGCGTCTGGCGCGAGTCGCTCGCGGGCTGCAGTTCGATCGAGATCTGGTACTGCGGCCGGTCGGACTTTGGCAGGAAGCCCGCCGGCACGGATGCCAGCATCAGCATCGCGCCGGTGAGAAGCGCGGCCATCGCCGCGAGAAAGAGGGCCTTGTGGTCGAGCACGGCGCCGATCACGCGGCGGTAGCTGCGGTAGAAGACGCTTTCCGTGGATGGCTCGTGTTGCGCCGCGGCATGCGAAGGCTTCATGAAGTAGAAGCACAGCAGCGGCGTCACCGTCAGGCAGAACAGCCACGAGCCCAGCAGCGCCAGGGCCAGCACGACCACCAGCGGCCTCAGGTACTCGTTGATCGAGGTGTGGCCGAAGAAGAAGGGCGAGAACGCGAAGATGATGACGAGGGAGGACGTCAGCAGCGGGATCGCGAGGGTCTTGCCCGCGTCGATGCAGGCGCCGCGGCGCGACTCGCCAGCGGCCAGCCGCCGCTCGATGTCTTCGGCGATCACGATGCCGTTGTCCACCAGCAGGCCCAGGGCGATGATGATTGCCGCCATCGACACGTTGTGCAGCTCGATGGACAGCGCCTGCATCGCGATCAGCGTGCCCAGGATGGTGAGCGGCACGATGCTGCCGACGATGATGCCGGCGCGCCAGCCGAGGAACAGCACCACCACCGTCATCACGATGACGACGGTCTCGGCCAGCACGCGGTTCATCTTGCCCATCTCGCGTTCCACGGCGTCGGCCTGGAAGGTCACGTAGTCGAGCGTGAAGCCGGCCGGCAGCATCTGCTGCAGTTCCGCCACCCGCGCCTTCAGCGTCCGGCCGAAGGCCTGCACGTTCTGCCCCGCGCGCATCGACACCCCCAGCACCACGGCAGGCTCGCCCTTGTAGACGGCGGCCGAATCCGGCGGATCGGCGGGCAACACGCGGATGCTGGCGATATCGCGCAGGCGCACGGCATGGCCGTTGCGGCCGCCCGAATCGGGCAGGCTGAGCACGAACTCGCGCAGCGCGTCCAGCGAGGCAATCTCGCCGGAAGCCATCAGTGCGCTGTTGATGTCGCCGAGCACCACCTGGCCGCCCGAGAGAACGACGTTCTGCTGTTGCAGTTGTTGCAGCACGGCCGGAGCGCCCAGGCCCAGGCCGGCCAGGCGGGCGCGGTCGAATTCGATGTAGACGCGCTCGTCCTGGAGGCCGTGGAAGCTCACGCCCTGGACGCCGGGAAGGTCATACAGGCGGTCGCGCAGGCGCTTGAGCGGCTCGCGCATCTCGCTCATCGAAAAGCCGGGCGCCGTGACGGCGATCGATGCGACGGCCACGCGGCCGAAGTCGTCGTTGATGGACACGGGCAGCGTTCCGGCCGGGAACTGCGGCGACACCTCGGCGACCTTGGCGCGCACCTTCTGCCAGATGGGCTGCAGGTCGGCATAGCTTTCGTGGATCGAGACCTGCAGGATGGCGTTGCCGGTGCGCACCGTGCTCACCACATGCTTGAGCTCGGGCAGCTCGCGCAGCCGCTCTTCCAGCGGGCGCGCCACCAGTTGCTCCATGCGCTCGGCCGGCAGGCCGGGGTTGACCACGAAGATCATGGCGTCGCGGATCGTCGTCGAAGGCTCCTCCTGCGACGGGAACTTGAGGAAGCTGAAGATGCCCGCCACCAGCACCAGTGCGGCGACGAAGAAGATGAGGCGGCTTGCACCCAGTGCGGATTCAGTGAGCTTCACGGCCGGCCCCCGAGCAGCAGGGTCTGTGCTTCGTGCATGACAGCGCTCTGGCCTTCGGTGAGGAAGGCGGCGCCGGCCACGACGACCTGGTCGCCCCGGGCGAGGCCTGCCATGACGGGCACGCGGCCATCGGGCAGTACCGCGTCGCCCAGCTCGACGCCGCGGCGCATGAGTTGCTGCTTCACCGTGTCGAGCACGAACACGCTCGCATTGCGGCGGCCTTCGGCGCCGTACACCACCGCGGCAACGGGCACCGAGACGGCGCTCGGCCCTGTGCGCGGCAGCTCGACGGACACCACGCCGCCGCTGCGCAGGCCTTTCGCCGGCCGTTCGATGCGGAAGGTCACTTGCACCAGCGATCCGCTTTCGCTGCGCGCGGACACGCGCTCGAGCTTGAGCGGCAGCGGGCGCAGGTCCGGGTTGCTCGCGGTGGCGGCATCGCCGGGAACCAGGCGCGCAGCCACGGTGTCGGGCAGCATGGCCACGACTTCCAGCGCACCGCCGGCCTCGATCTGCAGCGCCGGCTGGCCGGCACCGATGTCGTTGTGCGGCTGGGCCGAGCGCGCAACGATCTCACCATCGAACGGTGCCTTGATGCTGGTCTGAAGCAGGTCACGGCGGGCCAGCGCGAGCGCCGCTTCCGCCACTTGCATCTGGCTCACGGCCACGCGGTGCTGAGTCTGCGCAGATTCCAGCGTGGTGGCGGACACGATGCGTTCCTTCGCCAGCGACTCGTGCTGCTGCAACTGCGTGGTGCGCTCGGCCAGCGCGGCCGCCGCAGCGGAACGGTCGGCCTCGGCCTTGTCGAGCCGCCAGCGCGCGGGTGCATCGTCCTGGCGAGCCAGTACCTGGCCGGCCCGCACATGGTCGCCGACATCCACCAGGACGGTGGCGATGCGCCCGGGCGATTCGAAACCGAGTTCCGAACGCTGGCGCGCGCGCAGCGTCCCGACGAAAGACTCACGCGCATCGGCGGAGGCGTTGCCGATGACCTCGACCTTGACGGGACGAGGGGGTTGGACGAGGGGGGCGGCGGGCTGGCTGCAACCGGCGAGCAGGGCGGCAAGGGCGGCGGCAGCCACCGCGTGGGAAGGCATCTTGGGCATGGAAGACTCTTGGACCGTGATCAGGCGACTTGGGCGATCAGTTCTTTCAGCGTCTTGCGCATCACGTCGCGCTGGCGCTTGGTGAACTGGTGGAGACCGAGCAGCTCGACCAATGAAATGCCGTCCATCGCGACGGCCAGCACCAGCGCCAGGCCGGCATCCTTGCCGGTGTCGCTCAACTCGCCGTACGTCCGCATGAATGCCGCTCGCACGGGTCCGAGCAGATGCGGGTAGCTCGACGCCGCAGACAGCAGGTTGGTCAACAGCTGCCTCTCGCTGGGCGACATGTCGAACGTATCGTCGATGAATGCGAGCAGCAATGCGCTCTTGGTGGCGCCGCTCTTGGCGGCCTTGGCGCGGCTGCGCTGATCCAGGTGCTCGATCATTCGCTCGACCAGTGCGCCGAGCAAGTCATCCTTGGTCTTGAAGTGGTAGATCAAGCCGCCCTTGGTGACACCAGCCGCGGCGGCCACGGCGTCGAGCGTCAGGTCGTGAACGCCCTTGAGCGAGATCAGGTCGCCAGCGGCTTCAAGCAGCTTCTCACGTGAGCTGCCGCGAGGGGAGGTGGTGTTGGGCATGGGTACCTCGGTGTTGATACTGTACTGTACGTATAGTACAGTTTGCTTCATCGATTCGTCAACCACCCGAGCCTCCAATGCCTCACACCGAATACAGAACTCCGGGCCGTCCAGCGGGCCTTGCCGCAGTGACGCTGATGCTTTCAACGCTGCTCGGTTGCGCCACGCCGCCTTCGCTGCCTGCACGGTCCTTTGATCTGCCGGCGCAATGGAGCGGGGGCAAGGCCGCGGCAGATGCGCCCACGCAGCGAACCGATGCGTGGTGGACCGACTTCGGCAGCACGGAGCTCGACGCCCTGGTCGAATCCGCCCTGCAGGCCAATCGTGACCTGCGTGTCGCGGCGGCCCGTGTCGCACAAGCCCGCGCGCTGGCGGATGGCAGCGACGCCGACCGCCTGCCGCAGCTCGGCTTGGTGGCGGGTGCCACGCGCGGGCGCGATTCGGGCGCCGACCCGAAGGCCGACGTGGCGTACGCCGGCTTTCGCGCCAGCTGGGAGCTCGATGTCTTCTCGGGCAAGGCGCTGGCGAGTGCGGCGTCGGCGCACGATGCGCAAGGGGCCGAGCTGGCGCAGCAAGCCGCGCGCATCGCGCTGGCCGCTGAAGTGGCGACGGCCTACGTCGAGCTCCAGGCGCTTGCGCGCCGTGAAGTGGTGGCCGGGGAGGGCGTCGCCGCACTGGAGCGTCAGATCGCGGTGGCGCGCCGCCGCTTCGACGCCGGCCAGCTCGGCTCGCTCGACATTGACCGCTACACGAGCGAGCTGCGCCAGGAGAAGGCGAATGCAGCGCAACTGCACGGTGCATTGCAGGTGAGGCAAAGGCAGCTGGCTGTGCTGGTCGGGGCTGTGCAAGTACCCGCCGGCGCGCCGTGGGCAGGCTGGGGCAACGACGGCGTCGCGGCACCTGCCGCCCCGTTGCCGGCCGAACTGCTGGAGCGCCGGCCCGACGTGAAGCGCGGCGCGCTCGCGGTCGAGGCGGCGGCGGCACGTGTGGGGGTGGCCAAGACCGATCTCTATCCGCGCATCCAGATCGACTGGGCCGGGCGCAAGGAACGCCTGCGCGTGCAGGGCGGTGACGCGGCGACGACCCTGGTGGTCGGCTATGGTGTGTCGCTCTCGCTGCCCATCTTCGATGGCGGCCGCATCCGCGCCAACATTGCCATCCACGAGGCGCGCGCCCAGGAGGCCATGGCCGAATACGAGAAGGCGATGCTCGGTGCGCTGGCCGACGTGGAGGTGGCCTTCACGCAACTGAACACATCGGAGGCCAGCGTGGCCGAACTCGAGCAGGCCATGATCGCCAGCACCGACGCCGCCGCCAAAAGCGAGCGGCTGTTTCAAGCGGGACTGACTGACCTGAACACCGTGCTGGACGTGCGTCGCAGCCGCCTGCGCGCGCAAGACGCGTTGCTGCAGGCACGTGGCGCGAGGTGGGTTGCGGCGGTTTCGATCCGGCGCGCGTTTGCCGGCGCGGTTTGAGCCTGCGCTGAGTTTGCGCGGAGTTTCCGCGGTCCGGGCTTCCTACGGGGCCCGGACAGACTCGACGGCCCGGCCATCCCCGGGCCTGATTCTCGTCAAATGGCTGGACAGCATGCCAGCCACGGTGCGCGCCACCGCCTTCACGTCCAGCGGCTCGTCGAAGATCATCTCGACCGTCGCGTAGATCAGTTCCACGACGATGCGGCTGACGAGCACCAGCTCGGCCGGGCTCACACCCGGGAGCGCCTTGGCCAACAGCGTGGCCTGCTCGTGCGTGACGGCGGCGTGGGAGTCGAGCCGCACCTGCTGCAGTGCCGGCACGGCGCGCAGGGCCCGCATGATCCACACGCCGCCCATCGTCTGCACCGTCGCCTCGTAGGTGTCGAGGATCAACCCCTCGAGCGCGGCCTCGAGGGCGCCGACACCTCCGCTGAAGACCTCGAGCGTGATCCAGTGATCGACCCGTTCGTTCTGGCGCTTCATCAGGCGCCGCCCCAGTTCGGACAGCAGCGCGTACTTGTTCGGGAAGTAGCGGTACAGCGCCGGCGGCGACAGCCCGGCCCGCTCGCACACCAGGTTGGTCGACAGCCGCTCGATGCCGACATCGGCCAGCGTCTGCGCCGTCACGTCGAGGATGCGTTCGTAGGTTTCGGTGGCGCGCTGCTGCGCCGGCTGCTTCTTCGTGGCCAGTGAGGGCGGGGGCTTGCGGGTCGGCGGCATCGGGCGAGGGGTGGGCGGCATCAGGGATTGTCCGGGCAAAGTTTGTTGACACGAAACAGTAGTGATGACTATACACTAGCCATGACTACCTAAATGCGACGGGTTCTTGTCGCATCGTCTCGCAACGAAAGGCACCGCACCGTGAAGACCGTTCTTGCCCTGATCCCTGCCGCGTTTCTTTTGTTGTCCGCGCCGGCCCGCGCCGCGGGCGTCGACGACGCCAAAGGTTTGTGGATGACCGCGCAGAGCGACGCGGTGATCGAATTCAAGGCCTGCGCCGATGCGCCGGGCGCCCTGTGCGGACGCATCGTCTGGGACAAGGACGCAGGCACGCCGGCCGACACCTGCGGCGTGCAGATCGCCCAGCTCCAGCGGTACGAGAAAGACGCCTGGCGCGACGGCTGGATCTACGACCCGCGCGACAAGAAGAAATACAAGGGCGTCGTGCGCGTCAAGTCGGGCGACCTCTTCATCCGCGCCTTCATCGGCGTGGAGGTTCTCGGCGAGACCGAGCAGCTCAAGCGCGTGCCTGCCATCCCGGCCTCGCCGGCGTGCCACTCCTGATCCCGCCCACCACCCTCATGGAGAGACCCATGCCTTCGCTTCGCCCACTTTCGTTCGCCGCCGGCATGGTGCTGGCCGCCGCCGCCGTCCCCACGCTGGCCGAGGAGACGGCCAGCTTCGCCATCGACCCCGAGGTCAAGATCACGTCGGACCAACGCACGCGCGGCATCTCCGATTCGCTGAACCGCCCGGGTGCCAAGCTGAGCATCGAGGCCGTCCACGAAAGCGGGCTCATCGGGCTCGTCGAGTTCTCGTCGGTGAGCAAGAAGCAGTTCCTCGATGGCGCCGGGCTGGGCATGACGCTGGCGGGCGGCTACCGCTTTGGCGATCCCGAGGGCTGGCACTTCGGCGCCGGCCTCGCCACCGAGCTCTTCCCCGGCGCGAAATTCGAGGCGCCGCACGGCTTCGACATGACCACCGGCACGCCGACGGGCTTCCAGACCACGCGATACAACAGCACCTTCGCGGTGGTCGAGATCGGCTACGGCGAGCTCGAGGGGCGCGTCCTCCATGTGCTCTCCAAGACCTACCGCGGCGCGGACACCGGCGGTGTGTGCGGCACGATGCTCGCGCTGATGCCCGACCCGACCCAGGCGCTCGAATGCTATGCGCGCGGCGACCACGGCTCGCGCGGCAGCTGGCTGTTCGACCTGGACTACAAGTACAACCTGACCCCGACCACGACGCTGAACCTGCACGCCGGCTATCAAAAGATCGCCCACTTCAGGGAGGCGAACTTCTCCGACTACCGCATCGGCGTCACCCACAAGCGCTGGGGCTTCGAGTGGAACGCGGACTGGGTGACCACGAACACCCGCGTCCGGGAGCTGTACCTGGCGCAGGACGGCGACGCGCTGCGCGCCACCGACGACAACAAGTTCGTCGTCTCGATCTCGCGACGGTTCTGACATGCATCGATCGCCCGACACCGGGCCTGCAGGGGTCGACGCACGCCTCGTGCTCGCCGTGGACCTCGGCACCTCGGGCTGCAAGTGCGCCCTCGTGTCGCTGGACGGCACGGTACAGGCCTGGGCGTTCCGCGCGGTCAAGCTGCACGTGCAGGGCGCGCTGGCCGAGCAGGAACCGCAGGATTGGTGGACGGCCTTTCTCGAGAGCGCCGGCGAGATCCTCGCCGGTGATGCCGGCCTGCGCGGCCGCGTGGTCGCGGTGTGCTGCTCCACGCAGACCGAAGGCACGGTGTGCGCCGATCGCCATGGTCAGCCCCTCGGGCGCGCGCTGACCTGGCTCGACTCGCGCGGCGCGGCGGCGATGGCGCGCCGCGTGCGCGGGCGTGGCCCGAACATCGAAGGCTACGGGCCGCTGAAGCTGTGGCGCTGGCTGCGGCTGACCGGCGGCGCGCCGTCGCTGTCGGGGCGCGACTCGGCCGGGCACATGGCGTACATCCGCGATCACGAGCCCGAGCGTTACGAGCGCACGCACAAGTTCCTGAACGTGCTCGACTACTTGAACCTGCGTCTCACCGGCCGCTTCTGCGCGACACAGGATTCGATACTCACCGCCTGGGTCACCGACAACCGGGATGCGCACCAGGTGCGCTACGACGCCGGCCTGATCCGGCTGCTGGGCATCGATGCCTCGAAGCTGCCTGAGATCGTGCGTTCGACCGACATCCTCGGCCCTGTGCTGCCGGACGTGGCGCAGGCCCTCGGCCTGGACCCGAAGACCGTGGTCGTTGCCGGTGCCGTGGACAACTCGGCGGTCGCCGTGGGCGCGGCAGTCGGCGATTTCGAGACCCACCTGTACCTGGGCACCTCGTCCTGGCTGGGCGCGCATGTGCCGTTCATGAAGACCGACGTGCGCCACAAGATCGCCGCCGTGCCCTGCGCGGTGGACGGTCGCTACCTCGCGATGGCGCTGCAGTCCACGGCGGGCGCCAACCTCTCGTTCCTGCGCGACCGCATCCTCTACCACCCCGACGAGCTGGCCAGCGATGAAGAGCACCCCGCGGTCTACGAGATGCTGAACAAGATCGCGGCGCGCGTGCCGCCCGGTGCGCGCGGCCTCATCTACACGCCCTGGCTGCTCGGCGAGCGCACACCGGTCGACGACCCGCGCCTGCGTGCCGGGCTCCTCAACATGTCGCTCGAGCATTCGCGCGAAGACATCTTCCGCGCCTTCCTCGAGGGCGTGGCTCTGAACACGCGCTGGATGCTGGAGCCATTCGCGCGCCTGCTGGGCCGCGATGCCGGCACCATCACCGCGGTGGGCGGCGGCGCGCAGTCCGACGTGTGGTGCCAGATCATGGCCGACGTCACCGGCCAGCCGATCCGCCAGCTCATGAGCCCGATCCAGGCCAACGCGATCGGCGCCACCTTCATCGCCGGCGTCGGCATCGGCGCGCTGCGCTTTGCCGACCTGGGCTACCTGCGCCAGGCCCGCCGCACCTACGAACCGACCAGCGCGCTGCGCCGCCTGTACGGCGACAAATTCGAGACCTTCAAGGAGGTCCGCACACGCCTGGCGCCGCTGTACCACCGACTCAACGCGCCGCAGGGAGCCGCTGCATGACCACATTGCCCATCCGCCAGACTGTCGTCGACCTGTGCGTCGAGCTGTCGCAACGCGGTCACTTCTCCGGAACCGGCGGCAACATCGCGCTTCGCATCGATGCGACGCGCATCGCCGTCACGCCCTCGGCCACCGACTACCTGACGATGACCGCGGCCGACGTCTGCGTGCTGCGCCTGTCGGACCTGGTGCCGCTCGAGGGCGAACGCGCACCGTCGGTCGAGAGCGGCCTGCATGCGCGCGTGCTGCGCGCACGACCCGACGTGCAGGCGAGCATCCACACCCACCAGCCGGTGGCCAGCGCCTGCGCACTGCTGGGTCGGGACCTCGAGGTTCCACCCGGCGCGCTCCAGCGCTCGCTGGGCGTGCGCGTGCCGATGGTTGGCTACGCGCCTTCGGGCTCCAGCTGGCTGTCGTCCAAGCTGGCGCGCAAGCTGCGTGGCGACATCAACGCCTACCTGATGCTCAACCACGGGGCGCTGTGCTGTGGCCCCAGCACCTCGGCGGCATTGCAGGCGGTCGAGGACCTCGAGACGCTGGCGCGCACGCACCTGACGCGGCTGATCGCCGCGCGTGCCGAGCAGCAACCTCACAGGCAGCCGGCCCTGCGACGCGTCACGGACGCACTCGCGGGCTGATCCATCCCTCTCACCTCACGAACTTCACCCACGTCATGAGCAACCTCGCACCCGTCCACATCGCCGCGTCGGCGACCCCGCCGCGTCCTGCCATCTCGGCCTGGCCCGACGTGGACAAGCTCTACCGCCGCTTCGACGACCTGGTCAAGCAGCCGATGCGGCCCATTCGTGCGGACAAGATGCCGCAGGTGATGCGCTACTTCGACGACCGCTGCCAGGGCTCGAAGCGGTTGGCCGAGCGGGCCAAGGCCGTGATCCCCGGTGGCGTGCAGCACAACCTGGCCTTCAACCACCCGTTCCCGCTCGCGATCACGAAGGCCGATGGCGCCCACATGACCGATGTGGACGGCAACCGCTACATCGACTTCCTGCAGGCCGGCGGCCCGACACTGCTGGGCTCGAACCACCCGGTCGTGCGCCAGAAGGTCAACGAGGTGCTGGACTCGTGCGGCCCGGTCACGGGGCTGCTGCACGAGTACGAGGTCAAGCTCGCCGAGCTGGTGTGCCAGTCCATGCCCGCGGTCGACATGGTGCGGTTGCTCGGCTCGGGCACCGAGGCGGTGATGGGTGCGGTGCGCCTGGCGCGCGCCTACACGAAGAAGAAGTGGATCATCAAGGTGGGCGGTGCGTACCACGGCTGGAGCGACCAGCTCGTCTACGGCATGAGGCTGCCCGGCACTGGGCGCATGGAGGCGGTCGGCATCCCGCGTGGTGCCACCGGCAACACGCAGGAGTGCAACCCGAACGACCTCGACGCGCTGCGCCGCAAGCTGCAGCTCAACCGCCTGCGCGGCGGCACGGCGGCGGTGCTGCTCGAACCGCTCGGGCCCGAGAGCGGCACGCGGCCGGTGCACCCGGACTACAACCGGCAGGTGAGGGCGCTGTGCGACGAATTCGGCGCCCTGATGATCTTCGACGAGGTGGTCACGGGTTTTCGCATCGGCATGGGCGGCGCGCAAGCCTACTTCGGCGTCTCGCCCGACCTCACCGTGCTCGGCAAGTGCCTGACCGGCGGCTACCCGATGGCGGGCGCGATCGGCGGCCGCAAGGACGTGATGATGCTGCTGGTCGGTGGCATCGGCACGACGGCGCGGCGCGCCTTCGTCGGCGGCACGCTCTCGGCCAATCCGCTGTCGTGCGTGGCCGGCTACCACGCGCTGCTCGAAGCGAAGCGCACCGACGCCGCGGGCGTGGCCGGACGTGCCGGCGACCGGCTGTGCCAGGGGCTTGAAGCCATCATCGCGCGCCTGGGCCTGCCGTACGTGACCTACAACCTGGGCTCGATCGTGCACCTGCAGACCTCCGGCGTGCTGCTGCTGGACACGAGCAACATCCTGAAGCTGCTGCGGGTCAAGAACGAGGCCAGGCAGCGCAGGCACATGATGGAGGAGATGGGTGCGGCCTACACTGCGCATGGCCTCATCACGCTGGCCGGCAGCCGGGTCTACACCAGCCTGGCCGACACCGACGAGGTCATCGATGACGCGCTCAACCGGTTCGAAGACGTGTTCAAGCTGGTCTGACGCGATGACCACCGAAGCGTTGCTCCGACAGCATTGGCTGGACTTGCGCGAGCGGCTGCAGGCCAAGCAGCTGCTGGCGACTGAACGCGCCAGCCTGTCGCTGCGCATCCCGGCAGGCGACGCGATGTGGTTCGGCCTCGCAACCGACACGGCACCACGGCGGGTGCCGCTGGGCGCGGCGGCCGGCGACAGCCAGGTCCACGCCGCGGCCTACGGCGCGCGCGCCGATGCAGGCGCCATTGCCGTGGGCGGTGCAGCGTTCGGTCGCTGCCTCGCGGACTTCGGCGGCGCGATGCCACAGGCCTTCGACGAACAGGCGCGTCACCTGGGGCCCATGGGGCCGGCTGCCGCGGCGTTGAACGAGGTGGCGCCCTCGCTGCGCCAGGGCGGCAATGTGCTGATGGTGCAGGGCCGGCCGGTGTGCCTGGGCATGACCGCGATGCGGCTGGCGCTCAACGCCGAGCTGTTCGAGAAATGTGCCAAGGCCTATGTGCTGGCGGTGGCGGGCGGCGGGCCCGTGCGTGCCTTGCCCTGGATCGTGCGCCTGGTCGCCAACCGCCGGCTCCACAAGGACGAGCAGCGCGCCAAGCAGCGCTTCGCGCAAGGCCTGCTGCCCGAAGAGACCAAGGGTTACTGAAACCGGATCACGCAACGCAGGAAAACAGGGAAGCCGCACATGTCGATGAACCACGCCCCGGAAATCACCTCCCGGCAAGTCGCCGCTGCACTGGCCGTCGGCACCATCGGCGTCCTCATGGTGGGCATCCAGCCCATCCTGCTGGGCGAACTCGTCGAGGCGAAGCAGGTCAGCCTCGAGGGCGTGGGCATCGTCGCGATGGCCGAGATCGTCACGCTCGGCCTCGGCGTCGTGCTCGGCGACGCGCTGTTGCCGTGGTCGCGCCTGCGGCTCATCACGATCGTCGCCGCGCTGCTCGCCTCGGGCCTGGACCTGCTCACGCTGCTGGCCACCGGCGATGGGGCGATGACGGCCGTGCGCGCGGCCGCCGGCCTGGCCGAAGGCGTGCTGATCTGGGGCGCGACCGGGGTCGTCGTGCGCACGGCGAACCCGCCGCGCGTCGCCGGCATCTTCTTCGTGGCGCAGACCCTTGCGCAGGCGGCGCTCGGTGCGCTGCTGGCCAACGTGGTCATCCCGCACTGGGGCTGGCAGGGGGGCTTTGCGGCGCTGGGCGTGCTCGCGCTGCTGCCGTGCCTGCTGGCGTTCGGGCAGCCCGAACGGCTCGCGCCACTGGCGCCGCCAGCGCTCTCGGGCTTTCGCTGGTCGATGGCGACGCTGCTGCCGCTGGCGGTCGTGTTCCTGCAGCTCGCGACGCTGGGCTCGTTCTGGGCCTACCTGGAACCGCTGGGCAAGGCCGCCGGTTTCGATGCGCGCGGCGCGCAAACGCTGATCGCCGCGGTGCTGGCGATGCAGGTGGTGGGCGGCAGCGTGGCCTCGTTCGCGGTGCGGCGCCTGGCCGTGGCGCCGACGCTGGCCGCATGCTCCATCGTGCTGGCGGCCGTGACGACCACGATTCACCAGTTGCCGGGCGGCAACATGCTCAACTTCGCGATCGGCTGCGCGCTGTTCGGCTTCGTCTGGCTGTTCATGCTGCCGTTCCACATCGGGCTGGCATTCCGCGCCGATGCCAGCGGGCGCCTGGCCGGGCTGGTGCCGGCGGCGCAGCTGCTGGGCAGCGCATTCGGACCGCTGACGGCGTCGTTCATCGTCGAGGGCGAGAACGCAGCGGCGGTACCACTGCTCAGCGCCGGGTTCGCGATCACCGCAGCGGTGCTGCTGCTGGTGACGCGGCGCAGCGGCGCGTCACCCATCATGACGGGCGCGCGATGACGATCCGCGGCAAGGTGGTCCTGATCGCCGGTGCCTCGTCGGCTCTCCAGAAAGGCCTGCCTTGCTGCCCATCGACGACACGACACCTCAACTGATCCAGCACCTCTTTGAGCGCCAGGCGCCCACCGCGCTCGCCTTGCGCGAGTCGACGGCAAAGCAGCGCATCCACAAGCTGAGGCGGCTGCGCGACGCCTTGCTGCAGCGGCGCGAGGCCTGGATGGCAGCATTCGAGACCGACTTGCGAAAACCGCCGCTGGAGGTCGACTTGACCGAGCTGCTGCCGGTGGCCGACGAGGCGCGACACGCGATCTCCCATCTCGCACGCTGGATGCGTCCACGGCGCGTGGCCGCGACGCTGACGACGCTCGGCACCACGGCCCGCGTGCTCTGCCAGCCGCGCGGCCGATGCCTGATCATCGGCCCGTGGAACTACCCGGTGAACACGCTGCTGGGGCCGCTGGTGTCGGCCATCGCGGCGGGCAACACGGTCATCCTGAAGCCTTCGGAGTTCACGCCGCACGTCAACGCAGTGGTCGCCGAACTCATCGCCGAGGTGTTCGACCCAGCCGAGATCGCCGTGGTGCAGGGCGGCGCCGCGACCGCGCAGCACCTGCTCGCGCTGCCTTTCGACCATGTGTTCTTCACCGGCTCGCCGGCGGTCGGGAAAATCGTCATGGCGGCCGCTGCGCAGCACCTGGCATCCGTGACCTTGGAACTGGGCGGCAAGTCGCCGGCGATCGTCGACGAGACGGCCGATGTGGAGCGCGCAGCCGATCTGATCCTCTGGGGCAAGCTCACCAACGCCGGCCAGACCTGCGTTGCGCCGGACCACGTGTTCGTGCACCGCAGTGTGCGCGAGCGCTTCGTGCAGCGTTGCCGGGAGACGATCGAAGCGCGCTACGGCGCGAGCGATGCGGCCGTCGCTGCCAGCCCCGATCTGGCCCGCATGATCACCCCTCGCCATGCCGGGCGCCTGGGTGCACTGATCGACGACGCGCATGCGCGCGGCGCGACCGTGCTGGCCGGCGGTGCCCACGATGCCGCGGCGCGCTATGTAGCGCCCACGCTGCTCGGCGATGTGCCGGCCGAGGCGCGCATGGCCAGCGAGGAGATCTTCGGCCCGGTGCTGCCGATCGAGACATTCGATACGCTGGACGCGGTGATCCACCGCGTCAACGCCGCGCCCAAGCCGCTGGCGCTGTACCTGTTCAGCCAACGCAAGCGTACCGCTGCGCGGGTGATCGAGCAGACGAGTTCGGGCGGCGTTTGCGTCAATCACTGCATGCAGCAGTACGCGCATGCGGGGCTGCCGTTCGGCGGCGTGAACCACTCCGGCATCGGCAGTGCGCACGGCGTGTTCGGCTTCAAAGCGTTCTCGCACGAGCGCGCGGTGCTGGCCGCGGGGCGGATGACGCTGGTGAGCCTGTTCTACCCGCCCTACACGGGGTGGAAGACCGGGCTGGGCAGGAGGCTGGTCCAGGCGTTGGGGTGGATCTGACGTCGCCGCAAGGGCCATCAGGCTATTCACACAATCTTGTCGCGCGACGCAAATCCCTCGCGAGGACCGAGGGAAGGGGAGCGATGCCCCCCCTAGGCCGGGTGTACGCCAAGGGTTCGTGGCAGGTTCCAAGGGCATGCAGGAGGTCTAGACTGGGGTGTAGGGCTTGTGGATGGAGTTGTGAATGCGCTCGCTCGAGGCAACGGAATCAGGCACAAAGACGATCCTCATCGTCGATGACGTCCCGGCCAACCTCGAGGTGGTGGGCCGGCACCTGGAAAACCATGGCTACCGCACCGTCGTTGCGCAGGGCGGCCAGGAGGGCATCGAGCGCGCCCTGCTTGTCCAACCGAGCCTGATCCTGCTGGACGTGCTGATGCCGGGCATGGATGGCTTCGAGGCGTGTCGTCACCTGAAGGCGAACGAGAGCACGCGCGACATCCCGGTGATCTTCATGACGGCGCTGACCGACACGGCCGACAAGCTGACCGGCTTCGAAGTCGGTGCGGTCGACTACGTGACCAAGCCGATCAATGGCGCTGAAGTGCTGGCGCGCATCAGCACCCACCTGGCATTGCGCTCACTGCGCCTTCGACTGGAAGCGCAGAACACCCAGCTGTTGCAGGAAATCGCCACGCGCGAGCAGACGCAGGAGGCGCTGCAGCGCTCCAACACCGAACTCGAACAGCTGGCCTACGTGGCGTCGCACGACATGCAGGAGCCGCTGCGCATGGTAGCCAGCTACCTGCAACTGGTGGCGGACCGCTACCAGGGAAAGCTCGACGCCGAGGCCGACGAATTCATCGGTTTCGCCGTCGACGGGGCGAAGCGCATGCAGAACCTGATCAACGACTTGCTGGCCTACTCGCGCGTCGGCACCAAGGCCCGTCCGCTCGCGCCCACGGACAGCGCGGCCCTCGTCGATACGGTGATCTCCGACCTGCGCGTGGCGATCGACGAAAGTGGCGCCCGCATCACGCGAGGCCCGCTTCCGGTGGTGATGGCCGACACCACGCAGTTCGGCCACGTGTTCCAGAACCTCATTTGCAACGCGATCAAGTTCCGTGGCGACCTGCGGCCGGAGGTGCGCATCGAGGCCGAGCGCACCGATGCGGGCTGGTGCTTCGTGGTGAGCGACAACGGCATCGGCATCGCGCCCGAGTACTTCGAACGCATCTTCGTGCTGTTCCAACGGCTGCATGGCCGCCGCGAGTACCCTGGAACGGGCATCGGCCTGGCGCTGTGCAAGAAGATCGTCGAGCGGCACGGCGGCCGCATCTGGGTGGAGTCGGTCCCTTCGGAGGGATCGGTGTTCAGGTTCACGATCCCTCGTACCCCGGACGATGGATCATGATGACGATCATGTCTGACCATGGGGCATGCGCTGCCTGTCGGTCTTGAATGGATCGCCAAGGGCGGCGCGCCGGGAAACTGACAGGAGCACTCCATGAACGGAAGAACGAGTTGGATGGCGATGTTGGCCGCGGCGTTCGCCGTGACCGCCTTGGCGGCGGAACCGCCCAAGAAGCGAGAGGCCTACAAGACGTCGACGGTGGCCATCGGTGACATCGTTCCACCGCGGGTCGTGCCCCCCTGCAAACCCGGGCGATGCCCGTTCGCCGGCCAGAGCGTGACGATGCTGATCGTGAAGGAATCCAACGAAGGCGCGCTCGGGGAATTGAAGCGTGAGTTCGAGGAGGCCACCGGCGCGAAGCTCAATCTGGTGCAGCTTTCCCACCAGGATCTGTTCCCCCATTTCATCTCCGACCTGACGAACCGGGGCGGCAAGTACGACGCCGCGTATGCCGGGGCCTGGTGGCTGGGTGAACTCGTGACCGGTGACTACATCATCCCCTACGACAAGTACTACAACGATCCGCGCTTCCCGAAATGGCGCGTCGAAGACATCCTGCCTGCGCCGCGCAGCCTGCTTTCCTACGGGGGGAAGAAGTACATGGTTGCCAACGACCACGATGGCCAAGTCATGTACTACCGGCGCGACTTGCTGGCCGACCGGCAACACCAGGCGGCGTTCCGGCAGAAGTACGGCTATCCGCTGGACGTGCCCAAGACCTGGGCCCAGTTCAGGGATGTGGCCGAGTACTTCAATGGCAAGGACCTCAACGGCGACACCACGCCGGATCACGGGCTGTCCATGCACCTGAAGGTCGGTGCCCAAGGCATGTTCCATTTCATGTCGTTCTCGGCGCCATTCGTGATCGGACCCGACAATCCCAAGATGTACTGGTTCGATCCGCAGGACATGAAGCCGCTGATCGAAAGCCCGGGCCATGTGCGTGCGCTGTCGGCGCTGGTCGATCTGGTCAAGTTCGGTCCGAAGGACATGATCAACTGGGACCTCGGCCAAAGCTGGGACCACTTCCTGGGGGGACGTGCCGCACTGACCTTCACCTGGGGCGACCTGGGCGCTCTGGCGCAGCAGCCAGGCAGCAAGATCAAGGGCAAGATCGCTTCCGCGCCGCTGCCCGGTACCACCGAGTACTACAGCGTGGCACAGCGCGCGTGGGTCAAGACCGCGCAGCCCAACATCGTGGGCAATACCACCGGTGGTTCCTGGGCGGGTGTCATCTCGAAGTTTTCGAAAGCGCCGGAGGCCACCTACTACCTGCTGTCGCTGATGGCGTCCAAGGAAAAATCAGTGGTGTACTCAGTGCGCGGCTGGGATGGCATCGATCCGGGGCGCACCTACCACTTCCTGCCACCCGACGGCAGCGGGCAGCTCAAGACCTACCTGGACGCAGGCTGGGATGAAGTCGACGTGCGGGACTACCTGCATGCGTACTTCGAGAACTTCAACAACAAGCTGCAGTTTCCCTATCTCCGCATTCCGGGCACCTACAGCTACTGGCAGGCGCTCGACGTGCACTTGGCGGAGGCCGTGGCGGGGCAGTTGACGCCGGAGGTGGCGTTGAAGGCCGCGGCCGTCGACTTCGACGAAATCACCATTCGCCTCGGGCGAGACCAGCAACGGCGGGCCTACCGCGCTTCGCTGGGGTTCTAGCATGCGAGTGTTCAACGGCACCCGTTCCGGTGCGCGCCCTTGCCACGCGCGCGCTGGCAAGGATGGGAGGATCCGGTGGCCCTGGGGGGTGATCGGGCTCTTGCTCGCCTCCATCTCGGTTGCGGCCGATCAACCCGAATCCAGGTCGAACGGGCGCCGCGAGGGCTGGAAACTCAAGGTGCAACCAGGGGTCGATGCCAGCGTGGTCAAACCTGGTGACGTGGTTCCGCCGCGTGTGGTGGCGCCCTGCAAGCCCGGCAAATGCCCGTTTGCGGGCCAGAAGGTCACGGTGATCGTGTCGAAGAGCACGATTGCCCATGCCATCCCGGAGTTGAAGGCGGAGTTCGAAGCCGCGACCGGCGCCACGCTCGAGATCGTCCAAGCCCCACACAACGAGCATTTCGAGAACTTCATCTCCGATGCGAGCAGCCGTGCTGGCGCGTATGACGCGTCGATTGCCGGGGCCTGGTGGGTGGGAGACCTGGTGGCCGGCGACTACATCATGTCCTACGACAAGTACTACAACGATCCGCGCTTTCCCAAGTGGAACGTCGACGACGTGTTGCCAGCCCCCCGAAACCTGCTCTTCTACGGGGGCAAGAAGTACATGGTGGCCAACGACCACGACGGCCAGGTGATGTACTACCGGCGAGACCTGTTGTCCGATCCGCAGCACCAGGCGGCGTTCAAGCGGAAGTACGGTTACCCGATGACCGTGCCTGCCACCTGGGCGCAGTTCCACGACGTCGCCGAATACTTCAACGGCAAGGACCTCAATGCGGACGGCATTCCCGACAACGGCGTGACGATGGCCCTGAAGGCCGGCGGCCAGGCCATGTTCCACTTCATGTCCTTGTCGGCACCCTTCGTGATCGGGCGAGACAACCCCAAGCTCTATTGGTTCGATCCGCAGACCATGAAGCCATTGATCGAAAGTGCGGGCCATGTGCAGGCGCTCTCCACGTTGGTGAACCTGGTGCCATTCGGGCCGAAGGACATGCTCACCGCCGACCTGGGAACAAGCTGGGATCACTTTCTCACCGGTCGCGCCGCACTGGCGTTCAGCTGGGGTGACCTCGGGGCCTTGGCCCAGCAAGAAGGCAGCAAGGTCAAGGGCAGGATCGGCACGGCACCCATGCCGGGAACCCGCGAATACTTCAGCTTGGTGCAGCACCGATGGGTCAAGACCGAAGGGGTCAATGTGGTGGGCAACAACACGGGTGGTTCATGGGCGGGGGTGATTTCCAAGTACTCGAAAGCACCCGAAGCCACCTATTACTTGCTGGCACTGATGGCCACCAAGGAGAAGTCCGAGGTGTACGCGGTGCGCGGCTGGGACGGCCTAGACCTCGGGCGCTACTATCACTTCCTGCCGCCCCATGGCACCGGGCGGATCGAGACGTATCTGAAGGCCGGGTGGAACGAAGCCGACATCCGCGATTACACGAATGCCTATTTCCAGACTTTCAGCAACCCGTTCCAGTTCCCCTATCTGCGCATTCCTGGCGCCTTCAGCTATTGGCAGGCGCTCGACATCCGCCTGGCGGAAGCGGTGCGCGGGCAGCTGAGTCCGGAGGCTGCGCTGAAGGCGACTGCCATCGACTTCGAGGAAATCACCATCCGTCTCGGGCGCGATCGGCAGCGGCACGCCTACCGGGCGTCGATGGAGTTCTAGTGCAGTGTTCCAGGCTTGATTTTCGATGCATCAGTGCTTGAGGGTTCGGCGCCAGCACCCTGCAGATCGCTGCCATGAATTGACTTAAACCTATGCAGACCGCGCACGAACCGATGTACGAGGGCCGAAAAACCAGGTGGATCGGGGTTCTCGGGCTGTTCCTGGCCGTCCCGATCTGGGCGGCCGCCGAACCGGCGGCGTCGGACGCGCAGCCGCCCAGGAGTTCCGCGGTCACCGTGGTCAAGCCGAACGACATCGTTCCGCCGCGGGTGGTGCCGCCCTGCAAACCCGGCAGTTGCCCGTTCGCAGGCAAGACCGTGACGTTGCTGTTGCCGCACAGCGTGGTCGCCGTGTCCGTTCCGGAGTTGAAGGAGGAGTTCGAGGCCGCGACCGGGGCCACGCTCAAGATCGTCGAGGTGCGTCCCCTCGACCTCTTCGAAACCTTCTACTCCGACGTGACCAAGGGTGCCGGCAAATACGACGCGCTCCTGGCGAGCGCATGGTGGCTGGGCGAGTTGGTGGCGGGGGATCATGTCGTCTCCTACGACCGGTACCTCCACGACCCGCGCTTTCCGGCGTGGAACATCCATGACGTGCTCCCCGCCCCGCAAGCCCTGCTGTCCTATGGCGGCAAGAAGTACATGGTTGCCAATGACCACGACGGCCAGGTCATGTACTACCGCCGGGACCTCCTGGCCGATCCGCAGCATCGGCAAGACTTCCAGCGGAAGTACGGCCATGCGCTCGACGTGCCCACGACTTGGGCCCAGTTCCGCGACATTGCCGAGTACTTCAATGGCCGCGACCTGAACGGGGACCGTGTGCCTGACCACGGGCTCACCCTGGCGCTGAAGGCCGGCAACCAGGGAATGTTCCATTTCATGTCGTTGTCGGCGGCCTTCGTGATCGGCCCGACCAATCCCAAGGGCTATTGGTTCGACCCACAAAACATGAGGCCGCTGATCGAGAGTCCTGGCCACGTGCGCGCGCTCGAAGTGCTGGTCGACCTGGTGCAGTTCGGACCGCGCGAGATGCTCAACTGGGAGTCCGGCAAGAGTTGGGATCACTTCCTGTCGGGTCGTGCGGCGTTGACCTTCAGCTGGGGGGACCTCGGGGCGCTGGCGCAGCAAGAGGGAAGCCAGGTCAAGGGCAAGGTCGGTGTGGCGCACCTGCCGGGCGTTGCGGAGTACTTCAATGTCACGCAACGCCGGTGGGTGAAGAGCGATCCGCCCAATTGGGTCGGCAATACCACGGGCGGGTCCTGGGCCGGCGTGATCTCCAGGTATTCGAAGTCTCCCGAGGCGACCTATTACCTGCTTGCCCTGATGGCGACGATGGAGAAGTCGAAGGTCTATGCCGCGCGCGGTTGGGACGGCATCGATCCCGGACGCCGCTTTCATTTCCTGCCCCCGGACGGCAACGCGAAGATCGGCGACTACCTGAAAGCGGGTTGGAACGAGGCCGACGTACACGACTATCTGCACGCCTATTTCGTCAACTTCAGCAACCCGCTCCAGCTTCCTTATCTGCGAATTCCCGGCACGTACACCTATCTGCAGGCGTTCAACCTGCATCTGGCGGCAGCGGTGTCGGGCCAGGTGCGTCCGGACGCGGCGCTGAGGGCCACCGCCGTCGACTTCGAGGAAATTACCCTGCGCGTCGGGCGCGACGCGCAGCGGCGCGCGTACCGGAGCGCGCTCGGTTTGCCATGACGGTGCGCAGCGTACGGCGCATCATGCCCCTCGGGGTGGGCAGCAAACTGACGCTGGCCTTTGCTGCCTTGGCCGCCGTCACGCTGATGGTCGTCTTGCTGGCCTTCGTGGCGGGGCGCAACGCGACGGATGACATCGTTCTCACCGAGGAGGTGCGCGGTCCGGCATGGATCGCATCGGAACAGGCGCAGGCCAGCTTGCTGAAGATGCAGCTGCACGTGCGCGGTTACCTGGTGCTCAGCGATCCGCTGGACATCGAGCAATACCATGGCGCCCGGAACGAGTTCGAGAAGAGCCTGGCCTCGCTGCAGGCCATGTCCCGCAGCTGGCCCGAAGCCGATGAGGCGAAGTGGCTCACCGAACTCACCCAGACCTACCAACGTTGGGTCACGCTGCCCCAGCAGCTGTTCGACCTGCACGACAACCCGCTGAAGAATCGCCCCGCGCTTCGCATCGCGCGGGTCGACCTGCAGGCGCTGCGGGTGCGGATCCTCGACGAGATCGATGCCATCATCGGCCTGCAGAAGACCCGTGACGCTTCGCCGCGGAACCGCGGCCTGATGTCGGATCTGCTGGCTTTCCAGACCTCGTTCGATGCCATGGCCACCAACTTGATGGCCTACGCCACCTCCGGCGAACTCAATTTCAAGCTCTCCTACGGCCCGCAGCTGGCAACCAATGCCGCGGTCTGGAACGCGCTTCTGGCCAAACGCCCGCAATTCTCGGCCGAGCAGCGCACCCGGCTCGATGCCATCGCCCGCTACCGGGCGCTCGTGGCGGACCTCGCGTTGCAACTCATCGGCATCCTCAACGGCGAAAAGGCCTTCGAAGACCTGTTCCTGTATCGCACCGAGGTCGCCCCGCAGGCCGAGGCCATGATCGGCTTGCTCGCCAAGCTGACCACGCGGCAGCAGGCTCAACTGCGGAGCGAACTGGCGCGGGCCCGGAAAAGCCTGTACGACGTTCGTGCGCAGACCCTGATCGGCGGACTGGTGGCCGTCGCACTCGGCGTCGCGATGGCCTTGGTGTTCCGCCGCAGCATCGTCGGGCCGGTGCAGCGCTTGACCGGCGTGGCGGAGCGCGTGGCCACCGGCGACCTCTCGGCCCGTGCGGAAGTGGCGTCGCAAGACGAGATCGGCGTGCTCGCCACGAGCTTCAACACGATGACCCAGCGGCTGGCCGAAACCATCGCGCACCTGGAGACGGTGTTCGCGGATGCACAGCGGGCGAAGGATGCCGCCGTCGTGGCCAATCGGTCCAAGAGCACCTTCCTGGCCACGATGAGCCATGAACTGCGCACGCCGCTCAACGCCATCCTCGGCTTCGCGCAGATCCTGCTCGCCGATCCGAAGCTCAACGAGCACCAGGCCCGCGGGTTGGGGATCATCCAGCAAGGCGGGGAGCAGTTGCTGACGCTGATCAACGACATCCTGGACCTGTCGAGGATCGAGGCCGGCAAGGTCGAGCTGCACGCGGAGCCGGTCACGCTGCCGGAATTCCTGCGCGCCATCACGGACATCATCAAGGTCAAGGCCGACGAGAAAGGCTTGCAGTTCAACTTCGACGGCGAGCCCGGCGTCGCGCAGGTGGTGTGTGTCGATGAGAAGCGACTGCGCCAGGTGCTGCTGAACCTGTTGAGCAACGCGGTGAAATTCACCGAACGGGGTCAAGTGACCCTGCGGGTGCGAACCCTGGGCGCGAGTGCCACTGGCGTGCGCCTGCGCTTTGAAGTGCAAGACAGCGGCATCGGCATTCCAGACGCCCAGCAAGCGAGCATCTTCGAGCCCTTCGAGCAGGCCGCGAACGTGCAACGCCGTT
Source organism: Rhizobacter sp. Root1221 (assembly GCF_001425785.1). Lineage (GTDB taxonomy): Bacteria > Pseudomonadota > Gammaproteobacteria > Burkholderiales > Burkholderiaceae_C > Rhizobacter. Next base: position 24,454 of record NZ_LMDI01000067.1, on the reverse strand, counting down.
TCGGCGGTACCGGGTTGGGCCTGTCGATCAGTCGCCAGCTGGTGCGTCTGATGGGCAGCGACATCCAGTTCGAGAGCCGCGACGGCGCTGGCAGCCGCTTCTGGATCGACATGGACCTGCCCACGGCCACGATCGAGCGCGAGCGCACGATGCCGTCCCAGCGGCCACGCCCGATCGGCTACCAGGGCCGGCGCAATACCGTGCTGGTGGTCGATGACGTTGCTGCCAACCGCCAGCTGCTGATCGACTTCCTGTCTCCCCTTGGCTTCAAGATGGCTGAGGCGGACAATGGCGAGACGTGCCTGCAGCAGGTGCAAGTGCAACGACCCGACCTGATCATGATGGACAGCGTGATGCCGGTGATGGATGGCCTCGAGACAACCAAGCGCCTGCGCCAACTGCCGGCGCTCGACGGCGTGCCGATCATTGCCGTGTCAGCCAGCGCCGCGGCGGTGGACCAGCAGCACCACCTGGCCGCCGGCGCCAACGCCTTCCTCGCCAAGCCGATCCACCTGGCGCACCTGCTCGACGTGATCGGCGCGCTGCTGAAGCTGACCTGGATCGCGGAGGCATCGAAACCAGTGGCTGCCGAAGCGGCGGCGCCCCTCGTGCCGCCCCCCGCGCACGAGATCGAAATCCTGTTCCGGCTGGCCCAGATCGGCGACATGCGCAGCATCCGGGCGCAAGCAGACCATCTCGCCGCGTTGGGCCCTGCCTACGAGCCTTTCGCACGCCGGCTCCGCGACTTGGCGGACCGGTTCCAGCCCAAGGCCATTCTCGATCTGGTGATGCAGTTCAAGGAACCCGAAACACGCCGATGAACACACCATGACCCAGCCGCTTCAGATTCTGCTGATCGAAGACAACCCTGCCGACGCCAGCAGGATCACCAGCCTGCTCGCGCAGGCCAAGGGATGGGCATTCGAGCTGACCTGGGTGACCGGCCTGTCCGCGGGGGTGGAGCGCCTGCACGGGGGAGGTATCGACGTCGTGCTCCTCGACCTCGGCCTGCCCGAGAGCACGGGGTTGGCCACGGTGCAGCGTTTGTTCGCGCAAGGATGTGCCGTGCCCACGCTCGTTGTCCTGAGCGGGTTGACCGATGAGGACGTCGCCGTCAAGGCGTTGGAGTCAGGTGCTCAGGACTATCTCGTCAAGGCGCAGGTGGACGGCCCCTTGCTGCTCCGGGCGATCCGCTACGCCATCGGACGCCGGCAGGCCGAGGAGGCGATGAAACGCGAGTTGCTGCGCACGCAGGAACTCGCGATCGAGAAGGAGGTGCGCTTGAAGGCCGAGGGCGTCTCGGAGGGGCTTCGCCGGTTGCTCGAGGAACGAGACCAGATGCTGTCCGAGCGCGAGGACATGCTGCGGATGCTGGCCCACGAGGTGCGGCAGCCGCTGAACAATGCGTCCGCCGCCTTGGAGAGTGCTTCGTCGGCCATTGCCGCCTCGGGCAGCCAACCTGTGGCGGGCGCGCGCACGCCGCTCGCACGCGCGCAACACGTGCTGGACCACGTCATCGGCACGCTCAACAACGCATTGGCCGCAGCGACCCTGCTGACCTCCGGTGCCGGCGACGTGATCGTCGACACCGACCTCCACACGCTGGTCGGCCTGGTTTTCCGCGACATCGCGGTGGAAGACCGTCCGCGTGTCGCGATCGAGTCGTTGACCGAGGCGCGCACCGTGCAGCTGCAGCCGGTCCTGATGCGCCTGGCGCTGAGCAACCTGCTGTTCAACGCGCTGGCCTACTCGCCACCCGGGTCGCCGGTGCGGTTGCGCATCTGCGATTCCGAGGATCCGCTGGCGATCGTCTTCGAGGTGCAGGACGAGGGTGACGGGATTCCCGCGGAACTGCTGCCGCGTGTGTTCGACAAGGGCACGCGCGGCACGAACACGCGGGCAACCACCGGCGCGGGTCTCGGGTTGTACATTGCGCGGAGGGTGGTCGAACGGCACCACGGCAGCATCGAATTCGTGCCGGACATGCCGCGCGGCAGCCTCGTGCGGGTGCTCATTCCACAAGGCGTCGAGGTGTGATCCACTCGCGGGCAACTGATTGACCTCCTTCCAGACCGACCATGCTGCCTTCCACGCTGGCCATCATCGACGACGACCGCGAGTACGCGGAGTACCTCAGCAAGTTCCTGGAGGAGCGGGGCGTCCGCGTTCGCGTCTTCCCCGACAGTGACGAGTTCCTCACGGCACGGGACGCCTACGAATGCGACTTCTTCGTCGTTGACCTGAACCTGCCCGGCGTGGACGGCGTCGACCTGATCCGGCTGATCCGGCGCAAGGGGCCCGCGGGCATCGTGGTGGTGTCGGGGCGCGTCGGGTCCGACGTGTTCGAGGCCGTCCTGCGGGCCGGCGCAGACATGTACCTGATGAAACCGGTGCGCTTCGAACAGGTGGCGCTGGCGATCGAAGCGGTGCACCGGCGCGTGGAATCCGGCCGCTCGCAGGTCGCCGTGTGGCGGCTCGACCGCATGGCGCAGAAAGTGATCGCCCCCGATGGCGCGCGCATCGACCTGAGCAGCAATGACCTGGTACTGGTCGAGTGCTTTGTCGCCGCGGACGGGGCCACCGTCACGCGCACCACCCTGTGCGAGCGCCTCGGCCGCGACCCGGCGACGGAGGCCGACAACGTCCTGCACGCGGCCATCTACCGCTTGCGCCGGCGCATCGAACGCGCCACCTCCTCGACAGTGCCCCTGCATTCCGAGGCGAAGGTCGGCTACACCTTTCGCGGCAAGCTGGTGGCGGTCTGACAGAGGTTTCGCGATGAGCCTCAAGACCGCCCGGTTCAGGGTGCCGCCTGGTCCTTCAGCGCCGGGTCCCAGTGCTCGTCGGCCTTGCCGTCCCGGATGCGCCACGTGTCGAACCAGGTGGTGGTGTATTGGCCCGCCGGGCCGTTGACCGTGCGTGGGTACATCACGGTGACCAGGTCGCCCTCGGCCATCACGGCCACGATCGGCGTCGTGATGCGCTCCGGCAGCGGCTTGGGCTGGACCTTCAGGACGTTGACGAAGTAGTGCACGACGCTGGCCAGGCCCGACGCGGCATTCGGGTTGTGCTGCACGTAGCGATCCGTCAGGAAGAAGCCGGCCTGGTCCCATCGGCCGGACTCCAGCAGGTTGCGGATGATGTGGTAGACCACCTGCTTGTTGGCATGCAGCCGGGGATCCGGGCTGGTGAACAGTGATTCGGCATCCCGGACCGGGATCACCGCGTCCTGTGCCTGGACCATCGGCCCGACCAGGAACAAGGCCGCGGCGGCCCATTGCGACACCCGACTCATCGGCCGGCGGCGACGGGCATGGTGACTAGCGTTCAGTGCATCGGAATGGGGCAGGGACATGGGGGATACTCAAGTCAGAAGGGAGCCCATTCTGGAGACCTTCCCAGGGATTGAGAAGGAGGCAGCCAACCGTGCCCAAGGTAGTTCCAGGTAACCTGCCCGTCACCGCGGTGCCGTCTGCAGACGCGCCCGATCCTGCGCGTTGTCCGGTGCGTGATGTGCTGGACCACGTCAGCACCAAATGGACGGCGCTGATCCTGCTGACCCTGCAAGCCGGCCCCACGCGCTTCAACCAGCTGCACAGGGCCGTGCCTGACATCTCGAAGCGCATGCTGACGCAATCGCTGCGCGATCTGGAGCGCGACGGCCTCGTTCAGCGCCACGTCTATGCCACCAAGCCGCCCAGCGTCGACTACCGGTTGTCCGACCTGGGCCAATCCATCATGACACCGCTGGTCGGGCTGACCCGATGGGCCACACAGCACCATCCGTCCATCCTGGAGGCGCGCCGCCGCTTCGACGCGGCGGTCGTGTAGTTCCCGTGGTCCGTGCGGCACCTGGCGGCGCCGGTGCCGCACGGCGGCCGATCAGAACGAGGCCCAGTCCTCGTCCTTGGCGGTGGACACGTCCGCGGCTGGCTTGGGCTTCACACCCTTGCCCGGTGCGGCGGCCGGTTTGCTGACCGGGCGAGGCGCGGGTGCCTTGCCGGCCGACGGGTGCGCGCGTGTCATCGTTGCCTGCGCGGCCGGCGATGCACCGAGCGTGAAGATGGCCACCGCCTGCACCAACTGATTGGCCTGCTGCTTGAGACTTTCCGCGGCGGCGGCCGACTCTTCCACCAGCGCGGCGTTCTGCTGCGTGACTTGATCGAGCTGGGTCACCGCGTCGCCGATCTGGCCGATGCCGGTGCTTTGCTCGAGCGTGGCCGCGCCGATCTCGCTGATGAGGTCGGTCACCCGCTTCACCTGGACCACGATGTCGTCCATCGTGCTGCCGGCATCGCCCACCAACCTGCTGCCGGTCTCGACCTTCTCGACGCTGTCGTTGATCAGCTGCTTGATCTCCTTGGCGGCCTGGGCGCTGCGCTGCGCGAGGCTGCGCACCTCGCTGGCCACCACGGCGAACCCGCGGCCCTGCTCGCCGGCCCGGGCCGCTTCCACTGCCGCGTTGAGCGCGAGGATGTTGGTCTGGAAGGCAATGCCGTCGATGACGCCGATGATGTCGGCGATCTTCTTGCTGGCGCTCGTGATCTGCTCCATCGTCCCCACCACCTGGCCGACCACTTCACCGCCCTTGGCCGCCACGCCGCTGGCCGACAGGGCGAGTTGTGCGGCCTGGCGTGCGGCCTCGGCATTGATCTTGACCGTGCTGGTCAGTTGCTCCATCGACGCCGCGGTCTGCTGCAGGTTGGACGCCTGTTCCTCGGTGCGCTGGGACAGGTCCTGGTTGCCGGTGGCGATCTGGCCGGAGCCGGTCGCGATGCTGTCGCTGCTCTGGCGAACTTGATGGACGATCCCCACCAGGCTGTCGTTCATGGCCTTCAGCGCGTCGAGCAGCTGGCCGGTTTCGTCTTTGCGTGTCACGTCGATCCGGGAGGTCAGGTCGCCTGCCGCGACGGTTCGTGCCACCTGCACGGCCTGGTTGATGGGCCGGGTGATGGATACGGTGGTGCTCCATGCCGCGACGACCGCCACGCTGGCGCCAATCAGCGCGGCAATGATCATCATCGTCGACGTCTGTGTCACGGTACGCGCCGCTTCGTCACCCGAGTCAATCATCCGCTGCTCCTGCACGTCGACGAACGCACCGAGCGCCTTCATGTACGCGTGTTGCTCCGGCCGGAGCTTCTCGAGCAGCTGGACACGCAGCTTGGCGTTGTCGTCGCCACGCGCCAACTGCTCCAGCACGGCGAGTTCGCGCAAGAAACTCTGGCGCTGGGACTGGACGTCCGCGAAGAGCTTCTTGGCCTCCTCGTTGACGAGCAGCGCCTCGATCTTCTTGAAGGTCTCGGTGATGCGTGGACGCGCCGTTTCGATTTCCTTGAAGTCGGCTGCACGCTCGTTCACATGGGTGTGGATCACCAGGTTGTGTGCCGAGCGGACAACCAGGTTCACGTCATCCTTGATGTCCGTGACCCAGCGCACCTTGAGGTAGCGGTCCTTGTTGATCAGGTCGATGTCGTCGCGCACATGACCCAGGCCGTACTTCGCCGTGACCACGAGTGCGAGCATCACGGCCACGCACAGGGCAAAGGCGATGCCTAGCCGGCTGCCGATTCTCAGGTTGTTGAAAGCGTTCAAGGGTGTCTCCACGCGGCCGGTGACTGATCGCGAGCCGCATCGCGCACAGGTCATGAAGCTGGGACCTGTGTGTCCAGTGCAATTCGGTCGATCAGGGCTGTCCCGGAAGGTCCGCGTTGCGGCAATCGATGATCGTCACGAGGAGGCGTTCACACCTGGGTGATCACGAGATCAGCCAGGAGGAATCGGGCGAGGACGATCGGATTGCCGATTCCCTCTGTCTTCGGACGGTACTAATGTTCACTTCAATCAGTTCTGATCAAACGCGTGAAATGAAGCATCAGTTCTGCACAATTCGAGGGAAGGGGGCCTCTCGCCCATGGCAGCGCAGGGCGGGTTGGCCCGCTGGACGTCGATGGTTCCGGTGTCGAAGGTGGGCCCGCGATCGGGGGAGTCAGGGGCCCACCCCATGGGCCAGGCGTGTCAACTAGGTCTATAGTGGCCTGAATGATTCGCACGAGCGGCGACCAGGAGACCGGCCATGACAGCAGGCATCGAAGCATTCAGGGCCCTCGAGATCCTGATGGTCGAAGACAACCCCGGCGACGTGCGGCTCACGCGCGAGGCGCTGAAGGGCGACAAGCTGTTGACCCGGTTACACGTTGTCACGGACGGTGTCGCTGCGCTGGACTTCCTGTACAAGCGCCCGCCGTACCAGGATGCACCGCGGCCCGATCTCATCCTCCTCGACCTGAACCTGCCGAAGATGGATGGCCGCGAGGTCTTGTCGATCATCAAATCGGACGGCGCGCTGAAACTCATCCCTGTGGTCGTGCTGACCACCTCGCAGGCGGAGGAGGACGTGCTGCGCGCGTACCGGCTCAATGCGAACTGCTACGTGGCCAAGCCGGTTGACTTGTACCAGTTCAATCGCATCGTTCAATCCATCGAAGATTTCTGGCTCACCGTCGTGAACCTTCCGCCGAGGTGAGATGCGATGCCCCTTCCCATCAAAGTCCTTCTGATCGAGGACAACCCGGCCGACGCGAAGTTGATCTCTTTGATGCTGGCCGAGGGGCGCCCAAAGGGGTTGATGTTCGATCTGGTGTGGGCTGAGGATCTGCCGAGCGGCATCGAGCGGCTCCACGCCAGCGGTGCCGACGTCGTCTTGCTCGACCTCGGCTTGCCCGGCAGTTCGGGGCTCGACACCCTGCGGCTGTTTTTCGAACTCGGGCGCAATGTGCCCACGCTGGTCGTGCTGAGTGGCCTGACAGACGAGGAGGTCGCGGTCCAGGCGCTGCAGTCGGGCAGCCAGGACTATCTCGTCAAAGGCCACGTGGACAGCGCCACGTTGATCCGGGCGATTCGCTATGCGATCGGTCGCAGCCAGGCAGAAGAGGCGCTGCGGCAAGCCCATGACGAACTGGAACAGCGGGTCGTCGCACGCACGGCGGAGCTGGCCCGCGCCGTCGATGCCTTGCGGGCCGAGGTGGTCGAAAGGCAGCGTGTCGAGGAAACGCTTCGGCGCCACCGGGACCACCTCGAGGAGCTGGTCAAGGAGCGTACCGCCGAACTGGTTGCAGCCAAGGACCGGGCCGAGGTGGCCAACCGGGCCAAGAGTGCGTTCCTGGCCAACATGAGCCATGACCTGCGCACGCCGCTCAACGGGATCCTCGGCTTCTCGCAGATCCTCCAGCTCGATCAGTCCTTGAGTCCGCGCCAGATCGGCGCGGTGACCGCCATCCATCAAAGTGGCGAGCACCTGCTGACCCTGATCAACGACATCCTCGACCTGGCGAAGATCGAGGCCGGCAAGCTCGAACTCTTTCCCTCCGATGTCGACCTGCCGGCATTCCTGCAAGGCATCGCCGACATCATCCGCGTCAAGGCCGGACAGAAACCGGACGTGAAGTTCGTCCACCAGCACTCGCCGCACCTGCCCAGCACCATCCGGGTGGACGACACCCGGCTGCGCCAGGTGCTGCTCAACCTGCTGGACAACGCGGTCAAGTTCACCGACCGCGGCCAGGTCACCTTGCAGGTGGATTTCGTGCCGCCATCACGCTTGCGCGTGGAGATCCGGGACTCGGGCGTCGGCATGAGTGACGAGCAACTCCAGCAGATCTTCAGGCCGTTCGAACAGGTGGGAGACACGCAGCGTCGCAGTGCCGGCACCGGCTTGGGGCTCGTCACCAGCCGCCAGCTCGTGCGCCTCATGGGCGGCGACATCAAGGTGCGCAGCCGCGAAGGCGAGGGCAGTTCATTCAGCTTCGAACTGGATGTGCCCGAGACCCACCCCGAAGCCCCCGCCCATCCGCCGGTGTCCCTGCCGGCCATGACGGGCTACCGGGGGCCGCGAAAGAAGGTGCTCGTCGTCGACGACTCGCGCGACAACCGGGCGGTGTTCGTGGAGATGCTCGGACGCTTCGGATTCCAGATGCTCGAAGCGACCGGCGGCCACGAGGGGCTGGCCCGCGCGCAAGCCCTCGTGCCGGACCTGATCCTGATGGACGTCGTGATGCCGGACCTGAGCGGCCAGGAGGTCATCGCGCGCCTGCGTGAGGTGCCGGGCCTGCGCAAGGTGCCGATCGTGGCGGTCTCGGCGAGTGCCACCGCCGAGATCCGTGAACAGTGCCTTCGCGCCGGCGCCGACGCGTTCCTCACCAAACCAGTCGATCTGACGATCCTGTTGCAACACGCGGCGTCCTTGCTCAACTTGAGCTGGATCGACGACGCGGCCCAGGCGTTCACCCTAGAAGCCAGGCCCGGCGCCGCCGCGCAGTAGCGTTGCGGTGGGAGCGGGTGCCCGATGTGCCCAGAGGCCGGGGGCCTCTTTTCAACGCGAACGCTGCCAGTCGCTGGCTGCTGTGCACAATGACCGGCCACGGGGCGTCATTCAGACGCTCTCGGAAAACCAGGAATCAACCCTCACACGCATGAAAAAACTGAGCACCGAATACCTCGCAGAATGCAGAAACGCATTGAACGCCGAACAGACCCGGTCGCTGGCCACCACCGACAACTGGTCGCATGTCGACAAGCAGCAGGCTCACCTCGATTGGGACGTGCTCTACAAGGAACTGACCCCCTTGCTGGAGCGGTCGCCCTCGTCACCAGAGGTGCAGGCGCTCATGACCCGTCACTACGCAGTGGCATCCCGGTTCTACGCTCCCTCCAAACAGGCTTACATCGGGCTGGGCCTGTTCTATCAGGAGAACCAGGACATGAAGAACTTCCACAATGCGTACCACCCGAACATGGTCGACTTTCTGGGAGAAGCCATGTGCGTCTATGCACAGGGCCATCTGTCCGCTTGAACGAAGCAGGCGGTTGGAAGGCTGCGATGGCGGTCTCAGCTCCTGCGGGCGGTGAGCCACTTGTCCGCGGTCAACGGCGCGCTGCAGATGCGAATCTCACCGATGTTGCCCAGGAAACCGTTCGACGGGGCGTTCGCATAGACGCCGCCGCCCACGATCATCCGGCCGGTGGCGCTGCTGACCGCGATGCCGTTCGTGTTCGACGCGTTGCGCAGGATGGGCGCGCCCTCGACGTACATGATGGTGCTGTTCTGCGCGGGGTCGTTCACGATCGCCACGTGGATCCAGCGCTCGGTCACGATCTCGCCCGAGAAATTGGCGGCGGGTGACCGGGTGCCCGCCGTACCCGGCGTGACTTCCCACTGCACCTCGCGCAGGCTCGAGATCGCGAAGATCAGTGCGCTTTCATCGCCGTCGGCGCCTGCGTCGATGCCGCTGACGTCGCCGCGGCGCCCTTCGCGCTCCATGATGTTCATCCACGCGTTGTTGGCCGCCGTCCAGTTGGAAGGAATCTTCAGGAACGCCTCGACGGTGTAGCCGTCGTTGAAGCTCAGCGCATTCAGCGGCGCATTGATGTCTGTTGCAAAAGAACTCATCCGCAGCGGCGAGTTGACCGAGTTGGAGAAGCGCACGCTGCCGGGCGCTGCCGACAGATGGTGGTGATCGCTGGACCACGCCATGTCAGCGTCCTGCGCCGCGCCGCCTTGAGCGAGCGGCTGACGCGAGATCGGGTTGGACCCCGCCTCATCGTCGATGACCTGGCCCACCGGCACGACGGCACCGTCCGTGCCGCCGAAGAAGCGCCAGTGGGCCACCGTGGAAGCCACCTGCGGGTAGTCCGCCGTGTCCGCCGCCGGCGTCTTGGCGCTGGCGGCCGGCTCGGTGAAGTTGGACAGCAACGCGGCCTTGGCGCGTTCGTTGATCGGCGCGTTGGCGGCCGGCGGCAGCGCGAAGTTCGGGTTGAAGCGTGCGAAGCGCTTCTTGAAGTCGATGTCGATCTCGAATTGATGGTTCGGGTCGGTCAGCACGGCCACGTCGAACTCATTGAGCGTGTCGGTGGGCTTTTGCGTCACCCACGGCGAGAACGACAGCACCTTGATCTTGTCGTGGGTGAGGTCGAACTCGTACAGCCGCAGCAGGCCGTTGCCGCCCATGTAGGCCATCTGGTAGTCGACGACCATTTCCTCGACGGCGTTGCCGAAGTCATTGGTCTTCGTGAGACGAGCACCGCCGTGGTAGTGGCCGTTCAAGGTCATGAAGATCTGATCGTTGTCGCGGATGAGCTTGTCCCACAGCATCAGCCCGTAGGGCACCTCCAGTGGGCTCACCCCGTCGGCCGCGATGTTGAGCAGCTGGTGGGTCGACAGGATGGCCGGCAGCGTCGGATGCCTGGCAAGCACGCCGCGCGCCCATGCGATGGCGGCGTCGGAAGCGCGCCAGGACATCGACAGCACCATGAAGGCGTTGCCGTCCACGCTGAAGACGTGGTACTCGTGAAAGCCCGACGGGTCGCGGCCGCCGAAGGTCGCCTGCTGCTGCGCCCGCGTCGTCGGGAAGGTCTGCAGGTACGGCTCCTTCGCGAGGTTGCGCTGCGCATCGGTATTGGCCGACTGGCTGCTTGCGTCGGCATAGTCCACGTCGGACACCACGTCGTGATTGCCCGCCAGGATGGAGTAGGGCACCTTGGCCGACTCGAGAATCTTCATCGCCGAATCCGCGACCTGCCATTGCAGCGGCTTGCCCTGTTGGTCGACCACGTCGCCGAGGTGGATCGTGAACGGAATGCGCAGTGCCGCGGCGTTGCCGGCGATCCATTGGGTCTGTGCGGCGTAGGGCGTCGAGCCGTACTTGCGCTGGAACTGCAGGTTCTCGTCGGTGGTGGCGTAGCGCGAGTAGAACTGCGTATCGGGCAACACGGCGAGCGCAAAGCTCGACACCTTGTTGGCTGCCGGATCCTGGGTGCCATCGGTGCTGCTGGCGTCGTCACCGCCGCCGCAGGCGGCGAGCAAGGCGGAGCCGCCTACTGACAAGCCCAAACCCGCGCGCAGCAGGAGCCTGCGCTGACGATCGGGCAGGCCTTCCAGTTCACGCAGCGATGAGATGAGGGACGGCGAGGCGCTCGAGTTCTCTGAGGACATGTGCGTTACTTCGGAAGGTCGAAAAGCGTTAGGTTGCCGAGGAACGATGTCATTCGTGTGGCAGCTGCGTGACCGTTGATGACACGACAGCTCAAGAAAGCGCTTCCAACGCCACCCACTCCAAGGGAAAGCACTGATGCCCAACGGATTGGGACAAACCCCGAGGCGAGCGGCCTCGTCCTGACACCGCCTTTTCATGGCTTCCCTATGAGCGCTGCCATTTTTGGGTCATCGCCGGGTTGTCAAAGGTCAAAAAAGTATCTGTGCCAGGCCTGGACGGGCGTAGCGACACCCGGGGCAGGCGCCCTACAGTCGTGTCAACCGTGAGACGCAACGGACGGGAGCAACACGATGGACACCACGCAGACACACCGAAAGCCGCACCTCGTGCGCCCCCTGACGCCCGATCTGGAAGTGGTCCAGATCGGCCGAGCGGAGTCGTTCAAGGCCTGGGAGCACGGTTACCCGTTCCGCACCGTCCGGTGGCACTTCCACCCCGAGTTCGAACTTCACCATGTGGTGGCCACGACGGGCCAGTACTTCGTGGGCGACTTCATCGGCACCTTCGTGCCCGGCAACCTCGTCCTGACCGGCCCCCACCTGCCACACAACTGGGTCAGCGACCTGGCAGACGAGGCCACCGTTCCCGTTCGCAGCCGGGTGCTGCAATTCAGCGAACGGTTCATCACGGGTGTCGCCGAGGTGCTGCCCGAACTCGGCGCGTTCCAGCACGTGCTCGACAAGAGCCGCAGCGGCGCGCTGTTCACGCCGGAGGTGGCCGAACGCGTGGGGCCGCTGCTCGCGGCGCTGGTGGACGCCACCGACCTCCGCCGGATCGAACTGTTTGTCGCCATCATCGGAACGCTCAGTCGCGCCGAGCACGTCCAAGCCTTGACGAGCACCGCCTACTTGCCCGACCCGTCCGGATTCATGGCAAGCGGCCTCAATGAAGCACTGTCGTACATCAGTTCGAACCTGACCGATTCCTTCAGTGAACAGAAGCTTGCGAGCTTGTCGCAACTGAGCACCAGCGGCTTCTCGAGAAGCTTTCGGCGCCACACCGGCATGTCGCTGGTGCACTACGTGAACCGGTTGCGAATCAACCTGTCGACCCAGCTCTTGATGAGCGAACCGCAGATGCCGATCACGGATGTCTGCTACGCATCAGGCTTTCGAAACATCTCGAATTTCAACCGGCAGTTCCTGCGGCTGAAGTCGATGTCGCCGACCCAGTTCAGGAACCTGTTCGGCGAGAACGCCGAGTCCAAACCCCCCCATTAGGCGCAAGGTCCGGCGCCGCCCCCCACGACATCGTTGCCCCCACGCGGGCGGCGAGGGCAGCGCCTGCCCGCCACGACCCGGATGTTCGCGTACCACGCGACATTTTCGGTGCCCGCCCCGGGAGCACCGAGCCCTTCTTCAACAGCTGCAAAAGGAAACCACCATGCTTCTGCCTTTCAATCTCCCCGGCTCTGCCGCAGCCCTGGCCATCGCCTGCCTCGGCCTCGAGGCTGTCGCTGCTCCCAGTGGAACGGTGGCCTTCTTGATGCCTGACCAAGCCTCCACCCGATACGAAAAGCACGATTTCCCGGGCTTCAAGGCGGCCATGAGCAAACTGTGCCCCGACTGCAAGGTGCTGTACCAGAACGCGACCGGCGATGCCTCACAGCAGCAACAGCAGTTCAATTCAGTGGTGGCGCAGGGCGCGAAGGTGGTTGTCCTCGACCCGGTGGATTCCACCGCTGCCGCGTCGCTGGTGCGCATGGCGCAGGGTCGTGGCGTCAAGGTCATTGCCTACGACCGACCAATCCCCTCCACGCCGGCCGACTACTACGTTTCCTTCGACAACGAAGGCATCGGCAAGGCCATCGCCGAATCGCTGGTCCGGCACCTGAAGGAAAAAGGTGTGCCCACGGACAAGGGTGGCCTGCTGCAAGTCAACGGGTCTCCCACCGATGCAGCCGCCGGACTCATCAAGAACGGCATCCACGCGGGGATCCAGGGCAGCGGGTACAAGACGCTCGCCGAGTTCGACACGCCGGAATGGGCGCCGCCAAAGGCCCAGCAGTGGGTCGCGGGCCAGATCACGCGCTTCAACACGCAGATCGTGGGCGTGGTGGCGGCGAATGACGGGACCGGTGGCGGTGCCATCGCTGCCTTCAAGGCGGCCGGGGTGAAGCCCGTTCCGGCTGTCAGCGGGAACGACGCGACCGTCGCCGCCCTGCAGCTGATCATCGCCGGCGACCAATACAACACGATCTCCAAACCCAGCGAGATCGTGGCGGCGGCCGCCGCGAAGGTTGCCGTGGCCTTCCTCGAGGGCCAGAAGCCTGCTGCCGAGACCACGCTCTACAACACACCGTCGCAGCTGTTCACGCCGGCCGTGGTGACGGCCCAGAACCTGAAGGCCGAGATCGTGGACAAGGGCATCGCCAGCGCGAAGGAACTGTGCACGGGCCGCTACGCGGACGGCTGCCAGAAGCTGGGCATCCGCTGACACACCGGATGCACACCAGCGCGCGCATCCGCGACGGCTGGTGTGCCGATCATTGAAGGGGACAGACATGTCACGCAACTCCAACGCCCCACGGGGCCCCGGCGACCTGGTTTTGAGTCTGCGCGGAATTTCGAAACACTTCGGCGCCGTGTCGGCACTGACCGGCATCGACCTCGATGTTCACGCGGGCGAGGTGGTGGCCCTCGTCGGGGACAACGGTGCGGGCAAATCCACACTGATCAAGATCCTGGCGGGCGTTCACCAGCCCAGCGCAGGGACCATCGCCTTCGCGGGCAAACCGGTCACTCTGCCCGATCCCGCCTCGGCGCTCGATCTTGGCATTGCCACCGTCTTCCAGGACCTGGCACTCTGCGAAAACCTCGACGTGGTGGCCAACATCTTCCTCGGTCGGGAGCTGAATCCCCTGCGCCTGGACGAGACCGCGATGGAGGTGCGTGCCTGGACCCTGCTGAACGAGTTGTCCGCCCGCATTCCCAACGTGCGCGATGTGGTCGCCTCGCTGTCCGGGGGGCAGCGGCAAACGGTGGCCATCGCCCGTTCGCTGCTGCTCGATCCGAAGCTGATCATGCTGGACGAGCCGACGGCAGCACTGGGTGTGGCGCAGACGGCCGAGGTGCTCAACATGATCGAACGCGTGCGCGACAGGGGACACGGAGTGATCATGATCAGCCACAACATGGAAGACGTTCGGGCCGTGGCCGACCGGATCGTCGTGCTGCGCCTCGGCCGCAACAACGGGGTCTTTTTCCCCGACTCTTCCAACGAGGACCTCGTCGCAGCCATCACCGGCGCCGACGAAAACGCGGTCTCGCGCAGGGCCGAGCGGCGCCTTGCCGCAGAACGCGCCTGAACCCATAGCGCCATGAACACACACATCGAAAACGCCGACCAGTCGCCGAAGCTGCTGGATCGAAGCGATGTCCGCGTGAAACACGCCGCCACCGTCGGCGACACGGTCCGCGCCTTCATCGAACGGGTCCGAAGTGGCGACCTGGGGTCCCTGCCGGTCGTCGTCGGACTCGTGGTCATCTGGGCCGTGTTCACCGCGCTCAATCCGGTCTTCCTGTCGCCGGACAACCTGGTGAACCTGTTGTTCGACTGTGCCACGGTGGGCGTGATCTCACTGGGCATCGTCTGCGTGCTCATGGTCGGACAGATCGATCTGTCCGTGGGCTCGATCAGCGGATTCGCCTCGGCGCTCCTGGGCGTCCTGTGGGTCAACCAGGACTGGCCGTTCCTTGCCGCCGTGGCGGTGGTGGTCGCCAGCGGCGCGGTGACCGGGCTGGTCTACGCCATGCTTTTCAACAAGCTCGGCATGCCGAGCTTCGTGGCGACGCTGGCGGGCCTGCTCGCCGTGCTGGGCATGCAGCTGTACATCCTGGGCCCGAGTGGTTCCATCAACCTGCCGTATGGCTCCGCCGCCGTCGACTTCGGCCAGCAGGACGTCCTTCCCGCCGTCCTGTCGCATGCACTGGCCCTGGTGCCTGGGTTGGTCCTCTTTGCCACGGGCATGCGCACGAGGGCGCGGCGCACGGCCGCACGGCTGTTCGCGCCGTCCGTGGGCAGCCTGGCGTTGCGCGCTGCCGCCCTCACGGTGATGCTCGAAGTCGCCGTCACCTACCTGAACCTCGGACGAGGCGTTCCGATGATGTTCGCACTCTTCCTCGCACTGGCCGTGGCCCTGCAGTACGCCTTCCAGCGCACCGGCTGGGGCAGGGCGCTGTTCGCGGTGGGCGGCAACCGCGAGGCGGCGCGCCGGGCCGGCATGCGTGTGAACGCCGTCTTCGTCAGCGCCTTCGTGCTGTGCAGCAGCCTGGCGGCCCTCGGCGGGGTGTTGATGGCGTCTCGGCTGGCCTCGGCAAGTCAGCAGGCCGGCACGGGTGACGTGAACCTGAACGCCATCGCCGCCGCCGTCATCGGGGGCACGAGCCTCTTCGGCGGACGGGGCAGCGCCTACTCGGCGGTGCTCGGAATCATCGTGATCCAGTCCATCGCCAACGGCCTGACGCTGCTCAACCTCTCCTCCTCCTTGCGATTCATGATCACCGGCGCCGTCCTGGCCATCGCGGTCATCGTGGATTCGCTGGCGCGTCAGTCCCGTGTGTCCCACGGCCGCGCATGAACCACACGACTCACCCAGGAAACCCCATGACCCATCTGATGAACGGCAAGATCGCAGCAATCACCGGCGCCGCATCCGGCATCGGTCTTGAATGTGCCAGGACGCTCCTCGCGGAGGGTGCGAAGGTCGTTCTGGTAGACCATGCGGAAGAACGGCTTCGCCGGACGTGTGACGAACTCGGCCCGCACGCGATGCCCCTCGTGATGGACCTTCTCAAGCCACGCGAGGTCTCCACGCTGCTCGATCAGGTGCTCGCGCTGGCCGGGGGCATCGACATCTTCCATGCGAATGCGGGTGCCTACGTGGGCGGAGACATCCTGGCCGGAAATCCCGACGAGTGGGACCGGATGCTCAACCTCAACGTGAACGCGGCCTTCCGCTGCGTGCACGCCATCCTGCCGCACATGGTGTCGAAAGGCTCGGGTGACATCATTTTCACCAGCTCCATCGCCGGCATCGTGCCCGTGGTGTGGGAGCCGATCTACACGGCCTCCAAGTTCGCCGTCCAGGCGTTCGTTCACACCACGCGCAGGCAGGTGGCGAAACACGGCATCCGGGTGGGGGCCGTCGCGCCGGGCCCGGTCGTCACCGCGCTGCTGGACGACTGGCCCAAGGCGAAGATGGACGATGCACTCGCCAACGGCAGCCTGATGCCGGCCAAGGAAGTGGCGGACGCCGTGCTGTTCATGCTGACCCGCCCGAAGGGTGTCACCGTGCGCGACCTCGTGATCCTGCCCAACGCCGTCGACCTGTGACACGCCCGGCCGACGTGGACGCAACGGACGAACGGAAGGTGAACATGCGCTACTTCATGGGGATCGACGTGGGCACGGGCAGCGTGCGTGCAGGCATCTTCGACGAGGGCGGCCGCCTCGCCGCCGCTGCAAAACAAGACATTCAGGTCTTTCATGCGCCGCACGCCATCGTCGAGCAGTCGAGTTCGGACATCTGGCGCGCCGTGTGCCGTTCGGTCAAGAATGCCCTGGCTGCCAGCCAGCTGCGGGCGGACGACATCGCCGGCATCGGGTTCGACGCCACGTGTTCCCTCGTCGTGCTGGGGGAGGGCGGGGTGCCGCTCCCGGTGGGACCGTCGGAGGACCCGGAACGCAACATCATCGTCTGGATGGACCACCGCGCCGTGAACCAGGCACGGCGGATCAATGCCACGGCGCATCCGGTGCTCAAGTACGTGGGCGGGCGGATCTCTCCGGAGATGGAGACACCGAAGCTGCTCTGGCTGCTCGAGAACCGGCCGCACGTCTTCGACGCGGCCTGGCAGTTCCTCGACCTCACCGACTTCCTGACGTGGCGCGCCACGGGGGACCTTGCCCGCTCCACCTGCACCGTCACCTGCAAGTGGACGTACCTCGCGCACGAGCGCCGATGGGACGACAGCTACTTCCACGCCGTCGGCCTGGACGTGCTGGCATCCGAAGACTTCGCCCGCATCGGTCAGGAGGTGGTGGACGCCGGCACGCCCCTGGGCGCCGGCCTCACCGAGGCGGCCGCGCGAGAACTGGGGCTGAACGCGGGCACGCCCGTCGGCGCCGGACTGATCGACGCCCATGCCGGGGGAATTGGCACGGTGGGCGCGGGTGCGGGGGGAGCGGCGTCCTGCCTGGCCTACGTCTTTGGCACATCGTCCTGCACCATGACCACCACGGCGGACCCGGTGTTCGTGCCGGGCGTCTGGGGCCCTTACTTCTCGGCGATGGTGCCGGGCACCTGGCTGAACGAAGGTGGCCAATCGGTGGCGGGCGCCGCCATCGACCAGCTGCTCTCGCTGCACCCGGCCACGCCGGAGGCGCGAACCATGGCCGCAGCGGCGGGCCAGTCGCTGCCCGACTTCCTGGCGGACGCAGCAGCCCGCCACGGCGACGAGGCCTCGGGCGTCGTCCGGCTGGCACAAGGGCGGCACGTGCTTCCCGAATTCCTTGGCAACCGTGCCCCGTTTGCAGATCCCGAGGCCCGGGCGATGATGGCCGGACTTGGCATGGACCGCAGCATCGACGATCTCGTGGCGCTGTATGTTGCGGGCCTCTGCGGGATCGGCTACGGGTTGCGCCAGATCATCGATGCGCAGGCCGCGGCGGGGGCACCGATCGAATCGGTGGTCATCAGTGGCGGGGCCGGCCGGCACGATTTGGTCCGCCAGCTTCTCGCCGACGCCACGGGCCGCCCCGTGGTGGCCACGGCGTCCGACGAACCGGTGCTGCTGGGCGCGGCCATCCTCGGAGCGGTTGCTGCGCAGCGGTATGACGATGTTCCCGCCGCCATGAAGGACATGTCGGCGGTGCGCTGCACCTACCGGCCGTCCCCCGGCACGACGGAAGTCCACCTGCAGCGGTACCGCGCCTTCGGCCAGATGCAGGCGTTCGGCAAGGCGCTTCGCCACTGCTGAAGCACTGGTCAGCACCTGGAGGCGCTCTCGAGGCATTGAGGAGGAACGGGCGCCATACTTGCGAATGCGCATCGCCCACATCCCGTCGGTCCAGCGGACCGCCAAATGGCGGCTGGGTTGTCTTGCCAAGCGAACATGAGCGTGCGGCATTTGGCAGCCGCCTACCTTCAACCTTAGACCTCTTGATCAGCATGACCGGGAAAGTTACTGCAGGCATTAGAAGTTCGCGGATTGCTTCATCCGTCGTTCTGTTGATTTCATTCACAGTTCCGTTCACATGGGTGCTTTCAACAGGTCTTGTATGGGCCGCAGGAAGGAAAATTCCCGGCAGCGTTGAAGATACATCCATTTCCTTTCCAACCGGAATTCCACTCGTAGCAATTATTTTGACTTCATGGCTGGCTTGTTTTTTTGTTTGTCACCGCATCATTAATTCAAAGTTGCTTGCAACGTTGGCTTCAAACGCTGCCGCCATTCTGGCTTTTTGCGCCTGCCTGACGTTCCAGCTCGGCGCAGCCGTTTGGAATCCAATTCCAGATGCTGGATTGATGAATATTTTCCCAATCAGGTTCGCCTTGGCCGTGTTGATAGCGCTCGCCTGCAGTGCGCTTGCGGCCATATATTTGGCGCCTCGGACTAACCAATCGACACGAACCCACACGCCAGATAGCAAGCAAAAACCTTAGGCTACCGAAGCAATGCCATTCACATTCGAAGCGCTCGAGACAACCCCCGACGGCGATGAACTTGTTCTCCGTGGGCGTGTAGTGAGCGGAGCCTACTTCGGCCCCGAGTCAGCCGTCGTGCGTTTTGCGGACGGTGAAGAGATCTCCACGCACGTCCACTCGCACCGCATCGAACATCCCGAAGGCTGGCCGGTCCTTCCCGAGCATCGCGAGACTGTCCTGATCCTTCGCATTCCGCTTCCTGCAAATGAGCTCAGGATCACCACGCTTATCGGCCTGGGGGCGATCAGCCGCGCCAAGGCGCGCATCGATATTTCTCACGTTCTCGATGAGCCAGAATTCTGGGCCATGCAACTCGATTTGCACTGCACGTCGGAAGAAGTCGAGGAACCAGGCCTGGAGTGGCTTGGCATTACCCAACGCGACGCCGCGGATTGGTACGAAACGCAGATACAGGAGCCCATCAACCAGGGCGTATGGCCATACATCCGTGTCCTGCTGCCCTCGTCGCGTTATATCGAACTTGAAATGGCAGGCGGCATCGAGTACCAAGGCTTGAGCATTCGGATGCGGCCGCCTAACCCTTTAATCAAAAATATGTCACTCGGCAAGCCGGGCGTCGCCGTTGATCTCAAACATTGAAGGCCAAACTCACTTTCATGTCCACATACCTCGAAATAGCCGGGCAGGCAGCGCAAACAGTCGCGAGCATAGGCCCACATATGATTGAGGAGGCCTTCGTTGGCAGCTTGGGAGGCGGAATCCATGAGTAGTACTGCGGGCGAACATCATTCGGATGAGTTCAAGCGAAAAGTGGCCACGGAGGCGTACTGCGCTACGCCGCCGGGTGGATACCCTGAAGTTGCGGCCAGGTATGGACTCGAACCTCGACTGATTTTTGATTGGGTGCGTGAATTCTTTCCTCCTTCACCGCCCCCGTTCTCATCAACGCATGTATGGATTGGCACGACGACGCAATCCCTGGAAGAGTTCAACCGCTACTTCTCGCATGCCGATGATTACTGGGATCAGGAGGATCGAGATGCGCTTAGTCCCAGTGCGACTGGGTGCGGGTTTTGCGTTGACTTGGATAGTCAATATCTATACGACGGCGATCTGATTTACTACCAATACTTTCCGAACGCGGTTTCGGTGCAGAAGTTGGTGAATGAACTGCCTCTGAATACCCAAGCCGCGGAAGAAAACATCCTGGGGGCTTGTGAGAAACGAGGCATTGTGTCAGCCAACGCGGTCATGTCATACGCAGACCCGGAGCAGCTGGTTCGAGACCCCGACAAGCTATACAACGGCTTGATTTATCTTGGTTTGTTCAAAGACCGCGACGCCTAACCCCTTCATCGAGCGCGGACGCCCTACAACAGGCTTTGCCTGCCTGCGGTCGCCGCTCATTTCCATTGAAGTCAATGGGAAGGGAGCGCAGTGCAATTTGTATGTTGACGAGAATATCTGTAGCGACAAAGAGGTTTACGCCCTATGAAATCAGGTCGAATTACATTCCTGAGCAACCCGTGGCCTGAAGGCCATGCCCTCAAGAAGTTTCGGTGGTCCGCCGAGCGCAGGGGCGATGACGTCTGGTTTCACTTCCATTTGGAAACCAAGAATTACTACGCCGAAAGAGACATCGAAGAAGATGAGGATGAAGATTATCCCTCGGCTTGGGAGGCACCGGGGGTCTGGTGCAACTACGGCAGTTGCACCATCTCCTCTGACCAGTGGCATCAGGGCGGCTTTCGAGGCTGCTCCCTCGTACAGTTCGCACCTGGGCCTGTCGATGGACTTCGGCTCCACGTAGACACACCTCCCTATGACCTGAAGGAAGGCTATGAGGCGCGTGCATTTCATACCTATCTGCTCGGGCATGATTCCGTGGTGGATCACAAAATTGCCTTTTCCCGTGTGGGGGGTGCGGATCTGTTCGATATCACTTGGGAAGGCAAGATTGCCCTGACATACGTGGGCAACTATGAGCCGAAACATTGCTTTCTTGCTGAGATCAAAGGCGTTCCGTTCCCAAAGGCCTCGGATGGCGCCTGACGATTCAATCTCGACTAATCCCTCGATGAACCCTGCGTCCGTAGATGCTGGTCCACCCGGGTTCAACAGGTTGGTCGCAAGGTAAGCCTGGGCAAATCCAGCGCGCGGCACACCAGCCAGCCGCAGCCGTAGGCCACCAGGTCCCACAGGTCGAAGGTGGCGCCCAGCGCGATGCGCAATACGCGGTGCAACGCGGTCTGCCCGTGCAGGCCCAGCACGTCGACCATGCCCAGGCCTTGCAGGCATTCGATCGCACATGCGAACAGCAGCGCCGAGAGCGCCAGCCGCGGCGCCGGCTGCGCCACGCAGGTCCGTAGCAAGGCGTACACCAGCACCACCACCAGCACGTCGCCACCAAAGCCGCGCAATGCACCCGGCGGCGCATAGCAGGCGATGGCCACTTCGATGGCTAGCAGCGCCAAGGCGGCGAGCAGCCAGTGGGGGCGGAAGGTGAAAGTGTTCATGGGTTTTAGGCTGAGCGACTGCTGGCCGGAGGGATCGCGGTACCGGACTTTCGGGCGAGTGTGACATGCGGATGCCAATGGTTTATCTAGGGTCCGGAAGCCGGAGCAGGGCGCTTTTGCAGGAGACCCTTGTTGCCACTCGGTATCACCCGAGAAGATGTTTGGTAGGCGTGCAACACACTCCTGCTCGAAGGCGCTCGTCCGACGATCGAGCGAGTGCGGCAGAAGATCGAGAGCGGCTCGCCGAACACAGTCAGCCCGAACGTGGAGACCTGGTTCAAGCACCTCGGCGGACGAATCAAGGACCCGGGCGCTTTTGCGGCTCCCGCTGACGTCCCAGACGTTGTTCTTCCGGCGGGCAAGCACTTTCGGGAGGCGGCGCGTGCAAAGATTTGAAGGGGGCACGAGTCGCCAAGGACAAGGCCGAGCACAGAGTCGAAACGCAGGAGGCATCACGGCCAGCAGTTCCCATTCATTAGTTTACATAACGCACATTGTAGAACTGCCAAAGGATTCCCATCCGCTTGACTCTGCACCTGCTGCAAGGTTTGTAATGCACTTATGCGACCCGACCCCTCAGCCTCGACCTCAACTGAATCCCACGACGATTGCTGCAGCGGCGGCTGTGGCTCCGGGACATTGGCCGCGATGCCCATGCCGTCGCTGGCCGGCAGCACCACTTACCGCATCGCCACGATGGACTGTCCCGTGGAGGAAAACGAGATCCGCCGGGCGCTGGAACCCGTCGCCGGCATCCGCGGGCTGCGTTTCCAGTTCGCCGCGCGAACGTTGGCCATCCGCGGCGACCACGACGTGCAGACCGCTGCGTTGGCGGCCATCCGCAAGGCAGGCTTCGATCCGAAACAGCACACGCCGGGCGGCGCGGCACCCACCGGCGAGCCTGATCGACATGCCCATGCGCACGACGATCACGGGCACGCTCATGCCCACGCCCACGCCCACGCCCACGCCCATGACCATGCCGATCACGCTCCCGACGCGGCGCCCACCAGCCCGATCCGCCTTGCCGCGGCCTTGATCCTCGCGCTGGCGGCGGAAGCGCTCCATTTCCTGGCGCCCGAGACGGTTTGGCTGAAAGCGCTCGGGTTGACCGTGGCCGCGTTGGCCATCGGGCTGTCGGGCATCGACACGTACCTCAAGGGGTTCGGGGCCTTGCGCCGTGGCCGCTTGAACATCAGCGCGCTGATGACGGTGGCTGTCACTGGCGCCTTCGTGATCGGACAATGGCCCGAGGCGGCGATGGTGATGGCACTCTACGCCATCGCCGAGTTGATCGAAGCGCGGGCGGCGGACCGCGCCCGCAACGCGATCGAAGGATTGTTGGCCCTCGCCCCCGAATCGGCCGACGTGTTGCAGGTGGACGGCCAGTGGCTGACCACCGCATCGGCCGGCGTACCCATCGATTCCGTGGTGCGCCTGCGTCCCGGCGCCCGCGTGCCGCTGGATGGCGTGGTGACCCGTGGCCAGAGCGCCATCGACCAGGCCCCGGTCACCGGTGAGAGCCTGCCGGTGGACAAGACCGTCGGCGACCCGGTGTTTGCCGGCACCATCAACCAGGCCGGCGAATTGCAGTTCCGGGTCACGGCAGCGGCCTCGGACACCACGCTCGCCCGGATCATCCATGCCGTCGAGGAGGCACAAGGCAAACGCGCTCCAACCCAACGTTTCGTGGACCGGTTCGCGGCGATCTACACGCCAGCCGTCTTCCTGCTGGCGGTGGCCGTGGCGCTGTCTACCCCATGGCTTCTCGGTTTCAGCTGGCTCGATGCCGTCTACAAAGCACTCGTGCTGCTGGTAGTGGCCTGTCCTTGCGCGCTCGTGATCTCCACCCCGGTCACGGTGGTCAGCGCACTTGCAGCGGCAGCCCGCCGGGGCATCTTGATCAAGGGCGGCACGTACCTCGAATCGGCACGCACACTGAAGGCCATCGCGCTCGACAAGACCGGCACGGTGACCACCGGAAAGCCATCGCTGGTGGCCTGGGAGTTGTTGCGCCCGGGCCTGGACGCACGCGTGCTGGCCGCCAGCCTGGCCAGCCGCTCGGACCACCCCGTGTCACAGGCCATCGCGGCCGGATTGGACGGCACCCGTATCGCTGTCGACGGGTTCACTGCCCTCCCCGGCCGCGGCATCGAAGGCCGCCTCGCCGGCCAACCCCTCGTGCTGGGCAACCGCCGGCTTGTCGAAGAACGTGGCCTGGCCACCCCCGACCTCGAGGCACGCCTCGCCGAACACGAACAGCAAGGCCGCACGGTCACGCTGCTGGCCGACACGGCCGGGGTGATGGCCCTCTTTGCGGTGGCGGACACGATCAAGCCTACATCCCGCGACGCTGTGCGCGAACTGAAGGCGTTGGGGGTGGTGCCGGTGATGCTCACCGGCGACAACACGACCACGGCGCGCGCAATCGCCGCCCAGGCCGGCATCGACGACGTGCAAGGCAACCTGCTACCGCAGGACAAGCAGGCGGCCATCCAGGCGCTGCAGCAGCGTCACGGCCCCACGGCCATGACCGGCGACGGCATCAACGATGCCCCTGCCCTCGCCCAGGCCGACATCGGCTTCGCGATGGGTGGCGCCGGCACGGACATCGCGATGGAAGCGGCCGACGTGGTGATCATGAACGACAACCTGGGCCGCTTGCCGGAGACCATACGGCTGTCACGCCGCACGCATGCGGTGCTGTGGCAGAACATCGCGCTTGCGCTCGGCATCAAGGCGGTGTTCATGGCACTCGCGCTGTTCGGGTCCGCCACGATGTGGATGGCCGTGTTCGCCGACATGGGGGCCACGCTGATCGTGGTGGCCAACGGCCTGCGCCTGCTCCGGCCTCAGGCTGGTACGAAGGTGTAGAGGGCAAGCCACCGCAAATTGCGGGCAACGCAGACTACGCGCGGGCATCAGTGCCCGACAGCCTGTCCTCCCCTCCCCTGGCACCTCGTCCGCGCGCCAAAAAAAACGAGGCCCGAAGGCCTCGCTGTGAGCACCGGTTGACGGCACCGGCGCCGGGATCTGCCGGCGCCGGAAGACGAGGAGTGTCACGTCGGTTTCCCCCAACCGCAACAGCTTCGCCGTCCGCCGGCGGTCGACGCGTCAGATCACCACCAGGTTTCGCCCTGGATGCCGATCGACGTGCCCGACTTCTTGTCGCCGTAGATCTCGGCGGTGCGCGAGCCACCGGCCACGAAGGCCTGGCG
>NZ_LMDI01000066.1 GCF_001425785.1 Rhizobacter sp. Root1221 | reverse complement strand
CGCTCTTCCGATCTAGGTGTCCGARGTGGTCCACACCATGGACGAGATCAACGCCAGCTCGAAGAAGATCGCCGACATCATTGGCGTGATCGACGGCATTGCCTTCCAGACCAACATCCTCGCGCTGAACGCGGCGGTGGAAGCGGCCCGTGCCGGCGAACAGGGCCGCGGCTTTGCCGTGGTGGCCTCCGAAGTGCGCAGCCTGGCCCAGCGCTCGGCCAACGCCGCCAAGGAGATCAAGGGCCTGATCAACGCGTCGGTCGAGAAGGTCGAGTCGGGTTCCCGCCTCGTGGCCGACGCCGGCCAGACGATGANTGTCGTTCGCGGCCTTGTTCAACTCGATGGACTTGGCAGCGCAGCCTGGCCCAGCGCTCGGCCAACGCCGCCAAGGAGATCAAGGGCCTGATCAACGCGTCGGTCGAGAAGGTCGAGTCGGGTTCCCGCCTCGTGGCCGACGCCGGCCAGACGATGACCGAGATCGTGGGCAGCGTGCAGCGCGTCAGCGACATCATCGGCGAAATCACCGCCACTTCGGCCGAGCAGTCCGACGGCATCGGCCAGGTCAACACGTCCGTCACCCAGCTCGACCAGATGACGCAGCAGAACGCGGCACTCGTGGAAGAGAGCGCCGCGGCCGCCGAAAGCCTGAACGACCAGGCCACGCGGTTGCGTGAAATCGTGAACAAATTCCAGTTGGGGGCCTGACTACGCTGCGATCAAGAACAACCCCCCGTTTTTCAGGCACATCCGCCCTTCAGTTGCCCCCATTCACGCCGATAGTCAGAGCCATACGGCCCTCGCCGGCACCCACCCCTCCAGAGGATTTCACATGGACATGATTCACGAAGCCGCCCACGTTGCCCGGCACGAGGCCGCCCGCGCGGCGATGGCATCCCAGTCGGGCAGCGAGTTCCTGACCTTCCGCCTGGGCGCCGAAGAGTACGGCATCGACATCCTGAAAGTGCAGGAAATCCGCTCCTACGAAGCGCCCACGCGCATCGCGAACGCCCCGTCGTTCATCAAGGGTGTCGTGAACCTGCGCGGTGTCATCGTGCCGATCGTCGACCTGCGCCTGAAGCTCAGCTGCGAAACGGTCGACTACAACGACTTCACCGTGGTGATCGTGCTGAACGTGCGCGGCCGTGTGGTGGGCGCGGTCGTGGACTCGGTCTCCGACGTGCTCGAACTGAACCAGGACTCGATCCGCCCGGCCCCGGAAATGGCCTCGGCCGTCGACACCACCTTCATCACCGGCATCAGCAACGTCAACGACCGCATGCTGATCCTGATGGACATCGAAGCCCTGATGGCCAGCGCCGACATGGGCCTGTTCGACAGCAACTGATCGCGTTCCCGCTGTCCCGCCTCGGGGCCCAAACCACCGTCGGGGACGGGGTTTGCGCCCCGTTTCATTTTCCGATGGAAGCTTCTTGCCGGTGAATCCACGATGAACTTGAACAACATCCCCATCGCCCGCCGCCTCTGGGGCGCCATCCTCGTCCTGCTCGTGGCGATGCTCGGCATCGCCGGCGGCACCATCTGGCGCGCCAATGCCATCCAGGCGCAAAGCGCCGCCGAGATCGACATGCGCCAGGACGTGCTCGCCAAGACACTGCTGTGGCAGGGCCTGACCGACACCGCGGTGACCCGCGGCATGGCGGCCTCCATCAGCGCCGACAACGCGGTGGCCGAGCTGTTCAAGGAAAACCTCGCGAAGGACGCGCCCCGCATCGCCAAGCTCCGCCAGGACCTCACCGCCGAGGCCACGGACGCCGACGACCAGGCCGTGCTGAAAGACATCCAGAAGCTCGGCGCCCAGCTCGTTGCCAGCAGCAAGAAGGCGAGCGAGGCCAAGGCCAGCGGCGATGTCGCCACCGCCGCCGCCACCGTGCGCGGTGAATACGCCGCCTCGGCGCTCGCCTACACCAGCGCCATCGCCAAGTTCGGCGAAACCCAGCATGCCAAGGCCAACAAGGCCCAGGCCGACGCCGCCGCCGCCCGCCAGCAAATCCTCGCCTTCGGCGGCCTGGGGGCCGTGGTCATCATCGGCCTCGGCATGTTCGTCGCCGCCGTGCTGGTGCGTTCCATCCGCGTGCCGCTGGCCCGTTCCATCGAGGTGGCCGGTGCCATTGCTCAGGGTGACCTGACCCGCCGCATCGTCTCTGACCGCACCGACGAGTTCGGCGAACTGATGAAGTCGCTGCAGAACATGAACGAATCGCTCGGCCGTGTGGTGGGCAACGTCCGCGCGTCCACGGACAGCATCAGCACCGCCTCCACGGAGATCGCCAGCGGCAACGCCGACCTGTCGAGCCGCACCGAACAGACCGCCAGCAACCTGCAGCAGACCGCGTCGTCCATGGAGCAGCTCACCGGCACCGTCAAGCAGAGCGCCGACGCCGCCCGCCAGGCGAACCAGCTCGCCTCGTCGGCCGCCGAAGTGGCCGCACGCGGTGGCGCCAAGGTGTCCGAAGTGGTCCACACCATGGACGAGATCAACGCCAGCTCGAAGAAGATCGCCGACATCATTGGCGTGATCGACGGCATTGCCTTCCAGACCAACATCCTCGC
>NZ_LMDI01000065.1 GCF_001425785.1 Rhizobacter sp. Root1221 | reverse complement strand
TGGGTGGTTCTGTCGACCTACGGTGACTACGGTGGCAAGCAGTGGCTGCACAAGAAGATCTTTGCAGTCCAGCTGAAGGCTTCGCCGAAGATCTACAACCTGGCCTTCCACCACGCTGTCGAGAACGGCTACTGGACGGAACCGCACGCCACGGTGAACCGTGACTTCACGAAGGTGCTGTTCAACTCGAACTGGAACACCAACTCGGACACGGACGTCGATGCCTACATGATCGAAATCCCGGCCGGCGTCGTGAAGTAAGAAGCCGGCGCGGAACGGGCGCCTGCCGCCCCTCCCGACGCTCAAAGGCCCCGCACTGCGGGGCCTTTTTTGTGTGCGCCCGGCACGGGCGCACTCTTGGGGGTGCAAGTCCTCCCGCAAGTTGATCACAGCGAGCGAAGCGAAGCGCGACTGCATGAGGGTGACCGAGTGTGGGGAGGAAGCGTGGAGCGAAGCTGCGAGCCGATGAACAAGAACCGGATAGAAGGCGTCGCCGAGCAGGGCGAGTGGGCGCAAAACCGCGAAGCTCTCGTGATCAAGGCGAGGCGGCGTAGATCCGGCGGTTGTGCAGCGAAGGAGTGCGTTCTTACCCGGGGAGATCTCGCCTCGCGCCTGAAAGGGCGACGGCAGTGCCGGAGCGAGAAGTCAGCAGAGGCCGTAGTAGTGCGAGTCGGGGGCCGATGAGGCAGAACCAAAAGCACGAAGGGCCAAACGAGAGTGAGTGACCGAGGACACGCAGATGTCAAAGGCCATGCGTCAGATGCCGGAGCGATCCGGGCGGGCGAGCGTAGCGCGCGGTGAAGCCGCGCAAGATCTTGCCAGTGACGAAGCCTGCGGCCCGCCGCGTGAGCCCCAGGGCACAGGGTCGGCAAGGCCGAAGGCGGGGGCTGGTTCCTTGCTGGAGGCTGCGCTGACGAGAGAGAACCTGCAGCGAGCGTGGAAGCGGGTCAAGGCCAACAAGGGTGCAGCGGGGGTGGACGGGCTCGACATCGATCCGGCAAGCGCTGCTGACGGGGCGGTACCGGCCTGAGCTGGTGCGAAGGGTGATGATCCCGAAGCCGGATGGGAGCCAGCGGGAGCTGGGTATTCCGACGGTGGTGGATCGGCTGATCCAGCAGGCACTGCTGCAGGTGCTGCAGCCGGTGATCGATCCGACCTTCAGCGAACACAGCCACGGGTTCCGTCCGGGACGACGGGCGCACGATGCGGTGAAGGCCGCGCGAGCGTACGTGCAGTCGGGCAAGCGCGTGGTGGTGGACGTTGACCTGGCGAAGTTCTTCGACCGGGTGAACCACGACATTCTGATGGACCGGCTGGGCAAACGCATCGCCGATGCCGGAGTACTCCGGCTCGTGCGGGCGTACCTGAACGCCGGGATCATGGATGGCGGGGTGGAGGTGGATCGACACATGGGCACGCCACAAGGCGGGCCGCTGAGCCCGCTGCTGGCCAACGTGTTGCTTGACGAGGTGGACAAGGCACTGGAGGCGCGGGGCTACAGCTTCGCGCGCTACGCTGACGACTGCAACGTCTACGTGGGCAGCAGGAAAGCCGGTGAGCGGGCGATGGCGCTGCTGAAGAAGCTGTACGGCGGGCTCAGGCTTCAGGTCAACGAAGCCAAGAGCGCGGTGGGCAGTGCGCGGGGACGCAAGTTCCTGGGCTACGAGCTGTGGGGCGCCAAGGGGCGGGACGTGAAGTACGCGGTGGGTCGCAAGGCCCAACAAGACTTCAAGGCCCGCATCCGGCAACTCACCCGCCGCTCGGGCGGCCGCAGCCTGGAGCAAGTGATCGAGCGACTGCGTGCGTACGTGCTGGGCTGGAAAGCCTACTTCGGTCTGGCGCAGACGCCGAAGGTCTGGCGTGAGCTGGACGAGTGGATGCGGCATCGGATGCGAGCCATCCAGCTGTACCACTGGCGGCGCCCTGCCACGATCCCTGAAAGCCCTGGGCGCATCGGAGACTGCGGCGCAGCGCGTCGCGGGTAACTCGCGGTGCTGGTGGCGCAACGGTGGTTGTTTGCTCCACACCGTGATGATCATCGCCTACTTCGATCGCCTGGGCCTGCCCCGACTCTCCTGACCTCAAACTCCCGAACCGCCCGGTGCGGACCCGCATGCCGGGTGGTGTGGCAGGGGCGCCTCCATCATGGAGGCCCCCTATGCCGATTGCGCCCGGCACGGGCGCATTCCTGGAGGTGTAAGTCCTCCCGCAAGTTGATCACAGCGAACGAAGCGAAGCGCAATGCATGAGGGCGACCGAGTGTGGGTAGGACGCGCGTGGAGCGAAGTTGCGAGCAGACAAACAGGAACGGGGTAGAAGGCGTTGCCGAGGGGCGAGCGGGTATGGAACCGTGAAGCTCTCGTGATCAAGGCGAGACAGCGAAGGGCAATACCGGCCTCAGCCGCGACGAAGGGTGATGATCCCCAAGCCGGATGGAAGCCAGCGGGAGCTGTGGCATTCCGGCGGTGGAGGAACCGCCCGGTGCGGATCCGCACGCCGGGTGGTGGGGCGGGGGAACCCGGCCTCGTTTTCGGCCTGACCGCAGCAGCAGGGCGATTTCGAGGCGTTCCAGTGTGGCGTTGCGCCCCCGTTGCTGCGGCGCAGGGACTGCCGGCGAGCCCGGCGACAGTCCAGGCCAGCCGTCGGTGGGGCGCCTTCACTGCGCCCCCGGCGGCTTTGCTGCTTATCCGAGGTGCCGAGAACAGCCTCAAATCGACAAACCAGGGAAATGGTGCATCCGGATTGCGCCCATTCCGGTCGCCTGGACCCACTCGAATGCGTCCATTGGTAACGGATCTGTAGCAAAAAATTGGCGGCGGACTATACGAGTGCCATTCAGTTTGCGCA
>NZ_LMDI01000064.1 GCF_001425785.1 Rhizobacter sp. Root1221 | reverse complement strand
GCCATGCGCTGCCCGACCCGCAGCAGCAGGACTACGCGAGCGCGCAGTACGAAGCCCCGCAAGGCGAGATCGAGCAGGCGCTGGCGGCGATCTGGCAGGAACTGCTGCAGCTGCCGCGTGTGGGCCGCGAGGACAACTTCTTCGAGCTGGGCGGCCATTCGCTGCTGGCGGTGCAGGTGGTGGCCCGCGTCGAGCAGGTGTTGGGCCGGGCGCTGGCGCTGAGGACGCTGTTCGAGCGGCCGACGTTGAAGGCGCTGGCCGAGGGCCTGACGCGCGCCACCAGCTTCGAGCCGATCCCGCCGGTCGACCGCAGCCGGTGCTTGCCGCTGTCGCTGGGCCAGCAACGGCTCTGGTTCATCGACCAGCTGGAAGGCGAGGGCGGTGGCGAGAAGTCGGCCTATCACATCTTCGGCGCGGTGCGCCTGCAAGGCGAACTGGATGAAGCGGCGCTGAGGTGGGCGCTGGACACGATCGTGGCGCGGCACGAGGTGCTGAGGACGCGCTTTGAGCAACGCGACGGGGTGGCGGTGCAGGTCATTGATGCCGACACTGGCTTCACGCTGGACCGGGGTGAGGCCGACTCGGAGGAGCAGGTGCAGGCGCTGGCCCGGGCGGAAGCCGGGCGGCCTTTCGACCTCCGCCAGGGCCCGCTGATCCGTGGCCGCCTGCTGAAGCGGAGCCAGCGGGAGAACGTGCTGCTGGTGGGCATGCACCACATCGTGTCCGATGGCTGGTCGGTGGGATTGCTGATCGAAGAATTGCAGGCCTTGTATGCGGCCCATCGCGCCGGCAAGCCGGATCCGCTGCCGCCGCTGGCGTTGCAATACGCCGACTATGCCGCCTGGCACCGGCAACGCCTGCAAGGCGATGCCCTGCAGGGCGAGCTGGCTTTCTGGAAAGCGCATTTGCAAGGCGCACCGGCCTTGCTGAATCTGCCCACCGACCATCCGCGGCCTGCAGTGAAAAGCCACCGTGGCGACAGCGTCAAGCTGGTGCTCGATGAAGCGTTGGTCGGCCGGCTGGCAGCCTTTGCGCGCAAGCACGACGTCACGCTGCACATGGTGCTGTACGCGGCGTGGACGGTGCTGCTGTCGCGGCTGAGCGGGCAGGACGACGTGGTGGTGGGTACGCCGGTGGCGAACCGGCCGCGCACGGAGCTGGAGCCGCTGATCGGCTTTTTCGTCAACACACTGGCGTTGCGGCTGCAGGTGCGGGCCGACGAGGACGTGGCCTCGCTGCTCAAGCGCGTGAAGGCGCAGACGCTGGCAGCCTATGGCCAACAGGAACTGCCGTTCGAGCAGGTGGTGGAAGCCTTGAACCCGCCGCGCAGCCTGGCGCACAGCCCGGTGTTCCAGACCCTGTTCCTCCTGCAGAACCAGGCGCGCAACCGATGGCAACTGCCCGGCGTTGGCATGCAGCTGGTCGACCTGCCGTATGCCACCGCGCAGTTCGACCTGACGCTGATGCTCGAAGAGCAGGGCGGCCAGCTCGACGGCGCGCTCAACTTCGCCACCGACCTGTTCGACAGGACCACGATCGTCCGCTGGGGAGCGCACTTCAGGTCGCTGCTGAAGGCGATGGTGCAGGACGACGGCCGCGCCGTCGGCGCCTTGCCGCTGCTGGCGCCCGAGCAGCGCCAGGCGGTGCTGTACCACTTCAATCGCACCATCCGGCCCTATCCGCGGGACCGCGCAGTGCACCAGCTGTTCGAGGCCCAGGTCCGCCTGCGTCCGGATGCGCTGGCCGTCAGCGATGGCGAGCATGGCATGAGCTATGCGGCGCTGAACGAGCGCGCCAACCGGCTGGCCCACGCGCTGCGCGCCCGCGGCGTGGGACCGAACCGGCTTGTGGCGGTGTGCATGGAGCGCGGCACCGACCTGCTCGTCGCACTGCTCGGTGTGCTGAAAGCCGGCGGTGCCTACGTGCCGATGGACCCTTCGTATCCCGCGCAGCGCCTGGCCGATATGCTGGACGATGCGCGGCCACTTGCCCTGCTGACGCAGGCGCGGCTGAAGGGCCTGCTGCCCGCCTGCGGCGGCGAGACCATCGCGCTCGATGACGACTGGCCGGACATTGCAGCGCAGCCGTCGGACGACCTGCCGCCGCTCGCATCGGCATCGGACCTGGCCTACGTCATCTTCACCTCCGGCTCCACAGGCCGGCCCAAGGGCGTGATGGTGCCGCACGGTGGCGTCGTCAACTTCCTGCACTCGATGCAGGCCGAGCCCGGGCTGCGTTGCGACGACCGGCTGCTGGCGCTGACCACGGTGTCGTTCGACATCGCGGCGCTGGAGCTGTTCCTGCCGTTGAGCGTGGGCGCAGGCATCGTGCTGGCCGACCGCGAGACCGCGGCCGACGGCGGCCGCATCGCACAGGCGATCGATCGCTTCGGCATCACCGTGCTGCAGGCCACGCCGGCGACCTGGCGCCTGCTGTTGGCTCAGCCGCAGTGGCGCAAGCCGTCGTTGAAGGCACTGTGCGGCGGCGAGGCGATGCCTGGCACGCTGGCCCGGGCGTTGCTGGAGCGCGTGGGCGAGTTGTGGAACCTCTATGGCCCGACCGAGACGACGATCTGGTCCTGCGCCAGGCACATCATCGGTGCCGCGGACAGCGGCGCCAGCGAATCGATCGGCAAGCCGATCGCGAACACGCAGATCTACATTCTGGACGGTGCAGGCGAACCGGTTCCGGTGGGCGTTGCTGGCGAGATCCACATCGGCGGGGCCGGGGTGGCTCGCGGCTACCTGAACCGCGAGGAGCTGACCGCGCAGCGCTTCCTGCCAGACCCGTTCAAGCCGGACGGGCAGATGTACCGCACCGGCGACCTGGGCCGGTGGCGGGCCGACGGCACGATCGACTACCTGGGGCGCAACGACCACCAAGTCAAGCTCAGGGGCTTCCGCATCGAACTGGGCGAGATCGAGGCGGCACTGTGCCGGTACAAGGGTGTGCGCGAGGCGGTGGTGGTGTTGCGCGACGAGCTGCTGGTGGCCTATGCAACCGTGCGCGACGGCAACCCGCTCGATGTGGTGGACGTACGGCAATGGCTGAAGGACGAGCTGCCGCCGCAGATGGTGCCAGCGGCGGTGGTGGTGCTGGCGCAGCTGCCGCTCACGCCCAACGGCAAGCTCGACCGCCATGCGTTGCCTGACCCGCGGCAGCAGGACTACGCGAGCGCGCAGTACGAAGCCCCGCAGGGTGACACCGAGCAGGCGCTGGCAGCGATCTGGCAGGAACTGCTGCAGCTGCCGCGTGTGGGCCGCGACGACAACTTCTTCGAGCTGGGCGGCCATTCGCTGCTGGCGGTGCAGGTGGTGGCGCGCGTGCAGCAGCTGTTGGGCCGGGAGCTGGCGCTGCGCACGCTGTTCGAGCGGCCCACGCTGAAGGCGCTGGCCGAATGCCTGACGCGCGCCAGGAGCGTCGAGGCGATCCCGCTCGCGGACCGCAGCCAGCCGTTGCCGCTGTCATTGGGCCAGCAA
Organism: Rhizobacter sp. Root1221; assembly: GCF_001425785.1. GTDB lineage: Bacteria > Pseudomonadota > Gammaproteobacteria > Burkholderiales > Burkholderiaceae_C > Rhizobacter. Next base: position 1,470 of record NZ_LMDI01000064.1, on the reverse strand, counting down.
CGCCTGTGGTTCATCGAGCAGCTGGGAGGCGAGGGCGGTGGCGAGAAGTCGGCGTATCACATCTTCGGCGCGGTACGGCTGAAGGGTGAGCTGGACGAGACCGCGTTGCGGCGTGCGCTGGACACGATCGTGGCGCGGCACGAGGTGCTGAGAACGCGCTTCGTGCCGGTTGACGGCCAGGCGGTGCAGGTCATCGAGGCGGACGCATCGTTCGAGCTGGACAAGGCCGATGTCGCGTCCGAAGCGCAGGTGCAAGCATTGGCGCAAGCCGAAGCCGCAAGGCCATTCGACCTGAGNGCGGACGCATCGTTCGAGCTGGACAAGGCCGATGTCGCGTCCGAAGCGCAGGTGCAAGCATTGGCGCAAGCCGAAGCCGCAAGGCCATTCGACCTGAGCCGGGGCCCGCTGATCCGTGGCCGCTTGTTGAGGCTGGMCGTCCAGGAGCACGTGCTGCTGGTTGGCATGCACCACATCGTGTCCGACGGCTGGTCGATCGGCGTGTTGGTCAAMGAGCTGCAGGCGCTGTACGCGGCCTACCGTGAAGGCCGGCCCGATCCGCTGCCGCCGCTGGCCGTGCAATATGCCGACTACGCCGCCTGGCAGCGCCAACNCCCCTGCCCCAGCGACCAGATGTCCGACGGCTGGTCGATCGGCGTGTTGGTCAACGAGCTGCAGGCGCTGTACGCGGCCTACCGTGAAGGCCGGCCCGATCCGCTGCCGCCGCTGGCCGTGCAATATGCCGACTACGCCGCCTGGCAGCGCCAACGCCTGCAAGGCGAGGCACTGCAGCGAGAGCTGGCCTACTGGAAACAACACCTCCAAGGCGCGCCGGCCTTGCTGAGTTTGCCGACCGATCGGCTGCGGCCGGCGGTGCAAAGCCACCGCGGCGACAGTGTCAGGCTGGTGCTGGACGAAGCGCTCGGCCGCCAGCTGAAAGCCTGCGCGCGGCAACACGACGCCACGCTGCACATGGTGCTGTACGCGGCCTGGTCGGTACTGCTGTCGCGGCTGAGCGGGCAGGACGACGTGGTGGTCGGCACACCGGTGGCGAACCGGCTTCGCACGGAGGTGGAGCCGCTGATCGGCTTCTTCGTCAATACGTTGGCGCTGCGGCTGCAACTGCAGCCCGACGAGGACGTGGCTTCGTTGCTCAAGCGCGTGAAAGCGACGACGTTGACAGCCTACGGCCACCAGGAGCTGCCCTTCGAGCAGGTGGTGGAAGCCTTGAATCCGCCGCGCAGCCTGGCGCACAGCCCGGTGTTCCAGGCGCTGTTCGTGTTGCAGAACACGCCTGCCGCGGTGGTGCGGGCCGCATCGCTGCAGTTCGAGCCGGTACCCGTGCCGGTGACACGCTCGCGCTTTGATATCGCGCTGATGCTGGAGGAGCAGGGCGAGCGGATGGAAGGATCGCTGAACTACGCGACCGACCTGTTCGACCGCGACACGGTCGAGCGTTGGGCGGGGCATTTC
>NZ_LMDI01000063.1 GCF_001425785.1 Rhizobacter sp. Root1221 | reverse complement strand
CGCGCCGGCCGGAATGGTGACGGTGGCCACGCCGGTGAAGTCGGCGCCGTTGGCGGCCGTGCCGGTGTAGGTGACCTGCACGGTGACCGGGGTCAGCGTGGGGCTGGTCAGCGAGACGGTGTAGGTGGCGGAGGCGCCCTCGGCGACCGAGGTGCTGCCCGACAGGCTCAGCGTGGTGGTGTCGGCGTTGTCCACCACGGTGGTGGTGGCCGAGCCCGACGAGTTCAGCGATTCGAACGTGCCGCCGGTGTGGCCGGTGACGGACGTGGTGACGGTGTCGTCGGCCTGGACGTAGGCGTCGTCGGCGCGCACGGCAAACGCCGCCGTGGTGGTGGCGGTGGACGCGGTGTCGACGGCCTCGAAGTTGCCACCGGTGGTGCCGGTGATGGACACGACGGTGTCGACCGAACCTTGCACGTGGRCGTCGTCGGCCCGCACGGCGATGGACGGACTGGTGGCGGCGCTGGCGCCCACCGGGATGGTGACGACCTGGCCGTTGCTCAGCGTGACGGCGAACGGTGCACCCGTGACCGGGTTGTTCACCGAGACGGTGTAGGTGAGGGTGCTGCCTTCGGCGACCGAGGCGCTCGACGGCGTGACGGTGACCACCGTCTGGTCCGTGTCGTCGGTGACGGACGTCGTGGCGGTGCCCGACGTGTCCAGCGATTCGAAGTTGCCACCGGTGCGGCCGGTGACCGTCACGTTCAGCGTGTCGGTGCCTTGCACGTAGGCGTCGTCGGCCCGCACGTTGAACGCCGGGCTGGAGCCAGCAGTCTGGCCCACCGGGATGGTGATGGTCTGGCCGTTGCTCAGCGTGAGCACGACCGGGGCGCCTTGCACCGCGTTGCTGAGCGTGGCGGTGTAGGTGATGGAGCCGCCTTCGGTGACCGAGGCGGCGGATGCGGTCAGCGTCAGCGTGGTGGTGCCGCTGTCATCGGTGACGGTGGTGGTGGCGGTCGAGGCCGTGTCCACGGCCTCGAAGTTGCCGCCGGTGGTGCCGCTGATCGACACGACGGTGTCGACCGGCCCTTGCACCTGGACGTCGTCCGGACGCACGGCCACCGCGGCGCTGGTGGCCGAGCTGGCGCCCACCGGGATGGTGACCGCCTGGCCGTTGCTCAGTGTCACGACGAACGGCGAGCCCGTGACCGGGTTGTTGACCGAAACGGTGTAGGTGAGCGAGTTGCCTTCGGCAATGGACGTGGCAGACGGGGTCACGGTGACCACGGTCTGGTCACCGTCGTCGGTGACGGTGGTCGTGGCGGTGCCGGCGGTGTCGAGCGATTCGAAATTGCCGCCGGTGCGGCCGGTGACGGACACGGCCAGCGTGTCATCGGCCTGGACGTAGGCGTCGTCGGCCCGGACGTTGAACGGCGTGGTGGCGCCGGTGGTCTGGCCGACGGGGATGGTGATGGTCTGGCCGTTGCTCAACGTGAGCACGACCGGGGAGCCCTGCACGGCTTGGCTCAATGTGGCGGTGTACGTGATCGAACCACCTTCGGCGACTGACGTGGCGGAAGCTGTCAGCGTCAACGTGGTGACATCGCTGTCGTCGTTGACGGTGGTGGTGGCGGTCGACGTGGTATCGACGGCTTCGAAGTTGCCGCCCGACGTGTTGGTGATCGAGACGACAGTGTCCACCGAACCTTGCGCGTGGGCATCGTCGGGGCGCACGGCGATGGCCGGGCCGGTGGCCGAGCTGGCGCCTACCGGGATCGTGACGGTCTGGCCGTTGCTCAGCGTGACCACGAATGGCGAGCCCGTGACCGGGCTGTTCACCGAGATGGTGTAGGTGACGGCGTTGCCTTCGGTGACCGACGTGCTGGACGGAACCACGGTGACCACGGTCTGGTCGGCGTCGTCGGTGACGCTGGTGGTGGCGGTGCCCGCCGTGTCCAGCGACTCGAAGTTGCCGCCGGTGCGGCCCGTGACGCTGACGTTGAGCGTGTCGGTGCCTTGCACGTACGCATCATCGGCGCGCACGTTGAATGCCGGGCTGGCGCCGGTGGTCTGGCCCACCGGGATGGTGATGGTCTGGCCGTTGCTCAGCGTGAGCACGACCGGGGAACCCTGCACCGCCTGGCTCAGCGTGGCGGTGTAGACGATCGAGCCACCTTCGGTGACCGACGCGGCAGAAGCGGTCAGTGTCAGCGAGGTGGTGTCGCCGTCGTCGGTGACCGCGGTGGTGGCGGTGGAGGTGGTGTTGATCGCCTCGAAGCTGCCACCCGAGGTGTTGCTGATCGACACGACGGTGTCCACGTTACCCTGGGCGTAGGCGTCGTCGGCGCGCACGGCGATGGCGGGGCCCGTGGCCGAACTGGCGCCCACCGGGATGGTGACGACCTGGCCGTTGGACAGCGTGACGGCGAACGGCGAACCCGTGACCGTGTTGTTCACCGACACGGTGTAGGTGAGCGCATTGCCTTCTGCAATGGACGCGGCCGAGGCGGTCACCGTGACCACCGTGGCGTCGGTGTTGTCGGTCACCGTGGTGGTGGCCGTGCCGGTGGTGTCGAGCGACTCGAAGTTGCCACCGGTGCGGCCGGTGACGGTGACGTCCAGCGTGTCGGTGCCTTGCACGTAGGCGTCATCGGCCCGCACGTTGAACGCGGGGCTGGTGCCGGTGGTCTGGCCCACCGGGATGGTGATGGTCTGGCCGTTGCTCAGTGTCAGCACCACCGGCGAACCTTGCACCGCATTGCTCAGCGTGGCGGTGTAGACGATGGAGCCGCCTTCGGTGACCGAGGTGGCGGAGGGCGCCAGGGTCAGCGTGGTGGGGTCGGTGTCGTCGGTGACGGTGGTCGTCGCGGTGGAGGTGGTGTTCACCGCCTCGAAGCTGCCCCCCGAGGTGCTGCTGATCGACACGACGGTGTCGACCGCGCCTTGCGCTTGGGTGTCATCCGCGCGCACGGTGATGGCCGGGCCGGTGGCCGAGCCGGCGCCCACCGGGATCGTGATGGTCTGGCCGTTGCTCAGCGTGACGACAAACGGCGAACCCGCCACGGGGTTGTTCACCGAGACGGTGTACGTGAGCGTGTTGCCCTCGGCGATCGACGAGGCCGACGGGGTCACGGTGACCACGGTGGCATCGGCGTCGTCGGTCACCGCGGTGGTGGCCGAACCGGCGGTGTCGAGCGACTCGAAGTTGCCTCCGGTGCGGCCGGTGACGGAGACCGTCAGCGTGTCGGTGCCTTGCACGTCCGCGTCATCGGCCCGCACGTTGAAGGCCGGGCTGCTGCCGGTGGTCTGGCCCACGGGGATGGTGATCGCCTGGCCGTTGCTCAGCGTCAGCACCACCGGCGACCCGGTGACGGCGTTGCTCAGCGTGGCGGTGTACGTGATGGAACCGCCTTCGGTGACCGAGGCGGCGGACGCGGTGAGCGTCAGCGTGGTGACATCGCCGTTGTCGGTGACGGTGGTCGTGGCCGTGGACGCGGTGTTGACCGCCTCGAAGGCGCCACCCGAGGTATTGGTGATCGACACGACGGTGTCCGCCGAGCCTTGCACGTGGGCGTCGTCCGGGCGCACGGCGATGGCCGGGCCGGTGGCCGAGCTGGCGCCTACCGGGATGGTGATGGTCTGTCCGTTGGACAGGGTGACCGAGAACGGCGCGCCCGTGACCGGGTTGTTCACCGCGACGGTGTAGGTGAGGTTGTTGCCTTCGGCGATGGCCGTGGCCGACGGCGTGACGGTGACGACGGTCTGGCCGGCATCGTCGGTGACCGCGGTCGTGGCCGTCGAGGTGTTCGCGATGGCCTCGAAGTTGCCACCGGTGCGGCCGGTGACGGTGACGTTCAGGGTGTCGGTACCCTGGACGTAGAAGTCGTCGGCCCGCACGTTGAATGCCGGGCTGGTGCCGGTGGCCTGGCCCACCGGGATGGTGATGGTCTGGCCGTTGCTCAGCGTCAGCACCACCGGCGAACCGGTGACGGCGTTGCTCAGCGTGGCGGTGTAGACGATGGAACCACCTTCGGTGACCGAGGTGGCCGACGGGGTGAGCGTCAGCGTGGTGGCGTCCGCATCGTCGGTCACGGTGGTGGTCGCCGTGGAAGCCGTGTTGATCGCCTCGAAGTTGCCACCCGAGGTGTTGGCGATCGACACGACGGTGTCGGCGTTGCCCTGGGCATCCGTGTCATCAGGGCGCACGGCGATGGCCGGGCCGGTGGCCGAGGTCTGGCCCACGGGGATGGTGATGGCCTGGCCGTTGCTCAGCGTGACCACGAACGGCGAGCCCGTGACCGGGTTGTTCACCGCGACGGTGTACGTGAGCGAGCCACCTTCGGCGATGGTGCCCGCCGACGCGGTGAGCGTCACCGTGGTGGTGTCGATCGTGTCGTCGATGCGGGTGACGGGCTCAGCGTGACCACGAACGGCGAGCCCGTGACCGGGTTGTTCACCGCGACGGTGTACGTGAGCGAGCCACCTTCGGCGATGGTGCCCGCCGACGCGGTGAGCGTCACCGTGGTGGTGTCGATCGTGTCGTCGATGCGGGTGACGG
>NZ_LMDI01000062.1 GCF_001425785.1 Rhizobacter sp. Root1221 | reverse complement strand
ACCCCCATCGACCACCCGTCCGACACGATGTGGTGCATCACCAGCACCAGCACGTGCTCGCGCTCTCCCACACGGATCACCTTCACCCGCAGCAGCGGGCCCGCCGTCAGGTCGAACGGCGCTTGCACCAGGGACTTCGCGTGGGCCTGCGCAAGGTGCTCGGCCTGGGCCTCGCCACTCAGGTCCACGAGCGGCACGTCGAGTTCGAGCGCGGGCAGCACCACCTGTTCGGCCTGTCCGTCGGTGCGCCGGGTGAACACGGTGCGCAGCCCGGCGTGGCGTGACACGAGCGCGGCCAGGCTAGACCGCAGGACGCCCAGGTCCAGCGGCCCCGACAGGCGCAAGCCACCGGGGATGTGGTACGCCGAACTCTCGCGGTCGAGTTGCCAGAGGAACCACTGCCGGGCCTGGGCGTGGGACACGGGCATCCGCTCGGCCGCGGGTGCCGGCACGATCGGCAGGCGCGAGAAATCGATCCCCTGCGTGCGCAGGACTTTCAGGAATCCCTGCTGCTTCTCGGCAGGCAGGCGGGCGAATCGTTCGGCGATGTCACGCTTGGTCAAGCTCATTCAGTTCTCCAGGGAGTCCAGCAGTTCGGTCATGCGGGCGAGGTCGTCCGCCTCGCCGCTGCCCGACTGCGCCACCCGCACGGCTTCCGCGAGGGCGGCCAGCGTGGCGTTCTCGAAATACACACCGAGCGGCAGTTGCACCGCCAGCGTCTGCTGCACCTTCGACTGGACCTGCAGCAACGCGAGCGAATGGCCGCCCAGCTCGAAGAAGTTGTCCTGGCGCCCGATGCGGTGCGTCCCGAGCACCGCGGCCCAGATGGCGGCGAGGTCGGTTTCGGTGCCGGCCTCGGGCGGTTCGTGCACCCGGCCCGAGACCTCGCCGGGATCGGGCAGCGCGCCACGGTCCACCTTGCCGTTGGCGTTCAGCGGCAGCTGGTCGAGCAGCACGATCGCGCCGGGCACCATGTGCTCGGGCAGGGTGTCGCGCAACGCCACCTTCAGGTCGGCCGCATCGAGCACGGCGCCCGGCCGGGGCGACACGTACGCGGCCAGCCAGGCCCCGTCGCGCGCCACCACCACCGCTTCGCGCACCCCCGGCAACGCCAGCAGCCGGGCCTCGACCTCACCCGGCTCGATGCGAAAACCACGCACCTTCACCTGGTGGTCCGTGCGCCCGAGGTACTCGAGTTCACCGTCCGCGCGCCAGCGCACGCGGTCACCGGTGCGGTACAGCCGCGCACCGTCGGCGCCGAACGGGTCGGCCACGAAACGGACGCAGGTCAGGTCCGGCCGGCCCAGGTAACCACGCGCGATGCCGCTGCCCCCGAGGTACAGCTCGCCGACACCGCCGGGCGGCACGCGGTTCAGGTCCGCATCCAGCACGTGGGCAGTGCGGTCGCCCACCAGCCGGCCGATCGGCATCGAGGCCGAGTCGAAGCGGGTGGACGGGCCGGCCACCGCGATCATCGGCGTGATCACCGTTTCGGTGGGGCCGTAGCCGTTGATGAGGCGGGGCGGCTGCAACACGGCCTGCACGAGGTCGAAGCTCGCACGGGGCATCGCCTCGCCACCCACGGTGTACGACCGGATGGGCAGGCCGCGCGCCGCCTCGCCCAGCGTCTCGGCCATCTGCCGCAGGTAGGTGGGTGTGAAACACGCGATCGTGATGCCGTGCCGCGTGATCTCCCCGGCCGTGCGTTCGACGGACCACAGCGTGTCGTCGCGCGGCATCAGCGCCGCGCCGAACGCGAGGGGCACCCACGTGCGCTCGTGTGCGCCGTCGAACGCGATGGATGCGAACTGCAATTCGCGGTCCGCCGGGGTCATGCCATACGCGTCGCCAATCGTGCGCACGTGCATCGCGAGGGGGCCGTGGGCCACGCCCACGCCCTTGGGCCGCCCCGTCGAGCCCGACGTGTAGATCACGTAGGCCAGGTTCTCCGGATGCACCGGCACGCACGGTGCCTGGTCGGAACCGTCTTCACCGCGCACGTCGTCGAGGCCTACCGTGAAGGTCACGCCGCTGTCCTGGGCCATGTACGCCAGCCGCTCGGCGGGGTACGCCGGGTCCAGCGGCACGTACGCGCCACCGGCCTTCAGGATGCCCAGCAACCCCACCACCATCTCGGCCGAGCGTGGCACCGACAGGCCCACCCGCACCTCGGGCCCGACACCGCGGGCCACGAGCCGGTTGGCCAGCCGGTTGGCACGGCGATCGAGTTCGGCGTAGGTGAGCGACAGGTTTCCGAAGATCACCGCGGTGGCATCGGGCCGTGTGCGCGCCTGGCGCGCCACCTGCTCGTGCACCGGCTCGAACACCGGGCAGCGAATGTCCGTGGTGCCCCAGGCGTGCAGTTGCGCGCGCTCGCGGTCGGCCAGCACGTCGAGCGTGCGGGCGGCGCGGGTGCCACCATCATCCAGCGCGTCGACCAGCGCCGCCAACGCCACCTGCACGGCCTCGCACACGCCCGCGGGGCCGACGGTGCGGTCCACCTGCGCGACGAGTTCGAACCCGGTCCCGGGATCGTTCACCGACAACCCGACGGGGAAGTTCGAGCGCTCCTGGAAACGCAGGCTTTCGATGCCTTCCCACACATGCCCGTCCGARGGCGCGGCATGCCGGTAGTTGAGGATGGCCGAGAAGAGCGGTGCCCCCGCGGGCAACCCGCTGCAGCGCTGCGCCAACGACAGCGGTGCGTGCTCGTGNGGCGCGGCATGCCGGTAGTTGAGGATGGCCGAGAAGAGCGGTGCCCCCGCGGGCAACCCGCTGCAGCGCTGCGCCAACGACAGCGGTGCGTGCTCGTGGTGCAGCAGCGACGTCAATGCCGCGTGSGTCTGCGCCAGGCACTCGCCRAYCGGGCGYGCCCCGAGCCCGATGCGCACCGGCAGCGTGTTGATGAACATSCCSAGCGCCCGGTCCGCCCCCTCGCCCCCCTGCATCCGCCCGAACAGCACCGTGCCGAACACCACGTCGTCGCGCCCCGCCGCACGGCCCAGCACCAGCCCCCACGCCAGGTGGAACACCGTCGCCGCGCTCACCCCGTGCCGCTGCGCCTGCGCCCGCAGCCGCCTGGACACGCCCTCGTCCAGCCACACCCGCGCCTCCTCCAGCCGCGTCCCGTCGGCCTGCACGTTGCCCAGCCCGAACGGCACYGTCGGCTCCGTCACGTCCCCGAGCAGCCCGCGGAAGTACRCCTCGTGCTCCTCCACCTTCACCCCGAGCCGCGCCTGCGCCACGTACCGCCTGAACGGCACCGGTTCGCTGAGTTCCGCTCGCCGCCCCTGCTGGATCAGCGCGATCTCGCGCACCAGCAAGTCCTCCGACGTGTGGTCCAGCGCCAGGTGGTGGCTCGGCAGCTGCAGCAGCCACCGCCCACCCGCCTCGTCGTGGGCCGCGATCGCCCGCAGCATCGGTGCCTGCCTCACGTCGATCCGRTAGTGGCTCGCGTCCACGTGGGCGTTCAGCCGTTGTGCCGCATCGCCCTCCCCGTCCAGCCACTGCAGCTGCAGCCTGGCCTCGCGCCACACCACCTGCACCGGCTCGCGCACCTCCTCCCACAACACCGCCGTGCGCAGGATGTCGTGCCGCGCGATCACCTCGTTCAGGCTCTCGATGAACCCCTCCAGCCKCGCCCTGCTGTCGAACCCCAGCATCAGCGAGGTCACGTACACGTCCCCCTCGGGCTGCATCAGGTGGTGGAACAGGATCCCCTCCTGCAGCGGCGCCAGCGGGTAGATGTCCTGGATGTTGGCCGCGCCCCCCGGCACCCGCTGCGCGATCTGCTCGATCCGCTGGGCCTCCAGGGCCACCAGCGGCAGCATCTCCGGCTCGATCCGCGTGCACCCCGGCGGGATCGCGTTGGGCGGCACCACCACYGCGTGTGTCTGCGCCTGCCCCATTGCCGCAACAAACGCCGCGAGCCTCGGGTGCTGGAACAGCGCCCGCACCTCCACGTCCCACCCCTGCTGGCGCAGCCGCTCCAGCAGCTCGATGGCCAGCAGCGAGTGCCCGCCGAGTTCGAAGAAGTGGTCCTGCCGGCCCACCCGCTCCNACGTCCCACCCCTGCTGGCGCAGCCGCTCCAGCAGCTCGATGGCCAGCAGCGAGTGCCCGCCGAGTTCGAAGAAGTGGTCCTGCCGGCCCACCCGCTCTACCCGCAGCACCTGCGCCCACACCGCCGCCACCGCACACTCGCGTTCGCCCTGCGGTGCCTCGTAGGCCTCGCCCGTACCCGCACCCGCCTGCGGCGCCGGCAGCGCCTTGCGGTCCACCTTCCCGTTCGCGTTCAGCGGCAACCCCGCCAGCACCACGATCACCCCGGGCACCATGTAYTCGGGCAGCACTTCGTGCAGCCGGCGCTTGATCGCCGCCACGTCTACCCCACCTGACACGTATCCCACCAGCCGCGCACCATCGGCGACCACCGTCGCTTCCCGCACCCCGGGCACCGCCATCAGCTGCGCCTCGATCTCGCCCAGCTCGATGCGGAACCCCCGCACCTTCACCTGCTGGTCGATGCGACCCAGGTACTCCAGCTGACCGTCCGCCCGCGCACGCACCAGGTCACCCGTGCGGTACAGCCGCCCGCCCGTGCCGAACGGGTCCGCCACGAAGCGCTCCGCGCTCAGCCCTGCCCGGTTCAGGTACCCCCGCGCCAACCCGCCTCCGGCCACGTACAGCTCGCCGGCCACCCCCACCGGCTGCGGGTTCAGCGACCCGTCGAGCACCCGCAA
>NZ_LMDI01000061.1 GCF_001425785.1 Rhizobacter sp. Root1221 | reverse complement strand
GCCATGCGCTGCCCGACCCGCAGCAGCAGGACTACGCGAGCGCGCAGTACGAAGCCCCGCAAGGCGAGATCGAGCAGGCGCTGGCGGCGATCTGGCAGGAGCTGCTGCAGCTGCCGCGTGTGGGCCGCGAGGACAACTTCTTCGAGCTGGGCGGCCATTCGCTGCTGGCGGTGCAGGTGGTGGCCCGCGTCGAGCAGCAACTGCAGCGCCGGCTGACCTTGCGTGACCTCTTCACGCATCCCTCGCTGCGCCTGCTCGGGCAACGCTGCGCTGAAGTGTCCACGGCCGTGCCGGACGCCATCCCGCTGGCGGACCGAAGCCTGCCGCTGCCCGCCTCCTGGGCGCAGCAGCGCTTCTGGTTCCTCGATCGGCTCGACCCCGAGGCCGGCGCGGCCTATCACATGGCCGCCGGCCTGCGCCTGGTCGGCCCGCTCCACAGCGCGGCGTTGCAGCAGGCGCTCGACGGACTGGTCGCCCGGCACGAGGTGCTTCGCACCACCTTCGCGCAGCACGGCGGCGAGGTCGTGCAGCGCATCCACGCGCCGTCGCGCTTCGCGCTCGAACGCCGTGACCTCGCCGACACCGCCGGCCACGAGCGTGCGTTCGCGCTCGAACGCCTGGCGCTGGAGGAAGCGATCCGGCCCTTCGACCTCGGCAACGGCCCGCTGATTCGCGGGCAATTGCTGCGGCTGGCCGGCGAGGAGCACGTGTTGCTGGTGACGCAGCACCACATCGTGTCCGACGGTGGCTCGGTCGCGCTGTTCGTGCGCGAGTTGGCCGCGCTGTACGACGCGGCGCGCCACGGCCACGCCGGCGCGCTGGCGCCGCTGCCGGTCCAGTACGCCGACTACGCCGCCTGTCAGCGCCGCGGCCTGCAGGGCGAGGCGCTGCAGCGGCACCTTGCCTTCTGGCAGCAGCATCTGGCGGGCGCGCCGCCGCTGCTGTCGCTGCCGACCGACCGGCCGCGGCCTTCGGTGCAAGGCCATGTCGGCGCCACCCATGCCTTCACGCTGCCGTTGGCCCTGTCGCAGCGGCTGCACCAGCTGGCCCAACGCCATGGCGCGACGCTGTTCGTCACGCTGCTGGCCGGCTGGGGGCTGCTGCTGTCGCGCCTGGCCGGGCAGGACGAGGTGGTGATCGGCATGCCGGCCGACCAGCGCAACCGGCCCGAGCTGGCGGGCCTGATGGGCTGCTTCGTCAACACGCTGGCCTTGCGCCTGCACTTGTCTCCCGCGCTCACCGTGGCCGGCTTGGTCGGGCAGGTCCAGGCCGCCAGCTTGGCGGCGCAGGAGCATGCCGCGCTGCCGTTCGAGCAGGTGGTCGATGCGCTGAAGCCCGAGCGCAGCCTCGCGCACAGCCCGGTGTTCCAGGCGCTGATCGCCATGGAAGACGGCGGCCTCGCCGAGCGCATCGCGCTGCCCGACCTGGTGGTGGAGCCCCTGGCGGTCGCGCGAAAAACCACGCAGTACGACCTGTCGCTCTCGATCGCCGACACCGGCCAGGGCGTGCGCGCCGGCATCGAGTACGCCACCGACCTGTTCGATGCGGCGACCATCGCGCACTGGGCCGGCTGCCTGGTGCTGCTGCTCGATGCGCTGGCCGATGCCGATGCGCAGCCCGTGGCGCAACTGCCACTCCTTGACGCGCTGCAGCGCCGCCGCGTGCTGGTTGGTTTCAACGGTCCGCGTCGGCCCTGGCCCGAGGAGGCGCTGCTGCACGAGCTGTTCGAGGCGCAGGCCGATGCGGCTCCGCAGGCGCTCGCCCTGGTGGATGCCGTGGCCGGCGAAGGTCCGGCGCTCAGCTACGCCGCGCTCGATGCCCAGGCGAACCGCATCGCGCACGGGCTGCTGCGCCTTGGCGTGCAGCCCGACGACCGCGTCGCGATCAGTTTGCCCCGCAGCGTCGAGCTGATCGCCGGTCTGCTGGGTATCCTGAAGGCGGGTGCGGCCTATGTGCCGATCGATCCCGACCATCCGGCAGAGCGGCAACTGCGAGCCTGCCGCGACAGCGCACCACGGGCGCTGCTGTGCGCTCCGGCCCGGGTGCCGCGCTGGCAGGGCCTGCTGGATGGCGTGCCGGTGACCAGCGCCGGGCCACTGTCGCAAGACCAGCCCTCGACGCGCCCGGCGCTGCGCGCGCAAGGCCTGTCGGCGGACCGCCTGGCCTACGTGATCTACACCTCCGGCTCCACCGGCGAGCCCAAGGGCGTGATGGTCGAGCACCGGCAGGTGGTGCACTACGTGGTTTCGGCGCGCGAGGCCTATGGGCTGGCACCGGGCGAACGCATGCTGCAGTTCTCCACCGCCAGCTTCGATGCGGCGGTGGAGGAGATCTTCGGCACGCTGTGCGCAGGCGCCACGCTGGTGCTGCGCGACGATGCGGTGCTGGATGGGCTGCCCGCGCTGGCGCGGACCTGCGAAGCGCAGCGCGTGTCGGTCCTGGGCCTGCCCACGGCCTACTGGCATGGGCTGATGGCCGACCTGGCCTCTGGGCGCGGCGAATGGCCCCAGTGCGTGCGCCTGGCGGTGATCGGCGGTGAAGCTGCGCTGCCGTCGGCCTGCGCCACGTGGCATCTCCTGGTGGGGGACCGCTGCACGCTGCTCAACACCTACGGTCCCACCGAAACCACCGTGGTCGCCACGCGGCAAGCGATGTCGCCCGGCCTCGGCGCCGCGGTGCCGATCGGCAAGCCGATCGCGAACACGCAGGTGTACATCCTCGACGGCACGGGTGAGCCGGTACCGTTGGGCGTGGCAGGTGAGATCCACATCGGCGGGGCCGGCGTGGCGCGGGGCTATCTCAACCGGGAGGAATTGACGGCGCAACGCTTCCTGCCCGACCCGTTCAAGCCGGGCGGGCGGATGTACCGCACCAGCGACCTGGGCCTGTGGCGAGCCGATGGCACGATCCACTACCTGGGGCGCAACGACGACCAGGTGAAGTTGCGGGGCTTTCGGATCGAGCTGGGCGAGATCGAGGCGGCGCTGTGCCGGCAGCACGGTGTGCGCGAGGCGGCGGTGGTGCTGCGAGCCGAACGGCTGGTGGCCTATGTCGCCGGTCAACCGCTCGACGTCGCGCAACTGCGCCAGCGGTTGAAGGACGAACTGCCTCAGCCGATGGTGCCGGCGGCGGTGGTGCTGCTGGACAAGCTGCCGCTCACGCCCAATGGCAAGCTGGACCGCCATGCGCTGCCCGATCCGCGGCCGCAGGACTACGCGAGCGCACGGTACGAAGCCCCGCAGGGGGAAACCGAGCAGGCGCTGGCGGCGATCTGGCAGGAACTGCTGCAGCTGCCGCGCGTCGGCCGCGAGGACAACTTCTTCGAGCTGGGAGGCCATTCGCTGCTGGCGATGCAGGTGGTGGCGCGCGTGCAGCAGGTGTTGGGACGGGCGCTGACGCTGCGCACGCTGTTCGAGCGGCCCACGCTGAAGGCGCTGGCCAAGGACTTGACGACATCCACTCACTTCGAGGCGATGGCGATGGCGCCGGCAGACCGCAGCCAGCCATTGCCGCTGTCGCTCGGCCAGCAGCGCTTGTGGTTCATCGACCAGCTGGAGGGCGAAGGCAGCGGTGGGACGTCGGCGTATCACATCTTCGGCGCGGTGCGGCTGAAGGGTGAGCTGGACGAGACCGCGTTGCGGCGTGCGCTGGACACGATCGTGGCGCGGCACGAGGTGTTGAGAACGCGCTTCGTGCCAGTTGACGGCCAGGCGGTGCAGGTCATCGACGCGGACGCATCGTTCGAGCTGGACAAGGCCGATGTCGCGTCCGAAGCGCAGGTGCAAGCATTGGCGCAAGCCGAAGCCGCAAGGCCATTCGACCTGAGCCGGGGCCCGCTGATCCGTGGCCGCTTGTTGAGGCTGGMCGTCCAGGAGCACGTGCTGCTGGTTGGCATGCACCACATCGTGTCCGACGGCTGGTCGATCGGCGTGTTGGTCAAMGAGCTGCAGGCGCTGTACGCGGCCTACCGTGAAGGCCGGCCCGATCCGCTGCCGCCGCTGGCCGTGCAATATGCCGACTACGCCGCCTGGCAGCGCCAACNAGCTGCAGGCGCTGTACGCGGCCTACCGTGAAGGCCGGCCCGATCCGCTGCCGCCGCTGGCCGTGCAATATGCCGACTACGCCGCCTGGCAGCGCCAACRCCTGCAAGGCGAGGCACTGCAGCGAGAGCTGGCCTACTGGAAACAACACCTCCAAGGCGCGCCGGCCTTGCTGAGCCTGCCGATCGACCGTCCGCGCCCGCCGGTGCAGAGCCACCGCGGCGATGCCGTGGCCTTGGGTCTGGACGAGCCGCTGAGTCGCCAACTCAAGGCTCTCGCGCGGCGGCACGACGCCACGCTGTTCATCGTGTTGTATGCCGCATGGTCGGCCTTGCTCGCCCGCCTGAGCGGGCAGGACGACGTGGTGGTCGGCACCTCGCTCGCCAACCGGCTGCGCACCGAAGCCGAGCCGCTGATCGGCTTTTTCGTGAACAACCAGGCGCTGCGTGCTTCGTGGGACGGCAATGCCAGCCTGTCAGCCTGGATTGCCCAGGCCCGCCAGGCGGTGCTGGAGGCGCAGGCCCACCAGGAGGTGCCCTTCGACCAGGTGGTGGAGGCACTGAACCCGCCACGCGACCTGAGCCACAGCCCGGTGTTCCAGGCGTTCTTCGTTCTGCAGAACGTGCCGCATGCGCCGCTGCAATTGCCGGGGCTGTCATTGGCGCTCGAGCCTGCGCGGTTGACCACCGCGCGCTTTGACATTGCACTGATGCTGGAGGAGCAGGGCGAGCGGATGGAAGGATCGCTGAACTACGCGACCGACCTGTTCGACCGCGACACGGTCGAGCGTTGGGCGGGGCATTTC
>NZ_LMDI01000060.1:1227-6154 GCF_001425785.1 Rhizobacter sp. Root1221 | reverse complement strand
GCGGACGCCCCCCCGCCTGGGCACCGCTGGCGGTGCAGTACGCGGACTACACCCTTTGGCAGCACACGCTGCTGGCCCGGTCCGATGATCCCCAGAGCCTGGCCCATCGCCAGCTCACCCACTGGCGCGATGCGCTGGCCGGGGCGCCCGAACTCTGCTCCCTGACGCCCGACCGGCCCCGGCCCACCCTCTCCACGTACCGCAGCGCATCGGTTCCGCTGCACATCCCGCCGGCCCTGCACCGCGACCTGCTGGCCGTGGGCCAGCGGCATGGCGCCAGCCTCTTCATGGTGCTGCACACGGCGCTCGCCATCCTGCTCACCCGGCTCGGTGCCGGGGCCGACATCGTGGTGGGTTCGCCCATCGCCGGGCGTTCGGATGCCGCGCTCGACCCGCTGGTCGGCTTCTTCGTCAACACGCTGGCGCTGCGCACCGATACGCGCGGGAATCTCGACGTCTCGGCCCTGCTGCTGCAGGTCCGCGAGCGTTGCCTCGCAGCCTATGCACACCAGGACTTGCCGTTCGAGCGGGTGATCGAGGCGCTGAACCCGACCCGCACGCTGTCGGCACACCCGCTGTTCCAGGTCATGCTGGGGCTGCAGGGCGCCGGGCAGCAACCNCACGATGGCCAGCTCGGCCCCCGCCAGCGCGTTGCGTTGCCTCGCAGCCTATGCACACCAGGATCTGCCATTCGAGCGGGTGATCGAGGCGCTGAACCCGACCCGCACGCTGTCGGCACACCCGCTGTTCCAGGTCATGCTGGGGCTGCAGGGCGCCGGGCAGCAACCGCGGCTGGACCTGGCCGGCCTGCAGGCAACGCACCTGCCGGTTCATGTGCCGGTCGTCAAGCTCGACCTGGTCTTCAACCTGCGGGAGTGGGCCGATGCACCCGGTGCGGCCGTCAGCCTGCGAGGCCACCTGGAATATGCGGTCGACCTGTTCGATGCACCGACCATCGATCGCCTGGCGCAACAGTGGCAAAGGGTGCTCGAAGCCATCGTCGCCGCGCCCGGGCGCCGGATCGGTGAAATCGATCTGCTCGCTGGTGACGACCGGCGCCTGCTGCAGCATTGGAACGCCACGGCCCAGCCGGTGGCTGAATCGTCCGTCCCCGCGTTGTTCGAGCAGCAGGTGTCGCTGCATCCCGAGGCCCTGGCCGTCACCTTCGGTGACGTCGGGCTGTCGTATGCCGAACTCAACGCCCGCGCCAACCGGCTCGCTCACCACCTGATCCAACTCGGCGTGCGCACCGAGGATCGCGTCGCGGTCCTGCTGGACGATTCCGCCGATTTCGCCATGGCGATCCTGGCGGTGCTCAAGGCAGGCGCGGTCTACGTGCCGCTGTCGTCCCGCTACCCCGATGAGCGCAAGCAGTTGATCATGGCGGATGCCGCCGCGAGCGTGCTGCTGCTCAAGGGCGAAGCGCCCGAGGGCATGCGCGCCATGGCGGCCCGGGTGGTCGCCATCGACGGCGCCGCGCTGTCGCAACAACCCGCCACCAATCCGGGCCGATCCATCACCGCGGACCAGCTCGCCTATGTGATCTACACCTCGGGGTCCACAGGCCGGCCCAAGGGTGTGGCTGTCACGCACGCCAACATCGCCAGCCTCGCCATCGACCGGCGCTGGCGCGATGGCCACCATGCACGCGTGCTGGCGCACTCGCCTCACGCCTTCGACGCGTCCACCTACGAGCTGTGGGTGCCGCTGCTGATGGGCGGGCAGGTCGTCGTGGCGCCGCCGGAGAACCTGGAACCGGCCACGCTGCGGCGGCTGATCGACACGGCGGGCGTGACCGCGGTCTTCATGACCACCGCCATGTTCCGGCTGCTGATGGACACCGATCCCCATTGCCTGCGCGGGCTGCGCACGCTGTGGACGGGCGGCGAACGGGCTTCCGTCGCGGCGTTCGAACGCATGCGTGCCTGCTGCCCGGAAACCGCGGTGGTGCACGTCTACGGCCCCACGGAAACCACCACGTTCGCCATCGCCTATCCGGTGCCGTCACTGGGTGAGATCGCCGAAAACGTGCCCCTTGGCGGCCCGCTGGACAACACGCAGATCCACCTCCTCGACACCCTGCTGCAGCCGGTTCCCATCGGCAGCCCGGGTGAGATCTGCATCGGTGGTGCCGGTGTGGCGCGCGGCTACCTGAACCGCCCCGGCCTGACGGCCGACCGCTTCGCCGCCGACCCCTTCGGRCCGCCCGGCTCGCGCCTGTACCGCTCCGGCGACCTGGGCCGCTGGCGCCACGACGGCACCATCGAGTTCCTGGGCCGCATCGACGAGCAGGTCAAGATCCGGGGCTTCGGCGACAACTACCTGCACGTCGAGACGACGGCCTGGCTCGTGATCCCCAACGACCCCACCATGTCGCCAGCGATGCTGCTCGCCTTGGTGAGCAAGGCGCCCAGCACGATCATGATATCCGGGGCTTTCGCATCGAGCCCGGTGAGATCCAGTCCGTGCTGGAACTGCATCCCGGCGTGGCCCAGGCCACCGTGATCGCCCGCGAGGACCAACCGGGCAACCGGCAGCTGGTCGGCTACGTCGTCCCCGGCCCCGCTCGGCCGGACCCCGCCGCCTTGCGCCGCTACCTGGCCGAGCGCTTGCCCGACTACATGGTGCCYGCTGCCGTGGTGATGCTCGAGGCCTTGCCGCTCACGCCCAACGGCAAGATCGACCGCAAGGCGCTGCCCGCACCCGACTTCACGGCGCAAACGTCTTTCCGTGAAGCGCGCACGCCGAACGAGCACGCGTTGGYG
Source organism: Rhizobacter sp. Root1221 (assembly GCF_001425785.1). Classification (GTDB taxonomy): domain Bacteria; phylum Pseudomonadota; class Gammaproteobacteria; order Burkholderiales; family Burkholderiaceae_C; genus Rhizobacter. The sequence continues at coordinate 3,389 of NZ_LMDI01000060.1, read as the reverse complement.
GCCCTCTTCGCGGAGGTGCTCGGCCTGGCGCGTRTCGGCATCGACGACGATTTCTTCGCGTTGGGCGGCCACTCGCTGCTGGCCACGCGGCTGGCCGGMCGCATCCGGGCGGCGCTGAACGTCGAGCTGTCGGTGCGCACGCTGTTCGAGGCCCCGTCCGTGGCGCGGCTGGCCGTGCACCTGGAGGCMACRGGCGAGGCGCTCGCCCAGCAACCGCCRCTCCGTGCGCTGCCGCGACCCGAYCCGCTCCCGTTGTCCTTCGCCCAGCAGCGGCTGTGGTTCCTGCATCGGCTCGAAGGCGCGAGCGCAACGTACAACATYCCTTCCTGCTGGCGGTTGCGCGGGGCCGTTCATGTCGAGGCACTCGAAGCTGCGCTGGCCGACCTCGCCGCCCGGCACGAGAGCTTGCGCACGGTGTTTCCCGAGACGGCCAGCGAGCCGTGCCAGCAGATCCTCGACGGGAAGCTCGCCGAGCCTGCGCTGGAACGCATCAGCCTTGCGGGCATGCCCGAACCCGACGCGGCGCTGCAAGCCGCCGTGGAGGCGGCCGTCCAGCACCAGTTCGACCTCGCCTCGCAGATCCCGCTGCGCGCCACCCTCTTCTCGCTCGGCGCCAACGAACACGTGCTGCTGCTCTTGCTGCACCACATCGCCGCCGACGGCGAGTCCATCGCCCCGCTGATGGCCGACCTGGCCTTCGCCTACGGCGCACGCTGCRGCGGACGCCCCCCCGCCTGGGCACCGCTGGCGGTGCAGTACGCGGACTACACCCTTTGGCAGCACACGCTGCTGGCCCGGTCCGATGATCCCGGTCCGATGATCCCCAGAGCCTGGCCCATCGCCAGCTCACCCACTGGCGCGATGCGCTGGCCGGGGCGCCCGAACTCTGCTCCCTGACGCCCGACCGCCCCCGGCCCACCCTCTCCAGCCATCGTGGCGCATCGGTTGCGCTGCACATCCCGCCGGCCCTGCACCGCAACCTGCTGGCTGTGGGCCAGCGGCATGGCGCCAGCCTCTTCATGGTGCTGCACGCGGCGCTCGCCATCCTGCTCACCCGGCTCGGTGCCGGCRCCGACATCGTGGTGGGTTCGCCCATCGCCGGGCGTTCGGATGCCGCGCTCGACCCGCTGGTCGGCTTCTTCGTCAACACGCTGGCACTGCGCACCGATACGAGCGGGAATCCCGACGTCTCGGCCCTGCTGCTGCAGGTCCGCGAGCGTTGCCTCGCAGCCTATGCACACCAGGATCTGCCATTCGAGCGGGTGATCGAGGCGCTGAACCCGACCCGCACGCTGTCGGCACACCCGCTGTTCCAGGTCATGCTGGGGCTGCAGGGCGCCGGGCAGCAACCGCGGCTGGACCTGGCCGGCCTGCAGGCAACGCACCTGCCGGTTCATGTGCCTGTCGTCAAGTTCGACCTGGTCTTCAACCTGCGAGAGTGGGCCGACGCACCCGGCTCGGCGGGGGGCTTGCAGGGCCACATCGAATACGCGGNCCGCTGTTCCAGGTCATGCTGGGGCTGCAGGGCGCCGGGCAGCAACCGCGGCTGGACCTGGCCGGCCTGCAGGCAACGCACCTGCCGGTTCATGTGCCTGTCGTCAAGTTCGACCTGGTCTTCAACCTGCGAGAGTGGGCCGACGCACCCGGCTCGGCGGGTGGCTTGCAGGGCCACATCGAATACGCGGCCGACCTGTTCGATGCACCAACCATCGCGCGCCTGGCGCGGCGATGGCAGCACGTGCTCGAAGCCATGGCTGCCGCGCCCGAGGGCCGGATCGGTGACATCGACCTGCTCGATGGCGATGACCGGCGCCTGCTGCAGCATTGGAACGCCACGGCCCAGCCGGTGCCTGACTCGTCCATCCCGGCATTGTTCGAGCAGCAGGTATCGCTGCACCCCGAGGCCCTGGCCGTCACCTTCGGCGACGTCCGGCTGTCGTATGCCGAACTCAACACCCGCGCCAACCGGCTTGCCCACCGGTTGCTCGCGCTGGGCGTGCAGCCCGAGCAACGCATCGCCGTGGCGCTGCACCGGACCATCGACCTCCCCGTCGCCATGCTGGGCATCTTCAAGGCCGGCGCCGTCTACCTCCCGCTCGATCCCAACTATCCCGCCGAGCGCATCGCGTTCATGCTCGACGATGCGCAGCCGGCCCTGCTGC
>NZ_LMDI01000060.1:0-1102 GCF_001425785.1 Rhizobacter sp. Root1221 | reverse complement strand
ATGGCCGGCCTCGATGACCTCGTGCCCGGCGCGCCACTGGCCAGCCTGCTGGTGCGTGAACGCATCACGCACGTGACGCTGCCGCCCGCCGTGCTCGCCGTCATGCCCGAGGACAGCCTCGCCTCCGTGCGCTACCTCATCGTGGCCGGCGAAGCCGTCTCGCCCGCGCTGGTGGAGCGCTGGCACCACGGCCGCCGCATGATCAACGCCTACGGCCCCACCGAGGCCACCGTGCTGGCCTCCATGAGCGCGCCCATGGCGGGTGCCGATGACCTGTCCATCGGCACACCCATCGACAACACGCAGATCCACCTCCTCGACACCCTGCTGCRGCCGGTTCCCATCGGCAGCCCGGGTGAGATCTGCATCGGTGGTGCCGGTGTGGCGCGCGGCTACCTGAACCGCCCCGGCCTGACGGCCGACCGCTTCGCCGCCGACCCCTTCGGRCCGCCCGGCTCGCGCCTGTACCGCTCCGGCGACCTGGGCCGCTGGCGCCACGACGGCACCATCGAGTTCCTGGGCCGCATCGACGAGCAGGTCAAGATCCGGGGCTTTCGCATCGAGCCCGGTGAGATCCAGTCCGTGCTGGAACTGCATCCCGGCGTGGCCCAGGCCACCGTGATCGCCCGCGAGGACCAACCGGGCAACCGGCAGCTGGTGGGCTACGTCGTCCCCGGCCCGGCCCGGCCGGACCCCGCCGCCTTGCGCCGCTACCTGGCCGAGCGCTTGCCCGACTACATGGTGCCCGCCGCCGTGGTGATGCTCGAGGCCTTGCCGCTCACGCCCAACGGCAAGATCGACCGCAAGGCGCTGCCCGCACCCGACTTCACGGCGCAAACGTCTTTCCGTGAAGCGCGCACGCCGAACGAGCACGCGTTGGYGGCCCTCTTCGCGGAGGTGCTCGGCCTGGCGCGTRTCGGCATCGACGACGATTTCTTCGCGTTGGGCGGCCACTCGCTGCTGGCCACGCGGCTGGCCGGMCGCATCCGGGCGGCGCTGAACGTCGAGCTGTCGGTGCGCACGCTGTTCGAGGCCCCGTCCGTGGCGCGGCTGGCCGTGCACCTGGAGGCCACAGGCGAGGCGCTCGCCCAGCAACCGCCAC
>NZ_LMDI01000059.1 GCF_001425785.1 Rhizobacter sp. Root1221 | reverse complement strand
TGGCCGGGCCTTGCCACGCATACCAGAGGCTCGACGTGAGCTGGTACTCGTAGGTGCCCGGCGGCAGCGCGGTGGACGGGTAGCGCAGCGTGTCGCCAAAGCGCACCGGGGTGCCCGGGATGGTGGTCCAGGCATCGTTGGAGCCGGCCACGCGCACCACCAGGCTCATCGCGGCGCCACCGTCCGCAGGCGCGGCCACTTCCACGGCGTTCGTGGCGGCGCCAGGGGCGCCGTCGCTGACCACGTGCCAGACGCTGGTGCTGTCCGGGGGCAGCTGGCTTCCTCAGGGCGAAGCACCTACCTTCAGGATTGCCCGGTATGTCGGGGGTTTTGATGGGTCACGCAAGACGCAAGACTTGACCCCGGCTCCCCCAAAGTCTTGCGTTTCGCCTCGCCCTTCAAAAACCCCGCCATACCGCGGCATTCTCAAACCAGTCCATCAGGCTCATCGCGGCGCCACCGTCCGCAGGGGCGGCGTGCACCTGCCTTCAGGATTGCCCGGTATGTCGGGGGTTTTGATGGGTCAGGCAAGACGCAAGACTTGACCCTGGCTCCCCTCGCCACCGTCCGCAGGAGCGGCGTGCACCTGCCTTCAGAATTGCCTGGTATGTCGGGAGTTCTGATGGGTCAGGCAAGACGCAAGACTTGACCCCGGCTCCCCCCGGCCACGCGCACCACCAGGCTCATCGCGGCGCCACCGTCCGCAGGCGCGGCGTGCACTTGCCTTCAGGATTGCCCGGTATGTCGGGGGTTTTGATGGGTCAGGCAAGACGCAAGACTTGACCCAGACTTGACCCCGGCTCCCCCTCTACAAGACAGCCAGTTTTCCCACCTCGAAAGCTCCCGCCATCTCGTCCGGGACTTCGCCAACCCAACCACACGGGAAGCGCCCACCCAAGTACGACTCCAACAGGAGTCGGTGATACCTTGAACACGTGACGTCGTTGTATTCGTGAGCCATGCACAACGCCAGCAGGTCCCACTCCAACACCTCTTGGAACTCCTTGCTTGCGTTGCCTGGAATCCGGGCCTTCACAGCAGCGCCCGCCAGTTTTTCTCGAATCAGGCGGCCGACGAGAGGTTGAAGCTCGCCGGTACGGATGTTCCACTGAGTCAGCCCCCCCTGCTGACTGGCCACGAGGACCGTCAGTTCGTTGCGGCCTTCCATCCGCGCGTCGTCGGACTCCTCAGTTGCCAATATCTCCAGCGCGTCTGCCCACGTGTCAACCGCAACCACTTCATCGTTCGGCTCGAAGGGGCGGCCACAATTGCAAAACCAATCCGTCTGCTCCAAGCGCTGCAGGAAGTCCGTTGTATGTGGATTCATGTCCATCCTTGCGATGATGTTTCGATTACCGTGGGGTCTCTGGGGCGAGGCCCCCGAGGTCCGTCGCAACTCCGACTGATGCGTAGCTACCGCCGAAGTATCCAATACCTCCGCCGATGAGGCCACCAACGAAGCCGCCGACTACCGCGCCCACTGGAGAGAATGCCAAGCCAAACGCTGCACCAAACTCAGCTCCTACGCCACCAACTGCGTACGCTCCGGCCCATCCGCCGGCAATGCGCACGCCCTCTCGGTAGGTGTTGGAGTAGTCGCCTGTTTTAGCGCTGGATTGATACTCCGAGTAGAAGCTGTAGCTGTCGGCCGCGATACCAATGCCTGTCAGTCCCTTGCCAACGACGGAAAGGTTCTTAGCCAAACCTCGCGTCGCCCACAAGTTTCCGTCGACCACATTTCCACCGGACTGATGGATGCGCCGCGGGATCTTCTGAACCATCGCATCGTCGGGCAGTCCGCTTGCCAACCGCTGTTGTCGGGCGACTTCTGCGTACTGCCTCGAATCCGTCGGGCTCATCCCTGCATCAACCAGCGATTGCCTCAAGGCCCCGCCGTACTGCGCATTGGTCGGAAGCTGGCCACGAAGCTCGCCACCCCTTCTATATTTGTCCCACCAACGCTCGAGCGACGCGTGCGCCTCATAGTGCGGTGAGCCGGCGTCAATGAAGGCGTTGCCACGAAGCAGAATGGACTGTCCGGTTGCAGGCGAAATTGTGGTTTTGTAAACCGCGTTCTGGTTGAGATGATGTGCCTGATATCCGGGCATTCGCAATGCACCATAGGGCCCGGCGGCGGGAGTCCGTGTGTATAGCGACCCAATGGATGCTAGTCCGCCGCTATACACGCCCAAGCCTGCACCGGCATTGAACAACGGCGCCGCTGTGCCATTGACGGCGGCCCCGGCCGAAACTGAAGGGCCGCCCGAATTCGTGCCTGCATCCAGCGCTGTCGGTGTCGCGGGCGAGACAACAATGGGCGTGGGCGTGTAGTAAGCATCGAGCACGCCTCGGCGCTCAATCGAGACCGTCGAATGAAGGGCATAGCCAGGCACATTGGGAGCATCCGCGCCGAGAGGAATGTCGATGACCTGTCGGCGAAGGTCATCGGGATCCAGCGCCGACTTCAGCACCCACGTCCCGTCCTCGAGTTGGAAATCTTTCTCCCATCCCACTCCGCCAATCTCGACCCTAAATTGAGCCGCTGCAGCGGGGCGGGGACTTGGGTCTGTTCCGTCGCCGTTGACCAGCACATTCGAACTCGCAAGGAACGTCGGCTCCGCGAAGAGGGGTTCGCCATCACTCGGTTGCAAGTAGCCGCGCAGGTCCGTGTTGGCCAAAGTCCAATCCACATAGTTAGCAATCCCCTGCGCGTTCTCCTTCGTCCGAGGACCAAGACCAAAGTCGTCCATCACTCGCCTCTGCGCCGGAGTAACAGGACCGAACGAGCTTTCAGACGGCGAGCTCATCGCGTCGGCGAGGCTCTCCCCCAACGCGTTGCCAAACGCATCAGTGGCCACTTGCTTGACCGAAACCTTCCCTCCTCGCGCCGCCGCCGTGGTGATACCAGCAGTGAAGCCAAGCAAGGTGGCTCCGCCCAACCTGGCAAGTTCGTCCCCGCCCATGGCACCCACAAGCCCACCGGCTCTGCTGATCACATTGCCGGCAGCGTCCCGAGTCGGGTCCCCCATGATCGAATCTGTGAGCTCCCGACTGACATAGGCCCCGGCTGCTGCCGCCGCCACGCCACGCCAACTGAACTTGTCCTGCGCCCCCACCATCACGGACACACCTTGTGTCATCGCGTTGGACACCGCGGCCCGCGTCACGGGATTGCTCAGCATGCTGGACGCTGCCCCGTAGCTGCCAGTCGAGACGCCGGCCAGCCCCCCGGAGATGGCCCCGCCCAGCGCAGCCAGGCCCACCTGGTTCCAGCTGAAGTCCTCCTGCATGCCAAGGCCCATGGCCACGGCCTGGCTCACCACGGAGCCAGCGGCTGCGCCAGCGGCACCAGCGACGATGCCCACCGTAGCGCCATAGGTGCCGCCCAATGCGGCGGTCCCAGCGGCCATGCCTCCCCCTGCCGCCGCGGCGGCTTCTGACATCACGGCTGCCGCGGCCCCCGCCGTATAGATCGTCACAACCACCGCCACGATGATCACCAGCAGCATCCCTATCCCACCGCACCCCTTGTCCCCTTCGGGCACCGGCAAGTTAGGCGTCGTATCCCCCGTGATCTTGCTGGGGTCATAAGGCTTGAAGGTCGACGCATTGTTGTGCACCGAACCCACAACACTCGGGATGTTGATCGTCTGCCCGACCCGCAGGTCACGATCCCCGGTCAGCCCGTTGGTCTCGGCAATGCGGTACCAGAGCCCTTCATCCCCATAGGACTGCCGCGCAATGCTGCGCAGCGTGTCTCCGGCCTGCACCTGGTACGTGCCCACGGAAGCCGTCGGGTAGTTCCCGGTGATCCGCTGGAACCCCACGTCGAAGTCGGCGATCTGCGTGAACCGCGGGTCGCCGTCGTCGGTGCGTGGCGACTGCTCGCTGATGCCGATGCCGTGGCGCCCGAGCACCTCGCCGTTAACGACCACCTGGCGTTGTACGTTGCCGTCCTGGTTGACATAGAGCGCGTGCCCGGCCAGGTCGTTGACGAAGCTGCGGTTGTTCTTGCTCTCCGTCGTGTCCGCCACCTTGACCAGGTTGCCGTTCACGTCGTAGCTGTTGGTGGTCGTGCCGTCGAGGAATTTCGTGCTGGAGCCTGCGATGGCCGATTCCTTGTACCCGTCGAATCGCACGTGCTTGTAGTTGTAGAAGTTGCTGTAGTCGTTGGGCTTGGTCAGCTCGTACTTCAGCAGGTTGCCCGCGGCGTCGTAGCCCTGGTAGGCGATGTCGGTATCGACACTCGTGCGGTCGCTGTTGTAGACGAACTGGCGGAGCAGCCGGCCGTTGGTGTCATAGCGGTTGGTGCGCGCCTCCAGCCCGATGGTCTTGCCCGGGTCCGTGCCGCTGTTGAGCGCCGTGGCATACCCGGTGGGCAAGCTGACCGGCCCGGTCGTGATCACGCGGCCCACGGTGTCATAGCCGCGGTGGTCGAGTTCCAGCGGTGCCAGTTCCACCCCTTCGCGCACGAGCCCGTTGCGCTTGACGCTGGTGAGCCGGTTCATGCCGTCGTAGGCATACCGCTCCACGATCACGTCATCGTTGCCGGTGCCCGTCACGTAGGTGATGGGGGTGCCCGGGTCGTACTGCGTCCACCCATCCGCGTCGATGTAGGTGTGCGGCGCGATGGCCGGCACCTCGGTCACGAGGTTGCCGAAGAACTTGTCCGAGGCGCGGTTGCCGTCCAGGTCGTACGTCAGGATGTGGCCGGTGCCGCCGAGCGTGAGCTGGAAGTTCTCGTCCAGGTCCACGCCGGTCTGGCGGTTCATGTTGTCGTAGGTGAAGCGGTGGTCGCTGTCCTTCGACACTTCACCGGCGCTGCCGAGGTTGGGCACGTTGGCGTGCGTGCGCACCTGCGTGCGGTTGCCGGCCTTGTCGTAGGCGATGTCGATGCTCATGCGACCGTCGCCCACGTGGCGCAGGCGGCCCACGTTGTCGTAGGCCAGCATGTTGTCCTGGTACACCTTGCCGGCTTGCGTGGTGCGCTCGCGCACGTGACGCCCGGCCAGGTCGTAGGCGAACTCGGTGACCTGGTTCAGCGACCGGTCCGTGACCTTGATGACCTGGCCCGCCGCGTCGTACTCGTACACGATCTG
>NZ_LMDI01000058.1 GCF_001425785.1 Rhizobacter sp. Root1221 | reverse complement strand
ATCTTCACGTTCGCGATGTCCACCCCCGTGCCGTCGCTCTTCACGCGAACCTTCACGTTGTAGTCCACCACCCGTTTGACTGCCACCAAGACTTTCATGGAATCGACCTTTGATTGTTGAACGCGCACATGCGATTTTCGAAACACGCTTCTGCACAGCAGAATGTACAACCCGAAGGTGGCAATGGGCAAGCCCTGGGGGTGGATGGGGGCCTCACGGTGTTCATCGTGCACAGACGATGCCTTCGGTCAATAGGCAAACGCCAAGGTGCCACGATCCACGCAGATGCCGGCACACACCGTCGCGCAGGTGACAGGGGAGACAAAAACCTCTCAGTGTTTGCCCTGCATGTTCCACAATGCAGAACATTTGCGTTGACGGTGGTTCCGCCGGGCCGCAAGATCGCTCCGCGTTCTACGGAGCGCAAACACGCGGTTGGCCACCTCGACGGCTGGACACTTCGATCGCATCCCGGCGGTCGCCCCCTTCTCTTTTCATGAGTACAGGAGCGTGAAGAACATGCCCATGCCTGCCCGAACGGGTCCCAACCCCGAGCAGACGACCTTCCCGGTCTTCCTCCCTGCCCCGACCCGGGAGGACTGACCCGATGGACTTCCTCCAACAGTTTTTCCAACAGGTGCTCAACGGGCTCACGCTCGGTGGCATCTACAGCCTGGTGGCTCTGGGCCTCACGCTGGTGTACGGCATCCTTCACGTGCCGAACTTCGCGCACGGCGCGTTCTACATGGCCGGAGCGTTCTTCTCGTTCCACCTGCTCACACGCTACAACGTCAATTATTGGGTGGCAATGGCGGGCTCGGCCGCGCTCGTGGCGGCGATGTCCACGCTCGCCGAGCGCCTCGTGTTCCACCCGCTGCGGCATCACACCGGGCTGCACCCGATGATCGCGGCCATCGGCATGATGCTGTTCCTCGAGGCCACCGCCCAGCTCATCTGGGGCGCCGACTTCCAGCGCATGCAGTCGCCCTACAGCGGCATCATCGACGTGGCCGGCCTCACGGCGCCCGTGCAGCGGCTGCTGATCATCACGGCCGCGTTCGTGATGATGGTGATCCTGCACCTGTTCCTCAAGCGCACGGTGACGGGCTCCACCATCATCGCGATGGCACAGAACCGTGACGGCGCCTCGCTGGTGGGCATCGACGCCAACCGCGTGGCGATGCTGACGTTCGCGATCTCCGGCGCGCTGGCCGCCATCGCGGCCACGCTGTATGCGCCCATCAACCTCGTGTACCCGGCCATGGGCAACCTCGTGATCACGAAGGCGTTCGTGATCATCATCCTCGGCGGCATGGGCAGCGTGCCGGGGGCCATCGTGGGCGGGCTGATCATCGGCTTTGCCGAAAGCTTCGGCGCCTTCTACATCTCCTCCGACTACAAGGACATCATCGCCTTCGTGCTGCTGGTGCTCATCCTGTCCGTTCGCCCGCAAGGCCTGTTCACGAAGGGAGTGCGTTGACCATGAAGTACCTCGAAGGCCGCATCGGCTGGACACTCCTCATCCTCGCCGGCCTCGTCTTTCCGTACGTGACCGGCAACGACTATCACCTCACGGTGATGTCCACCGCATACATCTTCGCCATCGCCACGCTGGGCCTGAACCTGGTCACCGGCTATACCGGCCAGTTCAACCTCGCGCACAGCGGTTTCATGGCCGTGGGCGCCTACGTGGTAGGCATCCTGACGGTAGACCACCAGGTGCCGTTCTGGATCGCCTTCGCGCTGTCGGGGCTCGTCACCGCGCTGATCGGCCTGCCGCTCGGGTTCGTCTCGCTGCGCCTGAAGGGCCACTACTTCTCGATCTTCACGCTGTGCGTGGGCTACATCATGTTCCTCGTGATCGAGAAGTGGGAATCGCTGACCCACGGCACCGTGGGCATCATCGGCATCCCGGCGCCCACCGGCTTCGGCGGCTTCGTGTTCGACTCGCCGCGCCCGCTGTACTACCTGGTGTTCGCGTTCCTCGTGATCGGCGCGTTCGTGATGCACCGCATCGTCACATCGCTGCTCGGCCGCACGTTCATGGCCATCCGCAACAGCGACGAACTGGCCGAATCGCTCGGCATCAACCTCGCGCGCAACAAGCTGCTGTCGTTCCTGCTGTCGGTGTTCTACGCCGGCCTGGCGGGGGGCCTGTACGCCGGGTTCGTGCGGTTCCTGGGCCCCGACCTCGCGGGCACGCACCACACGTTCGAGATGACCACGTTCATGCTGATCGGCGGCATCGGCACGATCCTCGGGCCGCTGCTGGGCGCCATCGGCATGCCGTGGCTGTCGCAGCACCTGCAGTTCCTGCAGGAGTACCGCTACGTCGTGTTCGGCCCGCTGATCATCATCCTCGTGATCTTCGTGCCCAACGGCATCGTGGGCAGCTACCTCGCGTGGAAGGCACGCCGCGCGTCGAACGAAGCCAAGGCCCGTGCCGTGCCGCAGCCCGTGCCCACCACCCAGCCCGTCAACCCGGCCTCCCGCCAAGGAGGCGCGACCCATGCTTGAGATCCAGAACCTGGGCAAACGCTTCGGCGGTCTCGCCGCCGTCAACGACGTCAGCACCGTCATCGAGAAGGGCAAGATCAACGCGATCATCGGCCCGAACGGCGCCGGCAAGACCACGTTCTTCAACCTGATCAGCGGCGTGCACAAGCCCACCTCGGGCCGCATCCTGCTCGACGGCCACGACGTGACCCACCTCCGCACCGACCAGGTGGCCAAGCTGGGTGTCTCGCGCACCTTCCAGACCACGGCCCTGTTCGACAGTGCGTCGGTGCTCGACAACCTGATCGTGGGCCACCGCCTGCGCACCCACGCCGGCCTGTGGGACGTGCTGATCGGTTCGGCACGGCTCAAGCAGGAAGAGAAGGTGTGCCGCGAGAAGGCCCGCGACGCGCTCGATTTCGTGGGCCTGTCGCACATGGCCAACCGCATGGCGGGCGACATCTCCCAGGAAGAGCGCAAGCGCGTGGCGTTTGCGCTGGCACTCGCCACCGACCCGAAGATCGTGCTGCTGGACGAGCCCGCCGGCGGCGTGAACCCTGACGAAACCGCGGGCCTCGCGGACCTGATCAGGAAGCTCGTGAAACACGGTCTCACGGTGTGCCTCATCGAACACAAGATGAACATGATCATGAGCCTGGCCGACAAGATCATGGTGCTGAACTACGGCGAGAAGATCGCCGAGGGCACCCCGGCCGAGATCCGGTCGAATTCCGCCGTGATCGACGCCTACCTGGGGAGTGAACATGCTGACGCTTGAGAACGTCTCGCTCAAATACGGCAGCTTCCAGGCCCTGGACGGTGTCAACCTCTGCGCCAAGGAGGGTGAACTCGTGGTGCTGCTCGGCGCCAACGGCGCCGGCAAGAGCTCCATCTTCCTGACCACGAGCGGCATCCACCGCGCGGCCGGTGGCAGCATCCGCTTCCACAACCAGGAACTTGTGGGCATGCGTGCCGCGCAGATCGTCGCGTCCGGTGTGGTGCAGTGCCCCGAAGGCCGCAAGCTCTTTCCGCAGATGAGCGTGTTGAAGAACCTGATGCTGGGCGCCTACGTGCACCGAGGCGACTCGGCTGGCAACAAGAAGCGGCTCGACGAGGTGCTCGCGCTGTTCCCCATCCTCTCGCAGAAGAAGGACGACCCGGCCGGCTCGCTCTCCGGCGGCCAGCAGCAGATGGTGGCCATCGGCCGCGCGATGATGAGCCGCCCCAAGGCGCTGCTGCTCGACGAACCGTCGCTCGGCCTCGCACCGCTCGTCGTGAAGCAGGTGTTCGAGGTGATCCAGCAGATCAACCGGGCCGGCACCACCGTGTTGCTCGCCGAGCAGAACGCTTTCGCGGCGCTGAAGATCGCACACCGCGCCTACGTGCTGGAAGGCGGCCGCATCGTGATGGAAGGCGACCGCGACAGCCTGCTGAACAACGAGGCGGTGCGCCGGGCCTACATCGGCGCCTGACTAGCAGTTCCCCTCATACCGGCGGGTCAACTGCAGCCCGGACACTACCGTTCGATCTACAGTCACCCGCCGTCCGCTCGCTCACCGTTCCCTTGAGAAATTCACATCACAGGAGATAGAGATGAACTGGAAATTCAACATGTTGCAGGTCTCTGCCGCCGCCGCCTTCGGCATGGCCCTCATGGCCGCCCCGGCGATGGCGCAGGAAGTCGTGAAGATCGGCTTCTCCGGCCCGCTGAGTGGCGGCGCGGCGCTCTATGGCAAGAACGTGCTCGACGGCATGCAGCTCGCGGTCAGCGAGATCAACGCGGCCGGCCTCGAGGTGGGGGGCAAGAAGTACAAGCTCGAGATCGTGGCCCTCGACGACAAGTACAACCCGTCCGAGACCGCCATCAACGCCCAGCGCCTGGTGCAGGAACACAAGACCCCGGCCATCCTCGTGCCGCACTCGGGCGGCAGCCTGGCCCTGCAGGTGAACAACGAGCAGAACAAGTACCTGCTGCTGTCGTACACCAGCGTGCCGCAGATCACCGCACGCGGCAACAAGCTCACGCTGCGCATCCCGCCGGAGTTCACCACCTACGTGCCCGCGTTCGTCAAGCACGCCATGACGAAGTACGGCAAGAACCTCGCGTTCGCCCACGGCGACCACGACTACGCGAAGGCCTGGACGGCCGCGTTCAAGCCCGCCTGGGAAGCTGCCGGCGGCAAGGTGGTCATCGAGAACCCCATGTCGTACAACCGCGCCGCCGACTTCTACAGCGGCGTGAGCCGTGCGCTCGCCGCCAAGCCCGACGTGATGTTCGTGGGTGGCGCCTCCGAGCCCACCGGCCTCGTGGTCAAGCAGGCGCGCGAGCTGGGCTTCAAGGGCGGCTTCGTGATCATCGACCAGGCGAAGATGGACGAGATGGCGAAAGTCACCGGCGGGTACGGCCCGCTCGAAGGGTCCATCGGCGTGCTGCCGCTCATCGAGGACAAGACCCCCGACGCCCAGGCCTTCGTGGCCCGTTTCCAGAAGGTCTACCCGGGCCGTGTGCCGAGTTCCGAGGTGTCGCTGAACTACACCGCCGTGTGGCTCACTGCCGAGGCCATGAAGATCGCCGGCACGGTGACCGACGCTGCCGCCATCCGCGCGCAGCTCGACAAGGCCGCGAAGCAGTTGTCGGCGGCCCACAACCCGAACAGCCTGGATGGGGTGGATGACAAGGGTGGCACGTTGGCGGACACGCGTGTTGCCGTGATCGACGGGGGTGTGGTCAAGGAAGTCAAGCTCAGCATGATGAAATAGGGCCCCCCAGTCGCTTCGCTCCTGCCCCCGAGGGGCGACCCCGGGTCGGCCGGCGGAGCCGGTCCTCGCGGGTGGCTTGATCTTTCGCTTCGCTGCGCTTGCTTTCCTGGCGCACGCGGTTCGGGGCGTTGCTCGCTTCGCGTCGCTCGCCCCCTGACTCTGTCATCCCGGCGGAAGCCCACTACTGTCCGGAATAATTTCCCCCTCAGTTGAACAGGGGCGGTTGGGCGGCGGCGAAGGCTTGCGCGGCTTGCCTTCGTCGTCGATACAACTG
>NZ_LMDI01000057.1 GCF_001425785.1 Rhizobacter sp. Root1221 | reverse complement strand
CGGATGTACGGGTGCAACTCTCTTCCTGCCAGCCAGACCATGCCAACAAAGTGCTTGCGAAACAGGGGCGTCCATGTACGGGATGACAAAAGAGGGATGACTCGTGGCGCGGTTGCGTCAGCGATCCCGGCCTTCGCCGGGAATGACGATTTACAGCCCGGCCGCAGCCCGCAGCGTGGCCGCCTTGTCCGTGGCTTCCCACGTGAACTCGGGTTCCTCGCGGCCGAAGTGGCCGTAGGCCGCGGTCTTCTCGTAGACGGGACGCAGCAGGTCGAGCATCTGGATGATGCCCTTCGGACGCAGGTCGAAGTGTTCGTTCACCAGCGCGGCGATCTTGTTGTCGGGGATCACGCCGGTGCCTTCGGTGTACACCGTCACGTTCATCGGCTTGGCCACACCGATGGCGTACGCCACCTGGATCTGGCACTGGCGCGCGAGGCCCGCGGCCACGATGTTCTTGGCCACGTAGCGTGCGGCGTAGGCGGCCGAACGGTCCACCTTGCTGGGGTCCTTGCCGCTGAACGCGCCACCGCCGTGCGGGCAGGCGCCGCCGTAGGTGTCGACGATGATCTTGCGGCCGGTCAGGCCGCAGTCACCTTGCGGGCCGCCGATGACGAAGCGGCCGGTGGGGTTGATCAGGTACTTCGTTTCCTTCAGCCATTCCTTCGGCAGCACCGGCTTGATGATCTCCTCGATCACGGCCTCGATGAACGACGACTTCATCTTCGACGACGTTTCGCTCTGGTCGGGATGGTGCTGCGTGGAGAGCACGACGGTGTCGATCGAGTGGGGCTTGCCGTCCACGTAGCGCATCGTCACCTGGCTCTTGGCGTCGGGGCGCAGGAAGGGCAGGCGGCCGTCCTTGCGGAGCTGGGCCTGGCGCTCGACGAGGCGGTGCGCGTAGTAGATGGGTGCCGGCATCAGCTCGGGCGTTTCGTCGCAGGCGTAGCCGAACATCAGGCCCTGGTCGCCGGCGCCGATGTTGAGGTGGTCGTCGGACGCGTGGTCCACGCCCTGGGCGATGTCGTTGCTCTGCTTGTCGTAGCAGACCATCACCGCGCAGCCCTTGTAGTCGATGCCGTACTCGGTGTTGTCGTAGCCGATGCGCTTGATGGTGTCGCGCGCGACCTGGATGTAGTCGACGTGCGCGTTGGTGGTGATCTCACCGGCCAGCACCACGAGGCCCGTGTTCGTCAGCGTTTCCGCGGCGACACGCGAGCGGGGGTCTTGCTTGAAGATCGCGTCGAGGATGGCATCCGAGATCTGGTCGGCGACCTTGTCGGGGTGACCTTCGGAAACGGATTCGGACGTGAAAAGGAAATCGTTCGACACTCTTAAACTCCAGTCAGGTTGCAGACACTGCGTTGCCGGCCCGGAAGGCTTGTAGAGCGGCGAACGCTTTAGCAGAATTTTCAGGCCCGGTCCCGGACACAATGCCGGGATGGCCCAGCAGCTTCGGGGAACTACACCGTGGCTGCGTCGCCCTGCAAGTTGTTCAGTAACTCGGCGACCAACGCATTATAGAAACAATCGATCGATGCTGACCCTTTTTCGGTGGTTCTCCAGGTTACCTCTGGGCGTATTGCACGCCATCGGGGCTTTGTTGGGGTGGATCACCTATGCCGCCTCCCCCACATACCGCCGCCGGCTGAAGGCCAATGCCGAGTTGGCGGGTGTGCCGGCAGCGGCCTGGCGGGGGGCCGTGGCCTCGGCCGGGCGCATGGTGGCCGAGATCCCGTTCCTGTGGGCCCGGCCCACGGACACCCCCATCCTGCCGAAAGTGCGCTTCGAACACGAGGACGTGCTGGCCGACGCCCTCGCCCAGGGCAAGGGCGTGCTGCTGCTCACGCCGCACATGGGGTGTTTCGAGGTCACCGCCCAGGCCATCGCCGAGCGTTTCGGGGCCGTCAAGCCCATCACCGTGCTGTACCGGCCGGCGCGCCAGGCCATCCTGAAGGACCTGGTGCGCACGTCGCGCGAGCGGCCGCACCTGATGGCCGCGCCCGCCACGCTGTCGGGCGTGCGCCAGATGATCCGCGCGCTGCGCAAGGGCGAGATGGTGGGGCTGCTGCCCGACCAGGTGCCGCCCGAGGGCATGGGCGTGTGGGCCCCGTTTTTCGGCCAACCCGCCTACACCATGACCCTGGCGTCGCGCCTCGTGCAGCAGACCGGGGCCGTGCTGCTGCTCACGTGGGGCGAGCGCCTGCCGGGCGGCGCCGGTTACGTGCAGCGGTTCTATCCGTTCCCGGAACCCTTGCCCGCGGATGCGGCAGAATCCGCGGCCGCCATCAATCGGGCGATGGAAGGGCTGATCCGCCAGCGTCCGTCGCAGTACCTGTGGGGGTACCACCGCTACAAGGCGCCCCGCGCCCAGTTGGCGGCCGACGATGGCGCCGCGGTGAACGTGAAGGAGTAGTTCGTGGGCACACGCGTGCTGTTGGGTTTCCTGTGGTTGTTGCAATGGCTGCCCCTGGGGGTGCTGGCCGCGCTCGGCCGCGGGCTCGGCCGGTTGCTGTGGGTGGTGGGTTCGGCACGCCGGCGCATCGCGTTGCGCAACCTCGAGCTGTGTTTGCCCGAGTTGTCTGCAGAAGACCGCCGCGTGCTCGCCAAGGAGCACTTCCAATGGCTCGGCCGCAGCATCCTCGAGCGCAGCCTGCTGTGGTTCGCGTCTGCCGAGCGGCTCAAGAAGGTCATCCATGTGGAAGGTGACGTGAAGCTGGCCGAACGCAGCACCCGCCCGGTGATGTGGCTGGTGCCGCACTTCATGGGCCTCGACGTGGCTGGCGTGGCGGTGCTGCTGTTCCAGCAGCACGAGGGCTGCTCCATGTACCAGGAGCAGAGCAACGTCGCGATGAACGAGGTGATTCGCCGCGGCCGGCTGCGTTTCGGCCACGCCCAGATCTTCCCGCGAAGCGACAAGGCCCTGCCGCTCATCCGCGCCATCCGCCGCGGCGTGGCGTTCTTCAACCTGCCCGACATGGACTTCGGCGAACGCGACGCCGGTTTCGTGCCGTTCTTCGGCGTGCCGGCGGCCACGCTGCTGGCGCCGTCCCGCATGGCGAAGGCCCTCGACATGGTGGTGCAGCCGGTGATTGCCGAGATGCTGCCGGGCGGGCAGGGCTACCGCGTGCGTTTTGGTGAACCCTGGACCCATTTCCCCACCGACGACGCCCTGGCCGACACCGCCGCCATGAACCGGTGGATCGAGTCGGAGATCCGCCACAACCCGGCCCAGTATTTGTGGGTCCACAAGCGATTCAAGACCCGTCCGGCGGGTGAACCATCCTTGTATTGAGCCCCCCAGTCGGCTGGCGCCTCCTGCCCCCAGGGGGCGACCCCGGGTCGGCCGGCAGAGCCGGTCCTCGCGGGTGGCTTGATCTGCGGCTTCGCTCCGCTTGCCTTCCTTTCAGGCATGCGGGGGATAATGCGCCATGCGATTGCCATTCACCAAGATGCACGGCGCCGGCAACGACTTCGTCGTGCTCGACGCCACGCGCACGCCGCTCGACCTCACCCCGGCGCAACTGCGCCACCTGGGCAACCGCCACTTCGGCGTGGGGGCCGACCAGATCCTCGTGGTGGAAAACACCACCACCCCGGGCATGGACTACCGCTACCGCATCTTCAACGGCGGCAGCGGCGAGGAAGTGGAGCAGTGTGGCAATGGCTCGCGCTGCTTCGTGCGCTACGTGGTCGACAAGGGCCTGACCGACAAGACCACCATCCGCGTGGAGACCATGAACACGCAGCTCGAACTGAAGCTGCAGCCCGATGGCCGCGTCACCGTCGACATGGGCGCGCCGGTGTTCGAGCCCGCCCGCATCCCGTTCAACGGCGCCGGCCTGTTGCCGCGCCACGTGGCCGGCTTCGACCTGTGGCCACTCGACGTGAACGGCGAGACGGTGGAGATCGCCGTGGTGTCCATGGGCAACCCGCACGCGGTGCAGGTGGTGCCCGACGTGGACCGCGCCCCGGTAGCCATCCAGGGCCCCGCCATCGAAGGCCACACCCGTTTCCCGCGCCGCGTCAACGCCGGCTTCTTGCAGGTGGTGGACCGCAGCTACGTGCGCCTGCGTGTGTACGAACGCGGTGCCGGTGAAACCCTCGCCTGTGGCACCGGCGCCTGTGCTGCCGTGGTGGCGGGCATCCGCCAGTGGCTGCTCGACCCCGTGGTGCATGTCGAAACCCGCGGTGGCCCCCTGACGATCGAATGGCAAGGCGGCGAATCCCCGGTGCTGATGACCGGCCCGGCCGTCACCGTCTACGAAGGAGCAATCGAACTGTGAGCATGAACCTGCAAGGCATCACCGAACAAGACATCGCGAACTACCTGGCCAACACGCCCGGGTTTTTCGAGCGCCACGCCGAACTGCTGGCGTCGATCCACCTGACCAGTCCCCACGGCCAGCGCGCCGTGTCGCTCCAGGAGCGGCAGATGGAAATGCTGCGCGACAAGCACAAGGGCCTGGAGATGCGCATCGTCGACATGATCCGCCACGGCCAGGAAAACGTGGCCATCGCCGACCGCCTGCACCGCTGGACCCGCGCCATCCTGCTCACGCAGAACCCGAGCGACGTGCCCGAGGTGCTCGTGTCCGAACTGCAGCACCAGTTCCTGATCCCGCAGGCCGGCATCCGGCTGTGGGGCGCGGCCGAGATGTTCCAGGGCCAGCCGTTCTCGCGCGCGGTCACGGCCGATGCGCAGAGCTTCGCGTCGAGCCTCACCACCCCGTACTGCGGCATGAACTCGGGTTTCGAGGCGTCGTCGTGGCTGGAAGATGCCCCCACCGTCACGTCGATGGCGCTCATCCCGCTGCGCCACGACCTGGCCACGCCGGCCTTCGGCATGCTGGTGCTCGGGTCGCCCGACCCCATGCGCTTCAGCGCCGACATGGGCACCGACTTCCTGGTGCGCATCGGCGACCTGGCCAGCGCCGGCCTGTCGCGCCTGCTGCCCCCGCGCTGAGCCCATGACCTCGCCCGCCGCCCCGGATGCCCCGCCCGCGGCGGCGCTGGCGCCCGACATCGAGCGGCACCTGCAGCACCTGCAGGTGGAGCGGCGGCTGGCCGAGCGCAGCCTGGTGCTGTACCGCGAGGCGCTGGCCCGCCTGCAGGCCTTTGCCGAAAAGCAGCCGGTCGACCTGCGCCGCGCCCAGGTGTTCCACGTGCGCCGCTGGGCGGCGCAGTTGCACGCCGGTGGCCTGGCACCGCGCAGCATCGCGCTCGTGCTGTCCGCGTGGCGCGGCTTCTACCGCTGGCTCGGGCGTGATGGCCTCGTCGACCTGAACCCCGTCGAAGGGGTGCGTGCGCCGAAAGCCGCCGTGCCGCTGCCCAAGGCCTTGTCGGTGGACCAGGCCGTCACGCTCGCCGAAGCCCCCGAGGCCGAGGACGACCCGGCCCTGGCCGCCCGAGACCACTGCGTGGTCGAGTTGCTGTATGGCTGCGGCCTGCGTGTGGGCGAACTGGTGGGCCTCGACGTGGTGGCCGGGTCGGACGCTGGCGGCTGGATCGACGCCCAGGATGCCATGGCCCACGTGTTCGGCAAAGGCAGCAAGCGGCGCAGCGTGCCGGTGGGCGGCCCTGCGCTGCAGGCGCTGGCGGCGTGGCTGTCGGCACGCCCGGGGCTCGCCAGGAGCGGCGAGCCCGCCCTGTTCGTGAACCAGCGCGGCACCCGCCTCACTGCCGCACAAGTGCGTGGCCGCCTGAAACGCCGCGCGCTGCAGGCCGGCCTGCCCACGCATGTGCATCCGCACATGCTGCGCCACTCGTTCGCATCCCACCTGCTGCAATCGAGCGGCGACCTGCGCGCCGTGCAGGAACTGCTGGGCCACGCCAACATCCGCACCACGCAGGTCTACACGAAGCTCGACTTCCAGCACCTGGCGAAGGTCTACGATGCGGCGCATCCCCGCGCGAAGAAAAAACCCTGAAAGTCCTCCCGGCGAACGCCCACTACTGTCCGGAATAAATTGGACCGAGGTCACGTAAGTTGTTGCGAGCACTCGCTGTTTGGGATAAATCCCAGAGCGCCAACTCAA
>NZ_LMDI01000056.1 GCF_001425785.1 Rhizobacter sp. Root1221 | reverse complement strand
CACCGACCTCACGACGCACTGGGCGGGCTGCCACCGCGCAAGTTCCTGCCCAGGCTGACCACCGTCGCAGACTCCAGGAATGGGCTGTCTACTTGACGGGGGAGCTTACGCAGGTACATGCGAGGCCAATGCTCGGTGCGCGCGTAAGCGAGAAGGCTCTGGACCTGATCCTCGTCGAGCGAGTGGTCGCGCACGTTGTTCACTTTGAACTTCGGCACAGAGTCCGTCGGGGAGACGTGGCGCAGCGGAAGAAGGCAGGGGGCACCTTCGGGCTTGGACTTCGCGAACTTGAACAGCGCCGACAGCACGACGATATAGCGGTTCAGCGTTGCCGGCGCGCGCTGGCCGTGCGGCCGATAGATGCGCTGGCCGGTCACATGGTCGATGCCCGCGTATTTGATGACAGGGGCTTGTCGCAGGTGTTCGATGACGCGCACCACGTCGTCGGGGGCAATCTCATCGATGTAGCGGTCACCGAGAAATGCCACCCACATCGCCAGGGTGCTGGCGCGGCTGCCCCCGTCGCGGCCCGTGTAGCCCGCCATGAAGCGATCCGCCACGTCACGGAGCAAATGCCGCCCCCTCGATCGCCCGGTCACCCGGCGGACTGAGGTGCCCCCCGGAGGATGCGATGATTGTTGTCATCTCATCTCCAACGGGGGGTCCGCATGGGCGAGTTCATCGAAACCTACCGGCGGCACGAGAAGCGCAGGCCTCGTGTGCGGCCGGGCATCACGCTGAGTAGCCTACAACGCACTGCGTTCGACGCTGGCCTGCGGGTGTGGCGATTGATGGTGCCTTCGCCGTGGTTGCCGCCGATCACCGGGTGCGTAGGTGTCGCGCCTGGCGCGTGAGTGCAGCGTGAATGCCAATCAGGTTGGCCGGTGGCTTCGCGAGCATGGCTACGGCGGTCGTGTGCGCAAGGCCCTTGCCAGCGTGATGCCGGCGCCTGCGGCGTTCGTGGCGGTCTCGGTGTCGGCTAGCGCCGCCGATTGGCGCTATGCCCGCTCAGGGGCGAAGCGGTCTGCCGCAGTGCAGTCGCGGATGCCATCGCACTTACTCCAGTTCCTCCTTCTCGGGAAAGAGGTGCGAAAGCGGTCCTCCAACGCATAGACTCTTGCGTGCCGATATGGCGGCGGCGCCCCCAGTGTCCCATGGCCAATGGAGCAGCCCATGCCAACGTACTTACTCGACACTTGCATCTTTAACTGGGTGAAGGACGGGAAGATCGACCTCGAAGAACTTCCCAAGGACGGGCTGCTTGCAGTCACAAGTGTCCAACTGTTTGAGATTGACCGCTGCACGGAACCGAGGCGCACCGAGCTGCGTGCTGCACTCAACGAGTTGGCGCCCGAGCATAATGCGCCCATGCGCAGCTTGCGGGCAGACATTTCTCGCGCCGACGTTGACCTGGTCGGACTAAGCCTGCATCCCGATTCAGTCTACGAACGGGTTAAGTTCTTGCTTATCCAGAAAGATCCGAAGCCGGGGAAGCTCGCCAGCCACGAACTGGACGCGGAGATCGCCTCGTCAGCAGCAGCGGTAGATGCGAGACTTCTGACCTGCGATGCCAACCTACATGCGGCGATGATGGAAGCCGGGCTTGAAAGTCGTCTGCTTCGAAATCGCCCATGACGACTGGAAAAATCCGGCCGCATCCAGCCGAAGCGCGCTCTTGATCCGAGGCTGCAGCCTTCCACTATATCGAGCGTCGTACCAAGGCGCAGCAGCCCTTGCAGTCGCTGGGTTGTCAACCTCCCACTGATCGAGCGCCGCGCACAGGCGTTCGTTTTCAGCTTCCAGACGCTCGACCACCGGCAGCAGTGATCCGTCGAGAAGCATCGTCAGTAGGCGTTGTGGCAGGCCGGTGTTCCTGTGTAGTTGCATCCGGGTATTTGGGACGCTGCTCCTCGTCGCTCTTCTTGAATGACAGGTACACGGCTGCAACGGTAGCGATCACCGTGATCGTGCCGTTGAATGCGGTCCACCACGGAATCAATCGCGCTCGTCTCTCCGAGTGGTACTTCTGCTCCTCGCGTATTGTTTCCTTGACGACCTGCCTACCCTCGTAGCTCAGCACGATCTGGCCCGTAGGTCCCGTCTCGTCATAGAACTTCGACAGCTTGCGACCCGATTCGTCATGCTCGTATCGAAGCGGCAACGGAACGCGGAACCTGCCAGCGTCTCTCCGAAGCTGTGCGTCAATGTGGACGTCGATCTCTTCATCGAGCATCCCCAGTTCGTGGTGCCTGTCGAAGGACAGGCTCTGCCGCTTGTCCCGATCTTCAGTCGTACCATACGCGATCTTCGCCGCTTGCTTCCTGTAGGACCTCTCAAGCATGGCTCGTCGCCACTCGAAGCGACGATAAGGGCCTACCGGTGCGAGCTGAACCCACCAGAACGGGTTGAGTAGCTTGCGCTTCCACCACGGATCCTGAATCCACGTGAACTCCATCTTCACTTCTGCCATCGCCCTCCCCTTGTTGTTAGCTCGGACAAGACTGTAGCGAAACCTGTTTTCGTCGCCCAAACGCCTATCGCCAATAAATACACGTCTCAACAAGAAGGCGTGTACCTCGGATCGAGCGGTTCGATCACCGAGGAGCGAACGAAGACATGGGACAAGACAAGAAGACATCGACGCAGCAGGTCGCGTGGTCGCGTCGTTGCGCCGTGGATCCACAACAACGGCGCGGGCATGCCCGGAGCCGGAAGCCCTTGCATCGGCTCAGGCACGTACACGCCAACGCTCTCCAATGTGTCGGGCATCGCGAGTGCAAGCGCTAGCGCAGAAACGTACATGAGGTCCGCGACCTAGTTGCCGACATCCGCATGGTGATGGCGAAGTGGCTCGGCGGCGGCATCGTTGCGATGGCCGTCCGGCAGTTCTTCGTTGAACGCTTCCTGAAGGAAGCTGCGAGTTCGCTCCGATAACATTCGCTGACCACTACAAACAGGGGAGCGAATGAGTACGAAGGGCACCAAGGAATATCAGTTCCGATCCAAAGCGTTGGACGAGGCCAAAGCGCATAAGAAGGCTAAGGAAGCGGCCGACGTCAAGACCCGTGCTGAGATGGCCTACAAGCAGGCTGTCGACACGCGCAAGTTTGAGATCGAGCTCTACTGGAAGCGGGCAGCGTACTTCTGGACTTTTATCGCTGCGGCGTTGACCGGGTGGGTTGCGGTAAGAGGTGCCACGCTTAAAGAGGAGGATGTCAGACAGGAACTGCTAATCGTACTCTCGTGCGTTGGCCTAGTGTTCGCTTGTGCATGGTTCTTGGTTAACAAAGGCAGCAAGTTCTGGCAAGAAAATTGGGAGGCTCACGTGGCCATCCGCGAGGACGACTTCACGGGATCTCTTTTCAAAGACATCGTCGCGCTGCGGCGCGAGAAGGGCGAGCCCGAATTGACGAGCTACTCGGTGTCACGAATCAATCGCCTGCTGAGTCAAATCGTGATCGGACTGTGGGGGCTTCTCTTGCTGCACTCTCTGTTTCCGGCTGGCGCTACAACGTTTTCAGGACGCTACGCAGCCATCGTTGTAGCGACCATCGCTGCCATAGTTGTACTGTTCAAACAAGGGAAGTCGAAGAACGAAAAGGCTCGACCTGTGAATCTCAAGGATCCAAGCACTTGGAAGATTGAGCCCTAGTCGACCTCGCTTGCAAGCCACAACAGTCTCAAGGGACGATAGACGCTGCATTCAACGGAGCGTCTATGCAAACCTTCTTCCTCGGCAGCATCGGTATGACAAACGGGGTACGCGTTCTCGGTCCAGTTGTGAGCCCGAAGCGCGGCACCTACACGTGCACGTGGATCGCTTAACTGCAGCCCAACGTGTGCGCTTGGGAATGAGCTACCGCCACTTCCCTACAGGTTTGATCAACAGGTAGAAAGTCGCATAGCAAGCGAGCAACCCTAGTCCCCACGCTAGCCACAGTGGGGCGTCTAGCCACTTAAATGTGGCGGCTACAACCATGAAGCCCGCGACGCTGGATCCAAGGGCTGAAAGTGTGGCGGTCCAGAATCCCGGTGATCTCTTCGCCGGTCGCTTGTCCCACAAGAACCAGTAGAACCCAACGAAACCGGCAATCCACAGAAAGAGGATTGCACCTCCTCCACAGTTATTGGAGTTGTAGCACCCCGATCCTCGCGCGAAGGCAGCATTGGAAACGACGACCGAGGCAGCGACGAGCAGTTCTTTCATTGGCCTCAGCTTAACGGGCGTTGAGCAAATTCTCCGAACGCCGCTAACGGGCGTCATCAGGAGAACCACCGGGCCATCATCAATTTCGTCATGAGGCGGTTCCAGAAACGCAAACGGGGCGTCTGCTTTCACAGACGCCCCGGCATAGAACGGTGGTGGAGAGGAGGAGGATCGAACTCCCGACCTTCGCATTGCGAACGCGACGCTCTCCCAGCTGAGCTACCCCCCCGCATTGGAAAGTTTAGCGCAAATTCCAGGCGGGGTTTTCCCCAGGGATCAGGCGCCACCATTCGCTGCGTTGCCCGGTGCCATCGGCCTCGCCTTCGTCCACCCACCCCAGCAGCAAGCCCGCCGGGCCGGCCTCCAGCTGCGCCAGGTGCAGCACGGCGGCAGGGTCCTGGGCGACCACGAAGCGGGCGTCGCCTCGCCAGCCCAGGTGCTGGCTCAGGGCGGCGAGCATCTGGCTGGGCTGGCTCTGCAGGAAGGTGAACGGCATGGGCAGGCCGCCGGCGCACTGGCCCACGGCGGTGCGGGTGGCGCTGTCGGTGCCGCGGTGGCTGGCCACGCGCAGCAGGGCGTCGGCGGGCAGGGTGGTTTCTCCGGCGGCGTCGAGGCACTGGCGTGCGCCGTGCAGCGCGAGTTCGGCCCAGGTGCCCAGGCGGCGCGGGCGCTGGCCCAGGCGGCGGGCGAGGTCGTCGCGCCAGCCGGCGGGTGGGGGGGCGAGGTGCACGTGGGCGTGCACGGTCCAGCCGGGGGTCATGCGTGGGCTCCGTCTTCGAGCACGACGGCGGTGTGCCCCCCACCGAACCCGAGGATGGTGGCCAGCACGTGGCACACGCGCGCTGGCGGTTGGGTGGCCAGCTCGGCGCGGAGGGCGGGGTCGGGCGCACACGCCGCGGGCCACGCGCCGGTTTCCAGGCACGCGGTGAGCAATGCGATCTCGGCGGCGCCGGACGCGCCGAGTGTGTGGCCCAGCGCGGCCTTCAGCGACACGAGCGGCGGCATCGGCGTGAAGACCTCGTGCAGCGCGGCGGCTTCGGTGGCATCGTTGGCACCGCTGCCGGCGGCCTGCAGCTTGACGAGGTCGATGTCGCCCGGTTGCAGGCCGCTTCGGATCAACGCCTGCTGGCACATCGCCACCACGGCGCCCTGCACGGCACCGGCCGGATCGCTGCCGTCAACAACGTTGGCGCCGCCCGCCACACGCCAGCGCGACGGGGTGCGCGACAGGTGCAGCGCGGCCACGGCTTCACCGAGCACGAGGCCATCGCGGCCCGCGCCCAGCGGGCGCGCGGCGGAGGGTGACAGCAGCTGCATGGACCCGAAACCGGCCAGCGTGAGGCGGTTGGGGAGTTCGATGCCGAGCACCAGGGCGTGGTGGGCGTCTCCACGGCCGATCAGCGTGGCGGCGGACAGCAACGCGTTCGACGCGGACGTGCACGCGGTGGACACGGTGAACACCGGCCCGGCCCAGCCGAGCCAGTCGGCCACCTGCTCGGCGAAATGGTGCAGGCCGTGTTCGAAATGGCCGTGCTGTTCGCGCGCGCCGACGTCGAGCGACGACGAGGCGATGAACAGGGGGCCGCTGCGGTCGGTGAGAAGTGCACCGCTGTCGCCAGCGGCCCGCGTGACCCGGGCGCGAGCCTGGGCCCACCAGTCGCCGCCTTCGTCCGCCATGGCCTGGAACGGCCACGTGAACCCCTCCGCCACGGAGCGAGGCACCGCGGGCACGCCGCCGTGGCGGAGCGCAGCCACTGCCGCGTCGAGGTCTCGCCCCAGCGATGACACCAGGCCGCGGCCGGCGACGTACACCGGGATCATGGGCGCCGCGTGCGCAGGAACTCGGCGAGGTGGGCGACGCTGCTCAGGGCCCGGCGGGTGTCCTTGCTGTCGGGCATGCGCACGCCAAACCGCTCCTGGATGGCCATCGAGACCTGCAGCGCGTCGAGCGAGTCGAGCGCGAGGCGGCTGTCGGGGCCGAACAGCACCTCGTCGTCGGCGAGTCCACCCGGTGGGGCCTCCTTCTCGGCGGCGTCGAGGATCAGCGCCTTCAGGTCGGCGATCAGGGTGTCCGAAGGCAGGGCGTTCATCGGGAGGTCTTTCGGAAGAGGGCGATGGCCACGACCCACATGAGCGCGGCAAAGGCCACGAGCTTGCCCACGTGGGGCAGCGTGGCGGCCACGTCGCCCCCGCGCAGCAACACGGTCAGCAGGGCCTCGAGGCCCCAGTTCATGGGCGACCAGCCGGCCAGCCGCTGCATGGCCACCGGCATCACGAAGGCGGGCACCATGATGCCACCCACGGCGGCCATCAACACGTTGAGGATGGGCCCCACCGCAGCGGCCTGCGCATGGCTGCGCACCGCACACGCGAGCACGAGGGCGAGGCCGATGGCGGCCAGGCTCACGGCACCCACGGCCACGGCCAGCGCGCCCCAGTGGATGCCTTGCAGTGACAGCGCGTCGCCGCCGATGCGGGGCATCACCCACACCCCCACGGCCAGCATCAGCACGGCCTGCACGGCGTTGACACCCAGGTACGGCAGTGCCTTCGAGGCGAGCAGCATGGGGCGGGGCACGCCGAGGCTCTGCAGCCGGGCGAGCGTGCCGGTGCTGCGCTCCTGCACGAACAGGCCCGCGAGCGAGGCCACCACGAAAAACATGCCGAAGACGAGCCAGGCGGGCACGTTCTGCTGCACGGCGGTGGGCCGGGGGCCGGAGCCTGCGTGGCGTTCGGCACGCACGATGGCCTGCATGGACGCATCGGGTGGGGGCGGTGCGCCGTCGGTCTGGGACAGGGCCGACCGGGCCTTCAGTTCACCGGCCACCCCGGCGGCCTCGGATCGCAATGCGTTGAACAGGTTGCCGTCCAGGCCCGGGTCGGTCAACAGCCGGATGCGGGCGGTGGTGGGAAACGCGGGCAGCACGAGTTCATCGGACAGGCCCGGCTCCAGCACCAGCACGTACTTCAGCGTGCCGGCGCGCAGTTGGTCACCCCAGTCGGCCGGCAGGGGCAGCGCCGGGCCGTGGTCGCGCGCCCACGACGTGGCGAGGGACTGCGCGGCGGCGCCGGTGTCGCGAGCGTCCACCGCGTAGGCGAGCGACCGGCGCGGCGGGTTGTAGACGTCCTTCAGCGCGAGCGACATCACCACGATGAAGATCACGGGCATCAGGAACAGCGCGGCCATGCCGTGCACGTCGCGCGTCAGCGCGAGCAGTTCTTTCTTGATGAGGGCGGCGAGCATCGTCAGTCGTCCCGCAGCGAACGCCGGGTCAGGGCCATGAACAGCTGCTCCAGGTTGTCACGGCCCACCTCGGCCTGGTCCACGGCCAGGCCGGCGGCTTCGAGTGCGGCGAGCACGGCCACCGGCGACTGGCCGTGGGCCAGCCGCACGCGCAGCTTCGTGCCCTGGGCGTCGACGGAACCGAAGCGGGCGAGGATGGCGGCGGCGTCGCCGTGGGCCGGCACCGACACGGTCAGCGGGCCACCGGACAACAGCGTGGCGAGCGGCCCGTCACGCAACACGCGGCCGTGGTCGATGATGACCACGCGGTCGGCGATGGCCTCGATCTCTTCCATGTAGTGCGACGTGTAGATCACCGCCGCACCCTGGTTTGCGAGCGTGCGGATGGCGTCGAGCAGGAACGCGCGCGACTGCGGGTCCACGCCCACGGTGGGTTCGTCGAACAGCAGCAGCTCGGGTTCGGGCAGCAGCGCGATGGCGAGGTTCAGCCGGCGCTTCAAGCCACCCGACAGGCGTTCGGCCCGGGTGCCGGCGAACCGCTCGAGTTGCGCGAACGCGGTGCACGCGGCGATGCGTTCACGGCGGCGTGCGCCGGGCAACCGGGCTGCCGCGGCAAAACACGCGAGGTTCTCGGCCACCGTGAGCATGGGGTAGAACGCGTACTCCTGCGGGGCCACCGCGATGCGCACGGGGTTGGCCCGGCGCGACTCGGCGAGCGGCACACCGTCCACGGTCACCGCCCCCTGCTGCACCGGGAGCAGCCCGGCCAGATGGGAGATGAGCGTGGTCTTGCCGGCGCCGTTGGGCCCCAGCAGGCCCAGCACGCTGCCGCGCTGCGCCTGCAGCGACACCCCGTCGAGCGCGGCCTGCGCCGCGCCGGGATAGCGGAAACCGAGGCTGTCGATGGCGAGCATCAGCCGAGCGAGGCCTTCAGGTCCCGGAAAAACGCTTCCTCGAGCGCGGCCTGTTCGCGCAGTCTCGCGGCGATGGCCGGCGGGTCCACCGGTTCGCGGCCCTTGACCATGCGCGCCGCTTTGAGCGCGAACGCGCGCCAACCGTCGCCGATGGTGGTGAGGCGGTCGGAGAACCCGGCCAGCTGCGGCATCTGCGCGAGCTGGGCGGCCTCTTGCAGGAACGCGGCGTAGATGAAGCGAAAGCCCGCACCGCCGGTGCCGATCTCTTCCTGCATGCGCACGATGTGGCCGATGTAGGCGGTGGTGTGGGCATCGCCCGCGGGCAGGCCGGCCACCTTCCTGGCAAGCAGCCGCATGCCTTTCACGCCGGCGATGGGCACGGGCGCGAGCATCATGCGGCACGTCTTGCGGATGGCCTTGCGCACGGCGTCGGGCGTGATGTCCTGGCGGCCGATGGATTCGGGGTAGTACAGCAAGCCCTTCGGCGCGAGCACGCCCTTCGCGAAGCGTGCGCGGGTGAGGTCGGCGCTGGCGCAGCGCACGGGTTCCTCGAACACCGGGTCGCTGATCAGGTAGTCGTCGCCGGACTTGCCGTAGACCAGCAGGTTGTGCGCGTTGAAGTGGAAGCGCATGTCGGGCGGGAAGTACGGCAGCCAGTAGACCGAGGTCTGCAGGCCCACCACCTTGCCGGCGGCCAGCAGGCCGTCCAGCCGCGCCTGGCCGGCGGCAGCGGAGCGGAAGGTCTCGAAGCGAAAGCGCGCGGCCAGCGGCGAGAGCAGCCCCTTGATGATGGACTTCGGCGGCATGCGGTACGCGATCAGCGGCAGACCCGAGAGCTTGACGAACGGCAGGTAGGCGAACGACAGCGCCGACGACAGGCCGAACGCGAGGCTCTCCGTCATGGGGACGCCGTGGTGGCGCAGCAGGTTGGAGATCACGCCGCTTTCGCAGTGGGCGGCATGCTGGTGCTGGAAGCTGCTCATCAGGGGGCCTGGCGGAGTTGGTCGACTGTCTTGCCGAGGGCATCGGCGTAACGCTGGAGGTGTGTGGCGGACAGGCGCGCGAAGTGCGCGGGCTGCAGGTGGCGGCGCACGCGCCATTGCCAGAAGCCGCTCGTCTGCGACAGCAGCGCCACGTCCATGCGGCAGGCGTACATCCAGTATTCCAGCGGCGAGGCAGTGCCGGCACGCACGCGCTGGCGGGCGTCTTCGGCCTGGGCCACGAGGGTGTCGACGGCGTGGCTGGTGACGATTTCCTCGGCCTCCCAGCCGCGCGATGGCGCGATCACGATGCGCCCCGTGGCGTCTCGGGCGTACATGGCCTTGCGTTGCCCGCCCAGGGTGGCATTGTCTTCCTGCGGGACGGCGTCGATGTCCATCGGGTCTCCTTTGAAGTGGGGCCCGCGGGCGTCAGCCCACGGCTTCCATGAACACGAAACCGCTCGAGAAGCGGCCGCTTTCGGGTACGAACATCAGCAGCTTGTGGCCGGGTTGGATGCGGCCTGAACGGAACAGCTCGTCGAGCATGATGTAGGGCGACGCCGAGCCGGTGTTGCCCTTGGTGGTGAGGTTCGTGAACCAGCGCTCGCGCGGGATGGGCAGGCCCGCGCTGTCGAGGCTGTCGTTCACCGGCTGCATGAAGTACGAGGACGACACGTGTGGCAAGAACCAATCGATGTCGTCGGCCTGCAGGCCGTGTTTGGCCACCAGGTGCTTCAGCGGCTCCGTCAGTGTGGCGCGCACGATGTTGTCGTTGAGCAGGCGCACGTCCTGCTTGATGGAAAAGATCGATTGCGCCTGCCATTCGCTCGCCGGGTAGCTGAGCCAGCCGCGCAGCGATTCGTCGGCGTTCCTTTCGGCACCGGCGTACATGCAGGCTGGCAGTTCGTGGGCCGCAGATGACAGTTCGATCCAGTCGACACGCAACGACAGCGGTGCGCGCGGCGTGCGTTCGAGCAGCACGGCGCCCGCGCCATCCGACAGCATCCAGCGCAGGAAATCCTTCTCGAAGGCAATCTCGGGGCGCGCTTCAAGGGCCTGCACCTTGTGGTCGTGCTCGGCCTGGAAGTGCTTTGCGAGCAGCATCGGTGAGACGAGTTCCGAGCCTGTCGCGACGGCGCGTTCGGCCGTGCCTGCCTTCACCGAAAGCCACGCGTGCTTGAACGCCGCGGTGCCAGCCAGGCAGATGCCTGAGCAAGAGACGGCTTCAAGTCGCGGCCAGCCCAGTTCGCCATGGACCATGGCAGCGTGACCTGGCATCAGCTGGTCCGGCGTTGCGGTGCCCGTCGCGATGCAATCGACAGGACCCACGTCGTCGCCGAGCGCACGGATGGCGTGCGCGGTGAGTTGTGCGTTGGTCAACGTCGGCAGGCCCGTTGCGCGATCGATGGCGTAGTGGCGTGACTGGATGCCATTGCTGCGCAACACGGTGCGCCGCGCGCGGGATGGCTTGCCGCCGACTTGGCCCAGCACGGCCTCCATCTCGTCATTGCCAATGGCGTCGGACGGGAGGAAAGCGCCGGTGCGCGTTACGAATACATCACTCGTCATACAGGGGCAAGCGGTGGGTGGCGGAGCCCGAGGGCTGCTCGAAACGGTCACGGATCCGGGAGAGCCAGGGGCGCATGACCGGGCGCAACAAGGCTTGCAGGGCGAGGCTGGTGGGCACCAGCGTGACGATCATCGCGATCAGGAAGACCACGTAGATGGCCAGCAGCGGCCGGCGCGTCCAGCGCCCGGGGCCGCCAGCGAGGCGGATCAGCTTGCCCCAGATGAAAAAGCTGCGGGTGCCGGCACGTTCGCTGAAGTACAGCGACGGGTTCACCTCGGCTGCGGCCAGGCCGTCGAGCAACGGGCCGGGGCCTTGCTCGCGGTGGGTGTGCAGCGCATCGCGCAACGCGAGGCCGAAGCGGCGCGACCGGCGCACCTGGTCGTCGCTCAGGCCGGCTGCGGGCATGCCCCAGAAACCGTCCTTCTTGCCGCTCAGCAGCCAGCGCGGGGTGGTGATGAACGTGGCGAGGGTGGGGCCCGGATCGATCAGCGCGACGTTGTCGATGAGGCGGGCACCCGCCTCATCGAGCAGGGCCTTGACTTTCTCATGGGCCGACAGCCACATGTTGCGGCACGCGATCACCGTGACGACGGGTTTGCCGGCGAGCAGGCGCCGGCCGACCGGGTGTTTCAGGAACGCGGTGAAGGGCAGCGACGGCGCGAGGAACCACACCTGGTACGGCAGGATGACCAGGTCGAAATGCTCGTCTCCGGTGAGCGACAGCGGCTGCAGCGGCGGTGGCACCAGGTGGGCGGATTCCGGGAACGCATCGAGGAACCGGAAGAACGGCCACGGGTACGGGTAGGGGGTGAGGGGCACGAGCGTCTCGACGTGGAGGTCGATGCCCGGATCGGCCTTCAGCGGCGCGGCGATCTGTTCGGCAACCGCGCTCAGCTGCCCCGTCTGTGAGTAGTGGATCAGCAGCACACGCTTCGGTGTGGCGGACGGGGAGGCTGGTTTCACGGGGTGAGGAGCAGGGTCGTTCAACGGGCGTCCATTGTCGTTGCCTGGAGGGGGAGCCACCGCTCCCGCCTTCGGGGGGTGTTGCAACAAGCGGTGATAGGTCGCGAAATAGCCAGGATCAGCCGACATCCCCGTCGACATAGAACCAACGGCCGTCCTGCCGCACGAAGCGGCTGGTCTCATGCAGGCGGTGGGCACGTCCTCCCAGCTTGCTGCGGGCCACGAACTCGACGGTGGCGTGGTCGGGGTCTTGTTCGGCGTGCCGGCGCACGTCGAGCCCGAGCCACCGCAGGTCAGGCGGGCCGGGTTCGAGGTCCGCGGGGCGGGTGCCGGTGAACCACGTGGCCAGCAGGTAGGGATGGTCACCGCGCACGAACGCGCTGTACCGCGAGCGCATCAGCGCCTCGGCCGTGGGCGCCAGCAGGTGCAGCGGCCCCGCGTGGTAGCGGCCGCAGCAGGCGGCATAGGCGAGCGGGCGGGGATCGGTGGCTCGGCAGGGGCAGGGATCGGAGGACATCGGCGAGGGCAGGGCGGATTTCACGGCGGCCCGGCAGGGAACTGCCGGAACGTTGCAAGGTGGGCCGGGGTGTGCCAAGATACTGTGCATCCATACAGTGTTCTGACGCCCCCATGCCTGCTGCCATTGTCCCCGTTGCCGAGCTGCCGCCTTCCGCGGCGGGGGCCGGGGTGCGCCCAGGCCGCCCCGCCCACTCCGTCCACCCGCAGCGCCCCGACCCCGAAACCCTCCACCCCGCCCTGTGGCGCGGGCACCAGCTGGGCCGGTCGGCCGGGCACGGGGTGCCCACGGGGTTCCAGGAACTCGATGGCCAGCTCCCCGGGGGCGGGTGGCCGCGCCGGGCCTTGTCGGAACTGCTGTTGCCACACCATGGCATCGGTGAAATCCGCCTGATGGCCCCTGCGCTGGCCGCCGTGCAGCAGGCCGGCCGCCTCGTGATGTTGTTCGACCCGCCAGCGGTGCTCTCCGGCTGGGCGCTCGCCGAGATGGGGCTGGTGGTGGAACAACTGCTGCTCATCCAGTCCGCCAGCCACGTGCCCATGGATCCAGCCCATCTGACCCATCCGGCCCACCCCGCGTCCTCGCGCCCGCCGCCCCGCGCGGTGGGGGCGCCCGCGCGCCTGTGGGCGCTCGAACAGGCCCTCAAGAGCGGCCACGTGGGCGCGGTGCTGGCCTGGCTGCCTCCCCGCCTGTCACCCGACCGGGTGCGCCGCCTGCAACTCGCCGCCCAGGCCCACGACGGCCCGGCTTTCGTGTTGCGCGAAGCGGCGGCCCAGGGGCAGCCCAGTGCCTCGCCGCTGCGGCTGGGGTTGCGGGCCGCCGGGGTCGACCAGCTGGCCATCAACGTGTTGAAGCGCCGCGGGCCGCCGCTGCTGCAGCCGGTGCACCTGCGGTTGCCGTCCATGCTGTCACTGGTGGCGGCCCGCCGTGCGGTGCCGGCCGGGGGCGAGGGGCTGCCGGCTGTTGCCGATGGGCTTGCCGATGTGCGTGCCGATGCTGCGGCCGCCGCCGCGGCGCGGTTGCCGTCGTCGGCCACCTTCGTCAACCTCGCCTGAAACCCGTCGTGTGTCCCGGGGGTTTCGGTGTTGTGGATCGGTTTGCACTTGCCATGGCTGACGCTGGAGTCGTTCGCGGCCACGCTGCCGCCGGGCGCCATGGCCCGGCCGGTGGCGCTGCTCGACGCCCACCGCGTGAGCGCGGTCAACCGGGCCGCGCGGGCGGCCGGGGTGCAGCCCGGCATGAAACGCGCCACGGCGCTGGCGCTGGCGCCCCACCTGCTGTTCGGCGAGGCCGACCCCGCCCGTGACGCCCGCGGCCTGCAGGCCGTGGCCCATGCCGCACTGGCGTTCACGCCCATGGTGTGCCTGTCGCCCCCGGCCGGGGTGCTGCTCGACGTGCACACCACGTTGCGCTACTTCGGCGGCATCGAGTCGTTGTTGCAGCGGCTCGACCACACGCTGGCCCCGCTGGGCCACCGGGTGCACCGTGCGCGGGCGCCCACCGCGCAGGGGGCGGCCTGGCTGTCGCAATGGCACGATGGGCTCGCCTGCGCCGACCTGCCGGCCCTGCACCGCACGCTCGACGACGTGCCGGTCCACGTGCTCGCCAGCACACAGCCCCACCTCGACACCCTGACCGGCATGGGCCTGCGCCACGTGGGCGAACTGCGGCGGTTGCCACGCGACGGGCTCGCGCGGCGTTTTGGCGAAGCGCTGCTGGGTGAGTTGGACAGCGCCTGGGGCACCCGCCCTGATCCGCGCGAGCCGGTGGTGTTACCTCCGGTGTTCGACAGCCACGTGGAGCTGTTCGCCCGGGCCGACACCACCGACCAACTGCTCCACGGTGCCGAGGTGTTGCTCGCACGGCTGGTGGTGTGGCTGTCGGCCCGGCACGCGTTCGCCCGCCGGTTCCGCCTGGTGCTGCGGCACGAGGGGCGCCTGCGCCGCACCGACGGCCCGGCCGTCACCGAGATCGACGTGGCGCTGGCCGAACCGTCACGCGATGCCGAGCACCTGCAGTCGCTGCTGCGCGAGCGCCTGAGTGTCCTCGAACTGCCGGCGCCCACGCTCGAGTTGTCGCTGCAGGCCCACGACATCGCGCACCAGCCGCCGCCCAATGCCGACCTGTTCCCCACGCCCCGCAGCGAACACCAGGGGCTGGTGCGGCTGATCGAACGGCTGCAGGCGCGCCTCGGGGCGGCCTGCGTGCAGCGGCTCGTTCGGGTGGCCGACCACCGGCCCGAGCAGTGTGGCCGCGTGGTGCCGTACGAACCGGGGCCGCCGCCCAGGGCGCCCGAGCCGGTGGTCACGGCGCGGCGGCCGGCGCGCCGCCAGGCGAGGTCGTCCGGGCACGACAGGCCTGCTGCACCACCGAAGGCGGCCATCCCCCCGGCCTGTCCGCTGGAACCCGAACGCCCCGCGCCCCCGGCCCGGCCCGTGTGGCTGCTGCCCGAGCCCGTGCCCCTGCCCGAACGCCAGTCCCGCCCGCTGCTCGACGGCCAGGTGCTGCAACTGCTGTGCGGCCCCGAGCGCATCGAGGCCGGCTGGTGGGATGCCGCCGGCCTGGCCGAACGCGACTACTTCATCGCGCAGACGCCGGAGGGGGCGCTGGTGTGGGTGTTCCGGGCGAGGTTGCCGCTCTCAGGGGGGGAGGGTTGGTTCTTGCACGGAAGATTTGGTTAGCCCCCCAGTCGCTTCGCTCCTGCCCCCAAGGGGCGCCCCGGGTCGCCCGGGGGACCCGGGCTCGCGGGTGGCTTGATCTGTCGCCTCGCTTCGCTTGCTCTCCTGGCGTTCGCGGTTCGGGGCGTTGCTTGCTTCGCTCGCTCGCCCCCGAGCTGCCGGGGCTGCGCGAGGCCTTACTTCTTGTTCGGATTGATCAGGTACTTCTCGCCGGTGGACCGCCGGCCGTACGCGGCGATCACGTCGGGTTGCAGGGCTTCGGCGAGGGAGATCTCGCCGGCGTAGTGGCTCTTGAAGGTGGTGGTGAGTTCGGCGGCCACGCGGGCCTTCAGGGCTTCGGCGGTTTCGGCGCCGGCCTTCTGCAGGAACGGGAACAGCAGCCAGCCGCCCATGCCCCAGGCCATGCCGAAGTTGCGCACGAATTCGGTGGGGCGGGTGTCGAGGCCGCCGTAGAGGTACACCTGCTTGTGAGTGGCCGAGCCATAGCGGCTGTACTCGGTGGCCGTGCGGGTCAGCGCGGCTTCCATGGCCGTGAGGATGCGGCCGGCCAGCGTGCCGCCACCGGTGGCGTCGAATGCGATGGTGGCGCCGGTGGCCACGAGGGCCTCGGTCAGTTCCTCCATGAACCGGGGCGATTCGCTGATGCACACGTGCCGCGCGCCCATCGACTTCAGCAGCGCCACCTGCTCGGACTTGCGCACGATGTTGACGAGGCTCACGCTGTCCTTCAGGCAGATGCGGTTCAGCATCTGGCCGAGGTTCGATGCGGCAGCCGTGTGCACGAGGGCCTTGTGGCCCTCGCGGCGCATGGTCTCCACCATGCCGAGGGCCGTGAGCGGGTTGACGAACGACGAGGCCCCGTCGGACGGGGTGGCGCCGGCCGGCAGCAGCAGGCACTGCTGCACCGGCACGCAGCGGTACTGGGTGTACATGGCGCCGCCGAGCACGGCCACCGTTTTGCCCAACAGGGCCTGCGCGGCAGGCGATGCCCCGGCGCGCACCACGACCCCGGCGCCCTCGTTGCCCACTGCCATGGACACGTCTACCCGCGGGGCCATGCTCTTCATCGCGGTCAACGGCACCTGGGCCGTGGTGACCGGGCGTTCCCCGGCGCCGATGACCTGGAGCGTGTCGAGGTCGGCCGTGCCGAACAGCAGGCCGAGGTCGGACGGGTTCAGCGGCGCCGCCTCGATGCGCACCAGCACGTCGTCGGGCCCGGGCTCGGGCGTGGGCACGTCCACGAGCGACAACTCCAGTTCGCCGCTGGACTTGATCAGTGAACGAAGCTGCAAGGCGGTGGTGGGGATGGGCATGGCGACACTCCGGAGTCGAACCGAGCGAGTGTAGGCCGCGTGGTACATGCCGTCATTGGGCCGCACCCCCATCCTCCCGGCGAGCGCCACGCGCCGCCAGCATGACGGCCGCATGACCGGGGCAGGTGGCGGGTCAGTCGGTGCGGATGTCGGCGATGGTCTGGTCGCCGAAGTTGGCCCGGTGCAGGAAAGCGAGCACCCGGGTGGCCGTGTCGCCGGGGCTCACCAGCTTGCCGTCGGACTTCAGCCGCACGAAGCTGTCGCGCTCGGGGAAGCCTTCCGGGTCGCTGCCGCGCAGGCTCACCTGCATGTCGGTGTCGATGACGCCGGGGGCCAGCGACACGACGCGCGCGCCATTGGGGCGCTCCGCTTCGTCGAGCGCGGTGCAACGCGTGAAGTGGTCGAGGCCGGCCTTGGCCGCGCAGTAGCTGGCACTGCCGGCCATGGCCCGGCGGCCGAGGCCCGACGAGATGTTGAGCACGCGGCGCACCCCCGGCCACCCGAGGGTGGCCCGCAGGAAGGCGGCGGTCAGCAGCATGGGGGCTTCGAGCCCCACGCGGAGCGCGGTGGCGAGGTCTTCGCTGCTGGTGTCGTCGATGGGGCCGATGCGGGACAGCACGCCGGCGTTGTTCACGAGGTTGGCGCTCGAAAAACGGGCGCCGTCCAACGTGGCCAGCCACTCGCCGAGCCGGGTGGCCGCCGGGCCGGCATCGGCCAGGTCGAGCGCCCACTGCGTGAGCGCCGGGCCGGTGGGCAACGTGTCGTGGGGGCGCCGCGCGATGCCGAGCACCGTGTGGCCCTGATGGAGCAACTGCGCCACCAGCGCCGCCCCGAGGCCGCGCGAGCTGCCGGTGACGATGTACAGCCCGGGGGCCGCGTTGCCCATCACGTCACGCGTAGGGGGCGATGCCGGCGATGGCCCATTCACGGCTGCCGTCGTGCGGCTTCACCAGGTGCCACACTTCGTCGAACGGGCTGGCGGCGGCGTCCTTTTCCTCGCGGATCAGGCCATGGAAGCGCACGCTGACGATCTGCTGCTGCGCGTCCTGCGCGTGGTCGACCACCTGGGCATTCAGCTGCACCACGTCGGTTTGCTGCGCGCCACCGTGGCGGTCCTGCAGGTCGAGCTTGGCCGCGGCGAACATCTCGGGGGTGGTGAAGGCGCGCAGGTCGTTCAGGTCGGCCACGTCGTTGGCGGCCTGCATGCGGATGAAGATCAGCTTGGCCGTGCGCTCGAAGCCTGCGGCGTCGAAACCATCGGGCAAGGCCGCGGCGGCCGGGGCGACAGCTGCGGGGGCGAGCGCTTCCGGGGCGAACCCGGCGGACGGGGCCGGCGTGGCCGGCGGTTGCCAGGCAGGGGGCATCTGGCCGCCGCCCGCGAACTGCAGGTTGCCCGAGGCCGCCGGTTTCGGGCCGAACCGGGCGAGCAGGAAGCGGATGGCGATGAAGGCGATGCCGGCCACGAGCAGGATCGTCAGGAAGTTGCCCATGCCGGCGCCGAGACCCAGGTGGCTGGCCAGTGCGGCAATGCCGAGGCCCGCGGCGAGGCCGGCCAGCGGGCCCATCCACGAACGTTTCGGGGCGGCGGCTGCCGCCGCGGCCGCAGGTGCGGCGCCGGCCGTGGGCGCAGCTGCGTTGGCCGGCGGCTGGGTGGGCTTGGCCGGCAGCGAGTTGGGGGCCGGGTTGGACGGCACGGTGCGTTTCATGCCGGACGTGCCGCCTCCGCCCAGGCGTTTGGCCTCGGCGTCCGGCGCAAGCGCGGTCAAGGTCAACAGGGACAGGGCGACGATCGAGAACAGGCGTTTCATCAAGAATACCTCGTACGGGGAAGGGCCCGTGGTTGTCAGGTGGGGGCGATGGGCCGCCGCTCAAGTGGATTGTGAGTCAGTTTGCCTCCGACAAGTTCTGTCGCCGTGCAAGGGACGGGAAAATGCGCATCCACAGCGCCACCACCACCAGCGTGCCGAACCCGCCCAGCAGCACCGAACCCACCGGGCCGAACAGCGCTGCCGTGGCGCCCGATTCGAACTCGCCGAGCTGGTTCGACGCGCCGATGAACACCGAGTTGACGGCGCTGACGCGGCCACGCATTTCGTCGGGGGTTTCCAGTTGCACGAGCGACTGGCGGATCACCACGCTGACCATGTCGGCCGCACCGCTGATCCACAGCGCCACGAACGACAGCGCGAAGCTGCGCGACAACGCGAACACGAGCGTGGCGAGCCCGAACACCGCCACCGCACCGAACATCACGTGACCCACGCGCCGGGTGATGGGCCAGCGGGTCAGGGCGATGGACATCAGCAGCGCGCCCACGGCGGGCGCGGCACGCAGGATGCCGAGGCCCCAGGGGCCCACGTGCAGGATGTCCTTCGCGAAGATGGGCAACAGCGCGGTGGCCCCGCCCAGCAGCACGGCGAACAGGTCCAGCGAGATGGCGCCCAGCACCACCGGGCGCTGCCGGATGAAACGCACGCCGGCGAGCAGCGTGCCCATCGACACGGGCTCCCTGGCGCGCGGCACGTGCGGGTGGCCGATGCGCAGGAACAGGAATGCCCCGAGCGCGAACAGCGCGCCGCACACGCCGTAGACCACCTTCGGGCCGGCCACGTAGATGAACCCGCCCAGCGCTGGCCCGCCGATGATGGCGGCCTGCATGCCGGCCGAACTGAATGCAAGCGCGCGGGCCAGCATCGGTGGCGGCACGAGCAGCGGCACGAGCGCCTGCTGCGCGGGCATCTGGAACGCCTTGGCACAACCGAGTGCCACCGACAGCACGAACAGCAGTTCGCGCGTGGCCCAGGACTGCGCCGTGGCCACTGCCAGCACGAGGGCGATGACCACCTGGGTGCCCATGCACATCGCGAGCACGCGGCTGCGGTCGAACTGGTCGGCCACGTGACCGGCCACCAGCGTGAGCAGCAGCGCGGGCAGGAACTGGAACAGGCCCACGAGGCCCAGGTCCCAGGCGCTGTTGGTCAGGTCGTACATCTGCCAGCCCACGGCCACCATGAGCATCTGGTTGCCCATGGTGCCGGCCACCCGGGCGTACCAGAAGCGCATGAATGCCGGGAGGGCGAAGACAGACGGGAGTAGTGTGGGGGCGGCGGGGGCGGTCACGGGCGGTCAGAAGGGAGTGGGGTGTTCGAACGCGACACGGCGGCCGTCGTCGGGGTGGGGCAGCGCGATCGAGCGGGCGTGCAGCATCAGCCGGGGCGCCAGGGCCTGGACCGCGGGCGGCGCGTACAGCAGGTCGCCGACGATGGGGTGGCCGATGGCGCACAGGTGAACGCGCAACTGGTGGGACCGGCCGGTGACGGGCTCGAGTTCGACGCGGGTCGTGTTCGAGGCGGCATCGTGCCCCCACACCCGGAACCGCGTCAGTGAAGGCTTTCCGTGCACGGGGTCCACGTGCTGGCGTGGGCGGTTGGGCCAATCGGCAATGAGCGGCAGGTCGATCTCACCTTCTGCCTGGGCCAGGTGGCCGGCCACGATGGCCGTGTAGCGCTTGTCGACCTCGCGGCGCGCGAAGGCGTCGCCGAGGCGGCGCTGGGCGTCGGAGCCCCGCGCGAACACCAGCAGGCCGGACGTGGCCATGTCCAGGCGGTGCACGACCAGCGCGTCCGGATGCACGGCCTGCACGCGGGTGGCGAGGCAATCCTGCTTGTCGTCGCCGCGGCCCGGCACCGACAGCAGCCCGGCAGGTTTCACCGCCACGATCAGTGTGGCATCGCAATGGAGGAATTCGGGTGGCACCCCCCGATCATCGCAGGCCCGTGTGGGCATCGTCCGACGGCCAGGCGCGACACAGGCCGATGGCTGCCCGGCGCGGTCCACCGTACGGTGTCGGCGTCGGCTTGAACGACAGACAGGAGACCGCCATGGACAAGTTCACCCTTTCGACCGCCTCGATGCTGTTTGCCGCGGTGGCGATGACCGCCTGCGACAAGCGCGACGCCCCTCAACCGAAGGTCGAACCCGGCAGCGTGGCCGAGAAGGTCGAGCGCAAGATCGAGGAAGTGCGTGCCGAATCGCGCCGCGAACTCACCGAAGCGAAGGAAAAGGCCCGTGAGGTGGCGGGCGACGTGCGCCAGGCCGGCGCCGAAGCGGGCGACAAGGTGACCGACGCGGTCATCTCCACCGCGGTGAACGCCGAGTTCGCGAAGGACAGCAGCCTGAGCGCCACGAAGATCGATGTGGACACGGCGTCCGGCCGCGTGGCGTTGCGGGGCACCGCCCCGAGTGCGGCGGCCCGCGACCGTGCCACCGAGCTGGCGGCCCGCGTGAAGGGGGTGCGCAGCGTGGACAACCAGCTCACCGTGGAGCCCGCGAAGATGTGACCTCCCATCGACCGATTCCGCACGATCGTTCACATGCAATGACCGGTACCATTCCGGTTGCGCCCGGTGCGGCGGCCTTGCCCGGGCTGCCGTTCCACCGCGCGAAAAACACGTATTCCTACGGGTTCTCGCGACGCGGCATCGGACAAATCATGGTTTCATATCGTGCGAAAAATTCGGGGGACGGGTCCATGGACACCCAGTCGGTGATGGTCGAGAAGCAGAAGCCGGTGTCTGGCACCGGCCGCAAACGCGAGAAGAGCGAACAGACGCTCGCGGCCATCCTGGCCGCGGCCATGCACCTCACGGCCAGACACGGTCTCCAGAACCTGGCGCTCGGCGACATTGCCAAGCAACTCGGTATCAGCAAGAGCGGTGTGTTCGTGCGTGTCGGTTCACTCGAAGCGCTGCAGCTGCTGGTCGTCGACGAATGTGAACGCCAGTTCCGCGACCTGGTGCTCATTCCCACGCTGTCCGAGAAGCCGGGCCTGCCGCAGATCGATGCGGTGGTGCGGCTGTGGATTGCCCATGGCGGCAGCATGAAGGCGCTGCTCGGCGCGCACTACGAATCCCAGACGGGCGAGGACGTGAGCGAACTGGGCCGCCGCCTGCAAAGCGGCATGACCAACTGGCGCAAGCGCCTTGAAGGCCTCGTGGCCCACGCGCTGAAGCTGGGCCAGCTGCGTGTTGACACCGATCCCGGGCAGTTCGTGTTCGAGATCTTCGGGCTGATGCTGGGCTACCTGTACGACACGCGCATCGCGCAGGATCCGCGCCATCAGGCTCGTGCCCTGTCGGCCTACTACCGCACTCGGTCCACATACGTGAGCTTCGGGGGCGGGGGGCTGTAAGGGCTTCGGCCTTGTCATCCCGGCGCGGGCCAGGCGCGGGCCGGGATGACGGAGCACGTCAGGCCGCAGCCGCTTCCGTGCCGCTCTTGCGGCCAGCCACTGCGCCGATGCCGAGGAACACCGCCAGCAGGGCCAGGGCGCCCCAGAAGCCGTAGCGGTTCCACAGGCCGCGCTTGACGTGGCTGTACGCGTACTGGGGGTCGGCAGCGAGCTTGGTGCGCAGTTCGTCAGGCAGGCTCGTGTAGCTGCTCTCGTCGCTCACACCCACCAGCTCGCAGTCCCACGTCCACACGTCGGCCCAGAACAAGCCGAAGTGGCTGCACTTGTAGCCCACCTTCATGTTCTTGGTCTGCGGGATGGCCGCGACGACGTCTGCAGGGAAATCGGCGACCTCGAACAGTTCGTCCCCCGTGTTGATGATGCCGATGCCCCGCTTGGCATGGGCGGGGGTGGCGATCACGCCCAGGCACAGGGCGAGGGTGGCAAACAGCAGGCGAACGGACATGGAATCACTCCTCAAACGGTTGTTTTGAAACGGGTTTACGGTTGTCGCCCGCCGGGGAAAATCAGGTCCTCCCTCATCCGAGCCATGCCATTCTGAGGTACGCCACACATGACTTTGGTCGTGTATCGGCCATCGCGACGAATCCCTGCATCCGTCAGGGGCTGCCGCGCGAACACCGCCGAACGGGCGGAACATCGGACCGAGGAGGACGAATCGATGACCGTAGGCACCTTCTTACGCCGCGAGAGCCGATCGACCGCTGGCCTTCGGCACCGATCTCTGGTTTGATGATCTCCATGGTCCGGCGCGTGTGCGACCCGAGGCCGACCCTTGCCATACATGACGCCCACGCCCCAGACGATTCAGCCCGACGCTCCTTTTTTCATCGTGATGAACGGTGCTTCCGGGCGCCATGACGCGCAGGCCGTTCAGCACACCATCGAAGGCATCATGGCCGAGACCGGACGCCAGCACGCGATCCA
This sequence comes from Rhizobacter sp. Root1221, assembly GCF_001425785.1. Taxonomy (GTDB): domain Bacteria; phylum Pseudomonadota; class Gammaproteobacteria; order Burkholderiales; family Burkholderiaceae_C; genus Rhizobacter. The sequence goes on along the minus strand of NZ_LMDI01000056.1, from coordinate 222,108 downwards.
TGTGGTGACCGACCCGTCGCGCCTCGTGGCTGCCGCGCGCGCCGCGGTGAAACAGGCCCAGCTGCGGCGTGGCGTGGTGATCGCGGCCGGCGGTGACGGCACCATCAACACGTTGGCGCAGGCCACACTGGGCAGTGGCTGCCCGTTCGGGGTGCTGCCGCAAGGCACGTTCAACTACTTCAGCCGCACACACGGCATCCCGGCCGACACCGAGGCCGCCGTGCGCCTGCTGCTGCGTGCTCGCGCGCACCCGGTGCAGGTGGGGCTCATCAACGACCGCGCGTTCCTCGTGAACGCGAGCCTCGGCCTCTACCCTCAATTGCTCCAGGACCGGGAAGCGTTCAAGCAACAGTACGGCCGCAGCCGGTTCATCGCACTGCTGTCCAGCCTTGTCACATTGTTGAGACAGCACCGGCAACTCCGGCTGCGCATCGAACACGGCAACGAGGTGACGAACCTGCGCACGCCCACGCTGTTCGTGGGCAACAACCGCCTGCAGCTCGAGCAGATCGGCATGAACGAGGCGGCGTGCCTCGATCGTGGCATGCTGGCCGCGGTGGCCGTTCGACCCGTGGGCACGCTGGCCATGGCATGGCTCATGCTGAGAGGTGCCTTGGGCACGCTCGGGGATGCGGACAACGTGCACAGCTTTGCGTTCCGCCGCATTGCCGTGACGCCGGTTCGCCCGCTGGGCATGCGCCGCGTGAAGGTGGCCGCCGATGGCGAGGTAACCTGGATGCGCGGCCCGATCGCGTTCAGCGTGGCCCCGGACCCGCTGATGCTGTTGCGCCCTGAACCGGGCGACACGATGGGAGGAATGATCGCGTGACGACGTTGCTGCAGGTGTCCGACACCCACTTCGGCACCGAACGTGTGCCGGTGGTGGACGCGCTCGTGCGTCTATCCAAGGCCTTGTCGCCCGACGTGCTGGTGCTGTCGGGTGACATCACGCAGCGCGCGCGGCCCGCGCAGTTCGCCGCGGCTCGCGCGTTCGTCGATCGCCTGCGCGTGCCCCACAAGCTCGTGCTGCCGGGCAACCACGACATCCCGCTGTTCAACCTGCCCGCGCGGCTGTTCGCTCCGTTCGCGAACCACTGCAAGGTGTTCGGCGACAACCTCGAGCCCACGTTCGAGACCGACGACCTGCTCATCATCACGGTGAACACCACGCGGCGCCTGCGCCATGAAAACGGCGCGGTGTCCGCGGCACAGATCGAACGGGTGGCCAAGCGGCTCGAACACGCGGGCCGCGAGCAAGTGCGGGTGGTGGTCACGCACCAGCCTGTGGCGGTGACCAAGCCGGAAGACCGCAAGAACCTGCTGAAGGGCCACCGTGCCGCCGTGCTGGCGTGGTCGGAGGCGGGCGCCGACCTGGTGCTCGGCGGGCACATCCACCTGCCGTTCATCGTGCCGCTGCACCGCCGCTACGACGGGCTGCCGCACACCGTGTGGGCGGTGCAGGCCGGCACCGCGGTGTCGGCCCGGCTGCGCCGTGGGGCGAGCAATTCGGTGAACGTGATCCGCCCGGCCGGCCTCGCGCACGGCCGGCGCACCGTCACCGTCGAACGGTGGGACTTCGACGACAAGACGCTGCGGTTCGAGTGTGTCTCGACCGAGGATCTCAACGAGTTTTCGACGGCGCCCGTACCGCTTCAGTAACGGCCGTCACGGCGGTCGTATCGGCGGTCATCCCGGCGGTCATAGCGGTCACGGTAGTAGTGCGGCGGGCCGTTGCCGTAACCGGGCTCCATCACCACGACGCCGCCGCGGGCACGCGCATGGGGCAAGGGCACCACCACGCAGCCCGAAAGGCTCACGGCCAGCAGGCCGGCGCCCAGCAGGGTCACTCCGGTGCGCAACAAGGTTCGTTGCTTCATGTTCGTAGCTCCAGGGGGCCTCGACGAAGGCCCCTCCACCGACAACGGCACCCGGCGCTGTTCTGTTGACGCCACCGGTGTTGCTGCTTTGTAAAGCGGCGCCTCAGTCGTCGAGGAACCGCACCTTCACGCTGCGGCCCTTGACCTTGCCGGCGTTGAGCTTGCGCAGCGCGTCGTGGGCGATGTCGCGGTCCACGGCCACGTACGTGGAGAAGTCGTTGACGTTGATCTTGCCGATCTGCGCCGCGGCGAACCCGGCGTCCTTCGTCAGCGCCCCCAGCACGTCGCCGGCGCGGATCTTTTCCTTGCGGCCGCCGAGGATCTGCAGCGTGATGCGTGGCGGCTGGAGCGGGCCGCCCGGCGCCGGTTTCAGCTCGTCGATGGGGTGCCAGTCGGAGACGATGCCCTGGGCCTGCTCGATGCGGCCCACGCGGCCCATTTCATCGAGGCTTGCGAAGCTCCAGGCCCACCCGTCGGCGTCGGCCCGGCCGGTGCGGCCCACGCGGTGGACGTGTGTTTCGGCGTCCGCCGCGATGTCGACGTTGAGCACGGCCTCGAGGCCCGCGATGTCGAGCCCGCGTGCCGCCACGTCGGTGGCCACGAGCACCGAGCAGCTGCCGTTGGCAAACCGCACCAGCACCTGGTCGCGGTCGCGCTGTTCCAGGTCGCCGTGCAGCGCCAGCGCCGACAGGCCCTCGGCCGTCAGCACGTCGACGAGGTCGCGGCACTGCTGCTTGGTGTTGCAGAACGCGAGCGTGCTGGCGGGCCGGAAGTGGTTCAGCAGGCGGCCCACGGCGTGCAGGCGGTCGGTGTCGGCCACCTCGTAGAAGCGCTGGCGGATCTGGCCGGCGGCGTGTGTCTCGGTCAGCTTCACTTCCTTCGGCTGGCGCAGGAACCGTGCGCTCAACTGCGCGATGCCTTCCGGGTAGGTGGCCGAGAACAGGAGCGTCTGGCGCTGCGGCGGGCATTGTTTGGCCACGGCCGCGATGTCGTCGAAGAACCCCATGTCGAGCATGCGGTCTGCCTCGTCGAGGACCAGCGTGTTCAGCGTTGCGAGCGCCAGGCTGCCACGCTCGAGGTGGTCGAGGATGCGGCCGGGGGTGCCCACCACCACGTGGGCGCCGTGTTCGAGGCTGGCCACCTGCGGGCGGATGGCGGCACCGCCGCACAGCGTGAGCACCTTGACGTTTTCCTCGGCGCGGGCCAGGCGCCGGATCTCCTGGGTGACCTGTTCGGCCAGCTCCCGGGTGGGGCACAGCACGAGGGCCTGCACGTCGAACCGGCGGGTCTGCAGGCGCGAGAGCAGGGCGAGGGCGAACGCGGCGGTCTTGCCGCTGCCGGTCTTGGCCTGGGCGATGACGTCGTGCCCGGCCAGGGCCAGCGGCAGCGCCGCGGCCTGGATGGGGGTCATCGTGTGGTAGCCGAGCTGGTCGAGGTTCGCCAGCGTGGAGGGGGCCAGCGAAAGCTGGTCAAAACGTGCAGTCATGCGGGATTATCCGCCCCCCGCCAGTCTCGGGCGCTGACGGGCGGCATGGTGTTTCGCTGACACGCGGCACGGCGCGGCCCCGACAGCGTTGAAACGGCGGTGAGCCTAATCTTCAGGTGTCGGCGCTGCCATTCCAGGTGCCGGCGGGAAGAGGGGAAGAGCCCTCGCCCGAGAACCCGGGATGACGGAAGAGGCACCATCATGAAAACCAAGACGCTTGATGCCATTCAGGCCGGTTATGAGATCCGGTTCCAGTCCCTGTTCCAGGAGGGGCGAGCACTGACTTTCCCGTGCGACGCCGAAGGGCACGTCCAGATGGACGCCCTGAGCGACCGCGCCCGGGACAACTACCTGTACGCCCGCGCCGTCGTCGGCCGCGAGTTCGCCACCCCCGCGGTGTCGCCTCGCTACCACTGAGTACCCGGGCCGCGTTGCACGCGGCCCTCAGCGCCACCCGCCGCCCGGCCTTTCGAACACGGGGATGCGGGCATTGACCGAAGGGCGATAGCCCCACCGCAGCGAATCCCGCAGCGTTTCCTGCCAGCATTCCGCCAGCGCCGCCACGGCGATCGCCCGCGCAATGCTTGACCCCGGGCAGGCATGGGGGCCCCAGCCGAACCCGAGTGTCCGGCGGTCCGGCCGTTCGAGCCGGAAGGTGTCCGGGTCCGGGTTGAAGGCCGGGTCCCGCCCCGCCGCCCCCAGCACCAGCAGCACGGCCGCACCGGCCGGCAAATCCACCCCGTCCAGTTGCACCGGTTCGGCCGCGAACCGGCGGGTGTTCTGCACCGGCGGATCGAACCGCATCGTCTCGTCCACCACCGCGCCCAGGTCGCCCGCGTCGGCCCCTCGGGCCAGCGCCACCAGGCTGTTGCCCAGCAGTCCGGCCGTGGCATCGTGGGTTTGCGACAACAGCCCGACCAGGTTGGCGCGCAGCGCAGCCTGCGACAGCCCGTCGGCCGCCTGCACGCGGGCCACCACCGAGCCGGCCCGGGCCGGCGTGTGCAACAGTGCGGCCATCCGTTCGGACAGCGCCCCTGCCGCCGCCTGGCCGCGGGCCAGGGTGTCCGCGGCGGCGCCTGGCGCGATGGCCGACACGAGGTCGCCCACCCAGCGGGCGACGTCGGCATGCAAGGCCTCGTCGAACCCGAGCAGGCCCGCAACGGCCCGCACCGGCACCTCGAACGACCAGGCCGGCCCCCACGGGACCGCTGCCGCGGCGCGGCGGGCGTGGCCGGCCACGCTGGCGAGGTCCACCGCGGCGAGCGCCCGCTCCAGGCCGGCCTTCGGCGTGCCGTGCCGGTCGGGGCCGTCGTTCATGCGCACCAGCTGGCCGAACCATTCGCCACACGGGGTGCCCACCAGCGGGCGAGGCACCGGCTCCGCCGTGGGCCGCACGCGCAGCGCCGGCGTGGCGAGGGCCCGCGCGATCGTCGCGGCGCGGGTCACGATCCAGGCCTGCAGCCGCGGGTCGAAGACCACCGGCGGGCCCTCGCGCAGCGTGCGGTAGGCGGGGTAGGGGTCCGGGTGGCTCACGGCCTGGAGCAGATCGAGGGGTTCCATGGGGCGCCATTGTGGGCACCTGGCAAAGCAACGTTTCGTCTACGATCGAACCATGGATGCTGAAGTCGCGGACAGCCGCGTGGCCCGGGTGGCTGCGGCCATTGCCGAGCCGGCGCGCTCGCGCATGTTGTGCTGCCTCATGGACGGCCGGGCGCGCACGGCCACCGAACTGTCGGTGGTGGCGGGCGTGGGTGCGTCCACGGCCAGCGCGCACCTCACCAAGCTCCGCGACCTCGGCCTCGTGGCCATGCTCGCCCAGGGCAAACACCGGTACTTCCGGCTCGCGGGCCCCGATGTGGCGCGCGCACTCGAAGCGCTGCTGGTGCTGGCCGACGGCGCTGCGCTGCCGTTCAAGCCCGGCACCCCGCCGCGGCTGCGTGCCGCGCGCACGTGTTACGACCACATCGCGGGCGAACTGGGTGTGCACCTGCACGACCACCTGCTGGGCGCGGGGTGGCTCGTGCCGCACGGCGAGGGCTACGACGTGACCGCACCGGGCGAGGCGGCCCTGGCCTCGTGGGGCGTGGACGTGGCAGGCGCCCGTGCAGCCCGGCGGCGTTTTGCCTGCCCGTGCATGGACTGGAGCGAACGGCGCGTGCACCTGGCGGGCAGCCTGGGGGCCGCGGTGCTGCAGGCCGCGCTGGTTCGGCAGTGGGTGGTCAACGACCTCGACAGCCGCGCGCTCACGGTGACGCCGAAGGGGCGTGTGGCGATGGGTGACGGGTGCGCCCCTATTCCCGCGCCACCAGCATCGTCACCAGCACTGACGAATCCTTCAGCGCCTTGAGCGAATGCGGTTCCCCCGCCGCGAGGTACACGAGGTGGCCTGTGCGCAGCTTCTGGACCTTGCCGTGGGCCTTGAGTTCGACCGAACCCTCGATGCATTGGAGCAACGTCACGCTGGACACCTTGTGTTCGGGCACCACCTTGCCGGTGGGCATCACGAGGCGGAACACTTCCCAGTGTTCCGAGCGCACCAGCGCGATGGATTGCTCCAGCGGAAAGGTTTCGGCAAACGGCAGGACGTCCAGCAGTTCTCCGGACCGGGCATGCGGGGTAGCCATCCGATCTCCTCTTGAAAGAAGTGACGCGCCCACTGTAGGCCAGCGGGCGCGCGGCGTCCATCCCGGTCTGGGGGGCCCCTCCATCCCCGGAATCAGCGTTTTCCGGTGTTGAAGTGCGAGCCGGGCACTCACCCGGCCCCATGCCGCTACCATTCCCGTTCCCCCGCCCACCATCGCGTCACCCCATGTCGACCACGACACTCCTGCTGCAGCTCATCGTCATCCTCACCACGGCACGTGTGTGCGGGTGGTTGCTCAAGCACCTGGGCCAGCCCAGCGTGGTGGGCGAGATGGCCGCGGGCATGGTGCTCGGCCCGGTGGTGATGGGGGCGCTGTTCCCTGGCGTGCACGCCGAGCTGTTCTCGAAGGCGTCGCTCGGGGGGCTGACGTCGCTGTCCACCGTGGGCCTCGTGCTGTTCATGTTCGTGATCGGGCTCGAGCTGCGCCCGCAGCAGGGGGTGCGGCAACAGGTGCGCGCGGCCGGTTTCGTGGGCCTGCTGAGCATCGCCGCGCCGCTGGTCATGGGGCTGGCCATCGCGCCGGTGCTGCACCCTGCGCTGGCTCCGGCAGGCGTGGGGTTCTGGCCGTTTGCGCTCTTCATCGGCGCGGCGCTGTCCATCACCGCGTTCCCCGTGATGGCCCGCATCCTGAAGGACCGCGGCCAGGCCGGCACCCCGTTCGGCCAGCTGTCGCTGAGTGCCGCCGCGGTGGTCGATGCCTTCGCGTGGGTCCTGCTGGCGCTGGTGGTGGCCATGGCCGGCACGGGCGAGGGGTACCCGGGGCTGCTCAAGATCAGCGTGGGGGTCGTGGTGCTGCTGGCCGTCGTGTACCTGGTCCTCAAGCCGGCCTACGCGTGGCTGCTTCGCACCCGTGCGCCCGACGGTGAGCCGTCGGCCACCGTGCTGGCTGCGTTGATGATCGGGCTGCTGGCCTGTTCGCTGGCCACCGAATGGGTGCACCTGCACGCCGTGTTCGGCGCTTTCCTGTTCGGCACCTGCCTGCCGCGCGATGACCGGTTGCTCGGGTCGCTGGCCGAGCGCATCGAGCCACTGTCCATCGTCGTGCTGATGCCGCTGTTTTTTGCGCTGGCTGGACTCAACACCAGCGCGAGCGCGTTCTCTGGCGCGAGCCTGGGCGCCATGGGCCTGATCTTCGCGGTGGCCGCCATCGGCAAGATCGCTGGCGGCGCGGCCGGGGCCCGCCTGGCTGGCTACGACTGGCGCGACAGCCTGGCCACCGGCGCACTGATGAACGCCCGCGGGCTGATGGAACTGATCGTCATCAAGGTGGGCTACGACGCCGGCCTGATCGGCCCGGAACTCTTCACGATGCTGCTGGTGATGGCGCTTGTCACGACAGCGATGACCGGGCCGCTGATGACACTGATCGCGGGCCGTGCGAAGACCGTGCCGGTCACGGAAGCAGCACCCAGCACCTGAGGGACCAGACAAGAAAGAGGCAAGGGGGCGAGCAAGCGAAGCGAGCAAAGCCCCGAACTGCGAACGCCAGGAAAAAGCAAGCGAAGCGACGCGACCGATCAAGCCACCCGCGAGCCCGGGTCCCCCGGGCGACCCGGGGCGCCCCCCTCGGGGGGGCAGGAGCGAAGCGACGTGGGGGGCTACATCAACAAGTGTTCGCCGGCGTTGTCTCCGCCCAGGATCACGTAGTTGACTTTTCGGATGTCCGCCAACCGCGTGCCCCCCGCATAGCTGATCGAACTCTGCACGTCCTCGCTCATCTCGCGCAGCGTGTCGGCGAGGTGGCCCTTGATGGGTTCGAGGATGCGCTTGCCCTCGACGTGCTTGTACTCGCCCTTGTTGAAGTCGCTGGCCGAGCCGTAGTACTCCTTGAACAGCTTGCCGTCCACTTCGACCGTCTTGCCCGGAGACTCCTCGTGGCCGGCGAACAGCGAACCGATCATCACCATCGCCGCACCGAAACGCACGCTCTTGGCGATGTCGCCGTGGTCGCGGATGCCACCGTCCGCGATGATGGGCTTGGTGGCCACGCGGGCACACCACTTCAGCGCACTGAGTTGCCAGCCCCCGGTGCCGAAGCCGGTCTTGAGCCGCGTGATGCACACCTTGCCCGGGCCGATGCCCACCTTGGTGGCGTCGGCCCCCCAGTTCTCCAGGTCGATCACGGCTTCGGGCGTGCCCACGTTGCCGGCGATCACGAAGGTGTCGGGCAGGCGGGTCTTGATGTGCTCGATCATCTTGCGCACGCTTTCCGCGTGGCCGTGGGCGATGTCGATGGTGATGTAGTCGGCACCCACGCCGCTGTCGGCGAGGCGGTCGATCACCGTGTAGTCCGCGGGCTTGACGCCCGAGCTGACCGACACGAACAGTCCCTTCGACCGCATGCGCGTGGCGTAGGTCACCGTGTCCAGGTCGAAGCGGTGCATCACATAGAAGTAGCCGTTGGCGGCGAGCCACTCGGTGATGGGTTCGTCCACCACGGTCTTCATGTTGGCCGGCACGACCGGCAGCTTGAACGAACGGCCGCCGAGTTCGGTGGCGGGATCGCATTCGGACCGGCTCTCGACCCGGCACTTGCGGGGCAGCAGCAGGACGTTGTCGTAGTCGAAGATTTCCATCAGATCGCTCCTTGCGTGTGAATTGACGCGAGCGCTTGACCTGGAAACCCGGTTTTCCCGGCGGCGGGCCGGAAACAAAAAACCGGGCGCCAATATTTGGGCCCGGTGGCGCATTCTACGCCGCTCGGATGCCCCTGCGGGGCAGTCGGCCGGCGTGCCCGGCCTCAATAGAATGCGGGGATGCACCCCCAAGTTTCTCCCGAGCTGAACTCCCCCCTGCTGCACAACCTGAACCCGGAGCAGCTCGCCGCGGTCACGTTGCCGGCACGCCCGGCGCTGATCCTCGCCGGGGCGGGGTCGGGCAAGACGCGGGTGCTCACCACCCGCATCGCGTGGCTCATCCAGACCGGCCAGCTGTCGCCGGGTGGGGTGATGGCCGTCACGTTCACGAACAAGGCCGCGAAGGAAATGCTCACCCGCCTGGGGGCCATGCTGCCCATGCCGGTGCGCGGCATGTGGATTGGCACGTTCCACGGCCTGTGCAACCGCTTCCTGCGCGCGCACTGGAAACTGGCCGCGTTGCCGCAGGGGTTCCAGATCCTCGACTCTGCCGACCAGCTGTCGGCCGTCAAGCGCGTCATCAAGGCGATGAACCTCGACGAGGAACGGTTCGTGCCCAAGCAGGTGACGTGGTTCATCGCCGGCAGCAAGGAAGAAGGCCTGCGTCCGCAGGACGTGGAGCAGCATGACGAGCAGCGCCGCGTGCTCGTGCAGGTGTACCAGGCGTACGAGGACCAGTGCCAGCGCGAAGGGGTGGTCGACTTCGCCGAGCTGATGCTGCGCACCTACGAACTGTTGCGCGACAACGCGGCCCTGCGCGACCACTACCAGCGCCGCTTCCGCCACATCCTGGTGGACGAGTTCCAGGACACCAACCGGCTGCAGTACGCGTGGCTGAAGATGTTCGCCGGCCCCGACGCCGCCGTGTTCGCGGTGGGCGACGACGACCAGAGCATCTACGCGTTCCGCGGCGCGCAGGTGGGCAACATGACCGACTTCGAACGCGAGTTCAAGGTGCAGCAGGTCATCAAGCTCGAACGCAACTACCGCTCGTTCGGCAACATCCTCGATGCGGCCAACGAACTCATCGCCCACAACTCGCGCCGCCTCGGCAAGAACCTGAGCACCGAGGCCGGGCCCGGCGAACCGGTGCGGGTGTTCGAGTCCACGAGCGACTTCGCCGAGGCCCAGTGGTTCGTCGAGGAAGCGCGCCAGCTGCACCGCGACGGCATACCGCGCAGCGACATCGCGCTGCTGTACCGCAGCAACGCGCAGAGCCGCGTGATGGAAAGCGCGCTGTTCAACGCCGGCATGCCCTACAAGGTGTATGGCGGCCTGCGCTTCTTCGAACGCGCCGAGGTGAAACACGCGCTGAGCTACCTTCGCCTGATCGAGAACCCGAACGACGACACCAGCTTCCTGCGCGTGGTGAACTTCCCCACCCGCGGCATCGGTGCACGCAGCATCGAGCAGCTGCAGGACGCGGCGCGCACCAGCGGGCGCAGCCTGAGCCAGAGCGTGGGTGCCGTGGCGGGCAAGAGCGGCACGAACCTGCAGGGCTTCGTGGCCCTGCTCGACGCCATGCGCGAAGGCACGCGCGGCCTCACGCTGCGCGAGATCATCGAACACATGCTGCAGGCCTCGGGCCTCGTCACGTTCTACGAAACCGACAAGGACGGCAAGGACCGCCTCGAGAACCTGGAGGAACTGGTCAACGCCGCCGAGGCGTTCGTCACGCAGGAGGGTTTTGGCAAGGACGCCGTGGCGCTGCCGGTGGACGAACACGCGGGCTCGATGAGCGAGGGGATGCCGCCGGCCATCGCCGCGGTGGACCTGGCCCCCGATGCCGAGACCGGCGAGATCATGTCGCCGCTCGCCGCGTTCCTGACCCACGCGTCACTCGAAGCGGGTGACAACCAGGCCCAGGCCGGCCAGGATGCCATCCAGCTGATGACGGTGCACGCGGCCAAGGGGCTGGAGTTCGACGCAGTGTTCATCACCGGGCTGGAGGAGGGCCTGTTCCCGCACGAGAACAGCGTGTCGGACCTGAACGGCCTGGAGGAGGAGCGCCGGCTGATGTACGTGGCCATCACGCGGGCGCGCAAGCGCCTGTACCTGAGCTTCAGCCAGACCCGCATGTTGCACGGGCAGACCCGCTACAACGTCAAGAGCCGCTTCTTCGACGAACTGCCCGAGGCCACGCTGCGCTGGCTCACGCCGCGCAACCAGGGTTTCGGTTCAGGTTTTGCGCGCGAGTACCAGTCTGCCTGGTCGAAGGGGTCCGGGCTGTCGGGCATCGTGGGGGCGGGCAAGGTGGAGCCGCGTGCGGCGCCCATGTCCGCCGGCCCGAAAACCACGTCGAGCCACGGCCTGCGCTCGGGCCAGGCCGTGTTCCACAACAAGTTCGGCGAGGGGATGATCGTCACCCTGGAAGGGCAGGGGGAGGATGCCCGCGCCCAGGTGAACTTCGGCCGCCACGGGATGAAGTGGCTGGCGCTGAGCGTCGCGAAACTCACCCCGGTCGACTGACCGCGGTGCCTCCCGGCACCGCGGCCCGCGTCACTTCGCCGTGGCGGGCGACGCTTCGTACACCTTCGGCTGCGGCGGCTTGGCCATGCCGGCGCCGAGGAAGAAGCTCGGGTTGGGCGGCTGGTTGTACGCCGAGTTCTGGTTCGCGATGGCCGAGCGGTACTGCGTGTCGTGCATCAGCGTGCGCAGCCGCTCGTTCGTCGGGATCGTGGTGGTGAAGATCAGCAGCTCCGTGTTGTTGGCGTTGCGCCAGATCACCTCTTCGCGCCAGTCGCCGAACAGGTCGGCCGATACTCCCGGCGTGCTTTTCGTGGTGTTGTTCGACGCTGCACCGAAGGTCGAGGCCGTGAGCTGGCGCTCGAGCTTCTCGGTGCCGGGGTTCCACTTGTCGATGGTGGTGCCGTCGAGCAGTTCGCGCAGGAAGTCGCCGTCCCAGTACACGCCGAAGTTGATGCGGGGCGGGTGGTTCACCGAGATCTGCTGGCCCTTCGCGCTGGTGAGCCCACCCACGCTGGCCCAGCTTTCGGCGCCGGGGTAACGCGCGTCGACGTCCATGGCCACGCCGCGGCCCACGTCGGTGCCGCCACCGGGCAGGCTCCACAGGATCTTGCCGGTGGCTGCGTCGTGCATCTCGATGCCGTGGGCGCCGTAGGAGCCCGGCTCCTCGTGCACCATCATCACTTCCTTGCCCGGCCGGCTCGGGTCGAAGTCGGAGACGTGCAAGGCGTCACCGTGGCCGAGGCCCGTGCTGTACAGGCCCTTGCCGCTCGAATCGATCGTGGCGGCGCCGAACACCACGTCGTCCTTGCCGTCGCCGTTCACGTCGGCGATCACCAGGCTGTGGGCGCCCTGGCCGCGGTAGGCGGTGTAGCCCTTGTCGGAGTCGAACGTCCAGCGCGACGCGAGCTTGCCGCCGCGCCAGTCCCACGCGGTGACCACGGCGCGGGTGTAATAGCCGCGCGACATGATGAGGCTCGGGCGCTGGCCGTCGACATAGGCCACGCCGGCGAGGAAGCGGTCCACGCGGTTGCCGTAGCTGTCGCCCCAGCTCGATACCTTGCCGCGCTCGGGCACGAAGGCGGTGCTGGCCAGGGCCTTGCCCGTGGCACCGTTGAACACGGTGAGGAACTCGGGGCCCGACAGGATGTAGCCGGTGCTGTTGCGGTGGTCGGCGGTGGCCGAGCCGATGACCACGCCGGTGCCGTCGACCGTGCCGTCGCCGGTTTTCATCGCCACCTCGGCTTTGCCGTCGCCGTCGAGGTCGTACACGATGAACTGCGTGTAGTGGGCGCCGGCGCGGATGTTGCGGCCGAGGTCGATGCGCCACAGGCGTGTGCCGTCGAGCCGGTAGGCGTCGACGAACACGTTGCCGGTGTAACCCGACTGCGAGTTGTCCTTCGCGTTCGACGGGTCCCACTTGACGATCAACTCGTAGTCGCCATCGCCATCCACGTCACCCACGCTGACGTCGTTCGGGCTGTAGTCGTAGGCCACGCCGTCCGGCGTGGTGCCGCCGGCGGGGCGCTGCAGCTTGACCGTCATGTGCTGCTGGTTCCACACCGCGGCCGCAGCGCTCGCCGGCTGTTCCACACCATTGACCACTGCCGTCACCGTGTACCTGGCGCCCGCGCTGCCGGCCGTGTCCTGCCAGTTCGTGCTGGTGGTGATGGGGCTGCCGTTGAGCCGCACGCCGTTGCGGTAGACGTTGAAGGCCACGCCATCCGCCTCGGTGCCCAGCATCCGCCAGCCGACGTACACGCCATTGGTGGTGGCCACGGCGACCACACCTCGGTCCAGGCGTTCGACCTGGCGTGAGCCGGCGGCGGGGCTCGGTGCCGGTGCCGGGGCTGGTGCTGGTGCTGGTGCTGGTGCTGGTGCTGGTGCTGGTGCTGGTGCTGGTGCTGGTGCTGGTGCAGGTGCAGGTGCAGGTGCAGGTGCAGGTGCAGGTGCAGGTGCAGGTGCAGGTGCAGGTGCAGGTGCAGGTGCAGGTGCAGGTGCAGGTGCAGGTGCAGGTGCAGGTGCAGGTGCAGGTGCAGGTGCAGGTGCAGCCGTCGTGCCCGAGGCGCAGAAGCCGATGGAGGTGTCGGAGGCGCGCGCGGCCAAGGTACGGTTCCATTCCACACCGCTCAGCGCGAGGGTCGAGCCAGTTTGCTGTCCGACCCCGTTCCACAGGTTCATCACGCGGCCGGGGATGGTCAGCGTGCCGCTCCACACCAGCGGTTGCGCGTTCGGGTTCGTGACCTTGACAGTGGCGCAGTAACCGCCGCCCCATTGGTTGTTGACGGTGTAGCTGAGGGTGGCGGGGCTGGCCGCGTGGGCCACGGAGAGGTGCGTGCTCGACAGGCAGGTGGCGATGGCCGCCGCCAAGAGGGTCTTCTTCATCGTTGTTCTCTCCGAAGGGGGTAGTGCGCAACGCGGCACTCCGCCAGGCCACGCGGCGCGGATTAGAACAATCGTGCCGATGTCAGACAAGCGACAACATGTCCGGAATGAACGCCGGAACAGGCCATATGTCACAGGAATGGCGCAAAACCTCGCACAGTCATGCGACATCGGGCGCGTCAAGCGGCTGCTTTTCCCAGGTGAATGGCATCACGTTCGGTGACCTGCCGGGTGGCCTGCCCGGCTTGCATCACTTGCACGTTGTTGCAGGTGCGGGCGAGGTCAGCCAGGGCTTGTGGACGGGGAAATGTGACGGCCACGTCACGGTCGGGTCACTGGCTGGTCATGTCCAATTTCTAGCATCCGGGCTTCTTCAGCCGTATGTAAAGCAACATGTCACACATCACCGATCGCTTCCGCGCCGACTCCGCCCTGGCCCTGGGCCGCACCGAGGTCGAGACCGTCCCCGGCCAGATGTTCGAAGACGTGCTGCGCCACGCCACCGTGCAGCGCCGTTCTCTGCTGCGTGGCACCTTCGGCGCCACGATCGCTGCCGTGTTCGGCGGTTCGATGCTGACCGCCTGCGGCGGTGGCGACGATGACGCCGTCGCGGCCCCTGCGGCCGACAACTTCAAGGTCTCGTTCAAGGGCGTGACCGCGGCCACCGGCGACACCGTGGTGGTGCCCGAGGGCTACACCGTGGACGTGATGTTCAGCGCGGGCGACGCCGTGGTGGCCGGTTCCGTGCCGTTCACCGGCACGTTCCTCGGCTCGGCCGACACCGAGAAGTTCGCCGGCGGCCAGCACGACGGCATGTTCTTCTACGAATTGCCTGGCGTGGACCCGTCGAAGGGCGGCCTGCTCGCCATCAACCACGAGGCCCCCGACGCCAAGATCCTGTCGGCCACGGGCACGTACAACGCGGCCACCGCCACGGCCGAGGAAAAGAAGATCGTGTTGTCGTCGGTGGGGGTCTCGGTGATCGAGATCGAACTGAAGGACGGCAAGTGGGCCGTCAAGAAGGATTCGCCGTACAACAAGCGCTACACCGGCAACTCGTCGTACGGCGTCAGCGGCCCGGCCGCGCCGGTGGTCGGCGCCACGGTGATCGGCACGCTGAACAACTGCTCGAGCGGCACCACGCCGTGGGGCACGTACCTGACGTGCGAGGAAACGACCGACAACTACCTCGATCCCACGCAGAACGCCAACGGCTACGGCTGGGTGGTCGAGATCGACCCGCAGGGCAAGCTCGCGAACACGCCGGTCAAGCGCACGGCCCTCGGCCGCTTCGACCACGAGAACACCTCGTACATGCTCGACGCGCAGAACAACATGGCGCTGTACATGGGTGACGACGGCACGCCGGGCTGCATCTACAAGTTCGTGCCGAGCGCGAAGGTCAACCTGGCCGACCGCACCGCAAACGGCACCGTGCTCGACAACGGCACGCTGTACGCCGCCAAGTTCAACGCCGACGGCACCGGCCAGTGGATCGCGCTGGTGCAGGGCACGAACAACCTGACGGTGGGTGCCACCGACCCGGGCCTCGTGCCGCAATCGGCCACCGCGCCCACGCCCACCACGGTGGACTTCACCACCCAGGCCGACGTGCTGATCAACACGAAGGCGGCCGCCCGCGTGGCCGGCGCCACGCAGATGGACCGCCCCGAGTGGGTCAGCGTGGGTCCGGACAAGAAGATCTACGTGACGCTCACGAAAAACGGCAGCCGCAAGGTGGCCGACGCGGCGAACCCGCGCGCCGGCAACCCGCACGGCCACATCATCCGCTGGAGCGAAACGGGTGACTCGCCGCTTGCCACCACCTTCACGTGGGAAATCTTCCTTCTGGGCGGCGACACGCGTTTCACCGATGCCACCGCCAAGGGCAACATCGTGGGCGACACGTTCTCGAGCCCGGACGGCCTGCGCGTGGACCCGCAAGGGCGCCTGTGGGTGCAGACCGACGCGAACACCGACGCGGCGATCACGAACACCTTCGGCAACAACGCCATGTACCACGTGGACCCGGTGACGAAGAAGTCCACCCGCTTCCTCGTGGGCCCGGACGGCTGCGAGATCACCGGCATCGCCTACACGCCGGACCTGAAGACGTTCTTCGTGAACATCCAGCATCCGGAAAAGACGTGGCCGTCCAACGTGCAGGGCAACACGTTGCCGGCACGGTCGTCGACGGTGGTGATCCGCCGCACGGACGGGCGGCCGGTCGGGGCCTGACCCTTGGGGGTCATTCTGGCGAAAGCCGGGACCCACGGGTGGGCGAGCCCACAACTCGCCTGCGGCTCAAACACTCTGTCATCCCGGCCTGCGCCCATTGCTGTCCGGGGAAAATCTCGGTCATCCCGGCGAACGCCGGGATCTCCAGCGGTGCACGGGGGACGACAGGGCTGTGCGGGGAAACGCATTGGCGTTTGCGCAGAGCCGGTCTCTCAGGATCAGGCCCTCTGCCTGATTCGGCTTACTTTGCGCATGTTCCCGGCGCTGTTGCTGATTCAGTTGGCGCTCCGGGATCTATCCCGAATCACCACCCCCCGCAACAACTTACCGCTCAGCGCTCAAATTTTCCCCGGACAGCAATGGGCCTGCGCCGGGATGACAAGCGAGGGATGGTCACCGGCTGTTCGAACACTCCGGGATGGGGTGGGGCGGCCGGCTGCCGTCGAAGTGCCGGCGCAGGTTCTCGATCGTGAGGTCGAACATCGCCTTGCGGGTCTGGTGGGTGGCGCTCGCGATGTGCGGCGTCAGGATCACGTTGTCCATCGACCGCAGGCGGTCGTCCACATGCGGTTCGCCGTCGAACACGTCCAGCGCGGCGCCAGCGATGCGCCGTGCCACGAGCGCCTCCACCAGGGCCGCCTGATCGACCAGCGTGCCCCGGGCCACGTTCACCAGGAAACCGTCGGGCCCCAGCGCGGCGAGGGCCTCGGCGCCGATCAGGTGCCTCGTGGACAGGCCTCCCGAGGCCGCGACGACCAGGAAATCCACCTGCGCGGCCAGGTCCGCGACGTGCCGGAAGAAGCGATGGGGCAGGTGAGGCTTTTCGGTGCGTGCCGCATAGGCGACCGACATCTTGAACGCTCCGGCCCGGTCCGCGATGGCGCACCCGATGTGGCCCATGCCGACGATCCCGATGCGGCTACCCGCCATGGTCGAGCTGAACGGCAGCGAGCCGCCGGGCCACCGGCCTGCGCGGACGAAACGGTCCGCCTGGGGAATGTGCCGGCCGAGCGACAGCATCAGGGCCATGGCGAAGTCGGCCACGTCGTCGGTGTGCACCGCGGGGGTGTGCGTGACCACGATGCCGCGTTCCACCGCGGCCGGCACATCGACGCCGTCATACCCGGCCCCCACGACGGACGCCACTTCCAGCGCCGGCAACCGGTCCATCAGCGACCGGGGCAGCCGGTACTTGCCGCCCACCACCACCCCGCGGATCTGCGAAGCGATGGCCGCGAACAGGTCGGGTTCGTGCTCGTGGGTCTGGCGGTGGAGGCAGAAGTTCTTCTCGAGCGACACGGCCAGCATGTCGGGCAGTTTCGAGACGGCGAGGATCTGAGGGCGCATCCGTGCTCCAGGGGAAAACAGCGTTGATTGATTCATGGTGGTGCCGCCGCACCCAACCCGATGCACACCGTGGCGCCGCGGCCTGTCCGGGTGGCGATCCTGATCGGGGCGTCCAACAGGCCGGCCAGGCGGGTGACGATCGACAAGCCCAGTCCGAAACCCTGCGGGGTGGAACCTGCCGGGGCGTCGGTCACCTGGACGAACGCGTGGCACGGGTTGCGCATCGAGGGCGCCGGCCAGCCGGGACCGTTGTCGGTGACCGAAATCTCGATCCGGCCTTCCCGCTGCCGGGCCGCCACGAGCACCTTGCTGCGGGTGAACTTGACGGCGTTGGCGATGAGGTTCTCGAGGATGCGCAGCAGCATCCGCTCGTCGGTGGCGCAGCTCAACCGGGTGTGGCGGAACTTGATGTCGACGTCGCGGTGCAGGGCCGCCTCCTGGAACTGGAGTTCCAGGTGCTGGAAGACGTCGTGCAGCACGACCTGCCGGATCACCGGCTTGAGCACCACGGCGTCGAGCCGTGCGATCTCCAGGAAGTTCTCCAGGTGCCGGTGCAGGTCGTCGGTGGTGGCCTCGATGCGCGACATGATGGCCGCGCTCTGCGGCGGCGGCGCGTGCTTGGCGGTGTTGATGAGCAATTGCATGCCGTGCAACCGCTGCCGGAAATCATGGCTCGCTTCGTTGAACAGCTGGGACTTGGCCCGCATGCGGGCCGTCAGTGACCGGCCCACCACCAGCATCGTGCCCATGCTGCCGGCGAACAGCAAGGCCAGGGCGATGGCCACGTTGCGCACGGTGAGCGAGGCATCGCGGATGCTCGTGGCCCGCTGCATCACCAGGTTGCCGGTGGCCACCGCCAGTTCATCCGCCCGCGCCGAGAGTTCCTCCTCCAGGACTTTCCACTCGGCGGGGTTCCGCTCCCGGGCAGCGAACTCCTGGATCTGCTGGTAGGCCTTCGCCGCGAGGCGCCGCGTGCGCTCGTCGGTCTGGTTGCCGGGGTTGGCCGCGGCATAGGCGGCGAGGAAGGCGGCGTTCTGGCGTGTGACCGGGTCGGCCGCCCCGACGGCCAGGCTGCCGTAGTGGGCGAGCATCTCGAGGTTGCGGACGGCGCGAATCTGTTCGAGGAACTTCGGCACGAGCACGTCCCGCGTCTCGTTCGTCAGGGCGAGGATGCGCTGCTGCAGGCCCAGGATGCCCACGACGAGGACCGTGAAGACCAGCACGCACACGCCGGCCCACAGGCTGGCGGTCCACAGGCTGGCGTACTTGCGGCCTCTCATGCCGTGCCGGTGTCAAAACACCCGGAACGGGTAGTACTTCGAGTTGATCTTGTCCAGCTCGCCGCTGGTCTTGACCCATTGCAGGGCAGCGTTCAAGCGCTCGCGCAGTTCGGCGTCGGCCGGGTTGACGGCGATGGCGATGGGGTTGTTGAACTCGTCCGATTCAATGGCGCGGGCGCTGAGCCCCGCGGCGCTCAGGTCCTTCTCCCGCATGATCTCCAGCGCGGTGCTCGATGGCGAGATGAGCGCGTCGGCGCGCCCGTCGCGCAGCGCGTGCGCGAGGTCGGTGTTGACGGCCACCGGCACCAGCTCCCAGCCGTGTTCGGTGCGCTTGCGCGAGGCCCAGCGGTGTTGCACGGAACCACTCACCACGGCGACCTTCGCATGCCGGGACTGCGTCATGGGGATGCGGGAGATCCAGAACGTCTTGCTCAGCCTGTAGGGGTTGGTGAAGAGGACTTGCCGGGCCCGTTCCGGCGTGACGATGAGCGAGACCATGCCGATGTCGACCGCCCCGGAGGCCACGAGGTCGAGCACGCGTGTCTGCACGGTTTCCTGGAACTCGCAGGGCATGCGCATGGTGTCGCACAGCAGGCGGCCGAGGTCGACGTTGAACCCGACGAAGCGGCCCGTGGCATCGCGGTGGCTCAAGGGAGGGGCATCCTGCAGCAGCAGGAGCTTCAGCACCCGGGGTTTCGGCGCCTCCTGGGCCCGTGCGGGACACAGCGCTGCGCAAAGCACCAGGCCCAGCACGGCCAGCCGTTTCGCAGCCGATCGAAGCTCACGCATGGTGCCGGATGTAGCCATATTGCATGCCGAGTGCCACCGCGTGGGTGCGGTCGTTCGCCCGCAAGGCACTGATGACGTTGCTGACGTGGTTGTCGATGGTGCCGGGGGACAGGTTCAGCTGCCTGGCGATGTGCTTGGTGTTCAACCCGTCGTGCAGCAGGCTCAGGATCTCGATCTGGCGGTGGGTCAGGTGGCTGGGCTGCCGGGGGTGGCGCGACCGGCTGAAGCAGGGGCGCCCGTTCATGATGTCACGGAGGGCGCGGCTGAACTCCTCCACGGAGGCCGTCTTCAGCACGTACCCCAGGAATCCCATCGATTCCACGTCCGCCTGCCATTGCGGGTTGTCGCTGGCGGTGATCACCGCGGCCCGTGGCGCGAGGCCGATGTCGTGCACGTGGCGCACGAGGCTCAGCCCCTGGGCGCCCGGCACATCGACGTCCAGCCAGATCCGGAACCAGTCGGTGCGGGCATGCAGCCGTGCCATGGCGTCATCGGAGTTCCTGCTGATCTCGACGTGATCGTCGGCCATGGCGAGGAAGAGCGACTTCGTGGCCTCGGCCACGAAGGGATGGTCTTCGACGATGAGCATGTTCTTTTTCATGGGCGCGGTTTCCTCGCTCGCCGCATCCTCCTCGACCGCGCGCGAGTTCGCCATCCCCAGGTCCTTCACTTGCCCAGGCGGCGCCGGGCATGGTAGGGCGGAGGTGCTGGCGCGGGCCAAGCATGAGGATTCCCATCTTCCAGGCCACCCGCACTTCCGTTGAAATCGGTGTGGTTCAACGCGAGGTTGCCATCCCATGCCGATGCCACCGATCCGCCCGACGGGCGACGTTTCCCAGTTCCTGCACGTACCCGGCGGCACCCCCGACAGGTCCGCGGCATCCATCTACCTGCTCGAGCTGGCGCGGACGGCGTCGGTCGAGCTGTCGAGTGAACCGGTGCTGTGCAAGGACTTCCTGCCAGGGACCGACCTGACCGTTTCGGCGGAATCCGGCATGCGGGCCGATGCGGTGACGAGTTCAGAGGCCCTGGCCGCCCGGTTTCGAAAGGTGCTCGACCTGGTGGGCGGCACGGCCAGGAGGGTACCCGCTCACGCGGGGTGGGATCGTGCCCATGTCGCGTTCGGGCTCGTCCGGTGGTGGCCGGCCTCCCGGCGGGAGGTTGCCTGTCGTTCCCTGGGGCCGTTCAAGATGGTGATCGACTGCACCACGGGCCGGGTGCAGTTCAACGACGTCTGAACGCCCTCGCGGGGCTCAGTTCCTCAGCCCCGGCCCACGAACGGCATCTTCGTGGCCATGATGGTCATGAACTGCACGTTCGATTCGAGCGGCAGCGCGGCCATGTGCACGATGGCGTCGGCCACATGCTGCACGTCCATGCGGGGCTCCACCATCGTCTGGCCATTGGCCTGCAGGATGCCGGCGGCCATGCGCTCGGTCATCTCGGTGGCGGCGTTGCCGATGTCGATCTGGCCGCACGCGATGTCCCACGCCCGGCCGTCGAGCGACGTGGACTTGGTCAGCCCCGTGATGGCGTGTTTGGTCGACGTGTACGGTGCGGTGAACGGCCGCGGCGTGTGGGCCGAGATGGAGCCGTTGTTGATGATGCGCCCGCCGCGCGGTGACTGGCGCTTCATGATCCGGAACGCCGCCTGCGTGCACAGGAACGCGCCGGTGAGGTTGACGTCCACCACGGCCTTCCACTGCGCGTACGTCAGTTCGTCGAGCGGCACGGCCGGGGCGCCGGACCCGGCGTTGTTGAACAGCAGGTCGAGGCGGCCGAAGCGGGCTTCCGCGGCGTCGAACAGGGCCTTCACCGAATCGGGGTTGCCCACGTCCGCAGCCACCGCCAGCGCCTGGACGCCCAGGTCGCCGGCCTCGGCCACCACCTTCGCGAGGGGCTCGCTGCGGCGGCCCGCCAGCACCACCCCGTACCCGGCGCGCAGCAGCGCGAGGCTGGTGGCACGGCCGATGCCGGTGCCTGCACCGGTCACGAGGGCGATCTTGCGGGCGGGTGCGTTCATCGTCAGGCCTCCGGGACGGTGGGGGGGATCGACGGCTCGAAGCTGTCGAAGAACGTGAAGAACAGCGTGGCGTAGAACACGGTGGCGGCCAGCAAACCGGCCGGCATGATGATGAACACGCCCAGTTCCGGTTGGCCGATGAGCGCGAGCAGCAGGGTAGCGGCGACGCCGAGCGCCATCACGGCCCCGGCGCAGGTGAGCCCGTACACGGCGAACGCACCGCGGTTGCGCCACACGGCCACCGTGCTGAAGAACAGCGACTTCGCCGCACCCTGGCCCGCCCAGTGCACGAGCGCCGGGGCATGCCAGAACGGCACGCTCAAGAGGCCCGCGAGGCCGAACCGCACGAACAGGCCCATCTGGAGGGCCGGGTCCTGCAGCAGCGCATTGACTTCCTCCTGCGTGGCCTTGCCGCCCGGTTGCATCATGTCCTGGAGCTGCGCGAAGCGCCCGCCGTCGACCCAGTGGCTGAGCAGCATGATGGCGATGGTGCCCACGATGTAGAGGCCACCGAGCTTGACGAAAGCCAGGGTCTGCGCGCGGCCCTGCTTGAATGGCGCGGCGAACAGCGCCGGTGACGGGGCGACGCCCCGGAGTGCCACCTGCGTGGCCAGCATGAACACCAGCGACACGATCGGCAGGCTGCCCAGCACGAACAGCGGGCCCACGATCGGCAGGATCATCAGCAGCACCACGCCGAACAGGAACGTGGCCAGCAGCGCGGACATGGCAACCGGGCGCAGCGCAAAGGCCTGGAACCCCTGGCGAACCCACACGGCACCGCGCAGCGCGGGCACCTGCTTCAACTTCATCTCGACGGACATGGGGGCGATCAGGTGGTCAGGCCGGGGTGCCAGGGATCGTCGATCCGCTGGCGCAGCACGCGCTCGAAGTGGGTGGGATCGTGGGCCTTCAGCACGGCAGCGTCGCGCGGCAGGTGGAAGTCCCACAGGCGGGAGATCCAGAAGCGCAGCGCGCCAGCCCGCAACAGCGCCGGCATCAGGCGCCGTTCGCTGCTGGAGAGTTCGCGTTCGCGGTGGTAGGCGGCCACGAAGGCGGTGGCCCGGTCGGCGTCCAGCCGGCCGGTGTCGAGGTCGATGCACCAGTCGTTCAGGCACACGGCGATGTCGAACAGGAAGGTGTCGACCCCGGCGAAGTAGAAATCGAAGAAACCGGTGAGCCGGTGGCCGTCGAACATGACGTTGTCACGGAACAGGTCGGCGTGGACCGGTCCGCGTGGCAGCGACGCGTAGGCGGGGGTGGTGGCCAGGTGCTGCTGGAAGGCCAGCTCGGACTGCAGCAGCTCGGCCTGTTCGGCCGCCAGGTGCGGCAGCACCACGGGCACGGTGTCGGTCCACCAGTCGAGGCCGCGCAGGTTGGGCTGGAAGCGCGGGTAGTCGGTGCCGGCCGTGTGCATGCGGGCGAGCATGGCGCCCACCTGTTCGCAGTGCAACGCGTCGGGCGCGAGCTGGTGGCCGCCGGAGAGGCGGTCCACCACCGAGGCGGGTTTGCCACACAGCGTGTGGAGGATTTCCCCCGATGCATCGGCCTGCGGGTCGGGCACCGGGATGCCCTTGCCCGCCAGGTGTTTCATCAGGTGCAGGTAGAACGGCAGTTGCTCGGCGCTCAGGCGCTCGAACAGCGTGAGCACGTAGCGGCCCTTCGCGGTGTCGGCGAAGAAGTTGGTGTTTTCGATGCCCGAGGCGATGCCCTTGAGGGATTCCAGCGGGCCGATGCCGAGCCGCGCCATCAGCGCGGCGGCCTCGTCGAACCCGACTTCGGTGAAGACTGCCATCAGAACGACAGCACGTGCCAGACACGCTGGCCCACTGCTCCGCCGGTGCTGCCACGGTGGGGCACCACGATTTCGTATTCGCTCTTGAGCGGCCCCTTCGTGCGCACCGTCACACGCTGCGGTTCACCGCGCACGCGCAGTTCCTCGATGCGGGCACCGTCGTCCTCGACGATCAGGTACTCGACGACCGGCTCGGGCTTGCCGGAGGGTACGCCGGGGGCGGCCACGGGGGGTTCCGCCGCACGAGCGGCCCCGCCGAGCAACAGCAGCCCGGCGGCAACGAGGAAGGGGGCAGGGCACTTCATGCCCTCCATTGTAGGCAGGCCTGCCGGCATCCCCGACAATCGCCCGATGAACGCCGAAAACCAAGCCTCGATCCTCGCCGAGCCCGGCATGCTGCTGCTCGTGGACGGCTCCAGCTACCTGTACCGAGCTTTCCACGCACTGCCCGACCTGCGCAGCCCCGACGGTTTCCCCACCGGGGCGCTGCACGGCATGGCCGCCATGATGAAGCGCCTGCGCGACCAGTACCCCGCCCGCCTGGGCGCCTGCGTGTTCGATGCCAAGGGCGACACCTTCCGCAACACCTGGTACGCCGAGTACAAGGCCCACCGCCCGCCCATGCCGGAAGACCTGGCCAGGCAGATCGAACCCATCCACGAGATGGTGCGGTTGCTCGGCTGGCCCGTGCTGACCGTGCCGGGCATCGAGGCTGACGACACCATCGGCACGCTGTCATGCGCCGCCGCGAAAAAGGGCCACCTGGTGGTCATCTCCACCGGCGACAAGGACATGGCCCAGCTGGTGGACGAGCGGGTGACCCTCATCAACACCATGAGCAACGAGGCGCTCGACGTGGCCGGCGTGGCGGTGAAGTTCGGCGTGCCGCCCAACCGCATCATCGACTACCTCACGCTGATCGGCGACACGGTGGACAACGTGCCGGGCGTCGACAAGGTGGGCCCGAAGACGGCGGCCAAGTGGATCGCCGAACACGGTTCGCTCGAAGGGGTCATGGCCGCGGCCGCCGGCATGAAGGGCGTGGCCGGTGAAAACCTGCGCCGCGCGCTCGACTGGCTGCCCCAGGGCCGCCGCCTGATCACCGTGGTGACCGATTGCGACCTCACGGGCCACGTGGGCGACTGGCCCGCGTTCGAGTCGCTGGCCCTCGGCCCCATCGACCACGAGCGCCTGCTCGACTTCTACAAGCGCTACGGCTTCAAGACCTTGCTGAAGGACCTGGAAACCTCGCTGTCGCGGTCCAGCCCGGCTGCGGTGCCGGTGTCGGGTGATCTGTTCGCCGACCCGCCGGTCCCCGAAGGCCCCGCGCTCGAGAAGCGCTACGAGACCGTGCTCGACTTCGCCGTGCTCGACGGCTGGATCGCCCGCCTGCAGGCCGCGCCGCTGGCCGCGGTGGACACCGAAACCGATTCGCTCGACCCCATGCGGGCGCGCATCGTGGGCGTGTCGTTCAGCGTGGAGCCGGGCGTGGCCGCCTACGTGCCGTTGCGCCACGACTACGCTGGCGCGCCCGACCAGCTGCCCATGGACGAGGTGCTCAACCGCCTGAAGCCGTGGCTCGAGGATGCGCGGTCGCCCAAGGTGGGCCAGAACATCAAGTACGACATCCAGGTGCTGGCCAACCACGGCATCCGCGCCGCGGGCTTCCAGCATGACACCATGCTGCAGAGCTACGTGCTCGAGGCCCACAAGCCGCACAGCCTGGAGAGCCTGGCCTCGCGCCACCTGGGCCGCGCGGGCCTCAGCTACGAGGACGTGTGTGGCAAGGGCGCCAAGCAGATCCCGTTCTCGCAGGTCGACATCGAACGGGCCACGCTGTACTCGGGCGAGGACAGCGAGATGACGCTGCAGGTGCACCAGGCGCTGTGGCCGAAGATCGAGGCCGAGCCCGGCCTGCGCAAGGTATACGAAGAGATCGAGATGCCGGTGTCGGGCGTGTTGCAGCGCATCGAACGCGAAGGGGTGCTGATCGACCCGGACGTGCTGGCCGCACAGAGCCAGCAGCTCGGTGAACGCATGATGGCGCTCGAACGCGAGGCCCACGAGCTGGCGGGGCAGCCGTTCAACATGGGGTCGCCGAAGCAGATCGGCGAGATCCTGTTCGGCAAGCTCGGCCTGCCGGTCATCAAGAAGACGATGAGCGGCGCGCCCAGCACCGACGAGGAGGTGCTGGAGAAGCTGGCGGAAGACTATCCGCTGCCGGCCAAGCTGCTCGAACACCGCGGCCTTGCGAAGTTGAAGGGCACGTACACCGACAAGCTGCCGCTGATGGTGAACCCCGACACGGGCCGCGTGCACACCAACTACGCGCAGGCGGTGGCGGTGACGGGGCGCTTGTCCAGCAACGACCCCAACCTGCAGAACATCCCCATCCGCACGGCAGAAGGCCGGCGTGTGCGCGAGGCCTTCATCGCTCCCCCCGGCAACACCATCCTGAGCGCCGACTACTCGCAGATCGAGCTGCGCATCATGGCGCACATCAGCGACGACACGAACCTGCTGCGCGCGTTTGCCGAAGGCATGGACGTGCACCGTGCCACCGCCGGCGAGATCTTCGGCGTGGAGCCCGCGGCGGTGACGAGCGAGCAGCGCCGTTACGCGAAGGTCATCAACTTCGGGTTGATCTACGGCATGAGCGCCTTCGGCCTGGCGGGCAACCTCGGCATCGAGCGCAGCGCGGCCACCGCCTACATCGACCGCTACTTCACTCGTTATCCCGGCGTGAAGCGCTACATGGACGAGACCCGCGCTTCCGCCAAGGACCGGGGTTACGTCGAAACCGTGTTCGGCCGCCGCCTGTGGCTGCCCGAGATCAACAGCCCCAACGGCCCGCGCCGCTCGGGCGCTGAACGCGCGGCCATCAACGCGCCCATGCAGGGCACCGCCGCCGACCTGATCAAGCTCGCGATGATCGCGGTGCAGGGCAAGCTCGACGAACAGGGCCTCGCCACCCGCATGGTGATGCAGGTGCACGACGAACTGGTGCTGGTGGTGCCGGACGAGGAGCTCGACTGGGCGAAGGTCGAGATTCCGCGGTTGATGGCGGGGGTGGCGGCGCTCAAGGTGCCGTTGCTGGCTGAAGTGGGTACCGGTCCCAACTGGGACAAGGCGCATTGATTGTTGGCCCCCCAGTCGCTTCGCTCCTGCCCCCGAGGGGCGCCACGGGTCGCCCGGGGGGCCCGGGCTCGCGTGTAGCTTGATCTGGCGCTTCGCTGCGCTTGCTTCCCTGGCGTTCGCGGCTCGGGGCGTTGCTCGCTTCGCTTGCTCGCCCCCGTTTGTCATCCCGGCGCAGCCGGGATCTCCAACGATGCCAGGCGCGGCGATGCCCGCGCCTATGCCGCCGTCCGTTCACCCTTCAGCATTTGGGGCAAGTCCGCCAGCACGGCCCGGGCGTCCAGTGACCGGATGGGCACGGTCACGTCCGTGGGGATGCGCCGGTGGGCCTGCAGCGCCATGTAGCGCAGCGCGCTGACACGCAGGAATGACGCGAAGTTGCCCACCTCGCCGCGGGAGGCGACGAGTTCGTCGTACAGGCGCTCCAGCAGGTGGGTGACGGTCATCCCGTCGCGTTCACCGATCTCCGCCAGCACGTCCCAGTAAAGGTTCTCGAGCCGCAGGCTCGTGACCACGCCGTGCAGGCGTACGGACCGCGTGCGCGATTCGTAGCTTTCGGGACTCGCGCTGATGAAGATCTCACACATGGGGGTCTCCGGTCCGGCCAAGGCGCTATCTTGGACCTTCCGGAGCCCCCGCTGCGACAGGGGGATTTCCTCAGAGGGTGATCTTCGTGCCCAGCACCACCAGGAACTGCTGGATCCACGCCGGGTGCGCCGGCCACGCGGGGGCGGTGACGAGCTTGCCGTCGGTGATGGCCTGGTCCACCGCGATGTCGGCGTAGGTGGCGCCGGCGAGTTCCACCTCGGCCGCACACGCGGGGTACGCCGACACCCGCTTGCCGCGGATCGTGCCGGCCGCCGCGAGCAGCTGGGCGCCGTGGCACACGGCGGCAATCGGTTTGTCGGCACGGGAGAAGTGCTGCACGATGGCCAGCACGTCCTTGTTCATGCGCAGGTACTCCGGTGCCCGGCCCCCGGGGATCAGCAGCGCGTCGTAGTCCTCGGCCTTCACGTCGGCGAAGGTGGCGTTCAGCGTGAAGCGGTGGCCCGGCTTCTCGGAATAGGTCTGCTGGCCCTCGAAGTCGTGGATGGCCGTCATCACGAAGTCGCCGGCCTTCTTGTCGGGACACACCGCGTGCACCGTGTGGCCCACGGCCTGCAGCGCCTGGAACGGCACCATCGTTTCGTAGTCCTCGGCGTAGTCACCCGCCAGCATCAGGATTTTCTTGCCCATCGTCGTTGCTCCTTCGGCACCGCCCCCGCACCGCGCCGGGGCCTGGAAACATTCTCGGAACGGCCCGCGGCGGGTGGGTAACAGCCGGCTGTTGCACTGGGGGTCATCCCGGCGTCACGGCATGTCCAGAAGATGCGGTCTTCGCCATCGCCGGAGCCTGCCATGCCGTTCGACACGCCCAACCGCCGCCATTTCCTCCAATCCACCGCGGCCGCCACCGGCGGCCTGCTGGTGCCCGGCTGGGCCGCCGCCCAGCAGTCCGCCGCGGTGATCGTCTCCGACGCCGACCGCCCGGTGGCCGCCCAGGGCGTGCAGTTCGGCGACCCGCAGCCGGGTTCCGTGATGGTGTGGTCGCGCAGCGACCGCCTGGCGCGCATGGTGGTCGAGTACGCCTTCGACGAGCGTTTCACGAACGCCCGCAAGGTGATGGGCCCGCACGCCCTCGAGACCACCGATTTCACGGCCCGCCAGGACCTGGCCGGCCTGCCCGAAGGCCGCGAGGTGTTCGTGCGGGTGAGCTTCCAGGGCCTCGACAACGCCCGCGCCGTCAGTGCCCCGGTGACGGGCCGGTTCACCGTGGCCCCGGTCGCCGCGGACACCGACTTCCGCCACCGTCCGCGCGCCCGCGATGTGCGTTTCGTCTGGGGCGGCGACACCGCCGGGCAGGGCTGGGGCATCAACCCGTCGTTCGGTGGCATGAAGATCTACGAGGCGATGCGCCAGCGCCGCCCGGACTTTTTCGTGCACAGCGGCGACACGATCTACGCCGACGGGCCCATCGCCGCGTCGGTCGCCGCCGAGGACGGCCGCCTGTGGAGCAACCTCGTCACACCCGAGGTGTCGAAGGTGGCCGAGACCTTGAACGAGTACCGCGGCCGCTACCGCTACAACCTGCTCGACGACAACCTGCGCCGCTTCAACGCCGAGGTGCCGCAGATCTGGCAGTGGGACGACCACGAGATCACCAACAACTGGTCCGATTCGAAGGACCTGTCGGCCGACGCCCGCTACACGGAAAAGAACGTGCCGCTGCTGACGGCCCGCGGCATGCGCGCCTTCCTCGACTACGCGCCGATGCGCCCGTTCGATGCCCGCGAATCGCAGCGGGTGTACCGCAAGGTCAGCCATGGCCCGCTGATGGACCTGTTCGTGCTGGACATGCGCTCGTACCGCGGCCCGAACTCGGCGAACCTGCAGGCCCAGCCTGGCGACGCGGCGGCCATCCTGGGCCGCGAGCAGCTCGACTGGCTCAAGCAGCAACTGGCCCAGTCCCGGGCTGTGTGGAAGGTCATCGCCGCCGACCTCCCCGTGGGCCTGGGCGTGCCCGACGGCAAGGATGCCCGGGCCCAAGCGAAATGGGAAGGCGTGGCCAACGGCGACAACGGCGCGGCCCGCGGCCGCGAGCTGGAGATCGCCGAACTGCTGACGTTCATCCAGCGCCGCCACATCCGCAACACGGTGTGGCTCACCGCCGACGTGCACTATTGCGCGGCCCACTACTACGACCCGAACAAGGCGGTCTACAGCGAGTTCGACCCGTTCTGGGAGTTCGTGGCGGGCCCGCTGAACGCGGGCACGTTCGGCCCCAACGTGCTCGACGGCACCTTCGGCCCGCAGCTCGCGTTCGTGAAGGCACCCGCGGCCGGGCAGGTCAACCTGTCGCCGTACGCGGGCATGCAGTTTTTCGGTGAAGTGAACATCGACGGCCGCAGCGGGGAACTCGCCGTGGACCTGCGCGACCTGAACGGCACGTCGGTGTACCGCAAGGCGCTGTCGCCGCGCTGGGGATGACAAACGGGTGAAAGACGGGCCGTACGCGTGACGTAGTTCGCAATCGGCCCGTTGTGGCGGGTCAACCCCCTGATCGGGCTCAAGGAATGGCCGGGGCGGCCGAAGTTGGACTACCAGCCGCAGTGGATCAGGCGGCCATCGTTCACAGCCACCGGATCCTTTCCATGTCTTCATTCACCTTTCGGAGCATCGGCGTCAAGTTGTCGGCCAGTGCCATCGGGGCCACCGCCGTCGTGCTGCTTGTCGCGATCGGGTTCGTCAGCATCTCGTTGTGGCGCCAGGCCGCCGACGCCGGCGAGCGCCGCATTACCGCCGCGGTGGACACCGCCTCGATGTTGCTGACCACGTCGGACGCCGCGTACCGCAAGTCGGCGATGCGCGATTTCGGCATCTTCAAGTCGTCGTTCTCGCAGGGATTCCAGCTGGTCGAGCGCGAGGCGTCGGATGGCAAACCGGCGTCGCAGCTGCTGCACCACGGCGAGGCGGTCAATGGCAACTTCGAGGTCGTGGACCGCTTCACCGCGAGCACCGGGTCGGTGGCCACGGTGTTTGCCCGGGTCGGTGACGACTTCCAGCGCATCACCACCTCGGTCAAGAAAGAGGACGGCAGCCGCGCGCTCGGCACCTTCCTCGGCAAGCAGTCCCCGGCCTACCAGGACGTGGTCGACGGCCGCACGCGGGTGGACCGCTTTGCGTTGTTCGGCAAGGTCTACATGCACGTCTACGAACCCATCCGCGAAGGTGACCGCACGATCGGTGTGCTGTACGTGGGGGTGCCCATGACCGATGACCTCGCGCAGATGCGCAAGTCGATGCAGGCCCGCCCGCCGTTCGAGACCGGACGCCTCTACGCCGTGGAACTGCGCCCGGGCGCCAGCCTCGGCAACGTGTTCGGGGTGGACAAGGAACAGTCCCTCGCCAAGGGCAGCGACGACGATCAGGCGCTGCTCAAGACGCTGCAATCCGACGAGGCCGGCGACACCGTCGTGGCCACGCCGGGCGGTGCGGTGCGCCGCGTGTTCGCACGCAACAAGGCTTGGAACTGGGCCGTCGTGGCCGAGGTCCCGGTGGACCAGATCACCGCTGACGCGGTGCGCCTGTTGCGCCTGCTGTGGCTGGCGGTGGGTGTGGCGCTGGTCGCACTCGCGGGTGTGATCGTGTTCGTGTCGAACCGCCTGATCACCCAGCCCGTGGCCGACCTGCAGGCCCGCCTCACCCAGCTGGCCGAGGGTGACCTGACCCGGCCGCTCGTGTCGCGAAGCCAGGACGAGATCGGCCAGCTGATGGGCGCGATGGAGCGCTTCCGCACGATGCTGCTCGCGTCGCTCGACGGCGTGCGCCGCAACGCCGACAGCGTGGCCGTGGCCAGCGCCCAGATCGCGCAAGGCAACAACGACCTGAGCCAGCGCACCGAACGGCAGGCGAGCGCGCTCGAGGAAACGGCGGCGTCGATGCAGCAGCTCGGTTCCACCGTGCGCCAGAACGCCGACCACGCCCGCGAGGCCAACACGCTGGCGCAGGGCGCGAGCGAGGTGGCGGCCCGGGGCGGTGACGTGGTGGGCCAGGTGGTGGGCACGATGAAGGGCATCGACGACAGCTCCAAGCGCATCGCCGACATCATCGGCGTGATCGACGGCATTGCCTTCCAGACCAACATCCTCGCGCTCAACGCAGCGGTCGAGGCTGCCCGTGCCGGCGAACAGGGCCGCGGGTTTGCCGTGGTGGCCGCCGAGGTTCGCTCGCTGGCCCAGCGCTCCGCGCAGGCGGCCAAGGAGATCAAGACGCTGATCGCCACCAGCGTGGAACGTGTGGAGCAGGGCAGCGCGCTGGCCGGCCAGGCGGGCGCCACGATGGCCGAGGTGGTGGCCGCGATCCGCCGCGTGACCGACATCGTTGCCGAGATCCGCGCGGCCACCGACGAACAGAACAGCGGTGTCCAGCAAGTGGGCCACGCCGTCAACGAGATGGACCGCACCACGCAGCAGAACGCAGCGCTGGTGGAGGAGAGCGCTGCCGCGGCCGAAAGCCTCAGGGCGCAGGCCCAGCAGGTCGTTCAGGCCATGTCGGTCTTCAAGCTGGATGGTTCTGCCTGACCTCTCGAAAGGGCAGAACGAGCCCGTGGTGGGGCGCGCCGGTACCGAGGTGCAAGCGCCATCACGCCGCTCAGTTGTTGCAGGCTGGCGCGTAGTCGACCGGTTGAAAGCTGCCGTTGCCGTTGTTGTGGAAAACGCGTGTGCCAGGCGTGCGTCGATGCACACCATGCCGCCGCAGTAAACGGCGGCTCCCTGTAGTTCTGCCAGGACGTCCGTCCGTAAGTCGATCACGGCGAACGGGTGGGATCGATCAGAGGCTGCAGAACGTGCGGAGTTGCCTGCTGGATCAAGTGCTACAGCATCTCGCGCTGGGTCGACGACTGCCAATCAACGTACCAAACCCGTCAATCAACTTGTTCCTGAGTAATGCTCAGGAAATGCCGAGGAGAGTTCTTTTCTTCGATTTTATTTGTCAAATATTGAGTTCCTGGAGGAAAGAGGACCTCCGACTCGTGCGCGTGTATTGAAAATTCGGCTATGCATTTGCCAGATGTTGAATGCGTCTCCCATTCCACGCTGCGATTTTGCCATGCATTTTCTTTTGAGCTGGCCGTTGCAAAGAAGCTCCAGTCAGTATATTTTTCACCTTCTTTGTGCCTCCCTAGTACCCGGTCGAGAGGCTGGTCATCGCCCGTATAAACATGGCCCTCGTGAATGAACCGATCCGGCAGGGCATTGAGTGCGGAAATAATTGCTTTGGCATACGACAGTCCCAGCGGATTATCAGGTAATTCGTCTCCTTCCAAAGCGTTCATGACAATTGGATGATGAGTGGATGCAGTCCATGAGCGCAATGCAATGAGATCTTCTGTGGGGATATGCCTGATATCTGGATTGGCACTTTTTATGTGGTTGATCTTCTCTGCGTAGTCGGCGTATACCGCTTCGGGTGTCCTGTGGTATTGCGTCGTCAATCGGCTGGTCTTGACATGCGATAAGAATGCCCTCTTGAACTCCTGCCGATCTTCCTCCGTGGTTCTGAAGTCGGAACCTTGTTGGGATATCTTATGCTTCAACTCGGTTTTTGCTTCCTCGGAATAGAGGTGCGGGTACTCTTCTGTCAATTGGTGAGTGAATAATGTCGGCTCGTCAAATGTGACGGGCGATGCAAAAAACGTTGGTATCCGAGGTGCGTTGGCCGAATCTGAGGCCCTTCCAGGGGCGGGATTGCGTGGTGGGCTGGAGCCGGCCGAACTTGTCGAGCTGCCTGAACGAGAGTGCAAATACTCGTGAGTTTCCAGTGAATGCGCTTGATGCCTATGCGCGCCAGTGCCGTGCGTTGTGCGCGCGGGACTGGCGGCGGGGGAATTCGTGCTGTGTCTCGAGATGCTGCAACCCATTTTGATTCCAAGATTTCCTTAGGGGCCGCTGATCAACTCCGTATTCGGTCATGCCAGCATGAGCGGAATTTCGAGTTCACGATTTGAACGGATCAGCGGAAATTAATATTGATTCGTGTGATGGAATGGCATTATTCACGCTCAAGGCGAACCAATGCCTTATAGCGTCATTTCCAGAAGGCGCTTCTTGGCAATCACCGGATTGGCCAGACCGGACGAGCTGTACAGCTGCGCCTCGCTTTTATGCCTACTCCGTTGCGGCGTTGCGCGGGGCGCATGCCCTCCAACTTTGTCAAGACAACAACCCAGGTGTCACCTTGAACCAGGAAGACGCCATCCTGATCGCTCACTCCCACACTGGATGCGCAGAAGGCGAAGTCGGACGGGAAACAGCGAAGAAGACACACCCGGCTGCCTATCCTGGGTGGCAGTCTGGTCATGGCTTGTTGCAGGTCCTCCGCTGCGCAATCACCGAACTTGGGCGGCCGTGCCCGCAGATTGGCCAGTTCGGCGACTGCGAAGTGCTTACGCAATTTGCGCTCTCGAACATCCGCGGGGCGGCAGTTTTGTCACAGGGCAGGAGAGAATCACGCCAAGCCGCGAAATGGATGGCGTTGTGCTGCCTGGGCCAACCTCAAGGTGAGGTCGTGCCCTGCAACGGCGTGGGAAAACCCAGGGTGGAAATGAAAATGAACCAAAGCGCCGCGCGCTCCGTCGCACTTGTCATGCTCTTGATGCTGGCAGCTTGCGGAGGAGGCGGCGGTGGCGACGCGTCGGACTCCGGCCAGGGGCAGGTTGGCGCCGGGGACGACACCACCACGACCACCCCTGGCACCGGCACCACGCTGTCCGCCACTCACACGGGTGAAGGCACGTTCTACGGCGCCACGGGGCAAGGCAACTGCAGCTTCGATGCGAGCCCCGGCAACCTCATGGTCGCGGCGATGAACCAGACCGACTATGCCGGCAGCGCGGCGTGTGGCGAGTTCGTCCAGGTGACGGGGCCGAAAGGCACGGTCACCGTCCGCATCACGGACCGCTGCCCCGAATGCAAGCCGGGTGACATCGACCTGAGCGAGCAGGCCTTCGCCAAGATTGCCGACCCCGTGGCCGGGCGCGTGCCGATCAGCTGGCAGGTGGTGGCCGGCGACGTGAGCGGCCCGGTGGCCTACCGCTACAAGGAAGGCAGCACCCGCTTCTGGGTGGCGATCCAGGTGCGCAACCACCGCTTGCCCATCACCGCACTCGACATCAAGCCCAGCGGCAGCACGGCATGGATCACGGTGGAGCGGTTGGAATACAACTACTTCGTCTATCCCGCGGCCATCGCCGCCGGCCCCGTGGAGGTGCGTGTCACGGCGCTGGGTGGCGCCACGCTGCTGGAGACGTTGCCCGAGCCCCAGGGCGGGCTGGTCGTTCAAGGCTCGGCGCAGTTCCCGTGAGCGCGCAGCGCCCTCGGCCTCTCAGCTCGACGCGATCCCCACCGCCACCGCCCAGCGCCGCGCCATCGCCGGGGAGTTGGCGCAGGTAGCGTGCCGCGTCACGCTGCACACGGAGCGTTCCAGCAGCTGGATGTCGGCCTCGTGCTGGCGGGCCACGTGGGGGTCCTCGAAGAACAGCACCTTGTCGCAGCGCTGGTCGAGCACCAGTTCGGCGATCTGGGCGTCGCCGCCGAGCGGGCCGCTCAGGTAACGGTGCACCCAGGGGGTGGCCCGCGGCCAGCCGCGCGACCACGCGAGTTCGTTGAGCCGCTGCCCCGTGGTGCCGGTGGCCACCCGGCTCACGGCGCGGCTCAGCAGGTCAAAGTTGTCGGCGGCGAATTCCACCATCTGGGCCTTGAGCGCATCGTGGGCGATCAGCGCGAGGTTTCGCTTCGACACGTCGAGCAGGCCGCGGGCGGTGTCGTCCACCACGCCGGCGTGGGCCCCTTCCACCGCCATCCACTCGATGGCACCCGCCACGGTGGAGATGAACGGTTTCTGGTGGGTGACACATTGGCGCTTCAGCGCCGCGGCCTCCGGGTACAGCGTGGAGGGGTCCACCGGGTCGATCAGGTAGACGATGCCGTCGAGGGCCTGGTTCTCGTAGGCGCCCCCGGCGATGTGGGAGACGAGCCGCATCAGGCCGCCTTCGCCGCCGGACGGGTAGGCCACCAGGCCCTCGTACCCGCCCAGCGACGCCGAGCGGGAGAGGGTGGCGTAGGCGCCGCCGACCGCGTGCAGGCGCAGGCCCATGGCGCGAATGCTGTCGCCGCTTTCCCGGGCCCAGGTGAGCAGGCCGCCGTCCGGAGACGTGCGGTGGAGTTTGCTGGCGGCCAGGCCGAAGCGGCGGGCGGTGCGGGACGTGTCGGTCATGGATGGCATCGAAGGGTCGGACATCTGAACCGATTCTCGCAGCCTGCAGGGCGCTTCGGGGCGTGATTTCCATCACGGGCAGGCCCGGGCCTTCGGGCGGGCCGCTGCGGCGCCAGGGGCCGAATTGGGCGGCGTTTCCCCCTCTGATCGCCCTCAAGTTTTCGGTACTGCTTGAAACAATGACGAGGCCATTCCTCCACCTCCGTCATGTCCGAAGACAAGAATTTACCCGCCTCAGCACGCAAGCTGCAGAAGGCCCGCGAAGACGGGCAGATCGCCCGTTCGCGCGACTTCGGCCACTTGGCGGCCATCGCGGCGGGTGGCGGGGTGCTGGTGGCCGCGGCCCCCATGCTGTCGAGCTGGATGAAGGACCTGCTGGCCAACGGCCTGCGGTTCAACGCCGCCTCGGTGCAGAACACCGGGTTCATGGGTGAGCGCCTCGGCGAGCTGGTGATGAAGATGCTGCTCGTGGTGCTGCCGATGGGCGCCCTGATGTCCCTCGTGGCCGTGGGCGCCAGCATCGCCATCGGCGGCTGGGTGTGGACGTTCAAGCCCATGACACCCGACCTGATGAAGCTCAACCCGCTGTCCGGCCTGGGCCGGGTCTTCTCGAAACAGCAACTGATCGACGCGCTGAAGGCCTCGGTGCTGGCGCTGATCCTCGGCACCATCGGCGCGGTCTACCTGCGCCGCCACGTGGATTCGTTCGGTGGCGCGCTGTCGATGCCGCTGCCCGCCGCGCTGTCGCATGCCGGCTCGGTGATCCTGGGCGGCCTGCTGCTGCTGCTGGTGGCCCTGGCCGTGTTCGCCGCCATCGACGTGCCGCTGCAGCGCCACATGCACATGGCCAAGCTCAAGATGAGCCACCAGGAAGTGAAGCAGGAACACAAGGACGTCGAAGGCAACCTGGAGATGAAGGCCAAGGTTCGCGCCCGGATGCGCGAGATGGCCAACCGCCGGATGATCGCCGCCGTCCCGGGCGCCGACCTGGTGGTGATGAACCCGACCCACTACGCCGTGGCGCTGAAGTACGAAGAGGGCGGCATGGGCGCCCCGAAGGTCGTCGCCAAGGGCGCCGACCTGATGGCGATGAAGATCCGCGACACCGCGAAAGAGGCCCAGGTGCCCGTGCTCCAGGCCCCGGTGCTCGCCCGCGCGCTCTACGCCCACGCCGAAGTGGACCGGGAGATCCCGGCCGCACTGTTCTCGGCGGTGGCCCAGGTGCTCGCCTACGTGTACCAGCTGCGTGCCGCGCTCGCCGGCCGCATGGCCATGCCGGGCGCGCTGCCCGAACTGAACGTCCCGGTCGAACTCGACCCCCACCACAAACCGGCAGGTTGATCGATGAACGCACTGATCGCCAAACTGCAAAGCCTCCTCGGCCCCCACGCCACCGCCATCAAGGCGTTGATGGCGCCCGTCTTCATCATCCTGCTGCTGTCGATGATGGTGCTGCCGCTGCCGGCATTCGCACTGGACCTGCTGTTCACCTTCAACATCGCCATCGCGCTGATGGTGATGATGGTGGCGGCCTACATGGTCAAGCCGCTCGACTTCTCGGCCTTCCCGATGGTCATCCTGCTGACCACGCTGCTGCGGCTGTCGCTGAACATCGCGTCCACCCGGGTGGTGCTGCTCGAAGGCCACACCGGCACGGGCGCGGCGGGCAAGGTGATCGAGTCGTTCGGCCACTTCCTGATCGGCGGCAACTTCGCCGTGGGCCTGATCGTGTTCGCCATCCTCGTGGTGATCAACTTCGTCGTGGTGACCAAGGGTGCCGAGCGCATCGCCGAAGTCGGCGCGCGCTTCACCCTGGACGCCATGCCCGGCAAGCAGATGGCCATCGACGCCGACCTGAACGCCGGCCTGATCGACGAACGCGAGGCCAAGCGCCGCCGCGCCGAGGTGGGCGACGAGGCGGAATTCTTCGGCTCCATGGACGGTGCCAGCAAGTTCGTGCGCGGCGACGCGATGGCGGGCCTGCTGATCCTCGCGATCAACATCGTGGGCGGCTTCATCATCGGCGTCGTGCAGCACGACCTGTCGGCGGCCCAAGCCGCCAACAGCTACATCCTGCTCGCCATCGGTGACGCACTCGTGGCCCAGGTGCCGGCGCTGCTGATCTCGGTGGCGGCGGCCCTCGTGGTGTCGCGCGTCGGCAAGGAGCAGGACGTCGGCACCCAGATTTCCGGCCAGGTGTTCAACTCGCCCCGCGTGCTGGGCATCACGGCCGGCGTGATCGGGTTGCTCGGGATCATCCCCGGCATGCCGCACCTGGTGTTCCTGATGATCTCGGGCGGCCTCGGCTACGGCGCCTGGTGGATGCACAAGCGCGACGAACGCCGCAAGGCCGAACCGCCGCCCCGTGCCGTCACCCCGTCGCAGGAACCCAACGCCGAAGCCAGCTGGGACGACCTGCTGCCGGTGGACACCCTGGGCCTCGAGGTGGGTTACCGCCTGATCGCACTGGTCGACAAGGCCCGCCAGGGCGACCTGCTGCAGCGCATCAAGGGCGTGCGGCGCAAGTTCGCCCAGGACGTGGGTTTCCTGCCGCCGCCCGTGCACATCCGCGACAACCTGGAGCTCAAGCCCAGCATGTACCGGCTGACGCTGCGCGGCGCCGTCGTGGGCGAGGGCGAGGCCTTCCCGGGCATGCTGCTCGCCATCAACCCGGGCGGTGCCACCACCACCCTGATCGGCACCAAGACGACCGACCCGGCATTCGGATTGCCCGCCGTCTGGATCGAGGAGCGCCAGCGCGAATCAGCCCAAATGAACGGATTTACCGTTGTTGATTGCTCGACCGTGGTGGCCACCCATCTTTCACACTTGATGCAAGTGAATGCGGCCCGCTTGTTGGGACGCGTCGAAACCCAGCAACTGGTTGAACACGTGACGAAGTTGGCACCCAAGATGATCGAAGACGTGGTTCCGAAGATGGTCGCCATTCCGGCCCTGCAGAAAGTGCTGCAGCTGCTGCTGGAAGAAGGCGTGCACATCCGCGACATGCGCTCCATCGTGGAAAGCCTGGCCGAACACGCCTCCGTCGTCAGCGACCCGGCCGAACTGGCCCGCCGCATCCGCATCAGCCTGGCCCCGTCCATCGTGCAGCAGATCTACGGCCCGGTGCAGGAGCTGGACGTGATCGCCCTCGAACCCGAACTCGAACGCATCGTGACCCAGGCGCTGAATTCGCCGCACGGTGCCGCGCTCGAC
The DNA here is from genome assembly GCF_001425785.1 of Rhizobacter sp. Root1221. Classification (GTDB taxonomy): domain Bacteria; phylum Pseudomonadota; class Gammaproteobacteria; order Burkholderiales; family Burkholderiaceae_C; genus Rhizobacter. The sequence goes on along the minus strand of NZ_LMDI01000056.1, from coordinate 183,977 downwards.
CCGGGCGTGGCCGACACGCTGGCCCGCAGCGCCGCCCAATCGGCGAAGCGCCAGGAAGACCTGGGCCACCCCGCCTGCCTGCTGGTGCCGGACCTGATCCGCGCCCCGATGGCCCGCCTGCTCAAACGCGCCGCGCCCCGCCTGCGGGTGCTCGGCCACAGCGAGATCCCCGAAACCCACTCGATCCGCATCGGTTCGATCATCGGGGGCACGCCATGAGCCTGAACCTGTTCTGCCGGACCGGTCGCGCTGACCGCTCCCTCTCGATTCCGCGCATTTCCCGCCTTGGAGGCAACCCATGAACGTCAAACGCTTTACCGCGCGCACCTCGCGCGACGCCCTGACCCTGGTGCGCCAGGCGTTCGGCGATGACGCCGTCGTGTTGTCCACGAAGCCCTGCCCGGAAGGTGTGGAGGTGCTGGCGATGGCGCCTGAGAGCGTCCAGCAGATCGAGCGCCTGTCGGCCTCGTCGATGTCCGGCGCCCATGCCCCGGCCCGTGCCGCCGCCCCGCGCCAGCCGAAGCCGGCCGCCCGGCCCGCCGCCCCGGTGGCCGCCCCCGCGGTGTCGCACCAGGAAGAGATCACCGACGACGTGGCCCGCCTGTCGATGAGCACGCTGTCGTTCCAGGACTACGTGCGCGAACGCATGCTCAAGCGCCGCCAGGCCGCGCTGCGCGCCGAAAACCAGCGTCACCAGGAACCGTCGTTCGGCGCCGAGCCGGAGCAGCTGCCGGTGGCCATCGAACAACGCCTGGCCGCCCGCAACGTGGTGCCCATGCCGCAAAAGCCCGTGCAACCGATCGAGGTGGCCCCGGCCCCGGCGCCAGCCCCGATGGCCCGCCAGGCGCAGACCCACCGCTCACCACCCGTGCTGCGCGAGGAAGTGCGCGCCGCCGCGGCCGTTGCTGCCGCCGCGCCGGCCACCCCGATCCCGTCGCTCGCCGACGCCGGCCTGGCGCCCGCCGCCGTGGCCTCGGCCCGCCGCGAACAGCAGGACATGATGAACGAGCTGCGCTCCATGAAGGGCCTCATCGAGGACCGCTTCGGTGCGCTCGCCTTCATGGAAAAGATGCAGCGCCACCCGGCGCAGGCCCAGCTGATCCAGAAGCTGCTCGACTGCGGCTTCTCGCCCGCCCTCGTGCGCAAGCTGACCGAAACGCTGCCCACCGACGCGGCCGATGAAACCGCGTGGGCCGCCAACGTGCTCGAACGCAACCTGATCACCGGCGAAGCCGAACCGGCCCTGGAAGACCAGGGCGGTGTGTACGCCCTGATCGGTTCCACCGGCGTGGGCAAGACCACCACCACCGCGAAGATCGCGGCGGCATTCGCCACCAAGTACGGCGCCGCCAACCTGGGCCTGATCACGCTGGACGCCTACCGGGTGGCCGCCCACGAACAACTGCGCGCCTACGGCCGCATCCTCGGCGTGCCGGTGCACACGGCCCACGACCGGGCCTCGCTCGAAGACCTGCTGGAGCTGCTGTCGTCGAAGAAGATGGTGCTGATCGACACGGCCGGCATGGCCCAGCGCGACAGCCGCACCCGCGAACTGCTCGACATGCTGGCCCACCGCTCCATCCAGAAGCTGCTGGTGGTGAACGCCTCGGCCCAGGGTGAAACCATCGAGGACGTGATGCTCGCGTACAAGGCCTCGGCCTGCAAGGGCATCGTGCTGTCGAAGATGGACGAAGCCGTGAAGCTGGCCCCGGCCCTCGACGCCGTGATCCGCCACAAGCTGAAAGTGGTGGGCGTGGCCAACGGCCAGCGTGTGCCGGAAGACTGGCACCGCCTGTCGGCCCACGCGCTCGTGCACCGCGCGCTGCGCGCCAGCACGAACCCGGCGTACCGCATGGACGCCGACGACGTGAACCTGATCTTCACGGCCCGCCAGCAAGCCCAGCGTCCGCGCCCGACGCTGCATGCCTGATCGCGCCCCGACGACGACCCCGCGTTCCCCAGACAGCGCCGCCATGCACGACGACTATCAAGACTCCCTCTACCCCCAAGACCAGGCCCACGGTCTGCGCCAGCTGTTCGCCCATGCCCGCGTGCGCATGGTGCCGGTGGTCGCGAACCCGCACATGGCTTTCGGCGGGGTGATGCTGGAGCGCCTCTGCACCGCTTTCGCCGAACTCGGCGCGCACGTGATGGTGATCGACGCCTCCGATCGGGCCCCGGCCACCTCCGAGTTGTCGGTGATGGACCTGTCCGAATGCATCGAGACGCTGTCGCCCCAGGTCTCGTACATGGCCGCCCGCGGGCTCCCGCTGCGCTACGTCGATTCCACCGGCTCCACGGCCGCGTTCCTGCAGGCCGCGTCGGACGCCGCGCCGCACGTGGACGTGATCCTCGTGCACGCCACCGAATCCGACCTGTGCCGCCTTTTCATGCGCAGCGAGGCCCGCCCGCTGCTGCTGGCCGACGATCGCCCGGCCAGCGTCACCCACGCTTACGCGGCGATGAAGCTGCTCACCCAACGCGCGCAGCTGATGGTGCACGACCTGCTGCTGTGCGCCGCGCCCGCGTCGCCCCGGGTCGAGCGCATCGCCACGCAGATCGCCACCTGCGCGGACAACTTCCTCGGTGCGGTGCTGCGCGACTGGCTGCACGTCGACCCCGCCTCGGACGCCCGCGAAGCGCCGGCCCCCGCGTTGCGCCGCTGGGCGCGCGAGGTGATGGGCCCCGCCGCCGCCCCCCTTGCCGCGGGTTCGTTCCGCGCCAACCCTCTCCAGCACGCGCTGAATTGACCTCTCGGAGCCCACATGTACACCGCCAAAGGCCAACTTGATGTCAACACGATGCTCAAGCAGTACAGCCCGCTGGTGCGGCGACTCGCCCACCAGATGATCGCCAAGCTGCCGGCCAACGTCGAACTCGACGACCTGATCCAGGTCGGCATGATCGGCCTGACCGATGCGCTGAGCCGCTTCGATGCCCAGCAGGGCGTGCAGTTCGAGACCTTCGCCACGCAGCGCATCCGCGGTGCGATGCTCGACGAACTGCGCGGCAACGACTACCTGTCGCGCGGCATCCGCAAGCAGCAGCGCAGCATCGAGTCCGCCGTGCACAAGCTCGAGCAGAAGCTCGGACGGGCGCCGGCCGAAAGCGAGATCGCCCGCGAGATGGGCGTCACGCTGGTCGAGTACCAGGAACTGCTCGGCAAGGTGCGTGGCACCCAGCTCGTGTACCTCGAGGACATGAGTGGCGACGAAGGCGACAACGACTTCCTCGACCGCCACGTGGCAGAGGAGGGCGGCAACCCGCTCGCCCAGCTGCAGGACCACCGCATGCGCGAGGCGCTCGTCGAGGGCATCAAGACGCTCCCCGAGCGTGAGCAGTACGTGATGAGCATGTACTACGAGCACGACATGAACCTGAAGGAAATCGCGGCGGTGCTCAAAGTCACCGAATCGCGTGTGTGCCAGCTGCACAGCCAATCCATCGCCCGGCTGCGCGTCAAACTCCGCGAGTGGTGAATCCACGCGCTCATTGAACGGACCCCAGTCCATGTTCCATGTCTTCAAGAAGGCCGCGGCCAACGCCCCGCAGGCCGAACCGGTTGCTGCTGCCGCGGGCCAGCCCGATCTGCGCGCCGCCGTGCAGTCGATCAGCCAGCAGGCCGCCACGATGGGGCGCGAGGCCGCCGAGGTGCGCGGCCAGCTGGACGATGCCATCAAGGTGTCGGCCCGCCAGGCCCAGGCCGTGGCGGCGTTGGCCGACCAGCTCAAGAAGATCACCGCGGCGCAGCACGACATCCGCGCCGTGAGCACCGGCAGCCTCGGTGCCGTGTCGCGCGCGCGCCAGGCCGTGGTGGACGTGGGGACGGAGGTCTCCGGCATCGTGGACTCGCTGCGCGACGTGGCGGGTGCCGCCCAGCAGATCACCCAGATCGCGTTGCAGACGCGCCTGGTCGCGTTCAACGCGTCGGTGGAGGCCAAGCGTGCCGGTGAGGCCGGCCGCGGTTTTGGCGTGGTCGCGGATGCCGTCAAGGACCTGGCCTCCAAGGTGGAGCAATCGTCGAAGGCCATCATGAGCACGGTGGGCCAGCTCGATGCGCGCATCGGCGCACTGTCGCGCGAGATCCAGGTGCGGGCCGAGCACGCGGAGCAGGGTGCCGTGCACAAAGCGCTGGCCGAAGTGGAAACCGGTGTGTCCAGCATCAACGGCGCGGCCGACCGCAGCCGCGAGGTGTGCGATGGCCTGAACGGCCAGATGTCCGAGATCGAGACCGAGATGAACCGGTCGAGCCATGCGCTCGATTCGGCGATGACCCGCAGCGAAGCCTTCCTGAAGGTATCGGAGCACCTGATCGAGTTGGTGGCCGAATGTGGCATCGAGACAGAAGACACCCCGTTCATCCAGGGCGTGACCGACGCTGCCGCGCAGATCAGCCAGTTGCTCGAGGACGCGGTGCGCACGAACGCCATCTCGATGGCCGACCTGTTCGACGAAAGCTACCGGCCCCTCCCCAACACCAACCCGGCGCAGCACACCACCCGCTTCATCGAGCTGGCCGACCGGCTGTTCCCGCAGGTGCAGGAACGTGTGCTGGGCGCGCACGGCAAGGCGGTGTTCTGCATCGCGGTGGACCGCAACGGCTATGTGGCCACGCACAACAAGGTGTACTGCAACCCGCAGCGTGGCGACCTGGCGTGGGACACGGCCAACAGCCGCTACCGCCGCATCTTCAACGACCGCACCGGCCTCGCGTCGGCGCGCAACAAGCGCCCGTTCCTGCTGCAGACCTATCGGCGCGACATGGGTGGCGGCAAGTTCGTGCTGCTCAAGGAAGCCGCGGCGCCCATCGTGGTGAACGGCAAACACTGGGGTGGCTTGCGCCTCGCCTTCAACTTCTGAGGGCCCCCAGGGCAGGGCCACGCCCAGCCCGCCCCCCCATGGGGTTCCGAGGAAACCTGGAGCGGCCCGGCGGTCCTCGAGAGGCCGTCGCGGGACCCTGACTTTCGAGTTAGGGATTGACTCGCCTATGGCCTTTAGCGGGGCCGGTCCATCGGGGATTGTCAGCCCGCAGCAAGGGTTGGCTCGGCAGAATGCCCGCCCCTTGACCCATGGATCCCCTGATGTATTCCCGATTCCTGCGTGACCTCCGAACCGGCTTGGCCGGCCTCCTGTGTGCGCTGGCTGCGGGCGGGGCGTTTGCCGTCGACGGCATCGTCGACAACACCATCCTGTTCGGCATGTCGTCGCCGCTGTCCGGTCCCACCGGGGCCTACGGCCGGCAGATGAAGGAGGGCATCGAAGCCTGTTTCGCCCGTGTGAACGGGGCCGGCGGTGTGCAGGGCAAGCGGCTGAAGCTCGTGGCGCTGGATGATGGCTACGAGGTCGACCCCGCCGTGGCCAACACCAGGCGGCTGATCGAGCAGGACAAGGTGTTCGGCCTGATGGCCTTCTACGGCACCGCGTCGTCGGTGGCCGTGATGCCGGTGATCGACCGTGCGGCAGTGCCGCTGATCGGCACCATCAGCGGTGCCGAGGCGCTGCGTTCGCCGGCCAACCGGAACATGTTCCACCTGCGTGCGAGCTATGGCGACGAAACCGCGGCCATCGTGCGCAACCTGCTGACCGTGGGCATGAACCGCATCGCCGTGCTGTACCAGGACGACGGCTTCGGCCAAGCCGGGTTGAAGGGCGTGCAGCTCGCGTTGACCGCACGGGGCTTGAATCCGGTGGCCACTGCTGCGGTGACGCGCAACTCGGTCGACGTGGGCGCGGCCGTGACGGCCCTCGCGGCCGCCAAGCCGCAGGCGGTCGTGATGGTGACCCTGTACCGGCCCACGGCCGCGTTCATCCAGCAGATGCGCCAGACCGGGCAACACCCGTACTTCGTGGCGCTGTCGCCTGTGGGCACCGACCAGCTCATCGCCGAGCTGGGCCCCGACGCGTCGCGCGGCATCCAGGTGGCGCAGGTGATTCCGTACCCGTGGGGTGACAAGCTGGAGGTCGTGCGTGACTACAAGCGCGACCTCGCGGCCTTCTCGAAACCCGCCGCACCGTCGTACTACGGGCTCGAGGGTTACGTGAACGCACGGCTCGTGGTGGCGGCCCTCGAACGGGTCGGCGCGAACCCCACCCGCGAGCGCCTGGCGGCCGCGCTGCATGCCGCGCCGTTCGACCTGGGCGGCTACCGCGTGCAGTTCGACACGAAGGGCAACCAAGGCTCCAACTACGTCGAGATCAGCGTGATCGGGGCCAATGGCCGCATCCTGAACTGAGCGCTCGTCGCCCTCGGCGCGGGCCCGCCGGAACGGCGAAGAGGGTTGGCGAAGCCACGCGCGTCGATTCCTCCCGACTGTCCGGGTGGACCACCATTGACAGATCTCTTAACCGATTCAGAATTGGCGCGTCCCGACCTACTTGTCCGTGCGCCACCCATGACGTCCTCCCACAAATTCCGTTCCGGGCTCTTGATCGCGAGCCTCTCCCTCCCGTTGATTTCCTGCGGCGGAGGCGGTGATTCAGCCACACCGGCACCCGCGGGCCCGATCGCCGTCACCGTGTCCGCGGCCGCCGGCGCCCCGGAGGCGCGCCTCGCGTGTTTCAAGGGCGTGGTCACGCCCGAATGCAACCTGCGCATGTACCAGGTCATGGTCGAGGCCTTCGCCGATGGCGATGCGTCGGCCAACTACGGCACCGGCTACGGTTCGAGCACACACCGTGGCGACCTGAAGGGCATCACCGACGCGCTCGACTACATCAAGGGCACCGGTGTCAACGCGCTGTGGCTCACGCCGATCTTCGAGTCCGTGGAAAAGAGCGGCCAGGACGACTGGACCGACCGGCTCGACGCCACCGGCTACTTCGCGAGCAACTACTTCAAGGTGGACCCGAAGTTCGGCACCTCGGCGCAGTTCAAGACGCTGGTGGACGAGGCCCATGCCCGCGGCCTCTACGTGTTCCTCGACGGCGTGTTCGGGCACTACAAGGACAACCTCGCCGTGTCGCCCACGTCGAAGCTGCCGAAGAATGGCAATTGCACGAACCTGCAGGGCGGCACGTATGCCCCGGGTGCGAACCAGGCCTGCGCCGACTACGGCGATCCGGCCACGCTCGCGTTTTTCCAGGAGGTGGTGACCCACTGGATCACCACGTACAAGATCGACGGCTGGCGCCTCGACCAGGCCTACCAAGTGCCGGTGGCGCAGTGGGCCGCGCTGAGGCAGACCGTGGCCACGGCCTCCGCCAGCGTCAGCTACACCAACGGCACCGGCGCCACGGTGCAGCCCCTCGGCCACATGGTGGGTGAACTCTGGGCGGGCGAGGCCGACATCCAGGCCCGCGGCTACGGCACGGCCGGCGCACCCGGGCTGCCTTCGGCCTTCGACTTCCCCGGCCGCTACCGCCTCGTGCAGACGCTGGCCGGCGAAGAGGCGCAGGCCACCAGCCAGAAGGCCAACCTGCCGGCCAGCAACCTCGCGGGCACGTACGACACCTACGCGGCGTACCCCGACCACGCGATGCCCAACCTGATGCTGACGAACCACGACCTCGTGCGGTTCGGCGACCTGATCCAGCGCGCGGGCCTCGGCAATCCCGACCAGGACATCTACTGGCAGCGCCACAAGGCCGCGTTCGCGTACATGGCCGCCCACAGCGGCCCGGTGACGCTGTACTACGGTGACGAGATCGGCCAGGAGGTGGCGAACTTCGCGGCCCAGGTGACCAGCAACTGCGCGGTGCAGGGCCTGTGCGACGATCACGTGAGCCGCACCACCGGCAAGGTGCTGAACCTGTCGGCCCGCGAGACCGACCTGAAGGCCCACGTTGCCACGCTGATGGGCCTGCGTGACACGAACCCGGCCCTGGCCGCCGGCTCGCGCACGCACGTGTACTCGGATGCCAACGTCTACATCGACCGCAAGGATGCGGGCAGCAACCGCGTGCTGTTCGTGATGAACACCAGCACCCGCGAGGCCACGGTCACGCTGAAGGCCTCGGCCATCGGCTCGCCCGGCAACCTGACCGACCTGGGCGACAACAGCCTCGTGGTGCCGGGTGCCGACGGCTATGTGATCCCGGTGCCGGCGATGGCAGGGCGGTTCCTGAAGTTCTGACGGCAGCGCACGGGGGGCGGCCGGGTTTGCGGCCAGAATGCCGCCATGTCCCTCCGCCTGATCTGGCCTCTCCCGGCGCTGCTCACCTGGGCCGCCGCCTGGGCCCTGTTCATCGGCCTCTCGCGGGTGGACGCGGTGCCCGCCTGGCTCGCACTGGTGCTGGCCACCGCGCTCGGGGTGTGTGGGGCGCTGTTCGGGGGCACCCGCTGGCGCACGGTATTCATCGCGCTGGGGTTCCCGCTGTCGCTGCTGGCCTCGGGGGCTGCGGCCGGTGTGCCGGCGTGGGTGTGGCTCTTTCCGCTGGCAGCCGTGTTCGCGCTGTACCCGGTGCACGCGTGGCGCGATGCCCCGGTGTTCCCCACGCCGCGCGGTGCGCTCGGTGGCCTGCCGGCGCTGGTGCCGTTGCCGCCCGGTGCACAGGCGGTGGACGCGGGCTGCGGGTTCGGAGACGGCCTCCGTGAACTGCATGCGGCCTACCCTGCGGCGCGGCTCGTGGGCCTGGAGTGGAGTTGGCCGCTGACGTTGTTGTGCCGCCTGCGCTGCCGTTGGCTCGGCGTTCCGGCAGCGGTGCGCCGCGCCGACATCTGGCGCGAGGACTGGTCGGCCTATGACCTCGTCTACCTGTTCCAGCGGCCCGAAAGCATGCCGCGCGCGATGGCCAAGGCGGCCACCGAACTGAAACCGGGTGCGTGGCTCGCGAGCCTGGAGTTCGAGGCTGCGGGTGTGAAACCCACCGCCGTGGCGCAGTGCCCCGACGGACGTCCGGTGTGGTTGTACCGGGCGCCGTGGCGCTGAGGGAGCGACGGACTGCGCCCGGGCGTTGTCGGCGTTTCGTGCCGGCAGCCATGGCTTCGCGGGCCGGAGGACCACGGCGGATGCCGTCGCCATCATCGGACTCCCGGGAGGGGGACGGCCCGCCGCTTTCGCGTCATGGCGAGCGCGCCACCGTTCCCGTTCCTTCACCGCAGTACGGCTCAGCGCGCCCCAGGCGACCCGTCATGCGGTGCCGTGGCGTGCGGCCGATCAAGGGAGCTCATAACTTGAAGACCTCATCTGTCAGCGTGTCGCCACGCCCGTCCTCCGCATCCTCCGCCGACGCCTCGACCCTTCCACCGTCGCCGGTTGCCACGTCCACGCCTGCATCCCACGGCGCACTCGATGCGTTGCCCGCCGCTTCACGCATGGGTCGCGGCACCCCCTCGCCCGATCGCGATCCTGCCGCCGCGCGGGCGCCGCGTGCGGCCCAATTGCCTGGCGCCACCGCGGATTCCTGGTCCGGCACGATCTTCACGGGCTTGAAGCACGCAGCGGTCAACATCGGCCACGCCCCGGCCAAGCTGGCGCATGGCGTGATGAATGCGCCGGCCAAGTTGACCCAGGTGGTCATGGGAATCCCCTCTGCCTTGCGCAACGCACCTTCCACGTTGGGGACGGCCGCCAGGCATCTGTGGACGCTGACCGACCTGCGCACCATGCTGCAGCCCCGTGCCGACGATCCCGATTTCCTGCGGATCCTGCGCGGCAATGACCTCGAGGCGCCGACCGAGGCCACGCTGGCCCAGTGCCGGCGGCACGTGGGCGACCTGCGCCGTCTCGTGGAGGCCCGTCACGGCCTGGAGGCCAAGTTCCAGGCCACGCTGCTCAAGGACATCCAGGCCGTGGAGCAGGCGCTCGACCCCCTGGAGAACGGCACGCCGGCCGGGGGCCGCGCGCTGAAGGCGTTGGCCAACCTGGTCAATCTGTGGCCGGTCGTCGTGCCCAGCCCGCTGCTGGCCAACCAGGCCAAGACCTTTGCCTACACGGTGGCAGCGGCCACGAAGGCGGTGGTGGGCGTGGCGGGCACCACGCTGCGCGCCACGGCCGACGGCCTGCCGTTTCCGCTGATGGGTGGCGAACTGGGACGCCAGGCCGATGAAGTGCACTTCTACCCGGCGCTGCTGAATGCGATCTTCCTGTCGCTGGAGATGACAAAGAAGTTCGGCTCAGAGTCGGCTCGCCACCAGATGGAATCGTTCGACCACAACAAGCTGGGCCATGCCGGCATCGCGGCGGCCTGCGGCATGGCCTTGATCGCGCCGTTCGTGTGGGACAGCGTGCAGAACGTGGCGAGCAAGGCGACGGGCGCCGTCGTGCGCGCGGGGGCATCCATCGAGGATTGGCGGGGCCATGCGCAGGAGGCGGACGCCATGCGCAGGCGGCTCACGCCCGGCGAGGTGGGCGGGCACGTCCACACGGAGCTGCAAGGGCTGTGGAAGGAGCTCGAGGCCGGCCGCGTGGCGCTCACGAAGGCCCGCGCCGATTTCACGGATCCGGCGTCCGGGCGCGAACTGACGCGCACGCTCAACTCGCAGGTCACGCACCTGCTGGGCACGATCGGCCGGTGCGCTGACCGGCTGGAAAAAGCGTTCAACCTGGCACCTGCGGCAAACGGGCCCGAGGGCGCCGTGGTGCCCGCCGGCGACACGAACTTCGCCTCCAAGCTGGCCCTGACCATCTTCGCCGCTGGCGTCACGGGGGCGACGGTGTTCCTGATCCAGCCCGATCCCATCGGGACGGTGGACCTGTCGGCCGATGCGGTGGTCGTGACGGCGGTGATGGCGCAGTCGGCCTGGAACAAACAGGCCACGCGGCAAGACGCGATGGAGCGCTTCAAGGGCATGGCCGCTACCAGCATGGTGATGGCGATGGCGCTGTCGGTCGACAAGCTCGCCAAGGCCTTCACCCCGGACGGCCTGATCGAGGCATCGCCCGAGGCGCCGTACTACGCGGCCCTGGTGATGACGGTGATGGCCATGACCATGCCCGGCCCGGTCGCGCGTGGTGCCGAACTGGCCATGAACTGGGGCGGCAACGCGATCGCGAGCCTGTTCAAGGGCCCCGACGGCACGGAACTGGTCACGATGGCGCCCCCGACACCCGAGGCGCTGGTGGCGTGGACGGAGGCGGTGTCCGAGCACGTCCAAGGCCTCGGCGACGATGAACTGCCCGCCTTCGAGCAGCGCGTCATGGAGAACCTGTCCCAGGTCATGGCCGATGCGAAGCAGGCCACCGACCCCGCCGCGGGCCCGTCGAACGCCGGCGTGACGCTCACGGAGATCACCGACCTGCCCGAGGTCCCCGAGGGCGAGGACGATCGCGGGAAGGCCGTCGTGGCGTAACGCCGGGTCCCAGGAGCCGCGCGCAGGAGCGGTCGATGCCTGCTCGCCTTCGCCCTCACGGGCGAGGTGCGGGCGCGAGGCGCGACACGACGTTGGGGGCGAACGGGGTCCACGGGCTCACCGGCACCCGTGCCGCGCGCAGGCCCTGGCCCGTCCAGGTGTTGCAGGTGGTGAAGAGATCGTACGCGCCGCGCGCTTCGAAGAAGGCGTCGGTGGGGCCGTAGTGGCGGCCGGGCACGGGCCGCGCCGGGGTCGTGCCGTCGTGCAGCGTGGCCGTGATGTGCTGCACCAGCGCGTCGTGGCCGGCGGCGTCCAGCGGCAGCCGCCACACACGTGTGCCGAGGTCCGTACGGCGCAACCACGTCACGTGCATGAGCGATCGTCCCGTGCCTGACAGCGCGCCCACGGCCCGGCCCACCGTGAGGTCGCGCCATTCCGGCGTGTTGAGGAAAAACTCCCGGTCGCCCCAGCCGATGGCCACGAACGAGGCATCGGGCGGCATGCTGCGGAAATGCGCCGGATCGAACACCGAGGTCCAGTCGATGCGTTCCGAGCGCACCGGCAGCACGAGGTCGGTGTGAACGCCATTCGACACGACGTAGGCCTCGATGTCGGCGGCAGGGGCGGGCGTGCCCACGGGCAGCAGCGGGAGCGAAAACGCCGTTGCCGCGTACAGCGCCACGGCTGTCAAGGCCCCCGCGATGGTCCAGCCGATTCCGAAGAGTGCGCGGCGCATGGTGGGTCGAAGTGATGGTGAGGCCTCTAGGGTAATTCCCCCGGAGACCACGCTGCGTGCCGGGGTCAGCCCGGCCACAGCACCTCCGACGGAGGGAACTCGGCGTAACTCGGCAGTTGTTCCACCGTCTCGACCCACTGCAGGCGTTCCGCATGCCAGTACTGGAACGCCGGGGCCAGGGCGTCGGGGTCGTCGAAGCTGCCGATGGTGAGGTCCACGAGCCCGGGCAGGTAGTCCGCCGCGAACATGATCTGGGTGCCACACCGCGGGCAGAACCCGCGGCGGCAACCGGGTGAGGATTCGTACACGGTGGGATGCAGCGACAGGAAATCGACCTGCAGTTGCTGGTACATGGCCCACGCCACGCTGGGGGCGGCGTTGGCCCGGCGGCACATGCTGCAGTGGCAAAGCGCCGCGGCGATGGGGGCACCCGTCACGCGGTAGCGCACGGCGCGGCACTGGCAGCCGCCGAGCAGGTCGGGGGTGGTCGTCATGCGGGCACTCCTTGCGGCCGTCAGGTGGACAGTTTAGGGGGCAGCGCACATTTTGCAGCCCCCCCTACCTTCGGGCACTTGAGGCCATCGACCGACGGACACTTTGCTTCGCTTGCGCGTTCCCTTCCTGGCGTGCGGATAGGATGGCGGGATGAACCTGCCTCGCCCGCTCAAGTCCTCCCGGTTCGAATCCCGGGTCTTCCTGCTGTTGCTGGTCGCGGTGACACTCGCGTTCGGATGGATCCTGGTGCCGTTTTTCGGGGCGGTGTTCTGGGGCGTGGTGATGGCGATCTTGTTTTCGCCGCTGTACCGCAAGCTGGTGCCGCGGCTCAAGGGGCGGCGCACGTTGGCGGCGTTGCTGACGATGGCGGTGATCCTCGTGATCGTCATCCTGCCGCTCGGGCTGATCACCGGGGCGCTGGTGCGCGAAGGGGCTGCGGTGTACGAGCGCATCCAGAGCGGCGAGTTGAACTTCGCCAACTACTTCGCCCAGGTCTATGCCGTGCTGCCCCACTGGCTCACGTCGCTGCTCGACCGCGCCGGGCTCGGCAACCTCGCCGAGTTGCAGGAGAAGCTGACTTCCAGCCTGCGCCAGATCAGCCAGTTCGTGGCCACGCAGGCACTGGCCATCGGGCAGAACACCCTCGACGTGGTGATCAGCTTCTTCATCATGCTGTACCTGATGTTCTTCCTGCTGCGCGACGGGGTGGGGCTGTCGCGCCGCATCCGCGACGCGGTGCCGCTGAACGATGCGCACAAGCGGGAACTGTCGGCGAAGTTCGCCACGGTGGTCCGGGCCACGGTGAAGGGGAATGTGCTGGTCGCGGTGGCCCAGGGCGCGCTCGGCGGCATCGCGTTTGCCTTCCTCGGCATCCATGCGGCGCTGCTGTGGGCCGTGCTGATGGCGTTCCTGTCGCTGCTCCCGGCGGTGGGTGCGGGCCTGATCTGGGCGCCGGTGGCCATCTACTTCCTCGTGACCGGGGCGGTGTGGAAGGGCGTGGTGCTGATCGGCTACGGCGTGCTGGTGATCGGCCTGGTCGACAACGTGCTGCGCCCGGTGCTCGTGGGCAAGGACACCAAGATGCCCGACTACGTGGTGCTGATCTCCACGCTGGGCGGCATGGCCATCTTCGGCCTGAACGGGTTCGTGATCGGCCCCGTGATCGCCGCCATGTTCATGGCCGTGTGGGACCTGTTCGTGGTGGAACGGGCCGAGTTCCCGGAGCAGATCGAACACATCGTGGTCAGTCATCCGGCCGAACGCCGGGATTCGCCGCCGCCGCACGATCGGCCCGAGTGACCCCTGGCTTCCGCCGGGGCGTCACACGGTCATGTTCATGATCTCGGAGTAAGCCGAAACCAGCTTGTTGCGCACCTGCATCGTGGCCTGGAAGCCGATCTGCGCCTTCTGCATGGCCACCATGGTCTCCTCGAGGCTGACGGTGGGGTTGCCGAGCTGCACCTGCTTTTGCATGTCGCTCGCCTGGTTGTAGGTGTCGCTGACACCCCGCAGCGCCTGGGACAGCGCCTGCTGGAAATCCGGTCCTTGCACACCTGCGGTGCCGGCGGCCTTGTTGTTGTTCGCCAGGGGCAGGCCGTTGACACCCAGCCCCGCCCGGGCGGCGGCCTGGGCGAAGTTGAAAGGTTTGAGGGTCACGTCCATGAGAGCTCCTTGGTGACGCCGGGCACAGGGGGTCGGCGGTCGATGGTGTGACTTTAGGGAAAGATGTGAACGGGGGTGTTGGGAACTGACGGCCGTTTGGCTGGTTGTTCCCCCGATCCGTCCCCCTCAAGTTTCCAAATAATTCGATTCAACCGGTGGGCCTGTGCCTGCCTTGCCTGAATCGAAAACCATGGACAACGCGATCGCCGTCGCTACACCGACCACGCTGGTACCTGCCGCCCCCGGGCTCGGTACGCGCCTGGCCGCATTGCCGATGAAAAGCCGGGTGAGCCTGGGCCTCGGCGTGGCGGCCCTGGTGGCCGTGCTGGCCGCCATCACGCTGTGGAGCAGCCAGGGTGACTACAAGGTGCTGTACGCCAACCTGTCCGACAAGGACGGCGGCGCCATCATCTCCCAACTGTCCACGATGGGCGTGCCCTACAAGTACTCCGAAGGCGGCAGCGCCATCCTCGTGCCGGCGGCCAACGTGCACGACCTGCGCCTGAAGCTGGCCTCGGCCGGCCTGCCGAAGGGGTCCGTCGTCGGTTTCGAGCTGATGGACGGCGCCAAGTTCGGCCAGACCCAGTTCCAGGAACGCCTGACGTTCCAGCGCGGCCTCGAAGGTGAACTGACCCGCTCGATCACATCGATGGCTTCCGTGCAAAACGCACGCGTGCACCTGGCGCTGCCGAACCAGAATGGGTTCTTCCGCGAACAGCAGAAGCCGAGCGCCTCCGTGATGCTGACCCTTTTCCCCGGCCGCACCCTCGATCGCGCCCAGGTGGCCGGCATCGTGCACCTGGTGTCGAGCAGCGTGCCCGAGCTGAACCCCAAGGCCGTCAGCGTGCTGGACCAGACCGGCGCGCTGCTGTCGGGTTCGCCCGAAGACAACGGTTCGGGCCTCGACGCCCAGCAACTGCAGTACGTGAACCAGGTCGAGACGCAGTTCAACAAGCGCATCCTCGACATCCTCGACCCGGTGGTGGGGCGCGACAACCTGCGCGCCCAGGTCACCGCCGACATCGACTTCTCGCGCACCGAATCCACGTCGGAAGAGTTCCGGCCGAACCAGGGCGAAAACGCCGAAGCCGCCGTGCGCAGCATGCAGCGCACCGAGCAGAACGGCCAGAACGGTTCGGGCGCCACCGGCATCCCGGGCGCCACGTCGAACCAGCCCCCGGTGGCCGCCACCGCGCCGCTGACCGGTGCCTCGCAGCCGCTGCAGACCGCCCAGGGTGGTGCGGCCTCGAACAGCACGAGCCGCAAGGACTCGGTCACGAACTACGAGGTCGACAAGACCGTGCGCGTGACCCGCAACGCGACAGGCACCGTGCGCCGCCTGAATGCGGCGGTGGTCGTGAACCACCGCACGAACACCGACGCCAAGGGCAAGGTCACCACCGTGCCGCTGACGCCGGATGAACTCCAGAAGCTCGAGACACTGGTGCGCGAGATCGTCGGCTACAACGAAAAGCGCGGCGATTCGGTCAAGGTCATCAACGCCCCCTTCAAGGTGGAGCCGGTGGCTGTCGACAACACCCCGCTGTGGAAGCAGCCGCAAGTGCTCGACCTGCTGCGTGCCGCGGCCGTGCCGGCAGCGCTGGCGGTGGTGGCCCTGGCGATCGTGTTCGGCCTGATCCGCCCGGCGCTGAAGACGGCCAGGGTGGAAATGGACCCGAAGGGCAACAACCTCGATGCCGTGGTCGCCGACGACGAACTGCTGCCCATCGTGGAGCCCGGCAAGCTGCCTCAGCTGGAGGCGCCGCGTGCGAGCACCCACCTCACTGGCGCACGCGCCTTCGCCAAGGACAACCCCGCCGCCGTCGCGAACATCGTGCGCGGCTGGGTCAATGGCGAAATCGCCTGACCTCCATTCCCTGACTGAACCGGACGAACGACCACGCCATGGACTCCAAGGGACTCGAAGACTCGGCCATCCTGCTGATGTCGCTCGGAGAGGAAGAAGCCTCCGAGGTGTTCAAGCTGCTTGCGCCGAAAGAAGTGCAGGCCCTGGGCGAGACGATCGCCAGGATGAAAAGCATCCCGCGCGAACGCGTGGACGGGGTGCTGGAACGTTTCGCCGTGGTGGCGTCCGAGCAGAGCATGCTCGTGAGCGACACCGACGAGTACGTGAAGTCGGTGCTGCGCAAGGCGCTGGGCGACGACAAGGCGAACCTGCTGATCGACCGCATCCTGCAGGGCGGCGACATCAGCGGCATCGAAAGCCTCAAGTGGATGGACGCCGGTTCGGTGGCCGAACTGCTGCGCAACGAACACCCGCAGATCGTGGCCGCCATCCTCGTGCACCTGGACTACGACCAGTCGTCGTCCGTGCTCAAGTGTTTCACCGAACGCCAGCGCAACGAGGTGCTCGTGCGCATCGCCACGCTGGACGGCATCCAGCCGGCCGCGCTGAAGGACCTGAACGAAGTGATGAGCAAGGTGCTCGCCGGCGGCGACAAGCTGCGCAAGGCATCGCTCGGCGGCGTGAAGACCGCGGCCGAGATGATCAACCTGATGGGCGGCAGCATCGAGACCTCGGTGCTCGACTACATCCGCGAAGCCGACAACGAGCTCGCCCAGAAGATCATGGACAACATGTTCACGTTCGACGACCTCGAGAAGATCGACGACAAGGGCATCCAGCTGCTGCTGAAGGAAGTGCAGTCGGAGTCCCTCATCATCGCGCTGAAGGGCGCCACGCCGGAGATGCGCGAGAAGGTGTTCCGCAACATGTCGACCCGTGCGGCCGAAACGCTGCGCGAAGACCTGGAAGGCCGCGGCCCGGTGCGCGTGAGCGAGGTCGAGGCCGAGCAGAAGGAAATGCTGAAGGTGGTTCGCCGCCTGGCCGACGAAGGCCAGATCGTCCTCACCACCGGAGGCGACGATGAGTTCCTCTAAAAACGGACCGTCGCGTCCGGCCCCGCCGCCGCCGAACACGAACAACCAGGCCGCCAAGCCGTCCGGCTATGGCCGCTTCATCCCGCGCGAGGAACTGTCGTCGTTTGCCGCGTGGAACCTCGGTTCGCTCGACGGTTCGGCGCCCGCCGACAAGGGCGTGCAGCGCCCCGCGCCGCCGGAACCCGAAGCCCCGTCGCAGGAACAGGTGCTGGCCGAGGCCACGCGCGCGGCGCGCACGGCCGGCTACCAGGACGGGTACCGCGACGGCCTGGTGGCCCTCGAAGGGTTCAAGCAGAGCTTTGCATCGCAGGTCACGGCCCAGCTGGGCACCGTGACGCAGTCGTACATGGAGCAGCTCGACGCGCTGCAGCAGCAGATGGCGCGTGCGCTGGCCGTGTCGGCCACGCACCTGGCGCGCCAGATGGTGCGCAGCGAGATCGTGCAGCGCCCCGAGCTGGTCGTGGCCGTGGCCGAGGAAGCCGTGGAGACGCTGCTGCTGAGCGCCCGCCACATCACGCTGCGCGTGAACCCCGACGACGTGGCGCTCGTGTCGCAAGGTGCGGCCGACGTGCTGGCGGCACGTGGTGCGCGGGTGGTCAGCGATGCCTCCGTGTTGCGCGGCGGCTGCCTCGTGGAGTCCGACATCGGCGTGATCGACGCGAGCGTCGAGACCCGCTGGCGCCGTGCCGCGGCCTCGATCGGCTGCGACGAATCGTGGAAGGAAGCCCCGCTGCCTGCCGGTACCACGGAAGACGAGGACACCGACGCATGAAACATTCGCCCTTCGAGTCCGGTGCCGTCGAGGCCACCGACAAGTGGCAGCGCTACTTCGCCGACATGACCACCTTCTCGGCCGACCCCGTGCCGCTCGAAACCCAGGGCACGCTGGTGCGGGTGGCCGGGCTGGTGCTGGAGGCCGCGGGCATCCGCGTGCCGGTGGGCTCCGTGTGCCAGATCTTCATGGACGACCCGCGCCAGGACGGGCAACCGCCGGTGCTGGCCGAGGTGGTCGGCTTTTCCGGCGACCGCGCCTACCTGATGCCCACCGGTGAAACCCACGGCCTGGCCAGTGGCGCCCGCGTGGTGCCGCGCCCGTCACCCATCGTGCCGCTGAAACTCGGCGCGCCGCACCACCCGTGGCGCCGTGGCGAGGACCGCACGCTGCACCTGCCCGTGGGCGACGGCCTGCTCGGGCGTGTCATCGACTCGCACGGCCACCCCATCGACCGCCGCGGCCCGCTGCAGAACGTGCACAACGAACCGCTGATCCGCCGCCCCATCAACGCGATGGACCGCGACCCCATCAGGAAGCCGCTCGACACCGGCGTGCGTGCGATCAACTCGATGCTCACCGTGGGCCGGGGCCAGCGCATCGGCCTGTTCGCCGGCACCGGCGTGGGCAAGTCGGTGCTGCTGGGCATGATGGCGCGCTACACCGCGGCCGACGTGATCGTGGTCGGGCTGATCGGTGAACGGGGCCGTGAAGTCAAGGAATTCATCGAGGACATCCTCGGCGAGGAGGGCATCGCCCGTTCCGTCGTGGTGGCCGCTCCGGCCGATGCCCCGCCGCTCACCCGCATGCAGGGCGCCAACTACGCTACCGCGATCGCCGAACACTTCCGCGACCGCGGCCAGCACGTGCTGCTGCTGATGGATTCGCTGACCCGCTACGCGATGGCCCAACGCGAGATCGCGCTGGCCATCGGGGAACCACCCGCCACGAAGGGCTATCCGCCCAGCTGTTTCGCGAAGCTGCCGCAGCTCGTCGAGCGCAGCGGCAACGGCATCCACGGTGTGGGCTCGATCACCGCGTTCTACACCGTGCTGTCCGAGGGCGACGACCAGCAGGACCCGATTGCCGACGCGGCCCGAGGCATCCTCGACGGCCACATCGTGCTGTCGCGCGAACTGGCCGAAGCCGGCCACTACCCGGCCATCGACGTGGAACGCTCGATCTCCCGCGTGATGACCAACGTGAGCCCGCAAGAGCACATCGACGCGGCGCGCCGCTTCCGCCAGCTCTACGCGAAACACAACAAGGCACGCGACCTGATCCAGCTCGGCGCGTACTCGCCGGGGGCCGACCCGGAACTGGACCACGCCGTGCGCCTGCACCCGAAGATGGTCGAGCTGCTGCAGCAGGGCATGCACCAACCGTCGAGCCTGCCCGCGAGCGTGCGCGAACTTCGCGCCCTCGTCGGCGCCTGAACCAGGACTGAACCATGAGCCACACCGACCCGTCCCTCTCCCCGCTGATGGCCCTGCTGGGCCAGGCCGAACGCGAACGCGACGACGCCGTGGGCCATGCCCGCCGGGCCGAGACCGCGCAGGCCACCGCCCAGGGCCAGGCCGAGCAGCTCGTGGCGTACCGCCTCGACTACGAAGGCCGGTACCGCGAGAAGTTCAGCCGCCAGGCGTCCATCGACCAGTTCCAGACCTACCAGGGCTTCATGGGCCGCCTGTCGCTGGCCGTGGACCAGCAGCAGCTCATGGTCGCCAACGCGGCCCGCCGCGTCGAGGCCGCCCGTGCGGTGGTGCGCGAGCAGGAACTGCGCGTGGCATCGGTGCGCAAGCTGATCGAACGCCGCCTGGCCGAGCTGCGCCTGGCCGCCGACCGCCGCGACCAGAAGCAGACCGACGAATTCGCGAGCCGCGCCGCCTGGAACCGCCTGAACGAAGACCGCCAGTCCGCATCCGCCTGATTGCCGCCACGAGCCTCCCGATGACCGCCGCCGTCTCCACGCCCGCCCTGCCATCCACCAACCTCGCTGCCGCCTTGAGCGCGCCGCCCGCGCCCGTGCGCGGCGCCGGTTTCGCCCAGATGCTCGACGCCCGGCGCGCCGAGGCCCCGCCCGAGCCGGCACCGGCCGACAAACCGAAGGCCGAGGACACCTCCGCCGCCGACAACGCCCAGGCCACCCGAACCGCCGACGAGGCCAGAGGCCGCCAGCTGCGGGCCAACCGCCAGGCCGGCACGCGCCCGCAGCCGGCCGATGGTGCCCCTGTGCGTGAACCCCGCGCACCGGCCGAGATGGCCGAGACCGAACCGGTGGATGCCCCGGTGTCGGCCGCCGAAGAAACCGACCCCGCCGTGGACCCGTCGCTCGCCGAATGGCTCGCCTCGCTGAACATGCCGCCGGCCCAACCCGCCGCCGAGGCCCAACCGGCCGACCCGCATGCCGCGATGCCCGCTGGCTCGGACGCCGTCGCCGAACAAGCCCGATCCGACCTGACCGCCACCCAGGCCACCGCGGAGCGTGGCGCCGCGCGCCGTGCCGCACCGGCCCTGGTCGGCAGCAGCGAGACGGCGCAGCGCCAGCGCCAGGAGCCCGAAGACCTGAAGGTCGAACGCCCCGGCCCGCGCGCCGACGCACGCCAGGCCGCCGAGTTGCCGGCGGCGTTCCAGGCGGTGATGGAGCAGGTGTCCCTGCCAGTCACACAAGCCCGTGCACTGACCGGCGAGTCGTCGCCCAAAGTGGACATGGCCGCCGCCGCCCAGGCCCTGTCGGGCGCCACGCCGCTCGCCGAACGCCCGGCCGCCGAAATGGCCGCGCCCACCGTGGTGCACGTGGCCACGCCGGCCGACGCCCCCGAATTCCCGCAGGCGCTCGGCGCCCAGCTCAGCGTGTTCGCCAAGGAGGGCGTCCAGCAGGCCGAACTGCATCTGAACCCCGCCGACATGGGCCCCATTTCGGTCCAGATCGCGTTGGATGGCGACCAGGCCAAGGTGGACTTCGGCGCGGATTCGGCCATCACGCGCCAGATCATTGAAAGCGGCCTGCCCGAACTGGCCGCTGCGCTGCGCGACGCCGGGTTCACGTTGTCCGGCGGCGGGGTGCACAGCCAGGCCCAGCAGCAGGGCCAGCGCGATCGCGAAGGTGGCCAACCGGGCCACGTCCCGGGCCGGCAAGGCTCGGGGGACGAACCGGCCGCCGTGGCCAGCCCGGCCACCCGGACCGTCCGGGCTGGCGGCGTCGACCTGTACGCCTGAGACGGTGCGCGAGCCCGCGGCGGGGAAGCGGCGCTTTTCCCCCGTTATTCCGGCCATCGGCCGGTGCCCCCCTTTTCGATAATTTCCCTCATGCGCACCCGCTGGGTGTGCGCCTGAAGGAGATTTCATGTCGAGCGCGAGCGCTACTGCCGATGCCCCCAAGAAGGGCAACAAGAAGCTGATCGTCATCATCGCGGCCGTCGTGCTGCTGGTCGGGATCGGCGGCGGTGCGTTCGCCTACATCGCCAAGCAGAAGGCCGCCGCGGCCGCTGCCGCCGCGGACGAGGAAGAGGAGAGCGGTGAAGAAGCCGCCCCGGCGCACGCCGAGACGCGCAAGCACGATCCCAAGCACGCCCCCACCTTCGTCCCGCTGGAACCCTTCGTGGTGAACCTGGCCGACAAGGAGACGGAGCGCTTCGCTCAGGTGGGTGTCACCCTCGAGGTGGACGACGCCAAGTTCGCCGACGAACTCAAGGCCTACATGCCCGCCATCCGCAACGGCATCCTGATGGTGCTGGCGCACAAGACTTCGGCCGAACTGCTGTCGCAGGAAGGCAAGCTGGCGCTGCAGAAGGAAATCCTGCGCGAGTCGGTGCTGCCGCTCGGCATCGAAGTGGAAGACGAGGACGAAGTGCCGGCACAGGGCAAGCGCAAGAAAAAGCGCAAGAGCGCGGTGCACAACCCCGTCTCGCGCGTGCACTTCTCGAACTTCATCGTCCAGTGATCCGGCAACCGCCCCCCACAGGCCAGGCCACCCCATGAACCAGCAGATCCTTTCGCAAGACGAAGTCGATGCGCTGCTGCAAGGCATCACCGGCGAGAGCCAGAAGCTCGAGCAGGAAGAGGTCCAGGCCGGCGGCATCCGCAACTACGACATCGCGAGCCAGGAACGGATCGTCCGCGGGCGCATGCCCACGATGGAGATCATCAACGAGCGGTTCGCGCGGAACATCCGCATCGGCCTGTTCAACTTCATCCGCAAGAGCCCGGAAATCTCGATCGGCGGCATCAAGGTGCAGAAGTACAGCGCCTTCCTGCGCGAGATCGTGGTGCCCACGAACTTCAACATCGTCTCGGTGCGCCCGCTGCGCGGCAGCGGCCTGATCGTGTGCGACCCGACGCTCGTGTTCGCGGTGATCGACGCGCTGTTCGGCGGCGCCGGCAAGTTCCACACCCGCATCGAAGGGCGCGATTTCTCGCCCACCGAGCAGCGCATCATCACGCGCCTCGTCGAGGTGGTGACCGAGGAATACAAGAAGGCCTGGGCGGGCATCTACCCGCTCGAGCTCGACTACCAGCGCTCGGAGATGCAGCCGCAGTTCGCGAACATCGCCACGCCGAGCGAGATCGTCGTGGCCACGAGCTTCACGCTCGAGATCGGCGACACCACCGGCACCATCCACTTCTGCATTCCGTACTCGACGCTGGAACCGATCCGCGACGTCCTGTACTCCACCATCCAGGGCGACAGCAACGAGCCCGACCGCCGCTGGGTCAACCTGATGAAGCAGCAGATCCAGTCGGCCTCGGTCGAGGTGGTGGCCGAACTGGCGCACGCGCCGGCCACCGTGGAGCAGCTGCTCTCGTTCAAGCCTGGTGACTTCATCGAACTCGACCTCAGTGCGGGCATCGAGGCGAAGGTGGTGGGTGTGCCGATCTTTGAATGTCATTACGGGACCTCCAACGGCAAGTACGCGTTGAAGGTCGATCGCATGTTGTCCAGCTCATCCATGGGCTGGCTGGGAGACCAGAATGTCTGATAACACCAATTCCGTTGAAGACGACATGGCCGCGGAGTGGGCGGCTGCGCTCGCCGAGGCCAAACCCGAGGTGGCCTCCGAGGTGCAAAGCGCCGCAGCGGGCGCGGCGCCCGTGGCGTTCACCGATTTCGCGGCCGCTGCGGCCACGGGGGCGACGAACGACATCAACATGATCCTGGACATCCCGGTGCAGCTCACCGTGGAACTGGGTCGCACGCGCATCCCCATCAAGCACATCCTGCAGCTGGCGCAGGGCTCGGTCGTCGAACTCGACGCACTGGCCGGCGAACCGATGGACGTGCTGGTCAACGGCTACCTGATCGCCCAGGGCGAGGTGGTCGTGGTCAACGACAAGTTCGGCATCCGGTTGACCGACATCGTGACGCCGAGCGAGCGCATGCGCCGCCTGAGCCGCGCGGCCTGACCGGAGATCCGCATGCCTTCTTCCGGCTTCACGTCGCTGCTCGGTTTCATCGTTGTCATCGCGCTGATCCCCATCGCGCTGTGGCTGCTCAAGCGCACGCCCATCGGGGGCGGCGCGGCACACGGCACGATGCGTGCCGTCGGGGTGCTGTCGCTGTCGCAGAACCAGCGCCTGGTCACCGTCGAGGTGGGGCAGGGCGACCAGCGCAAGTGGCTCGTGCTCGGTGTCACGCCGCAGCAGATCACCACGCTCCACACCATGGAGCCCGGCGCCGAGCCCCTGCCGTCCTCCGGCCAGGCCGTGCCGCCGTTTGCGCAACTGCTGAACAAGCTGCGCGGCGACCAAGGAACCCCGAAGTGACCGCTGTCTTTTATTCCCGGCTGCGCCGCCACCGTGCCGCGCTCCTGGCCTTGACGGTGTTATCGGCCGCACCTGTGGCGGCTTTAGCCCAGTCCGCACCCAGCCTGCCGCTCGTGATCGGCCAGGGCGCGGGTGGCACCAGCTACTCGGTGCCCATCCAGACGCTGCTGTTCTTCACCGCCTTGAGTTTCCTGCCGGCCGTGCTGCTGCTGATGACGGGGTTCACGCGCATCGTGATCGTGCTGGGCCTGCTGCGCCAGGCCATGGGCACGCAGTCGGCGCCGCCGAACCAGGTCATCATCGGGCTGAGCCTCTTCCTCACGTTTTTCGTGATGAGCCCCACCATCGACAAGGTGTATGCCGAGGCCTACCAGCCGTACGCGGAAAACCGCATCCAGTTCGATGAAGCGTTGAAGCGGGGCGAAGTGCCGATGCGCGCCTTCATGATGAAGCAGACCCGCCAGGCCGACCTGATGCTGTTCGCCCGCCTCGCGAAGGTGGACCCGGCGGTCAAGCCCGAGGACGTGCCGTTCAAGGTGCTGGTGCCGGCGTTTGTCACGAGCGAACTCAAGAGCGCATTCCAGATCGGCTTCCTGATCTTCATCCCGTTCCTCGTGATCGACATGATCGTGGCCAGCGTGCTGATGAGCCTCGGCATGATGATGCTGAGCCCGGTGCTCGTGGCCCTGCCGTTCAAGCTGATGCTGTTCGTCCTGGCCGATGGCTGGAACCTGCTGCTCGGTTCGCTCGCGGCGAGCTTCTCCACCTGAGGCCCCCCAATGGATGCTCAACAAGTCTTCACGTTCGGCCAGCAGGGCCTCTACCTGCTGTTGATCGTGGCCGCCCCCGTGCTGCTCACCGTGCTCGCCGTGGGCCTGCTCGTGAGCATCTTCCAGGCGGCCACGCAGATCCACGAGGCCACGCTGTCGTTCGTGCCGAAGATGATCGCGGCCGTCGCGGTGCTGGGTTTTGCCGGCCCGTGGATGCTGACGACCCTCGTCGAGTACCTGCAGCGCATGATCCAGTCGATTCCCACCGTCGTGGGCTGAGAGACTGACCGCACGTTCCCATGTTCACCTTCACCGAAGCCCAGGTGCTGGAGTGGATCAGTCCGCTCCTCTGGCCGTTCCTGCGGGTGCTGGCGATGTTCACGTCGGCACCGGTGCTGTCGCAGCGCAGCGTGCCGGTTCGGGTGAAGGTGTCGCTCGCGTTCGTGATCGCGCTGTGTGCGCAGGCGTCGCTGCCGGCCATGCCCGTCATTGCGCTCGACACGCCGCTGGCGGTGCTCGTGGTGATCCAGCAGGTGCTGATCGGCATCTCGCTCGGGTTTGCGGCCCGCATCGTGTTCGCGGCCATCGAGTTCGCCGGGGAGCTGGTGGGCTTGCAGATGGGCCTGAACTTCGCCGGTTTCTTCGACCCCGCCACCAACGGCCAGACCACCGCGGTGAGCCGCTTCTACGGCACGGTGGTGGTGCTGCTGTTCGTGATCACCAACGGCCACCTGCTGATGATCGCCGCGCTGACGCAGAGCTTCGTGGCGTTCCCGGTGGGTCCCGAGCCGTTCGAGTTCCTGCGCCAGCTGCAACCCCACCTGTGGGGCGCCGAGATCTTCAAGCTCGGCCTGTGGATCGCGCTGCCCATGGTGACGATGCTGCTCTTCGTCAACCTGGTGCTGGGGGTGATCTCGCGGGTGTCGCAGCAGATGAACATCTTCGCCATCGGGTTCCCGATCACCGTGTCGGTCGGGCTCGTCGGGGTGCTGCTCACGCTGCCGATGATGCAGGCGCCATTCACGATGGCGCTGGAACAAATGCTGAGCAAATTTCAATAGAGCCCCCTACGGCGCTGTCGCGCCGGTCCCCCCATGGGGGAGCCCGCGGTCGCCCGGGGGACCCGGGCTCGGCGGTAGCTTGATCTGTCGCTTCGCTGCGCTTGCTTTCCTGGCGCACGCGGTTCGGGGCGTTGCTCGCTTCGCTTTGCTCGCCCCCTCCTTCGTCGTCCCCGCCCCTCCGTCATCCCGTGCTCCTCGGTCATCCCGGCGGAGGCCGGGATCTCCACCCGTGCCGCGTGCGATGCCGTCGCCCCCCTCACGGTAGGGGGCGCGTGCAACAGTCTGCAACGACTGCAAGTGCCCGGCATGGGTGTGTGTTCGGTCACGAACCGCGCGCTGATGGGCTGCGGCGGACGGGGTTTTCATGGGAGAAACAGGGTCATCCCTGTGGGCTTGAGATCGTATGACTGGTCGGTAACGTGCTGAGGTTTAGCGCATTTCCTGCGACAAATGGACGTCATTCGAGCTTTGTCGTCACTTGTCATACATCAACGCGGGCGGTGTAATCCGGCCGCGACGGCGGTGATGGGAGGCCGACGACGCGCCTTCAAACTCACAAGAAACACCGTCATGAACCAGAAAACTCTTCTTTGCGCCGCGATCGCGGCACTGTGTTCGACCCCGGCACTTGCCGTCGACTGGCCGTCCGGTTTCTCGAAGTGCGCCGACGAGCGCGAGACCTGCGACATCGGGTCGGCGAAGCGCCAGGTGTCGTTCGGCATCAAGGACAAGTGGGTCGTGAAGACGCTGTCGGGTCAAGTGGCCTGCACGGTGGCGGCCTTCAAGTCGGACCCGTACCCCGGCAAGACGAAGAAGTGCGCCGTGAGCAAGACGACCGCGCCGGCGCCAGCGCCGACCCCCGCACCGGCTCCCGCCCCCACGCCCGCGCCTGCGCCTGCGCCGACTCCTGCACCCGCTCCCGCTCCGGCGCCAGCGCCCACCCCCGCACCGGCCCCTGCGCCCGCACCGGCCGCCGACGCCAGCGTCGAACGTGCCACCACCGGCTGGGCCACCCAAGGCGGCGGCACCACCGGCGGCGCCGCGGCGACCTCGCAGTTCATCTACAAGGTCAGCTCGGCTTCCCAGCTGGTGTCGGTGCTCAAGAGCGCTGGTGACACGGCCAAGATCATCAAGCTGTACGGCACGATCGACATGGCCGCCGCCGACAACGGCGGTCCGTTCAAGAGCGCCTCCGACCAGGCCGCCCGCAACGCCCTCAAGCTCGGCAGCAACACCACGCTGATCGGCCTCGGCGCCGACACGAAGCTGGTCAACGCCCGCATCTCGATCAAGGACGTCGAAAACGTCATCGTGCGCAACCTGACGATCGTCAACCCGTGCGACATCGCGCCGCTCTGGGACCCGAATGACGGCTCAGCCGGCAACTGGAACTCGGAGTACGACGGACTGGTCGTCGACGGCTCCAAGCGCGTGTGGGTCGACCACAACGTGTTCAGCGACACCCCGGTGACGGACGACAAGCTGCCGGTGGAAAACGGCAAGACCAAGCAGTGCCACGACGGCGCGCTCGACGTGAAAGGCGCGTCGGACTACGTCACCGTGTCGCACAACGTGTTCGACCAGCACGACAAGAACAACCTGATCGGTTCGTCGGACAACGCCAAGGGTGACGACGGCCACCTGACCGTCACGTTCCACAACAACCGCTTCACCGATGTCTCGGAACGCGCACCGCGCGTGCGTTTCGGCCGCGTGCACGTGTACAACAACCTGCACGAAGGTGACCGCAACGACAAGGCCTACGCGTACGGCTACAGCATCGGGGTCGGTTACATGGCCAAGATCATCTCGGAAAACAACGTCTACGAGATCGCCGGCGCGAGCAACTGCGGCCACGTGGTCAAGAACCCGGGTTCGTCGAGCAAGTCGGGCGCCATCGTCGACAGCGGCTCCATGCTGAACGGCGCAGCGCTGAACCTGGCCAGCGGCTGCAGCTTCAGCACCGCAGTGGGCTGGACGGTGCCGTACACCTATACGCTGCTGAAGACGGCTGACGTCAAGGCGACGGTGACGTCCCATGCGGGTGTGGGCAAGCTGATGGTGCGTTGATGCCGTGACCGGCAGGGCGGCCTGGCCGCCTTGCCGGTGCCCTCGGCGGCACGGCCACCCGAGGTCGTGTCGCCCCAGGCCGCAGTG
The DNA here is from genome assembly GCF_001425785.1 of Rhizobacter sp. Root1221. GTDB lineage: Bacteria > Pseudomonadota > Gammaproteobacteria > Burkholderiales > Burkholderiaceae_C > Rhizobacter. The sequence goes on along the minus strand of NZ_LMDI01000056.1, from coordinate 156,430 downwards.
GGCTCAGGTGGGTGAAGCCGGCGGAGCCGGCGTGGCGCCCACCGCCACCGGGACCCCGGGCGTTTCGGCGCCGCTCAGTTGGCGGCGTGCCGGGCGGCCCGTCTCGATGAAGTTCGCAACGTCGTCGAGCACCGGCGCCAGCCACCGCAGCGGGGCCGCCATCGTGGCGGCCATGGTCAAGTGGCCCAGGTGCTTGTACACCTTGACCTGCACCGGCACGCCCGCCGCCTTGAGTTTTTCACCCAGGGCCACGGTGTTGCGCTGCGGGTTCACGAGGCTGTCCTTGCGGGCTGTGCCGAGGAACGTGCGTGGTGCATGCGGCGTGACGAACTCACCGGGCTGCGACTTCGGCGGGTAGTCGGGGTGCGAGAACACGGGCTGGACGGCGGGGTTCTCGATGGGGTAGAAGTCGTAGGGGCCTGCCAGGCCGACCCAGCCGGCCAGCGCCTCGGGCGACGTGCCGGCGGCACGGAGCCACCGGGGGTCGAGGGCGAGCATGGCCGCGTTGTAGCTGCCGGCGCTGTGGCCCACGATGAACACGCGGCGGGCGTTGCCCCCGAGCGACCTGGCCTGGTTCAGTGCGTAAGCCACTGCCTGTGCGCTGTCCTCGAGGAAGGTGGGGTATTTCACCTCGGGGTAGAGCCGGTAATCGGCCACCAGCGTGAGCACCCCGCGGGACGCAAGGGCCTCGCCGACAAACCGGTAGTCGGCCCGTGCGCCTTCGTTCCAGTTTCCACCGTAGAAGAACACGGCCACCGGCCAGCCGCCGTTGGGCGCGGGCAGTACCGGCTTGTACACGTCGAGCTGCTGGCGTGGCAGGCTGCCGTAGGCCACCCCTTCGGTCAGCACATAGGTGCTGCGCGGCGACAAGGCGTTGAGGGTGGCCACCGGCGCGCACGCCGTGAGGGCGCTGGTCAGCAGCAGGGCAGTGAGGGTGACGCGGAAAGGGCGGGGCAATGGGTGCATGGCCTCGGAGCATACGCCGTCGGCAACGGTGCCGGTGCAGGACAACCGGCCTTCCGGGCGTGGGTGAGGGAATTCCCCGGTCTCCGCCGTCACGCGGGCGGGCGCGATTGGCGGTACGCGTCGATCAGCGGGCGCAGCATCTGCCATCGCGCCAGGCTCCCGGCAGACCAGTGCAACTTGCGGTCGTAGTACGCCGGGAAGGCCACGGCGCCAGGTGGCAACACCACCCAGGGCTGTTTCGACTCGGTGAAGACGTGGAGGTCGGGCGGCAAACGGTCGGGCTCGTCCAGCGTGCCCACGCGCACGAAACGGGTCAGTGGCCCGGTGCCCGCGTAGTGGCTCCACACGGCCACGCGGCACGTGGGGCAGCGCGCGATCTGCTGGCCCGCGCCGCTGGCCGATGGCGTGTGCACGACTTCGGGTTCATCGGCCAGGTGCACCACGCGATCCGACTCGATCATCGCGTTGAGCGCGAACGAGGCCCCCGATTCCCGCTGGCACCAGCGGCAATGGCAGCAGTGCACGACCAGGGGCGGGCTGTTCAGGCGGTAACGCACCTGGCGGCACGTGCAGCCGCCGTCGAACGATGGGGTCGGGGCGTCCATTGCCGGTCACTTCGGGGCCGCGGCCCGCACCGCAGCCAGCCGTGCGGCCAGCCACTGCTTGCTCTCCACGGGCGCGGCGCCGGCACACCGCACCAGGTAGGGCTTGCCCGTCGAGCTGCTCTTGGCGGCACCCCGGTCGATGAACTGCTCGGTCGTGGTGACGGCGTTCTTGTCCTCGAGGTACGCGAGCTTGCGCAGCAGGTGGGTTTTCGCCTCGCCGCCGCTGTGCCAGGACCCGTTGCGGTTGAACTCGCAGCCCGAACGTTCGAGCGCTGTCAGCAGGGCATCGACCTCGGCACGCGCGGGGGGCGGCAGCGGCCCGGCCTGGGCGAGTGACGAGATCAGGGCGAACGAGGCGGCAAGGAGGGTGGGGCGCATGGACTGGAATTCTGCACCAGCACGGGCGTGCCGCGCCGCCGGCTCAACGCGCCAGGGCTTCGAGGCGGGTGGCCCGGAAGGTGGCCGCACGGTTCATGCAGCCGCCGCGCGGTGGCGGATCCATTCGAGCGCCTCCGCGAGGCGGGGGACCACCACGGTGGCCTTGGAGAAGTCGTGGTGCCGCGACATGTCGGTGGGGATGGCGATGCACGGCACACCGGCTGCTGCGGCGGCGTTGAGGCCGTGCTCGGTGTCCTCGATGGCCACGCATTGGGCCGGTTGCAGCCCGAGGTGCCGGGCCGCGAGCAGGTAGCAGTCGGGCGCGGGCTTGCTGTGTTCCACGTCGTCGGCCGACACCACGGTCTCGAAAAACGCCTGCAGCCCGTGCAGGCGCAGCGTGGCCTGCACGGCGCTGGCTCCGGCACCGGTGACCACCCCGAGCCGCAGCTTCAATTGCTGCAGGGCCACGAGCACGTCGTGGGTGCCGGGCATCAACGGGAACGGCTGCCGCGACAGGTGATCGGTGGTGGCGTCGTTCTTGGCCTGCGCCAGCGCGGCAGGCACCACGTCGAGCGCGAACCGCGACTGGATGTCGATGGCGTTCGCGGCCGTGGGCATGCCGGCGTACCAGTCCTTGTACTGCGTTTCGGTCAGCTCGACCCCATGGTGCGCCAGCACGCTGTTCCACATCTGGTGATGGGTGGGTTCGGAATCCACGATGGTGCCATCGTGGTCGAAGAGAACGGCGTGGATGGCCAAGGCAGGCTCCGGCAGCGGGTTGACGGGCGGGTCAGGCGGGTTTGTCGTCGCGGGGCACGGTCTCCCGGAGGGCCTGCACCCGAGCCCATACGGCATGGGGCAGGGCGTTCTTCCAGACACCGCCCAGCAGCGTGGCGAACCGGGGGTTGTGCCGCGCTTCCGCCTCGATGGTGTCGATCATCGCTTCACCGTGGTACGACAGCAGGTCTTCCAGCGGCCCGGCCGACACGGCCGCCAGGATCTCGGCGGGCGGGTCGAGCTTCACGATGGCGAGGATGAGCTTCCACGCGTGCTGGGGTGCCTCGCGGATGAGCTGCCATTCCTTGTCCGCGGTCCAGGAGAGTTCGTCCTTCTCGATGGAACCTTCCGGCGCCTGCCAGTAGGCGATCCAGTCGGTGGCGAGGGACAGGGCGTCGTTGTCGGTCATCGATGTCAAAGGATCTCGGTTTCTCAGGCCAGGCGGGTGCGGTGCCGGGCGATCTGGGCGCGCACCTGCACCGGTGCCGTGCCGCCGAGCACGTTGCGTGCGTTCAGCGAACCCCGCAGCGTGAGGACGTCGGCCACGTCGGCGGCGATGGAGGCGTGGAAGCCCTGCAGCGTGGCCAGCGGCAGTTCGGCCAGGTCCACGCCCGACGCGATGGCCTGCTTCACGGCATGTGCCACGACCTCGTGGGCGTCGCGGAACGGCAGGCCCTTCTTGACGAGGTAGTCGGCGAGGTCGGTGGCCGTGGCGTAACCCTTCAGCGCGGCGCGTTCCATGGCCTCGGTCTTCACCGTGATGCCACCCACCATCTCGGCCATGATGCGGAGTGTGTCGCGCACGGTGTCCACCGTGTCGAACAGCGGTTCCTTGTCTTCCTGGTTGTCCTTGTTGTACGTGAGGGGCTGGCCCTTCATCAGCGTGATGAGGCCCATCAGGTGGCCCACCACACGGCCGCTCTTGCCACGCGCCAGCTCGGCCACGTCGGGGTTGCGCTTCTGCGGCATGATGGAGCTGCCGGTGCAGTAGCGGTCGGCCAGGTCGATGAAACCGAAGTTCTGGCTCATCCACAGCACGATTTCCTCGGCCAGGCGCGACACGTGCACCATCGTGATGGCGGCGAACGACGAGAACTCCATCGCGAAGTCGCGGTCGCTCACGGCGTCGAGGCTGTTCTGGCACACACCGTCGAAGCCCAGGGTCCTGGCCACGCGCTCGCGGTCGAGCGGGTAGCTGGTGCCGGCCAGCGCGGCGGCGCCCAGCGGCAGGCGGTTCACGCGGCGGCGCACGTCTTCCAGGCGTTCGGCATCGCGGGCGAACATCTCCACGTAGGCCAGCAGGTGGTGCGCGAAGCTCACCGGCTGGGCCACCTGCATGTGCGTGAAGCCGGGGAGGATGGTCTCGACGTTGCGGTCGGCCACGTCCACCAGCGCGCGCTGCATGTCGGCCAGCAGCGGCAGCAGCGTGTCGATCTCTTCGCGCAGCCACAGGCGCACGTCGGTGGCCACCTGGTCGTTGCGCGATCGGCCCGTGTGCAGGCGCTTGCCGGCGTCGCCCACCAGCTGCGTGAGGCGGGCCTCGATGTTCAGGTGCACGTCTTCCAGGTCGAGCTTCCACTCGAACGCGCCGGATTCGATGTCGGCGGTGATCTGGGCCATGCCGCGGCGGATGTCGGCGAGGTCCTCGGCGCGGATGATGCCCTGGGCCTGCAGCATCTCGGCGTGGGCCAGGCTGCCGGCGATGTCGGCCTTCCACAGGCGCTTGTCGAAGAACACGCTGGCCGTGTACCGCTTGACCAGCTCGCTCATGGGCTCGGAAAAGAGCGCAGACCAGGCTTGGGATTTTTTGTCGAGTTGGTTGGAAGACATGGCGAAAGGGGGCACGCGTGAGGGTCACGCCAGGGAAGAAGGGATTGCCGCACGACGCGACTTGGCGACAATGCGACACGGCCGGGCCGGAGCCCGGATTCTATTCCTCCACCGCCGCCTGCCTTCCGCCGGATCCCATGCCTACGCCCGCCCCTCCGCCACCCGATCGCGCCGCCCGCCGCCAGGCCGATGCGGCCTGGGGCGACAGCACCCGCCCGGGGGACCTCCGCCTCACCAGCAGCCTGTTCGGCCCCACCGGTTTCGGTCCCGGCGCGTCGGCACTCGCCCCCGACCCGGGTGCCCGCTCGGCGTTCGACGTGTGCCACGTCGGCGTCGTGCTCCGGGCCGTCCTGTTCGTGCATGCCGTGGTCGGGGTCGGCCTGCTGTTCGGCACCGGCGACCTGGCCGGCTGGCTGACGCTGCTGGCGCTGGCCGCCAGCGGCACGCTGCCGGCCGTGCTGGGTTGGCTCGTCATCGCGTGCCTGCTGAAGCGCCCACTGGCCATGCTGCCCGGGTGGGCCCAGTGGGCGGCGGCCATGGGGCTCGGTGCGCTGGGAGGGGCCGGGGCCTGCATGCTGCTGAACGCGGGCGGCCTGGGCCTCGGGCTGGGCAAGGCCAGTGAGTTGCGCTGGTGGGCGCCCACCGCGGCCGGCGCGGTGCTCGCCGCGGCCATGTTCTATTGGCTCACGTTGCGCGCCCGTGCCCGGCTCCCGGCCGACACCACGGCACGCCTGGCCGAACTGCAGTCGCGCATCCGGCCGCACTTCCTGTTCAACACGCTCAACACGGCCATCGCGCTGGCCCGGCTCGATCCCGCCCGCACCGAAACCCTGCTCGAAGACCTGGCCGAACTGTTCCGCGTGGCCCTCAACGACAGCGGCCAGGCGGTCACGCTGTCCGACGAAGTGGCCTTGGCGCAACGCTACCTGGCCATCGAACAGGTGCGATTTGGTGACAGATTGAAAGTGACCTGGGAGCTGGACGAAGACGCCGGACAGGCCCGCGTGCCCCCGTTGCTGTTGCAGCCGCTGGTGGAAAACGCGGTGCGGCACGGGGTGGAACCGTCGCCGGAAGGGGGGCAAATCCGCATTCGCACCCGGGTGAAGCGGGCGCACGCGGTGATTGTCATCGTCAACACCATGCCGGGCCGTCCCTCGCAGCCGGGCAACGGCATCGCGCTGCGCAACGTCCGCGAGCGCCTCCGGCTGATGCACGATGTGACGGCGCAGTTCGAGGTTCGTTCCGACAATCAGTTCTTTCGTGTTCAGGTGGTGGTGCCGTTGTGACGATGGGATTGCGTGTGCTGGTGGTGGATGATGAAACGTTGGCGCGGCTGCGGCTGCGTTCGCTCGTGGCCGAGTGTTCGTCGCCCGCGGCCCAGGTGGTCGGCGAGGCGGCCAACGCCCAGGAGGCCGTGGCCTGGCTGGCCGCCGACCGCTGCGACCTGGTGCTCCTCGACATCCACATGCCCGGGCTCGACGGCATGGGCCTCGCGCGGTACCTGCGCAGCCAGGCCGATGCCCCGGCCATCGTGTTCGTCACCGCCCATGCGGAACACGCGCTGCAGGCGTTCGAGCTCGACGCGGTCGACTACCTCACCAAACCCGTCCGCCGCGACCGGCTGCAGGCGGCCCTGCAGCGGGTGGCCCAACGCGGCCGCCCGGCCGCGCAGGCCGCCGCGGCCCCGGGCGACAGCGAACTCATGCTGATCGTCAACGACCTGGGCCGGCGCGTGCGCGTGCCGGTCTCCGACGTGCTGTACCTGAAGGCGGAGCTGAAGTACGTGACGTTGCGCACCGCCACCCACACCCACGTGCTCGACGACTCCCTGACCGACCTGGAGCAACGGCTGGGCCCGCGTTTCCTGCGGGTGCACCGCAACGCGCTGGTCGCCCGCCGTGCCATGCAGGCCCTGGAACGCCGGCTCGTGCCCGGCGAGGGCACCGACGACGTGGCCGAAGGGTGGGCCGTGCGGGTGGGCCCGGTGGGCGAATGGCTCACGGTGTCGCGCCGGCAGGTGTCTGCCGTGAAGGATGCCATCGCGGAGGGCGGCCTGTGAGCAAGCCCAAGCTGTACGTTCGCGAACCCGACGACGCCGCCCGGGGCCGCGGGGCGGCCCTCACCGGCGGCGCGCTGGTGCTGGCGCTGCTGGCCGGCCTCGGGTGGCTGGCTGCCGGCCGGGGCGATCCGCCGCCGGGCGATGTTGCCGCCGTGTCGCGGTCTGCGCGCCAGCCCGGCGGGGCGGCATCGGCCGCCTCGGCCCCGGGCAGGGTGATGGTGCCTGTCGTGTTGCCGGCCTCGCCGGCCACCACGCTGCCGCCGGGGCTGATCGAGGTGTGTGCCGTGGGCCTGATGTCCCAGGCCGAATGGAACCGGCCTGCGCGGCGCGAAGCCTTCGATGCAGCGTCAGGTGTGGCGCGGCAGGGCACCGTCACGGCCCTGAAGGCGAGTGCCGACCCGCTCACCCGCGGCCTCGCGCTGGCCATGGAAAGCAGCCATGGCGGCGAAGTGGCGGCCAATACCGCACCACGCGACGCGCTGGCCCGCCTGGCCCTCACGTCGCGCTCGCCCGAGGTGTACGGATTGGCGTGGCGGGTGTGTTCCACCGAGGGCGCCCAGGACACCACGTCGGCCTGCCGCATGCTGTCGGCCGAGCAGTGGGCACGGCTCGATCCGGACAATGCGGTGGCGTGGGCCAGCGTCTACCAGCAGGCGTCGACGCGGCGTGACCGGGCGGCGATGACCGACGCCCAGTTCCGCATGTCCATCGCTCGCGCCGTCGATGGCCGTGCCGGCCGGTTGCCGGGCATTGCCGTCGCCCATGTGCCTCCTGGCACGGGTGCGCTCGAGACCGAAGCGGTCGTGGGCGAAGTGGCGCGGTTCGATGCCATCGGTCTCGCAGACGCCGCGAAGGAGTGCACCTCGCCCACGGCGCGCGATGCCAACCGGCTGCAGCTGTGTGAATCGATGGCCCAGGTGCTCTGGCAGCACGGCCGCAAGCCGGCCGACCTGTCCACGGCCATCCAGATCGGCGAGGCGGTCGGTTGGCCTGCCGAGCGCCTGCAACCCCTGCGCGACGAAGCCGCTGCGCTGTCCTTCATCTCTGCCGAGACGTTGCGCGAAGCGTCGCTGTCGTGTGCCGACGTCCGCCGCCGCATCAGCCACTTCGAAGACGCCGGCCTCCTCGGCGAAGTGGCCTGGGCGCGGCGCGCCATCGCGGCCGCCGGCAAGCCGCTGGCGTATTGGGCGGCTGCTGCAGAGGCCCAACGGCGCGCGCTCGTCCGCGCCGAAGCGTCGGCCTCCGCCGTACCCGCCATCCCGTGAGCGGGCTCGACACCGCCGGGCTGGCGCTCACCACCCGGTCGCCGCGCGGCACCGCCGCTACCCCGGCCCCCTGATCAGGGCACGGCGGCCGAGGCCGGGCACTGCCACAATGGGCACATCGGCACCGCCCCATGCGGTGCGGAGACCCTCCTTGCTCGACATCGAAGCCCCGCCCATTCCCGCCGAACACATGCGTCGCGCCGGCCGCGACCTGCTGTCGCTTGCGCTGATCGATGCGCGCAACCGCACGCTGCGCTGGACGAGCGCGAACGAACAGGCGCTCGCCAACTCGCGGTGGGGCCTCGGGCCGCTCGCGGAGCTGCAGCCTTGCGATCCGCCGCTCTGGGCGCTGGGCCACCTGGGCTGGTTCCAGGAATACTGGATCGCGCGCAACCTGCAGCGCCAGCAGGGCGAGCGCGCCGACCCGCGTGCCACGCGCCTCGCGTCCATCGACCCGTCCACCGACGCCTGCTACGACCCGGCCCGCTCCCCGTTCGACGTGCGCTGGCAGTTGCAGCCGCTCGACCTCGACGCCACCCGGCAGTACCTCGTCGACACCCTTGAAACCACGCTCGATCTCCTCGACCACGCCGGGGCCGACGACGATTCGCTCTATTTCTTCCGCCTGGCGTTGTTCCACGAGGACCGCCAGGCCGAGGCCTTCGCCGCGCTGTCGCAGACGCTCGGGCTGCCCATGCCCTGGCTTCCTGCCGTGGTGGCCGTGCCACCCCGCGACCCGCTGGTGTTCCCGGCGGCACTGTGGCCGCTCGGCAGCAACCCGGGCGGGTTTTCGTTCGACAACGAACGGCCCGTGCAATTCGAACCGGTGCTCGAGTTCGAGATCGACGCGCAGGTCGTCACCTGGGACCAGTACGCCGAGTTCGTCGAGGACGGTGGCTATGACGACCCGCGCTGGTGGCAGACCGACGGCTGGCGCTGGGTGCAGCGCGAAGGGCGCCGCACGCCGCGCCACGTGGACCAGCTGCGCCACGGCGTGCTCGTGCAGCGTTTCGGCCAGACCGTGCGGGTGCCGATGGGCCAGCCGGCCATGCACATCGCCTGGTACGAAGCCGATGCCTGGTGCCGCTGGGCCGGCCGGCGCCTGCCCACCGAACTCGAATGGGAGCTGGCCGCGCACCAGGGCGCGTCGCGCGGTTTCCGCTGGGGCCAGGTGTGGGAATGGACGGCCGGCACCTTCCGGCCCTACGAGGGGTTCCAGCCGGGCCCCGACACCACGTATTCGCCACCGGCCTTCGCCACCCACCGGGTGCTGCGCGGCGCGTCCTTCATCACCAGCGAACGCATGCGCCACCCCAAGTACCGCCATTTCCTGCGCCCCGAGCGCGACGACACGTTCACCGGGTTCCGCAGCTGTGCGCTTTAGCCTCTTCCTCACCGCCGTGCTGATGGCGGGTTGCGCATCGCCACAGCTCACCGTCTTTGGCGAACGCCACGACCAGGTCGACCAGCAGCGCCAGGTGGCAGGGGTGGTGGCCCACCTCGCGGCGCGCGGTGCGCTGCGGGCCGTCGTGCTGGAGATGGCCGACCGTGGCACGTCCACCGCCGGGTTGCCTCCAGACGCCGGCGACGACGCGGCCCGGAAGGCGCTCGCCTGGACCGACAGCGGGTGGCCCTGGGTGCAATACGGTCCCGTCGTGATGGCCGCGGTGCGCGCCGGCGTGCCGGTGTGGGGTGGCAACCTGCCGCGGCCGGCCATGCGGGCCGCGATGGACGACACCTCGCTCGACACTGCCGTGCCACCGGACCTCGCCGACCGCCTCACCGCCGCCATCCGCGACGGCCATTGCGGCCTGCTGCCCGAGGGCATGGCGCCGGGCATGCGCCGCATCCAGGTGGCCCGCGACCGCAGCATGGCCGCGGTGGTGGGCGAGCGCCTCGCCGATCCGGCACGGCCCGGCCAGGTGCTGCTGCTGACCGGCGCGCAGCACGCGTCGCGCGACCGGGGCGTGCCGTGGCACCTGGTGGCCGGCGACGTGTTGCCGGCTCGTGCCATCCGGGTGGTGCTGTTCGGCGGCGAAGGCGACGGGCTGCAAGGCGATGAGCGCCGCGCAGCCGAAGTCAGCCCGGGTCCGGACCGCTGCGAGGCCTTGCGCAAAGCCCTCCCGAAGGGCTGAGCGGCTGAGTCTCTGACGCCCCACGTTTGCGCTGCCGTCCTACAGATTTTGGCCGGCATTCGGGTGATGCTCGGGGGTGCACTCGACCCGTCGCCGTTTCTTCGCCGCGCCCGCGGCCCATGCCGTCCGATGAGGGCGTTCGCCTTCGGCATGCCCGACGTGCTGTCGGCCTGGTTCACCACGCTCGGTGCGGCGTTGGTGGGCCTGGTGGTCGCCGAGACCGTCTACCGCATCGGCGAACGCATCATCGCCCGCACCGCGCACCACTCGGCGGTGGCCATCACGGTCACCCAGGCCGCGCGGGTGCCGGTGGGCTGGGCGCTGCGCCTGCTGGCGCTGAACCTCGTGTGGCAGGGCGCACCCGACGACCTCCCGGGCCTCGCCCCGGTGCAACGCTGGACGGGCCTGCTGCTGATCGCCGTGCTCACCTGGCTCGCGGTGCGCTGCGTCAACGGGTTCGCCCGGGCGGTGGTGGCCGCGCACCCGGTGACGGTGGCCGACAACCTCACCGCCCGCCGCGTGCACACCCAGACCCTCGTGATCGCCAAGACCGTGTCCGGGGCCATCGTGCTCGTGGGTACCGCGCTGATGCTGATGACCTTCCCGGCCGTGCGCCAGATCGGTGCCAGCCTGCTCGCATCCGCCGGCCTCGTGGGCATCGTGGCCGGTTTTGCGGCCCGGCCGGTGCTCGGCAACCTGATCGCGGGGCTGCAGATCGGGCTCACCCAGCCCATCCGCCTCGACGACGTGGTGATCGTCGAAGGCGAGTGGGGCGTGATCGAGGAGATCACCGGGTCGTACGTCGTGGTGCGCATCTGGGACCAGCGCCGGCTGGTCGTGCCGCTGCAGTGGTGGGTCGAACACCCGTTCCAGAACTGGACGCGCAACACGTCCGAGCTGATCGGCACGGTGTTCCTGTGGGTGGACTACCGCATGCCGCTTGCCCCGCTGCGCGAGGCGCTGCAGGCGGCCTGTACCGGCTCCGAACATTGGGACGGCCGGCTGGCCCTGCTGCAGGTGGTGGAGGCGGGCGACAGGGCGATGCAGCTGCGTTGCCTCGTGAGCGCCGCCAGCGCGTCGAAGGCCTGGGACCTGCGGTGCCACGTGCGTGAGGCGCTGATCGATTTCGTGCAGCGCGAGCACCCTCTGTTCCTGCCCCGGTTGCGGGCCGAGGTGGACGACCGGTCGACTGCCCCGCCGCCGCCGGCCCAACCCGACTTGCCTCAGCCGCGATAGCTCTTCGCCACCATGCCCTGCAACACCGCCGAGGCCTCCATGACATCGGGGGACGAGTCATACACCGGCGCCCGGACCCGGTATTCCTTGTAGGGCGCCGGATCCTCGCCCGGCTCGCCCGCTTCTGCTGCCTTGATGACGTTGTAGAGCTCGCGCGACGTCACGTAGTGCAGCGCGTAGTCCTCGTGGTCGCGGTAGCGGGTCTCGAGGTGCGAGAACATCTCGTGCATGTTGGGGCCGATGGCGATGTCGCCGTCGGATGCGCCGTGGGTGTGCGTCTTGATCACCACCCAGTTTTCCTTGCCCTTCACCGAGATGCCGGTGCGAACCCACTGGTCGATGCGGGTCGGTGTCACGGTCTGCTCGAGATCGATCGAATCGCCGAACACCCGCAACCCGCGGAGCCGGCCGTGCCGGAAATGGGGATGCAGGGGCCCGGCGACGATCATCAGGTCGCGGTTGGACTGGTCGTGGTGCTGGTGCGGACCGCCCACGCAGACGTGCTTTCCGGTGTCATGCGATTTGGGCTGCAGCGGGTTGTCCTCGGCGTAGTAGATCGAGTTGATCTGCTTCGGCGTGGCATCGTTGTAGCAAGGGAACGTGAAGTCGGCGTAGCAGCCGGTTTCCTTGAGGATGGTGATTTCGTCGTCGACGCCGCAGAACTCGCCGTCGCGGGAGTTGTCCAGCGCCCAGTCGCCGTGGATGAAGCCGTACTGCTTGCCCCCTTCGACGTCGCCGAAGATGCCGAAGATTCCATACTCATCGACACACTGGCGCAGCGTGGCGCGCAGGTTCTCGGAGGTGTCGGGCTCCTGCTTGCCGTGGTGCAGGTGCAACTCCACCTCGCCATAACCGCGCTCGCACAGGGAGACGAGCTTCTTGAGCCAGCCGTGCTGGTGGTAATGCGGCGGAAAGAACCAGGTGCGCCTCGGCTTGCAGCCATGGCTGTCGTGGTGGGCGTCCGCGATGAGCGGGTACTCCCGCAGCAAATCGTCCACACGGCCGCTTCCCACCTCGGCCGTCACCTTGCCGGTGCCTGGCTCGTAGTGGTCGCACATGCAGAAGAGCACGTGGGTGCGTTTGCCGGCCCGCTTGCGCGCCAGGCTTCGGCTGGACAGCAGCCAGCTCGCGGCGACCGAGGACAGGTCGGTAATCTGCTTGACGATTTTCATGGGCTCCCCCCTGTGAGTGCGACGGCCTCCGGAGGGAGAGCCTGTCAGCGGACGCTGGCCCGGGCCCACCGGATCAGTGACCCCCGGTCCCAGATCGCCAGGAAATCGGTGGGCAAGTACTTGCCTTCTGCATGGAGCTTGCGGCGGGTGGGCGACGTGGCCAAGGCACTTTCGCGGGCGCCATCCGTGACCCCAACCGCGGAGAGCCTGCCACCGGTTTCGATGACGAGCTCGCGCAAGTAGGCCAGGCGCGGGCTGATCTCCGGCACCTTGGCGTCGAAGAACCAACCGATGCCGTACAGGCCTTTCACGTCGGTGTGCACTTGCAGCAGCGCCGCCACGTTCAGGTAGAAGCGCCGCCAGCCTTCGGGCGAAAACTCGGCCATCAGGTCGGCGTCGTGCGAATCCGTGTGCATGTCGTACACCGGGCTCAATCCGCCCAACCGGGTCACGAGGTGCATCCCCGACTGCAGCGCCCCGGCCAATCCGAGGCCCTTCAACGCGCCCAGCGGGAACTTGTACCTGTTCAGCTTCTGCGTTCCGGCCGGGATGATCCTCCGGTTGCAGACGCCGAGGTCCTTCAGGAACTTGTCGTTCGTGTGGCGATGGAAGTCGGGCGGCTGGCGCTCCAGGGCCACGTCGTCCACGATCCTCGAGAAGTTCTTCGCGTACAAGGTCTTGATGACCGCCGGCAGGTCCGAGGCGGCGACTGCCGCGTGGTTCTTCGAAATCAGCTCGAGCAGCAGCAGCCGGTGGTAGTCGAACGAGGTCTGCTCACCGGCCGACGTGGCAATGGCACGCGCCATGTCGGAGACCGCCGGGCTGGTGAACCCGTAGTTCTCGAGCGCCGGGTAGGCATCGAACAACGCGATGTAGGCGGAGACGGGAAACTTTGCCAGGGTGCCCGGTGCACGCGCCTCGATCTTTTCTCGCAGCTTGCCAATCGTCGAGCCCATTGCCTCGTGCATCGGTGACCTCTGGTGTGTGCCCGCATGGGCAACCATGGCGTGGCGGTTCGCGTTCCGGGCGCGGATGGAGGGCGCCGGTGCCCGCGGATTCTGGGGCCAAATGCCAACAGGCTGATGCGACGGTCAAGAAAAAATGGCGGCCTGGCGCCGGTCGCACCTCGCAGTGCGAGCTGCGCCGTTCACCACCAGGGCGTCAGTCCGCCTGGCGCCCCGTCGCCAAGCCGGCGGGCATCCCTTGGGCCGACGCGATCGGGGGCATCGCTTCGATCATCCGCACGATGTGCCCGATGCTCTTGGCCTGGGTCTTCTGGCGGATGCTGCTGATCTGCGTGCGCACCGTGCTGATGGCCACGCCGCTGCGGGAGGCGATCTGGGTGGGGCGCAGCCCTTCGCACAACGCGCTCACCACGCCGCTTTCGGCGGAGGTCAGGTGGTGGGTCTGCGCAAAGAACTGCAGCGTGAGCGGTTCACCATGGCCGCGGCGGCCGAGGATCAGCAGCGCCACCGCGTCGCCGGTGGCCTGCGCGGCACCCACCGGCACCACCCCCACCGACATGTCGCCGCTGGCGTCCGCGAACGTCAGGATGGTGCGGCGGCCCAGGCTGGCCGCGGTGAGGGCGCGCAGCAGCGCGTCGCGGTCGGCGGACCGTGTCACGCGCAGGCGGGTGCCGTCGATGTGCAGCGGCCGGTCGGCCGAGCAGTCGCGGCGGGCCACGCGGTTGGCGAAGGCCACTTCGGCCGCCTCGGTGACCAGCACGAGGCCGTGGTTCACCTCGTCGAGCACCGCCAGCAGCATCGACGGCGCCGCCGCGCGGGCGGGCTGCGGGTTGACGTAGGCGGTGTAGAGCGGGGCGCGGGCCGGCGGGCGGAACGATTGGACTTCAGCGAGAGCAGACAACATGGTGACCTCCAGAGGGTGGACTTCACGAGCGCCGATTTCCAGTCGATTAACGATGGGGCCTGGCAGGGCCCCCACACGGCGGATCCGGCGAGGCAGAGCCAACTTTGTCCGCAGTTGCCTTTCAAGTCCTTGGTTCGACCCTTAAGCGTTCTGAATTCAGGCCGCTGAAGCGGACCCGCGCCTTGCAGCACCCCGGGGTGCATGCCAATATCCATCGACAGGGGGAGGGTGCCGGAGAGCACCGAATGCACACCACAAGCAGGCGGGAGGACCGGAGATGTCGCTTCACCCAGGGAACGTCGGTGGCCGCGTGGCCGTCGAGGCACAAGACAATGTCAGCAACGGTCTCAACCTGACGCTGGAACTCAAATGCCCCATGGCCATGCCAGCGCTGCTGGCCGGCCTGAAATTGCACATGACCAAGGTGCAGCAGGCGCTGGGCGAGTTGCACTTCGTGCACTTCGCCCGGTTCCTGCCCACCCGGGGCAACAAGGCGCTGCTGGTCATCACCGAGTTCGATGGCCCGCTGCAGCCTTACGTGATGGACTTCGCCGTGGCCATCGGCGATGTTTTCTCGTTCATCCTCGGGTTCGTCAAGGATGCACCGCCGCTGCCGGTGCAGAACCACCCGCGCGCATTCTGGACCTTCATCGAACGCAACAACCGCGTCGTGGTGCTGCCGGGCCTCGCGGAATGGGACAACTTCCCCATCTACAGCGCCTACCCGAAACGCACGGTGATCGACATCGTGGGCGCACGCCGCATCGGGCTGCCGCCCCCGGTCGAGGAACCCAAGCCGGTGCCCATCACGTTCAGCGACGTGCAGGGCAACGTGCTCAGCGGGTACCGGTCCGAGCTGGCCGTGCACCTGTCGGTCCAGATCGAGAGTGCCGCGGCGGCACGGCGGCTCATCCTCACGCTGCTCGACGGTGACGGTGAAGACTGCCCCACGCTGAGCCACGGCGAACGTTGGGAGAAGGGGGCCCCGCCGCCGTACTTGCTGAACCTCGGCATCACCGCCGCCGGATTGCGCGCGCTCGGGGTGCCCGCGGACGAGCTGGGCGCGATGCCGGCCGCGTTCCTGGAGGGCCCCGGGGAGCCCGAACGGGCGCGCGCCAACGGCGACGTGGATGGCAGCGCCCCGGAGCGCTGGGAGGTGGGGCGCCCTGGCCAGCCGGTGCACCTGCTGCTCTCGCTGTTCGGCCGCAGCGACAACCGCGGCGAGTTCGAACGCCGCCTGGCGCAGCTGTCGGTGTTCTGGGAACGCCCGGGCCTGGCGCTTGTCAGCGACCCGTTCCGTGCCGAGGCGCTGCCCGACGGGCGCGTGCACTTCGGGTACCGGGACGGCCTGACCAACCCGCGCATCGTGGGCGTGCCCGACAACGGCAAGGCAGACATGCAGCCCCGGTGTGCGGTGGGCGAGGTGCTGCTGGGCACGAACTACCCGAGCGTGTACGGTGGCCCGTCGCTCGACGGCATGCCGGCCCGCCTGTGCCAGAACGGCACCTTCGCCGTCGTGCGCATCATCGAGCAGGATGCCGCCGGATTCGAACGCCTGCTGAAAGACGAAAGCACGCGGCTCGGCATGGACCCCGAACTGATCGCCGCGAAGATGATGGGCCGGTGGCGGGACGGCCGCCCGCTCAACCGCCCCGGGCCCGGCGGCGAGAACGACTTCGACTACGCACCCACCCACGCCAACCCGGAAACCTTCGATGACCACGAAGGCGTGCGCTGCCCCATCGGCTCGCACGTGCGCCGCATGAACCCGCGCAGCGCCGTCGTGGCAGGCCGCCCGCACAGCCGGCGCATCATCCGCCGCGGCATGGCCTATGGCCCGGCGTGGCAGGACGGTGAAGCCCCGGGCGTGCGCCGCGGCCTGTTCGGCCTGTTCATCTGCGCCGACATCTCGCGCCAGTTCGACTTCCTGATGCAGGCGTGGGCCAATGGCGACATCGCCGCCAGCAACGTGCGCGGCACGCAGGACCCCTTCATCGGCGCACAGAACCTCTCCGGCCAGTTCCGTTTCCCGGGCGAGGCCGGCAACACGGTGGCGATGGCCGTGCCGCGCCTGGTCACCACCCGCGGCAGCCTGTACCTGCTGATGCCGGGGCACCGCGGGCTGCGGTACCTGGCGTCGCTCGAAGGAGGGTTCTAGATGAGTGCCTCCTGGCCGCCAGCCGGGTTCGGCAGCGATCCCTGGTACCGGGCCCCGGCCGCGTTCGATCCGGAAACCTTCGACCCGAAGGACCCGGCGTTTCGCGAGGACCCGTACCCGTACTACGCCCAGTTCCGCCGCCACGCCCCGGTGTGCGAGGTGCGCCATGGGCGGTACAAGAGCTACTGGGTCTTCACGCACGCCCTCGTCGACGAGGTCAACGCCGACACCGCCACGTTCCTCAAGCAGCCGGTGTCGGAGACCGGCGAACGCGGGCTGTTCGAGATGGACCCGCCGCGCCACGCCCAGGTGCGCTGCATCCTCGACCCGCTGTTCGCCAAAGCCACGGCCGACGCCGCCGACCTGGCCGACCGCATGACCGTCGAGGCCCTGCGCGACGTGCTGGCTGGTCCGCGCGATTTCGACGCCACCCGCGCGCTGGCCAACCGCATCATGCGCAACGTGTTCATGGCCACGTACGGTGTGCCGCCACGCCACTGGAAGTTCGTGGGCTGGCTCATCGACCTGATGCTCGGCCACTACGACAACATGCTGCCGTCCTACCGCCGCGCGCCCGGGCTGCTGGCGGGCGGGGTGCTGCTCGCCTACTTCGCCCAGCTGGCCAAGGGCTGCCCGGTGCACCCGAAGCCGAAGGGCCTGCTGGGCCGCATCGTGCGTGAGGGCGGCGACGCGGGCATGACCAAGGCGGAGATCACGAAGACGTCGCTTCACTTCGCACTGGGCGGGTACCTCTCCACGCAGTTCCTGCTCACCACCGGCCTGCACAACCTGCTCACCACCGGGACGTACCAGGCCTTTCTCGACAACCCGTCCCTCCGGCCGGGCGCGATCGAGGAGATGAAACGCCACGATGCACCGTTCCAGGTGGCCGACCGTTTCGCCGCCAAGGATGTCCACCTCGGTGGATGCGACATCCCGGCGGGCTCCCGCATGACGGTGATCTATGGGTCCGCCAATCACGACGAGGCGGTGTTCGGTGCCTCGGCCGAGCGGTTCGACATCCGCCGCGAGCACCTGCCCGACCAGAACCGGGCGTTCGGCCACGGCATCCACCGCTGCATCGGTGCCGGACTCGTGGCCGACGTGGTGCCGGTCATCCTGGGCCGCATCGTCGAGTCCCTTCCCACGCTCGCGCTCGGGGAACGTGCCCCCGTGCGCGAATCCGATCCATACTTCAGAGGATTTGCAAGCCTGCCCTTGAGAACCTGATTCCCCCCACCATGAACGCGCCCTGGCTCTTCGCAGACTTCGAGGTCCGGCCCGGCGAGCGGCGCCTCGCCGTGCGCGGGCAGGTGGTGCAGATCGGTGCGCGGGCCTTCGACCTGCTGGTGGCGCTCGTCGAGCGGTCCGACCGCGTGGTGTCGAAACACGAGTTGCTCGACGTGGTGTGGCCGAAACTCGTGGTCGAGGAAAACAACCTCCAGGTCCACATCCACGCGCTGCGCAAGCTGCTGGGTCCGTCGGCCATCACCACCGTGCCGGGCCGCGGCTACCGTTTCACAGCCGAACCGGTGGGCGCGCCGCCTGCGCCGCCGCAGCCCGACGCCGGGGAAGCGCTGTCCCGCGAGGTGGGGGTGCACGCGGCCGACGGCAATCTGCCCGTCCACGTGTCCGACCTGATCGGCCGCGCGGACGACCTCGCCGCGCTGCGTGCCATGCTCGAATCGCAGCGGCTCGTCACCATCACCGGCGCCGGGGGCATCGGCAAGACCCGGCTCGCCCAGGCCGTTGCACACGAACTGCGCGGGCAACATGCCCAGGGGGCCTGGATGGTGGAGCTGGCCGCGGTCACCGACCCCGACCTGCTGGTGCCGCTGGTGGCCCAGACCATCGGCATCCCGCTGTCCGGCGCCCGCCCGCCCATCGACGAACTGGCCGACGCGCTGCGCCAGCAGCACCTGCTGCTCGTGCTCGACAACTGCGAGCACCTGGTGGACGCCGTGGGGGCGCTGGCGCTGCGCCTGCTGGGCAGCGCCCCGTCGGTGCGGCTGCTGGGCACCAGCCAGGAGCTGCTGCGGGTGGCCGAGGAGCGGGTGTACAAGGTATCCCCGCTGGCTGTGCCGGTGGAACGTGACCTCGACCGGGCCCGGCACTTCGGCGCCGTGCAGCTCTTCGCCGAACGCGCCCGGGCGCTCGAACGCACCTTCGAACTCGACGAACGCAACATCGACGCGGTGGTCGACATCTGCGCACGGCTCGACGGCATGCCGCTGGCCATCGAACTCGCCGCGGCGCGGGTGCCACTGCTCGGGGTGTACGGCATCCACGACCGGCTTGGCGAGCGGTTCCGCGTGCTGACTGGCGGCGCGCGGGTCTCGCTGCGGCGCCACCAGACGCTGCGGGCCGCGCTCGACTGGAGCTACCAGCTGCTGAGCGACAACGAGCAGAAGGTGTTCGGCCGGCTGGCGCTGTTCTCCGACGGTTTCGTCGTCGAAGGGGCGCAGGCACTCGCGGCAGACAACAACGTGGATGCCTGGGCCGTGCTCGACCTGCTCAGCGCCCTCGTCGACAAGTCCCTCGTGCTGGTGGACAACGGCACGCGGCCCCGCTACCGGCTGCTGGAGACCACCCGCGCGTATGCGTTCGAGCGACTCGCCGAGGCGGGCCACATCGACCACTGGCTGCGCCGCCACGCGGAGGCCACGCGCACGCTGGTGGACCGCGCCGTGCGCCAGCGCGACCTCGACTGGTTGTGGGCCGAGATGAACAACGTGCGCGCGGCCTTCGCCTGGGCCACGGGCCCCGGGGGTGACGACGAGATCGCGGTGGCCCTGGCCACGTCGTCGTCGATGGTGCTGGCCGTGGCCGGCATGGTGAGCGAGGGCATGCACCGGTTGCTGGAAGTGGAACCGCTCGTGACGGCCGCCACGCCGCCGCTGCTGGCCGCGCGCTACTGGCAGTGGCTCGGGCGTGGGGGCGTCGACGGCCGCCTGCCCACGTCGCGCTGTGTCGAGGCACTGAAGCGGGCGCAGGCGCTGTTCACGTCATTGCGCCAGGAGCGCCCGGTGCACGCGTGCCTGCGCATGCGCGCCGAGGCGCTGCTGGCCAGCAAGGACCTCGCCGGCGCCAGCGACACCCTGGCCCAGGCCGAGGCCATGGAGCGGGCGGGCTGGCCCGTGGCCGACCGCGTGCGCCGCCTGCGCGTGCAGGGCCTGATCCACGCCGCCGAGGGGCGCCACGAGGCATCGCTGGCCGTGTCGCAGCGCGCGTTCGACATGGCCGAGACCGCCGGCATCGAACGTTACGTGCTCATCCTGCTGGCCGACATGGCCCGCGTGCACCTGCAGCTGGGGCATGCCGAACAGGCGGGCGACCAGTTCCACCGGCTCGCCGAGCGGGCGCGGCACCGCCGCTCGCAGGGCCTCACGCTGTCGCAGGCCCTCGCCGGCCTGACGGCCGCGCTGACCGCCCAGCAGCGGTTCGACGAGGCCGTGGAAGTGAGCCTGCAGAGCGTGCCGCTGCTGCGCCGCTGCGGCATCTTCCTCGCCCACTGCGACGTGTACGCCTGGCTGATGGCGTGTCTCGGCCGCGTGCAGACGGCGGCCCAGCTCACCGGCGCGGCCGATGCCTTCCACCACCATGGCGAAACCGCCCGCGACGGCATCCGCCAGCGGGCACGCGACGAGGTGATGCGCCTGCTCGGCGTCACCTTCGCCGCGGGCCAGGTTCAGGTCTGGTTGTCGGAAGGGGCGGTGTCCACCGAGGATGCGCTGGCGCGCATGCTCGAGGCGGCGCTCGGCGCCCACACCGGCCACGCGGCCGCTTCGGCCGTCGACTCGGCGAGCAGCTCGTCCAGCGTGCCCGACACCACCCGCAGCACATCCTCGTCACCCCAGTAGTCGGTGTGGCGCATCGGTTCGGTGTGCCGCGACGGGTCGCCGTGGTGCGTCGTCTTGACACGCATGTCGTGCACGAGCGTGTCGTAGCCCGCGCCCAGCGGCTGCAGCGGCCAGGCGCACGCGTCGTCCGGGTCGTACAGGTTCAACCAGCGGAAGTGGTCGTTCGGTGCCCGGATGGGCCGGATGCGCATGCGGTTGTCGGCCGCCACGAACACCGGGATGTTGCAGCCGGTGGTCACCCAGCAGGCGATCGTGTCACCGCGCAGGAACGCACGTTCGTCGTCGTTCAACGGGTGGCCGGCGATCTCCATCGCGTGGGCGTCGATGTCACGCCAGATGCCGGCGGTGATGTCACCCGGCACACATTGCGCGTCGTACAGGTAGTTCGACAGGATCTGGCAGCCGAGCGAGTGGGTGAGGAACACCACCGGCCCGTTGCCCCCCAGCTGGTCGCGTGCGGCGAGCAGCTTGCGGGCGATCTCGAGCTGGGTCTGTTCGTAGGTCGAGCCGGGCAACTCCTTGCGCGCCTCGAGGCCCACCATGTCGGCCAGGCCAAACAGCAGGAACGTGCGCCATTCCTGCTGCCGGACCTGGCTGCCCGACAGCGTGCGCTGCCATACCGCGCGCATGCTGGGCTGGAGGATGCCCTGGCAATACACGGGTTCGAACGCCACGTCTTCCCACGCCGTGTCCAGCCGTTGCGCCAGGTGGCGGCGCAGGTCGTCGGCGTAGTCTTTCAGGATGACGCCCTGACCATGCAGGGTCATCAATGCAATGCGTGCCACGCAGAAGTCCTCGCAACCGAATCGGGTCGGCGCCTGAACTCACGCCGGACGGATGCTGGAGCGTCGCCGTTTTGCGGCTGCGGGGCATCCTCTCGCGGACCGATGACGGCGGGGACGACTTGGGGATTGGGGCCTTGCCCACCCGTCGCCCCCAAGCGCTGTCATCCCACCCACCCCCTAGTTTGAACCCGCCGTTGCCGGACGCCGGTGGTACAACCTGACGCCGGTGCGGCCGCACCGTGTTCGTCACAGGAGGGTTTCATGACGTACTCACCATCGAAGCGTTTCGCTCGGGTTGTTGGCGCGGCACTGCTGTCGCTGGCCGCCGGGTCAGCGGCATGGGCCCTGCCCATCGCCACCATCGACCAGCAGAACCCCGGCCCGTTCACCGGCACGTCGGGATTGCTGGCGCCGCGGTCGTTCGGCCAGTCCTTCACGGCCGGGCTGGGGGCGGTGGATGCGTTCGATTTCCTGCTCGGTGGTTTCGACACCCAGGTGATCCTGCGCGTGCGCGATGGGCTGGCGGGGCTCGACGGGCTCGCGGGCAACATCCTCGCGGAATCCGCACCGGTGGCGGTGGACCAGCAGGGCAGCCACTGGTTCCACTTCGACCTGCCGCAGACGCTCGCGCTGCAGGTGGGCAAGACCTACGTCGCGGAACTGTTCATCGCGACCGACAGCCTCGGCGTGCGCCTGACCTTGGACAACAGCTACACCGGCGGCCAGATGCTCACCGGCGGGTTTGCGCCCGACCACTTCAGCACCGACTACGACCTCGTCTTCGCGGAAGGCATCCACGCGGCAGTGCCGGAACCGTCTGCCGTGCTGATGATGGCCATCGGGGTGGCGGCGGTGCTGGGCTGGCGCGCCCGCCAGCATCACGGCGCGCCGAAGCACTGACCGGGCGTCTGCGCGGTTCGGTGGCCGCACGGCCCCCGAAGTCGCCGCAGTCCTGGTGAGCGGCAACTGGCCGAGAATGCGGGCTGATCCTCCAGCCCCGTTCGATGGCCCCCTTCATGCCGATGACCGCCCCTGAGCCCACCCTCGCCCGACTGCGGTCGGGAGAACTGCGAGGCAGCACCCACCTGGACCTGCGCGGCTGCGGCCTCACCGAGCTGCCCGCCGAGGTGCGGGCCCTCGCCGACACGCTGGAGGTGCTGGACGTGTCCGGCAACGCGCTTTCCATGTTGCCGGACGGCCTTGCGCGCTTCGCCCGCCTGCACACGCTGTTTGCTTCCAGCAACCGCTTCACCGCGCTGCCGTCCGTGCTGGGCCGCCTGCCCGTGCTCGACACACTGGGTTTCAAGGCCAACCAGATTGCCGACGTGCCCGCGGCGGCGCTGGCGCCCACGCTGCGCTGGTTGATCCTGACCGACAACCGCATCGCCGTGATGCCATCCACGTTGACCCACTGCACCCGGCTACAGAAGCTGATGCTCGCGGGCAACCGCCTCGTCCGGCTTCCCGCGGGCCTGCACCGCCTGCAGCGGCTGGAGCTGATCCGGCTGTCGGCCAACCGCTTCGAGCGGGTGGCGCATGCGCTGCCCGATGAGCTGCTGGCGTTGCCGCGGCTGGCCTGGCTGGCCCATGCCGGCAACCCGTTCAGCGCGGCGCGCGAGCAGGCGGCGCCCACGCCGGCCGATGCCCGCGCCATCCCCTGGGCCGAACTGCAGCTGCAGGCCCTGATCGGTGAGGGCGCGTCGGGTCACATCCATGCAGCACGCTGGACGCCGGCCGCCGGGGCGGTGGAGGACGTGGCGCTGAAGCTGTTCAAGGGCACCGTCACCAGCGACGGCCTGCCGCAATGCGAGATGGCCGCCACGCTGGTGGCCGGCCGGCACCCCCACCTGGTGGGGGTGTTGGGTGTGCTGGCCGGGCACCCGCGGGACACCCAGGGGCTCGTGCTGCCGCGGCTGGCGGCCCACTGGGCGCCGCTGGCCGGTCCACCCAGCATGGCCAGTTGCACCCGCGACGTTTATCCCGCCGGCATGCGCCTGCCGCCGGCACAGGTGGCCTCCGTGGCCCGCGCCGCCACCGAGGCACTGGCCCACCTGCATGCGCAGGGCCTGACCCACGGCGACCTGTACGCCCACAACCTGCTGGTGAACGGGCAGGGCCAGGCGTTGCTCAGCGACTTCGGCGCGGCGTCGTTCTTGCCGGGCGACGATCCGGTGCGGGCCGATGCCCTGCAGGCGCTGGACCGCCGTGCCTTGCAGATCCTGGTGGGTGAACTGACGGCACGATCGGGCGACCCCCAGTTGTAAAAAACGTGGCATTTGCCGGGAAGCCCGGTACTGTGGTTCACAAGGCCGTGAAGGCCGTGATCCGTCGCCCAAACCAGGCTCCTGGAGGGAACCGCCATGTCCAACCGCCTCGCGGACCGCCTTCGCCGTACCCTTCGGCACCTCCACCCCGGGGGCCCGCTGGCGGGGTTGAGCGTGTCGGAGCGGCGGCTGCTGGCCCGCATCCACGACAGGAGGCTGACCTACCTGACCGACCGCAAGCTCGCGGCGCTGGTCACCACGAGCCGTGCCATCGAGGCCAGGCACCTCGAGGGCATCTTCCTGGAGGCCGGCTGTGCGTTGGGCGGCTCGGCGATCCTGCTGGCGTCGGTCAAGCGCCGGGAGCGGCCGCTCCGTGTGTACGACGTCTTCGGCATGATCCCGCCGCCCACGGCGGACGACACGGGCGACGTCCACGCCCGCTACCGCACCATCGTGCAGGGACAGTCCACGGGCATCGGGGGTGACCGCTACTACGGCTACCTCGACGACCTGTATGACGTGGTCAAGGCCAACCTGGCGAGCTTCGACCTGGACTGCGACCGGCACGCCATCTCACTCATCAAGGGGTTGGTGCAGGACACCCTGGTGCTCGACGGCCCCGTCGCCCTGGCGCACGTGGACGTCGATTGGTACGAGCCGGTCAAGACGTGCCTGGAACGGGTGTTCCCCCGGCTGGTCGTGGGCGGCAGCATCATCCTCGACGACTACCTGGACTGGGGAGGGTGCCGCAAGGCCACGGACGAGTTCCTGCCGCAGGTCGCCGGGCAGTTCACGCTGGACGACTCGGCGGGGTCGTTGCGTGTCGACAAGACCGCGGGGTGACCGCGTGCAAGCCCGTCGATGGCACGAATGCAATCCACTGCGCTTGCAGGCAGGGCAACCCCTCGGTCTCTCAGTGCGCCGAGCCCTCCGGGCCCATGGCGCGGGCCACCAGCTCGCCCTGCTCGCGCAGGTGAACGGCATGGAACGACGTCGCACCCGACGCGGTGTCCGGCCGCGCCACATGTTGCAGTGCGATGCGCGGTGCGCACAGCGCGATCAGTTCATCGCGCACGAAGGCCCAGGCGCCCTGGTTCTTGTTTTCTTCCTGGGCCCATGCCAAGGTGCGCAGCCGGGGGTACTGCTGAAGTACCCGGCGCAACTCGGCATGCGGGAAGGGATGGAACTGCTCGAGACGCAGCAGGGCCACGTGAGAGAAGCCGCCCGCCAGGCGCGCGCGCTCGAGGTCGTAGTACAGCTTGCCGCTGCACAACACCGCGCGGGTGACGGCCGAAGGGTCGACCTCGCCGGCATCGTCCAGGACGGGCTGGAACTCCCCCGCCAGCAGATGCCGGACGGGCGAATGCGATGCCGCCTCCTTGTAGAGTGCGGTCTTGGGTGTCATCACGACGAGCGGCTTGCGCACGGCTGAGAACGCTTGCCGCCGAAGCAGATGGAACCACTGCGCCGAGGTGGATGGGCTGGCCACGCGCAGATTGTCCCCAGCGCAAAGCGCCAGGAACCGGCCCAGGTGTGCACTTGAATGCTCCGGCCCCACGCCTTCGTGGCCGTGGGGAAGCAGGAGAACCAGGGCGGAGCTGCATCCCCACTTTTCCTCACCGGCGCTGATGTACTGGTCGACGAACACTTGTGCGCCGTTGACGAAGTCGCCGAACTGCGCCTCCCAGATCGCCAGGGAGCGCTGGTCCTGCACGCTGTAGCCGTACTCGAAGCCCAGCACGGCCTCTTCGGACAGCACCGAGTTGAAGATGTCGAACCGTGCTGCATCCTCACCCAAGTGTTGGAGCGGGATGAACTCGCTGCCGTCGATGACCGCCGCCGCCTGGTCGTACCACACCGCCTGCCGGTGCATGAACGTTCCCCGGCGCACGTCGAGCCCGGAAATGCGCACGCCGATGCCGGCTTTCAGGGTGGTGGTGTACGCCACGTTCTCCGCGAAACACCAGTCCACGCAGGCGCTCTCGCCGGCCGCCATGAGGTGCCACCGCTGAATCATCGCCAGGACAAGCGGATGCGCCTCGAAGCCTTCGGGCAGCCGGGTCATGGCCGACACCGTGGCCTGAAGCACGGCGCGTGAAAGCGGGGGGATCCGCGGCAGGGGCGGTTGTGCAGCGGTCCGTGGGGCGTGAGGATGCATGGCCTTGCGCGCAAAGGCCTCGCTCGCCGCGGATCGCCCGGACGTGATGTAGGCGCCCATGTCGGCGTGTGGTGCCATGCCGGCGCAGGCCAGGGCCGCCCCGTACGCATCCACGACCGAGGGTTTGAGCTCCGTGATGGCGTACATCCGCGGGCTGCTCAGCGAGGGCACGTCATGCTCGGAGTGGCCCAGCCGGCGATAGCCGATCACGTCGATGACCACATCGGTGCCGAACGCCATCCGGTAGGTGAGGGCGATCCGGGCGGCACGGCCCATCTCCTCCGGCGCATCCGCATTGACGCGCAGCACGGGGGCATCGACCATGCGGGTCACGTCGGTGCAATAGTGCGGCGCCTGGGCGTTCATCATGTTGGGTTCGGTGAAACCCAGCTGGTTGTTGATGATCACGTGCACGGCCCCGCCCACCGAGTAGCCCGGCTTCTGCGCCATCGCCAGCGTTTCCATCACGACGCCCTGGCCGGCGAAGGCGGCGTCGCCGTGCAGCACGACAGCCATGGCTTCGCCGATCCCCCGCCGAGACGCCGGCCGGGTTTGGCGGGCATGCGTCATGCCGATGACCACGGGGTAAACGCTCTGCAGATGGGACGGGTTGTGCGCCAGCGTGACCGAGATCTCGCCGTGGTGTGTCGCCAGGACGCGTTGACCTCCCAGGTGATAGATCAGGTCGTGGTGCAGTTCCGCAGGCCGAGCCTCCGGATCGAAATGGGCGAGCGCCTCGTCGGGCGGCATGCCCAGCACGTTGACCAGCACATTGACTCGCCCGCGATGGGGCATTCCCATGAAGACCTCATCGATGCGGTGAGCGGCGGCTTCTTCGAACAAGGCATCCAGCAGCGGCACCAGCGCTTCACATCCTTCGAGCGAGAAGCGCTTCGCATGAGGAAAGTGCCGGGCCACATGATGCTCCCACGCCTGGACCTGGATGAGCCGATCCAGGAGGCCCTTCCCGCCGCCGTGCGAGAACCCGGTGGCGGACTCCATCCAGGCATGGAGCCATGCGCGGCGAGTCTCGTCGCGCACGCCGGAACAGTCCAGCGCCAGTGACCCGCAGTAGATGGCCTTGAGGCGCTGATCCAACGCGTGGACATCGTGGGCGCCCAGCAGCGCCGAACCATCCGCCGTCAGGGTGTCAGCCGGCAACAGCCCGAATCGCTCCGGCGAGAGACATCGCGCGTCGACGGGATTGGCGATCCCCAACGGGTCGAGCGAGGCACAGCGAAAGCCCTGCTGGCGATGGGCGTCGATGAAACGCTGGACGTCTGGTTTGACTTGGGCCGCGGCAGGTGCCGCGCCCAGGTGAGCGTCCAGCCTGATGCGGTCCCGCAGCCGCCACGATGGGCGGTGAGACAAGGTCGTTGGCACTTATTTTTCTCCCTGACGGGTTGATTGCGGAGCAACGGCTCCGTGACCTCGTCATGACGGCGGTGGACTCCCGTCTGGCCGCCATGGCGCGGGGGGCGCGCGGCGTGTCCTAGAGCGCGAACGCTCGCACGGCATCGGCAAGTTGCCTGGCCTGATCCTGCAGGGCACTTGCCGAGGCCGTGCCTTGTTCCACCATCGCCGCGTTCTTCTGCGTGGTTTCGTCCATCTCGAGGATCGCTGAGTTCACCTGTTCGATGCCCATGCTCTGCTCTCGGCTCGACGCGCTGATCTCCGCCACGACGTCGCTGACGTGCTTGATGCTGGTGACGACCCGCTGCATCGTGGCACCCGCGTGTTCGACCATCTTGCTGCCCTCGTCAACCTGGTTGACCGAGGCGTCGATCAGCGTCTTGATTTCCTTGGCCGCGAGCGCGCTGCGCTGCGCCAGGCTGCGAACTTCGCTGGCGACGACGGCGAAGCCCCGGCCCTGTTCCCCCGCGCGAGCCGCCTCGACGGCCGCATTCAACGCGAGGATGTTGGTCTGGAAGGCGATGCCGTCAATGACGCCGATGATCTCGACAATCCGTTTGGACGACGTGGAGATCGAGTTCATGGTGTTGATGACCTGACCCACGACCTCACCACCCTGCAAGGCCACCGTGGAGGCTGACATCGCCGACTTGCTGGCCTGGTTGGCACTGTCGGCACTGAGCTTGACCGCCGAGGTCAACTGCTCCATCGCCGACGCCGTCTCCTGAAGCGCGCCGGCCTGATGCTCCGTGCGGGTCGACAGGTCCATGTTGCCCTGTGACACTTCGTGGGCCGCCGTGGCAATGGTGTCCGCACCGCTGCGCACCTCGGAGACGATGCGGTGCAGGCTGTCGACCATGCGCTGGAGCGCCGTGATCAGGCGTCCCACCTCGTTCGTTCCCTCCGGCTGCACCTGGTAGGTCAGGTTGCCTTCAGCCACGGATTCCGCGAGCGCGATGGCGCGCTGGATGGGCCGGGTGATGGATCGGGTGATGCCGTAGGCCGTGCCCACGCTGATCAGCACCGCCAGCACCGACGCTGCAACCATCTGGCGCTTTGCCCGCTGCGACTTGTCCTTGGCACTGGCCACATCGCTGACCATGCTTCGCGCCTGCAGATCGACCATCGTGTCGAGCTGCGCGTAGTAGCGCGCCTGCGGCTCGGCCAACTCGTTCTGGTACACGGCCATGGCTTCGTCGCGCTGGCCGGCCGCCAGCAAATCGAAGACTTTGCGCACCGCGGCGCCGTACACCTTGCGAGCCTTCGACTGCTCTTCGAAGATCGCCTTGCTCTCGGGGGAACGGAGGAGCTTCTCGAAGTCGGCCAGGTTCTGGGTGTTGGCCGTGCGGATGGCCGCGTACTCGTCCATGTACTTCTTCAACTGGCCGGGATTGGAGGCCAGCAGAATCCGTCCGAGAGTGTTCGCGCCACGATCGCCCACGTTCTTGATCGTGTTGCTCAGCGCAATCTGCGCGTAGCGTTCATCCACCACGCTGTCCATGACGGTACTCGATCCATTGAGGACAGAGATGGCGACGCCCAGCGTCACCAACAGCAGCGCAATGACAACGGAAAAGGCCAGCGCCAAGCGCGAACCGATCCTCAGGTTCGAAAGACTCATCGTGTGAACTCCCTTGACGGCCTCGACGGCCAATGCAGTGCAGCCGCCTCGGCCCATCTTGGGTGGGTTCAAGCGACAACTGATGCCGTCTCTTCGGCATCCCGCACGGTCGATGAAGTCGGTTCAAGGGGGGATTGCGGACTTTGTTGGCAAGCCCGTCGCGCGCTGGCGTGTCGCCCCTGTGTGGCGGGTTCGGATGCTACCGGGGCGAGGCGCCGAACAAGAACTGCTCGACCGCCCGAACGACCATCTCACCGATCTGTGCGTGAGTGATGGCGGGCGGCTCCTGCTGATAGATCCGCATTTCCGTTTCGGCCGTCAACAGCGACGTGAATTGAAGGGCGGCCACGCGGGGGTCCGCTTGACGCAGTTCCCCGCGATCCATGGCTTCGCCAAGCACGCTGCTGATCGCAGCGATGCATTCGCTGGGGCCTGACTGATAGAACAGCTGGCCTACCGGAGTTCGCCCCGATTCGGCGATGACCACGCGGTAGATCGCCGTCGCCCGCCGGTCGTTGTTCATCACCGCCAGCATCTTTTCACCGAAGCGCTGAAGGGCTTCCTTGAGGTCGAACTCGCCTCGTGTGTCCTGCGTGAATCCGTTCACGGCCTCGGTCAGATGGGAGGTGGCGACCGCCTGCACGACCGCCACGAGGAGCGACTCCTTGGACGGGAAGTAGCGATAGAGCGTTGCCTTCGACCCCCCGAGGCGCTTCGAGAGTTCACTCATGGACGCACCCTCGTAGCCGCTTTCCTCGAACAGCTTGGCCGCCTCCGCAACGATGGCGTCACGCCGCGCCTGGGTCCTCACCCTCATGGTCACCTTTCTAAATGGAACGGGATCGTACTCTTTTGTTGACACACCAACGAGGCTGGCTCAATAATGAAACAGGTCGGTACCGTATCGTTTTAACCGCTGGCCGGTCCCACGCACGTTCCAGGAGTCATCCCCATGTTCCGATCCCTGCGCCTCTTCGCAAACCTGCTGGGGTTCCTGGTTTGTCTGGCCGTCATGCCGCGCCCGGCGTCACGGCAGAGGCACAGGCGCTCCGCCAATCTCATTCGTCTGTAAGACACCCACCGAAATGGAAACCCATATGCCCACCTTGCTCAACGTTTGCCGCGTCGCCGCCTTGGCGCTTTGCGTCACCTTGGCCGCTTGCTCCACCACGCAGCCCACGGCCTATTCGGGGCTTGCGTCGTCACAGCAGTTGCGTGCGAACGAGCACGATGCGACCGGCCGCGTTCCTTACGAATACAAAAGTGACACGGACTGGGGCAAATACGCCGCCGTCACCATCGATCCGGTCGTGATCTACCGAGGCACCGACAGCCAGTTCGATGACATCTCGGAGCAAGAAAAAGCCCACCTGGCGAAATCCATGAAAACCCGATTCACGGAGAAGCTGCAGACCCGGTTCAGGGTCGTTCCGGGTGCGGGCGAAGACGTGTTGCGCATCAAGCTCACCCTCACCGGGGCCAAGGCCAACACGGCCGTCCTGAGCACCTTGTCCCGGTTCGATTTGCTGGGTGGCCCCTACAACGCCGTGCAGGCGGTGCGAGGCAAGGAGGGCGCCCTGACCGGTTCCGTCAGCTTCGCCGTGGAAATCTACGATGCCCCGACCAACAAGCTCCTGGGTGCCTACGTGTCGAAGCAGTACCCGAATGCATGGAACCTCAAGGCGGGCATGGGCGCCATGAGCGCGTCCGAGGCCGGCATTGACAACGGGGCGGACCAACTGGTTGCGTACTTGAAATGACGCAGGCGCTTTAGTTCAGCATGCCGCCAGTGATGAGATCGAACATGGACACCCTCCAATCGCCCGGCACGACGTTGCCGAAGGCCTGGGGCGCCGCACTGATCGTGCTGGCGGCTTCAGCCGTGCTGGCCCTGCTCCACCTGGGGCGATCGATACTCGTGCCGATGACCATGGCGGTGGTGCTGTGTTTTGCGATCAGCCCGCTTGTCCGCAAGTTGCGTGACGTGGGGCTCGGCCATGTGTCGTCGGTGCTGGCCGCCGTCTTGTCATCGGTGGTGGTGATCTCCTTGCTGGGCGGCCTGATCGGCTTCCATGCGCTGCGGATCCCCGGCAACCTGCCGGCCTACCAGGCACGGCTCGACAAGAACCTGCACGCGCTTCGACGATTCGCCTTCTCGGCGATGGACCGCACCTGGGGCGCCGCCGAGCAGATGCTCGATGCGCCCGATGGCTCCGCCCAGCTTGTGCCGGCGGGGCAAGCGATCCCGGTCGAGGTTCGCCCGCCAAAGCCGGCCCCGATGGAGCGGGTGCAGCGCCTGCTGTCCTGGGCGTGGGGACCGATCGGCAGCGCCGGCATCATCGTCCTCGTGTTGATCTTCCTGCTCCTGGAACGGGAGTCCCTGAGGGATCGGTTCATCCGCCTGGTCGGAGGGGCCGACCTGAGTGCCACCACGTCAGCGATCAACGATGCCGGTGAACGGCTTTCCCGATACCTGGCGCGCCAGTTCGCCGTCAACATCGGCTTCGGCCTGGCCATCTGGGTTGCATTGACGTGCGTGGGTTTGCCGGAGGCTGCATTGTTCGCCGCGCTGTCGGCGGTGATGCGCTTCGTGCCGTATGTGGGCGTTCCGGTCGTGGCGCTGCTTGCCATGGCCCTCGCGTTGGGTGTGTCCGAGGGTTGGACGCTCATGCTGCTCACGGCGGCGGTTTTCTTGGTGATCGATTTGCTCGCCGCGCATGTCATCGAGCCCCGCGTCTACGGCCAGGCGACGGGCCTGTCACGGCTTTCCATCGTGCTGGCAACGCTTTTCTGGGGCTGGCTGTGGGGGCCTGCCGGCGTCATCATCGCCACGCCGTTGACCTTGTGTCTCGCCGTCGCCGGCCGCCATGCCGAATCCCTGGGTTTCCTGGACATCGTGCTGGGCGACGGCCCGGCCCTGACCATGGCCCAGAAGTTCTACCAGCGCGCCTTGTCCGGGGATTCGGGCGAGATCATCGCAGGGGCGCGCGAGTTCCTGAAGCGACGGTCGTTCGCGGCCTATTGCGACGCCGTGCTGATGCCTTCGCTTCGATTCGGCGTGGTCGACTTCGCGAACGGCCGCACCACCCTTCGACAGCAGACCGAACTTCGAACGGCCATCGTGCAAGTCGTCGAGACGCTCGCGGGTGCCGAACGGCCCTCGGCCTCGCCCACCGAACGCACCACGGTGCTGGTAGAGACCAGCTCCGGCCGCATGCTTCGCGAGAGGCGGATGTTTCGCCAGCGCACTGAATCGAATGCACCGCAGGATGCGGCGCCGATCGTGCTGTGCGTTGGCCTGGGTGCCCCGGGCGACGACCTGGCCACCGAGTTGCTGGTCCGCATCCTGCGGCAGCTGAGTCTCGATGCCCGCCACCTGTCGTTCGAAGACATGCAATCGATGCCCGACCTGCGCACGGCGGTGCCTGCGGTCCGGGCCATCTGCCTGGTCACGCTGGTACCGGCCGCCGCGCCGGGCAGCATTGTTCCGCTGGCTCGAAGAATGCGAGCCGAAGCGCCTGGCGCGGACCTGTCGGCATTGCTGCTGGGGGGCATGGCGGAAGGCTTCGAGCAGCCCGAACTCGGGGAGGTGCTCGATCGCACCATCTGCTCCTACGAGCAGGTGGCCGCCGAAATGCACGCGCGCCTTGCAGGAGGCCCCGCGCAGACGCGGGCCGTTCACGACACAATCGATCGTTCCTTCGAACCTGGTCCATTCGCCGGGTAGCGGGCCACCGGCCCCATCCATCTTGTTTCATTTCAAGGAGTTCTTGATGACCTTTCGCATCGCCTTCAGAGTCGCCTGCCTCGCCACCGTCCTCGGGTGCGCGTCGCATGCGAATGCGGACAGCTTCACCTCGTCGGCCTCCAGCGCGGGTTCGGCGTCCAGCGGCAGTGTGTCCGACTCGCTTCGCGGATCGAGCAACAGCTCGACGGGCAATGACAAGACCGCCACTGGTGACTACCGCATCGTCGAAGTTGCCAAGGCACCGGATCGCCCCGGCATCACGCGGGTGACGATGCAAGCCGATGCGGCGGTGGACCAGCGCATCGTGCTCGACCTGCCGCAGGCCATCGCCGACAAGCAAGGCCTGGGTCGTGGCGACCTCGTCCACGCGCAGCGGCGCGTGTACGGGTTCGAGTTCGCGCACAGCGAGACGGTCCATGAGCCGTTCTACCTGGTGCTGGCCGACGACTGGTACGACGAACTGGCCGCGCGTCCGGTGCGCCTTTGAAAATCGGCCGCGCGATCGTCCTGGTGGCCGCCGTCGCGGCGGGCACGGCCCAGGCCCGGGGGTCATCCGAGTTCTGCACCCGTACCGCCTCGATGTCGGCCGGCCAGCAGGCCCGCCTGCTGCGCTTTGCAGCCGTCGTTCGCGAAGAACTCGGCTCCACGGAGGATGGTGCCGCGCTGATCAGCCGCTCCGGCCTCGATCTCTCGCGCTTTCGCATCCGTTACTCCCATGCTGCCGTTGCGTGGCGGAGCGACAGCGGCGCATGGGCGGCGCGCCAGCTCTATTACGCTTGCGACGAAAGCCGGCCGCGGATCTACGATCAGGGGCTCGCCGGGTTCACCATGGGCATGGATGACCCTTCGGCCGGCTACATCTCGATCGTGCGGCTTCCGGCCGAGGCCACGCAGTCGCTGCGACGTGCCTCGCTCGACACGCCGCGTGTCCTGAACCTGCTGGCGGCGAGCTACAGCGCCAATGCCTACCCGTTCAGCCTGCGCTACCAGAACTGCAACCAATGGGTGGCGGAACTGCTTGCCGTGGCCTGGGGCGGCCTGGCCGACGGCGCAGACTTGCGCGGGCGAGCCCAGCGTTGGCTCCACGATGCGGACTACGCGCCGGAACCCGTGAATGTGGACTCGCACGCCTTGATGTTCGCTTCGGCGTTCGTGCCGATGCTGCACCTGGACGACCATCCGGAGAGCGATCGATTCGCCATGAAGCTGCGGGTCAGCCTGCCATCCGCACTCGAAGCTTTCGTGCGGGAACGCCTGCCCGGCAGCGAGCGTGTCGAGATCTGCCACGATGGCCGGCAGGCCGTCGTCCACCGGGGGTGGACACCGATCGCGGATGGGTGCCGCCCTGGCGAAGGGGACCGGGTGGTTTCGCTGGATTGACCTGGATGGCGATTTTCGCGTAGCAGAGCTTGGCTTCGCCTGTGGCAGCGCATCCGTCTCCGAGGGGGCCACACTGGGTGAGTTCGAGCCGTTTGGCGACATCTTTCCATCCCGCAGGCCTACACCATGTCCGTTTTCAGTCGCATTGGCCTTTCGCATGCCACCAAGAAGCCCAAAGCGAGTGCCGGGGACAACTCCGCGCCAGCGCCGCAGCCGCGCAGTGAAAAGAGCCAGATATTTGGCTTCTCGCTGCCTGGCTTGAAGCGGCGTAGTTCGACCTCCGCCTCGGCATCGGCACCGTCCATGCCC
The DNA here is from genome assembly GCF_001425785.1 of Rhizobacter sp. Root1221. GTDB lineage: Bacteria > Pseudomonadota > Gammaproteobacteria > Burkholderiales > Burkholderiaceae_C > Rhizobacter. The sequence goes on along the minus strand of NZ_LMDI01000056.1, from coordinate 122,442 downwards.
CCCCGCAGCGCACTGCAGCCAAAGCCGGGCAAAGTGCTTGGGGAAAATTCGCTCGCGAGACTGATGCACGCCGATGAACCAACCGCGTTCACGGCCAATTTCATCCGCGGGGAAGAGGAGAAAGCGGCCAGGCTTGCCCAGAAAAAGACTGCAAAAGTGAACTATGACCGGGCAGCCAAGGCCACCTCAGGCCACGAAGTCATCCACCAAGGGCCTGAGGACACGACCCAGCTGAATCGCACTGCCAAGGCGAAAGCTCGAGACGCTGGTGCCGAGATCTTTGAGTTGATGAAGGGTCATCCCCGAGGGGCATTCGATGCCGAGTTTGAACGAGGGGAGATTCCCGAGGAATTGCTTGCGCAAATGAAAAACCCCGGTGAAGTCGACCACGAAGACGTCATTCGCGCGTTCGAAGACAAGCAGCGCAGCTACAGCGACTATCTGCTGCATACGGCCGCTTTGAGTCTGAAGGAACTCAACCCCGGCTCCACGGACGAGGCGGAGGCGCTCCTGCAGAGCATCATCGAGAACCCTCATTTGCATCGCATGGAGGAACATGCTTTGCACGAGATCACTGAAGAAGCGACGCCCCAACAGGAGATCCTGGCCGCGCTTGCCGAACTTCCCGAGAGGCGGCGTGGAGACTTGATTGACGCGTTCGAAAGTCTGGACAAACCACATCCGCGGATGGAGATGGCGGCTCGCGGGGAAGCGTACTTCGACACCATCGACGCACGCATTGCGGAACTCAATCGACCGGGCCGCTGACGCGACATCAAGGCCCGGACTTGAGAAGGTCCTGGGCCATAGGCCAATGTTCCGCCGCACTTGAAGCCTGCAGGTGACGGCAACGCCGATGGTGTGCTGTTCCGTTCCGGGCCCCTGCCCACATCACACAAGCGGTCTACCCGGATTGCCGCCCGCATACCGGACGGCTTGTCCCGGCCGCACGAACCCGTAGAGCGTCAATCCGGCCGCTCGTGCAATGTCGATCGCAAGCGACGTGGGCGCCGAGATGGTCGCCAACGCCGGCACTCCCAGCCGGGCGCACTTGCGCACGAGCTCGTAGCTCGCGCGGCTCGACATCACGACGAATCCCTCGCCGTTCGCGAGGCCGGCGGCGGCGCGCCGGCCGAGGAGCTTGTCGAGCGCGTTGTGGCGGCCCACGTCCTCGGCCACGTCGACGATGTCGCCGCGGGTGTCGGCCCAGCCGGCCGCGTGGCAGGCACCGGTGGCGGCGTTGATGGGCTGGCGGCCGCCCATCGCGGCGAGCGCGCGCTGCACGGTGTCGGGGGTGAGCGACGCCACCCACGGCGCCGGCACGAGGGCCTCGGGCGAGAGATCGAGCCGCACGAGGCTGTCGATGCCACACAGGCCGCAGCCGGTGCGGCCCGCGAGTGATCGCCGCTGGTCCTTCAGCCGCACCTCGGCCGCGGTGGCCACGTCGATCTGCACCTCGATGCCCGCGTCTCCCTCGACCACCTCGATGCCGTAACACTCCGCGCGCGACAGCAGCAGGCCTTCGGACAACGCGAAGCCGAGCGCAAAGGCCTCGAGGTCGGTGGGCGTGGCCATCATCACGGCGTGCGAGATGCCGTTGAACACCAGCGCCACCGGGGTCTCGACGGCCACCTGGTCGGTGTGGGCCGGGCCGCCGTTGCGCCACACGTCGACGGTGCGAATGGGTTCGGTCATGGGTGTGCCAGGAAAGCGCGGCCCGCCGGGGTGGCCCACGCGCGCCAGCGGCCTTCGTCTTCCGCGATGCGCACGAAACCGGGGCCGGCCACGCCACCCAGGCGGGCGTCGCTCAGCATCGTGAACGTGCGCATCAGCACGCTGACACGCTGGTCGAGTTGCTTGGCCAGGCGGGTGAGGGGCACGCCATCTCCGGTGTCGAGTTCGGCCAGCCGCGCGAGCGCGGCGGCCTCGAGGTCGTCAAGCGGCCTTGCCCGCATCGTGGCACGTGAGCTTCACCGGGATGGACTTGGACGTGGGCGTGCGTGCACCGATCGCGAAGCTCTGCAGCGGCACCAGCGGGTTGGTCTCGGGGTAGTAGCTCGCGATGTTGCCGCGCGGGATGTCGTACTCGACCAGCATGAACTTGTCGGCACGGCGTTCCACGCCGTCGGCGTAGAGGCTGGTGATGTCGACCCAGTCGCCACCCTTCAGGCCGATCTGGCGCAGGTCGTCCTTGTTGATGAACACGACGCGGCGGTGGCCGTACACGCCGCGGTAGCGGTCGTCCATGCCGTACACCGTGGTGTTGTACTGGTCGTGCGAACGCACGGTGGCCAGCGTGAGCACGACGGTGTCGAGGTGGGCGGGGTTGCGGCGCGCGCGGTGCGCGAAGGTGTCGCGCGGAATCGGATGCGCGCGGAACTCGGCCTTGCCGGACGCGGTGACCCAGGTGCGCTCGGACGCCGTGTTGCGCAGGCGGAAGCCGCCCGGCGCGGTGATGCGGTCGTTGAAGCCGGCGAAGTCGTCGAACACGGCCTCGATGCGCTCGCGGATCAGGCGGTAGTCGGCCACGAGGTCGAGCCATGGGGTCTTGCTGTGGGGCAGCGTGGCCTTCGCCAGCTTCGCCACGATCATGGGCTCGGACAGCAGGTGCTCCGAGGCCGGCGCATTGAGCCCGGCCGACAGGTGCACCATGCTCATCGAGTCTTCCACCGTGACGCCCTGGCTGCCACCGGCCTGGATGTCGATCTCGGTTCGGCCGAGGCATGGCAGCAGCAGCGCCTGGCGCCCGTGGATCACGTGGCTGCGGTTGAACTTGGTGGCCACGTGCACGGTGAGGTCGCACGACTGCAAGGCACGCCACGTGGCGTTGGTGTCGGGTGTGGCGGCGGCGAAGTTGCCGCCCATCGCGAAAAACACCCTGCAGCGGCCGTCGAGCATGGCCTCGATGGTGCCCACGGTGTCGAAGCCGTGCGCACGCGGCGGCTCGAAACCGAACACCTGGCCCAGGCGGTCGAGGAACGCCGGCGTGGGCTTCTCGAAGATGCCCATGGTGCGGTCGCCCTGCACGTTGCTGTGGCCGCGCACCGGGCACACCCCGGCGCCCGGGCGCCCCAGGTTGCCGCGCAGCATCAGCAGGTTCAGGATCATCTGGATGGTGGCCACCGAATGCTGGTGCTGGGTGATGCCCATGCCCCAGCATGCGATCACGCGTTCGGCCGAGATGTACTGGCTTGCCACCGCATCGATCTGCGCCTTCGACAGGCCGCTCTCCAGCTCGATCATGGCCCAGTCTTCGTCGAGCACGTCCTGCATGAACGTGTCGAAGCCGGTGGTGTGTTCGGCAATGAAGGCCGAATCGACGATGGGGTCCAGGCCGTTGAGTTTCGCGTGTTGGTCGGCCTCGAGCACGAGCTTGCACAGGCCCTTGAGGAACGCGAAGTCGCCGCCGATGCGGATCTGCACATAGTGCGAGCTGATGGGCGTGGAGCCGAGGGTGGCCATCTCCGCCACGCTCTGCGGGTTGGCGAAGCGCTCGAGGCCCCGTTCGCGCAGCGGGTTGACGCTGACGATGCGGGCGCCGCGCTTGGCCGCGTCGCGCAGCTCGCCGAGCATGCGCGGGTGGTTGGTGCCGGGGTTCTGGCCCAAGATGAGGATCAGGTCGGCCTGCTCGAAATCGTGCAGCGTGACCGTGCCCTTGCCCACGCCGATGGTGGGCTTGAGTGCACTGCCGCTCGGCTCGTGGCACATGTTCGAGCAGTCGGGGAAGTTGTTGGTGCCGTACTCGCGCACGAACAGCTGGTACAGGAACGCGGCCTCGTTGCTGGTGCGGCCCGACGTGTAGAAGCTCGCGAGGTTCGGGTCGGGCAGGGCCTGCAGTTCGCGGGCCACGAGCGCGAACGCGTCGTCCCAGGCGATGCGCTGGTAGCGGTCGGTGGTGGGGTTGTACACCATGGGTTCGGTGAGCCGGCCCTGGTGCTCGAGCGTGTGGTCGGACTGTTCGGCCCACCACGACACCGTGTGCGCGCCGATGACCTCGGGCGTCGCCCGCCGGGACGTGGATTCGGCCGCGACGGCCTTGACGCCGTTTTCGCAGAACTCGAACGTGGACGTGTGGCTGCGGTCAGGCCAGGCGCAACCCGGGCAGTCGAAACCATCGGGCTGGTTGGCCGACAGCATGGTGCGGGCGCCCTTGGCGGGGGCGCCTTCCTGCAGCAGGTGTTTGGCGACGCTCTTGAGGGCACCCCAGCCGCCGGCCGGGCCTTTGTAGAACTCGATCTTTTGTTCGCTCATAGGTGGAAGACGGCATAAGGATCGCCCGACTGTAGCGACCATCGGTGACGCGCACAATAAGCGCCCCAACGCGCAGTTCATCGGCTGTGCACAGCACAAGCGAACCATGCACAAAGTCACGATCCACCCGCAATGGAGCATCATCGGCCCCGACGGCAGCGCCCTCGCGCAGCGCCTCGTCGACCTGCTGGTGGGGGTGCACGAACACGGCAGCCTGCTCGCGGCCTGCCAGGCGGCCAATGTGTCGTACCGGCACGCGTGGCAACTGATCCGGCAAGGCGACCAGCTCATGGGCGCCCCGTTGCTGGTGAAGTCGCGGGGCAAGGGATCGGTGCTGACCCCGCTCGGGGGCAAGCTCGTCTGGGCCGACCGGCGCATCCGCGCCCGGCTGTCGCCGGTGCTGGATTCGCTCGCGTCGGAACTGGAGGCCGAGATCGAGAAAGTCAGCTCGCCCAGCGCGCCGCTGCTGCGCATCCATGCGAACCACGGGTTTGCCGTCGAGGCGTTGCGCAGCCGGCTGCTGGGGTCGAGGGTGCCACACGAGTTCCGGTACTGCGGCAGCGTGGAGGCGGTGGCCGCACTGAACAACCAGGTGTGCGAGCTGGCCGGGTTCGCGGTGCCCATCGGTGAATTCGAACCCGCCGTGGTGGACCACTACCGGCCCTGGCTCACCGCGCGGGCTTACCGGCTGATCCATGTGGCCGTGCGCAGCCAGGGGTTGATGGTGGCCCCCGGCAACCCGAAGAAGATCTACGAACCGAGGGACCTGGCCCGGCCCGGCGTGCGGTTCATCAACCGCCAGCCCGGCTCCGGCACCCGGCTGCTGCTCGACTTGCTGCTGCAACAGGCCAAGGTGGCGCCGGCGCGCATCTCGGGGTTCGAGCAGTGCGAGTACACGCATGCCGCGGTGGCGGCCTTCGTGGCCAGCGGCATGGCCGACGCGGCGTATGGCGTGGAAACCCCGGCCCGCCAGTTCAAGCTCGACTTCATCCCGAGCCACCGCGAGCGCTACTTCCTGCTGTGCGACGAACGCAGCCTGGAGCGCGACGACGTGCAGGAGTTGCTGACCATCCTGCGCGGGCCGGTATTCCAGGCCGCGGTGGACGGCTTGCCCGGATACCAGGCGGCCGACGCGGGCCGTGTGCTGGGGTTGGCGGAGGCGTTCCAGTCGTTTGCACCTGCGCCGCGGGGCCGGGCGCGCGCGAAGGGCTGACGGGCCACTGTTCCGTCGGCAACAAATGAAACATGGGGACCCCTCCGACGCAATTGGCGTGAATCAGTGGATTCGAACAATGGGGACCTTGATCTCCCTGTTCGAAAGCGTTGTGCCATGCGAGTCCAGCCTTCCCGCCTGACGGCGGCGCCCATGTCCGTCAATCACCTGGAACGCCACCACGGCGGCACGGCGGTGCTCGTGACCGCGGTGGCACTCGGGTTCCCCGTCAGCATGCTGATGCTGGCCAAGGTCCTCGGCAGCGATGCGCTCGGCTGGGTGTTCGGCCTGATCCTGATGTTCGAGTTCGCGGCGTTGCCGTGGGTCGTGCTGTTCGGTGCCGGCCAGCTGCTCCAGCGTCTCTGGCGGCGCCGCCCCCGCTGACGGGCGCTCCGGGGGTCCCTCGAGCACCCCGGTGGGCCCGGACCCCTTAAAATGGGCGCTCGACAAGGTTTCCGGGGTGCCATGTCCATGTCCGCCACCAATGAAGAGGTGCGAGTGTTGATCGTCGAGGACGATGCCGACGTGCGCGACACGCTCGCCATGTTGCTCGAATCCGACGGGTACCTCGTGCAGGGCGCCAGTTCCGGCGAGGCCGCCATCGGCCTGCTCGACCACTTCTCCCCCGACTGCGTGCTGCTCGACCTGGGCCTCCCAGGCATCCGCGGCAGCGAGGTGGCGCGCCAGTTGCGCCAGCGGGTGGGCACCCAGTTGGTCATCATCGCGGTCACCGGCAGTTCGGCCGCCGCCGACCGCGACGAGGCTGAAATCGCCGGCATCGACTTCCTGCTCACCAAACCCGTGGGTGGAAGCGACCTGCGGCGGTTCCTGCCGCCCATCGACTGACCAACCGCTTGACCTCAAGGGGACTTGAGGTTCCAGACTGCAGTTCCTGCGGTCTCGTGCCGCGCTTTCACCAGGCACTGTCATCCATGTCCCACGATTCCGCCAGCGTGTTCCGCATCGACCGCCTTGCCGTGCCCGCTGCGGCGATGGGCCCCTTGCTCGCCCAGGTCGAACGCAACCAGGCCCGCCTGCGCGCGCAGCCCGGCTGCCGGCAGGCGCACGCGCTGATGCGCCCGGCCGATGCCGAGGGCTTCAACCTGATGACGGTGGTGGAATGGGCGGACGCCCGTGCCATGACCGCGGCCAAGGCCGTGATGGATGCACTGCATGCGGCCGAAGGGTTCGACCCCGGCACGTTCCGCCAGGGCCTGGGTGTACGCACGGAGTCGGCCGTGTACGGCCCGGCGGTGGTCAGCGCGCCTTGACCGTGCGTCCGGCCCCTTCCGGCCGGACGTGTTGGTAACGCAATGCAAAGCCGACCCGTTTCCGCATCGTCATTGCGTAAAGTGGGCACCGGTGCGGTGTTTTGCACCGACCGTGTTCCCACTGAGACTCCGCATGCTTTACACGCCTTCGGGCCCGCGCCCATGAAAACGGGCGAATTTCCGCGCGCCATGGCCGAGATCGCCCGGCACCGCACGGTGGCCGGCGCTCGCGACGCCATCGCCCGCGCCCTCGTCGACTGCGGCGCCGAGCACGTCCAGGTGTGGCTCGGCACCGAAGGTGAGGGCACGTTTGTCGAGCAGGGGGGGCACACCAGCATCTTCACGTTGCCGCTCATGGCCCATGACGACGGCCCCCTGGGCGCCTTGGTGGTGCGGGTCAGCGAACGCCTGGCCGCGTTCCAGATGGCCCACCTCGACACCTTCGTGGCCCACGCGGCGGCGGTGCTGGCCAACGCCCGCGCGTTCGAGGCGGCCGTGCTCGCCGAACGCGAAGCGCAGGTGGCACTCACCCGAACACGCGACGCGCTGGCGTTGGCCAACCAGTCGCTGCGCGCGATGCCGGTGATCGGGCTGTCCACCACCCCGGCCCGCGGCGCGGTCACCTTCCCGGCAGGCGACTCGCTGTTGTCGTTCTGACGCCCCGCTGGACCGCCGAGCGTCCGTCAAAAGCCTTCCCAGTCGTCGGTACCGTTGCGCGCGGCAATCGCGCCGGCGGGTGGTGTTGAAGGCAGTGAGGGGGCCACAACCGGCTTGGTCTTTCCAAAGGCCGGCCGTATCACGTTCTTCGCGCGGTCAGGTCCGCGGCGCTCGACGCTGCGTGGGCTGCCGGCCACGGACGCTGCCGCCTCGAAGCCGGACGAGACGGAGGCCTGTGTGCCCTGCGTCAGCTTGAACACCGCCACCGCCTGCACCAGTTGCCGTGCCTGCACCTTCAGGCTCTCGGCAGCGGCGGCGCTCTCTTCGACCAGTGCTGCGTTCTGCTGCGTGACCTGGTCCATCTGGTTGATCGCCTCGCCCACCTGCGAAACGCCTGCGCTCTGCTCGGTGCTGGCCGCACTGATCTCGCCCACGATGTCGGTCACGCGCTTGATCGAACTGACCACTTCGGTCATCGTGGCGCCGGCCTGGTCGACCAGTGCCGTGCCTTGTTCGACGCGCTCCACGCTGGCGACGATCAGGCTCTTGATCTCCTTGGCCGCTTCGGCCGAACGGCCCGCAAGGTTGCGCACCTCGCTGGCCACCACCGCGAAGCCGCGGCCCTGTTCGCCGGCGCGTGCCGCTTCGACAGCCGCGTTCAACGCAAGGATGTTGGTCTGGAACGCGATGCCGTCGATGACGCTGATGATGTCGGCGATCTTCTTCGAGCTGTCGTTGATGCCTTTCATCGTGTCCACCACCTGGCCGACGACTTCGCCGCCCTTGATGGCCACGGTGGATGCGCCCAGCGCGAGCTGATTCGCTTGTCTGGCGTTGTCCGCGTTCTGCTTGACGGTGGAGCTGAGTTCCTCCATCGAGGCTGCCGTCTCTTCGAGGGCCGACGCCTGTTCCTCGGTGCGCTGGCTCAGATCGTTGTTGCCCTGGGCAATCTGCGCCGATGCCGTGGCCACGGATTCCGAATTCTGGCGCACGTTCGACACCACCTTCACCAGGCTGGTTTGCATTTCCTTGAGTTGCGCCATCAGGCTGGTCGTGTCGCCCTCTCTGAGGTGGATGCGCACGGCAAGGTCGCCGGCGGCCACGCTGCGCACCAGCTCCGTGGCCCTTGCCGGCTCGCCGCCCAGCTGGCGAACGATCGAGCGCGCGAGCATCCAGCCGCCGAACGAGAGGAAGACGACCGTCACGCCGCCGCCGATCAGCATCGCCATCAAGGCCGCGCTGTAGGCTTGGTCGGCTTCGGCTTGCGATTTGTCCGTGAGCGCCAACTGGTAGCTGGCCAGTTCTTCTGCAGCTTCGAGCGCCTTGGCCTGCACGGGCCGTACCTCGCCCATCAACACCTTGGTCGCTTCCTCGTTCTTGTTCGCCAGGGCCAACGACACCGCCTTGTCCAAGGGGGCCATCATCGACAACGCGGTCGAACTGACTTTGGCCAACGCGGCTTTCCCGGCATCCGAGGTGATCGTCGCGCTCAGCTGCTTCTCCAGCTTGGCGAAGTCCAGTCGCAACTGGTCGAGGCGATCCTTCTCCTTCTTCATTCCGGCCTCGTCACTCAGCAACGCAATGTTGCGTACCGCGACGCCCGCGGTGCGAAGATTGATGATCATGTCTTTCGCGGCGATGACCTTGGGCACGCGGTCGTCGGCAACCTTGTCCAGGTGGTGCTTGATGGTGCTCATGCTGAATGTGCCCATCCCGATCATCGCGACCAGGAGAACGGCGGAAACAATCACTGCTGCTGTGAATTTGGTCGCGAGTGTCGCGTTCTGGAAGTTCATTGTCGATCCTTTGAAAATGAGAGTCGGGCTGGTTCACTGCAAGGTTTGCGCGGCGAGCCCCATGCCGGCGCGACACATGATTTCTTCGATGTCGACCAGGATCAGCATGCGTTGCAGAGCGGCGTGGTCGATCGTGCCGATGCCGGTGATGTAGCGCGCGTCCACTGCGGCGTTGAACTCCGGCGCCGGCTTGATGTGTTCGCCCTTGAGCTCGACCACGTCGCTGACCGAGTCGACAACGGCGCCGACCACGCGGCCGGCGACGTTGAGGATGACCGTCACCGTGAGGGCGTCATAGGCGGCATGCTCGAGGCAGAAGCGCAAACGCAGGTCGATGATCGGCACGATCAGCCCACGAAGGTCGAGCACGCCCTTGATGAACGCAGGTGCGTTGGCAATGCGGGTGGGGTTCTCGTAGCCGCGAATCTCCTGCACCTTCAGGATGTCGATGCCGTACTCCTCTTCGCCGAGTCGGAAGGTCAGGTATTCGCGGGCAGGCGTGCCAGCCTTGGGGCGGGGCGCAGCACTCAACGCAACGTTGGTGGTGTGCGCGGCCGGTTCGATGTTCTGCAGGGCGCTCAAAGGTGCCTCCGGGATGGAAGGTAAGGGCGACGCTTCGGGGGGGGGCATGCAGCCGTCGCTGGCGCTGCGATGTCTGTTCAGGTCGGGAGAGAAGGCGATCCCGCCTCCAGGTTGGCTATCGGCCAATGGCGCGACCCTGTGAATCATTTCTGATTCAGAGAGGCATAAATTGTCGAACAAGCCCCAAAAGGTGCCTCATTTGCACCATGGGGGTTTCGCCACGAAGTCCATCGCCCCCACGCCTGGTGCCTTCTCCGATCGATGTGTTTTCGATAGATTGCGCGCCATGACCCGACCGATCTCCCTGGCCGCCCTGACCGTGCTCGAACTGACACCGCCCGAGATGGTGTCGTGTGCGGCCGAGGCAGGTTTCTCGCACGTGGGCATCCGCCTGATTCCCGCCACACCTACCGAACCGCAGTACGACCTGGTCGGCGACACGCCGATGCGGCGCGAGGTGGAACGCCGCCTGGCCGACACCGGCACGGCGGTGCTCGACGTCGAGATCTTCCGGCTGAAGCCCGAGACCCGCGTGGCCGACTTCGAGGCCACCATCGCTTGCGCCGCCCACCTGGGCGCGCGGGCGCTGCTCGTGGCCGGCAACGATCCCGACGAATCGCGCCTCACCGACCGGTTCGCCGCGTTCTGCGACCTTGCCGCCAGCCATGGCCTCACCGCGAACCTCGAATTCATGCCGTGGACCGATGCGAAAGACCTGGTGCAGGCCACCCGCATCGTCACCGCTGCCGGGCGCCGCAACGGCGGGGTGCTGATCGACCCGTTCCACCTGAGCCGGTCGCGCAGCCGCATCGCCGACATCGCCGCGATCCCGCCCGTGCACCTGCACTTCATGCAGTTCTGCGACGTGCCCGCCGAGGTGCCGCACACGATGGACGCCATCCTCGCCGAGGCGCGGGCCGAGCGCCTGTTCCCGGGCGATGGCGGGCTCGACCTGCGGGGCCTGCTCCACGCACTGCCGCCCGGCCTGCCGATCAGCGTCGAGGTGCCCACGCACACGCTCGCGCGGTCCATGGGCGCCGTCGACCGCGCGCGGCGCGCGCTGGCCGGCACACGGGCGCTGCTCGCAGGCGCATGACCACGCTGCGCCGCGACCGCTTCGTCATCGAAGGGCGGGTGATTTTGCGACCGCCCATCGACGTGGCCAAGGCGTTCGTGTAGCCTGCAATTCTGCGGCACTGCAGCATCGCCGCCCTGTCGATTGCTTGACGGAGGTCCTGATGTCGTCCACGAGCTTTCCCCCTCGCGCCGCGCCGCTGCCTGGTCTCCAGGCCGATCTCACCCAGTGTTCCGTGTCGGGCTTGTCGTCCGGCGCGTTCATGGCGGTACAACTGCACCTGGCCCATTCCTCGATGTTCGTTGGCGCAGGCGTGGTGGCTGGCGGCCCCTACCGCTGTGCCGAGTCGTTCCGTGCGGGGGCCGTGCTCGCGGGCGATGCCTACGTGCAGGGTGCGCTGTTCATCTGCATGAACCCGCTGATCCCCCAGGCCGGCCCCGATCCCGAGCGCCTGCTGACCGCGGCACGGGCCACGGCCCAGCGGGGTGACATCGACCCGCTCGAACACGTGAAGGACCACCGGCTCTACATCTTCACGGGCACGAAGGACCAGGTGGTGCAGTCGTCGGTGGTGCGCACCACCGAGCAGTTCTATCGCAAGCTCGGTGTCACCGGGGCCAACCTGGCCTTCGTGGGCGACCAGCCTGCCGGCCACGCACTGATCACCACGAACCTCGAGGACAACGCGCTGGCAGCCAACTGCCCGCCGTACCTGAACCAGTGGCCCGAGGGGGCCCCAAGCGAGATGCAGAGCTGGACCATCCTGCGGCACTTGCACCGCAAGCTGCAGGCACCGGCCGATCGGCTGTCGGGCCGCCTCGTGCGCTTCGACCAGGCCGAGTTCTTCGGCGACGAGGGCACCTGCTGCTTCAGCCCGTACGGGTACGCCTACGTGCCGAAGGCGGTGGAGGAGGGCAAGGTCAAGCCCCGTGTGCACGTGGCGCTGCACGGCTGCAAGCAGGGCTACAACTACGTCGACCTCACCTACGGCCGGCCCGACCGGGCGAGTGACCCGCCGTACGGCAACCGCTACATGACCACCACCGGCTACAACGAGATGGCCGACACCAACGGCATCGTCGTGCTGTACCCGCAGGTCGAGGGCATCGACGACGGCCGCATCCAGAACCCTGAAGGGTGCTGGGACTGGTGGGGCTACAGCGCCCCGGACTACTACTCGCAGAAGGCGCCGCAGATCCGCACCCTCCACCGGATGCTGCAGCGGCTTGGCCAATGAAGGAGAACCGCCGATGCGCCGTGTGAATGCCTCGATGACGGATTCCGCCGTCGCCCGCCCGGAAGACCTGCCGCTCGCGCAGCTCCGCCTCGTCCAGTCGCCGCTGCCGCTGGTGCCCGCGGCGCGGGCCTGGTCGCTGCAGTCGCTGGCCGGGCACCTGCTCGTCAGCCAGTCCGCCAACGCTGCCCAGGCCGCCGCGGCGCTGCCCGCGATGGCACTCGACGGCACTGCGGCCACCCAGGGCGCGGCGATGACACACGCCATCGCCAAGCAGTGGATGTCGCTGCACGCGCTGTGGGTCGATGGTCTTGCCGAACTCGCCCAGGAGATGGGGCAGTTCCGCCACGCCAATACCCTGTCGAAGTATGTCGACCAGGAGGTCAACCTCGTGCAGCAATCGCTCGCGCTGGTGTCCAACCAGGCCACGGCCACCGTGCGGCTGCTGGAGAACATCCAGGTCAATGTGGCGTGGTGGCTCAGTAAAAGATGAGGCCGCCCCACGTCGCTTTGCTCCTGCCCCCCCGTGGGGGGCGCCCGCGGTCGCCCGGGGGACCCGGGCTCGGCGGTAGCTTGATCTTTCGCTTCGCTTCGCTCGCTCTCCTGGCGTTCGCGGTTCGGGGCGTTGCTCGCTTCGCTTGCTTGCCTTCTGTCGCGGCCTTGCCAGGGGAAGACCGAACTCCGTAGCGAGCGAGTCCACCACGGCGCGGCGTGGCCGCGACCCGTGCCAGAATCCGACTGGCGGTGAGGGTGCCGCGGTCCGCTGGTCCTGGGAGGGAGTCACTTGAGGAAGATCGCGTTTGCGACACTCGTTCGCCAACGTGCGCCCGCGCACGAATGCACGGTGGAGATCGTCGCGCTGGACCTGCCGGTTCGGCCCGGGGCCGATGTGGCAGCGCACTGCGTGGTCACCGTTCGGCAAGGCCGCCGCACGGGCGGTGCCTTGATCGAGGTGCGCGAGTCGTCGCTGACGCCCATGCCATGCACCGTCGAGGAAGCCCATCGCCGCGCACGGGATTTCCTTCAACGCCGCCTGGCCGCCGGCGAATCGCTCGAGCGGTCGGAGGGTTTCGACGGGCTGGTGTCACCCCCTCTGCCAGTCGCCAGCGCCACTGCGCCCGCGGCGGCGGAGGCTGCCAGTCCGCACCTCGCCGCCCTGGCGGCGCGGTTCTCGCCCTCGCGCTGGAAACTCGAATCGCCCACCCGCCAGGCCCGCACCGCGTGGCGTGTGGCGGAGTGCAGTGGTTCGCCACCACCGCCCGCGCTGGTGGCGCTCGTGCCGCGCCTCGTCGAGTTGCTGGAAACGGGCGACGACCTGCTGGACCTGTGCCTCGCCGTGGCCATCGGCCGCCTGCGCGATCCCGGCGCCACCGAGGCCATGCGGGTGTTGCGCGAACGCGGCCGCAGCCCGGCCACGCGCCGCGCGGCGCACCAGGCGTGGCTGCTGCTGCTCGACGCCGACGCGCGCGAGGCCCATGCCGCCACGCTGCGCGCCGATGCCCTGCCCGGCGGCGAGGCCGACACGGAGGCCGCATTCGGCGGCCCGGACGGCGCCCAGCGCCTGCTCGATGCCTATGACCTCGCGTTCGCGCGGGCCGATGCCCGCACCGCGCTGCTGGCGCTGCTCGCCCGGCTGCCGCTGGTGCCCGAGGTGTTCCAGGGCGTGCGTTACCTGTACAAGGCCGCCGAGGTGCGCGACGACGCCGAGGTGCTGGGCCTGCTCCACGCGCGGTTCGAGAACACATCGGCGAATCCGCGTGTCTCGTCGGCCGGCGTGCGGCGACGAGGTGGCAAGGCGGGCACGGCCTATGGTCCGCGCACGCGCAACTACTTCCGCCTGCGCGGCTGGCGCCACCTGCGCCGCCTGAGCAGCGTGGGCCACCCGGCCGCCCCGGCGCTCGCAGTGCACCTGCTGCTGGGGCTGGACGATGCCGAACTGCCGGACGCACGCGAGGAAACGCGGTGGCAGCTGGTCAACGGGCGCTACACACCGGTGCTGCGCCACTACGCCCGCAGCGCGGGCTGGCTGCTGGTGCCGAAGCTGCTGCTGGGCGGGCTCGACGGGGTGCACACGTCCGCACGAGGCACCCGCTGGTGGACCGGCGAGCCGCTCGATGAGTCGAAGGCTGCGGCCGATCGGGTCGACGGCCTGCGCGCGATGTGGGACCAGCACCCTGGTGCGCTGCTGCAACTCGCGATGTTCAGCCGGAGCGCGCTGGTGCATGCCGTCGCCGCCCGCGCGTTGCAGGACCACTCGGCCTTCGTGCAGCAGCAACCCGAGGCCGTGCTCTCATCGTTGTTGCTCAGCCCGTACGCACCCACGGCTTCGGTCGGGTTCGCGGCTGTGCGTGGGCGCATCGAACTCGCCCCGGAACCCGCGGCCCAGGTGCCGTGGCTGCGGCTGCTGGTGACCAGCCCGCTGCCCGCGGCGCGCGATTTCGGCCTGTTGCACCTCGCGGGCGACCCGGCTGCGTTTGCCGTCCACGTGCCGCTGGTCGTTGCGATGATGTTGGCCGAACACGGGCCGGTGCGCCGGCAGGGGCGTGGCCTCGCGTTGCTGTCGCCGCCGGTGCCGCTGTTCGCGGAACTGGCCGCGGCGCTGCTCGCAGTGGACCCTGCCGCGCCGGCGCTCGACACCGCGTGCGGGCAGATCGCCCAGCTGTTGACCACGTCGCTCGCCGAGCCTGCCGCCCGCGCGCCGGTGGAACCGGTGCTGTGCCTGCTGGAACAAGCCGCCACGCCGGTGGTGGACCTCGCGGTGACCTGGCTGCTGCTGCAACCCCACGGCCTGGCGGTGCTGCCGCCAGCCACGCTGACCCGCCTGCTGGGGTCGGACGACCCGCTTCGCCGCGCATGTGGCGTGCGGCTGCTGGCGTCCCTGCCTGACGAGGTGCTGCGCACGCAGGCGGACCTGCTGGCCGACCTGGCACTGCAGCCCGACGCCGTGGTGCGTGCGGCGGTGGCGCCGGCGTTGCGACGCATGGCCGAGGCCGACCCGGTGTTTGCCGCGACCCTCGCCGAACGCCTGCACGCCGCGCTGTTCCGTGCCGAGACGGGCGAGGGGGTGCACGACGACGCGTTGCAGTGGCTCACGCAGATGCTCGTGGCGGTGGCACCTGGCCGCGACCCGGCCAGCGTGTGGCGCGCGCTGCAGGCGCAGAGCGCCGGGGCACAGCGCTACGGCGCGTGGGCGCTCGCGGACCTGTCGCCGGCCGACTACAGCGTGCGGCAACAGGCCACGCTCGCACGGCACACCCACGTCACCGTGCGCACATGGGCGCTGCAGGCGATCGACGCGACGCTCACCGCGGCCTGGCCACCCACGCCCGAGCAGTCGGCCCACTTGCTGCCGCTCGCCGACGCCGAGTTCGACGACGCCCGCGCCGCGGCCTCGTCGTGGTTCGGCGAGCGCCTGCCCGATGCCTCGTTGACCACCGAACTGCTGATCGCGTGGGTGGACCACCCGCGCGACTGGGTACAGGCCCTCGGCCGCCAGCGCCTCGTGCGGCGCATGGATGCGGCGGAAGCCAGCCTGTGCCTCACGCGGCTGAGCCAGCACCCGAGCCCGCAGGTGCAGTTGTTCGTCACGCAGTGGCTGCTGGAGCTGCCGGCCGGCGACGCACAGGCGCTCGCCGCGCGGCTGCGCGCGCTGAAGCCGTACTTCCTCGCGGTGCTGAGCCAGGTGCAGCGCGGGCGCACGGCGAAGTCGCGGGTCATCGCCTTCTTGCGCGCGCACACCGAGGCGCCCGAGACGGCCGCCGTGGTGGCCGAGATCTTCGCGCGCCAGGTGGTCACGGCCAGCCTCACCGACAAGCCGCAGTTCATCGCGGGCCTGCGCGACATCGCGGCCCGCCACCCGCAGATCGACCTGCCGTTCCTCGTGTGGAAAGCCCCGGCCGTGCCGGCCTCCACGACCTGACCGGATCGCCATGCAATTCCGCTACCAGTACTACGGCAAGACCACCACCGACAACAGCGACACGGCGCAGGCCTTCAGCTTCGCGCCCGACACGCTGCGCCCGCCCACGTTTTTCGAGGGGCAGCTGCGCGCGGGGTCCCACCTGGCGTTCCGCGAAGCACTGTCGGCGCTGCACGCGGTGGTGGTGAGCGACCAGCGCTACCGCGGGCGCGACAAGTCTGCCTACCGCCAGTGGTTGGAAGCCAACGAGGGCCAGCTGCTCGCGCAATACATGTCGGAGGCCGAAGCCGTGCGGGCGGAAGCGGCCAAGGCCAGCGAGGAACTCGGGGCACTGCGGCAGCGGAAGCGGTCGCTGCTCGAGCCCTTCTACAAGGCCCAGCGGCGCTACTTCGACTGGCTGTACCAGGCCAACCGCGACGCCTGGTACGTGCTCGACCCGGTCATCACGGTGCATCCCGAGCGGCTGCTGTTCGAGGCCTTCAGCCAGGACGAATCCACGTACTGCGCGGTCAGCGTGGGCCACGGCGTGTTCGACCGCACCGGCGAGATGGCGTGTGGCACCACGAACATCGACTACTCGGTGAGCCTGTTCGAGGAGTTCCAGAAGATCCGCGACTACAAGGCCACGCGGTTCCAGGTGGACCCGTCCGGGTTCACGGCGGCCACCGGCGACGACCCGGCGTTCCACGAGGAAAAGATCGACCTGCCCGACAGCTGGGTGCGCGGTTTCCTGCAGGTGTCGAGCGCGATGATGCTGCCGGCCACGGTGGTGGAACTGCACCCGATGGACCTGCACAACCTCTGCGCCACGTTGCGGCAGCACCGCGAACGCGCGGGCCCGCGGTCGCTGCGGTTCGAGCTGCAGCCGGGCCAACCGGCCCGCATCGTGTTCGAGCCGTGGAACCTCGAACTCGTCACGCGGCGCAGTGCCATCGTGGGAGCGCCACTCACCGAACCCCGCAGCATCCGGCTCTGGGGCCGCCGCCGGCTGCTGACCCTCGAACGCCTGATCGCCGTGGCCACGCGGGTTCGTGTCCATCTGCTGGGCTCCGGCATGCCGAGCTTCTGGGTCGTCGAGATGGACGACATCACCGTCACGCTGGGCCTCTCGGGCTGGACGGCGAACGACTGGTCGGCGGCGGGCCGTTTCGACCTGCTGCAGACCCGCCACGACGTGCGTGATGCGGCCAAGGTCTCCGTGGCCGAGGCGCTGCAACGGGCGTGGGTGGCCACCCCCGCGGAACTGGCAAAGGCCACCGCATTGCCCGGGGCCGACGTGGCCGCCGCCTTGCAAGGCTGGGTGCAGGCCGGCCGAGCCGTGTTCGACTTGCCCGCCGGCCAGTACGCCTGGCGCGAGCTGTCGCGCGAGCCGTTGCCGCTCGAGCACCTGCGGTTCGCGAGCCCCGAGGAAGCGCAGGCGCTGGAACTCGTGAAGAAGCGGCTGGTGCGGGTGGACGAGGTGGCGCCGCGGGGGGCGGGCCTGACCGTCGGCGGCAGCGTCAAGGAAGGCCGCCGCGAGCACCAGCCGCGGCTCGTGCTCGACGCCGACGAGCGGCTGCAGGACGGCCAGTGCACCTGCAACTTCTTCCAGCAGAACAAGCTGCGGCGCGGGCCGTGCGCCCACATGCTGGCGGTGCGCCAGCTCGCCCAGCCGCAGATCGATGCCGCGCGTGATGCACGCGTGGCCGCTCCACAGGAACCGGCATGAGAAAAGTTCAGGCTAAACTGAAGGTGAGTGCAGCACGTAGGCTCTTGCAACCCGGGCGGTGTTTCGCCGTCCTTGCTCCCTGCTGTTCCACGCGTCACGGGCGCCGTCTTCACTGTGCCGCGCTGACACCCAGTGCGCAATGCCGGTATGGCTTGCCTCAAGCGCATTGGCGCACTGGGTGTCGCGCGGCGTCGAGTGGACTGCGCCCGTCCTCGAAGCCTTTCAGGCTCTTCGATGAGACACGTGCTGCACTCACCTTTCCCCGGCCGCAGGGGCGTGTCTCGTGACCGCCCGCCAGCCCACCCGCGCCGAACTCATCGAGCGCATTGCCGCGTCCAGCAAAGATGCCGTCGTCCTCGACGAGATGCGCCGCTTTGGCTTCTGGCCGGCGGATGCCGGCAAACCTTCGGTCGAAGCGGCCCTCATCGAACGCGAAGCCGAACTGGTGCAGGCCCTGAACCGCTTGCAGGCCGTGGTGCGCGAACGGGGCGACCCGGTGGCCGCGCTGAAAGCCATGCGCAAGGCGCGCATGGCCCAGGCCCGTGAACGGCGCGAGACCACCGCACAGGCCCGTGAGCAGAAACGCCACGAGCGCGCGTTGCGCTGGCACGCGGCCCGGGCCTCTCACGCCGGGTACCTCGGGCAAGGTGTGTCGGGCGGGTTGCAGGCGCCAACCGACGCCGAGGCCGCGTTGGCCCGCCTGCGCGAAGGCGGCCTGCCGCTGCTGGCCACGCCGCAGGCGCTGGCCGAGGCCATGGGCCTGTCGGTGCCCGAGCTGAAGTTCCTGAGTTTCCACCGCGAGGTGGCCAGGGTCACGCACTACCGGCGGTTTGCGTTGCCGAAGAAGACCGGCGGTGAACGCATCATCTCGGCCCCCATGCCCCGCCTCAAGCGGGCGCAGTACTGGGTGCTCGACAACGTGCTCGCGAAGGTGCCGTGCCACGCGGCGGCCCACGGGTTCCTGCCGGGCCGCAGCATCGTCACCAACGCCGCGCCGCACGCGGGGCAGGGCGTGGTGATCAACCTCGACCTGAAGGACTTCTTCCCGGGCGTGGCCTACCCGCGCATCAAGGGTGTGTTCGCCGCCCTCGGTTACCCCGAGGCCGTGGCCACCGTGCTGGCGCTGCTGTGCAGCGAGAACGTCAGCGACACGCTGGAGGTGGATGGCGAGCCCTTCCACGTGGGCGGCACCGCGCGCGAGCGGGTGCTGCCGCAGGGCGCGCCCACGAGCCCCATGCTCACGAACATCCTGTGCCGCCGGCTCGACCGCCGGTTGCAGGGGCTGGCCGCCAAGCTCGGCTTCCGGTACACGCGGTATGCCGACGACCTGACGTTTTCGGCGTCGGGGGACGGCGAGGCGCTGGTCGGCCGCCTGCTGCGCCAGGTGCACCACGTGCTGAAGGACGAAGGCTTCACGCCCCACCCCGACAAGCAGCACGTGATGCGGCGCGGCGCGCGCCAGGAGGTCACCGGGGTGGTGGTCAATGATGGGCCGTCGGTGTCGCGCACACAGCGCCGGGCGTTGCGCGCGGCACTCCACCGGGCCGGCACCGCGGGGGGCGGCCAGGCCACCTGGAACGGAACCCCGGCCTCCCGCGACACGCTGCTGGGGCAGGCGCAGTTCGTCCGCATGGTCAACGCCACGCAGGGCGGCAAGCTGGTGACCGCCGCGCGTGCGCTTCCGGTGGGCGGCGAGGCCGTGCGCCCCAGGGCGGCCGACACGTTCCGCCAACGGTCCGCCCGTGGCGAGGCGCCGTTGCGCGCCGAGGGGGCGTGGTGGGTGCCCGCACCGCGGCCCGTGCCGCAGCTGCAACTCACCGCGGGCCAGATCCAGGCACAACGCCAGGCCGCCCGCCAGGCGCGGCAGCAAGCCGCCCGGGCCACCGAGCCGGCCCCGGCGGCCACCGAAACCGCCACCGAAACTGCCACCGCGGAAGGCGACACGCCCGTGCTGACGCCGCCGCAGGTGGCGGTGCCGTGGGTGACGTTCGGGATCCAGGCTGGCCTGATGATGCTGGTGGCCGCGCGCAGCGGCAGCGCGCTGGCGTTGCTGCTGGCCTCGGGGTGGCTCGGGTACGCGCTGTTGCGGCGCAAGTTCGGCTGGTTGCGGTATGCCGTGGCGCTGGCGGTTCTGACGCGCTTGACGCTGGGGTGACTGGTTGGGGGGACGCGGCGCGGGCGCGCTCGCGCCTCGCCGGTCATCACCCCAGGCGCGTCACCTCGCCGTTCGACGGCGAGGCCGATTCGTGGAACAGGTCGAACAGGTACTGCGCGAGTTCGTCCTCGGTCACGAAATCCGGGATCACGAAGCTGGCCGGCCGGCGGGTGCCGTCGCCCACATGGAACGGCTGCCAGCCGGTGGCCGTGGCAGTGATGGCAACGACGCGGCCGAACACGTTGAAGCGGATCTCGCGGGCCCGCCCGGCAGTCACGCCGGGCACCCCCTGGTGGACAGCGACACCCCGATGCGGTCGGCCAGCGTGTTCACCGCGCGCCGATGTGCGGCGGCGAGGGCCAATGGGTCCGTGTCGGCGGGCTCGCGCAACGAGATCCCGCAAGACAGGTCGCCCGGTGCCACGGTCCAGCGGGCCTCGAGCCAGGTGCCGCGGCCGGCGGCGGATTCGAAACGGAGCACGTCCACGCGCACGCGTGACACGTCGCCCGGCGGCACCGGCGCGGTGCGGGCATCGCCCACGCCCGACCGCTGGCGCAGCCCGTCGAGCAGCGCGGCGCGCACCTCGTCGCGCAACGGGGCCACCCAGCGCTCCTGTTCGAGCATGCGCAGGCTGTCGTCCGGCAGCCGAACGACCCATTGCGGCTGGTCCACCGCGGCGGGCACACCCACCGGCCCCAGGTCCACGTAGCGGGTGGGCGCGGGCGCGGCGGCCGTGCCGCTACCGGCCAGCAGGCTGTGGAACCGTGTGGCCGGGGTGGACGAGCACCCGGCGAGGACCAGGGTCACGGCGGCGAGGACGGAGGGCAGTAGGCGCATGGTGGTGTCAGCGGAGCTTGGCGTCATCCGGTTTGCCGCGCAGCAGCGATTCCGGGTGGCGCTCGAGGTAGTCGGTCAGCGTGCGCAGCGACTGGGCCGCGCGTTGCAGGTCGAGCATGGTCTGCTCGGCGTTGCGTTGCAGCGGGGCGTCGGGCGAGAGCAGGTGGCGGTCGGCGTCGCCGAGCGTCTTCTGCGCGGCCCCCATCGTCTTCTGCACCTCGTCGAGTGTCTTCTGCACGTCGACGAGCGCCTTCTGGGCCTCGGGGCTCAACTTCGCGATGGCCTGGTTCGCTTCCCGCAGCGTGGTGTTCAGGTTCTTGCCGATCTCGTCGAACGGCACCTTGTTGATCTTGTCGACGATCTCGGCGATCTGCGGCTGCAGTTCGCTCAGCGTGCCGGGTACCGTGGGGATGGACGGCACCTGGCTCTGCGTGTCGAGGGTCACGCGGCGGCTGCGCGGGATGAAGTCGAGGGCGATGTACATTTGCCCGGTGATCAGGTTGCCGCTGCGCGCCTGGGCACGCACGCCGTTGTCGACCAGGCGCTTGAGCAGCAGCACGTCACGGCGCGCCGGGTCGGTGCCGGGTTCGGTGAGCGACTCGCGGGCCTGGCCGAGGCGCAGCGGGTAGATGTCGGCCGTCACCTCGATCGGGAAACGCTGCCCCTTGCGGTCGTAGTCGATGCCGATGGACCGCACGGTGCCGATCTCGATGCCGAGGAAATCGAGCGGCGCCCCCACCGACAGGCCGCGCACCGATTGCTCGAACACCATGCGCACGCGCAGCGGATCGCCGTCGGGCGGGGCCATCGCTGTCTTGCGATCGGGAAACAGCGGGAACCGGTGGCCGTCGGCGGCCGGGGGCAGCTTGTTGTATTCGACGGGCCGCTCGAACGCGAGGCCACCCGACAGCACGGAGGCCAGCGTCTGTGTGTTCAGCGTGAGGCCGTTGGCGTTGATGGCCAGGTCCACCCCGCTCGCGTTCCAGAACCGCGTCTGCGGGTTGATCAGCTTGTCGTACGGCGCCTGGACGAAGATCTGCACGGCGATCTCGTCGGCATCCGGGTCGAGCTTGTAGCCCACGACCCGGCCCACGCGGGTGCGCCGGTAGTAGATGGGCGAACCCACGTCGAGTGACCCCAGGTCGCTGGTGCGCAGCGCAAAGCCACGGCCCGGTTCGCCACGCAGCAGGAAAGGCGGGCCGGGCAGGCCCTCGAACTCGGTCTGGCTTTCGGCCGACACCCCCGCGTCCACGCCGATGTAGGCGCCCGAGAACAGCGTCTCGATGCCGCTCACGCCGCCGATGTCGATGCGCGGCCTGACCACCCAGAACCGGGTGTCCTCCACCGCGAGCGACGCGGCCGAACGGCTCAGGCGCACCGTGGCCACGACGCGGGAGCGGTCGTCGTTGAACGCCACGGTCTCGACGCGGCCCACGACCACCTCCTTGAACCGCACCTCGGTCTGCCCGGGGCGCAGTCCGTCGGCGCCTTCGAACTGGATGGTGAGCACCGGGCCGGTGGCCAGGATGCTGCGCACGAGCAGCGAGATGCCGACGATGAGCGCCACGATGGGCACCAGCCACACGAGCGAGGGCCCCCGCCATTTGCGGGTGATCGGCTCGGGTGCGGCAAGGGGGGGAGCGCTGGTGTCGTCGGACTCACTCATGGGGTGCGGGTGGTGCAGGGGCAGGGGGATTGTCGGCCGGATCGGGCCAGAGGAGCCGGGGATCGAAACTGGAGACGGCAAGGATGGTCAGCACCACCACGGCGCCGAACGCGAGCAGCCCGGATTCCGGTTCCACACCGGCAAACGGACCGAAGTGGATCATGCCCACCAGCAGCACGACCACGAACACGTCGAGCATGGACCAATGGCCCACGGCCTCGATCCAGCGGTACATCGTGGTGCGTTCGCGCGAGCACCAGGTGGACGCCTTGCCGGCCGTCATCAGCAGCATCAGGATGGTCACCAGCTTGACGATGGGCACGCCCACGCTGGCGACGAACACGATCAGGGCGAGGCCCCAGTCGCCGGCCACCCACAGTTCGTGGATGCCGCCGAGGATGGTGTGGCTCACGGTGCCCTGGAGGCTCACCGTGGACATCACCGGCAACATGTTGGCCGGCAGGTACAGCAGCAACGCGGCCCAGGTGTAAGCCCACGACTTCTCGAGGCTGCGCGGCGCGCGGTGGTGCAGCGCGGTGCCGCAGCGCGGGCATGCGAGGGCGGCATCGGGGGCCACGCGGCCCACGGCCTCCGACACCCGCCCGCAGGTGTGGCAGCTGAACAGGCCGAGCTGTCGGCCCGTGTGGAGGGTGTCGTCGCCCGGGGTGCTCATCCGGCCCCCAGTTCGCTGCCGCGTTTCCACATGCCGTGCAGGCCGGATGCGGTGATGGACGTCAGCAGCAGCGTCAGCGCCGCATAGCCGAACATGCCCACGCCGGGCACCAGGTCGGCGACCCCCGCGCTGCGCACCATCGACACGAGGGCGCTGAGCATGAACACCTCGACCATGCTCCAGTAGGTGCACCAGCGCAGCGCCCGCATCGCGAAGCGAAAGCGCGGGGGCACCTGGCCTGCCACGAGGAACCCCAGCACGTAGAGCCGCAGGAGGATGAGCGCGGCCGGAAACACGAGCGCGGTGGCCGTGGCCAGCATCGCCACGAGCGGCTGGCCGATGCGCCAGGTGAGAGAGATCGCGTGGGGCAGGGTGACGCTGATCCGGATGCCCTGCAGGTCGAGTGCGACCAGCGGCGACAGGTTGCCGATCAGCAGGAACACGAGCGCTGCCAGCGCGAAGGCAAGCTGCCCGGCGGTGGTGACGACGTGGCTGCGGCCCAGCAACGCGCCGCAGCGCCTGCACCGGGCCACGTGGCCCCGGGCCAGCCGGATGCGGCCGTGGACCGCATCGCACTCGTCACACACCACGAGCTCGGGCCGGGCCACCAGCACCGGCTGCGCCGGCAGTGCCCCGGGGGGCAGCGCGGCGGTGGCGTGGGTCAAGGTGTGGGGTGGGGCCGGGGGCATCGTTGGGGAAGGGTGGGATCGGTCCAGGGTGCATAGCATGCCAGAGACCGGCGCTTCCCCGTGGCCGGGGTCAGCGTCCCAGCTGTTTCACCACCAGTTCGGCCGCCGCCTCGGAGGACGCCGGGTTCTGCCCGGTGATCAGGTGCCCATCGGCCAGGGCATGCGACTGCCAGTCGGGGCCACGCGAGAACACACCGCCGCACGAAGTGAGCATGTCCTCCACGAGGAACGGCACCACGTCCGTCAGTTGCACGGCCGCTTCCTCGGAATTGGTGAAGCCGGTGACCTGGCGGCCCTTCACGAGGGGTTCGCCGCTCGCACCCTTCACGTGCCGCAACACACCGGGGGCGTGGCACACCGTGGCCACGGGCTTGCCGGCCCGGTCGAACTGCTCGATCAGCGCGATGGAGACGGGGTCCTCCGCCAGGTCCCAGAGCGGGCCGTGGCCGCCGGGGTAGAACACCGCGTCGAAGTCGCCGGCCTTCACGGTGGTGAGTGGCCGCGTGGAGGCCAGCGCCTGCTGGGCGGCAGTGTCCTTGCGGAAGCGTTCGGTCGAGGCGGTCTGGGCGTCAGGGGCGTCGCTCTTCGGGTCGAGCGGCGGCTGTCCGCCCTTCGGCGACGCGAGGGTCACGGCCGCGCCGGCGTCGACGAACGTGTAGTACGGCGCGGCGAACTCCTCCAGCCAGAAACCCGTCTTGTGGCCGGTGTTGCCCAGCTGGTCGTGCGAGGTCAGCACCATCAGGATCTTCTTGGCCATGGTCATGCTCCGGGTGCCGCGGCGATCTGCCGCAGCGCTTGTTCGAACACCTCGGCCGGCTGGCCGCCCTGGATCAGGTGGCGGCCGTCGATGATGACGGCCGGCACCGCGTGGATGCCCTGCTGCTGGTAGAACTGTTCCTGCTGGCGCACGTCGTCGGCGTACGCGCCGCTCGCCAGCACCTCGCGGGCGCGGGTTTCGTCGAGCCCCACCTCGCCGGCCACGCGCACGAGCAGCGTGTGGTCGCTCGGGTCCTCGCCGTCGGTGAAGTAGGCCTTGAACAGCGCGAGCTTCAGCTCGTGCTGGCGGCCCTCGAGCTCGGCCCAGTGCAGCAGGCGGTGGGCATCGAAGGTGTTGTAGATGCGGCGGCGCGCACCCATCGAAAACGTGAAACCCACCGTCGCCCCGCGGGCGCGGATGGCCTCGCCGTTCTGGGCCACCTGCTCGGGAGACAGGCCGTACTTCTCGCCGAGGTGCTCGGCGACGTCCTGGCCATCCGGGCCCATGGTGGGGTTCAGCTCGAACGGCTGGAAATGCAGCTCGGCCTGCAGGCCGGGCCCGATGCGCTCCAGTGCGGTTTCGAGGGACTTGAGGCCGATGGCGCACCAGGGGCAGGAGACGTCGGAGACAAAATCGATCTTCATGGTGTGGGGTGTGGCCGGCGAAGCCGCGATGATCGCCGGAGCGGGGGCCCCGGCGCGCCAGTGTGGCTTTTGCGCGGGTATGTTAACGGGGCAGCGCGTAGGCGATCACGTGGTCGCCCGGCGTGGTGCCCAACGAGCCGTGGCCGCCGGCCACCACCAGCAGGTACTGCCGGCCGTCCTCACCGGTGTAGGTCATCGGCGTGGCCTGGCCGCCGGCCGGCAGGCGCTGCTCCCACAGCATGCGGCCGTCGGTCACCCCGTAGGCCCGCACCGCGTTGTCGATGGTGCCGGACAGGAATGCCACGCCGCCTGCCGTCACCACCGGACCGCCGATGTTCGGCACCCCCATGCGAAACGGCAGCGGCAGCGGCGTGATGTCGCGCACCGTGCCGTTGCGGTGCCGCCAGGCCACCTTGCCCGTGACGAGGTCGGCGCCGGCCACGTAGCCCCACGGCGGCGCCTGGCACGGAATGCCCAGCGGCGACGTGAATGGGCCGAGCTTCACCGCGAACGGCGCGCCGAAGTTTTCGTTGAGTGCCGGCAGCGGGGCCTTCGGCGGGGACTTGCCCTGGACGTACTGGGTGGTGCCGTCCGCCCGAGGCACCAGTGTCGAGACGAACGCCAGGTAGGTGGGGGTGGCGAACACCACCTGGCGCTGCGGGTCCACCGCCACGCCGCCCCAGTTGAACACGCCGAAGTTGCCGGGGTAGATGAGCGAACCGCCGGTGGACGGCGGCGTGTAGCGCCCCTCGTAGCGCAGCTGGTGGAACGCGATGCGGCAGGCCAGCTGGTCGAACAGCGTGGCGCCCCACATGTGGTGCGGGGTGAGGGGTGGCGGGTCGAACGACAGCGCCGACACGGGCTGCGACGGGGCGGTGCGGTCCCCTGCCGCGGCGCCCTGGGGGGCCGCCTTTTCCGTGACGGGCAGCAGTGGCTGGCCGGTGCGCCGGTCGAGCACGTACAGCTCGCCCTGTTTCGTGGGCTGCACGAGCGCGGGCACCGGCGCGCCGTTGATGGTGAGGTCCACCAGCGTGGGCTGGGCCGGCACGTCGTAGTCCCACAGGTCGTGGTGCACGGTCTGGAAATGCCAGCGCACCTGGCCCGTGGCCAGGTCGAGTGCCACCACCGACGACGAATAGCGTTCCGCTGCCGCGCTGCGCGCACCGCCCCACTGGTCGGGCGGCTGGTTGCCGAGGGGCACGTACACCATGCCCAGCGTTTCATCCACGCTCGACACCGACCAGCTGTTGGGCGAGCTGGGCGTGTAGTGCTGCCCGGCGGCCAGCGGGGTGGAGGTGTCGGGATTGCCGGCGTCCCAGTTCCACACGAGTGTGCCGGTGTCGATGTCGAATGCACGGATGACCCCGGAGGGTTCCGTGGTGGAGACGTTGTCGAGCACCGTGCCCCCCACGATCACGAGGCGCTTCGTCACGACCGCGGGCGACGTGGAATAGTACGAGCCGCGGTTCACGTTCGGCATGCCGGCCCAGAGGTCGATGTGGCCTGTCCCGCCGCCGAAGCCGGTGCATGGCGCCCCGTTCCCCGGGTTCAGCGCCAGCAGCCGGCCGTCGGCGGTGGGCATGAACAGCTTGGACGGGCAGGTGTCTCCCGGCACGGGGGACGGCCCCGGGTGGTACGACACCCCGCGGCAGGTGAGGTGTTGCAGCGCCAGTTCGCCCTGCACCTTCGGGTCGTGGCGCCAGAGTTCCTTGCCGGTGGTGGCGTCGAGGGCGATCACCGATTGGTGGGGCGTGCAGAGGTACAGCCGGTTGTCCACCTTCAGCGGCGTGACCTCGAACGTGGTTTCCACCGGGTCGCCGGGTTGGCCGCGGAAGTCACCGGTGCGGTAGGTCCAGGCGGGCCGGAGGTTCGCGACATTCTCCGGCGTGATCTCGCGCAACGGGGAATACCGCTGGCCGAACCCGGTGCGGCCATACGCCATCCAATCGCCATCGGGCACGGGGGCGGCGGCCAACGGCAGGTCGCGTGCGGGCAGTTCGCCGCCCACGTCGTGCGGGTCGAAGAACCAGGTGGCCACGGCCACCAGCAGCGAGGCCCCGAGCACGGCCCCGAGCACGCCACGCCCGCGGATGCGCACGCCCGGCGCGCCGGGCCACGGCAGCAGCAACCACACGGCCACCAGCACGAACACGTCGGCGCGGGCGGCGAGGGGCCACCAGTCGAGGCCGCCCTCCCAGAGCGCCCACAGCACGGTGGTGCCCAGCAGCAGCGCATGCACGGCCAGCGCCTGGCGCCGGCCGAGGGCCAGCAGCACACCGATGACGATCAACAGCAGGCCGGCGCCTGCGTAGAACCACGAACCGCCCAGCGCGGCCAGCCAGACACCGCCGCCGGTGAGCGCCAGGCCGAGCAGCGTGATGACGCCGCCGCCGATGGGGCGGTGGGGTAGCGGCAGGGCGGAGGGGGGCGGGATGGGCATCGGGGGTGTCCGGAGCGGCGCGGAGCCGGGCCCGCGGGACAAGCAAGCGGCGCTCCCGGCACGATTCCGGCACACGCCCTGGCTGCTCGCCACCACGCTTCGAAGGGTGGTGGCTGAGGAATTGTGACCTGGAACAAACCCGGAACCGTTGCACCTGGTGCTATACTTCTAACCGTCTATGCAAGCCAAACCTCAATCCAGACGAGTCTTCAAGACCAGGACGTTCGACCGCTGGGCCAAGAAGGTTCTTTCTGACAGCGCGCTATGTGTTGCAGCGCGTGAGATCGAGCAGGGACAATTTGAGGCCGAGCTGGGTCAAGGTATTTGCAAGAAGCGCGTTGCGGTAGCCGGGCAGGGCAAGAGTGGTTCGACGCGAACGTTGGTCGCGAAGCGCAATCCTCATGCAATCATTTTCCTTTTCGGCAGAGAGAAGAGCGAGCCAGGCGATGATTTCCCCGACGCTGTGGTCGAAACGGCCAAGGTCATTTCCGCTTCGATGCAAAAATTTGGGGGCGAGAAGTTGAATGAGCTCGTCGAGGGCGCAGTACTTAAGGAGATATGCAATGCCTCGAAAGAAAGTAAATGAAGACGCACGCCTGCTCCAGGAAGCTCTGGAGACGGCGGAAGACTTGTTTGCGTACGGGGTTTTGTCGAAACCGAACCTTGCCAAGGTTCGCGTGCTTTGCGAGGTGCCTCCTGATTATTCTCCCGAGCACGTCGTAAAGATTCGGACCAAGGTTGCCAAGATGAGTCAGTCTGTCTTCGCCACGTTCTTGAACGTGAGCGTTTCGACAGTGCAAAAGTGGGAATCGCCCAGGGCCGAAAAGCATCCCAGTGGCGCGGCTGCAAAGCTTCTGCAAATTGTCGAAGCAAAGGGTGTGGAAGCACTCATTGCTTGAGCGCGGTATCAGAGGCTGGGGGCGAGGCCCCCAGCCGATCACTCCGCCTCGATGCCGGCCGCCTTGATCACGTTGCCCCACTTCACCGTCTCGGCCACCTGGAACTTGGCCAGGTCGGCCGGCGAGGTGGTCCATGCGTCGCCGCCGGTGCTCTCGTAGAACGACTTGGCAGCAGCGCCCTGGGTGGCGTTGACCAGCAACTCGTGCACGCGGGCGACCACGGGGGCCGGGGTGTTCGCCGGCAGGTACGCGGCGAACCAGTAGGTGAACTCGTAGCCCTTCACGCCTGCCTCGGCGATGGTGGGCACGTCGGGCAGCATGGGCAGGCGTCTGGCCGTGGACACGCCGAGCGCCCGCAGCTTGCCACCCTTCACGTGGGGCACGCCGGTGGCGGTGTCGGTGATCATCAGGTCGATCTGGCCGCCGATCAGGTCGGTCACGGCGTTCGGGTTGCTCTTGTAGGGCACGTGCAGGATGTCGGTGTGCGTGAGCTGCTTGAACATCTCCACCGCCATGCGGCTGGACGAACTGCCGCCGCCGAACGTCAGCTTGCCGGGCGCCTGCCTGGCCGCCGCGATCAGCTCGCCCACGGACTTCCACGGCGATTCGGTGCGCACCACGAGCACCTGGCCGCCCTTGCCGAGGCCGGTGACGGGCGTGAAGTCTTTCACCGGGTCGTACGGCATCTTCTTGAAGAGGTGCTGGTTGGCCGCCTGGGTGGTGTTGGTGGCGATCAGCACGGTGTAGCCGTCGGCCGGTGCACGGGCCACGTACTGTGCCGCGAGCATGCCGTTGGCGCCCGCCTTGTTGTCGATGACGACGGCCTGCTTCGACTCCTGGCTCACCGCCTGGCCGAGGGCCCGGGCCAGCTGGTCGGTGGCGCTGCCCGCGGCAAACGGCACGATGAAGGTGATGGGCTTGGCGGGGAAGGTCTCGGCGCGAGCCGGTGTGGCGGCCGCGAAGGCAAGGGAAAGGGCAAGGGCGCCGACCAGGCGGCGGCGGGGCGTGAAGGTCATGTCAGGTCTCCTGCGAGGGGAAGGGATGGTAATCCGCCGCCTCGCCGACGAGGTCGTCGGCCAGGTCGATCGGCAGCGTGAGGGGCAGGTCGAGCAGCAGGAACGACAGCGACTTGCCGTGGCTGTCGAGGTTCAGGGCGTCGTTGACACCCCCGTCGAGCACGTCGTCCAGCACGAAGTTCATCGCGTGCAGGCCGGGCACCAGGTAGCGGGTGACCCGGGTGGGCCGGCGGTGGCGGAACAGGTGGGCCACGGCGACCTCGGTGACCTGGGCCACCAGCGTGTCCCAGAGGCGGGGTGACCAGGCGATCACGCTGATGTTGGAGCGGTTGCCCTTGTCGCCGGTGCGCCCGTGGGCGGCCCGGTGGAGCGGCACGGTGACGGTGTTCATGCGGTGGTCTCCTCGATGAACGCCCACGTGGTGGGCACCTCGGTGCGTGGCACCGAACACGACACGGTGCCGAGCCGTGGCCGCACGCTGGTGCGCACGCCGCCGCCGCCAGCCGGGCCGCAGGTGTACAGCGCCGTCACCTCGCGGCCCAGGCGTTCGGCCGTGCCGCGGTCGGGGTGGTTGGCGGCCACGCGCAGGCGAACGTCGCGGGCGTCGCCCGCAGGGTGGTCGGCGAGCGCCCGGCCGCCGTCGTCGGCCAGCACGCTGGTCACGCCGATCAGGTCCACGCGCAGCGGGCCGAGCACGGCCAGGCGTTCGCGCAGCACGTCGGCTGCGAGGCGTGCACGGGCTTCGGCGCGTGCGCCGGCGTAGGAGATCTCGCCCTCGGCGAACCAGCCCGCCTCGACACACACGTTGACCTTCAGCCCGTCCGGCCGGGGGTGGCCGCGCACACCGGCCAGCCGCACGCGGTCGGGCCCGGTTTCGGTGACGGTGGCACCCATGATGTCGGCCACCACGTCGGGCGTGAGGTAGGCGGCCGGGTCATGCACCTCGTACAGCAGCTGTTCCTTGACCGTGTGGATGTCGATGCGCCCACCGGTGCCCGGGGGTTTGGTGATGGTGCAGTGGCCGTCGGCATCGATCTCGGCGATGGGGTACCCGAGGGAGGCCAGGCCCGGGACGTCCTTGTGGCCCGGGTCGGCGTAATAGCCGCCGGTGACCTGCGCGCCACACTCGAGCAGGTGGCCGGCCATCGTGGCGCGGGCCAGGCGGTCCCAGTCGGTGCGGTCCCAGCCGAAGTGGGCCAGTGCCGGGCCCACGGTGAGCGACGGGTCGGCCACGCGGCCGCACACCACCACGTCGGCCCCGGCCACGAGCGCATCGGCGATGGCCTCGGCGCCGATGTACGCGTTGGCGCTGACGATCGCCAGGCCACCCAGGTGGTCTCCGAGCGCCGCTGCCAGCACGGGGCGGCTCGCGGGCCCGCTCAGGTCATCACCCCGCACCACGGCGATTCGCGGGGCGCGCAGCCCCAGCTCGCGGGCGATGCGCGCGATGTGGCGGGCCGCCCCGTCGGGGTTGGCCGCCCCGAAGTTGCTGACGATGCGGATGCCGGCGGCCAGGCAGCGGGCGAGCACGGGCCGCACGAGGTCGTCGAGCAGCGGCTCGTAACCGGCCCCGGGGTCGTGGCGGCGCGCCAACTGCGCGAGTGCCAGCGTGCGTTCGGCCAGCGTCTCGAAGATCAGCACCGCCGGACCGCCGGCCGCGGCCAGCGCATCGACCACCGGGCCGGCGGCGTCGGTGCGGTCGCCGGAGAAACCGGCGGCACAGCCTACCCGCAGGATGGGTTCCATCATTGTTGCTCCCGCACCCGCGGACAGGCCGGTGCACAGGGGGCACTGTAGGCAACTCGATCTATTGCGGGAAGTCCAAAGATCGGATCGAATGATCTGAAATGCAGATCAATCTGTCCACCCGCCAGCTCCGCGCGTTCGTCACGCTGGCCGAGCAGCGCAACTTCACCCGTGCGGCGGCGCTCACGCACCTGTCCCAGCCGGCGTTCAGCGCCCTGATCCGTTCGCTGGAGCAGGGCCTGCAGCAACGCCTCTTCGAGCGCAGCACCCGCCACGTCGAACTGACCACCGAGGGCCGGGAGTTCGAGCCGTCGGCCCGCCGCCTGCTCGCCGAGTTCGAAGGGGCCGTGGCCAGCGCAGCCGACTACGCCATGCGCCGGCGCGGGCGGGTGGCCGTGGCCCTGCTGCCGTCGCTGGCGGCTGGCTGGCTGCCCGGCGTGCTGGCCACGTTCCGAGCGGCGTACCCGGCCATCGAACTCGCGGTGCGCGACGTGTTGTCGGAAGCCTGCGTGGATGCCGTGCGCAGCGGCCAGGCCGATTTCGCCATTGCCGCCGTGCGTGCCGACACCCCGGAGTTGCAGGCCGAGCCGTTCTGCAGCGACCGCTTCCACCTGGTGTGCCCCGCGGCCCATCCGCTGGCGTCGGCGGGGTCGGTGCGTCCGCGCGACGTGGCGACCGTGCCGTTCGTGCACCTGTCGCGCACGAGCAGCGTGCGCCAGTACCTCGACGCGGCGCTGCACCCGCTGCAGCTGAACACGCTGATGGAGGTGGACCAGCTCGCCACCGTGATGGGCATGGTGGGCGCGGGGCTCGGGGTCAGCATCGTGCCGTCGCTCGCGCTGTTCCACTTCCGGCACCCGCAGGTGGTGACCCGGCCGCTCGCGTGGCCCGGGCTCACGCGGCAGCTCTACCTCGTGCGCAGGCGGGACCGGGGCCTGTCCATCGCCAGCCAGGGCCTGTACGACCTGGTCATGCAGCACCGCCCGGCGGACGATGCCCCTGCGCGCGCGAAGGCGAAGGGGCGGCCCCGCTGACACGCCGGAAAGCCCCGCACTGGCAGAATGCGGGTCTGGCCTGCTGTCGTTCGTCCTCCCCCATGCGCATCCTGTCCGTCATCCCCCCGATGACGCAGCTCAACACCCCGTACCCGTCTACCGCCTACCTGACCGGGTTCCTGCGGTCGCGCGGGTTCGACGCCGTGCAGGAAGACCTGGCGCTCGCGCTGGTGCTGAAGCTCTTTTCCGTGGCCGGACTGCGCGAGGTGCGCACCTGCATCGACGCCATGCCCGAGGCCGCGCGCAGTGCCAACGTCCATGCGTTCCACGACCGCTTCGACCGCTACCTGGCCACCATCGACCCGGTGCTCGCGTTCCTGCAGGGCCGCGACGCCACGCTCGCCCACCGCATCTGCGGCCGGTCCTTCCTGCCCGAGGGCTCGCGGTTCACCTCGCTCGACGTGTACGTGGACGACGATGGCGGCGACCCGCTCGCGTGGGCGTTCGGCGCGCTGGGCCTGCAAGACCGGGCCCGCCACCTCGCCACGCTGTACCTGAACGACCTGGCCGACGTGCTGCGCGATGCGGTGGACCCGCGGTTCGAGTTCGTGCGTTACGCCGAGTCCCTCGCGCAGAGCCAGCCCACGTTCGACCCGCTCGCCGAGGCGCTGGCGGCGCCGCTCAACCTCGTCGACCGCACATTGCACGACCTCACGCTCGACGCCGTGCGCCGCCACGCGCCCACGCTGGTGCTGGTGTCCGTGCCGTTCCCGGGTGCGGTGTACGCGGCGTTCCGCATCGCGCAGTCCATCAAGGCCCACGATCCCACCATCGTCACCGCACTCGGCGGCGGGTTCGTCAACACCGAGCTGCGCGAGTTGTCCGACCCGCGGGTGTTCGACCACTTCGATTTCGTCACGCTCGACGCGGGCGAGCGGCCGTTGCTGGCGCTGCTCGACCACCTGGCCGGCAAGCGGTCCAGCCAGCGGCTGGTGCGCACGTTCCTGCGCCCGGCCGGCGAGGCGGTGGTCAAGTTCGCCGACATGGGCGAGCCTGACATCGCGTTCGCCGAGGTGGGCACGCCCACGTGGGACGGCCTGCCGCTCGACCGCTACCTGTCGCTGCTCGACATGCTGAACCCGATGCACCGGCTGTGGTCCGACGGCCGCTGGAACAAGCTGACGGTGGCCCATGGCTGCTACTGGAAGAAGTGCAGCTTCTGCGACGTGAGCCTCGACTACATCTCGCGCTACGACGGGGCGTCCGCGGCCACGCTCGTGGACCGCATCGAGTCCATCGTGCAGGAGACGGGGCAGACCGGCTTCCACTTCGTCGACGAGGCGGCGCCGCCCAAGGCGCTGAAGGCGCTGGCGGCCGAACTGCAGCGGCGGCAGACGTCCATCTCGTGGTGGGGCAACATCCGCTTCGAGAAGACCTTCAGCCCCGAGCTGTGCCTGCAGCTGGCCGACAGCGGGTGCATCGCGATCTCGGGCGGGCTCGAGGTGGCGTCCGACCGGCTGTTGAACCTGATGAAAAAGGGCGTGTCGGTGGAGCAGGTGGCCCGTGTCACGCGCGCGTTCTCCGACGCGGGCATCCTGGTGCACGCATACCTGATGTACGGCTTCCCGACCCAGACCGTGCAGGACACGGTGGATGCGCTCGAGTACGTGCGCCAGCTGTTCGAGAACGGCTGCATCCAGAGCGGCTTCTTCCACCGCTTCGCATGCACCGTGCACTCACCGGTGGGCAAGGACCCCGCGGCCTATGGCGTCACGCTGGAGCCCCTGCCGCCGGTGTCGTTCGCCAAGAACGACGTGGGGTTCCACGACCCCACCGGCACCGACCACGACGCGCTGGGCTTTGCGCTCAAGAAGGCGCTCTACAACTACATGCACGGCATCGGCCTCGAGGAGGACGTGCGGCAGTGGTTCGACATGCCGGTGCCACGCACCACGGTGCACAAGCACCGGATCGCGCGGGCGTTGTCGGTCAAGTAGTTGTCCCGGCGAACGCCCACTGCGGTCCGGGGAAAATCCCCGTCACCCCGTCACCCCGTCACCCCGTCACCCCCGTCACCCCGGCGGACGCCGGGGCCCACTGCGCGCTGTGAGTTGCGTTTTCTCTCTGGCGAGGCCGCGCCGGGTCTCGGCCCGGCAGCCGACCCACTTTCTCGCGCGAGAAAGTGGGCAAAGAGCGCCCCCCGGAGGAGGCGGTCCCAGTCGGCTTCGCCGCCTGCGACTGCTCTGCGGTGCTCGCGTCTTGGGGGCGAGCCCACAACTCGCCTTCGGCTCAAACAAGTGGGCTCGACCGCCGCTGCGCGGCGGCAACCCCCAAGCCGCTGCGCTCCTCGACGCCTCCTACGGGGGGAACCCCGTGCACTCGCTTCGCCTCGTGCTGGAGGGCGCGCACMTCGCTTGCGCGATGTGCGGCGAGCGAATCCGGGAGCGACGCGGGGCAACCATCCACCAAGCCGGAGACCCGTCCAGGGTGACGCGAGTGGCACGGGTGGTGCGGTGCCTGGGAAGGCAGACCCCGGGAGCCAGGGCGTGGAGAGACGTCCTGGCTTGATCGAGTCCTCGGCGTACACCGAGCGAGTCCCGCTCAGCCGAAGCGTCTGGGCAAAGGTCTGGGAAGCTGGTGTTGAGGTGTTTTCTTGGTTCCTTCTTTTTCACCAGAACAAGAAGGGACTCGGCTGCCGGGCCGAGACCCGGCNTCTTGGTTCCTTCTTTTTCACCAGAACAAGAAGGGACTCGGCTGCCGGGCCGAGACCCGGCGCGGCCTCGCGCAGCGAGAAAACGCAACTCGCAGCGACCAGTGGGCCCCGGCGTGCGCCGGGGTGACGGGGTTGCCCCCGTCAGAACGACTCCCAGTCATCCGTGCCCGTGTTCGACGCCGCTGCAGTCGGAACCACCTTCGGCGCGGTAGCCACCGGAGCCGGCAGGGCCTTCGGCGCGGCGGCCTTGAAAGCCGGCCGCACGACGTTGGTGGCACGGTTCGGGCTGCGGCGTTCCACCAGGGGCTGCCTGGCCTCGGCCTTCTGCCCCACCATCGGCACGCTCACCGGCGCCGCGGCACGAAAGCCCTGGTCGAGCTTGAACACCGACACGGCGTCCAGCAGCGCACGCGCCTGGGTCTTGAGGCTCTCGGCGGCGGCCGCGGATTCTTCCACCAGCGCGGCGTTCTGCTGCGTGGCCTGGTCCATCTGGGTCACGGCTTCACCTACCTGGGCCACGCCGCTGCTCTGTTCGGCGCTGGCGGCGCTGATCTCGCCCATGATGTCGGTGACCCGGCGGATCGACGACACCACCTCCTGCATCGTGACACCGGCCTGGTCCACGAGGGTCGTGCCCTGGTCCACGCGTTCGACGCTGTCGCTGATGAGGGTCTTGATCTCCTTGGCGGCTTCCGCGCTGCGTTGCGCGAGCGAACGCACCTCGCTGGCCACCACCGCGAATCCGCGGCCCTGTTCGCCTGCGCGTGCGGCTTCCACCGCGGCGTTCAGCGCGAGGATGTTCGTCTGGAACGCGATGCCGTCGATGACGCTGATGATGTCTTCCACCGCGGCGTTCAGCGCGAGGATGTTCGTCTGGAACGCGATGCCGTCGATGACGCTGATGATGTCGACGATCTTCTTCGAGCTGGCGTTGATGCCCTTCATCGTGTCCACCACGCGGCTCACCACTTCACCGCCTTGAACGGCCACCGTGGAGGCGCCCATCGCGAGCTGGTTGGCCTGGCGGGCGTTGTCGGCGTTCTGCTTGACGGTGCTCGACAGCTCTTCCATCGACGCGGCCGTTTCCTCCAGCGCGCTCGCCTGCTGTTCGGTGCGGGCGCTCAGGTTGGTGTTGCCCGAGGCGATCTCGGCACTGGCGGTGGCCACGCCGTCGGCGTTCTGGCGCACGCCGCCCACGATCTGCGCGAGGCGGTCCTTCATGCCGGACAGGGTCTGCAGCAGCACCGCGGTCTCGTCCTTGCCGGTGGCGCTCAGGTCCACCGTCAGGTCGCCGGCGGCGATGCTCTCGGCCGCACGCACGGCACGGGCCACGGGGCGGGTGATCAGGCGCGTGATCCACACGGCCATCAGCGCGGCCATCGCCACGGCGGCCGCGACGAACGAGATGATCCAGGCGCGGGCGCTGTGGAAGGTGGCCTCGGCCTGTTTGCCCGCGCCGGCAGCGCCGTTGATGTTGGCGTCGGCCAGCTGGGTGCTGGTGGCCACCAGCTGGTTGAAGTTGCCGGAGGCCTCGCCCTGGAGCCACGCGCGGGCCTCGGGGAACTGCGCCTCGCCACCGGCGGCCAGTTCAGCGAGCTTGCGGTGGGCGGCGTCGAAGGAGACCCGGTCGGACTTCAGCTGCTGGAACCCTTCGCGCTCCGCATCGGAGGACATGTGCTTCTCGAAATCGGCCATCTGCTCGTCGAGGCGTTTCGTGGCGATGGCAAACGACTTCTGCGCCGCTTCGGACTGTTTGGCATCGGCGGCCAGCACGAGGTCGACCTGCGCGCGGCGTGCCGTGTTCAGCGTGCCGCGGATGTCGGTGGCGATCAACACCCCGGGCAACCAGTTGCCGGCGATGTCGGCCGTGTTGCTGTTCAGGCGCGACAGCTGGATCACCGAGAACGTGCCGACGGCCGTGGTCAGGAGCACCACGGCAAGAAACGCGGTGCCGAGCTTGGCGCCAAGCTTGAGGTCTGAGAATTTCATGGGCGAGGGCTTTCTGGGATGACGCGATCAGACGCGCGCACGGCGGCGCGCGACATAGGGGTACGACTGCCTGTCTTTACGGCCCGCCAGCGGGCGACTTGAGGGCCATGCCTGGTCGAATTTGGCAAACCTGACCCGCCATTCATTTCGAGGCCGCTACACATTGCTCGTGGCGCGCACTTCGCTCAGGCTCGTGACCCCCTGCAGCACCTTCTCGATGCCGTCCTGGCGGAGCGTGCGCATGCCTTCCACCTGCGCGGCGTGCAGCAGCTGTTCGGCGCGGGCGCTCGTCTGGATCAGCCGGCGCAGTTCGCGCGACACGATCATCAACTCGTGCAGGCCGGCCCGGCCCTTCTGGCCGGTGTTGCCGCACTTCTCGCAGCCGGGGCTGTGGAACATCATCAGCCGGCCCTCTCGGCCGTAGCGTTCGGTCCAGCCAGCGCGCACGGTGTCGCGGGCGAAGTCGGGGTGGTCGGCCGGGCTCACGTGCAGGTAGTCGTCGAGCAGTTCGTTGACCTCGTCCTCGGTGGCCGGGCGCGACGTGCGGCAGTGGTTGCACAGCCGGCGCACGAGGCGCTGGGCCAGCACACCGAGCAGCGAGTCGGCGAAGTTGAACGGGTCGAGGCCCATGTCGATCAGCCGCGTGACCGTCTCGGGTGCGCTGTTCGTGTGCAGGGTGGACAGCACGAGGTGGCCCGTGAGCGAGGCCTCGATGCCCATCTGGGCCGTTTCCTCGTCGCGCATCTCGCCGACCATGATCACGTCCGGGTCCGCGCGGAGGAAGGCGCGCAGCGCCTTGGCGAACGTCCAGTCGATCTTCGGGTTCACCTGCACCTGGCGCAGGCCGGGCTGGGTGATTTCCACCGGGTCCTCGGCCGTCCAGATCTTGCGCTCGGGGACGTTGATGTGGCTCAGCGCCGAATGCAGCGTGGTGGTCTTGCCGGAGCCGGTGGGGCCCACGCACAGCACGAGGCCGTACGGGCGCTCCATCACCTCCTTGAGGTGCTTGAGGTTGTAGGGGCTCAGGCCGAGGTTGTCGACCGGGATGGGCTTGGCCGACGCGAGGATCCGCA
Organism: Rhizobacter sp. Root1221; assembly: GCF_001425785.1. Lineage (GTDB taxonomy): Bacteria > Pseudomonadota > Gammaproteobacteria > Burkholderiales > Burkholderiaceae_C > Rhizobacter. The sequence goes on along the minus strand of NZ_LMDI01000056.1, from coordinate 84,444 downwards.
TCACCACGTCCTCGAGGCCGCTGTTGGTGGGGATGGTGGCCACCCGCAGCTCGATCTTGTGCTGCGGCGAAAACTTCGCGAAGTTGATCTTGCCGTCCTGCGGCTTGCGGCGCTCGGAGATGTCGAGGTCGCACATGATCTTGATCCGGGCGATCAGCGCGTTGCGGTAGTTCGGCGGCAGCTCGAGGTGCGTGCGCAGCAGTCCGTCCTTGCGGAAGCGGATCTTGATCTTGTCGCGGCCGGGGTAGCTCTCGACGTGGATGTCGGACACCCCGTCGGCATGCGCCTCGATGATCATGTTGTTGATCAGGCGCACCAGCGAGTTGTCGCTCTGCTCGATCTGGCGGTCGTCCTCCGGCGCGAGCGCGTCGAGGCCTTCCTTCTCGAGCGTCTCCATCAGCTTGCCGGTGTCGTGCACCTCGAACGGGATGGGGTCGGCGATGTTGAGCGAGATGCGAGCGACGGACGCCGCACCGAACTTCTCGTACGCCGACAGCAGCAGCGTCTCCATGTTCATGCACTGTGCCAGCACGGGCACGGTCTTCATCTGGGTGATGAACTCCACCTCGTCCACGGTGGACCGGCGGTGCACGGGGTCGTCCAGCGCGATCACGAGGCGGCCCTCGCGGATCATCAGCGGCATCACCTGCACGCGGGCGGCCACTGCGTACGGCAGCTTGCGCACGGCGTCTTCCTCGAACGGGAAGGCGTCGAGGTTCACGAGCGGGTAGCCCATCTTGCGGGCGAGGGCGCTTTGCAGGTCCTCGCGCGAGACGAGGCCCATGCGCACCAGCAGTTCGCCCAGCGGCACGCCGCGGTCCTGCTTCTGCTGCGACAGCGCGTCCTGGAGCTGTTCCTCGGTGACCATGCCGAGCGACGTGAGCGCCTCGCCGATGCGCACCATCGGCATGCTGGCCTGCTTCTCGATCGCCGCGAGCAACTGCTCGGCGCTGACCACCTGGCGCATCAGCAGGATGTCACCGAGCTTCTGGCTGCGCATCTGCAGCTGCATGTCGGCGGCCTGCTCGACCTGCTGCGGCGTGGCCATGTTCTGCGACACGAGCAGCTCGCCGATGCGCGGACCCACGTCGAACGACGTGTAGGCGTTGCGCGGCACGAACAGCCGCTGCACGCTGCCATCGTCATCGATGGGCGGGAACAGGAAGAGGCCGTGGCCGTTCTCGACGTGACCGATGGTCTCGCCGTCCATCTCGCCGCCACCGGGCAGTGTGATGCGGTAGTTGCTGCGCGGGCGTTGTTCGAGCACCCGCGCCTGGGCACCGGCACCGGCCTCGCGAACCGGCTGCAGTGCGTCGAGCACACGCAGCGAACGGAACTGGCTGAAACGCAGCGGCATGGTCGTGCGTGCCGGCGGCACCTGCACGTGGGCGACGAAGTCGTCGGGCACGAAAAAGATCAGGCGGCCGTTGACCTTCTTGCCGTTGACCCCGACGAACTCGCAGCGTTGCGCCTGGCTCTGCTCCAGGGCGTCCGGGTAGGCGGCGAACGGCGGCGTGGGCCAGCGGAACGTGGCATGCTGGGCTTTTTCCGCGGGCGGCGGGGCGCTCTTGCGGACGACCGGCGTGTCGCCATCGAAATCGAGGTTCACGAAGTCGGAAAGATCGGACATGGTGGGGACGTCCTCTGAACGGGCCGGGGCACGCCGGCGGGTCTGCGAAAACGATCTCTCGCGTCACGATGGTAGGCCGTCGGCGATTTCCCGTACTCCCGAAATGAACGGGTATCCATGCACAATTCGATGGTGGACCGCGCCCGCCGCCCCCCGAAGATCCTGCTGACCGGATTCGACCCGTTCGGCGGTGAACGGGTGAACCCGTCGCTCGAGGTGGCACGCGCGCTCGACGGCGTGCACGTGGGCGCGGCCGTCGTGGTGGCGCTCGGCTTGCCGGTGGCCTATGCCGAGGGGGCGGCCGGGCTGGTACGGGCCGTGGAGACGCTGTCGCCGGTGCTGGTGGTGGGCCTGGGCCAGTCGTCGGGCGCTGCCGGCCTGGTGCTCGAACGGGTGGCCGTCAACCTGAGCGACGCCGACCCGCCCGACAACACCGGCGCGGTGTTGCACGACACCCCGGTCATCGCCGATGCCCCCACGGCCTACCTGTCCACCCTGCCGCTGCGCCGCATGCTGGCCGCGTTGCATGGGGCCGGGTTTCCGGCGTCGCTGTCCAACAGCGCGGGCAGCTACGTCTGCAACCACGTGTTTTTCACCCAGCAGCACCTGCTCGCACGCCGTGCGGTGCCCGGTGGTTTCATCCACCTGCCGCTGCTGCCGCACCAGGCGGTGGGCCGGCCCGGCCTGCCGAGCATGCCGCTCGACCTGCAGGTGGCCGCGGTGCGCCACGCCCTGGACGCGGCCATGCTCTCCCCTTGAACCGCCGCGATTTCGAGGCATCATGCTTGCGGGCTTGTAAGAAGCCGCGAAACTGGGCGACCCACACGGGTCTGTCCGATCTACCGGGGCAGCGAACCCTACCCCCATCCCAAGGAGATTCCGCATGAACACCAACCACATCGTCTCGGCCGCCCTCGCTTCCGTGCTGGCCATGGGCCTCACCGCCCCGGTCGCCGCGCAGGACAAGGCCAAGGAGAAGTGCTACGGCGTCGCCGAGGCCGGCAAGAACGACTGCGCGAGCCTGTCCGGTTCGCATTCCTGTGCCGGCCAGGCCAAGGTGGACAAGAGCGCCGACGACTGGAAGTACGTGCCGAAGGGCACCTGCAAGGACCTCGGCGGCAAGACCGCTGAAGAAGCGAAGAAGAAGTGAACACCGGCGGGTCGATTGGCATCGGCCTGCGCCACGCGCACTACGGCGAACTGATCGAGACCCGTCCCGTACTCGGTTTTGTCGAGGTGCACTCGGAGAACTTCTTCGCCGAGGGCGGCGCGGCCCGGGCGGTGCTGGCCGAGGCGAGGGCGCTGTATCCGGTCAGCCTGCACGGCGTGGGGCTGTCGCTGGGGGCCGCCGCCGGGCTCGATCCATGGCACCTCGACCGGCTTGCCCGGCTCGTGGAGGCCACCGACCCGGTGCGTGTGTCCGACCACGCCAGTTTTGCCCGCGCCGCGCCATTGGGCGCCGGCCCGGTGCTGCATGCGAACGACCTGCTGCCGGTTGCCTTCACCGAGGCATCGCTCGCCATCATGGCTGCCAACGTGGCCCAGGTGCAGGACCGCCTGCGCCGTCCCATCCTGGTGGAGAACCTGTCGGCCTACGTGGCCTGGTCCGACCAGTACATGGATGAACCCGAGTTTTTCAACGCGCTGGCCCGGCGGACGGGCTGCGGCCTGCTGCTCGACGTCAACAACCTCGTGGTCAACGCGCTCAACGACGGCGTGGAGCCGGTGCGTGCCGCGTGCGACTGGATCGACCGCCTCGACGCCGCGCCGGTGGGCGAGATCCACCTGGCCGGCTACTGCGATCTCGGCGACATCGTCATCGACGACCACGGCAGCCGCGTGCACGCGCCCGTGTGGGACGTGTACCGGCATGCCGTGCGCCGGCTGGGCCCGGTGCCCACGCTGATCGAGTGGGACACCGACGTGCCCGCGCTCGCGGTGCTGCTCGACGAGGCCCGCCAGGCCGAACGCATCCAGGCGGCGGTGCGATGAACCGCGAGGCTGAACGCCGCCGGCAGCAGGCGCTCGTGCAGCGGCTGATGGTGCGGGGCGCGCAGGCGCTGCCCGACGGGCTGCGTCCGCATCGCCTGCCGCGTGGCCTGGCCGCATACGAGGCCAACGCCGCCGGTGCCGCCGAGCGGGCGCTGGCCGGCACCTACCCCACGGTGAAGGCCATGCTCGGTACCGAGCCGTTCGGCCGCCTGGCACAGGTGCTCTGGGCGGCCCATCCGCCGCTGCGGGGTGACCTGTCCACCTGGGGCGGCGACTTGCCCGGTTTCCTGGCCGCCGACCGGTCGCTCGCCGAATGGCCCTACCTGGCAGACTGCGCCCGGCTCGACGCGGCCGTGGCCCGATGCGCCGGCGCCGCCGATGCTGCACCGGACCCGGCCACGCTCGCACGACTCGGCGAGGCCGACGCCGATCGCCTGCACCTCGACCTGGCGCCCGGTGTGTCGGTGGTCGACAGCGCCTTCCCCGTCGTCACGCTGTGGCATGCCCACCGCGCCGCCGGCCTGCCCGACCGTCTCCCGCTGGCGCGTGCCGCACTGGCCGAGGGCCGATCGGAGCATGCGCTCGTGTGGCGTGCCGGCTGGCGTCCCGAGGTGTCGCTGGTCGACGGTCCGGCCGTGCAGTTCACGTCGGCATTGCTCGCCGGGGCATCGCTCGGCGAGGCCCTGCACGGCGCGGGTCCCGCGTTCGTGTTCGAACCGTGGCTCGTGGCCGCCGTGCGCGACGGCTGGCTGCTGCAAGTGCGCATCGCTGCCTGAAAGGATCGGTCGTTCCATGCGACCAACGGGCATGCACAACGACCGGAGGAACCCCCGATGAACCTGGCCTGGCTCGACCCCCTGCTTGCCCCCTGGCGCCTGCTGGTGCGGGGCCTCGAACACCTTCAACCCCTTGCCCAGCTGGCGGCGCGCCTCTACGTGGGGCAGGTGTTTTTCTTGTCCGGCCTCACGAAGATCAACGACTGGGACACCACCCTCACGCTCTTCACCGAGGATTACCACGTGCCGCTGCTGCCACCGGCGCTCGCCGCGGTGATGGGCACGGCCGGCGAGCTCGTGCTGCCGGTGCTGCTGGTGCTGGGCCTGGGCGGCCGCTTCGCGGCACTCGGCCTGTCGGTCGTCAACCTGATGGCGGTGCTGAGCCTGGCGGACATCGCACCGCAGGCGCTGCAGCAGCACGTCTTCTGGGGCAGCCTGCTGATCGCGCTGGTCCTGTGGGGCCCCGGGGCCTGGTCACTCGAACGCCTTCTGCCACCCGTGTCCAGGGGTTGAGTCCCGGCGGTGCGACAGGGATGCGACACTGTCGCCCCATGAAGCACCTCGTCTTGATCGGCGGCGGGCCGGCGCACCTGCAGGTGTTGCATGAACTGGCCGCCTCGCCGCTGCCGGGCACCCAGGTCACCCTCGTGGCCCATGCGCGCCACGTGGCGCCGGGCATGCTCGCCGGCTGGATTGCCGGGCGGCACACACCCGACGACTGCTGCGTGGCCCTCGCACCCCTGGCGCAGCGCGCCGGGGCCACACTCGTCGACAGCGACGCGCTCGCCCTCGACGCGCCGCGCCGCCGCGTCACGCTGGCGAACGGCCACACCCTCACGTACGACGCCCTCAGCGTCGATTCCCCCGCCGTGCCTGACCGCGACCGCATCGCCGGTGCCCGCGAAAACGCGCTGTTCCACCGCCCGGTCGACCACTTCATGCGGCTGTGGAGCGCGCTCGTGGCCTTGTCGGAGGAGCAGGCCCTGAGCGTGGTAGTGGTGGGCGGAGAGATCCCCGCCGTCGAACTGGCCCTGGCCGTGCACCTGCGCCTCGGCAAACGTGCGCGGGTGGCGCTGGTCACGGGTGGCGGTGTGCCGGTGCCGCACCACCCACCGGCGTTCCAGCAGCACGTGCGCCGCGTGTTGAAGCGTGGCCAGGTCACCCTGTTCGAGGATCGCTGCGACGCGCTCTTCGGCAACCAGATGCTGCTCGGCCAGGGCATGCGCCTCGCGTGTGACGCACCGCTCGTGGCCTTGGAGCCCGGCCCGCCGCGCTGGGCCCCCGAAAGCGGCCTGTCGCTGGGCGACAAGGGTTTCCTGCTCGTGGGGGATACCTTGCAGAGCCCGTCGCACCCCGAGGTGTTCATCACCGGCGAGGTGGCCGTGCGGTCCGATGGCTGGCGTGCCCCGGGCGGCACCCTGATGTTCGGCCGGGATACCCCGCTGGGCCTCAACCTGCGCCGGTTCCTCGCCGGTGGTCAACTCGTGTCGCACCCCGCACCCACGCACGGCATGGGGCTGCTCGACGCCGGGCACGGGCGCGCGCTGGCGTCGTGGGGGCGGCTGACCGTGGAAGGCCGCTGGGTCGGATGGCTCAAGGAACGCGCCGACCGCCGCCGCATTCGTCGCCTGCAGGTGCCCGGCCCGCAAGGCGCCCCGGTGGCAGGGGAGGCAAAGGAAGTGGACGAGACGATGGTGTGAGCGGCTGAGCCGCCACAAGCTCACCACCGCCCGGATGCTCGGCACCGGTGGAGACCCCGGCCTGCGCCGGGGCGACAGCCTGTTTTTTCCCGGACAGCAGTGGGCGAACGCCGGGATGACAAAAGTGAGAGGCAAGCGACGCGCAGCGAGCAACGCCCCGAATCGCGAACGCCAGGAGAGAGCGAGCGAAGCGAAGCGAAAGATCAAGCTACCGCCGAGCCCGGGTCCCCCGGGCGACCGCGGGCTCCCCCATGGGGGGACCGGCGCGAAGCGCCGTAGGGGGCTCTATTTATTCGGCCGGAAGGTGATGATGAAGGGCGAGATCACGCGGCCGTCGATGTCTCGCGGCAGCTTCTGCGTCTTGTCGATGGCCCGCAGCACCGCGTCGTCCCATTCCTTCACGCCGCTGCTCTTGACGAGCCGGCTGCCGGTGATGGTGCCGTCCGGGCTCTGGCGCACCTCGACCTCGGCCGTCGGGTTGCCGTTGAGCTCGGTGGTGAACGTGATGTTGGGCTCCACCGCGCCGCGGATGCGGCCGCCGTAGGTGGACGACGGGCCCGACGTCTGCGCGGCCGTGCCGCTGGGGGAACCCTTGTCATTGCCGAGGTTCTTGTCCATGCGGGCCTGCCATTCCTTGCGGCGCGCCTCGGCCTGGGCATCTTCCTTCTTCTGGTCCGCGAGCTTCTTGTCGGCGAGCTTCTTCTCCTCGAGCTTCTTCGCGTCGTCGCGCTTCTGCTGCTCGGCCTTCTCGCGCTTTTGATCTTCCTCTTCGCGGCGCTTGTCTTCCTTCAGCTTTTCCTTGCGCGCCTTTTCCTTCTCGATCGCGATCTGCGGATCGGGGAGGGCCTTCGGAGGCGGGGGCGCCTCGACGGGCTTGGGCACCGGCTTGGGTTCGGGTTCGGGTTTGGGTGCAGGCTCCGGTTCGGGCGGCGGCGGTTCGGTGCGCAACGCCGCGACCTGGGGCACCGCCGACCACAGTTCGGCCTCGACCCCGGCGGGATCGCTCGAACTCCAGTGCACGCTGAAGGCGATGGCCACGACCAGCAGCACGTGCGCGGCCAGTGCAAGCATGAGCCCGCGGCCCATGCCGGCGGGCTGGCGCGGCAGCAGATCGTTGCGGTTCAGGCCCGGCAGGTGCAGGTCGTGCATGGGCTTGTGAAGCGATTCAAACACCGGTGGTCTTCACGGCAAGCCCCACACGTTGCACGCCAGCGCGCTGCAGGGTGTCCATCACCTTGACGACCACCTCGTACTTCACCGCGCGGTCGGCGGAGATGACCACGGGCGAACGCTCGTCGCCGTCCTGCAGGGTGAGCACGCGGTCCTTCAGGTTCTTCATCGTGGCGGCGCCGTCGTCCTTGTTGTCGAAGCGCAGCTTCAGCGTCTCGTCCTTGGCGATGACGACCTCGATCACGTGGGGGGGCTGTTGCTTGCTCTTGCCCACGGTGGGCAGGTCGACGACGCCCGGCGTGATGAGCGGCGCGCTGACCATGAAGATGATCAGCAGCACGAGCATCACGTCGATGAACGGCACCATGTTCATCTCGGCGATGGTGCGGCGGCGCGAGCCGCGTCCGGCAACGGCGGGCATGGTTCAGTGTCCCATCGAGGCCGGGCCGGCGGCGGCCGGTGCCGGCGCCGGGTGGCCGGCGTTGCGCTGCAGGATGTTGGAGAACTCTTCGGTGAAGGTGTCCATCTGCATCGCGATGCGGTCGATGTCGCGGGCGAAGCGGTTGTAGGCGATCACGGCCGGGATGGCTGCGAACAGGCCGATGGCGGTGGCCACGAGCGCCTCGGCGATGCCGGGCGCCACGGTGGACAGCGAGACCTGCTGCAGGTTCGACAGGCCCACGAACGCGTGCATGATGCCCCACACCGTGCCGAAGAGGCCCACGTACGGCGAGACCGAGCCCACGGTGGCGAGGAACGACAGGTTCGACTCGACGGTGTCGAGTTCGCGCTGCAGGCTGGCCCGCATGGCGCGGCGGGAACCGTCGAGCAGGGCGGCGGGGTCCACCACGCGGCGCTCGCGCAGTTTCATGAATTCGCGCATGCCGGACGCGAAGATGCGTTCCATCGGTGCGCCATCGGTGCGCTGGGCGGCGTCGCTGTACAGGTCGTTCAGGTTGCGGCCGGTCCAGAACTCACGCTCGAAGTCATCGTTGGTGCTGCGCACCTTGCGCAGGCCGAAGAGCTTGCCGAAGATCACCGTCCAGCTGGCGAGCGACGTGAGCAACAGACCCGCCATCACGAGCTGCACGACAAGGCTCGCGTGCAGGATCAGCGAGACGATCGAAAAATCTTGGTTCATTCAGCCGGTATCCAGTCTCGAAAAGGTCGACGGTCAGACGCCCCCGGGCGTCAGTTGTTCCGTGAAACCGACATTATCGCGGCGCCAGGACGAGCCCCTCCAGCAGTTCGCCGGGAATACGCCTGGGTTTGAAACTGTCGGTGTCCACGCAGCCAATGCGGATTTCCCCTTCGGCCAGGCGTTGGTCACCGCGCCAGGCCACCTGGGCGATGTCCATCGAGGCCCGGCCGGCCTCGCGCACGTCTACCGTGATGCGCAGCTGGTCGTCGAGGCGGGCGGGGCGCAGGTAACGCACGCGGGTGTCGGCCACGACGAACATCACGCGTTGCGTGGCGCGCAGCACTTCCTGCTCGAAACCGCGGGTGCGCAGCCATTCGGTGCGGGCGCGTTCGAAGAACTTGAGGTAGTTGGCGTAGAAGACGACGCCGCCGGCGTCGGTGTCTTCCCAGTAGATGCGCAGCAGGTGCGAGAACGGTGTGGTCATGAGGGCGGTGCGCGGCCCGATGCCGCGCGAACCGCGAATTATGGCGACATGCGCTTGTAGACGGGCCCCCAGGAGGGGTGGCCTTGTTCGGAGCGGCTCAGCGCGAAGGCCGGGTCAGCCTTGCGGGCCTCGCGGAACGCCCCTTCGCACTGTGGCGTGCGGTTGCTCGTGCAGTAGATGAATGCCAGGTGCTTCTGCGCGGCAGCCGCATCCTTCGGCGAGACGAGGCCGCTTTGCAGCGCCGCGTTGAGCTGCTTTTCCGATTCGGGGTACTGGCCGTCCTCGTAGGCGCGGATGCCGGCCAGAAGCGCCCTCTCGGCCGGACGCGAGGTGACATCGAGCAGGCCGACCGGCGGCGCCGGCGGCGGTTGCACGCAACCGGCGATGAGCACGAGCGCGGTTGCCGACATGGCGAGCAGCAGGGTCTTGGTCATGATCCGAAGCGGTGTTTCACGTTGACGGGTTGACCGGGCACGACGTTGATCGAGGCGCTGAACGGCGGGAATTCATCGTTCCGGATCGTCACGGTGTGGCGGCCCTCGGGCAGGGTCAGTTCGTTGAGCGGGGGCGTGGTGCCCATGGGACGTCCGTCGATTTCGACGTTGCCCCATGGACTTACCGCGATGCGCACGATGCCGGTGACGAGCACGGGCGCGCCGGCGGTGGTGCGCTCGGCTCTTTCACGGGCTTCGCGCGCGCGGCGCTCTTTCGGGGTTTCCTTCGGTGGCTTGGCGGGTTTGGCCGGCGCCTCGACGGCCGGGGCTTTGGCCGTGGTGGCGGGCACGAGCTTCACCGTGGGCAGGTCGGCCGGAGGCACCACCGCGGGCGCGGTGCTGGGCGTGGTGGCGAGGGCCACCGTGTTCCCGGCGGACGGCGCGGCGTCGGGCAGCGGCGCGCTGGCCGACGCGATGGCCGTGTCGGGCGGCGGTGCGGACGCCTGGGGCTCCGCCGGGAGCGGCATGGGCACGGGGAGGGCCGAAGCGGCGGGGGGGGCGGCTTGCACGGCCGAGGCTGCCGGCGCCGTGGCCTGCAGGGCCCCGGTGTCGTCGCCATGCGAGCCGAGCGCCCACCAGGCGGCGACTGCGAGGGCCAGCGCGGCCACGCCGGCACCGGCCCAGGCGAGGGTGCGCTTGTTGGCGGCCGGGGTCTCGGGGGCATCGGCGTCGTGCTGGGGGTGTTCCTCGAGCCAATGGCGCAGCTCGCGCGACAGTGAGCGGGCCGAGCTGAACCGGTCGTCGCGGTTCTTCTGCATGGCACGGGCGGCGATGTCGGACAGCGCCTTCGGCACGTTGGGGTCCACTTCGTGGGCCGGCGGGGGCTCCACGTCGAGGACGGCCCCGGTGATCTCGGTGAGCGAGCTGCCGCGGAACGGGCGCACGTCGGTCAGCAGTTCGTAGAGCACCACGCCGAGCGAGAAAACGTCGGTGCGGCGATCGACCGTTTCCTGGCGGATCTGCTCGGGCGACATGTAGTACGGTGACCCGCCGACCACGTCGCCTTCACCTTGTGCATCGTGGTGGTGCGCCACGCGGGCAATGCCGAAGTCGAGCACGCGCGGCTGCGTGCGGCCCACCATGAAGATGTTGGCGGGCTTGATGTCGCGGTGGACCACACCCTTCGAGTGCGCGTAGGCGAGGGCGTCGGCCACGCGGCGGATCACGAGCGCGGCCTGCATGGGCGTGGGGCGCCAGCCTTCGAGGCGGAGCTGGCGCAGGTCGCGGCCGCGCAGCAGTTCCATGGCGATGTAAGGGCCTTGCTCGCTGACACCGGCGTCGAACACCGTGACGATGTGCGGGTGGCTCAGGCCGCCGGCCGCACGGGCTTCGTTCAGGAACAGGGCGTTGAAGGAGTCGCGCTCGTCGGCGGAGATCTCGAGGTTCAGCGTCTTGATGGCGATGAGCCGCGAGAGCAGCGGGTCGTGTGCGGCGTAGACGCGGCCGAGGCCGCCTTCGCCGATCTGGTATTTCAGCGCGTAGCGGCCGATGTGCCCGATGGTGGAGAGCTGGTCGGTGGCGACCACGGCCCGCTGGGGGATCTCGGGCTTGGCAGGAGCACCCTTGGCGGACAGGCCCAGGTCGGTGTCACTCCACGTCGCGGAGTCCGGGGAGGGTGTCGCGTCGGAAGGGGCTGGCAGGGACGGTTCGGGCTCGGGACCAGACATGGGCAGGCATTGGGCGTGGTCGAAGGACCACCACGAACCAAGCTTAGTGCAATGTGGGTGGGCCTTGGCACCAAAAAACACCGGCTTCGTTGATTTCGTAACACACCGACACGAAACACGACATCCGGGCGGTTACCGGCGATGCGCCGGCCCCACGCCGGGCGCTCCCCGGCGTTCGGTGGATCAGCGGCGCGACGCGCGGAAGGCTTCCACTTCCACGGGCCGGAGGTCGACCGCGGCCTTGTCCAGCACGCCGTTGACGTACTTGTGGCCGTCGGTGCCGCCAAAACTCTTCGCGAGTTCCACGGCCTCGTTGATCGCCACCTTGTACGGGATGTCGATGCAGTGCTTCAGCTCGTACGAGCCGATCATCAGCACACCGTGTTCGATGGGCGACAGCAGGTTGGTCTGGCGGTCGACGTGGCGCTTGAGCACGGTGTCGAGGTCGGCGGCCTCCGAGATGCAGCCGTGAAGCAGCGCCTCGAAGTGGGCCGGGTCGCACTTCTCGAAGCCTTCCTGCTCACGCATGTGGGCGTCGATCACGGCGGCCTCGGCGCCCGAGATGAGCCATTCGTACAGCCCTTGCAGGGCCACTTCGCGCGAGCGGCGGCGGGCGGACTTCGGCGCGTTCGCCTTCGGTGCGCCACGGGGGGCGGCGCTCTTTTTCTTGGGGGTGTCGGTCACGAGAGGTCTTCCAGCAGGTTGGCCATTTCGACGGCCACACGGGCGGCGTCGCGCCCTTTTTCCTCGGCGCGGGCCCAGGCCTGCGCTTCATCTTCGACGGTCAGGATGGCGTTGGCCACGGGCACCTCGTGGTCGAGCGACACGCGGGTCACGCCGCTGCCGCTTTCGTTGGCCACGAGTTCGAAGTGGTACGTTTCGCCGCGGATGATGCAGCCGAGCGCGACGAGCGCGTCGAAGCGCCCGCTCTCGGCCATCGCGTTGAGGGCGATGGGCACCTCGAGGGCGCCCGGCACGGTGACGTGCTTGATGTGCTTGGCAGAGACGCCGAGCTGCACGAGCTCGTCGATGCACGACGTGGCCAGTTGCGCGGTCAGCTTCTCGTTGAAGCGGGCCTGCACGATGCCGATGCGCAGGTCGGTTCCATCCAGATCGGTGGCCTGGCCCTTGTCAGCAGCTTGCATGGGAGGGTTCCTCGGGAAGGGGGAGCAAAAGAACGAACGGAGGGAAGAGGAAAGGGGACAGGGCGTCGGTCAGTCGGCCGAAACGAAGCCGGTGACCTCGAGGCCATAACCGGCCATGCTGGGCATGCGGCGCGGGCTGCCGAGCAGCTTCATGCGCGTGACACCCAGTTCGCGCAGGATCTGCGCGCCCACGCCATAGATGCGCAGGTCGATCTGGCCGCGCGGCGGAGCCACCGGCTGGTCGAGGGCCCTCAGGCGCGGCAGCAGCGTCTTGGCGTCGTCGCCGCAGTTGAGCAGCACCGCCACGCCACGGCCCGCGGCCTGCAAGGCGGCGAGGGCCTTCGGCAGCGGCCACGAGTGGCCGCAGGCCCCGGCGTCGAGCAGGTCGAGCACCGAGAAGGGTTCGTGCACACGCACGAGCACTTCGTCGCTGTCATCGACGGGGCCGTGGCTCAGCGCGAGGTGGACGCCGCCGGTGCGGTCACGGAACGCGGTGCACGTGAACGTGCCCTGGGCCGTGACCATCTCGCGCTGGCTCAGGCGTTCGATGAGGGTTTCGTTGCGGCTGCGGTAACCGATGAGGTCGGCGATGGTGCCGATCTTCAGGCCGTGTTCCTTCGCGAACACCTCCAGGTCGGGCAGCCGCGCCATCGTGCCGTCGTCTTTCATGATCTCGCAGATCACGGACGTGGGGCTCAGGCCGGCCATGCCGGCCAGGTCACAACCGGCCTCGGTGTGACCGGCGCGCATCAGCACACCGCCGTCCTGGGCCTGGAGCGGGAAGATGTGACCGGGCTGCACCAGGTCGGACGGCTGGGCGTCCTTGGCCACGGCGGCCTGCACCGTGCGGGCACGGTCGGCCGCGGAGATGCCGGTGGTGACGCCGGTGGCAGCCTCGATCGACACCGTGAACGCCGTGCCGTGCTGCGTGCCATTGCGGCGAGTCATGGGTGGCAGCTGCAGCCGCTCGCACCGCTCGCGCGGCAGCGTCAGGCAGATCAGGCCGCGCCCGAACCGGGCCATGAAGTTGATCGCCTCGGGGGTCACGTGGTCGGCGGCGAGGACGAGGTCACCCTCGTTTTCGCGGTCTTCTTCGTCGACGAGAATGACCATTCGACCGGCGGCCAGCTCGGCGACCAGTTCAGGAATCGGTGAAATCGGCATAGGCCCGCATTATGCCCCGGGGGTGCCAGAGCAAGCGAAGCTCCGCGCCAGATCAAGCTACCGCCGAGCCCGGGTCCCCCGGGCGACCGCGGGCGCCCCTTGGGGGCAGGAGGCGCTAGCCGACTGGGGGGCCTACTTCAACGACAGGATGCGTTCGGTGTACCGGGCGATCTGGTCGATCTCGAGGTTCACCGGGTGGCCGGCGGCCAGCTTGCCCAGGGTGGTGTGCTCGAGGGTGTGGGGGATCAGGTTGATGCTGAACTCGCAGCCAGTGGCCGAGTCGGCGACACGGTTGACGGTGAGGCTCACGCCGTTGACGGTGATGGAGCCCTTGTAGACCAGGTAGCGGGCCAGGTCCTTCGGGGCCTCGATGCGCAGTTCCCAGGATTCGCCCACGGGGGCGAAATGGGTCACGCGGCCCAGGCCGTCGACGTGGCCGCTCACCAGGTGGCCACCCAGGCGGTCGTTGGCGCGCAGCGCCTTCTCGAGGTTCACTGAGCCCGCGCGGTCGAGCCCGGCGGTCTTGTCGAGGCTTTCGGCTGAAATGTCGATGGTGAACCGGCGGGTAGCGGCGTCGAACGTGGTGACGGTCATGCAGGCGCCGTTGAGCGCAATGCTGTCGCCGAGCTGCACGTCGTCGAGGTAACCGGGCGGGGCTTCGAGCGTGAGACGCTTGCCGTGGGACGGGTCGGCGCCGAGGGCGTCGACGGCGGTGATCTGGCCGAGGCCGGTGATGATGCCAGTGAACATGTCGGGGAACTCGTGGAGTGGGATGTCAGGGCCGGGCCAGCAGGCGGAGGTCGCCGCCGATCCGCTCGACACTGTGGAACTGTAGCGTCACTGCATCATCCAGTGCCGTCAACGGGCCAAAGGCGGCAAGCTCGCGCCCGAGGCCCAGCAGCTTCGGCGCCATGTACACGAGGAACTCGTCCACGAGCCGCTGCTGCACGAAAGCGCCGCTCAGCGTGCGGCCGGCCTCGACGTGCAGTTCGTTGATGCCCCTCCGGCCCAGGTGGGCCAGCACGGCGGCCAGGTTGACACGCCCGTCGGCACCGGGGGCCTCGGCCACCTCGGCGCCGCGTGTGCGCAAGGCGTCGGCACGGGCCGGATCAGCCCCGGCTGCGCAGAAGACCAGCACCTCGCCCGGGGCGTCGAGGATGCGGGCCGCGGGTGGCGTGCGCAACTGCGAGTCCACGACCACGCGCAACGGTTGCCGCGGGGTGTCGGCCAGGCGCACGTCGAGGCGGGGGTTGTCGTCGAGCACGGTGCCCACCCCCGTCAGGATGGCGCCGGCACGCCGCCGCCATGCGTGGCCGTCGGCGCGTGCAGCGTCGCCCGTGATCCATTGGCTGGCGCCGTTTTCCAGGGCGGAGCGGCCGTCGAGCGACACCGCGGCTTTCAGGCGCACCCATGGGCGCTGGCGTTGCATGCGCGAGAAGAAGCCGATGTTCAGCTCGCGGGACGCCTCACCCCCTGCGCCCACGTCCACCTGCACGCCGGCGGCCCGCAGCCGGGCGATGCCCTGGCCGGCGACCAGCACGTTCGGGTCCTCGATGGCGGCCACCACCCGCGCCAGGCCCGCGGCGATCAGCGCGTCGCAGCACGGCGGCGTGCGCCCGTGGTGAGAGCACGGTTCGAGCGTCACGTACGCAGTGGCACCTCGCACGTCGACGCCCCGGCTGGCCGCATCGCGCAGGGCCATCACCTCGGCGTGGGGTCCTCCCGCCTGCTGTGTGTGGCCCTGGCCGATGACCCGCCGTTGCGCGTCCACGATGACACACCCGACGCGCGGGTTGGGTTCGCTCAGCGCAATGGCGGCGTGGGCCAGCGACAGGGCCTGCTGCATCGTGGCAAGGTCGAACTCGGAAGGGGGCAGGGACGGGTCGGGGTGGTGGGTCACGGCGGGGCAACACGGTGAGGGCGGAGACGTCATTGTGAGGGGACGGCGGGCCGCGCGGGCAGCGCCAGGGGGCTGGGTGCCCACGGCAGGCCCAGCGTGGCCGAATGCTCGGGTAGCGCCCCGTCGATCACCGAATGGAGCGCCACTTGCCGGGAGGCACCGGTGCGGTCGTCCCAGGACACGGTGACCAGCACCTGCTTGCTGCGAGCCGCCGGGTCCGGGGTGACGTTGCGGCGCACCGTGAAGCGGGTGGTTCGCCCGGGAAGGGTGTCTTCGGCGGACTCGATGTCTGCAAACGAGAACCGGCCCGGCTCGGGCTCGAGGGTGGTGAACCCGCGCAGGCGCTCCAGGGCTTGCTGGGCGAGCCACACGGCCTCGGTGCGCTCGGCGGCCACGCCGGCCCCGTGGTGGGCGATGGCCTGCCAGCGCAGCGCCCCGATCAGGGCCAGCGTCAGCACGGCCAGGGCGATCAGGGCCTCGGGCAGGCCGATGCCACGGCCTGCGGCCCGACTCCGAAGCCGGTGCGGCGGGCTCAAGGGAAGTCCTTCCAGCTGCCAGGCACGCGGACGAACGTGCCGGTGCGCTCGTGCAGCGCCTGCAGCACCTGCGGGTCGTGCCGGACGACGGTGGTGCCGCTGCCGTGCAGGTCGCCCTCGGCCACCACGGCCCCGGTGACCTCGGCACCGGCGGGCGCCTGCCAGCGGGATGCCGTGGTGTAGACGAGCCCGTGGACCGTCACCGCGTGCGCGAAGGAGACGGGCCCGTCGGCGATCACCAGCACCGGCCGTTCCGGGGTGCCCAGTTGCTGCGGCTCGGCCAGGTGCAACCCGCCGTTCAGCCAGAGCATGGTGTGGTGCCCGCCCGGGCCGAGTGCCCGGCGCAGCGCGCCGTCGCAAGGTGAGGCGCAATCGACATGCCGCACCGTGGGCAGGGTTCGCCACGCGGCGTGGTGCATGCCGAAGAGCGCGGCGAATGCGTGCGGACGGTCGGTGTGGCGCAACGCTGGGTCGGCCGTGAGCATGCTGGCGGCGGCGGGTGTGCCGGGCGGGCCCCGTGTGACGAGGCGGTCGGCGGCCACGGCGCCTCCGGTGTGCAGCGCCAGCCCGCCCGAGGACGGGTCCGGGTGCAGCAGCACCCAAGGCGCGCTGCCGAGCTGGAGGCTGCCGAGGACGGTGAGTGCCGCGGCAGGCCACTGGGCCAGCGCGGGCAGGTGGGCGATCGACAATTCGACACGCGCCTGGGCGTCGGCCTGGCCGGTGCCAGCGGTGCCACCGGTGCAGGGGGGCGCCGGGTTGCTGCAGCCCGTGGAGGCCACGCGCATCAGATGGGAGGGGGCGACCGGTTCCAACTGCACCGAGAACGCGGCGGCCGACCCGGGCGTGGGGCCGTTGTCGCCCACGGATGCCGGCGAACCGCACTGGCACGTCCAGGTGGCGCCGCCTGCCGTGCAGGCGACGGGCAGGCCGGACGGAGCCCAGGCGCCATGGGCGTCCGGCAGCCCGGCGTGCTGCTCCCGGAACGAGGGCCGCCCCGGCGCCGGCCGGCGTTCGCACTGCGGGTCGACCGGGTCACCGGCGTTGAGCCGCCCGAGCATCCAGTCGATCCCGGCATCGGCGGCCTCGAACGCCACCGCCGCGCGATGGCGGTTGGCCGACAGGCGCTGCTCGGTCAGCAGGTTGCCGTTGACGATGCCGATGTACAGCAGCATGGCGAGCGCCAT
This sequence comes from Rhizobacter sp. Root1221, assembly GCF_001425785.1. Taxonomy (GTDB): domain Bacteria; phylum Pseudomonadota; class Gammaproteobacteria; order Burkholderiales; family Burkholderiaceae_C; genus Rhizobacter. The sequence continues at coordinate 67,461 of NZ_LMDI01000056.1, read as the reverse complement.
GGCAAGCGCCACCGGCAGGGCCACGGCGCCTGCCGTGCGGCGGAGGACGATGCGCTGGCCGGTCATGGGAGGCACTGGCCGACCAGCACGTCGTTGCGGGGGCGCACGTGGGCGCTGGCCTGGCGGTGGAGGGATGCGTCGGTGGTGGCTTCGGCGTCGATCAGGACATCGACCCCGCGCACTTGCACGCGTGGCGGGCACAGGCCGGCTGCGGCGGGGCACGGTTGGGCACAAGGTGCGGGCAGCATCCGCTCATGGTGATGGGGGATCAGTTGCAGCCGGGTGACCCGCAGCACGCCGGGGTCGGTGAGCGGCTGCCAGTGGCCGTCGCCGAGTTCGATGTCGAGGATGCCCTGGCGGAGCCGGAACCCGAAGTGGTCGTTCGTGGCCACACCCTCGCCGGGGCCGCCGGCGGGCGACGAGTAGGTGAAGCGGAGGAGGTCGGGTGCTTCGGGGCTGAAGGTGTGCGGGTTGGTGGCAGGGCGTGCAGCACCGGGGCGCCACACGCCGCGGGCCGCGCCGGACCAGTGCCCGGCGCGGCGCACGTGCCGGGCCAGCAGGTCGGCGGCGGCGCGGAGGTCTTGCGTGACGCGGGCCTCGAGCAGCACGCGGCGGCTGGCCGTGGCCTGCCGGGCCATGGCCGACACGCCCAGTGCGGTGACCACGAGGCCCACGGCCAGACCGACCATCAGCTCGAGCACCGACAGCCCGAGCGGGCGCGTTCGGTGGCGGGAAGGGATGCTCATCGGTTCCAGCACCCGCGGTTGGTGGGGTCGGGGTTGTCGGTGAGTTCGGTGGGCCCCGACAGGAACGTGGTTTCACCCTGCGCCTGGCGCACGCGCAGCACCATGCACCGTTCGTCGGCCCGCTGCGGGCCGTGGGCCACCGCCTGCAGCTCGTAGCCGGTGGTGGAGGCGGACAACACGCCGAGGCGGTAGTGCCCATGGGCGGATTGGGCGGGGGCGCCCAGGTCGCTCGCGGAGGCGTACGCCGGGTGCTCGGCACGCCAGCGTTCCTGTGCCTGCTGCAGCTGCATCAGCGCGACACGGCCGTCGCCACGCCGCGCCTTCAGCCACTGGGCGCGAAAGCTCGGGTAGGCCAGCGTGGCCAGCAGCGCCGCCAGCAACATCACCACGACCAGCTCGATCAGCGTGAAGCCGCGGCCGGTGCGCTGCCGGCGCGAGGGGTCAGCACGCCACATGGCCTGGCACCCGTGCTTGCGGTGAACAACTGCGCACGCGCCCCATCACGTTGACGACCTGGTGCACCGCGCGACCCGACACCGCCGCCAGTTCGAACGTGCCGGCCGGTGTGCAGGTGCCCAGCTGGGGGTCGAATTGAAGCGACACCGCCGGAGCACGCACCTGCATCCGCTGGGCCGATGGCACGCTGGCGCGGCGCAGCAGCTGGGCGTCGCCGGTGCAGCCGGCCTCGCAGGTGCAATGGGCGGTGGGGCCGGTGTGGACCAGCCAGCAAGTGCCGCCATCGCCGCCGGGCAACACGGTGAAGCGCACCGCCTCGTTGCGGACGACGGCTTCGGCGCGGGCGAACTGGAGGTCGGCTCCGAGGGCGGAGGCCAGGCCGTCGAGGCGCCGGTTCTCGAGCAGGGCATCGAACGAGGGCCACGCGAGCGCGGCCAGCACGGCGATCAGGCACAGCACGATGGCAGCTTCGACCAGCGTGAAGCCGGGAGCAGGGCGGGGAAGGGGTGGCATGGGGGCCTCGTGGGGAATCAATGCCCCTACTCTAGGAACCCCGCCAGAACCATCGCCTGCCAAGCACGGCACAAAACAGACGGCACCCGCAGGGGGTGCCGTTCAGTGGTCTGGGGTGCGTCAGATGTCGCGGATCAGTTGCCTGAACTCGTCGACGTCCTCGAAGCTGCGGTACACGGAGGCAAACCGCACGTAGGCCACCTTGTCGATGCGCTTGAGTTCACGCATCACCAGCTCGCCGAGGCGGGTGGAGGGCACTTCCTTCGTGCCCGAGTTCAGCAGCTTGTCCTGGATGCGTTCCATTGCCGCGTCGATCTGCTCCACGCTCACCGGCCGCTTGCGCAGTGCGAGGCTCATGGAGCCGCGGATCTTCGACGGGTCGAACTCGGCCCGCGTGCCGTCCTTCTTGACGACGTGGGGCAGCGCGATTTCCGCGCGTTCATAGGTGGTGAAACGCTTGTCGCAACTCTGGCACCGGCGCCGACGGCGCACGACATCGCCCTCGTCGGATTCGCGTGTCTCGACGACCTGGGTTTCCTCGTGGCTGCAAAAAGGGCAACGCATCGTGAGTCGATGAAAGGGCAATCGCCGGCCGTGAGGCCGGCGATTGCCATTCGATCAGCGATAGACCGGGAAGTCGCGGGTCAGTGCAGCGACCTTGGCGCGCACTTCGGCCAGGTTGGCTTCGTCGTGCGGCTTGTCGAGCACGTCGGCGATCAGGTTCGCCGTGGCGCGGGCCTGGTCTTCCTTGAAGCCACGCGTGGTGAACGCCGGCGAACCGAGGCGGATGCCGCTCGTGACCATGGGCTTCTGCGGGTCGTTGGGGATGCCGTTCTTGTTGCAGGTCATGTGCGCGAGGCCGAGGACGGCTTCGGCTTCCTTGCCGGTCAGGCCCTTCGGGCGCAGGTCGACGAGCATGACATGGCTTTCGGTGCGGCCGCTGACGATGCGCAGGCCGCGCTGGGTCAGGGTTTCCGCGAGCACGGCGGCGTTCTTGACGACCTGCTGCTGGTACAGCTTGAACTCGGGCGAGAGCGCTTCCTTGAAGGCGACGGCCTTGGCGGCGATGACGTGCATCAGCGGGCCGCCCTGGATGCCGGGGAAGATGGCGCTGTTGATCTGCTTGGCGACGTGGTCCTTCATCAGGATCACGCCACCGCGCGGGCCGCGCAGGCTCTTGTGCGTGGTGGACGTGACGACGTCGGCGAACGGCACCGGATTCGGGTACACGCCGGCGGCGATCAGGCCGGCGTAGTGCGCCATGTCGACCATGAAGTAGGCGCCGATGGCCTTGGCCACCTTGGCGAAGCGTTCGAAGTCGATGCGCAGGCTGTACGCCGACGCGCCTGCGATGATCAGCTTCGGCTTGTGCTCGAGGGCGAGGCGCTCCATCGCGTCGTAGTCGATGGCTTCGTTGGCGTCGAGGCCGTAGCTGACGACCTTGAACCACTTGCCGCTCATGTTCAGCGGCATGCCGTGGGTCAGGTGGCCGCCTTCGGCGAGGCTCATGCCCATGATGGTGTCGCCCGGCTGCAGCAGGCCGAAGAACACACCCTGGTTGGCCTGCGAGCCGGAGTTCGGCTGCACGTTGGCGTTTTCGGCGCCGAAGATCTGCTTCAGGCGGTCGATGGCGAGTTGCTCGACGACGTCGACGTGTTCACAGCCGCCGTAGTAGCGCTTGCCGGGATAGCCTTCGGCGTATTTGTTGGTGAGCTGGGTGCCTTGCGCGGCCATGACGGCGGGCGAGGCGTAGTTCTCGGACGCGATCAGCTCGATGTGGTCTTCCTGGCGCTGGTTCTCGCGCTGGATGACGGCCCACAGGTCGGGATCGACGGCGGCGATGGTGGATTGGGTGCGGTCAAACATGGTTTGGCAGTCCTCTTGGAAAGAAGTCCCGGTCGGAACGGCGCGCAGGCGGCCCGAGCGGTTCGGGGTCGCTTGCACGCGATCACAGGGCTGCCCAGGCGAACGGCTGAAACGGACCGGGCTTTTGCCCTGGGCCGGCTGCGCTCCCCGGTGGTTCACCACCTCAGGCCCGCGGATGTGTTCCGCGGCGCCCCATCGCCAGTTGCGCAGTGCCGCCAGTGTACCGCGGTGCCCGCCCGGGCACCACCAACTCAGTTGAGCAGCGCCACCTTGTCGCCGGCTGCCGTGGCCGGGGTGCGCGCGGACTCGGCCGGAGGGGTGTCGACGGCCGGCACGGCCGCGGGCTCGGGCACAACCGCCACCGCAGGCGGGGCGGCGTTCAGCGGCGCATTGACCGGCACGGCCTGGCCGCCGGAGATGGCGCGCAGGTGGGCCTGCTCGGCCAGCACCTTCCAGGCGTAGCCGCCGTCGTCGGTCAGGTTCGCGGCGCCCACGTAGAAGCGCAGGCCACCCTCGATGCTGCCGGCGCGGGCGATGCATTCCTTCAACACCCGCACACCGACACGCAGGTTCGTCACCGGGTCGAAGGCGGCGTGGGTGCCACCGAACGGTTCGTACTTGTCGTCGTGGACGCGGGTCATCACCTGCATCAGGCCCTGGGCGCCGACCGGGCTCTGGGCGAACGGGTTGAAGCTGGACTCGATGGCCATGATGGCCAGGATCAGCGTGGGCTCGAGGTTGGTCTTGGCCCCGACGGTCCAGGCTTCCTTGACCAGGCGGCTCACGGGTTCCGGCGCCACGCGGTAGCGGCGGGAGATCCAGACGGCCACGGCGGCCTGCTGCTTGGTGAGATCCTTCAGGTCGGCTGCCGTGGCGCGCAGGATGGCGTCCGGCTCGTTCAGCGAGGCCAGGGCCTCGACGGTGCCTTCCGTGCGGGCCTCGTGGCGGGCTTGCAGCCAGCCGAGGGCACGCGATTCGAACGTGGCGCGCAGGTCGGCACGGCCGGCACCGAACACCACGAGGGCCACGAGCGCGAACCCGACGAGGGCGAACGTGTTGTGGCTGACTTCGAGCAGGCCTTGGCCCACGTCACGCAGAAACACCTGGCCGCCCCGGGCGACCGAACGGGCCACACGCGAAACCGCGGCACCCGTTCCTTGACGATTGTTTTCCATGTCACTCCTGTCCTCATCCCCGCCTGGTTCCACGCGGCCCGTGATCGGGGCTTGCGTTGGAGGGCGACGGCGATAATTCGCCGCGTTGCCGGCCCGATCCCAACGACCGGGGGCCTGCTCCGCGGAGTCTTCTCTGTGCATGTGCAACACCGGTTCACGTCACCGAACAGTGGCACGGGTAATCCCTGATCTGTGTCAGAGTGGGCGGATTCTAGGAAGGCATTTCATCATGAGTCAAGAATATGAAGCTCGCTCTTAATAGCCAAAAAGTATGAAATACCGCGATTTGCGTGACTTCATGGCGGGTCTGGAGCGGGAGGGTGACCTTCGTCGCATTGCGGACCCTGTATCGGCGCGGCTTGAAATGACAGCGGTCAGTGACAAAGTGCTACGGGCCGGCGGCCCGGCGCTCTGGTTCCAGAACCCCACGGGTTACAAAATTTCGGCCTTGACGAACCTGTTCGGAACGACAGGTCGAGTTGCCAAGGGGATGGGTGCAAGCAGCCTGTCGGAGCTGCGGGACGTGGGCCGCGTGCTCGCGAGCCTCAAGGAACCGGAGCCCCCCCGCGGGTTGAAGGACACCGGCCGGCTGCTTCAGATGGCCAAGGCGCTGTGGGACATGAAACCCGCCTCCGTGCGAAAGGCGGTGTGCCAGGAAGAAGTGCTCGAGGGCAGCGAGGTGGACCTGGGCGAACTGCCGGTCCAGACCTGCTGGCCGGGCGACGCCGGGCCGCTGATCACCTGGGGCCTCGTGATCACGCGCGGACCGCAGCAGGTGGCCAACCCTCGGCGGCGGCAGAACCTCGGCATCTACCGGCAGCAGGTGATCGGCCGGCGCCAGGTCATCATGCGCTGGCTGGCCCACCGGGGTGGCGCGCTCGACTTCCGCGACTTCGCCCGTGCCAATCCCGGCCAGCCATTCCCCATCGCGGTGGCGCTGGGGGCCGACCCGGCCACCATCCTGGGGGCGGTGACCCCGGTGCCCGACACCTTGTCGGAGTACCAGTTCGCCGGCCTGCTGCGCGGCAGCCGCACCGAGGTGGCCGACACCGCGGTAGGAGAGGCCGGCACGATGCTGCAGGCCCCGGCCTCCGCGGAGATCGTGCTGGAAGGCCGCATTCCCGTGGCGGCGCCGGGCTACACCGGCACCAGCGAACATGGCGTCGCGTTGAAGGAGATCGGCGGGTACCTGCATGCCATCGAGGGGCCCTTCGGCGACCACACCGGCTATTACAACGAGCAGGACTGGTTCCCGGTGTTCGAGGTCACCCGCATCACGCGGCGCCGCGATCCCATCTACCACTCTACCTACACCGGCAAACCGCCCGACGAGCCCGCGGTGCTGGGCGTGGCGCTCAACGAGGTGTTCGTGCCCATCCTGCAGAAGCAGTTTCCGGAGATCACCGACTTCTACCTGCCCCCCGAAGGTTGCAGCTACCGGATGGCCATCATCAGCATCCGCAAGAGCTACCCCGGCCACGCCAAGCGGCTGATGTTCGGGGTGTGGAGCTTCCTGCGCCAGTTCATGTACACGAAGTTCATCGTCGTGACCGACGACGACGTGGACATCCGCAACTGGCAGGAGGTGATCTGGGCCATCACCACCCGGATGGACCCGGTGCGCGACACCACGCTTGTCGAACACACGCCCATCGATTACCTCGACTTCGCGTCGCCGGTGAGCGGGCTCGGGGGCAAGATGGGCCTGGACGCCACCAACAAGTGGCCGGGCGAGACGTCGCGGGAATGGGGGCGCACCATTTCAATGGATGCCGATGTGGAGGCGCGGGTAGCACGGCTGGTGGACACCGTGATGAAACCTCCGAACTGATTCCGGGTAATCCATAGGAACAGTCCGCTTGAAGGACCCTGGGTGGGCGACTAACTTCAAGTCACCTGCCAAGCAGGTGCAACCCAAGTCGCAGTCTCTGCGCACAGGAGCCCCGGACCTCTATCCTCCGGAGCCCCGAAACGGCGGCGTCAGCCGCCCGCCCCTCCCACCTGTTCAGGTCGGGAGGGGTTCGTGTTTTCAGGCCCCCATCCACTTGCCCAGCAGTTCGTGCAGCACGCGCCGCATCAGGTCGAAGCCCTGGGGGGAGGGGATCCAGGAGAGCGTGCGCGACCCGCTGCCGACGGCCAGCCCCATCGGGGCGGGCTGGATGCGCACGGTGCCGGCTGCCACCTCCTGGAAAACCTTGAAGGCCCGGGGCATGTGGGTGCCGTGGGTGACGAGCACGATGTGCGTGATGCCGTCGGCCCGCAGCAGGGCGAGCGTGCGGATGGCGTTCTCGCGGGTGTCGCGGGAGTTGTCTTCCACCCATTTCAGCGGGCGGCCGAAATCCTGGGTGGCGATGCGGGAGGCGATCTGGGCTTCCGCCTGGCCATCGCGCTGCGCCCAGCCCACCCCGCCGCTGAAGGCCATGGGCACGCCGGTTTCCCGGTGCAGCCACACCCCGTAGCGGAGGCGCTCGAGGGACGAGGCCACCAGGTTCGACACCCCGTACTCGGGCGCGAGCACCTCGGCGCCGTTGCCCAGGATCACGATGGCCACCGGTTTCTTGGCGCGGGCTTCGCTCTTCAGGTCCGCAATGTCGGACGCCGACAGGGGCGCCGGCGGCTTCAGCGCGTAGGTGTTGAGCAGCTGGCCCGCACCCGAACAGGCGCTCAGCCAGAGGCCGGCCACGCCGAGCAGCGTGACGAACCAGCCGAGGCCGCGCCGGGGCAGGATCAGGCGGGCACCGACGAGCACCAGCAGCAGGAATGGCACCGGCGGCAGCGCGAGCGCCGTCAGCACGGGTTTCCAGGATTCGATGCCGAGGAGGGCCAGCAAGCCGTTCATGCGTGTTTCTTTCTGCGCGGGGCCGCGCACCGGATGCGGATTGTGGGCCACCCCGAGCGGGCCGCAGGGCGCGGCACGCGTGACAAATTACCGGGTCAGCGGGCGCGCGCTTCGTAGATGGCGGCCGTGGTGTTGATGGCGTGGGTGGCCACCTGGTCGAGGTTCGTCGCGATCACGTGCAGCGGGTAGGTGCCCGACACCACGCCGCCATAGGCGAGTTCGATGGCCACGGCATCCGGGGCCAGCCCCTCGATGGCGGCAATCAGGGCTTCCTCGAACGAGCCGAGGCTTTCGTCGTCGTAGAGCGTCTCGGCCTCGACGCTCACGCGGTAGGCGAAGACGGAGGGTGCGGTTTGTTCGATGTCGATGCGGACGATCATGGCGGTGGCTGTGGAAGGCTGGATCCGCCATTGTCCGCCCAGAGCGTGCCCGCCCGTGGCGGTGGGCCGGTTCGCCGAGATGCTGGTTGTGTTCCCCGGGGCCTGTCGACTGTGTGCGCCGACCTTGGTGGAATCATCGTCGGCCACCCGCTGCGCCGCCATCCACCAGAAGGGTGTGACAAGCAGGAGGGGCGTGTCACGAGCCGACGGCCACCCGGTTGCGTCCGGCGGCCTTGGCGGCGTCCAGCGCCTGGTCGGCGCGCTCCAGCGTGTCGGTCCACTGTTGGTCGGTGACGGTGGCAGTGCCGAGGCCGATGCTCACGGACACGTGCTGGCCGCCGTGCATCGGCGTGGCGGCGGTGGCGGCGCGCAGCCGTTCGGCCACGGCCTGGGCGATGTTGCCTGGCGTTTCCGCCAGGAGAACGCAGAACTCCTCCTCGCCCAGCCGGCCCAGCACGTCCTGCTCGCGGAGCAGGTGCACCCAGCGGCCGGTGCACTCCATGAGCACCCGGCCGCTGGTGGCATGGCCGTGGCGGTCGTCGATGTCGCCGAAGTGGTCCACGTCGAGCGCCAGCATGGTCAAGGGCCGGTCGAAGCGGCGCGCGCGCAGGAACTCGCGGCGGGCGATGTGCGCGAACGCATGGCGGTTGAAAGTGCCGGTCGACTCGTCGGTGGTGCCGAGCGGCTGCAGGTCCTTCCGGGCGGGGCGCAGCGCGCTTTGTGAGCGGTGGAGGAACGTGGTGAAGGCGATCATGGCCAACGTGACGACGGCGCTGGCGGCGAGCACGTTCCGGAGCTGGAAGTAGAAGGGCGCCATGATCGCCGGGACACTGCGCGCGACCACCACGGTGACGGGGAAGTTCGTGAGCCGTTCGTACGTGCCGATGCGGGGGATGCCATCCGACTGCCGTCCATCGCTCGTGAACCGGCCGTTCGGCGGCACGGCGATGTCGGCCGGAACGTTCAGCGCCTCCCGCACGTCGCGGCCGAGGAAACGTTCGTCGAACGGCGTGACCGACAGCAAGATGCCATCCTGGCGCACCAGGCTGACGCTGCCGTCAGGCTGGTGGCGCAGGCGGTCGTGCTGGTCGAACAGCCGGTCGAGCTGCACCACGCCCGTGACCAGCACGTAGCGGCCCACCTGGGGTTCGAGGCGCCAGGACACCGGGATGGACCACGCGCCGGTCAAGCGGCTCTTGGCCGGTTTGCCGATGAACACCGACCGCGGCGCATCGTGGCCGCGGTCACTGCCCAGGAAGTAGTCGCGGTCGTCCACGCGCGCGGGGGCACGGTCCGGGCCCTGCCTCAGCGCATGTGCAAGGCCATTCTCGTCGACCAGCCGCAGGTTGATCATGCCCTGCGACGCGCGGTCCATCTCGGCCACCAGGGTGGCGAATTCGGGGTCGGTGAGGGGGTCCGTGCGCGGGTGCGCCTGCATCCACAGCTCGAGCATGCGCAAGTCGGTCTCGATGGTCCGGAAGAGGCCGCTGGTGTGCTGGGCGACGGCGTTGTTCACCAGCCGCAGGTCGCGGAAGGCCTGGTCGAACAGGCGCTCGTGCTGCACCACGAAAAAGACGGCCAATGCCACCCACAACGCGGCCAGCAAGGAGCCAACCATCAGGACAAGACCAAACCGCTGAGCCACGTCAGCCACGCGTGCAACGCGTGCCGTATCAGGCATGAGTACTTCCAAGCGACGGCGTGACAGGCCCGGCGGGTTCGTCCTGCTGGACGGAACCTCGGGCCGTTGGCTGAATTTTACGTCGGCGCACCCTCGCGGCCTGGCCGCCCGAGTGAGGGGGGCGGCATGGTTTGCCAAGCCTTCATGCGGGCACGCCGCCGAGCGCCGGTTCGCCGCGGCGCGCCTCGCGGATCGGCAGGTGAACCAGGGCGGCGCCCACGGCCAGCAGGATGTCGGCGTACCACATCCAGTCGTAGGCCCCGGTCCACTCGAACGACTTGCCACCCAGGTACGCCCCGAGGAAGCCGCCCATCTGGTGGGCCAGCATCACCACACCGAACAGCGTGGCCATGTGGGCCGGCCCGAACATCTTGGCGACCAGGCCCGCGGTGGGGGGCACGGTGGACAGGTACGTGACACCGATCACGGCGGCGAACACGAGCATCGTCGTGTTGGTCTTCGGGGCCAGGAGGAACACCAGCACCGCAACCGCGCGCGTGGCGTAGATCAGCGACAGCAGCGACTTCATGCGCCAGCGGCCGCCCTGGAACCCGACGGCCCAGCCGACGGCGAGGCTGCCGACGATGTTGAAGAGCCCGATGGTGCCCAGCGCCCAGGCGCCCACCTGTGGCGGCAGCTGGCACGACGCCACGACACCGGGCAGGTGGGTGGCGATGAACGCGACGTGGAAGCCGCACACGAAAAAGCCCGCGCACAACATCAGGTAGCTCGGGGTGCGCGAGGCTCGGCTCAACACGGCACCAATGGATTCGCGGGGTGCCGCCGGTGCCGTGGGCGACCCCGCGGGCGTGTGCGATGCACCGCGCAACACCCAGGCTGCCGGCAGCGCCAGCAGCGTGATCACGCCGAGCGCCTGGACCGCGGTGACCCAGCCCGCGGTGACGGTGATGAACGCCGCGAGCGGGGCGAACACGAACTGGCCGAACGACCCGCCCGCGTTGACGATGCCGGTGGCCACCCCGCGCTTGTCGGCCGGCACGAGCCGGGTGGTGGCGCCCATCAGCACGGCCGGACCGGCCATGCCCGAACCGCCGGCGGCGAGCACGCCGATCGCGAGGATCAGGCCCGCGGTGGTGGTCATCAGCGGCACGAGCACGGTGCCCAGTGCCAGCATCACGATGCCCACCACCATCACGCGGCCAGCGCCGAAGCGGTCGGCCGCCATGCCTGCAAACGGTTGCGTGAGCCCCCACCACAGCTGGCCGAACGCGAAGGCGAGGCTGATGCTCGCGAGGCCGAGGCCGGTCTGCGTGTTGAGTGGCCCGAGGAACAGGCCCATCGACTGGCGGGCCCCCATGGTCAGCGCGAAGGTGCCGGCGGCGGCCAGCAGCACGAGGGTGAGGGTGGCACCGCTGGCGCGTGAGGTGTCAGTCATCGGACGGTCCTTCAGGGGCTTCGCCCAGCAGCGCCAGGCATTCGTCGATCAGGGTGTGCAGGCGGGCGACACGGCTGGCGCCCAGCGTCTGGTTCAGCCCGGTCTGCGCCACCTTCCAGGCGCGTTGCGCCTCGGTGCGCTTGGCACGGCCCTCGGGGGTGGCGGTGATGAGGCGGCTGCGGGCGTTGTCACCGGGCCCTTGTTCGACCAGGCCGGCGGCCACCAGCGGCTGCAGGTTGCGGGTGAGCGTGGAGGGTTCCAGGTGCATGGCCGCGGCCAGGTCGGACGGGCGCACCGGCCCCAGCGCGATCACGTGGCTCAGCAGCGAGTACTGCGTGGTCTTGAGGCCGCTGCAGGCCACCTCCGCGTCGTAGCGGCGGGTGACCTCCCGCGTGAGCTGGCGCAGCTTGAAGTTCGTGCAACCGCGGGGGGCGGTGTCGGCCGAGGGAGGGGCGGGGCGTGTCATGCGACGAATTGTAGTTGCAACGATTGTGGCTGCAAGTGTTTAGAATGCACGAACCCCACTCGCCCGATGGAGATCCCCCCATGACTCAGGACACCCAGGACACCCTCGACGCCGACGCTATCCTCGCCCGGTGGCGTGCCGAAGAAGCGGCGGTGCGTGCCCGCCTGGGCGAGGCCGGCGTGTGCCATCCCGATCAGTTGACCGGCCGCACCGGCATGCAGTTCTTCGACGGCATCAGTTCCGGCGAGCTGCCGTACCCGCACATGGGCGACACCTTGTCGTTCGTGCCGCTGCGCGTCGAACCCGGCCATGCCATCTTCCAGGGGCGGCCGCTGCGTGCGCACTACAACCCGCTGGGCACGGTGCACGGCGGCTGGTTCGCCACGCTGCTCGATTCCTGCGTGGGCTGCGCGGTGCATTCAATGCTTCCGGCCGGGCGCGTGTACACCACCGTGGAACTGAAGATCAACATCGTGCGCGCGCTGACCGACAAGGTGCCGCTCGTGCGCGCCGAGGGCCACGTGATCCACCTGGGCCGCAGCATGGGCACCGCGGAAGGCCGCCTCGTGGGGCACGACGGCAAGCTGTACGCCCACGCCACCACCACGTGTTTCATCATGGATGCGCCCACCGGACGCTCCTAGAATCACCGGATGAAATACCTCCACACGATGGTGCGTGTCACCGACATCGAGCAGTCGCTCGCGTTCTACCGCGACGCCCTCGGCCTCGAGCTGCTCTCCCGCCGCGACAACGAGAAGGGCCGCTTCACGCTGGTGTTCCTGGCCGCGCCGGGCGACAGCGAGGCCCAGGTCGAACTCACGCACAACTGGGATCCCGAGGTGTACACCGGCGGCCGCAACTTCGGCCACCTGGCCTACGAGGTCGATGACATCTACGCGCACTGCCAGCGCCTGATGGACCACGGCGTGGTCATCAGCCGCCCGCCACGCGACGGCCGCATGGCCTTCGTGCGGTCGCCCGACCAGGTGTCGGTCGAACTGCTGCAGAAGGGCGAGGCGCTGGCCCCGGCCGAACCGTGGGTGTCGATGCCGAACGTTGGCGCCTGGTAAGACCTGCCGGCCGGCGGCCTGGTTCAGTCGGGCCGCAGCTGCTTGACTTCGCGCGCGAGTTCGGTGATGCGCGCCCAGTCCTTGCGGGCGATGAGGTCGGGGGGCGTGAGCCACGAGCCCCCGCACACCGGCACGTTGGGCAGCGCGAGGAAGTCGGGCGCCGTCTTGAGCGTGATGCCACCGGTGGGGCAGAACATCACGTCGGCAAACGGGCCCGCCAGCGACTTGAGCAGCGGGATGCCGCCCACCGCGGTGGCCGGGAACAGCTTCAGGAACGAGTAGCCGTCGGCGTTGGCAGCCATCACCTCGCTGCCGGTGGCCACGCCGGGCAGCAGCGGCAGGCCCAGTTCATGGCAGGCCTTGCCGATGCTCGACAGGTAGCCGGGGCTCACCGCGAAGCGGCACCCGGCATCCTTGGCCGCCTGGGCGTCGGCCACGCTGCGCACGGTGCCGGCGCCCACGATGGCATCGGGCACCGACTTCGCGATGGCTTCCATGCAACGCAGCGCGACGGACGTGCGCAAGGTCACCTCGAGCACACGCACACCGCCGGCCACCAGCGCCTCGGCCAGGGGCACGGCGTCTTCGAGCCGCTCGATCACGATGACCGGGATCACGGGGCCATGGCCCACGAGGTCCAGCGGCTGCAGGCCTTCTTCGTTGTTCAAAGCCATGTGACGGCTCCTTCTTCCGCAGTGCGCACGTTGCGGCGCATGCCGCCGAACAGCTCGCGGCCGAGGCCGTGCGCGTTGACCTCGACGGCGTCGCCGGTGATGGATTCGACCTCGCGGGCCGCCCAGGTGGTGTCGTCGACCAGCGCGTTCAACGTGCCGGCCACCGCGTCGAGGCGGATGATGTCGCCGGTGCGCACCTTGCCGAGCGGGCCGTCGGCCAGCACCTCGGGGCTCACGTGGATGGCCGCAGGCACCTTGCCCGATGCACCGCTCATGCGACCGTCGGTGACCAGTGCCACCTTGAACCCCTTGCCCTGCAGCACCCCGAGCGGTGGCGTGAGCTTGTGCAGTTCCGGCATGCCATTGGCGCGCGGGCCCTGGAAGCGCACCACGGCGACGAAGTCGCGTTCCAGTTCGCCGGCCTTGAAGGCCGCGAGCAGTTCTTCCTGCGCATTGAACACACGCGCCGGTGCCTCGATGATGTGGTTGGACGCCGGCACGGCCGAGACCTTGATGACGGACCGCCCGAGGTTGCCGGTGAGCAGCTTCAGGCCGCCGGTTTCGCTGAACGGCGCGGTGGCCGGGCGCACCACCGAGTCATCGCCGCTGGCGGCCGGCAGGTCCTTCCAGACGACGCGGTCGCCTTCGCGCTCGGGCAGGCGGCCGTAGTCGCGCAGGGTGTTGCCCGCGGACACGGTGGCCACGTCACCGAACATGTGGCCGCTGTCGATCAGCTCGCGGATCACGAAGCCGGGGCCACCGGCCGACTGGAACTGGTTCACGTCGGCGCTGCCGTTCGGGTACACGCGGGCCAGCAGCGGCACGTGGTTCGACAGGTCGGAGAAGTCGCTCCAGTCGATCTGGATGCCCGCCGCGCGGGCCACGGCCACCCAGTGGATCAGGTGGTTCGTGGAACCGCCGGTGGCCAGCAGCGCCACCATCGCGTTCACGATGACCTTTTCATCCACGAGCTTGCCAATGGGGGTGAAGCGGCCCTTTGGCAAGATGGACAGCACGTGGCGCACGGCCTCGCGCGTGAGGTGCTCGCGCAGGTCGGCATGCGGGTGCACGAAGGCCGCGCCCGGCACGTGCAGGCCCATGGCCTCGAGCAGCATCTGGTTGCTGTTGGCGGTGCCATAAAACGTGCAGGTGCCGGCGCCGTGGTAGGCGGCGGATTCTGCGGCGAGCAGTTCCTCGCGGCCGACGAGGCCCTGCGCGAACTGTTCGCGCACCTTGGCCTTGTCGCTGTTGGACAGGCCGGTGCCCATGGGCCCGGCCGGCACGAACACGCAGGGCAGGTGACCGAAGTGCAGCGCGCCGATGAGCAGGCCGGGCACGATCTTGTCGCACACGCCGAGCAGCAGGGCGGCGTCGAACACGTCGTGGGTCAGCGCGATGGCGGTGCCCATGGCGATGTTGTCGCGCGAGAAGAGGCTCAGCTCCATGCCGGGCAGGCCTTGCGTGACCCCGTCGCACATGGCGGGCACGCCGCCAGCCACCTGCACGGTGGCGCCGTGGCGGTGGGCCTCGTCGCGGATGATGGCCGGGAACCCTTCGTACGGCTGGTGGGCCGACAGCATGTCGTTGTAGGCCGTGACCACGCCGATGTGGGGCGCACGTTCCGCGATGATGCGCAGCTTGTCGTTGCTGGGCATGGCCGCGAAAGCGTGGGCGACGTTGGCGCAACCCATGCGGTCGCTGCCCCGGGGGCGTTGGATGGCGGCATCGACCCGGCGAAGGTAGGCGCCGCGGGTGGCGGCACTGCGTTCCTGGATCCGGTGAGTGACGTCGAGCAGGATTTGTTTCATGCGAGGACCGGAAGTGAAGGGCGTTGTGGGCCCCATGCCGGGCATTATCCGGCGGCCGGACTCAATCTGCACGGGTTCGGGAAGACACCGAGGCCGAGGTCAGCGGCGCCCGGCCCACCGGGGCGCCGGGCGCTTTGCGCGCCCGCTCCAGCAGGGCTGCGCAGGAGTCGTCGTGCTTGTCGTCCGAACCCGGATCCACCAGCGGGATCAACGCGGCAAACGGGTTCACGAGGCCCAGCAGCACGGCCAGCGCCGCCTTGCGGGCGAGCGGGGCCTTTTCGAGCGAGATGTCCGGCTTGCTGAAGGTGCCCCGCACCCGCACGGGCGTGCGCAGCGTCAGCAGGCTGAAGTCGTTGGGCGAGACGACGGCGCGCAGGTCCAGCGACTCGTCGCGCAACGACAGCTTGCCGTCCACCCAGATGTTGGAGTCGTTCGTCTCGACGACCATGGCCCGTGGCGTGAGCACACCGTTGTCGGCCTTCAGGTCCACCAGCGCGCACTGGACGGTGAGGTCCCGGTCGCCCTTGATCAACACCCCGAGCAGTTCGGCCACGTCGATGCCCGCCGCCTCGATGGCCATGTGGGACACCTTGCCGCCGCGCACCGAGGTGCGCACCGAGCCGTCGAGGCTGGCGAGGATCTGCGCGGTGGATTTGCCTTCGCCGTGCAGTTGTGCCCGGCCCACCAGGCGGCCGCTGACGTACGGCGGGGCGTCGCCCCGGCGCTCCTGCTTGATCCAGCGTTCGAGCCGCACCTCGTTCCAGCGCAGGTCGGTGGTCCACAGCGCCACGTGGCCGGTGCCGTCGAGCGCGACGTTTCCCCGCAGGTTGCCGTCGGCGGTGCGGGCCACCAGGTCGTCCAGGCGCAACTTGCCGCCGCGCAAGGTCAGGTGGGTCTTCAGGGGGCTCAGGGGCGTGGCGAAGAGGCTGCCCAGTTCCACGCGGTCGAAGGCCATCAGCACGTTGGCGTCCATCGCGCGCAGTGATGGCAGGTCGAATTCCTTGTCAGGCAGCACCCTCGGGCCCGGTGTGACCGGCGCTGCACCTGGCGTGGGTGGGGGCTCGGCACCGATGGTGGGGGCCAGGTCGGCGAGCAGCACGCGAGGGCCACGCACCTCGCCCGACAGCACCGGCACCTTCGGGCGCGCGTCGAACGTGAGGGCGGCGGAGAGTGAACTCTCACCGATGGTGGCGCGGTCGGCGATGAACCGCCACACATCCCCCTGCTTGACGATCTTGCCGCTCATCGCGAACGCACCGGTGGTGGGCAGCGTGACCCCGAGCGGTTCACCCACGGCCCCGAGCGACGGCCCGGTCACCCTGTACACGCCGCTCAGGCCGCTGAGCTTGAGGACGTCGGACACGGTGCCCTTGAAGTGCAGGGCCGCGCGGCCCGCGGTGAGGTCGAGCTGCACCGGCGTGGGAGGGGCGCTCTGCGACGAGGCGAGCAGCGGCATCGCGCCGGCGGCGGTCAGCTTCGCGGCCACGTTGAAGCCACCGTACGTGCCCTTGGCCGACCCGAGCAGGCCCGAGACGGTGTTGCCGGCCAGGGTCCCTTCGTCGAGCCGGACCTCGCCCGTGATGTTGGCCCGCAGCAGGGCGTCCACATACGTGAGGCGGCCGTCGCGCACGGTGAGTTCCTGGACGGTGGGCAGCTGCAGCGGGTCGGTGGTGTCGGGCGGTGGGGGTGGCGCGAGCGGGTCGCCGAACTGCCACGACGCGTGCCCGTCCTTCAAACGCTCGGCATGCACGGTGAGGTGGTCGGCGTGGAGCAGCGCGATGTCGAGCGGCTGGCCTTCCCGTGCGCGCCAGAGTGCGCTGTACGACAGGCGCATGCGGGCGCCCTCGGCGTGCAGGAAGTAGGGCCGTTGGCTCCACGCGGGCGCGCCGATCTGCAGCAGTGGCACCTGCACGTTGAGGCCACCGAGGAAGCGCACGGTGGCGCCTTGCGTGGAGGTGGAATCGTCGGCCGCCCGCAGCAGCACCTCGCGGTGCAAGGTGTTGCTCAGCGCGCGTTCGACGGGTTTCGCGAGGAAGGGCCAGCCGGCGATCTCGCAGGCGATCGCGGCCAGCACGAGCACGGCCAGCACCCCGAAGGTCCAGCGAAGGGCGCGCGGGCGGCGGGGGGGTGGGGGAGCGGTCTCGGCGCCGGTCATGGGCGGGCCTCGGCAGACCGCCGCGAGCGGCTGGGGAAACGCATCATCGGGAATCCTGCGGCACGGGTGCGGCAGATGCCGCCCCTGCCTGCACGTTAGGCTCCCCGCGGACCGCGCCCTATCGGTGGCAACCGGTTGGCCGTGTGCGGCTTGTCCTACGCCGGGGCCCGGGCCCCGTCACTCGACGCGGATGTCGACGCGGCGGGCTTCGGCGGGGTCGCCGTCGCCCTTGGTCTGCGCCGGCTTGTTCAGCACGATCTGCGGGCCGGACACGCCGTTGGCTTCGAGGGCATGGCGCACTTGCTGGGCGCGGCGCTTGGCGAGTTCCTGGTTGGTGGCGAGGTCACCACTGGCATCGTGGAACCCCGACACCGACACCACCGAGGCGGTGTTGGCCCGTGCGGCCTTGGCCACGCGCGCCAGCACGTCGGCCGCTTCGGGGGGCAGGGTGTCCTGGCCCAGCGCGAAGTAGATTCGTTCGATGCCGCCTGTTTCCGC
Source organism: Rhizobacter sp. Root1221 (assembly GCF_001425785.1). Lineage (GTDB taxonomy): Bacteria > Pseudomonadota > Gammaproteobacteria > Burkholderiales > Burkholderiaceae_C > Rhizobacter. The sequence continues at coordinate 49,735 of NZ_LMDI01000056.1, read as the reverse complement.
CGGGGCCGCCGTGGTGGTGGCGGCCGGGGCCGACGGTTGGTGCCGGGCCTTCGAGATGCCGAGGCCAAGCACTGCGGCCACGACGATGGCCACCAGCAGCCCGATGACGGTCAGTGCGATTTTTTGCTCGGGTGCTTCCTGATCGCTCATGTTCAACTCCCTGTGAATGGATTTTCATTCTAGAGTGTGAACCCATGCATGCCGTGGCCCCGTTGCGTCCGTTACCCGCTCACCGAGAGCCTGCCCACCTGCTGTCGCTCGCGCGCCAGGCCTGGGGTGGGCGATCGGATCTCTGGGTGTTCGGCTACGCGTCGCTGATCTGGCGCCCCGAGTTCGAGGCGGTCGAGCAGCGGTCAGCCAAGGTGCACGGCTGGCACCGGGCGCTCGAGATGACGTCACGCATCAACCGGGGCACCCCGGAATGCCCGGGCCTCGTGTTCGCGCTGGTGCCGGGCGGGTCGTGCCGCGGGGTGGTGTACCGCATCGCCCGCGACCGCGTGGACGACGAACTGCCCCGCCTGTGGGAACGCGAGATGCCCAACAGCGTGTACGACCCGCGCTGGTTGCCGTGCCACACCGATGCGGGGCCCATCACCGCGCTGGCGTTCACGCTGAGCCGCGAGAGCCCCAACTACACGGGCACGATGGACGAGGCCCGGCTGCTGGAGGTGTTCCGCACGGCGTGCGGCCGTTATGGCACCACGCTGGCCTACCTGATGGAAACGGCGCGCTGCCTGCGCAGCCGGGGCATCCGCGATCGCCGCATCGAGCGCCTCGTGGCGCTCGCGCGGGCGCATGCACTCACCGACTGACGGCCCCGGCCTCACACCGAATTGCGGAACGGCGACATCGCGTAGGTGGCCCGCACGTGCGAGAGGTCCTCGTGGGTGTCGATGTCGAGCAGCACACCCGGGTCGTCCACCTCGATCTCCTTGCAGGGGTAGCGGGCGATGAGCCGCCGCGCACCTTCGTCGCCGGTGAGGCGCACGAGTTCGGAGTACAACTCGGCCGAGAACCCCACCGGGTGGCCGCGTTTGCCGTGGTGCTGCGCATACGCCACCGGATGGTGGTCGAGCAGGCGTGCCACCGAACGCAGCGTGGCGGGCTGGACGAGTGGCATGTCGGCCGGCAGGATGAGCCAGCCCGACGCGTTGGACCGTGCGGCCACACCTGCCGCAATGGAGTAGCCCATGCCGAGGCCCAGGCTCGCCTCGCTGCCCGCAGCGGGCAGCAGCACGATGTCGCGTGTGGCGACGTGGTGGCTCGCCAGCTCGGCGAGTGGTTCGGTGGTCACGACGAGCACCGGCATTTCGGCGGCGAGGGCGTTGACGAGCGTGGTCGCCAGCACGGTGGACGTGCCGATGACCTGGGTCAGCTTGTGTTGCATCCCGTGGAAGCGGCTTCCTCTGCCTGCTGCCAGGACGATGACTGCTGGCCGCGGTTTCATTCGGCCACCTCGCTCTCAAACGATTCGGCCCCGTCCAGGATCGGCGGGACTCTGGTATCAAGAATGGTCGGTTTGACGCGCGTGGACCAGTGGGGGCATTACTTAAGGCCTTCTCCCGAGGGGAAAAGCGACGAGTCTCCAGGGTAAGTCCCCGGGGTGTTTTCCTATACTGTACCTATGACCGACATCGCCGCCCTCCGAAAGAGTTATGAACGTGCCGAGCTGGACGAAACGGCCTCGGCCGCCGATCCGCTGCAGCAGTTCAGCCTGTGGTTCCAGCAGGCCCTCGACGGCCAGGTCCCCGAACCCAATGCCATGACACTTGCCACCGTGGGCAGCAACGGGCGGCCCTCCACGCGCATCGTGCTCGTCAAGGGTTTCGATGCACGCGGTCTCGTGTGGTTCACCAACTACCAGAGCCACAAGGGACGCGAGTTGGCCGGCGCCCCGTTTGCCGCGCTGCAATTCCATTGGGTCGAACTCGAACGCGTGGTGCGCATCGAAGGTGCGGTCGAGAAGGTGAGCGACGAGGAGTCCGATGCCTACTACCACTCGCGCCCGCTCGATTCGCGGCTGGGCGCGTGGGCATCGCCGCAGAGCGAGGTCATCTCGTCGCGTGCCGTGCTCGTGGCCAACGCCGCGAAGGCCGCGGTGAAGTACGGGATCCACCCGCCGCGGCCGCCGCACTGGGGCGGCTACCGCCTCGTGCCCGACACCTGGGAATTCTGGCAAGGCCGCAAGTCGCGCCTCCACGACCGCCTGCACTACCGGCTCGACGGTGGGGTGTGGGTGCGCGAGCGCCTGGCGCCGTGACAGCGCCAGGCCGGCCCCCTCGTCAGAAGGTCACGCGCACCCCCGCCTTCACCGCACGGCCCGGCAGCGGCGACAGGCCGCGGATCGTGTCGATGCTCGACGCGCTGTAGGCCAGCCGGTCGCCCACGTTCGTCACCTTCAGGAACACGAGGCCGTCGTTCGACTCGCCGAACGTGAAGCGGCGGTTCAGCGCCAGGTTCACGATCGAGTAGCCCGGGGTTTCGCGGTCGGTGCTCGGCACGTGCGATTGTTTCGTGGCGTGTTCCACTTCGGCGCGGCCCGACCACAGCCCTTGCGCGGCATCGAGCCCCACTGTGGCGCGCAGCGGCGCGATGCGGGGCAGTGCCTCGCCGTTGTCGAGGTTCTTGCCACGCGTGAGGTCGATCTTGCCTGACGCGTCGAGTGTCCACGCGCCATCGAGCAGGCGGTGGCCCCCTTCGATCTCGAAGCCGTTCAGCCGGGCGCGCACCGGGCGGAACACATACTCGGGGAACGACTCGGTAGTGCCACCGTCCACGATGTCCACCGCGTCACCCGAGGCATCAAGCGAGATGAAGCGCGAGAAACGTGCGGTGTAGGCCCCCACGCGCAAGTGGTTCGGCCCCGACTTCCACGCCAGCGCCACGTCGAGGTTTGTGCCCTTTTCCTTGCCGAGCGACGTGTCGCCGCGCTCGAACGCACCGGTGGCTGCGTGCACGCCGTTTGCATACAGCTCGAACGACGTGGGAGCGCGCTCGGTGTAGCTCAGTCCGCCCGACAGCGACCATGCGGTGTCGAATTTCCACACGTTCGCGATCGACGCGCTGGCCAGTGAAAACGTGCGTTCGGCCGCACCGCCAAACTTCGGTTCCGCCGGATCGGCGTCACCGCTCGACGCCACCTTGACGCGTTCCGCGCGCAGCCCGCCTTGCAGTGTGCCGCCGACCCACGGCAGTTCCTCCAACGCGAACAGGGCCTGCTTGCGCGTGTGCGTGTCGGGCACGAAGGCTTCTTCGCCGAGGGCCGAGAAGTCCATGTCCTCGATCTGCACGCCCAGCACGCCGCGCACCTTGCCGATGGGGGCATGTTCGGCCTCCAGGCGCAGTTCCGACCCCTTGGTCTTGAACGTGGTGCCGATCTCGCCGGTGCCTTCGACTTCCTCGTGGCGGTAGTCGGTGTGGTTCACCTGCGCACGCACCGTCTTCAACGGACCGCCGAGGTCACGCACCTCCCCGGCAAAGCCCACGTGGTCGCGTTTCATGCGGATCGTCACGTCGGGTTCGGCCACCACCCCGTAGCGGCTGTCGTACGTGTCGACGGACAGGCCGGCATAGCCCTTGTCAAAGAAGATCGAGCCACCCACGGCACCGCCCTTCGTGCGGCTGGCCGAGTTGCGGACGCGGTTGGTCTCGTCGAGCAACTGGCCGCCTTCGAGTGGGCGGTACTTGGGCACGCGCAAGTCCTCGGTGTCGCGGCCGAACGCGTCGACGTGCATCGCAAAGGCACCGTTGCCGGTCTCCACCACCGCGGCGCCGCCGCGTTCGCGTTCAGCCCCGCCCACACGGCCTTCCACCGAGCCGGACACCCCTTGCACCGGTTGTTTCGGGATCCGGTTGTCGATCGCGTTGACCGCCCCACCGATGGCATTGCCGCCGTACATCAGTGCCGCCGGGCCGCGGAGCACTTCGATGCGGTCGACCACCAGCGGGTCGATGGGCACGGCATGGTCGAAGCTCAGGGTGGACGCATCGAGCGACCCCGCGCCGTTGCCGAGCATGCGCACGCGTTCGCCGTCGAGTCCGCGGATCACGGGCCGGCTGGCGTTCGGGCCGAAGTACGAGGACGACACACCGGGCAGGCCATTGAGCGTTTCGCCGAGCGTGCCGGCGCGGCGCAGCACCAGCGCATCGCCGGCGAGCACGGTGGCGGGGTGGGCCACATCGGTGCTGCCGAGCGGGTTGCCGGTGACCACGACGGGCGGGAGTGCGGTGACGGTGTCGGACGGCGCGGCTTGCGCGCGGGCGGTGGACACAAAGGCGAGCGCGAGCGCGCCGGCCAGCGCCGTGTGGCGCGGGAGCAGGGAACGGGACATCTGGAATCTCTCGTGAAATGCGGGCCGCGACGGCGCACGCCAAGCGGCGCCGTCATCAGCGGACGGCCGGGCACAACCGTGCCCGGCGGGACCATCAGGATGGGTTCAGGCGAGAGGGATGGGGGGGTCGCGCGCGCGGAACGCGCGCAGCCGGGCCGTGAGCGGCGCGGCTTGTTCGGCCACCGGGGCGGGGGCCGTGTCGAGCGCGAAGCTCAGCGCCAGCACGGGGGCGGGCGCGAGGTCGGCGGGGGCGAGCTGGTCGAACAGCTGGCAGTCGTTCGCCGAGTGGTCGGCAAAAAGACCGGTGTCGCGTGCAGACGCCACGGCCGTGTGGCCGGGGGCGTGGACGATGCGGTGGGCGAGCGCGATCGACTGCGATAGCAACAACAGCACCAGCGCGAACGGGACGAGCCAGTCGCGGAGGTGGGTGAGGCGGCGCAGGGAACGGATCGGCATGGGACAGCTTGGAGGCCCGCGGGACGGGCGGGTGCATCTTACTGCGCTTGCCTCACGTGCCGTGTGAACGTCTTGCGAAACTTTTCCACCTTGGGTGCCACCACGAACGCGCAATAGCCCTGGCCAGGGTGCTGCGCGAAGTAGTGCTGGTGGTATTCCTCCGCGCGCGAGTAGTTCGCGAGCGGTGCCAGCTCGGTGACGATGGGGGTGTTGTACACACCGCTCAGGGCGAGTTCGCCGAGCACTTCGCGCGCCACCCGTTCGTGTTCGGCGCTTTCGTAGTAGATGCCCGAGCGGTACTGCGTGCCGATGTCGTTGCCCTGGCGGTTCAACGAGGTGGGGTCGTGCACGACCAGGAAGATCTCCAGCAACTGGTGCAGGCCGATGCGTGTGGGATCGAAGGTGACCCGCACGACCTCGGCGTGGCCGGTGTCGCCGGAGCACACCTGCTCGTAGCTCGGGTTCTTCACGTGGCCATTGCAATAGCCCGACTCGACGGACACCACCCCTTCGACCTGCTCGTATACCGCTTCGACACACCAGAAGCAGCCGCCGCCAAGGGTGATGGTTTCAACGTGGGAAGTCATGGTGGGGCGTTCCGCTGCAGCTGTGACGGCCCCAATTCTGCGTCAACCGGCACGGGGCCCCACCGGCGACAGGGGCAAACGCCGCCGCAGCAGCCATTCCAGCGCCGCGGCCGCTGCCAAACCGGCGGCCACGCCGATGCCGTCGGCCAGCAGGTCGGCCGCATCCGCCTGGCGGCCTGGCACGAAATGCTGCGCCACCTCGATGGCCCCGCCCAGCAGCATCAGCCCCGCGGCGAGCTGCACCCAGCGCCACCAGCTGCCCGGGAACCCGAGCCGCCATGTGATGGCCAGCGCGCAGAAAGCGGAGGCGTGGTTGAGCTTGTCCCAGCCGAGCGAGAGGTCGCGGGGCACCGTGGGCATCAGTGCGAGGACCGTGACCACCAGCATCAGCAGCACCGACGTGATGCGCCAGGGCCGGGTGGCGGTGGCCAGGTCGATCCAGCGGGCGGGGTGGGAGGGATGGGGCATGGCGCAGGTGGGCGTTCGGGGCGGATGCATCCACTCTAGCGCGGCCCGATGAAGGTCGTGGGTGGTGGCTGCGCGGCCGGTGTGATGGTTGTGTGAACGGCGGCCGCAGGGGGTGGGGTGACACGCCCGATTTGTGGTCCGCGCGGGGTTCCAGCTCGCGCAACAACGTTGCCATCCCGGTAACATGGCGCCCATGGACTTCTACCCCGGCACGGTCGGGACACCCCGATGACGCGGCTACCCGGCGCCCCGACGCGCGATGGCGACACCTTCCAGCGCATCCTCGTCATCGTGACGCGGCAGATCGGCGACGTGCTGCTCGCCACCCCGCTCGTCCATGCGGCGCGGCTGCGCTGGCCGAACGCCCGCATCGACGTGCTGGGGTTCTCCGGCACGCTGGCCATCCTGGAGGGCAACCCGGACATCGGTGAACTCATCAACGTGGCACCCGGCGCGGGCTGGCGCCGGTCGTGGCCGCTGATCCGGTCGCTGTGGCGCCGCTACGACCTCGCGCTGATCGCCCAGTACAGCGACCGCGCCCACCTGTACGGGCTCATCGCCGCCCGCACGCGCAGCGGACAGGTGCCTGCCGGGCCGAAGGGCCGCTGGAAGCGCCGCATGCTGGCGCACTCGGTGGATCTCGGCGGCCAACAAGGCCATGCCGCGCGCGAGAAGCTGAACCTGCTCGCGCCGTGGGTCCCGTCGCCGCCTTCGAAGGTGATTCCGCCTGCCTCGCGGCCCTTGCCGGAAGACATCGCCTCGCGGCTGGTCCCGGGCTATGTGGTGATGCAGACGCCGTCGCGGGTGCGCTACAAGCAATACCCGCTCGCCCACTGTGCCGAGGTGGTGGCCGGGCTCGCGCGGCAGGGCCGCCAGGTGGTGCTCACCGGTGGCCCGTCGGCCGGCGACCGCGACTTCGTGGCCAACGTGGTGCAGCTGGCCGGCGCGCCGGGCGTGCTCGATGTGTGCGGCCGGCTCGACTTCAACCAGCTCGCCACGCTGCTGTCGGACGCCGCGCTGTTCATCGGCCCCGACACCTCGATCACCCACCTGGCCACCGCCTGCGGTGCCCCGGTGGTGGCGTTGTACGGCCCGGTGGACCCGAACCTGTGGGGGCCGGTGCCGGTGGACGGCCTGCCACACCCGCCCTACGAACGCAGCGGCTACCACCAGCGCCGTAACAACGTGATCCTGCTGCAGGGCAACCAGGCGTGCGTGCCGTGCAACGGCGCTGGCTGCGATCGCCACGACAACAGCCTGAGCCAGTGCCTGGAGACGATGGCACCGGAGCGGGTGCTGGGCGCTGCGGGTGAGTTGCTGGCCGGCGTGCCGACGGCCCCCGCGTTGCAGAAGGCCTGAGAGTCGGACCAGGTTGGTGCCCACCCGGGGTAGTTTGGATGCTCCGCCCCGGCAGCGAAGCACCGGGCCCAGGAATGGATGGTGTGGCGGGAGATAGGTTGGCTTGCGCAACGCAAACGCAATACACTGCTGGTCATGAAGTCCGCCGTCATTCCCCAAGTCCGTGTCGAGCCCGAGCTCCGCGCCGAGCTTGAAGCTGTGCTGCAGCAGGGCGAGACCCTTTCTGAGTTTGTCGAAGCCTCTGTGCGCAGCGCCGTCGAGTTCCGGCGTGTGCAAACGCGCTTCCATGAGCGCGGCCAAGTCGCCTGGGAGCACTACCAAAGCACCGGCGTGTCTGTGTCCGCGGATGAAGTCTTGGTCAAGCTGCAGGCGAAGCTGAACGCCAAACGCAAGCAGCTTGGCGGATGAAGTTCGCCGTTCGCTTCAGTGCGGCGGCCGACGACGATTTGACGCGCCTCTTTGACTTTTTGTTCGACAGGGCCGAGACGGTTGAAGACCTCGACTTGGCCCAGGCCGCCATCGAGGCCGTCCGCTCGGTCGCTCTGAACCAGTTGGCCACAACGCCCTACAGCTTCCGCAAAGCTGGCAAGAGCCCGACGCGGCGGGACCTCATCATCCCGTTCGGCGCTACCGGGTACGTCGCGCTCTACGAAATCGCGAGTTCATCGAGCATCGTGGTGCTGGCGGTTCGGCACCAACGCGAAGAGGACTATCGCTGACCTTGCTGCATGACCCCGACGGACCGTCACCCGTGGGGACGAGCTGGGTCGCCTGGCGACGCGGGTGAATGCCATGGCCGACACGCTGGACGAGTCCACACGCCGCTTGCGCCCCAAGCAAAAGGGCCCTGCAGCAGTTGCAGGGCCCTTGGCATTGGTGCCGGAGAAGAGAGTCGAACTCCCGACCTTCGCATTACGAATGCGCTGCTCTACCAACTGAGCTACACCGGCGTTTCACTGCAGTCCGAGGACCTGTGAAGCCCTCGATTATAGATCAGAATTTTCAGCTTTTGGCGTTCAAGTGGTACTGGGTGACACGATCCACTTCATTTTTCGAGCCAAGCACCACACTGACCCGCTCGTGGAGCTTCGCGGGTTGCAGGCCCATGATGCGTTCGTGGCCGTTCGTGCTGGCGCCACCGGCCTGCTCGATCAGGAAGCTCATGGGGTTGGCCTCGTACATCAGGCGCAGCTTGCCGGCCTTCTCGGGCTCGCGCTGGTCCCACGGGTACATGAACACGCCGCCGCGGGTCAGGATGCGGTGCACGTCGGCCACCATGCTGGCGATCCAGCGCATGTTGAAGTCCTTGCCACGCGGGCCGGTCTTGCCGGCCAGGCATTCGTCGATGTACTGCTTCACCGGCGGGGCCCAGTGCCGCATGTTGCTCATGTTGATCGCGAATTCCTTGGTGTCGGCCGGGATCTGCACGTCGTCGGCGGTCAGCACCCACGAGCCCTGCTCGCGGTCGAGCGTGAACATGGCCACGCCGTCGCCCACGGTGAGCACGAGGGTGGTCTGCGGGCCATACACGCAGTAGCCGGCCGCGGCCTGCTGGTCGCCCGGCTGGAGGAAGTCGCCTTCGCTCACGCCGTGGCCGCCGTCGGGCTTCTTCAGCACCGAGAAGATGGTGCCGATGCTGACGTTCACGTCGATGTTGCTCGAGCCGTCGAGCGGGTCGAACAGCAGCAGGTACTCGCCTTGCGGGTAGCGGTTGGGCACCACGTAGATGCCTTCCATTTCCTCGCTCGCCATGGCGGCGAGTGCACCGCCCCATTCGTTGGCTTCGATCAGCACCTCGTTGGCGATGATGTCGAGCTTCTTCTGCACCTCGCCCTGCACGTTCTCGCTGCCGGCCGTGCCGAGCACGTCACCGAGCGCGCCCTTGTTGACGCTGATGCTGATGCGCTTGCAGGCGCGGGCCACCACCTCGATCAGCAGGCGCAGCTGCGACGGGATGTGCCCGTGCAACCGCTGCTGCTCGATCAGGTACTGGGTGAGGCTGATGCGTTTGGTCATTGGATAAGTCCTCTAGGCTGAAAATTCAGGCTTGCTGGAGTGCGCGGCCAATGATCTCGCGCACGTCGTTGGAGAGGTCGGCCTTCGCGGCAACGCGCTGCAGCGCGGCGTGCGCGGCGGCGCGGTAGGGTTCGGCGAGGGCGCTCCAGCGGTCCATCACGCGCGCCATGCGGGCGGCGAGTTGCGGGTTGATGCTGTCGAGCTCGATGATGCGGTCGGCCCAGAACACGTAGCCCGCGGCATCGGCCCGGTGGAAGGCTGCCGGGTTGTTCATGCACAGCGCGCTGATCAGGCTGCGCGCGCGGTTCGGGTTCCTCAGCGAGAAGTCGGGGTGCTTGAGCAGCTGCTTCGCGCGGGCGAACACCCGGCCATCCTTCTCGGGTGTGCTGGCTTGCAGCGCGAACCACTTGTCGATCACGAGCGCGTCGCCCTTGAAGAGCGCGTGGAACCGTTCGAGTGCGGGTTCGGCCAGTTCGGCGTGTGACGCGGTGAGTGCACCGAGCGCACCGAGGCGGTCGGTCATGTTGCCGGCGTCCTTGAAGCGCTGGTACGCGCGGCCCGGCCACACGGTGTCGCCGTCGGCCGCCGCGGCCAGGCACAGCATGGACAGGCTCAGGTTCACGAGCGCGCGTTTGCCCGACGAGACCGCGTCGGGCGAGTAGCCGCCCGTCACCTGGTGGTGGTTGAAGGCCCACGCCCAGTCGTCGCGCAGCGCCTGCGCGAGCTGCAGCTTCATCGATTCGCGCGCCACGTGGACCTTCTGCGGGTCCACCACGGGCAGCTGTTCGGCGAGGTAGGTTTCGCTCGGCAGCGTGAGGGTGAGGTCCTTGAACGCGGCATCGAGTTCCGGGTGGCGCAGCACCGCGCGCAGGGCGTCGGTGAACGCGGCGTCGAGTTCGAGCGGGGTGTCGCTGCCGATGGCGGCGAGCAGGCGGTTCAGCGCCAGGCGCTGGCCGGCTTCCCAGCGGTTGAACGGGTCCGGGTCGTGCTGCAGCAGCGTGAGCAGGTCGGCATCGGCCAGGTGGTCGTTCAGCACCACCGGCGCGGAAAAACCGCGCAGCAGCGACGGCACGGGTTCCACGTCGACGTTGATGAAGGTGTAGAAGTTGCGCGCCTGGTTCAGCACGAGCACCCGTTCCGTGCCCACCGGCGCGGCCTCACCCTCGAGCTGCAGCGGGATGGCGCTGCCGTCGCGGCCCACGAGGCCCATCGCCACGGGGATGACGCAGGGCTCCTTGTCGGCCTGGCCAGGCGAGGGCAGGGCGGATTGCTCGAGGCTCAGCGTGTATGTGCGGCTGGGCGCGTCGAAGCGGCCGCGCGAACCGAGGCGCGGCGTGCCGGCCTGGCTGTACCAGCGCTTGAACTGCGGCAGCTGGCGCGCGAGTTCGCTGTCGGGGTTGGCGTCGGCGATGGACTGGGCGAAGTCGTCGCACGTCACGGCCTGGCCGTCGAAACGTTCGAAGTACAGCGTCATGCCCCGCGCGAACCCCTCGCGGCCCACGAGCGTCTGCATCATGCGCACGACTTCGGCGCCCTTCTCGTAGACGGTGGCGGTGTAGAAATTGTTGATCTCGACGTAGCTGTCGGGGCGCACCGGGTGGGCCATGCTGCCGGCGTCTTCGGGGAACTGGATCTGGCGCAGCTGGCGCACGTCCTCGATGCGCTTGACGGCACGGGCGGTGGCGCTGCCGGCCATGTCCATGCTGAATTCCTGGTCGCGGAAAACGGTGAGGCCTTCCTTCAGGCTCAGCTGGAACCAGTCGCGGCACGTGATGCGGTTGCCGGTCCAGTTGTGGAAGTACTCGTGGCCCACCACGCTTTCGATGCCGGCGTAGTCCACGTCGGTGGCGGTGGCGGGCGTGGCCAGCACGAACTTCGTGTTGAAGATGTTCAGGCCCTTGTTTTCCATCGCGCCCATGTTGAAGTCGCCCACGGCGACGATCATGAAACGCTCCAGGTCGAGCGGCAGCTTGAAGCGCGCTTCGTCCCACACCACGCTCGCGATCAGCGAGTTCATCGCGTGTTCGGTCTTCTCCAGGTCGCCCCGGCGCACGTACACCTGCAGCAGGTGGTTCTTGCCGGCGCGCGTGCGGATGTGCTGCTCGCGGGCCACGAGGTCGGCGGCCACCAGCGCGAACAGGTAGCTCGGTTTCGGGAACGGGTCGTGCCACTTGGCGAAGTGGCGGCCGCGGTCGAGGTCACCGTGTTCGACGAGGTTGCCGTTGGACAGCAGCACCGGGTAGTCGGCCTTCGACGCGCGCATCGTGACGGTGTAGACCGCCATCACGTCGGGGCGGTCGAGGAAGTAGGTGATGCGGCGAAAGCCCTCGGCCTCGCACTGCGTGAAGAGCCCGCCGCCGGACTGGTACAGCCCGGAGAGCTTCGTGTTCTTGTCGGGCGCGCAGATGTTGCGGATCTCGAGCGAAAACGGCGTGTCGGGCAGCGTGTCGATCACGAGCTGGCCGTCTTCCGTGCGGAACGACACCGACTCGCCGTTGACCAGCACCCGCGTCACCGTGATGTCCTCGCCATGCAGGCGCAGCGGCTGCACCGGCTGGTCGGCATTGCGCTCGATCTGCATGCGGTTGATCACGAGCGTCTTGACCGGATCGAGCTCGAACGTCAGGTCGACGGAGCGGATCCAGTACGCCGGCGCGGTGTAGTCCTCGCGGCGGATCAGGTGGGCAGTGCCTTCACGCATGGGAATGTCCTGTCTCTTTTGTTTTCACACACACGTCATCCCGGCGAAAGCCGGGACCCACAGCGGGCCATGCGCCAGTCCCCACCGGTGGGTCCCGGCTTTCGCCGGGATGACACGGGTGGGGTGGCGCCACAGCATCAGGCCACGCCCATTTTCAGGCTGGCTTCGATCAGCGTGTCGAGGTCACCGTCCAACACCTTCTGGGTGTTCGAGATCTCGACGTTGGTACGCAGGTCCTTGATGCGGCTCTGGTCGAGCACGTACGAGCGGATCTGGTGGCCCCAGCCCACGTCGGTCTTCGTGTCTTCCAGCTTCTGCTGCTCGGCCATGCGGATGCGCATCTCGTGCTCGTACATCCGGGAACGAAGCATTTGCCATGCCTCGTCGCGGTTGCGGTGCTGCGAGCGGTCGTTCTGGCACTGCACGACGATGCCGGTGGGGATGTGCGTGAGCCGCACGGCGGAGTCGGTCTTGTTGATGTGCTGGCCACCAGCGCCGCTCGCGCGGTAGGTGTCGGTGCGCACATCGGCCGGGTTGATGTTGATCTCGAAGGATTCATCGACCTCGGGGTAGACGAACAGGCTCGCGAAGCTGGTGTGGCGGCCACCCGAGCTGTCGAACGGGCTCTTGCGCACGAGGCGGTGCACGCCGGTTTCCGTGCGCAGCAGGCCGAATGCGTAGTCGCCCTCCACCTTGATGGTGGCGCTCTTGATGCCGGCCACGTCGCCGTCGCTGACTTCCATCACCTCGGTCTTGAAGCCCTTGCGCTCGCAGTACTTCAGGTACTGGCGCAGCAGCATGCTGGCCCAGTCGCAGGCTTCGGTGCCGCCGGCGCCGGCCTGGATGTCGATGAAGCAGTTGCTCGGATCGGCCGGGTTGTTGAACATCCGGCGGAATTCGAGGCCCTCGACGATGGCGGAGAGCTTGGCCGCGTCGGCTTCGATCGCGGTGAGGCCGTCCACGTCACCTTCTTCCTTCGACATCTCGTACAACTCGGAGTTGTCGGCGAGGTTGCTGGTGAGGTGATCGATGGTTTCGACAACGATGTCGAGGGTGCGCTTTTCCTTGCCCAGTTCCTGGGCGCGCTTGGGCTCGTCCCAGACTTTGGGGTTCTCGAGCGCCGCGTTGACTTCGTTCAGCCGAAGGGCTTTGCGATCGTAGTCAAAGATACCCCCGAAGATCGACCGTGCGACGGGTCAGGTCGGCGAGGGTGTTGCCGATGGCATTGATGTGTTCGACGTCCATGATGCGATTCCTGTGGTTCTCTGTTGCCAAGCCCGCAATTTTGACACGTGCGGGCCCGGTCACTCGTCAAGGAAGGCCTTGAGGCGTTCCGCCAGCGCCCGCGGCTGGTCATGGTGCAGCATGTGGCCGGCGGGGGACAGCACGTGGGTGGCCACCTGCCGCACCGCCTTCAGCCGGTCGTGGAACTCGGCCTTCGAGTAGCGGTCGCCCCACCAGCGGCCGGTGTCGGTCTGGTCCCCCTCCATCCACAGCAGCGGCGCCTCGATGGCGGCCCAGCAGGCGAGCGCCTCATCCTTGCGGTACAGGTACGGGTTCACGCGCTTGTGGGCCGGGTCACCGAGGATGCGCCAGCGGCCGGCTGCGTCGGGGCGGGCCCAGTGTTCGGCCAGCCATGCCGCCCGGTCGGCCGGCAGCAGCGGGTTGTTCTTGCTCAGGCGCCGGGCCACGCCCGTGGCATCGGGGTAGCCGATCAGGTCGGTGGGTTCCTTCAGTTCGTCCAGCCACCGGGTGTAGCGGGCCGGGGCCTCCTCGGGGCGGGATGCGGGCTGGCCGAACCCCTCGAGGTTGACCAGCCGGCGGATGCGCGCGGGCCGGGCACCCGCATACAGCATCACGACGTTGCCGCCCATGCTGTGCCCCAGCAGGTCGACCTGCTGGTGGGCCGGGGCGGTGGCGAGGAGGGTGTCGAGCAGGGCGTCCAGGTCGCCCAGGTAGTCGGGGAACCAGTAGCTGTCGGCGAAGGGGGATTCGGTGAGCCCGAACCCGCGCCAGTCGGGGGCGATGACCCAGCGGTCGGGGCCTTCGAGCGCGGCCAGTTCGTCCACCGCGAACTGGAACGACGCCCCCACGTCCATCCAGCCGTGCAGCAGCACGAGCGGCGGTCGGTCGGGGGTGACGAGGGTGGCGTCGCCCCATTGGCGCACGTGGTAGCGCAATCCGCGCAGGTTCAGGAACTCGCTGTGACTTTCACGGCGTACAGCATACGGTGCGGACGGGGTCATGCATGAGATGATATTGCGGTGCACCAAGCGGCGTTGTCCGTCCGGTGACAACCTTCGACCCCCATGCCCGCCCGATCATGAGCAACGTCCCAAATTTCTCGATCCGACCCGCCGAACTCCGTGACGTCGCGCCCATGGTGGGCCTGATCCGCGAACTGGCCGAATTCGAGAAGCTCACGCACCTGCTGCAGGTCACCCCGGAGAAGCTCCGCCCGCACCTCTTCGGCGAAAAGCCGGTGGCCGAGGCGCTGGTGGCCGAAGCGGGCGGCGAGGTGGTGGCGTTTGCGCTGTACTTCACCAACTTCTCCACGTTCCTGGCCCAGCCCGGTTTGTACCTGGAAGACCTGTACGTGAAGCCGGCCGCGCGTGGCCAGGGCATCGGCGAAGCCATGCTGACGCGCCTCGCCAAGCTCACGGTGGACCGCAACTACGGCCGCTTCGAATGGTGCGTGCTCGACTGGAACGAAAACGCCATCGGCTTCTACCGGAAGATGGGCGCCTCCGTGATGCCCGACTGGCGCCTGTGCCGCGCCACCGGTGACGCGCTGCTCACGCTTGCCGGTCAGCCGCCAGCCGTCGCGGGCTGATTTCCGCCACGAGGATCTCGGCGGTGGGATGGTGGCTCACGACACCGTCTCCGTCACACCCAGGTGGAAGCTGAACGTGGTGCCTTCACCCGGCACCGATTCCGCCCGGATGGCACCGCCGTGTCGCTCGAGGATGCGTTGCACGATGGCCAGGCCCACGCCGGTGCCCTCGAACTCCTCGGCGCGGTGCAGGCGCTCGAACACGTGGAACAACTTGTGGGCGTACTTCATGTCGAAGCCGGCGCCGTTGTCACGCACGTAGAACTCGGTGCCATCGAACCCCACCTCCACGCGGGCGGACGGGCATTGGCGGGTGTACTTGAGGGCGTTCGACAGCAGGTTGATCCACACCTGGCGGAGCATGGCGGGATCACAGTCGCTGCGGGGCAGCACGCCCACGCGGATGTCGATGTCGCGGCCCTGCTGCATCGGGCTGAGCGTGTTCAGCGCTTCGCGCACCAGCAGTGCGGTGTCCACCGGGTGGCGGGTGAGCGCCTGGCGGCCGAGCCGGGCAAACGCCAGCAGGTCGTCGATCAGCTGGCCCATCTTCCGGGCGCTGTCGCGGATGATGTTCAGGTAGCGCCGGCCTGCCTCGGGCAACTGGCCGCCGAATTCCTGGGCCACCACCTTCGAGAACCCGTCGATGGCCCGCAGCGGCGCGCGCAGGTCGTGGGAAACCGAGTAGCTGAACGCCTCGAGGTCGCGGACGGCCGTCTGCAGTTCGGACGTGCGGGCCTCCACGCGGGATTCGAGATCGGCGTTCAACGCGAGCATCCGCGCTTCCGAACGGTGGCGCTCGGTCACGTCGGTGAGCGTGCCGTGCCAGACCGTGCTGCCGTCGGGTTCACGCACCGGCATGGAATGGGCCTCTACCCAGACGTCGCCGTGCTCCGGGTGGCGCACGCGGAACTCGCGGCGCCACGGTGTCAGCCGGGTGGCGGATTCCGCGATGCTCTCGCTCATGCCGAGGGCGTCTTCCGGGTGGATGCGGTCGGCCATGGCTTCCCGGCAGTCGGTCTCCAGCAGGTCGACGCGCACGCCATACAGGTCGGCCATGCGCTGTGCACCGAACGGCACCGTGTAGCGGCCGTCGCGGTGCAGGTGCAGCGAATGCACGACGCTCGGCGACGTGGCCGCGATGATGGCCACCCGGTCGCGCTGGCGCGCCAGTTCGTCGTTGGCGCGCTTGAGGTCGTCGATGTCGGTGCTGGTGCCGAACCAGTGCCGGATCTCGCCATTGGCCGTGCGCAGCGGGCGGCCGCGGGCCATGAACCAGCGGTCGGCGCCGTCATGGCGGCGGATGCGCATCTCGACGGCATACGGGGTGCCGGTGCGCACGGCCATCTGCCAGGCACGGGCCACGGCGGGGCGGTCGTCCGGGTGGATCTGCATCAGCCAGCCGTCGCCGAGCTGATCCTCCGCGGGCACGCCGGTGTACCGCACCCACTGCGGGCTCAGGTATTCCGTGTAACCGTCGGGCCGCGTGGCCCACACCAGCTGCGACAGCGTTTCCGCCATGTTGCGGAAGTAGCGTTGCCTGTCGCGCAGCGTGTCCTCCAGCTGGTGGCGCTCGGTGATGTCTTCGGCAATGCCCGTCAGGCGTTGCAGTTCGCCTTCGGGTGAAAGCACCGCGTGGCCGGTGTCGTGGATCCAGTGCTCGCGGCCGTCGGGACGCACCACGCGGAACTCGACGTCGTAGCGGCGCCGGGTCGGGTCGGCGGACCAGTGTTCAAAGGCGGCCCTGACCCGGGTGCGGTCGTCGGGGTGGACGCCGCGGATCCACTCGCTGCAGTCGGCGTACAGCGCGCGGACCGGGCGGCCCCACATGCGCTCGAACGACGGGCTCACGTAGGCGACGTGTTCGGTGGGGGCCAGTTCCACGACCCACAGGACATGGCTCGGCGCCGCGGCCACCTGCAGCAACGGGATGGCATCCTCCACCAGGGCGGTGAGAGCCGATGCGGGGTCGGGTGGGGCCGGGCGGGTCTCTGGATGTTGCATGCTGCCGAATGCCATGTCGCCTCCCCGGAGGTGTTGCCTGGCGCGATCGACGGCGCGGGTCGGTCTTGTCACCGGGCGTTTGCATGATGGATGATGGCCCGCCAGCAGCTTGTGCGGGTAGACCCTAAACTCGGGGGATGAGCACCTCCTTGCCCCTCGTTTCGCTCGGCCAGAGCGACCTCCGTGTCACGCCGATCTGTCTCGGCACCATGACGTTCGGCCAGCAGGTCGGCGAAGCCGCCGCCCACGACCTGCTCGACCAGTCGCTCGGGCGCGGCATCAACTTCATCGACACCGCCGAGATGTACTCGGTGCCGGCCCGCGCCGAAACCTATGGCGCCACCGAGCACATCCTCGGCACCTGGTTTGCCAGCCGCCCCGGCGCCCGCGACAAGGTGGTGCTCGCCACGAAGGTGGCCGGCCCTGCGCGCGGCATGCCGTGGATCCGCAACGGCGCACGCAACCTGCTGCCGGCCGACATCCACCAGGCCTGCGACGACAGCCTGCGCCGCCTGCAGACCGACCGCATCGACCTGTACCAGATCCACTGGCCCAACCGCAACGTGCCCACGTTCGGCAGCCTGTACTTCGACCCGTCGCGTGACGGCGCCTACACGTCCATCCACGAGCAGCTCGACGCCCTCGCGGGCCTCGTCAAGGCCGGCAAGGTGCGCTACGTGGGCCTGTCGAACGAAAGCCCGTGGGGCGTGCACGAGTTCGTGCGGCTCGCGGAGCAGCACGGGTTGCCGCGTGTGGCCACCGTGCAGAATCCCTATGCGCTCAACAGCCGCGCGCTCGACAACGGGCTCGACGAGACCTTGTACCGCCTGGGGGTCTCGCTGCTCGCCTACTCACCGCTCGGTTTCGGTGCGCTCACCGGCAAGTACGACGACGTGGGCCTGAACTCGGACGACAAACCCGGCCGCCTCGCGATGTTCGACTCGATGAAGCAGCAACGCTGGGCCCGCACGGAGGCGCTCGACGCCGCGCGCCACTACAACGCGCTGGCACGCCGCCACGGCCTCACCCCTGCGCAGATGGCGCTCGCGTTCTGCTACACGTCCTGGCGCGTGGCGAGCACCATCATCGGGGTGACGAAACCCGAGCAGCTTGATGCCAACATCGATGCCTGGGGCACGAAGCTGTCGCCCGAGTTGCTCGCCGAGATCGACACCTTGCGCTGGCAATACCGCGACCCTGCCCAATAACCGCTTGTCATCCCGGCGAACGCCGGGGACCCACCGCCCCCACCGACACGATGGCACGCAAGGACCACGCCTCCGAAACCCCGGCCACGCAGTGGCTCAAGCGCGAGAAGGTGCCGTTCACCGAGCACCTGTACGAGTACGTCGACCACGGCGGCACCACCGAATCGGCCCGCCAGCTCGGCGTGGACGAACATGCCGTGGTCAAGACGCTGGTGATGGAAGACGAGGCGGCCAAGCCGCTCATCGTGCTGATGCACGGCGACCGCCAGGTGAGCCTGAAGAACCTCGCCCGGCAGATCGGTGCCAAGAAGGTGGCGCCGTGCAAGCCCGAGGTGGCCCAGCGGCACAGCGGGTTCCTGGTGGGGGGCACGTCGCCGTTCGGCACGCGCAAGGCCATGCCGGTGTACGTGGAGGCCACCGTGCTGGACATCGCCACCATCCTGATCAACGGCGGACGGCGCGGATACCTGGTTGGAATCGACCCCCGCGTGCTGGTGGAACGGCTCGGCGCCAGACCGGTGCAGTGCGCCGGTGCAGAATGACGGCCTTCGCCATTCATCGAGCCCCATGGAGACTCTCACCGTTTTTGCCGCTGCCGTCGCGGCCTACCTGATCGGCTCCCTGTCGTTTGCGGTCATCGTCAGCCGGGTGATGGGGCTCAGCGACCCCCGCAGCTACGGTTCGGGCAACCCCGGCGCCACCAACGTGCTGCGGTCGGGCAACAAGCTCGCTGCGGTGCTGACGCTGCTGTTCGATGCCCTGAAGGGCTGGCTTCCCGTGTTCCTGGTGGAGCGTTTCGGCGGACCTCTCGGGCTCGGTGAAGGCACGATGGCCCTCGTGGGCCTCGCGGCGTTCCTCGGCCACCTGTGGCCGGTGTTCTTCCGCTTCCACGGTGGCAAGGGTGTCGCCACCGCGGCCGGCGTGCTGCTGGCGCTGAACCCCTGGCTGGGCCTGGCCACGCTGGCCACCTGGGTCGTGATCGCGGTGTTCTTCCGGTATTCGTCGCTGGCCGCCATCGTGGCCGGCTTCTTTGCGCCGTTCTACCAGTTGCTGATCTGGGGCGCGGGCCCCACGGCGCTGGCCGTGGCCGTGATGGGCGGGCTGCTGGTCTGGCGCCACGGACCCAACATCCGCAAGCTGATGGCCGGCACCGAAAGCAAGCTCGGCCAGAAGGCCCCGGCGGCTCCGGCCGCTGCCCCGAAAAAAGGACACCCCTGATGACCAACCCCGTGCGCCGTTTCCACGTGGGTGACCGCCTCTCCGAGATGGCGGTCTTCCACGGCACCGTCTACCTCGCGGGGCAGGTGCCCGACGACGGCACGCTCGACATCCGCGGCCAGACCCGCCAGGTGCTGGCCCATGTCGACCGGCTGCTTGCCGAGGCCCATACCGACAACGCCCACATCCTGATGGCCCAGATCTTCCTGGCCGACCTCGCCGACTTCGACGGCATGAACGAGGTATGGGACGACTGGGTGCCACCGGGCGATGCGCCCCCGCGTGCCACCGTGCAAGCCCGCCTGGCCAACCCCGCGTGGCGCATCGAGATCGTGGTGACGGCGGCCTTGCGCGTCTGAGGCGGTGTTGGGCCTCGCCCACCACGTTAGGCGTCGTATGGCGGAATCGAATATTCGCGTGGTTGTTCCAGAAGCGCATTTCACGGTATTCCGAACGAGTCGGTCGGGCCTGCCAGAGGTTGTGTCGGTCAACGATGCACTGTTGTCGTTCCGCGATATCCGAATCTTCCGCTGGCATCTATGCGTGACCATTGCCGCCGTCGACGTGGCTGAAAATCGTCTTCCGTCGAAGGATGAGATGGACGTCCTCTACATGATCGGAGATGAGATTGAGGACGTCGTGCTTGGTGGACGAACGGAGCACGACTCCAACAACGCGGTGATCCTGGCTACAAGTGCATGGGATGCGACGCGTGAAGTCCTGTTTCAGGTATATGACCCAGAGATTGCGCACGCCGCTCTACAGAAATTGCTGCATGGCAAGCTGTGGCCGCGGAAGTGGAACTACGAGATGGATGACGATCCAGAGTGGTCCAATGCTGCCTTTCTTTTCAAGCTCTTCCCCTTGGCAAAAGGCGATGACGCCTAACCCGTCCGTCGATCGGACGTATTGCCAACCGCTTCGCGAAGCCATCTTGTCCAGGCGCACATGCGAGCACCATTGACGCTGTTACTTTCTGGGGCCTCAGCATTGCTGTATGCCGCGAGTCTTTCGTTGCCTGCGTTCAGCTGCGCACACACCAGGAGCTTTCTGGGCATAGAGGTTCTCGCGATCGGATCGATGGGGCTACTTGCTTTCGATCCTCGTTGGTTTGGCAACATCGGGTTTGCGGTCCTCTTGTTTGCGTGCGTCAAACCGGTGCCGCGGTTTCGGCCAAGATTCGTTGCCGCGACGGCGGCGCTCGCCATCGGGGCGCTTGTTGCCGAGGCGACTGGATGCGGGTTCGTTGCTGGGGCGCCCGGAGCTGCACTTGGGCTGGCCATGGGCGGGCGTCTTTGGGTGGCCGCCTTGCTTTTTGTATGCGTCGCGAACCTGTCGCTCCTTCGGTCGAGCCGAGCGACTGCAAAATCCAGCGACGCAACACAAGAGTGAGTAGGCAGCCAGCGCAGATGGGCCGCGGTCCAGGTGGCGCGGCCGGCATAGGTCACGCCGTTGCGCGGCATCAGGGCCTTGAGGCGGTGGCGTACGTTGCGCTGCTCGCGCACGGCGGCCTCACGGGCACGCACGAGGTCACGCATGGCTTCGTCGGCACCGTCGGGAACCCGCACGGTGGTGAGGTCACCGGAACGGGCCAGGCGGGCCAGGTATCGCAGGCTACGGTCTTGTTTGGCTCTCACCGCTGCTGAGTACTTTGAAAGGAGCAAGTTTCCTCGTGGCCGTTTTCGCGTTC
Organism: Rhizobacter sp. Root1221; assembly: GCF_001425785.1. Lineage (GTDB taxonomy): Bacteria > Pseudomonadota > Gammaproteobacteria > Burkholderiales > Burkholderiaceae_C > Rhizobacter. Next base: position 28,867 of record NZ_LMDI01000056.1, on the reverse strand, counting down.
TTGGTGCTGTCTCTTTGGCTTCGCTTCCGTCAGCACCCTAAGGTCACGAGCGCGATCATCGACGACGTCATTGACGTGCTTGGCCCGCAGCATCGCCCGTCCATCGATCGTGCGTCACCAAGGCGGCTGTGCCGCTCCGGCGACGCTCAGTTAGCTACACAGAGGAAACATGAGCTTCAGTAAACTTCTATGGATCACGGCGCTGGTCGTTATTGCTTATGACGTTGTGGCTTCGCTTGCGTCATTGATCCTAGGTTTTTCATACGCTTACGCTGGAATTGGTTCAGCGATCATCTACGCCGGCGCTGGCTTCCTCGCAGCCAGTGCCGTTGGATTCCGGCCGACTATTCTCGTCGGCGTCGCCGCGGGTTTGGTCGATGCAACCATTGGTTGGACCGTCTCGTGGGCAATAGGGCCTGGTCGACTTGCTAGCGGTGAACTGTCTCTTGCGAAGTGGTTTGGCGCAGCAAGTTCGGTGGTCGTTCTTGCAGTCGTTTGTGCAGCGGCCGGAAGCTTCATTGCTCGCCAAGTTCGGGCACGCAGGGTTGCCTAACCCATCCATCGAGCGGACGTCCCAAAGCCTTCGGCTTTGTGCCGCCGCTCATATCAAACGTTAGGCTGAACTGAAAACAGTCGCTGCACACAGAGATGCTCAACGAATCCGAAATCACCGGCAGGGCCAGGACGCACGTGTCCCAGTTCACCGAGCCTCGGTTCGCCGCACAGCAAGCGGCGGGTGAGGCTTTCCTTGCAATGCGCGCAGACGCCATTCGAGCGGGTTTCGATCTCATCCCGTACAGCACGTTCAGGGACTATCGAACTCAGCTGCGCATCTGGAATGGCAAGTTCAGCGGCAAGAAACCTCTGTACGACATGGACGGCAATGTCCGAGACCACTCGAAGCTGTCGCCGTCCGAAGTCGTCGATTGCATTCTGAACTGGTCGGCCCTTCCTGGTGGAAGCCGCCACCAATGGGGGACTGAGATTGATGTCGTGGATGGCGCCGCGATGCCCCCAGGGTACGAGCCAAAACTTCTTCCCGAAGAGGTCGGGCCCGGCGGCATATTCCATCCGCTGCATTGTTGGCTCGATGCCAACATTGGGAAATACGGCTTCTTCCGACCGTACAAGTTCTTCAAGGGTGGCATGTATCCGGAGCCTTGGCACTTGAGCTATGCGCCGTTGTCGATGCAAGCGGTGGAACAAGTGACGCCCGAACTTCTGACGCGCGTGACGGAAGAGGCGGATATCCTGGGCAAGGCTCTGGTTCTCGAGCGAATTCCGCAGATCTACGCCGATCACATTCGGAACTATGTGTTGCCAACGGAGCAGTAGCAGGCCCCAACCAACAAGGCGGCCTAACCCATCCGTCGAGCCGACGTCACCAAAGCGGCTGCGCCACTTTGGCGCCGCCGCTCATGTCAAACGTTGCCGTGGTTTCGAATCCACCCATGTACACAGTCGAGAGTGAAGACCCGAGTTCCGCCGATGGCTCGGCCCTTATCGAGGCTTTGTCCGATGCCCTGGCCAGGATCACGGGGAGCGATGGACGGTTGTCATTCGATCCCGGCGATGTTCAAGGGCCTCGTGCACGCTTCGTTGTAGCGCGTGCTGAATCCGGCATCCCGGTCGGGTGTGGCGCCTTTCGCCCGATGGGCGAGGCCGTTGCAGAAGTCAAACGAATGTACGCGGCTCCGGGAACCGTTGGGGTCGGCAGCGCTGTGTTGGCCCATCTGGAATCAGAGGCAGCAAAGCTAGGCTACTCTGAGCTCTGGCTCGAAACTCGCATCGTCAATGCGCGCGCCGTCGCCTTCTATGAGCATCGAGGCTATTCACGCATCCCAAACTTCGGCAAGTACGTCGGGCGAGCCGAGGCCATTTGCCTTGCCAAGAGATTGCCTGCAACTGCAACAGACGGCTGACCCTTCCTTCAAGCGGACCCGCCTGCGGCGGTCCGCTCAAGTCAAACGTTCAGGCCAGGCGCTGGCGGCGTGAGCCGAACCAGCGCAGGGCCTCCAGGGCCACCATCACCAGCAGGCTCCACCCGAATACCGGCATCGCCACTGCCATCGCGGCGAAGGCGGCCCACCAGCCGGCCGGCACACCCCGCAGGTCCACCGGGGACAGCGGCGGCGCGGCGAGTGCACCTGCCGGGCGCCGCAACCACCACATCACCAGGCCCGACACGGCCGAAAACACCGCGGCCAGCGCCACGAGCGCCAGCACCACCTGGTTCCACACGCCGTACTCGGCCCGGTGGAACGGGATGCCCACGGCGGTGGCCTTCGCGAGCGCCGGCAGCTGCGCCCAGCCCGAATGGAACAGCGTCTGGCCGGTGCGGGCGTCGAGGGCCATCGTGAAGCGGCGGTCCGGCTGCGAGCGGTCGAAGTTCTCGGCACGCCACACGCCGTTGGCGGTTGACGGGGCGATGAGCTGCAGCGACACGTCGGGTGCGTCCCGCCGTGCATGTTCCCAGGCCGCTTGCCAGCCGAGGCGCGGGGCGTCACCCGGTGCCGATTGCAGCGCTTTCGGCAGGCGAGGGGCTTCCTGGCCGGTCGCCTGCTGCAACACGCGGAAGCGCTCTCCGGCATGGCGCGACCAGGTGAGGCCGGTCACCAGCACGACAGCCAGCACCACCCCGCACACGATCGCCACGGTGGCGTGCAGGTCGCGCCACGTGACCCGGCCCCGGCCGAGGCGCGGCACGAGCGCGCGCCAGCCGGGCCCGCCGTGCCGCTGCGGTCGCGGCCACCACATGGCAAGCCCGGTCACGAACAGCACCAGCATCCAGCTCGCGCCCAGTTCCATCACCCAGCGCCACCCCTGGCCCTGCAGCGCCGATGAATGCAGCTTCTTGGCCCAGGTCTTGAACCGCGCCATCTCGGGCAACTGGCCGAGCACCCGGCCGGTGTACGGGTCCACGTAGACGATGCTGCCGGTGGGCAGCCCGTGGTCGTGCGAGGCGCCGGTGTGGTGTTCGTGGGGCGCGGCGAGGTACACCTGCGTGCTGTCGCCGGGCGCGTACCCGGGGACCACGTGGCGCAACGCCGCGTCCGGGGCCGCCGCCAGCGCCGCGTCGACCTGCTGGTCGAGCGGCACCCGGGCCGGGCCCACGGCCACGGTGTCGAGGTGGCCGTGGCGCCAGGCCTCGACCTGCGGCGTGAACACGTACAGCAGCCCGGTCAGCGCCGCGAACAGCACGATGGGGGCGCCCACGAGGCCGCCCCAGAAGTGCAGGCGGCGGAACAGGCGGTGCAAGGCGGGGGAGGTCATTGGCGTGGCTCCGGTCAGTTCGTGAACCGCAGCTCGGCGAACAGCGTGCGGCCCGGGTACGGGTGCGACTGGTACGCGCGCTGGTCGGTGGCGTTGTTGACCCCGAGGGCCAGTTCCAGCTCGCGCGTGGCCTTCCAGGCACCGCGCAGGTCGAGCTGGTTGACGCGGGAGACCCCGCCGTACACGTCGGGGTTCACGTCCGCGTTGTACTGGTCGTTGTAGGCGCGGCCCTGGTGGCGGTAGCCGCCGGAGAGCATCCAGTCGTCAAGCGGCCGCCAGGTCACCTGCACTGCTGCGCGTGTGCGGGGCACGCGCAGCCAGCGCTTGCCCACCATCGCGGGGTCGTTCTGGTTGGCGGTCACCTTGCTGCTGAACGTGTAGGCCCCGCTGGCCTCCAGGCCCACGCCCTTGGCCAGCAGGTCCTGCGCCGACCACACGAACTCGATGCCGGTGGTCTTCACCTCGTCGACGTTCTGCACGCAGGTGTAGGTGGTGGCGGTGGTGGTGGAGGACGGGCACACGGTGGGGTCGGTGGTCGACTGGCGGAGGATCGCGTCGCGGACGCGGTCGTGGTACAGCGAAACCCGCAGGGTCTGGGTCGTCCAGGTGCGTTCGGCACTCAGCTCGATGGCGTCCGACGTCTCCGCCTTCAGGTTGGGGTCGGCGGACGTGACGGTAGAGCCAGTGGTCGTCGCGTTGTACAACTCCTCGACGTTCGGGAAGCGCACGCCCCGGCCCACGCTCACCGACAGCAGCAGGTTGTCGGTCGCGCTGAACGAGAGGGCGGCCTTCGGCGAGTGGCCGCGCAAGTGGCGGGTGTCGTAGGACGTGGTGGTGCCTGCGAGCAATTGTTCGCCGCCGTGGGCCCGGAACCATTCCTCGCGCCAGCCGGCGGTCAGCTTCCAGTCGTCGGCGAATCGCCAGGCGTCCTGCGCGTACACCGCGGTGATGTCGGTTCGGCCGCGATAGCGTTGGTTCGGTGTGTCGGCCGTGCCGCGCCAGTCGGTGGCCTGGGCCACGGTGTTGTCGAGGCGGTAAGCGTTGCGGTGCACGCCGGCGGCCAGCGTGTGGCGGCCACCGGTCCAGTCGCCGGGCGTGGGGGTCCACGAGCCCTGGACCTCGGCGGTGCGCCAGCCGGTGCCGTCGCGGTTGGTCACGGTGCCGGCGCCGGCGTCCGGCGAGTCGGCCTGGCGGGCCAGGTCCTTCAGGATGCGGTAGTCCGACACCACGAGTGAGCTGTTCCAGCCGGCGCTGCGGCGTGTCTTCAGCGTGGCGCCGAGTTGCTGGTGCGACTCCTGCCGTGCGCTGGGGGCAAAGGCGGCGTCCGGGACGACATACGAGTAGGTGCCGTCGGTCACGGTGCCCTTCCACACCCGTGCGCCGGAGGCATCGCGCAGGAAGGTCTCGTTGCGCATCTCGCTGTCGTTCTGCCACCACGAGGCCATCATGCTGGCCTCGAGTTCCGGCGTGATCCGGTAACCGGACCGCAGGTTCACGGTGTCTTGCAGCGTGTGGTCGATGGCCCCGCCTCCGGCGCCGAACACGGCACGGCGCGCGCCCTTCGGGTCGGTGTCGTAGGTGATGCCGGTGACCTGCGTGGCGCCGGATGCCACCCCGGGCGTCCCCAGCGGGGCGGTCTGGTACTGCATCGGCTGCGACGTGGTGTCCTGGTGGTTCAGGTCGGCCGTGAACCACAGGCCCGATTCGAGCCGGTTCCCCGCGTGCAGCGACAGCTGCCCGCCGTCGTGGTGGTCGTCCTGCCCGTACTGGTCGAACCGCTGCCGGTGGGCGATCAGCCGGCCCGACAACTCGAGCGTCTGCGGGGTGCGCTGGGTCACCGCCACCGTGGTGCCGATCGAGTTGCCGGGCAGCAGCGCGGAGTAGGGGCCGTACAGCATGTCGACGCGTTCGATGGCCTCGGGCGAGATCATGTTCCACCGCGGCGCGTCGAAGCGGCCGAGGAAGTTGCTGATCAGGTAGCCGTCCAGGTACACGAGGGCGCGCGACGGTTGCAGCGTGCCGAAGCTGCGCCCGGCGATCAGCGCGTTGCGGTCGCCGATGTAGCGCTTGCGGATGGTCGTGTTCGGCGCGTATTGCAGCGCGTCTTCCGGGTTCACGAGGTTCTGCTCGCGCAGTTGCTCGGCGGTCTTGCTGGTGATCGCGCTCGGGCTGCTGGGATGCAGGCCGTTGCGGGAGGCGCTGCCGGAGACGACCACCGGGGCGAGTTCGGTGTCGGTGGCAACACCCTGGGCGAGCGCGGCCTGGGACAGCGCGGCGCACGCGAGCGCCGCGGCCAGGGGAGTGACGTGGGTCATGACGGACGGATCGTGGGCCGGTGCGCACGCGAGGCGTGGCCGGCCGGAATGGGAACGCGCCTGTCCGGGGAAAGGACGGCCGCGTGGCGACCGGGCGCCGCAGGCGCCCGCGATCAGGCCGCGTGGGGTGGGGCGTGCAGGCGTGCGGTGAGCCAACGCTGGCTGGCGTCGGCCGGGGCCGGGTGGCCGGGCGCAACCAACGGAGCAGCGGCGGCCTGGGCCGTGGGCAGCTGCGGCAGGGCGGCGGCAGGCACCGGGGCCCAGGGGCCGAGCAGCGACGCCAGCGTGCAATGGCTGTCGGCGGCCGCGTGCGGGGCCGCGGGTTCGGCCGGGCTGTCCACCGGGACGGTTCGCACGCCGTAGACCGAACACACCTCGACCAGCGCCACGTCCTGGCCGTGCGCCGCGGCGATGGCCAGCAGCGGCACCGCCGCCTTGAGCAGCAGCAGCGCCACCATGGCCCACAGCCACGCCCGGGGGTGTGGGATGCGGGATGGGCGGGGGCGCAGCGGCAACATGGCGGTGGGCATTATCACCGCTGCGCGGGAGGTCAGGGCAGGGCGCCGGCCTCCTGCCGCACTTCGGGCGCCGTGGTGCGGTGGAGCCGCCACAGCAGGGCCAATGCGGTGACCAGCGCGCCGACCACCACGTAGCCGACCACGTCGAAGTGCTGCAGCTTGCCGTCGGCCCCGAGCACGACGATGTGGCCCGCGATGACGGAGGCGATCCCGCCCGACAGTTGCTGGATCGAGGCGCTGATGGCGTTGAACGAACCCCGCTGCGCGGGAGACGGGACCGAGGCCATCAAGGCCTGGAAGGGAATGATGCGCGAGAAGATCCCGACGAACATCACGGCGTTGATGGCCACCAGCACGGGCAGGGAGACCGGCCCCAGGTGCGTGTAGACCAGCACCATCACGATGGACAGCGCCGAGCCGGCCACGAACACCTGGAACTTGCCGTACTTGTCGGCGGCCCGCCCGATCAGCGGACCGAACAGGATGGTGCACAGGCCGGTGACCAGGTAGACCGTGGGCAGGCTATGCAGGTCGATGCCGAGGTTGCCCACGATGTAGGCGCTGCTGAAGGGCATCAGCATGAAACCGCCGGTGGCCACGAGCGCCGTGGTGGCAAACGCCAGCAGGTGGCGTGGCTCGGCCAGGGTGTGGTGCAGGTGTTTCCACGGGCCGCGTTCCTGCGGCAGGGCGAGGTGGCCGGTGACGGGCCGCATGCCCCAGGCCACGACCACGCCGCCGGCTGCCCCGATGGCGGCCATCGCCAGGAACGGCACGTGCCAGTTCCAGTGGTTGGACAGGTACAGGCCCACCGGGATGCCCAGCACCTGGCTGGCCGCGAAGGCCGTCTGGATCACCCCCATGACCCGGCCGCGCATCTGCTGCGGGAACAGGTCGGTGGCGATGGCGAGCACCACGGACCCGATGACACCGCCGAACAGCCCGGTGACAATGCGGGCGATCAGCAGGGTTTCGAAGCTGTTGGCGATGCCGCACCAGACCGTGCCGAGCACGAAGCCGGTGTAGAAGAACAGCAGCAGCTTCTTGCGGTCGAACCGGTCGGCGAACCCCGCGGTGAGCAGGCCGGACGCACCGGCGCTGAACGCGTAGGCCGACACGATCAACCCGAACTGCTGGGTGTCGATGGACAGCGCCGGCATGATCAGGGCGCCGAGCGGCGCCATCAGCATGAAGTCGAGGATGACGGCGAACTGCAGGAAGGCGAGCATCCCCACCACGAACTTCTGGTAGCGGGAGAAGCGGGGCGGTGGTATGGCGGCGGGCGGATTCATGGGGTCCCTGAGGTTGTTCCGGGTCAGGCCGCACGCGCGGGCGTGCGGCGAAGACCCCTGTGACCGGAAGGCGTTCCAGGCGGCCAGATATTGAGCGCCACCAGAAATAAAGTCCACCGCGGGCTCAGCCGTTCTTGAACAGGCCCTTGTCCTTCATGCGCATCAGCCGGGACCGGGAGGCGGGCTTCTGCGCGAGCGACACGAGGTGCAGGGTGTCATCCGCGTGGTGGACCAGGGGGTCGCCGGTGTCGTGGGCCTCGGGTGGGGCGCTGGTGGGGTCGGGTTCAGGTGCCACGTCGGGGACCACGTCCATCAGCACCGGCAGCGGCCGGGCCACGAGCCGTTCGGCCACGCGGGGTTCGGGTGCTGACATGGGGTTCGCTGCAGGTTCCGGCACCGCATCGATCGCCAGGTCGATGAAGTCGTCGAGCGTGGGTGGCGAGGGCCGCTGGTGAGCGGCCGGCGTGGGGCCGATGGCCGCGGCACCGTGAATGCGCACGTTTTCCCACACGAGCCCGGCAGCAGCCAGTTGCCGCATGCGCTCGCCTCGTGTCCGGGCGCTTCGCATCCCCGCGAGCGCCGCGTGGAGCTCGGGGTAGACCTCGCTGTCGATCTCGATGTCCAGTCGGACGGTGGCCATGCGCGGGGCCGGCAGCAGCGGGGCTTCAGCCTTCGGCGATGGCCTCGCCGATCATCTGGAAGCCGCGCACGTTGGCGGCCATCGATTCCGGCATGACAAACACCGGGATGGCGGGGAAACGCTTGGCCAGCACGTCGCGGTAGCGTTCCGGGTGCCCGCCCACGATCACCATCAGGTCGATGATTTCATGGGCGTCGCGCAGGCCGTCGACCATGCGGTTGATGGAGTCCTCGATGACACTCATGATCACCGGTTCATAGCGGTCCAGGTCGTGGGCCACGCCGGCGAGTTTCACTGGCGCCTGCTTGCGCAGCGCGTCGTTGATGCGTGGCATCACGGCCGGGCCCAGCGGCCGGCCGATCTCGGCGGCGAGCGATTCCTGCACCGCGCGCACCACCCGGTGGCGGCCGGCGTCCGACGCCGCGCCACTGGCGCGCGGGTTGATGGACCCCTGCTGGATCAGCAGCCAGTCGAGCGTGTGTTCGCCCGCGTCCACCATCAGCACCGAGAGGTCGTCGAGCACGTCGCCGCTGGCCAGCGGCTGGAGCGCACCGCCGGTCTTGGCGATGACGGCATTGAGTTCGGCGAGGTGGTCGTCGAGCGCGGCATAGCCGCCCATGGGCTGGGCCTGCACCACCACCTTGGCGACCGACACGATCTTGCCGTCACCCACGTCGATTTCACCTTCGTAGTGGGCCCGCAGGTAGTCGCGGCGCTTCGCGTCGTTGTACTGGTTGACCGGCAGGCCCAGCACCAGCACGTCGACGCGGGTGTCACCGGCCTCCACCATGTAGCGCAGCGCTCCCTTGGTGAGCGCCTCGTAGATGGTGCCCCGGTAGAACTCGTCGGTCACGTCGCGGCCGAAGCTGCCGCCGGCCTGGGCCAGGCCCACGTCGCGGCCCACCTCGTACAGCGCGCCGTTGACCGGCACGTCGAAGGTGTCGCGCCGGCGGGTGCCGAGCGTGCGCACCGCGCTCGCATCCGCCGGGATGGCCATGGACGGGAAACTGATGATGGCGACACCGTCGCCATCGCGCACGCTCAGCTTGACGAGGCCGAAGCCCACGTCGATGGCGCGCACGACGGGCGTGGCCGCACTCTGCTTGGCACTGACTTCGCGCAGCTTGGAGGTGTTGGGCGTGGGCATCGTGGTCCTCTCGTGGGTGATGTTCGACAGGCCCACGCTGCCACCTGCGCCGTGCGGAACCTGCCGATTCGTTGCCTGCGCTTGCACCGGTCTCCGGACTGCGCAAGAGGTTTTGTTTATAGCCCCTCGCCCCCGTTGCGGGCAGTGAATTCAACACCTGCGGCAAGGACATCCGCTTCCGGGCAGGGCCGGCTGCGCAGAGCGGCTACGCTGTCACCGCCTCATTCGAACAGGATGGGGTACAGGGACGCCACCAGCAACGCCGCACACACCCCGTTGAAGATGCGCACCGACCGCGGGTTCTGCAACACGCGGCGCATCGCCACGCCGCACGAGGCCCAGGCGGCGATGCACGGTGCGCCCACGGCACCGAACACCAGCGCGAGGAGCAGCACGTCGGGAACCCCGAACGCGTGGGGCAGGTAGGTGGTGAGCGCGCTGATGGCCATCACCCAGGCCTTTGGGTTGACCCATTGGAACGCGGCGGCACCGAAGAACGACATCGGCTTGGTGGCACTGGCCTCGCCCGGCGCCACCGGGACGGCGCGGGCCAGCTTCCAGGCCAGCCACAGCAGGTACGCGGCGCCCACGTACTTCAGCACGGTCTGCAGCGCGGGCACCTGAACGAACAGCGCGTGCATGCCCAGCCCCGTGGCGAACACCAGGATCACGAACCCGATGCTGATGCCGGCCAGGTGAGGCAGGGACCGCACGAACCCATGGTTCAGCCCCGACGCCAGGAGCATCATGTTGTTGGGCCCCGGCGTGATGGAGCTGATGGCCGCGAAGGCGCAGAAGGCGAGGATCTGGTCGAGGGACATGGCCGGTTTCGGGGCTCCTTCAGCCTCTCAGCCCAGGCCCAGCAGCGCTGCGTCGCCGCGGCCCTGCCGCACGACCTCGGGCGGCTCCTTCGTCAGGTCCACCACGGTGGTGGGTGCCATGGCGCACGCGCCAGCGTCCACCACGGCCTGGATCTGCCCGGCGAACCGCTCGCGGATCTCTTCCGGGTCGTTCAGCGGTTCGGTCTCGCCCGGTGGGATCAGCGTGGTGGCCAGCAACGGTTGGCCGAAGACGGTGAGCAGTTGCTGCAGCGTCACGTGTTCGGGCACACGCAGCCCGATGGTGCGGCGCGACGGGTGCGAAACACGCCGTGGCACTTCTTTCGTGGCCTCGAGGATGAAGGTGAACGGCCCCGGCGTGGCGCTCTTGAGCAGGCGGTACTGCTTGTTGTCCACCTTGGCGTAGCTCGCCAGTTCCGACAGGTCGCGGCACAGCAGCGTGAGGTGGTGCTTGTCGTCCACCCCGCGGATGCGGCGCAGCTTCTCGGCCGCGGCCTTGTCGTCGAGGTGGCACACGAGCGCATAGCTCGAATCGGTGGGCACGGCGGCGATGCCGCCGGCGTGCAGGATCTCGGCGGCCTGCTTGAGCAGGCGCTGCTGCGGGTTGTCCGGATGCACTTCGACGTATTGGGGCACGGTGCGCTCCTTGGGGTCAGTCAGCGATGGTATCCGCGGCACTGACCGTGGCGGGTCACGACGGCTGCAGCACGCGTTCCGAAAGCGCGCTCCACACGGGCGTGAGGCGGGCCGGCAGCGGGGGCAGCTTGCCGAGGTCGATGTGGCTTTCCGCGGGGCTGTGGAAGTCGGAGCCGCGCGAGGCGAGCAGGCCGAACTCGACGGCCATGTCGGCGTACTTCACGAAGTCGGCCGCGGTGTGGCTGCCCGTGATCACCTCGACACCCCGGCCGCCGTGCGCGATGAATTCGGTGAAGAGGGCGTATTCCTCGTTGGGCGTGAACTTGTAGCGGCCGGGGTGGGCGATGACGGCGGTGCCTCCGGCCTCGACGATCCAGCGCACCGCGTCGCCGAGCTTGGCCCAGCGGTGGGGCACGAAGCCAGGGCGCCCGTCGATCAGGAAGCGGCGGAACACCTCCTGCGTGTCGCTGCAGACGCCGGAGTCCACCAGGTGGCGCGCGAAGTGCGTGCGCGAGATGAGTTCCGGGTTGCCCACGTACTTCAGTGCCCCTTCGTAGGCGCCGTGGATGCCGACGGTGGCCAGGCCCTCGGCCATCTCGCGGGCGCGTGCTTCGCGGCCCCCGCGGGTGGCCGACAGCCCTTGCAGGAGCTGGGGCTGATCGGGGTCGAACCCGAGGCCTACGATGTGCACCGTGGTCCCGGCGAAGGTGACCGAGATCTCGACCCCGGTCAGGTAGGGCAGGCCCAGCGCGCCAGCCGCGGCGCGGGCCCGGTGCTGGCCCCCCACCTCGTCGTGGTCCGTCAGCGCCCACAACTCCACCCCGTTGGCCCGTGCGCGTTCGGCGAGGGCCTCGGGTGTCAGCGTGCCGTCCGACACCACGGAATGGCAATGCAGGTCGGCGTTGAGGTCGGAGGTCAGGGATTTCACCAAGTCATTGTAGGCAGAGGGGGGAGCGCCTCGCCCGACACGGGTCATTTCACCGTGGCGTAAGCCGCAGAACCCGGCCCTCGGGGCTGTCGGTGAGCAGGTACAGCCACCCGTCGGGTCCCTGGCGCACGTCGCGGATGCGTTCGCCCAGGTCGGTCAGCAGGCGCTCTTCGTGCACCACCCTCCGCCCTTCGAGTTGCAGGCGCACGAGCGCCTGCCCGCGCAACGCGCCGATGAACAGCTGGCCCTGCCAGCCGGGGTAGCGGTTGCTGGTGAGGAAGGCCATGCCGCTGGTGGCGATGGACGGCACCCAGTAGGTGACCGGTGGGGTCATGCCGGCCTTCGTGGTGCCTTCACCGATGGGTTTGCCGCTGCCGTACTCGGCGCCGTACGACACCACCGGCCAGCCGTAGTTGTGGCCGCCGAGGTCGATGTTCAGTTCGTCGCCGCCCTGCGGGCCGTGTTCATGGGTCCACAGTTCCCCGGTGGTGGGGTGCAGCGCGGCCCCCTGCATGTTGCGGTGGCCGTAGCTCCAGATCTCGGGCAACGCGCCGGGGGTCTTGATGAACGGGTTGTCGGCCGGCACGGCGCCGTCGGCCTCGATGCGGATGGTCTTGCCCAGGTGCGACGCGAGGTTCTGCGCGTCGTCGCGGCGCGAGAAGCGGTCGCCGAGCGTGATGTAGAGCCGCCCCTGCCGATCGAACACCAGCCGCGAGCCGAAGTGGTTGGTGCTGGCCACCTTGTCGCGCTGGCGGAAGATCACCGCCACGCCGGTGAGCGTGTTGCCCACCAGCTTGCCCCGGGCCACGGCGGTGCCGTTCTTGCCGCCGTCACCGGGTTCGGCGTAGCTCAGGTAGACGAGGGCGTTGGTGGCAAAGCCGGGGTCGAGTGCCACGTCGAGCAGGCCGCCCTGGCCCCGGGCGTCCATCGCCGGCAAGCCGGCCACGGGGGCCGACAGCTGGCCGTTGCGGTCCACCACCCGAAGGCGGCCGGGGCGTTCGGTGACGAGCATCCGGCCATCGGGCAGGAACGCGAGGCCCCACGGGTGTTGCAGGCCGGTGGCCACCGGGGTGACCGCGAGTTGCGGGTCGGCCCACGCGCTGGCGGTGGCCAGCGCGAACACGATCAGGGTGACGAGGCGGCGCATCGGGTCAGATCTCGGGTCGGTGCGTCGCGCCCGGGTCACGCCTTGGTGAGGATGCGCTCGATGGCGCTCACCTCGGTGTCCGACAGCCCGGCCGCGTTGACGGCCTTCACCGCATCGAGGATCTGGGACTCGCGGCTGGCGCCGATCAGCACCGACGTCATGCCCTGGTGGCGCAGCACCCAGGTGAGGGCCATCTGGGCGAGCGTCTGGCCACGGCCCTGCGCCAGGTCGTTCAGCGCGCGCAGCGTGGCCAGGCGTTCCGGGGTGATGTCGGTGGGTTTCAGGAACACCCCCAGCGAGGCCCGCGAATCGGACGGCACGCTGCCGCCGAGGTAGCGGTCGCTCAACAGCCCTTGGGCCAGCGGTGAAAACGCGATGCAGCCGATGCCTTCCTCGTCAAGCGCCTGCAGCAGGCCGTCTTCCACCCAGCGGTCGAGCATGCTGTAGCGGGGCTGGTGGATCAGGCACGGCGTGCCCAGGCCGCGCAGGATCTTCGCCGCGCGCCGGGTCAGGTCGGCCGGATAGTTGGACACCCCCACGTACAGCGCCTTGCCGCTGCGCACGATGTGGTCGAGCGCGGCCATCGTTTCCTCGAGCGGGGTCTCGGGGTCGGGGCGGTGGTGGTAGAAGATGTCGACGTACTCGAGGCCCATGCGCTTCAGGCTCTGGTCCAGGCTCGAGACGAGGTACTTGCGCGACCCCCAGTCGCCGTACGGGCCCGGGCCCATCGTGTAGCCGGCCTTGCTGGAGATGATCAGCTCGTCGCGGTACGGGGCAAGGTCGGTGCGCAGCAGCGTGCCGAAGTTCGTTTCGGCGGAGCCCGGGGGCGGGCCGTAGTTGTTGGCGAGGTCGAAGTGGGTGATGCCGTGGTCGAACGCGCAGCGCACCAGGGCGCGTTGCGTCTCCAGGCGATCGACCCCGCCGAAGTTGTGCCACAGGCCGAGCGAGACGGCCGGCAGCTTCAGGCCGCTCTTGCCGCTGCGGCGGTAGGGGATGGATTCGTAACGGGCGTGGTTCGCCAGGTAGTGCGTCATGACGTTGCTTGTGGCAGGGGGCGCAAGGGGCAACCAGTGTGCCTCCAAATCCCCGCCCTGTCTTGACCGATCCTCAGCCGATCCCTTCGACGATCATCTGCACCCGCTGCCGGCCGTTGTACTCGTCCAGGCGCAGCTGGTAGGCGAGCGTGATGCGTTCCCCCACGGGGTCGCTGTGGCCGAACCAGATGGCGTCGCGCACCGTGCCCGCGTGGCGCACCGACAGCTTCAGGTGCTTTTCACCCACGAGCCGTTGCGAGATGACCTCCACCTCGTCGCTGAACACCGGCGGGTCGAAGGCCTGGCCCCACACCTGCGCGTCGAGCGCCCGCACCGTCTCGGCGGTGAAGTACTCGGCGTTCAGCGGGCCGTCGGTGAGCAGCGTGCGTGCCAGGGTGGCGGCGTCGAGCCACTCGCTGGCCACGTCGCGCAGCGCGCGTTCGAAGGTGGGGAAGTCCGCCTCGTCGAGCGTGGCGCCCGCGGCCATCGCGTGGCCGCCGAAGCGCTTGAGCACGCCGGGGTGGCGTTTGCTGACGAGGTCGAGGGCGTCGCGCAGGTGGAAGCCGGGGATGGACCGGCCCGAGCCCTTGAGGAGCCCGTCCTGGCCCTTCGCGAACACGAAGGTGGGACGGTGCAGGCGGTCTTTCAGGCGCGACGCCACGATGCCCACCACCCCCTCGTGGAAGTCGGGGTCATAGATGGCCAGCGCCGACGGCGAGCCACCGGCCAGGTCCGCGTGGGCCAGCAGGTCTTCCAGCATGCCTTCGGCCTGCTCGCGCATGCCCGCCTCCACCTCGCGGCGTTCGCGGTTGATGGCGTCGAGCTGCTGCGCGAGTTCGGTGGCACGTGCCGGGTCGTCGGTCAGCAGGCACTCGATGCCGAGCGACATGTCGGAGAGGCGGCCCGCCGCATTGATGCGCGGCCCCAGCGCAAAGCCGAAGTCGAAGCCGCAGGCCCGCGTGGCGTCGCGCCCCGCGGCGGCGAACAGCGCGGCCACGCCAGGCTGCATGCGGCCGGCGCGGATGCGCTTCAAGCCCTGCGCCACGAGGCGGCGGTTGTTGGCGTCGAGCCGCACCACGTCGGCCACGGTGCCAAGCGCCACCAGGTCGAGCAGCGCGTCGAGCCGGGGTTGCTGCTCGGGCGTGAACACACCGCGATCGCGCAGTTCGCTGCGCAGTGCCAGCAGCACGTAGAACATCACACCTACGCCCGAGAGGTTCTTGCTCTCGAAACCGCACCCGGGCTGGTTGGGGTTCACGATCACCGTGGCGTCGGGCAGCACGATGTCACCCTGTTCCTTCGCGGGCAGGTGGTGGTCGGTCACCACCACGTCGATGCCCAGTGCGCGGGCGTGGGCCACGCCGGCGAGGCTTGCGATGCCGTTGTCCACGGTCAGCAGCACGTCGGGGCGGGAGGCCATGGCCAGGTCGACGATGGCGGGGGTGAGGCCATAGCCGTGGACTGCGCGGTCGGGCACCACGTGGCACAACGTGCCTGGTGCGGCGCCCAGCATCGCGAGGCCGCGCAGCGCCACGGCGCAGGCGGTGGCACCGTCGCAGTCGTAATCGGCCACCACGCAGATGCGGCGGCGCGCCGCCAGCGCGTCGGCGAGGAACCGGGCGGCGGCCTGTGCGCCCAGCAGCGCGGATGGCGGCAGCAGGCGGGCGAGGCCGTCGTCGAGCTCGTCGGTCTGGCGCACACCGCGGGCCGCGAACAGGCGTGCCAGCAGCGGGTGCACGCCCGATTGTTCGAGCGCCCACACGACGCGCGGGGGCACGTCGCGGCGTTGCAGGGTGGGGCCGGCCATCACAGTGCCGCCAGCATGGGGTGGACCGATGCCGGTGCGAGTTTTTGCCGCAGGCGGGCCCACAGCGGCTGGTCGAGCCGCCCGAAACGCTGCGCGTACCGTTCGCCCGACAGCGTGAGGGTCACGTCCTGGCCGCTGCGCGCGGCCTCCACGGCCTGCGCCAGCGGGCCGGCGTCGAGCGTGCGCCAGGCGTCGGCCCAGCCTGCCCAGTCATGGGCGATGGCTGGCGCCCGCAGGCGGTTGTCGATCACCCGGTCGTTGTTGGCGCGTTCGGGTTGGGCGCGGCCACAGCCGCTCAGCCAGAACGAATTGACGGGCAGGGCACCGAGCCCCACGCGTTCGTCGTTCAGCGGGTGCTGGTACAGCAGCATCTGCACCTCGTTCTGCAGGCGGCGCACGAGGCGGGCCTGCGGGTGCGAGGCCATCCACAGGTCGATGTTGCGGCCGATGGCGCGGTCGATGGAGGCGGCGGGCAGGTTGTCGAGCGACTCGTGGGATGCGTACCAACGGGTGGGACCGCCCCACGCGAGCGACCAGCCTTCGCCGTCGAACAGCGGTTGGACGGCCTCGAACAGCGTGTGGGAGGCCTGGGCGCTCAGGTGCAGCGCGTGCGGGTCGGCGAGGCTCACGTGGTCGGAGCCCACGTGCCAGTGCACCGGCGTCAGCAGGCCCCACGCGCGGGAGCCGGGGTCGATGCTGTCGGCGCGGGCGGCCTGCGCGGCCCATGGCAGGCAGCCGTCGTCGCCTGACCAGCCGAGGGCGTCGGCCAGCGCGCGTTCGTGCGGTGTCGTGAGGGTGTACTCGTCGGTGCCGACGCGGTGGGTGGCGGTCAGTCGGGCGAGCAGCTTGGCGAGGTTGGGCAGGTCCAGGTCGCGGAGCGTGTGCTGCCCGCTCTCGGACAGCACGGAGGCGAATGGGATCATCAGGTGCATCCGGCGATTATCCCGGGTCGGCGCCAAGCCCCCAGGTATCACCTGCGCTTTGGGTCCGATGGGGCGTTCGCCCCGTCACCCCGGCCCCCCGGGGCCGCCTGCCATCCGCTGCGAGTGATGTTTTCTCTCAGGCGAGGCCGCGCCTGGGAGAAAACTCAACTCGCAGCGCCCAGTGGGCCCCGACGTCCGTCGGGGTGACGGGGGTGACGGGGACAGCAGTGGGCAGAAACCCGTCACCGAAGATTCACACCAACGCCTCACCCCCGTCACACCCCAGGGGGACGATGCAGGTCCATGCACACCGCCGCCGCCACCCTCCGCGCTTGGACTGACCCCCCTGCGCGACGCGATGACCCACCGGGCGACGACGACTTGTCCCCCGGCCGGAAGGCGCGCTATCGCGCGGTGTGGATCTCGGACTTGCACCTGGGCACGCCCGGCTGCCAGGCCGACGCCCTGCTCGATTTCCTCAAGCACGTGGAGTGCGACCACCTCTTCCTCGTGGGCGACATCATCGACGGCTGGCAACTGCGCCGCAGCTGGTACTGGCCGCAGGCGCACAACGACGTGGTGCAGAAGCTGCTGCGCAAGGCGCGCAAGGGCACCCGGGTGATCTTCATTCCCGGCAACCACGACGAATTCGCCCGCCGCTACGTGGGCCACAACTTCGGTGGCATCGACGTGGCGGAGGACTGGGTTCACGAGACGGCCGACGGCCGCAAGCTGTGGGTGATGCACGGCGACCTGTTCGATGGCGTGATCCAGTGCGCCAAGTGGCTTGCCCACGTGGGCGACAGCCTGTACGAGTTCACGCTGAAACTCAACCGCTACCTGAACTCGCTGCGCGCGCGCCTCGGGCTGCCGTACTGGAGCCTGTCGAAGTACCTGAAGCTCAAGGTCAAGCGCGCAGTCAGCTACGTGGGAGACTTCGAACGGGCCGTGGCCCGGGAGGCACGCAAGCGGGGTGTGCAGGGGGTGGTGTGCGGGCACATCCACCACGCCGAACTGCGCGACATCGACGGCATCCTGTACGCCAACGACGGCGATTGGGTGGAGAGCCTCACGGCCCTGGTGGAACACGCCGACGGTCAGCTGGAGATTGTCGACTGGTCGTCCCGGCTGCCGGGCCGGGCAGCCCAGGTGGCGGCGGTGGCATGAGGGTCGCACTCGTCACCGACGCCTGGACGCCGCAAGTCAACGGCGTGGTCACCACGCTGGTGGAGTTGCACGCGGGGCTGCTGGCCCACGGGCACGACGTGGTGCTGGTGGAGCCGTCGGGGTTTCGCCGGTTCGCCTGTCCTGGTTATCGAGAGATCGAACTCGCCTGGCGGCCGGCCACCCGCGTGAACGCGCTGCTGGCCGAGGCCCAGCCTGACGCCATCCACATCGCCACCGAAGGCCCGCTCGGTTCGGCGGCCCGGGCCTGGTGCCTGCGCCATGGGCTGGCATTCACCACGGCGTTCCACACGCGCTTCCCCGAGATCCTCGCGCGTGCGCTGCACGTGCCCGAGCGCTGGGGGTATGCGTGGTTCCGGCGGTTCCACGCGCCGTCGTCCGGGATCATGGTGCCCAGCGCGGGCATGTACGACATCCTCGACGGGTACGGATTCGCGCCACTCAAGCGATGGTCCCACGGCGTGGACCTGGGGCTGTTCCACCCCGTGCCGGGCGCGGACCTGGGCCTGCCCCGGCCGGTGTTCCTGCACGTGGGCCGCCTGAGCTACGAGAAGAACCTGGAGGCCTTCCTCGACCTGGACCTGCCGGGCTCGAAGGTGGTCTATGGGGTCGGGCCGCTGCAGGAGCGGTTGCGGCGCCAATACCCGAACGTGCACTGGCGCGGGGTCGTGCCCCGGTCCGAACTCGTGAACATCTACAGCGCTGCCGACGTGTTCGTGTTCCCCGGCCGCTCCGAGACCTTTGGCCTGGTGATGCTGGAGGCGCTGGCCTGTGGCACGCCGGTGGCCGCGTTCCCGGTGCCCGGCCCGCTCGATGTGCTGGGGAAGACGCCAGAAGGGGGCGTGCTCGACGACGATCTCCGCGCGGCCGCGATGAAGGCGCTCGGCACGCCGCGCGAAGATGCCCGCCGCCGGGCGTTGACGATGGACTGGGATGCGGTGTGCCGCGAGTTCATCGGGCACCTCGTGCCCATTCATGACAAGCCCGTGACAGCTGTCACAAAACCGTCGCCAAAGGTTCATAAACTGGTGTGATGAACGATGCCCCCCCGCTGCTCGGCCTGCTGAACCGCGAAAGCGCCATCCTCAATTTCAACCGGCGCGTTCTGGCCCAGGCCCGCCGGCCCGACGTGCCGCTGCTCGAGCGGCTCCGCTACATCTGCATCGTCTCGTCGAACATGGACGAGTTCTTCGAGGTGCGGTTCGCCGACTACATCGAGGCGGCACGCCTGCCGGGTGCCGGCGTGTCGAACCGCGACCTGGAGGCGGTGGCCGCCGACGCCCATGCGCTGATCGACGACCAGTACCGCGCGTTCAACGAGGAAGTGATGCCGGCGCTGCAACGCCACCACATCCGCATCCTGAACCACGGCGAGCGCAACGAGGCGCAGCGCCAGTGGGTGAACCAGTTCTTCCAGCGCCAGGTGCGGCCCCTGCTGGTGCCGGTGGGGCTCGACCCGTCGCACCCGTTCCCGCAGGTGGCCAACAAGTCGCTGAACTTCATCGTGCGCCTGGGCGGCAAGGACGCGTTCGGGCGCGAGAACATCATTGCCATCGTCAAGGTGCCGCGGGTGCTGCCGCGGGTCATCCGGTTGCCCGACGAGATCTCGGGCGGCCACCAGGTGTTCGTGTTGTTGACGAGTGTGATCCGTGCCCACCTGGAGGAACTGTTCCCGGGCCGGGAGGTGGAGGCGTTTTCGCAGTTCCGCCTCACCCGCGATTCGGACCTGGAAGTGGACGAGCAGGACGTGACGAACCTGCGCCAGGCGCTCCGCTCGGGCTTGACCACGCGGCACTTCGGCCAGGCCATCCGCCTCGAGGTGGTCAACACCTGCCCGCCCGAGCTCTCGCAGTTCCTGCTCGTGCAGTTCGCGTTGCCGCCGGCCGCCCTGTACCTCGTGAACGGCCCGGTGAACCTCGTGCGCCTGAACGCCCTGATCGACGGCGCCGACGCCCCCGAGCTGCGTTTCCCGCCGCACGACGCGCCGTGGCCCGAAGGGCTGTCGCGCGATGAGTCCTTCTTCGAGCAGCTGCGTGACCGCGACGTGCTGATGCACCACCCGTTCGACTCTTTCGAGCCGGTGGTGCAGTTCCTGCGCGAAGCGGTGCACGACCCCGACGTGCTGGCCATCAAGCAGACGATCTACCGCACCGGCAGCGAGTCGCCGCTGATGGACCTGCTGATCGAGGCGGCCCGGCGCGGCAAGGAAGTGATGGCGGTGGTGGAATTGAAGGCCCGCTTCGACGAGGAGGCCAACATCAACTGGGCCGAGCGCCTGGAGGCGGTGGGCGCGCAGGTGGTGTACGGCATCGTGGGCCTGAAGACCCACGCGAAGCTGCTGCTGGTCACCCGCCGGGAAGGCACGCGGCTGCGCCGCTACGGGCACCTGTCCACCGGCAACTACAACCCGAAGACCGCTCGGCTCTACACCGACGTGGGTTACCTGACGGCCGATGCCGACCTCACGTCCGACGCCGATGCCGTGTTCCAGCAGCTCGCGAGCCTGGGCAAGACACGCCCGCTGCGCCAGCTGCTGCAGGCCCCGTTCACGCTGCACCGCCAGGTGGTGCGCCACATCGACAGCGTCACGCAGGCGGCCCGCGCGGGCAAGCCGGCGCGCATTGTCGCGAAGGTCAACGCACTGACCGACGTGCCCATCATGCAGGCCCTGGTGATGGCAGCCCAGGCCGGCGCCCACATCGACCTGATCGTCCGCGGGGCCTGCATGCTGCCGCCCATCCCGGGCATTCGCGTGATCTCGGTGGTGGGGCGGCTGCTCGAACATTCGCGCGTGCTGTACTTCCGCTGGGGCGACACCGACGAGGACGAGACGCTGCTGCTGTCCAGTGCCGACTGGATGGGCCGCAACATGTTCCGTCGCATCGAGGTGGCCTGGCCGGTGCGGGATGCGAAACTGCGCCAGCGCGTGATCGACGAATGCCTCGTGCCGTACCTGCACGACCTGAAGGATGCCTGGGAACTCCAGGTCGACGGCAGCTACCTCCGCCTGGGCACCGATGGCCCGAGCGCCCAGCAGGCGCTGATGGCGAAACACTCCGGGAGCGTGTGATGGACCTGATCCTCTGGCGCCATGCCGAAGCCCACGTGATCAAGGAAGGCCAGTCCGACCTCGACCGCACGCTCACCACGAAGGGCGAGCGCCAGGCCCAGCGCATGGCCGAGTGGCTGAACCAGCGCATGGCGCACTCCACCCGCATCATGGTGAGCCCGGCCGCGCGCACGCAGCAGACCGCCAAGGCGCTCGACCGCCACTTCAAGACCGTGCAGGCCCTGGCGCCCGAGGCGTCGCCGGTGGCGCTGCTCAGCGCCGTGCGCTGGCCCGACGCCAGCGAGCCGGTGCTGGTCATCGGCCACCAGCCTACGCTGGGCCAGGTGGCCGCCTTGCTGCTCGGCGAGGTGCACCAGACCTGGGTCATGAAAAAAGGCGGCGTGTGGTGGTTGCGCCAGCGCATGCGCGAGGGGGTGTCGCAGGTGGTCGTGCAGGCGGTGCAGGCGCCCGACCTGCTCTGATCCGTCCCGCGCGGCGCAGGGCCGCCAATCACGGCGCGGATAGCGTGCCTTGTCGACCTTCTGGCCGCCCGCCTGTCGCCGAGGTGACGGCACGTGCCGGGGGGCCCCGTGCGATCATTCCGGCATGAATCCCCAAGTCCAAGAGCTGATCGGGCTGCTGCAGGTCGAGCAGCTCGAGCAGAACCTGTTCCGAGGCATCAGTGGCGACATCGGCAGCCCGCGTGTGTTCGGCGGCCAGGTGCTCGGCCAGGCCCTGATGGCCGCGGCGCTGACGGTCGAGGGCAGCCGCACCGTCCACTCACTGCACGCCTACTTCCTGCGCCCCGGCGACAAACACGCCCGCATCGTCTACGACGTGGACCGCATCCGCGACGGTGGCAGCTTCACCACGCGCCGCGTGGTGGCCATCCAGCACGGCCAGCCCATTTTCAACTTCGCCGCGTCGTTCCACGTGCCGGAGGACGGCCCGTCGCACCGCGCCGGCATGCCGCAGGTGCCCGGCCCCGAGGGGTTGACCAGCGACCTCGAGCTGCGCCGCCAGCACATCCACAAGCTGCCCGAGCGGTTGCGGGCGGTGTTGCACGCCGAGACCGCCATCGAGATCCGCCAGGTGGTGCCGCTCGACCCGTTCGATCCACCCGTGGCCCCGCCGCGCAACGACGCCTGGTTCCGTGCGGTGGACCGCCTGCCCGACGACCCGGTGCTGCACCAGGCCATGCTCGCGTACTCGTCCGACTTCGGGCTGCTGCGTTCGGCCCTGATGCCCCACGGCATGAGTTTCATGAAGGGCAACCTGCAGGTGGTGAGCCTGGACCACGCGATGTGGTTCCACGAGCCGTTCCGCATGGACGAGTGGATGCTCTACACCACCGACTCCCCGTTTGCCGGCAACGCCCGCGGCTTCTGCCGTGGCAGCATCTTCACGCAGGACGGGCGCTTGATCGCGTCGGTGGCGCAGGAAGGGCTGATGCGCGCCACACCGTTGCCGGGGTCGTCGCTTCAACCCTAGCGAGAAGCGCTCAGGCGCGCGGGTTTTCGGTCCAGTCGAATTCCATCTGCCGCGCCGTGCGCTCCGCAAGCGCGCGTCCGGCCAGGCGCTCCACGAGGTGCAGGCTCATGTCGATGCCGGCCGAGATGCCGGCGGACGTGACCACGGCGCCTTCATCCACCCAGCGTTGCCCGGTGCGCACGTCGAGGCCGGGGAACATCGCCTTCAGGTCGTCGATGTCTTCCCAGTGGGTGGTCACGGCCTTGCCGTCGAGCACGCCAGCCTTCGCCAACAAGAACGCGCCGGTGCAGATGGACGCCACCAGCGGCACGGCGGCAGCGGTGCGGGTGATCCAGCCGAGGGTGTCGGGCTGTGCCAGTTCATGGGTGACCACGCCGCCCGGCACCAGCAGCACGTCGAGCGGCGGGTGGTCGGCGAACGTCGCATCGGGTTGCACGAGCAGGCCGGCGCGGGCGCGCACCGCCGTGGTGCTGCGGGCGATGGTGCACACCGCGAACAGGTCCTCGTCGTGGGTGCGGCGGTGCACACGGGCTGCGGTGGTGAAGACCTCGAACGGGCCGGCGAAGTCGAGCACCTCGACCTGGTCGAACACGTGAAGGCCGATGGTGATGGTCATGAGGGGTCTCCTGGTGCCCATCATGCCTCACGGACCCCAAACTCATGGGATGGTCGGGCAGCGCACTGTGTCCCACAGTCGGGGGTGTCTGGTCGCACGAGGAGGGTCCCCCATGAGCCGACGGCACCTGCCGCTGCTGGCGATGCTCGCCACGCTGGCTTCCGGCGGCCATGCCGCCGACACCAGGAAGGCCGAGGCCCTGGTCGTCCAGGCGCTCTCGTGCGAAGTGCCCAACGGCAAGGCCAGGTCCGTCGTGAAGGCGCTTGCCGCGCTCGGGGCCAAGCCTGGGAAACTCGAGGGCGACTTCGTGTTGCCCGTGCCCGTGCAGGTGTTCGGGCTGCCGGTGTCGTACGTCAGCGCCTTGCCGGCCGACCTGGGCGTGGACACCTACATCGCCGTGTTCCCCTCGGGCAACCTCGCCGCCGTGGCTGCGGCGGCCCGGCTGAACGCCACGGCCGGCACCTACCGGCGCGAAGCACCCCGCGGCCGGCTGGCCGCCGACCTGCGCAGCCGGGTGGATGTGTGGCTCAGCTGCGCCACACAGTGACGTCTCAGCTGCGCACCTGCAGCCGCGTCACGCCGCTCTTGTCCCACACGCCCACTTCCTCGTTCAGCAGGTAGAGCGTGCGCGGGTGGCTGTCGGCCCAGTCGCCGGGCACGCTCAGCACGGCCACGTTGTCCTTCAGCTTCAGCGAGGTGGTGCCGGCCGGCACGGGCTGGCGTGCGTGGCAGTGGATGATGGCCAGCCGCAGGCACAGCACCTGCAGCGCAAAGCCGGGGTCGGCGAGTTGCTGCTCCACCTTGCGCAGCCCGCCCCGCTGGGCGAGCACCAGCTCGGCCAGGCGCCGTTGCTGCGATTGCGAGAACCCCGCCGCGTCCACGTGGCTCAGCAGGTAGGCGCTGTGGCGGTGGTGGTCATGGTGCGACACCATCATGCCGATTTCGTGCAGTGCGCAGGCCCACCCCAGGTGGCGGTGCGGGTCGGGATCGGTCCCGGCCAGCGGGGTGTACAGCGCTGCCGCCACGGCCTCGACCCGTTTCGCCTGGGCGGTGTCCACCTCGAAGCGCTGCTGCAGGTCGCGCACCGAGGCGTCGCGCATGTCGTGGCCGGCTGCGCCGGTGGACCGGCCCGCGCTGGCGGCACGTTGTTCGTCGAGGTCGAAGATCACGCCTTGGCGCAGGGCCCCCTTGGCGGGCTGCAGCGCGTCGATGCCGAAGTGGGTGGCGAGCGTGTAGAGGATGGCGAGGCCGCCGCCGAGCACGGCCCGGCGATCGTCCTTGAGGCCGGGCAGCGACAGGCGGTCGGCCCGGCCAGCCTTCAGGCACTGGGCCATGCACCAGCGCAGCCCGTCAGGTGTGATGGCGCCGTCGGTGATGCCGCTGGCCAGCAGCAGCTGCGACACGGCCCCGGCCGTGCCGGACGACCCGAGCGACTCGTGCCAATGCTTGCGCGCGAACGGCCCGAGGGCTTCTTCGAACTCGGCGCCCGCCGCCACCTGGGCATTGCGGAAGGCTTGTTCCGAGAACCGGCCGTCGGGGAAGAAGCGCATCGACAGGCTGACGCTGCCCACCTGGAACGACTCGGCGCGCAGCGGCGTGCGGCCGTGGCCCAGGATCATCTCGGTGGACCGGCCGCCGATGTCGATCACGAGGCGATGCTGGGAGGACGGCTGCAGGCGGGCCACGCCGGCATAGATGAGCCGCGCTTCCTCGCGGCCGGAGATCACTTCGATGGGGTGCCCCAGCACCGTCTGGGCGCGGGCGAGGAACAGGTCGCGGTTGCGCGCTTCGCGCAGCGTCTGCGTGGCCACGGCGCGCACCTGGCCCTTCGGCAGGCCGGCCAGGCGCTGGGTGAAGCGGGCGAGGCAGGCGAGGCCGCGTTCGACGGCGTCTTCCGTCAGCATGCCGTCGGCGTCGAGGCCGGCGCCGAGGCGCACGGTTTCCTTCAGGTAGTCGACACGCTTGTAGCGGCCCGGGGAAATCTGGCCGATCTCGAGGCGGAAGCTGTTGGAGCCGATGTCGATGGCGGCAAGGTCGGTGGGGGGTGCGTGGGCGCGCGATGAACTCATGCGGCCGATTGTCCCGTCTTTTTGTGGCAGCCCACCCGGCATCGGGGTCACGGCGACAGGTTATTGCGATCGTTCCTAGAATGCGTGGCTCACCGGCCCCCCTTCGTGACCAGGAGATCGACGACCATGCTCCGCTCTGACCTCGACAGCCTCACCCCGACCCGCGACTTCACGCGGCGCGGCTTCGTGCAAACCGCGGTGGGTTCCGGCTTTGCCGCCGCCGTGCTGCCGGTGAGCGCACAAACCATCACCACCGACACCGCGGGCCTCACGGCCGGCGAGATCAAGATCCCCGTGGGTGGGTCGCACATCCCCGGCTACCGCGCCGCGCCCGCCGGCAAGACCGGGCTGCCGGTCATCCTCGTGCTGTCCGAAATCTTCGGTGTGCACGAACACATCGCCGACGTGGCCCGGCGCTTCGCCAAGCTCGGTTACCTCGCCATCGCGCCGGAGCTGTTCGTGCGCCAGGGTGACGCCAAGGCCTACAGCGACATCACCAAGCTGATGAGCGAGGTGGTCTCGAAGGTGCCCGACGAGCAGGTGCTCGGTGACCTCGACGCCACGGTGGCCTGGGCCAAGGCCAACGGCGGCGACACGGCGCGGCTCGGTGTCACCGGGTTCTGCTGGGGCGGGCGCCAGGCCTGGCTCTACGCCGCCCACAACCCGGGCGTGAAGGCCACGGTCGCGTGGTACGGGCGGCTCGTGGGCGCGGCCTCGCCGCTGACGCCGAAACAGCCGGTCGACGTCGCGGCCAAGCTGTCCGGACCGGTGCTGGGCCTGTACGGCGGGGCCGATGCCGGCATCCCGCTTGACACGATTGATAAGATGAAGGCTGTCCTGGCCTCGGGCAGTGCGGCGGCGAAACGATCCGAGTTCGTCGTGTACCCCGACACCCCGCATGCTTTCAACGCCGACTACCGGCCCAGCTACCGCAAGGAAGCGGCCGAAGACGGCTGGAAGCGGGCAGTGGCCTGGTTCAAGGCGAATGGGGTGGCTTGACGGCCGGCCCAGCTGGTTCTGAGGGCCCCCAGGGCCGGGCTGCGCCCAGCCCGCCCCCCGTGGGGGTGCCAAGGAAACTTGGGGCGGCCCGGCGTTTCCTTGTGAGAAGCCGCGCACCGCGCGGCTTTTTTGCGTTTGTGTTTGTGTGACGACGAGTCGATTCGAATGACACTCCTGTACATCGTGGCGGCCACCTTCCTGGGTGGGTTGCTGTCGGTCGTGATTGCGGCGAGCTTGACCGTGGCCGTGCTGTCGAAGGTGGTGCACCACCTGGTCAGCCTGTCCACCGGCGTGCTGCTGGGCACGGCGCTGCTGCACGTGCTGCCGGAGGCGTTCGAGAGCAAGGCCCCGCCGCACTCGCTGTTCCTGACGCTGCTGGCGGGGCTGTTGTTCTTTTTCCTGCTGGAGAAGGCCGAGCTGTACCGCCACGGCCACCACCACGAAAGCGACCACCACCACCACCACCACGGATTCGACCGCCAGCAGGCGGGCCGGGGCGGTTGGAGCGTGCTGGTGGGCGACAGCATCCACAACTTCTGCGACGGCATCATCATTGCCGCGGCGTTCCTGACCGACACGCAATTGGGCATCGTCACGTCGGCCGCCATCATCGCGCACGAGATTCCGCAGGAGGTAGGCGACTACATCGTGCTGCTCAACGCCGGCCTGTCGCGCAAGAAGGCGCTGGTGTACAACGCCGCCTCGGGCCTCGCCGCGGTGGTGGGTGGGGTGGTGGGCTACTTCGTGGTGGGGCCGTGGGAGCAGTTGTTCCCGTACATGCTCGTCATCGCGTCCAGCAGCTTCGTCTACGTGGCCGTGGCCGACCTGATCCCGCAACTGCAGCACCGCCTGCCCATCCGGGAGACGCTCGCCCAGATCGGGTGGCTGGCCGGCGGGCTGGCCATCACGATGATGATCGTGGGGTCGTTGCACAGCCACTGAGCAGGGGACGTCGTCCCTGCCAACCCGCCTGCGAACCCACCCGGGTCCGTTGTGCGCTTCGGGTTGTGCTTTTTCTCTGGCGAGGCCGCGCCGGGACTCGGCCCGGCAGCCGAGTTACCTTTCTGGTCGCGCGGTGTGTGTCAAGGTAGTTGTCGCATCCGCCGTCAAGCTGCTTGCCTCACCTCTTCTCGTGGCGGCCGGTCAGGATTGAGGAACATATCGCCGCGCCGGTCTCGGGCCAGAANCTCGGCCCGGCAGCCGAGTTACCTTTCTGGTCGCGCGGTGTGTGTCAAGGTAGTTGTCGCATCCGCCGTCAAGCTGCTTGCCTCACCTCTTCTCGTGGCGGCCGGTCAGGATTGAGGAACACGATCTCTTCCAGCTTCCAATTCCTGAGTCCGCCAGCCCATCGTGCGGGATTTCCCGTGCGGGCTTGCTTGTAGAGCTCAATTCGCTTTGCCAGAAGCGCGTGATCTTGCCCTCGGTGACGCTGGTCAGGTGTGACGTATTTCAATGCGCTGTGCCGGTGATCTTCGTTGTACCAACGCACGAACTTGAGAACCCATTCGCGCGCATCGTCAAGTGAGCTGAAGGGCCGTTCGGGCCATAGAGGGCAGTACTTCGCCGTACGGAACAGAGCCTCGGCATAGGCGTTATCGTTGCTCACTCGTGGTCGGCTGTAGGAAGGGACCACCCCCAGTTCGTGCAGCGTTGCCAGAAGGGTTCCGCCCTTCATCGCGCTGCCATTGTCGGAGTGCAAGATCACTGGTTTGCCCGCCGTCTGTTCGCGCAAGCACCCGCGGCTAAGCAGCCGGCTGGCGTTCTCTGAGGATTCGCCGTCATGCACTTCATTGACGATGAGCTTGCGGCTGAAGATGTCCTTGACCATGTACCAATAGAAGTACTGCCCTCGCACGGTTGAGGGTAGCCAAGTGATATCCCAGCACCAGACCTGGTTCGGCCCGCGCGCACTGTGCGTCGTTGGCGGGCGCGAACGAGGGACCTTGCAACGACCTCGCCGGTGGTTCTGCCCTTGTGCTCTCATAACCCGGTAGAACGTCGATTCCGAGGCCAAGTACACGCCCTCGTCAGCCAGTTTGGGCACGATCTGATGGGGCGTCAGATTCGCACAGTCAGACCGATTGACTGCCGCCAGAACCGCTTGCCGTTCGTCCTCAGAGAGCTTGTTCACTGGCGCCGCTCGTCGAGCCAAGGGCCGCCCATCGACTGGGTTTCGTCGCCACCTTTGCAGCGTTCGCTCGGTCAACTCTAGCTCGTTGCACGCGGCCCCCTGGCGAGCGCCCGAAGCAATTGCTTCATCAATCAATCTGA
Organism: Rhizobacter sp. Root1221; assembly: GCF_001425785.1. GTDB lineage: Bacteria > Pseudomonadota > Gammaproteobacteria > Burkholderiales > Burkholderiaceae_C > Rhizobacter. The sequence goes on along the minus strand of NZ_LMDI01000056.1, from coordinate 691 downwards.
TTGCATCATCGCGATCCGAGGCGTTGATCATTCGTCCTCTTCCTGTCCCCAGATCGCGTCGGCTTTTTTTCTGAGGATCAGCAACGCAGCCGCCTCCGCCAGCGCTGCGTCTTTGCGACGAAGCTCCTTCTCAAGACTCTTGATTCGCTGAAGGGCCGTCGGATTCTCCACGGCCCCATCAAGGACCGGCGCCACCCCATTTGCCTCTTCGCAGGCCCTGCGCCACTGCTGCAGGTGTTCGACCTGTATTGCTTTGGATCGGCAGTACTGCGAGATCTCGGCCTCACTCAGCAATGCAGTCTCCAGCACCGCCTTGAACTTCTCCGGGCCCGACCACTTTTCGATCCCTTTGCTACCCGGCATGAATACTCCTCTCGCTCGAGCCTCCTGGCGCCACAGTCGAAGGCTCACCACCGTGATGCCCGACTCTTTGGCCAACTGCAGGGTGGACAGGTTCCTGGGCGGCGACATCTGCGCCAACGCCCACTGCTTCTGCTCAGCGGAATACCGCTTCCCCGACATCTTTCATTCTCTCTCCGCCCCCCACCTTGGAATGGAAATGACGAAGCGACAACTATCCTGACATGGAGGGCGCGCCCAGAAAGGTAACCCAAAGATGCGCTCGAACACCAGCTTCCCGGAMCTTTGCTCGGGCGCTTCGAGTGGCCAATCCCCCGCGCGACCACTGTCT
>NZ_LMDI01000055.1 GCF_001425785.1 Rhizobacter sp. Root1221 | reverse complement strand
GCGGTTCAGGTACCCCCGCGCCAACCCGCCTCCGGCCACGTACAGCTCGCCGGCCACCCCCACCGGCTGCGGGTTCAGCGACCCGTCGAGCACCCGCAACCCCAGGTCCGCGATCCCCACGCCCACCGGGCTGCGCGCTTCCTCCAGGTCCGCTCGCACGATCGGCCGCCACGTCACGTGCACCGTCGTCTCCGTGATCCCGTACATGTTCACCAGTTGCGGCGCCGCGTCCCCGTGCCGGTCCATCCACGGCCGCAGGCTCTGCGGCTCCAGCGCCTCGCCGCCGAAGATCACGTAGCGCAGCGAYCCCGSCTGCGCTCTTGCGTGTTCTCCSGCGTGGATCAGCTGCCGGAACGCCGACGGCGTCTGGTTCAGCACCGTCACCTGCTGCGCCTGCAGCAGCTGCGCGAACGCCTGCGGCGAGCGGCTCACCCAGTACGGCACCACCACCAGCTTGCCGCCGTGGCACAGCGCGCCGAACAGCTCCCACACCGAGAAGTCGAACGCGTACGAGTGGAACAGCGTCCACACGTCGTCMGSYCCGAAGCCGAACCACCCCTGCGTCTGCTGCAGCAGCCGCRCCACGTTGCGGTGGCTCAGCTGCGCSCCCTTGGGCCGCCCCGTCGAGCCCGACGTGTAGATCACGTACGCCAGGTTCTCCCCGTGCACGGCCACCTGCGGGTTGTCCTCGGGSCCTTCKGCCTGCGCGATGTCTTCGGCGCCCAGCGTCAGCACCACCCCGCTGTCCTCGCGCATCGCGGCGATCCGCTCGGCCGGGTACGCCGGGTCCAGCGGCACGTAYGCGCCCCCGGCCTTCAGGATCGCCAGCACCCCCACCACCAGCTCCAGCGAGCGCTCCACCGCCAGGCCCACCTTCGTCTCCGCGCCCACCCCCTGCGCGATCAGCCSGTGCGCCACCCGGTTCGCCCACCGGTTCAGCGCCTCGTAGCTCAGCGAGCGGTCTTCGTGCACCACCGCGATCGCCTGCGGCCGCTCGCGCACCTGCTGCTCGATCAACCGGTGGATCGCCTCGGTCGGGCCCGCCACCGGCACCGGCGCCACCGCCTCGTGCAGSGCCACGTCCGACACCGCCACGTCCGGGTCTGCCGCCAGCGCCTGCAGCAGCACCTCCAGGTGCCCCGCCAGCCGGGCCACCGTCTGCGCGTCGAACAACTCGCGCGCGTACGTCAGCTTCACCATCACCTCGCCCGACACGTCYTCSGCCGTGTCCAGCGTCATCTCGAACTGCGCGCCTTGYTCTCCCAGCTCGTACCCCTGCACCGCCAGCCCCGGCAGCTGCGACAGCGTCGCYGCCTGCTGCTGGTGGTTGTGCACCACCTGGAACAGCGGGCTCTGGCCCAGRCTGCGCTCGGGCTGCAACGCTTCCACCAATTGCTCGAACGGCAGTTCGGCGTGTCCTTGCGCGCCCAGCACCGCCTCCTTCACCTGGCCCAGCAGGGCCCCGAGCGTCATCCGCTCGCCGAACACGGCCCGCAGCACCTGCGTGTTCACGAAGAACCCCACCACCCCTTCGGTCTCCGCCCGGCCCCGGTTCGCGATGGGCACCCCCACCCGGATGTCCGCCTGGCCCGTCCACCGCCACAGCGCTGCCTGCCAYCCCGCCAGCAGCACCATGAACAGCGTGCCCCCGCGCGCCTGTGCTCGGCTGCGCAGCCGCCGCACCACMTCCRCCGCCAGCGTCGTGCGGTGCACCGCCGCCGTGTACCGACCCTGCGCCTGCCTCGGCCGGTCCACCGGCAGCTGCAGCACCGGGTGGCTCGTGCCCAGYTGCGCCGTCCAGTACGCCAGCTGCCGCTCGCGTTCCCCCGCCTCCAGCCAGTTGCGCTGCCACACCGCGTAGTCCGCGTAACCGATCGGCAACGCTGCCAGCCTCGCCTCGCCACCCGACACACCGGCCCGGTACAGCGACACAAACTCCTCGACGATCACCCCCATCGACCACCCGTCCGACACGATGTGGTGCATCACCAGCACCAGCACGTGCTCGCGCTCTCCCACACGGATCACCTTCACCCGCAGCAGCGGCCCTCGTTCGGACGCACCACGNCCCGCCAGCAGCACCATGAACAGCGTGCCCCCGCGCGCCTGTGCTCGGCTGCGCAGCCGCCGCACCACMTCCRCCGCCAGCGTCGTGCGGTGCACCGCCGCCGTGTACCGACCCTGCGCCTGCCTCGGCCGGTCCACCGGCAGCTGCAGCACCGGGTGGCTCGTGCCCAGTTGCGCCGTCCAGTACGCCAGCTGCCGCTCGCGTTCCCCCGCCTCCAGCCAGTTGCGCTGCCACACCGCGTAGTCCGCGTAACCGATCGGCAACGCCGCCAGCGCCGCCTCATCACCCGACACACCGGCCCGGTACAGCGACACAAACTCCTCGACGATCACCCCCATCGACCACCCGTCCGACACGATGTGGTGCATCACCAGCACCAGCACGTGCTCGCGCTCTCCCACACGGATCACCTTCACCCGCAGCAGCGGCCCCGCCGTCAGGTCGAACGGCGCTTGCACCAGGGACTTCGCGTGCGGCCCCGGGTCGCCCTCGCACACCGCGACCTCCACCGGCATCGATGGCAACACCACCTGCTCGATCACGCCCGCCTCGCTGCGGAACACGGTGCGCAGCGCCGCATGGCGCGCCACGAGCGCCGCGAAGGCCCGCTGCAGCACGCCGAGGTCCAGGGCGCCGCTGAGGTGCAGGGCGCCGGTGATGTGGTACGCCGTGCTGTCGCGGTCGAGGTGCCACAGGAACCACTGGCGGCCCTGGGCGAACGACGCCGGAGACCCGGCCTCGCCCGGCCGCACGGGGACCGGGAAGTGCGCCGGGGACAGGCCCTCGTCCTGCATCTTCCGGTACACCGCCTGGCGCTGCGCGGCCCCCAGGCGGGCGAACCGCTCCGCAAAACGTCGTGTGCTCTCGCTGTCCATCACGCCCCCTCCAGGCTGTCCACGAAGGCATCCAGCGACGCCAGCGCCTGCCCCCTTCCCATCACTGCCCGCACCCGCGACGCCACCCCGGCCAGCGTGGGCTGCTCAAACACATCGCGGATCGGCACCTCGGCGCGCAGCTCGGCCACCACCCGCGCCAGCATCTGCATCACCAGGATCGAATGCCCGCCCAGCTCGAAGAAGCTGTCGTGGCGGCCCACCCGGTCCACCCCCAGCACGGCCGACCAGATGGCCGCGACATGCACCTCGACGTCGTCCTGCGGCGCCTCGAACTCGGCACGCCGTGCCTCAGGCTCGGGCAACGCACGGCGATCGACCTTGCCGTTCGGCGTCTGCGGCAGGCGATCGAGCACCACCCACGCGCCCGGCAGCATGTGCAGCGGCAGCCGCTCGGCCAACCGCGCGGCGAGGTGCGCCACGTCGAGCGAAACACCCGCCACGTAGGCGACCAATCGCCCATCGTTCGCCACCACCACGGCCTCGCGCACGCCGGGCTCGGCGAGCAGATGGGATTCGACCTCGCCCAGCTCGATGCGGAACCCGCGCACCTTCACCTGGTGGTCCACCCGGCCCAGGTACACCAGCCGGCCGTCACCATCACGGCGCACGAGGTCACCGGTGCGGTACAGCCGGCCGGCCGCGCCGCCGTGCGGGTCGGCCACGAACCGTTCCGCCGTGAGGCCCGCCGCCCCGAGGTACCCCCGGGCCAGGCCGACGCCGCCGATGAACAGCTCCCCGGCCACACCGGCCGGCAACAGGTTCAGTTCGGCATCGAGCACGCGCAAGGCCGTCGAGGCGATTGGCTGCCCCAGGTCCACACCCCCCGCTGCCACGCGACCGGCCGCAGACCAGATGGTGGTTTCGGTGGGGCCGTACAGATTCCACAGGTCGACCCCGAGGTCCGCCAGGTCCCGCGCGAGGTCGTCCGGCAAGGCCTCGCCGCCGCACAGGCCCTTGAAGCGGCCCAGCGGCGCCAGCGGCCAACCGCCCGCCCGCAACAGCCGCCAGCCCGACGGGGTGGACTGAAACACGGTGGCCCGCGCCGCTGTCATCAGCCGTGCCAGCGCCGCGCCGTCGCGCGTGGTGGGGCGATCGGCCACCACCACGCACGCGCCGGTGATGAGCGGCAGGTAGAGCTCGAGCGCCGCGATGTCGAAGGACAGGGACGTCACGGCCACCAGCACGTCGTCCGCGCCCAGCCCCGGCGCCTCGCGCATTGCGAGCAGGAAGTGGGCGAGCGCGCCGTGCCGCACCATCACGCCCTTCGGCCGGCCGGTGGAGCCCGACGTGTAGATCACGTAGGCGATCTGGTCGGCATCCACCGCGACATCGGGATCATGTGCCGGCGCCTGGGCCAGGTCGGGGCCATCCAGCTCGAGCACGGTGACACCCGGGGGCACGCGCCCGCGCGCAGCCTCGCCGCCGGTCACCAGCACGGTGCCCACGCCGCTGTGCGCGAGCATGTAGGCGAGGCGGTCGGCCGGGTAGTCCGGGTCGAGCGGCACATACGCGCCCCCCGCCTTCAGCACACCGAGCAGGCCCACCACCATCTCGACCGAACGGTCCGCCGCGATGCCCACGCGGGTCTCGCGCCCCACCCCGTTGCGGATCAGCCGATGGGCCACCTGGTTCGCGCGGCGGTTCAGTTCGCGGTAGGTGAGCGCCGCGCCGTTGCACACCACGGCGGTGGCGTCCGGCCGCAGCGCGGCCTGGCGTTCGAACAACCGCGCCACCGGCTCCGTGTCGAAGCGGGTCGCGTCCACCCCTCGGGCCATCATCTCGCCGTGCGCCGCGGCCGGCAGCAACTGCAGGTCGCCCACCGGGTCGCCGGCGCGCCGGGTCAGTTGCAGCAGCAGCGTCCGGAACTGGTCCGCGAACGCCACCACCTCGTCCTCGCCGAACGCGGCGCGGGCAAACTGCCACGTCGCCGCCAGCGATTCACCCGGGTGAACGAGCACCGTCATCGCGTAGTGGGTCTGTTCACGCACGCCGGCTTCGCCAAACCGCAGGCCGGCCTCGCCGGCCGCCTTCAATGCGTGGGCCACCGGGTAGTTTTCATACACGAGCAGGCTGTCGAACAAGCCCTCCGTGCCCGCGCCCGCCCAGCGTTGCAGCGTGTAGAGCGGCACGTGGCCGTGTTCGCGCAGTGCCAGGGCTTCATCCTGCAAGGCGCGCAGCCAGTCGCCCATGGGTTGGCCCGCACGCACCGTCACCACCGCGGGCAGCGTGTTGATGAAGAGGCCGAGCAGTTGCTCCGCACCCGCCAGATCCACCGGTCGGCCCGCCACCGTGGCACCGAACGCCACGGTGTCCTGCCCCGTGTGGCGCGCGAGCAGCAGCGCCCAGGCCGCCTGCACCAGCGTGTTCACCGTGACCCGTTCGCGCTGCGCGGCCGCCACGAGGGCCGCCGTGTCGGCGGGGGAAAACACCAGGCGGTGTTCACCGTGGCCCGCACGATCAGCCGCGTGCCCGCGGGCGAGTTTCGTGGGTTCATCCAGGCCGGCCAGCACACCGCGCCAGTGGCGTTCGGCCGCCGCGTGGTCGCGGTGCTGCAGCCACGCGATGTGGTCGCTGAACCGGCCGGTCACCGGCGGCAACGCCGAACCGGCGTACACGGACAGCACCTCCTGGAGCAGTTGCGACGTGCTCCACCCGTCGAGCAGCACGTGGTGGAACGTCCACACCAGGTGGTGCCGCGACGGTGCGGTGTGCACCAGCGCCAAGCGCATCAGCGGTGGGCGCCGCAGGTCGAAACCGCTCGACCGCGCCGCGGCGGCCAGCGCATCGAGCGCGGCCGCCTGGTCGTCGCGTGACTGCCAATCGTGCTGCACCACCGGCAGCACCGCATGCCGGTCCACCACCTGCAGCGCCGGTGCGCGCTCGTGCAGGAAGCCGGTGCGCAACATCGCGTGCCGCGCCACCATGGCCTGCCACGCGGCCACGAACCGCGCCGGGTCCAGGCCGTGGATGTCCAGCCGCAGCTGGTTCACGTACGCCGTGCCCCGCGGGTCGGCCAGGCTGTGGAACACCAGCCCCTCCTGCATGGGCGACAACGGGTACACGTCCTCGATGTGGCCGGTGGACATCGCATCCAGCTCGGCCTGCGTGAGCCCGGCGAGCGGGAAGTCCGACGGCGTAGCCCCCTGGGCACCGCCCGTGCAGTGGGCGACCAGCGCCTCGAGTTCGTCGAGGCACCGGCGGGCCAGGGCCTGCACGGTGCGCGCGTCGTGGCGCGACGCGCTGAAACCCACGCGCCACTGCAGCACGCCACCTTGCACCAGTGCATCGATGGTGAGCTCATGCCCGCGCACCGACGCGGGGTCGCGCTCCGCGCCCGACGCGCCGCCGTCCAGTTGCCATGACCCTGTCGTGTCGAACTGCCCGAGGTAATTGAAGATCACCTGCGGGCGCGGCACGCCAGCGGGTTTCAGCAATCCGAATCCGAGGCCGCGGCGCGGCACCGCCCGCAGCATCTCCTTCACCCGCTTCAGCGCCACGCCGGGCTCCCCGCCCGCGGCCAGCGCCACCGGGTGGACGCTCGTGAACCAGCCCACCGTGCGCGACAGGTCCACCCCGCCCAGGTCTTCCCGGCCGTGGCCTTCCAGGTCCACCAGGATCCGCTCGTGCCCGCTCCAGCCGCACAG
>NZ_LMDI01000054.1 GCF_001425785.1 Rhizobacter sp. Root1221 | reverse complement strand
GATATCGATCCCCCAGTCACTACGAACAGCAGCACGCCGCCGCCCACTAGAGTTCAACGTTCCCTTATCGGGCCGTCCGAAAAAGCTTGACCACGACAGTGCACAGCGGAGACCGCACCAGGCAGAAAGCAGTCGCTTTCGACGCGGTACACGAGGCCCGCGAGAACCCGTTTGAATAATTGAATGCTAATTCACGTTCGGGAGAACTTCGGCGATGTAGTCGAATTGGCGGCGGGTCAGATCAGAAATCTCGTGGAGTTGCGCGGGCACGTTCTCGGACCACCTGCACGGAGCAGCCGACTCTCGGGGCAATTTGCCCTCCAATCTTGCTTGCACCAACCCCTGCACCTCCCGGATCATTAGGCGCTTTCGATTTTCAAGGGCAACAAAGTGGGGATGCTGGGCAATCGCCCGCAGGATTTCGATGGTCCGCGAGTAGCTCCAGTCCTTAGCTGAAGCGTGCGCCTTCACATTGGCTTCGAATGCCGACTGCAACTTGTTCAGCGTCAAACGCGTCAGTCTTAGAGCCAGGTCGAATCCTTCCTCCGCTGCAGTGAACCCATCAACAGAGTTGCAGGACCATCGAATGGGAAGCAATGCTGATTCGATGTCGTCCGAGTACGAGACACCTCTGATGCGACCGAACTCCGCAAGGCGCTGCCTGACCGCTTCACCGAGATCTTCCGATGCACGTCGCTTCTGCGCCAAGCCGCTGAAGTTCGCTGAACCGTTCTGGCAGAACATTTTGTCGGAGTCGGCAGCATCACTTCCGGTCTTCTCCGCGGCGACAGTCAGCGCGGCCACCGACGCGTCGATATGAGCAACAGCGTCCTTACCGGCTCGAAGGAGCTGAGCCATATCGGGCTCCAGAAGTGTGCTGTCGATGAATGCGGCGACACTCATTGTGTCGACAAGTCCTGAGGTCGCAATGGCTTCGCGGACGCGCGCCATGCGCGCTGCCGTCTCGTCTTCGGAAGAGCGCCCGAGCGCCTTTCGCGCGGCAAGGGACCGCTCGTATCCGGCGCGAAAGGCTTTCGCATAGGACGGGTCGTCGCAAACATACGGAACTTCCGCAGCGCTTACCAACGACGAAAAAACTAGCGAAACAGCTATTGCAACGTGCTTCATAGACGCAGTATTTAATCGGAGCGCAGAGCGTACGGGGCGCTACGTTGGCGTGTTCCGCATCAGGCTGGGAGCGGTTCGGTCGGTGTTGCTCAACACAGTGAGAGTGCTGCCGGTTGCCAAGACGAGGAATCGACCGCTTGGGGAGAAACCGTATGAGCGCACAGTGCTGAAGTGGCGTTCGACCAGCCACTTGTCTCCAGTTCGAGCGTGGAACAACAGTGCGGACTCGTCTCGTCCCGCCCCACGCAGTTCCACCCGCCATTCGCCGTGGCTGCGATTCAGTTGCCCGCCCTCCAGGCCGACCATTGGAATCCACGTGCCCGTCAGGGACCCGATGCCGAGCGCGATACGTTGATCCGTGTCGAACCATTCAGAGTTCGGGCCGACGGGCGCATCATCCCTCGCTATGAGTTCACCGGTGGCGAGACTGAATAGACCTCTCCCCGATTCGGACACCGCTAGGAGCGCAGACTCGTCCGATGCGAAACCAACCTCGTAGAGCCCGCCGACCGACGCGTAGACGATGCGGCGCCACGATGAGTTTTCATCGATGGCACGAGGTCGCCCAGGAAGAAGTCGGGCAAGGAGATGAATCATGCGCGGGAGTCTAGCGGTCCTCGCTGACGACCGATTGAGGCTGACTGCGGACGTTCATGACCGGAGAGAGGCCACTACGAGACCCAACGCATGTGCTGCTGGACCAGTTCTCCCGCCGCGTCGAAGTGAACCTGAAAGCCGTAGCCGCAACGTGGCGCCCAATGCACTTGAACGTTCATTCTGCTTTCGTCCGGGACGAGCGAGAAAGCAACGTAGGGCACACGCTGGATGGAGACCTCACCTGCCTCGCACAGCGTCCCTGCATTGAGCAGCCAAAACGCCTGCCCAATGTTCTTGAAGGGATGCGCCAGGTCATCGACGTCCATCTGCTCGAACTGCACGACGGGTACTTGGCTCGTCTGAAAACCCGAGCCGACCTCTCGCCAGGACGCTTCGATCCAGCGCTTCGCGTGCTCAAGAAGGGGCGAAATCATGCGGGAATGATACGGCTCCCGATGTCCGCTTCCGCTGTGCATAGCGGTCGTTCCGGCCCGGCTACGGATCTCAGCATCAATGGCACGGAACAGGAGGAAGGGCCCCGCAGGGCTCTTCCTTTCGCCCCTTCAGCGCCCCGGACGAGCGCCGCCCTGGTTCTCTCAGACTTTAGCGGCAAGGAACTGGTGAGAACATTGGATGCCTGTTCTGCGATGGCCCGAGAGAACAGTTCGCTCACAGCGCGCTGGGTCTCGCCCATGGCCGAGCTCGCGAGAGGGCGAGAATTCAGTTCGACCAAGCGAACATCGATGCCAGCTTGCTGGCCCGGCCCTTGGCCGCGACATCCTGCCCGCGCCAGGGGGCAATTGGCAGGAGTCGTCGCACACAATATTTCGATGTCGCGAACTCTAATTCGATGTCGCAAACACTATTGCCGGTGAACAGCACGATGTGATTCAGAGGCAAGCTCACTCCACCGTCACCGATTTCGCCAGATTCCGCGGCTTATCAACGTCGGTGCCCCGCGCACAAGCCGTGTGATACGCCAACAGCTGCAGCGGAATGACATGCAGGATCGGCGACAAGGCACCATAGTGCTCCGGCATCCGGATCACATGCACCCCTTCTGACGACTCGATGCGCGTGTCCGCATCCGCAAACACGAACAGCTCCCCCCCACGCGCACGCACTTCCTGCAGGTTGCTCTTGAGCTTCTCCAGCAGCGTGTCGTTCGGGGCGATGGTGACCACCGGCATCTCGCTGGTGACCAGCGCCAGCGGGCCGTGCTTGAGTTCGCCGGCCGGGTAGGCCTCGGCGTGGATGTAGCTGATTTCCTTGAGCTTGAGCGCACCCTCGAGGGCGATCGGATAGTGCAGGCCACGCCCCAGGAACAGGGCGTTTTCCTTGCGCGCAAATTCTTCGGCCCAGGCCATGACCTGGGGCTCCAGCGCCAGCACGGCCTGCACGGCGACGGGCAGGTGGCGCAGGGCCTTGAGGTGGGCGAGCTCTTGCTCTTCGGTGAGGTGGCCGCGCACCTGCGCGAGGGCCAGGGTCAGCAGGAACAGGCCCACGAGCTGGGTGCTGAAGGCCTTGGTGGAGGCCACGCCGATCTCGACGCCAGCACGCGTGATGTACGCGAGCTGGCATTCGCGCACCATGGCGCTGGTGGCCACGTTGCAGATGGTCAGCGTGTGGTTCATGCCCATGCTGCGGGCGTGTTTCAGGGCGGCCAGGGTGTCGGCGGTTTCGCCGCTCTGGGTGATGGTGACCACGAGCTGGCGCGGGTTGGGCACGCTGTCGCGGTAACGGTACTCGCTGGCGATCTCGACGCTGACGGGGATCTTGGCGATGCTCTCGAGCCAGTACTTGGCGGTGGAGCCGCTGTAGTAGCTGGTGCCGCACGCGAGGATGAGCACCGAGTCGATGTCCTTGAAGACGCGGTAGGCGCCGTCACCGAACAGTTCGGGGCTGACGCTTTCCACGGCGTCGAGGGTGTCGGCGATGGCACGCGGCTGCTCGAAGATTTCCTTCTGCATGAAGTGCCGGTACGGGCCCAGCTCGGCCGCGCCGGTGTGGGCGTGCACGGTGCGCACTTCGCGCTGCACGGGCTTGAAACCCTGGGTGGCGCTGGCGGCGGTGGCGCCATACACACGGCCTTCCGGCGTGCGGCTGGTGATCCACACCTTGCCGAGTTGCACGTCGACCACGTCACCCTCTTCGAGGTACACGATCTGGTCGGTGACGCCGGCCAGGGCCATGGCGTCGGATGCGAGGAAGTGTTCGCCCTCGCCCACGCCCAGCACCAGCGGCGACCCCTCGCGGGCGCCGATGACACGGTGGGGTTCGTCGCGGCAGAACACGGCGATGGCGTAGGCGCCCCGCAGTTGCGCAGTGGCGCGCTGCACGGCGTCGAGCAGGTCGCCGTCGTACAGGTGGTCGATCAGGTGGGCCACCACTTCGGTGTCGGTCTGGCTGTCGAAGGCGTAACCCTTGGCCTTCAGTTCGGCGCGCAGTTCGTCGTGGTTTTCGATGATGCCGTTGTGGACGAGCGCGATCTTGCCGGACGTGGCGGTGTTGCCATCGGAGCCGGGGCCGTGCGAGAAGTGCGGGTGGGCGTTGTGGACGGCGGGCGCGCCGTGGGTGGCCCAGCGGGTGTGGGCGATGCCGGTGCCGCTTTGCACCTCGTCGGCCTCGACGTTGATCTGCAGTTCCGACACCCGCGCCGTGCTGCGCGCGCGGCGCAGGTGGCCCGACTGGTGCACGGCCACGCCGCACGAGTCATAGCCGCGGTACTCGAGGCGCTTGAGCCCCTCGATCAGGATGGGAACGATGTTGCGGGTGCTGACGGCGCCGACGATGCCACACATGAAATATCTCCCAGACGGATTCAACTGAAGGTTCGAGATGGTAGGCACACCCATCGGATCAAAGGTTGCATAGTTTCAGCTGAAACGAAATAATCAATCATCACCAACGGAACGTGATTGATTAGTTCATGCTTCAGCCTTCATTGCACGAATCATTCAAAATTGACGACCTGGACGACACCGACCACCGCATCCTGGGGGTACTGCAACGGGATGCATCGATGTCGAACCAGGACCTGGCGGCCGCGGTGATGACGTCGCCGGCCACGTGCCTGCGCCGGGTCAAGCGCCTGGTGGCGGCCGGGGTGATCGAGCGGCGGGTGGCCATCCTGTCACCGGAACGGCTGGGTGCAGGACTCACGGCGATCGCCGAGGTCACGCTCGATCGCCAGGGTGCCGAACATTTGGCTGCATTTGAAGCCCGTGCGGTGGGTGATTCGGCGGTGCAACAGTGCTACCGTGTTGCCCCTGGCCCGGATTTCATGCTGGTGCTGCAGGTGGCTGACATGCCCGCGTACGACGCCCTCGTCAACCGCCTCTTCACCCAGGACGCCAACGTGCGCAACGTGAAGGCGTTTTTCAGCGTGAAACGTGCCAAATTCGAGCCCGCCATCGGGTTGCCACCGGCCCGTCATTCAAGCCAGCAGCCTCCCCGCCGATAACGAATCCGTGAACGCGCGCACCAGCGCGTGATCCCGCCCATTTCGTTCCCGCCCCAACGATGCCCGCCACTTCTTCCGCCGATCTCCGAGACGACGAGGACTTCGCCTCTGCCGCCGGCCGCGCCGAGCGCCAGCGCCAGTGCATGCAGATGCTGGTCGTGGTGCTGGCCAGCTACGGCGTCGACACGCTGCTGCTGCTGGGGCTGGCCCACGCCGGCGCGATGGACGCACTGGTGGCCTGGATGTTTGCCGCGGCGGGCACCGCCGCTTGCGGCCTCTTTGCATTGCTGCTGCGGCTGGGCCGCAGCGAGCGCCTGAGCGATCCGTTCCTCGTGGTGCCGCAGATGCTGGTGCATTCGGCCATCCACGTGGGCTTCATGTTCTGGGTGCCCGGCGTGGGGGTGCTGTTCCTGATGATGATGCTGCTCATCCACGGGTTCGGGGCCATGCGGGTGTCGCCATTGCACGTGGTGGCGTCGTCGGTGCTGGTCGCCATGGGCGTGGGCACCGTGATCGTGTTCGGCGAACTGCATCTTTCGCTGCCCATGGGCAATGTGGCGCAGCGCGCGCTCAGTGCGGCCTGGTTCGCATTGGTGCTGGCGCGCAGCACGCTGCTCGACCTGTACGGCGCCCAGCTGCGCGACATGCTGATGCAGCGGAACAAGACGCTCAAGGCCAAGTTCGAGAAGATGCACCGGCGCGCCACACGCGACGGCCTCACCGGCACGCTCAGCCGCCGCAGCGTGATGGAACTGCTGGAGCAGCAGCACCGCAAGCTCGAACTCACCGGCCAGTCGTTTGCGATTGCGCTGCTCGACATCGACCACTTCAAGCAGGTCAACGACCGTTTCGGCCACCCGGTGGGCGATGAGGTGCTGCGGTATTTCTCGCGTCGCGCGTCCGCCGAGATGCGCACGTCCGACCGGCTGGGCCGCTACGGCGGCGAGGAATTCCTCGCGGTGTTGACGGCCACGGAAGATGAATCGTCCGCTCACCTGGCCGCCGAACGCGTGCGCGACGGCGTGGCCAAGCACGACTGGTCGCGGCTCGCGCCCAACCTCAAGGTGACGGTGTCGCTCGGGGTGGCGGTGTGCCGGCCCGACGAGTCGGTGGACCAGCTGCTGGCCCGGGCCGACACCGCGCTGTACGCGGCCAAGCACGCCGGCCGCGACTGCGTGCGCATGGGCTGAAACGCCTCAGCGTTTCAGCACCACCAGGCCCTTCAGGTACTCGCCCTCGGGGAACGTGACCGTCATCGGGTGGTCCGGGGCCGCACCGGTTCGGGCGTAGATGAGCCCGTCGGCCGGGGCGTCGAGCCCGGCGCCGGCCACGATCTTGTGGAACAGGTCGGCGCTGATGCCCCCCGAACAGGAGTAGGTGAACAGCAGGCCACCCGGCTCCAGCAGCATGAATCCGAGGCGGTTGATGTCCTTGTACGCGCGGGCGGCACGTTCGGCATGGGCCGCGGTGGGGGCGAACTTCGGCGGGTCGAGCACGATGGCGTCGAACCGCCGGCCCTGGCGGAGGAACTCGCGCAGCGTGGCGTTCACGTCGGCGTCGAGCGCCTCGTGGCGTGCGGCGTCGAACCCGTTGAGCGCCACGTGACGGGTGGCCCGTGCGAGCGCCGGGCCGGAGGAGTCGACGCTCGTCACGTGTTCTGCCCCGCCCGCGAGCGCGGCCACGCTGAAACCGCCGGTGTAGCTGTAGCAGTTGAGCACGCGGCGGCAGCCGAAGTGGCGCACGCTGTCGGCGAACAGCTTGCGGCTGTCGCGCTGGTCCAGGTAGAAGCCGGTCTTGTGGCCCTCGGCCACGTCCACCGTCAGCTGCCAGTCGTGTTCGCGGATGGTGATCTCGGTGGAGCCGTCGCCGCGCAGCCAGCCGGCCACCTGGGGCAGGCCCTCGAGCTCGCGGGCGTTCGCATCGCTGCGTTCGTACAGGCGCGTGAGCCCCGTCACCTTCAGCAACTGGTCGGCGATGACGGCCTTCCAGCGTTCGATGCCGGCCGACAGGAACTGCGCGCTCAGCGTGTCGCCGTAGCGGTCCACGATGAGGCCCGGCAGGCCGTCGGCCTCGCCGTGGATCAGCCGCATGCCGTCGCTGGCGATCGGCAGGCGCGCGCGGATGGCCACGGCGTCGCGGATGCGGCGCTCGAAAAAGGCCGCGTCGATGCGCTCGGTTTCCGTGAAGCTCCACGCACGCACGCGGATCTGCGAGGCCGGGCTGTACGCGGCCCACGCCAGGAAGCTGCCGTCGTGCGCATTGACCCGCACGGTTTCGCCGGGATCGGCCTTGCCACTGGCGATGCTGCCGGGGAACACCCAGGGGTGGCGCTTGCGGAGGGAGCGGTCCTTGCCTTCTCGGAGCGTGATTGTCTTCATGGGGTGGATTGTCGCCGCGCCCCGGCCAACGCTGGGGGGGCCATCGGCGGTGGCGGGCCCCGGCGTTCGCCCACTACTGTCCGGAATAATTTCCCCCTCAGTTGAACAGGGGCGGTTGGGCGGCGGCGAAGGCTTGCGCGGCTTGCCTTCGTCGTC
>NZ_LMDI01000053.1 GCF_001425785.1 Rhizobacter sp. Root1221 | reverse complement strand
CTCCACGTGTTGCAGATGCCGATCACCGGGCGGCCGTCGAACTCGTCGTGCGGGTACCCCTGGTTCTTGATCCAGCTGCGGTGCATGAACCCATCGCGATCGGCCTTGCCGAACCACGCCTGGCTGCGGCGGAACGGGTACTTGGGCTTCGGCTTCTGGGAGTCCATTCGGTGGTTGTCCTTGAGATTCTGTGGGCCGGGTCGTGGTCGTTCAAAACCCGTTGGCGCATCGTAGCAACGCCTACAGATATTCTAAAAATAATAAATAAATCAAGGTCAATACCATTTTTGCAATCACGATCCGTCTGAGTCGCCGTCCAATCACCATCTCGGCCTCACCCCGGAACCGCGATTTCATGCAGATAGCATGAGGCCCGGGCTGCCTACAACCGCAAATACCCGCAATTCCATTTCGGCATCACTTCCCTGAAAAAAGCGATTAGAACGGCATCACTCTTTTCCCTAGCATGGCGCCCTCAGCCCAACGCGCCACCTTTTCCATGAGACTCATCCAATTTCGAGACCACGACGACCTCTGCCGCGTGGGCCTGGTCGATGCCGCCGGCACCGAGGTTCGCCGCGTGCAGGGGGCGCGCACGACGTACGAGCTGGCGTGCGAGGCGATTGCCCGCCGCGTGCCGCTCGACGCGGTGTGCGAAGCCTCTGGCGAGCCGTTGCGTTACGCCGAGTTGCTGGCCGCAGGACGGGTGCTGGCGCCGCTGCACCACCCGGACCCCGCCCATTGCCTGGTCACCGGCACCGGCCTGACCCACC
This sequence comes from Rhizobacter sp. Root1221, assembly GCF_001425785.1. Lineage (GTDB taxonomy): Bacteria > Pseudomonadota > Gammaproteobacteria > Burkholderiales > Burkholderiaceae_C > Rhizobacter. Next base: position 6,962 of record NZ_LMDI01000053.1, on the reverse strand, counting down.
TGGGCAGCGCCGCCACCCGGGACGCCATGCACCACAAACTGTCGGGCGACGAGACCGCACTGTCCGACTCGATGCGCATGTTCAAGTGGGGCGTCGACGGCGGCAAACCGGTGGATGCCCAACCTGGCGCCCAGCCGGAATGGTTCTTCAAGGGCGACGGCCAGATCGTGTGCGCCCCTGGCGAACCCATCCCGAGCCCCGACTTCGCGCTCGACGCCGGCGAGGAGCCCGAGGTGGTGGGCCTGTACGTCATCGGCGGGGACGGGGTGCCCTACCGCCTGGGCTTTGCCATCGGCAACGAGTTCTCGGACCACGTGACCGAACGCCAGAACTACCTGTACCTGGCCCATTCGAAACTGCGCGCGTGCGCCGTGGGCCCGGAATTGCGCACCGGTGCCCTGCCCGAGCACATGGCGGGCACGAGCCGCGTGTGCCGGGGTGACACCGTGGTGTGGGAGAAGGCCTTCCTGACCGGTGCGGCCAACATGTGCCACTCGTTCGAGAACCTCGAGTACCACCACTTCAAGTACGCGGCCCACCGCCGCCCGGGCGACGTGCACCTGCACTTCTTCGGCACGTCGACACTGAGCTTCGCCGACGGCGTCAAGGTCGAACCCGGCGACCGCTTCGAGATCGACTTGCCCGACCTGGGCGCACGCCTCGTCAACCCGCTCACGGTTGCCGTGGCGTCGTTCGACCTCGGCGGCGTCCAAGCCCTGTAGCAGGAAACCCACATGGCCAGCCTCACCCCTGTTCCCGTGCTCGAGCTGCGTGGCGTCGACAAGCGCTTTTTCGGCACACCGGTGCTCAACCAGGTGGGCCTTCGCCTCTTCCCGGGTGAAGTCCACGCCCTGATGGGCCAGAACGGCGCCGGCAAGTCGACCTTGATCAAGGTGCTGACCGGCGTGTACGAGGCCGACGCCGGTGCGATGACCCTCGGCGGCGAGGCCGCACGGCCGGCCTCGCCGCAGCAGGCCCAGGCACTCGGCATCAGCACCGTCTACCAGGAGGTGAACCTGTGCCCGAACCTGTCGGTGGCGGAGAACATCTTCGCGGGCCGGTACCCGCGCCTCGGCCCGCTCGGTGCCTGGCGCATCGACTGGACGGGCATGAACCAGCGGGCACGCGCACTGCTCGGGCGGCTGAACCTTGACATCGACGTCACCCGCACGCTGTCGTCGTTTTCGGTCGCGGTGCAGCAGATGGTGGCGATCGCCCGCGCGCTGAGCGTCGAATCGAAGGTGCTGATCCTTGACGAACCCACGTCGAGCCTGGACACCGGTGAAGTCGAGCGGCTGTTCGATGTGTTGCGCCGCCTGCGGGGCGAAGGGCTCGCGATCCTGTTCGTGACCCACTTCCTCGAACAGGTGTACGCCATCTCGGACCGCATCACCGTGTTGCGCAACGGGACGCTGGTGGGCGAGTACGCGGCCGCGGCGCTTGGCCCCAAGGCGCTGATCGCCGCGATGGTGGGCCGAGAACTCGCCGACGGCGCCGCGGTGGACGCGGGCCAGTTGGCCGTGCACGAGGGCGAACCGTTGTTGCAGCTGCGAGGCCTTGGCCAGCGCGGCCAGCTGGAGCCCATCGACATGGACATCCGTCCCGGCGAGGTGGTGGGCCTGGGCGGCCTGCTGGGGTCGGGTCGCACCGAACTCGCCAAGCTGCTGTTCGGCCTGGCGACACCCGACACCGGGGAACTGCGCGTCCGGGGCAACACCGTGCGCATCGGCAACCCGGTGGACGCCGTCAAACACGGCCTGGCCCTGTGTCCCGAGGACCGCAAGACCGACGGCATCGTGGCCGAACTGTCGGTGCGGGAAAACATCATCCTCGCGCTGCAGGCGCGTGCCGGCCTGCGCCGTTGCCTGTCGGACGCGCAGCAGAACGCGATGGCCGAGAAGTACGTCAAGGCGCTGGGGATCAAGACCGCCGACATCGACACCCCGATCGGCCTGCTGTCAGGGGGCAACCAGCAGAAGGCGCTGCTGGCGCGGTGGCTCGCCACCGACCCGTCGCTGCTGATCCTCGACGAACCCACACGTGGCATCGACGTGGCCGCCAAGCAGGAAATCATGGACGAGATCCTGCGCCTCGCGGCCGGCGGCATGGCCGTGTTGTTCATCTCGTCCGAGATGAGCGAAGTGCTGCGTGTATCTCACCGCATCGTTGTCCTGCGGGACCGCAACAAGGTCGGCGAACTGCCTGCCGGCTGCGGCGAGCAGGCCGTGTACCACCTGATTGCCGACGAAGCGTCATGACCCGAATCTTCCAACACCGCCTGGCCTGGCCATTGGTGACCCTGGCGCTCCTGCTGCTGGTCAACACCACGTTCAACCTGCAGTTCCTGCACCTGTCGGTGCGCGACGGCCACCTGTACGGCAGCCTGATCGACATCCTGAACCGCGCCGCGCCGCTCGTGCTGGTCTCGCTCGGCATGACACTCGTGATCGCCACCCGCGGCATCGACATCTCGGTGGGGGCCGTGGTGGCGATCTCGGCCGCGCTGGCCGCCTGGATGATCGGCGGCACGCTGGTGGTCAACGACGGCGTGGCCACGCACGTGAGCCGGGTGCCCATGCCGGTGGCCATCGTCGCGGCACTGGCCGTGGCACTCGCCTGCGGGGTGTGGAACGGTCTGCTCGTGGCGCGCGTGGGCATGCAGCCCATCATCGCCACGCTGATCCTGATGGTGGCTGGCCGCGGCATCGCGCAGCTGGTCACCAATGGCCAGATCATCACCATCTACTACTCGCCCTACTCTTTCATCGGCAGCGGCTACCTGCTCGGGTTGCCGTTCTCGCTGTTCATCGTGGCGTTCGTCTACATCGCCGTGTCGCTCGCGATGTCGCGCACCGCGCTGGGCCTGTTCATCCAGGCCGTGGGCATCAACCCGTCGGCGGCCCACGTGGCCGGCGTGAAGGCCAGAAGCATCACGGTGTGGGTGTACGCGTTCTGCGGGATCTGTGCCGGCGTGGCCGGGCTGCTGATCAGCTCCAACGTCAAAAGTGCCGACGGCAACAACGCCGGCCAGTTGCTCGAACTCGATGCCATCCTGGCCGTCACGCTCGGCGGCACGCTGCTCACCGGTGGCCGCTTCAGCCTCGCCGGCAGCGTGATCGGCGCGCTGATCATCCAGACGCTGACCTACGCCATCTACACACTGGGCGTTCCGCCCGAGATCAACCTGGTCGTCAAGGCCGCGGTGGTGTTCGCCGTGATGCTGCTGCAGTCCGCCGAGTTCCGCGCCAGCGTGCGCCAGCTGGTGCAACGCCCCGCAGCGGGCGGAGTTTCCCCATGAGCACCCCCATGCCTCTTGCCTCCCTGTCCGCGCCGGCATCCACGGCGCCACTGCGCCGCCTCCGGCTCGATGCCAAGTACCTGCCGCTGGCCGTCACCATCTCGCTGTTCGTCGCGATGATGACGATGGGTTCGGTCTCGTACACCGGCTTCTTTTCGCTGCAGGTGTTCCTGAACCTGCTGATCGACAACGCGTTCCTCTGCATCGTCGCGGTAGGCATGACGTTCGTGATCCTGTCCGGCGGCATCGACCTGTCGGTGGGTTCCGTGATCGCCCTCACCACGATGGTGCTGGCCTGGGCCATCGAGCGGCACCAGTGGAGCGCCTGGGTCGCCATCCCGCTCGTGCTGGTGATGGGCACCGCCTTCGGCACGCTGATGGGGGTGCTGATCCAGCGTTTCCGGCTGCAACCGTTCATCGTGACACTCGCCGGCATGTTCCTGGCCCGCGGCCTGTGCTACCTGATCAGCATCGACTCCATCAGCATCACCGAAGCCGGCTACTCGGAACTCGCGCAATTGCGCATCCCGGTGTGGGGCGACGCGTCGGTGTCCATCGGTGCAGTGATCGCGGTAGCCGTGGTGGCGGTGGCGATGTTCGCGGCCCACGGCACGCAGTTCGGCCGCACCGTGTACGCGATCGGTGGCAGCGAGGCCTCCGCCGTGCTGATGGGGTTGCCGGTCAAGTCGACCGTGATCGGGGTCTACGCGCTGAGCGGGTTCTGCTCGGCCCTCGCCGGGGTGGTGCTCACGTTCTACATGCTGTCCGGCTACGGGCTGCATGCCGTGGGCCTCGAGCTCGACGCCATCGCCGCGGTGGTGATCGGGGGCACGTTGCTGACCGGCGGCGTGGGCTACATCGCGGGCACCGTCTTTGGCGTGCTGATCCTCGGGGTCATCCAGACGCTGATCATCTTCGACGGCACGCTGAGTTCGTGGTGGACCAAGATCGTCATCGGTGCGCTGCTGTTCGTCTTCTGCGTGATGCAGCGCGCATTCGATTCGGCCGGCCAGAAAGGCCGCGGCCGGTAAGCATCACCCCACGCCGCGTCACAGGAGCGCCATATGCATCGGGGCCAGATGCCCGGACCCCGCCCGGGGGCCCAAGGGGCGTTGAACAGCGACCTCACGTCCCTTCGGGTCAAGCAACTTCTGCTGGTGATGGCGCTCGGGGAAAGCAAATCGGTCCGCAAAGCCGCGGAAACCCTCCACGTGTCCCAGCCGGCCGCCAGCAAGGCGCTGATGGAACTGGAGGCCACCCTCGGCGTGCGCCTGTTCCTCCGTGAACGCACCGGCCTGTCGCCCACCGACGCCGGCCGCTGTGTCATGTCGTATGCGCGGGACATGGTGCAGCAGCTGCGGCGCATGCGGTTCGACCTCGACCGCATCCAGCACCGCGACCAGGCGATCCTGCGAATCGGCAGCATCATGGGGGCGGTGCCCGAGAACCTCTCCACCTGCCTGCGCCGGCTGATCGAGGAGCGACCCAACATCCTCATCGAGGCCGAAGAGAACACGTCGCTGAAGCTGATGCTGCAGCTCCGGTCAGGGGAGGTGGATCTGGTGATCGCGCGCAGCGCCCACCTCGACACCCATTCGGACATCGACTGCGTGCCGCTCGACGAAGAGGCGGTGTACGTGGTGGCCGGCCGCACCCACCCGCTGGCGGGGCAGGACGTGTATTCCTGCGCCCAACTCAGCCAATTCTCCTGGGTGGCCTACGAAAACAGCTCCCCGCTGTCACAGGTATTGACCGATTGGTTCGAGCAGGAAACCGATACCCACCCCACCATCATGCTTCGAACCGCGTCTGCGCTGATTACCGTGGCCGCCCTGAATGCGAGCCACATGCTGGCATTGCTGCCCGCCTCGGTATTCGGCCTCGTGGGTGCGAACAACCAGATCTCACGCATCCACACGTCTGCGCCACTGACGGCCGGCGGTTACTTCGCCTACTGGAACAGGCAGTCATTGAGGCTCGACCTTGTGAATCTCGCGCTGGCTGAGTTGAAGCCTGCCGCGCCGCCCCCTCCCTGAATGTCCCCCGCATGCCACATCACGTGTGGCGCGGGTTTCACAAGAGGTATCCCTCAGAGGGAAAACGCGGGTATCGCGACTGAGCCCGTCCCGCCCCGAAAGGCAGCGAGGCGCCGGCAAAAAACCGTTCCAAGCCCTTTGGCAAGCGTGCAAAACGCCTTGCCGGCGGCGCCCTGTGCGCCCGGAACTCCAAACACGCCGCGCGGGCCCGGACCTCCTATCAGCCATCTCGCGCTCGGCCGGAACTGGGGTTTACGGCAATGTCAAATCGGGAATGCGAAGGCGAAAAAAAACGATCACCGGCCCACGGCACACCTCTTTACCATTCGGCCCAGCGGTGAGGGACTGGAGAGAATTCAACCCAGGCTGAAAGGCCAACCCCATTTACCGCAAGAGCGCATTGCGCAGTCCTTTTGAAATCTGGAGATATAGATATGAATAAGCTACGTGGGGTGGTCATTGCGGCCGTTGCATTATTTTCCATCAGCCTCCATTCCGGCGCGGCCCTGGCACAAAAGAAGATTGTCATGGGGTTCAGCCAGATCGGCGCCGAAAGCGAATGGCGCACCGCCAATTCCGAATCGATCAAATCCGCCGCCAAGGAAGCCGGTATCGAACTGAAGTTTTCCGATGCCCAGCAGAAGCAGGAAAACCAGATCAAGGCCATCCGCTCCTTCATCGCCCAGAAGGTGGACGTGATCGCGTTCTCGCCGGTGGTGGAGTCGGGTTGGGATACGGTGCTGCGTGAAGCCAAGACCGCCAAGATCCCGGTGATCCTGACCGACCGCGCGGTCGACAGCAAGGACACCACGCTCTACACGACCTTCATGGGCTCCGACTTCGTCGAGGAAGGCCGCAAGGCGGGCCGCTGGCTCGTGGAGAAGGTGAAGTCCCAGCCGGGCGACGTCAACGTCGTGGAGCTGCAAGGCACCGTGGGCTCCGCACCGGCCATCGACCGCAAGAAGGGCTTCGAGGAAATCATCAAGGCCGAGCCGCGCATCAAGATCATCCGCTCGCAGACCGGTGACTTCACCCGCGCCAAGGGCAAGGAAGTCATGGAAGCCTTCCTCAAGGCCGAGGGCAAGAAGATCAACGTGCTGTACGCACACAACGACGACATGGCCATCGGTGCCATCCAGGCCATCGAGGAAGCCGGCCTGAAGCCGTCGAAGGACATCACCATCATCTCGATCGATGCCGTCAAGGGTGCCTTCGAAGCCATGATGGCCGGCAAGCTCGATGTGTCCATCGAGTGCAGCCCGCTGCTGGGCCCGCAACTGATGTCCGCCGCCAAGGACCTCATGGCCGGCAAGACCCTCCCCCGCCGCATCGTGACCGAGGAATCCATCTTCCCGAAGGAAGTGGCCGCCAAGGAATTCCCGAAGCGCAAGTACTGATCGCCGTGCCACGGGTACCGGCGCGTTCGGTACCCACCCTGTTTCCTGTTCTGTTGAGTGGAGTACTACCGTGAAAATGAACCGACTGTTCCTTGCAATGAGCCTCGCCGGCTTTGGCATCGCCGCCCACGCGGCCCCTGCGATCGACTTCTCCGGCTACATGCGCGCCGGCGTGGGCGTCACCGCCCGTGGCGGCACCCAGGTGTGCTTCCAGCTGCCGGGCGCGGACAC
>NZ_LMDI01000052.1 GCF_001425785.1 Rhizobacter sp. Root1221 | reverse complement strand
CGGATGTACGGGTGCAACTCTCTTCCTGCCAGCCAGACCATGCCAACAAAGTGCTTGCGAAACAGGGGCGTCCATGTACGGGATGACAAAAGAGGGATGGCTCGTGGTGCCGTTGCGTCAGCGCTTCTCTCGATGCAGGCAACACCTGCTCTGCATCACCCGCTCGGGCGTTTCGGGGCATTGCATCGCTTCGCTCGCTCGCCGTGCGGGCTCGTCCCCCTGAAGGGACGAGCCCGCAACAAGAGGGCGAGCAAAGCGAAGCCCCGACGCGCGCACGCCAGGCAAGCAAGCGCAGCGAAGCGCCAGATCAAGCTACCGCCGAGCCCGGGTCCCCCCGGGCGACCGCGGGCGCCCCTTGGGGGCAGGAGCGAAGCGACTGGGGGGCCTAAATACTTCCATCGACGACCAGCTTCGATTTGGTCAGGAGGTCCTGGATGATCTGCTGGTCCGTCGTGAACGCACCCGCGGCCGACAGGTCCACGTTCTGCAGCGTGATCGACTGGTCCACCGCGCCAGCGTTGTAGCCACCCGAGAAACCGCCGCTGCTGCTGATCTGGATCGTCGTGGTGCCGCCGGAGGTGTCGAAGTGCAGGTAGTTCGTCAGGTTGCCCGAGGCGGCACCCACCGAGGTTTCGCCCTGCAGCAGGTCGCGCAGGTCCAGCACGTCGCCACCGGCGGAGGCCGCGGCGTTGTTGAAGTCGGTGACGATGTCTGATGCTGGCGTGCCCACCGCACCCCTGTCGGCGAGCTCCCAGCGGAACACGTCGGCCCCGGCATCGCCGCGCAGCACGTCGTTGCCCGCACCGCCCACCAGCACGTCGTTGCCTGCCCCGCCGCGCAGGCCGTCGATGCCGGCGCCGCCGTTGAGGTAGTCGTCGCCGGTGCCGCCGTAGATGAGGTCGGTGCCGTTCTGGCCGTAGATCACATCGTTGCCGCTGCCGCCGTTGGCCACGTCGGCCCAGGTGGTGATGGAGGTGTTGCCGGCCCCGCCGCTCGCGCTCGTGTCGTCGGCCTCGTTGGTGAGGAGGCCTGTCGTGGCGTTGGTCAGGGTCGTGTCGTCGGCCAGCGTCATGATCCGGGTGGCCCCCACCTGGGTCTGGGTGGCGGCGGTGCCGGTCGACGGGTGATTGCCCGTGCCGGAGTCGCCCAGGTAGATGGTGTCGTTGCCTGAGCCCGACTGCACGTAGTCGTTGCCGGCGCCGGTGTTGAACGCCTGGTGGATGGTGCCCGTGGTCTCGGTGCCGGTCTGCGCCGGGATGCTGCCGCTGGCGCCTTGTGTCACGGCAACGGCCAGGCCAGTACCGTTCTGGCTCACCGAGTACACGTCGGCGCCGCCCTGGCCGATGAGGGCATCGGCATTGAAGGTGGCGATTTCATCCAGGGGCGTGCCCAGGCTGGCAGCTTCCACCGTGACGCCGACGCCCACCGACGTGACCGCGCTGGTGCCGCTGGCCGTCTCGGTGGACGTGGCGACGGCCGTCATCGTGGTGCTGCCCGTGAAGCCCGTTGGCATGGTGAGTGACAAGTGCGCGCGGTCCCAGCCGGTGATGCTGACCGAGGTGGTGCCGGCGGTGGCGGTGAAAGTGTTGGTGCCGTCGCTGAGCACGGCGCCCACGGGCACGTTCTGCATCTGCACGGCCAGGGTTTCCGAGCCGTCGGTGTCGGTCAGGTTGGCGAGCACCGGCGCCAGGTAGACCCGGCTTTGCAGGCTGGTGTTGTAAAGCACCGGGTAGTAGCCGCCTTCGCCAGTGCCCGCGTTGGGAACGAAATCGCTTCGCTGCCCGCCCGCCGCATCGACCTGGGTGATGCTTTGGTAGAGCTGGAAGTTGGCGGTGGAGAGGTCCACCGCCGTTGCCCCGTTCACGCTCAGGTTGATGTCGTAGTTGCCCGGCCCGCCGGTGTTGTAGACCATGAACTCCAGGCTGTAGTAGCCCGTCACGGTGGGAACCAGGGTGCTGGAGGTGAAGGTTCCGGCGTTGGCCGTGCCACCTGCGCCCCATTGGCCCGACATCAGCGTGGTGCCGCCGACTTCCAGGCGTGCCGTGTCATCGACATAACCCGAGAAGGTGTAGGTCTTGCCGGCTTCGAGGTAGATCAGGCCTTGCACGCGGTAGGCGTCGTCTTCGGCCACCGTGATGCCGGTGTCGTCGGCAATGTTGCCGGCCACGCCCACGTTGGTGACGAGTGAGCTGGACGTAGGTACTGCGGTCTCGATGCCGATTTCGCCGGTGTTGGGGTTGGTCGAACCACCGCCCGAGGTCAAGGTGGCAATGCCATTGAAGTAGTCACGCGTGAGGCCGACCGAGCTCAGTGTGGACAGCGTGCCCGCCACCTGCGCCGCGGCGTTGTGCGTCAGCGTGGGCGCATCGGCCACCGGGGCGATGTCGATGCGCACCGTGGCGGTGGCACCGTCGGCCGTGCCGTCGTTCGGTGCGAAGTTGAAGCGCGCGTAGTCGGCCTGGCGGTTGCCGACGCTCGTGCCACCGTAGGCGTCGGCGCCCGATTCGTTGGCGTCGGGAACGAAGCGGAACGAGCCCGCGTCGATGGTGGCCTTGCTCACCAGCGAGCCGGTGCTGATGTTGACCCATGCCGTGCCGTTGAAGGTCTGCAGCGTGCCATCGGCTGGCAGCGTGGAGACGCGGATGCCCAGCGCGCTGGTGGCGCTGTCGGTGTCGGTCACGCCGAAGTTGGCCCAGTTCAGCACCAGTGCGGTGTCTTCGGTGCCCGCCACGATGGCGCCAGTGGCCACCGGTGCGTCGTTCACCGCCGTCACGTGGACGATGGCCTGAGCCGTGTTGCTGTTGCTGGTGCCGTCGTTCACCACCACGTTGATCAGGCGGTCGGCGGTGCCCGGGTTCTCGCTGGTGCTGGCGAAGGTGATGGCGCGAATGGCCGTCTGGTAGCTCGCGAGCGTGGCCGAGCCGGTGAGCGTGACCACGTTGCCCGCCACGCCGGCGGTGATGCCGGCCGGCATGCCGCCGGCGGCCAGCACGTCGCCAGCCTGCGCATTGGTCAGCGTGATGGTGGCGCTGGCGACGTTGGTGCTGTCCACGTCGGTGATGGCGATGTCGGTGTCGGCAATCGCGACGGCGGCGCCGTTTTCCACATAGGTGGTGGTGTAGCTGGAACCACTGGCGGTGGAGTTGTTGGCGTCGAGGTCGACCAGCGGGGCGGCATCGTTGTCGACGATGGTGCCCACGCCCAGGTTGTCGGCAATGGTGGCGTTGACCGGCGTGAGCAGGTTGACGTTGAAGGTTTCGGAGGCTTCGGTGGCGGTGTCGTTGATGATGTTGACCGTGATGGTCTGGGTGGTGACACCCGGTGCGAAGGTGAGCGTGCCGCTGGCGGCGGTGTAGTCGCTGCCTGCGGTGGCCGTCCCGTTGCTGGTGTTGTAGCCCACGGCCACGGTCTGGCCGCTGGCAGCCGACAGGGTGACGGTGAAGGTGGCGGTGCCCGCGGCCTCGTTGACGGTCACGTCGGTGACGGTCAGCGTGGGCGTGGGGTCGTTGTCGTTCAGCGTGGTGGTGACGCTGTTGTTGGTGGCGTGGGCGGCAATCGCCTCGAAGCCGCCACCGCTCACGGTGTTGATGGCCACCACGATGCTCTTGGCGGGCTCGTCCAGTGCATCGTCGGTCGTGGCCACGTTGAAGGTGGCGCTGCTGGCGCCGGCCGGGATGGTGACCGTGGTGACGCCGGTGTAGTCGGTGCCGTTGCTGGCGGTGCCGCTGTAGCTCAGCGTCACCGTCACGGCGGTGGTGGCGGGGCTGCTCAGCGTCACGGTGTAGCCGGCACTGGCGCCTTCGGTCACGGCGGCGGCACCGCTCAGGCTGACGGTGGTGACGTCGGCGTCGTCGTTGACGGTGGTGCTGGTGGTCGAGGTGGTGGTCAGCGACTCGAAGTTGCCGCCGCTGGTCGATGCGATGCCCACGTTGAGCACTTGCGCGCCTTGCACGTAGACGTCATCGGAACGCACCGCGAAGGCAGCGCTGCTGGCGCTGCTTTGACCCACGGGGATGGTGATGACCTGCCCGTTGCTGAGCGTGATGCTCAGCGGAGAACCGGTGACGGCATTGCTCAGCGTGGCGGTGTAGGTGATGCTGCCGCCTTCGGTGACGCTGGTGGCAGAAGACGACAGCGTGACCACGGTGGCATCGGCGTCGTCGGTGACGGTGGTCGTCGCGGTGCTGGTGGTGAGCGCCTCGAAGCTGCCACCCGAGCTGCTGGAGACACCCACGGTGAGGGTCTGCGTGCCCTGCGCATAGGCATCGTCGGCACGCACGGCGAAAGCGGCGCTGCTGGCACTGCTCTGGCCCACCGGGATGGTGATGGTCTGGCCGTTGCTGAGCGTGAGCACCAGCGGCGAGCCTTGCACGGCGTTGGAGACGGTGGCCGTGTAGACGATGGAGCCGCCTTCCGTGACCGAGGCAGCGGAAGCCGACAGGGTCAACGTGGTGGCATCGCTGTCGTCCGTGACGGCCGTGGTGGCGGTCGATGCGGTGTTGACCGCTTCGAAGTTGCCACCCGACGTGTTGGTGATCGACACGACGGTGTTGACGCTGCCTTGGGCGTAGGCGTCGTCGGCCCGCACGGCGATGGCCGGGCTGGTGGCGGAACTTGCGCCCACCGGGATCGTGACGGTCTGGCCGTTGCTCAGCGTGACGACGAACGGCGTGCCGGTGACGGCCTGGTTCACCGTGACGGTGTAGGTGAGCGTGCTGCCTTCGACGACCGAGGCGCTCGACGGGGTCACGGTGACGACCGTCTGGTCGGTGTCGTCGGTGACGGTGGTCGTGGCGGTGCCGGTGGTGTTCAGCGACTCGAAGTTGCCGCCGGTGCGACCGGTGACCGTCACGTTCAGCGTGCCGGTGCCCTGGACGTAGAAGTCGTCGGCCCGCACATTGAACGCCGGGCTGGTGCCCGTGGTCTGGCCGACCGGAATGGTGATGGTCTGGCCGTTCGACAAGGTCAGCACGACGGCGGAACCTTGCACCGCGTTGCTCAGCACGGCGGTGTAGGTGATCGAACCGCCTTCGGTGACGGAGGCGGCCGACGGGGTCAACGTCAGCGTGGTGGCATCGGTGTCGTCGGTGACGGTGGTCGTTGCCGTCGAGGTGCGGTCGACGGCCTCGAAGTTGGCGCCCGACGTGTTCGTGATGGACACGACTGTGTTCACGTTGCCCTGGGCGTACGCATCGTCCGGGCGGACGGCGATGGCGGCGCCGGTGGCGCTGCTCTGGCCCACGGGGATCGGTGGACGACGGCGTGACGGTCACGACCGTGACGTCCGCGTCATCGGTGACGGTGGTCGTGGCGGTCGACGTGTTGGTGACTGCCTCGAAGTTGCCACCGGAACGGCCGGTGACGGTGACGTTCAGCGTGTCGGTACCTTGGACATGGAAGTCGTCGGCGCGCACGGCGAACGCCGGACTGGTGCCCGTGGTCTGGCCCACCGGGATGGTGATGGTCTGGCCGTTGCTCAGCGTCAGCACCAGCGGCGAACCTTGCACCGCGTTGGAGACGGTGGCGGTGTAGGTGATCGAACCGCCTTCGGTGACCGAGGCAGCGGAGGCCGACAGGGTCAACGTGGTGGCATCGCTGTCGTCCGTGACGGCCGTGGTGGCGGTCGATGCGGTGTTGACCGCTTCGAAATTGCCACCCGACGTGTTGGTGATCGACACGACGGTGTTGATGCTGCCTTGGGCGTAGGCGTCGTCGGCCCGCACTGCGATGGCCGGGCTGGTGGCGGAACTAGCGCCTACCGGGATCGTGACGGTCTGGCCGTTGCTCAGCGTGACGACGAACGGCGTGCCGGTCACGGCCTGGTTGACGGCGACCGTGTACGTCAGCGTGTTGCCTTCAGCGATCGTCGTGGCCGACGGGGTTACGGTGACAACGGTCTGGTCGGCATCGTCGGTGACGGTGGTGGTGGCTGTCGAGGTGTTCGTGACGGCCTCGAAGTTGCCACCGGTGCGGCCAGTGACGGTGACATTCAGGGTGTCGGTGCCTTGGACGTAGAAGTCGTCGGCGCGCACATTGAACGCCGGGCTGGTGCCCGTGGTCTGGCCCACGGCGATGGTGATGGTCTGGCCGTTGCTCAGCGTGAGCACCAGCGGCGAGCCCTGCACGGCGTTGGAGACGGTGGCGGTGTAGACGATGGAGCCGCCTTCCGTGACCNATGGTCTGGCCGTTGCTCAGCGTGAGCACCAGCGGCGAGCCCTGCACGGCGTTGGAGACGGTGGCGGTGTAGACGATGGAGCCGCCTTCCGTGACCGAAGCAGTGGAAGCCGACAGGGTCAACGTGGTGGCATCGCTGTCGTCCGTGACGGCGGTGGTGGCGGTCGATGCGGTGTTGACCGCTTCGAAGTTGCCACCCGACGTGTTGGTGATCGACACGACGGTGTTGACGCTGCCTTGGGCATAGGCGTCGTCGGCCCGCACGGCGATGGCCGGGCTGGTGGCGGAACTCGCGCCCACCGGGATCGTGACGGTCTGGCCGTTGCTCAGCGTGACGACGAACGGCGTACCGGTCACGGCCTGGTTGACGGCGACCGTGTACGTCAGCGTGTTGCCTTCAGCGATCGTCGTGGCCGACGCGGTTACGGTGACAACGGTCTGGTCGGCATCGTCGGTGACGGTGGTGGTGGCTGTCGAGGTGTTCGTGACGGCCTCGAAGTTGCCACCGGTGCGGCCGGTGACGGTGACATTCAGGGTGTCGGTGCCTTGGACGTAGAAGTCGTCGGCGCGCACATTGAACGCCGGGCTGGTACCCGTGGTCTGGCCCACGGCGATGGTGATGGTCTGGCCGTTGCTCAGCGTCAGCACCACCGGTGAACCGGTGACCGCGTTGCTCAGCGTGGCGGTGTAGACGATGGAACCGCCTTCGGTGACCGAGGCGGCGGAAGCCGACAGGGTCAACGTGGTGGCATCGCTGTCGTCCGTGACGGCCGTGGTGGCGGTCGATGCGGTGTTGACCGCTTCGAAGTTGCCACCCGACGTGTTGGTGATCGACACGACGGTGTTGACGCTGCCTTGGGCGTAGGCGTCGTCGGCCCGCACGGCGATGGCCGGGCTGGTGGCGGAACTCGCGCCCACCGGGATCGTGACGGCCTGGCCGTTGCTCAGCGTGACGACGAACGGCGTGCCGGTGACAGCTTGGTTGACGGCGACGGTGTAGGTCAGCGTGCTGCCTTCGACGACCGAGGCGCTCGACGGGGTCACGGTGACAACCGTCTGGTCGGCGTCGTCGGTGACCGTGGTCGTGGCGGTGCCGGTGGTGTTCAGCGACTCGAAATTGCCACCGGAACGACCGGTGACCGTCACGTTCAGCGTGTCGGTGCCCTGGACGTAGAAATCGTCGGCTCGCACATTGAACGCCGGGCCGGTGCCCGTGGTCTGGCCGACCGGAATGGTGATGGTCTGGCCGTTCGACAAGGTCAGCACGACGGGGGAACCCTGCACCGCGTTGCCGAGCGTGGCGGTGTAGGTGATCGAACCGCCTTCGGTGACGGAGGCGGCCGACGGGGTCAAYGTCAGCGTGGTGGCATCGGTGTCGTCGGTGACGGTGGTCGTTGCCGTCGAGGTGCGGTCGACGGCCTCGAAGTTGGCGCCCGACGTGTTGGTGATGGACACGACTGTGTTCACGTTGCCCTGGGCGTACGCATCGTCCGGGCGGACGGCGATGGCGGCGCCGGTGGCGCTGCTCTGGCCCACGGGGATCGTGACGGTCTGGCCGTTGCTCAGCGTGACGACGAACGGCGTGCCGGTCACGACATGGTTGACGGCGACGGTGTAGGTCAGCGTGCTGCCTTCCACGACGGCGGTGGACGACGGCGTGACGGTCACGACCGTGACGTCCGCGTCATCGGTGACGGTGGTCGTGGCGGTCGACGTGTTGGTGACTGCCTCGAAGTTGCCACCGGAACGGAGCACCCCGGCCAGTGGCACCGAGATGTGCCGGTGNGGTGATGGACACGACTGTGTTCACGTTGCCCTGGGCGTACGCATCGTCCGGGCGGACGGCGATGGCGGCGCCGGTGGCGCTGCTCTGGCCCACGGGGATCGTGACGGTCTGGCCGTTGCTCAGCGTGACGACGAACGGCGTGCCGGTGACAGCTTGGTTGACGGCGACGGTGTAGGTCAGCGTGCTGCCTTCCACGACGGTGGTGGATGACGGCGTGACGGTGACGACGGTGGCGTCTGTGTCGTCGGTGACGGTGGTCGTGGCGGTGCCGGCGGTGTTCAGTGATTCGAAGTTGCCGCCGGTGCGACCGGTGACCGTCACGTTCAGCGTGTCGGTGCCCTGGACATGGAAGTCGTCGGCGCGCACGGCGAACGCCGGGCTGGTACCCGTGGTCTGGCCCACCGGGATGGTGATGGTCTGGCCGTTCGACAAGGTCAGGACGACGGGGGAACCCTGCACCGCGTTGCTGAGCGTGGCGGTGTAGGTGATCGAACCGCCTTCGGTGACGGACGCGGCCGACGGGGTCAACGTCAGCGTGGTGGCATCGGTGTCGTCGGTGACGGTGGTCGTGGCCGTCGAGCTGCGGTCGACGGCCTCGAAGTTGCCGCCGGACGTGTTGGCGATCGACACGACGGTGTCGACGTTGCCCTGGGCATGCACGTCGTCCGGACGCACGGCGATGGCCGGGCTGGTGGCCGAGCTGGCGCCCACTGGAATCGTGACGGTCTGGCCGTTGCTCAGCGCGACAACGAACGGCGTGCCGGTCACGACATGGTTGACGGCGACGGTGTAGGTCAGCGTGCTGCCTTCCACCACGGAGGTGGACGACGGCGTGACGGTCACGACCGTGACGTCCGCGTCATCGGTGACGGTGGTCGTGGCGGTCGACGTGTTGGTGACTGCCTCGAAGTTGCCACCGGCGTCATCGGTGACGGTGGTCGTGGCGGTCGACGTGTTGGTGACTGCCTCGAAGTTGCCACCGGAACGGCCGGTGACGGTGACGTTCAGCGTGTCGGTGCCTTGGACATAGAAGTCGTCAGCCCGCACGTTGAACGCCGGGCTGGAGCCCGTGGTCTGGCCCACGGGGATCGTGATGGTCTGGCCGTTGCTCAGCGTGAGCACCAGCGGCGAGCCCTGCACGGCGTTGGAGACGGTGGCGGTGTAGACGATGGAGCCGCCTTCCGTGACCNGTGATGGTCTGGCCGTTGCTCAGCGTGAGCACCAGCGGCGAGCCCTGCACGGCGTTGGAGACGGTGGCGGTGTAGACGATGGAGCCGCCTTCCGTGACCGAGGCAGCGGAGGCCGACAGGGTCAACGTGGTGGCATCGCTGTCGTCCGTGACGGCCGTGGTGGCGGTCGATGCGGTGTTGGCCGCTTCGAAATTGCCACCCGCCGTGTTGGTGATGGACACGACGGTGTCGACGTTGCCCTGGGCATAGGCGTCGTCGGCCCGCACGGCGATGGCCGGGCTGGTGGCCGAGCTGGCGCCCACCGGGATCGTGACGGTCTGGCCGTTGCTCAGCGTGACGACGAACGGGSTGCCGRTGACGGCCTGGTTCACCGYGACGGTGTAGGTSAGGGTGCTGCCTTCGACGACCGAGGCGCTCGACGGGGTCACGGTGACAACCGTCTGGTCGGCATCGTCGGTGACCGTGGTGGTGGCGGTCGAGGTGTTGGTGACGGCCTCGAAGTTGCCACCGGTGCGGCCGGTGACGGTGACATTCAGGGTGTCGGTGCCTTGGACGTAGAAGTCGTCAGCCCGCACGTTGAACGCCGGGCTGGAGCCCGTGGTCTGGCCCACGGGGATCGTGATGGTCTGGCCGTTGCTCAGCGTGAGCACCAACGGCGAACCTTGCACCGTGTTGGAAACGGTGGCGGTATAGGTGATCGAACCGCCTTCGGTGACCGAGGCGGCGGAGGCCGTCAGGGTCAGCGTGGTGGCGTCGCTGTCGTCGGTGACCGTCGTGGTGGCGGTCGAGGTGCGGTCGACCGCTTCGAAGCTGCCACCCGACGTGTTGGTGATCGACACGACGGTGTCGACGTTGCCCTGGGCATGCACATCGTCGGCGCGCACGGCGATGGCCGGGCCGGTGGCCGAGCTGGCACCCACCGGGATGGTGACGGTCTGGCCGTTGCTCAGCGTGACGACGAGTGTAGGTCAGCGTGCTGCCTTCCACCACGGAGGTGGACGACGGCGTGACGGTCACGACCGTGACGTCCGCGTCATCGGTGACGGTGGTCGTGGCGGTGCCGGCCGTGTTCAGCGATTCAAAGTTGCCGCCGGTGCGGTTGGTGACGGTGACGTCGAGGGTGTCGGTGCCCTGGACGTAGAAGTCGTCGGCCCGCACGTTGAACGCGGCGCTGGTGCCGGTGGTCTGGCCCACCGGGATGGTGATGGTCTGGCCGTTGCTCAGCGTGAGCACGACGGGGGAACCCTGCACCGCGTTGCTGAGCGTCGCGGTGTAGGTGATCGAACCGCCTTCGGTGACCGAAGCGGCAGAAGCCGACAGGGTCAGCGTGGTGGCATCGTTGTCGTCGGTGACGGTGGTCGTGGCGGTGGAGGCCGTGTTGACGGCCTCGAATCGGCCGCCGGCCGTGCCGGCGATGGACACGACGGTGTCGACGTTGCCCTGGGCGTAGGCGTCGTCGGCGCGCACGGCGATGGCGGCGCCGGTGGCGCTGCTCTGGCCCACCGGGATGGTGATGGTCTGGCCGTTGCTGAGCGTGACCACGAACGGCGTGCCGGTGACCGGGTTGTTCACCGACACCGTGTAGGTCAGCGTGTTGCCTTCGGCGACGGAGGTGGCCGACGCGGAAAGCGTGACGGTGGTGGGGTCTGCATCGTCGGTCACCGCGGTGGTGGCCGTGGACGTGGTGTCGACCGCCTCGAAGTTGCCACCCGACGTGTTGCTGATCGACACGACGGTGTTGACGCTGCCCTGGGTGTCGGCGTCATCCGCACGCACGGCGATGGCCGGACTGGTGGCCGAGCTGGCGCCCACCGGGATCGTGACGGTCTGGCCGTTGGACAGCGTGACGACGAACGGCGAACCCGCCACGGGGTTGTTCACCGAGACGGTGTACGTGAGCGTGTTGCCTTCGGTGATGGACGAGACCGACGGGGCCACGGTGACGACGGTGGTGTCCGCATCGTCGGTGACCGTGGTGGTGGCCGTCGAGGTGTTCGTGACGGTCTCGAAGTTGCCGCCGGTGCGGCCAGTGACCGTGACGTCGAGGGTGTCGGTGCCTTGGACGTAGAAGTCGTCGGCGCGCACGTTGAACGCCGGGCTGGTGCCGGTGGTCTGGCCCACCGGGATGGTGATGGTCTGGCCGTTGCTGAGCGTGAGCACCAGCGGCGAACCCTGCACGGCGTTGGAGACGGTGGCGGTGTAGGTGATCGAACCGCCTTCGGTGACCGAGGCAGCCGAGGCGCTGAGCGTCAGCGTGGTGGCATCGCCATCGTCGGTGACCGAGGTGATGGCGGTGGACGTGGTGTCGGCAGCCTCGAAGCTGCCGCCCGACGTGTTGGTGATGGACACCACCGTGTCGACGCTGCCTTGCGTGTAGGCATCGTCGGCGCGCACGGCGATGGCCGGGCCGGTGACGGCGCTGGCGCCCACCGGGATCGTGACGGTCTGGCCGTTGCTCAGCGTGACGACGAACGGGCTGCCGGTGACCGGGTGGTTCACGGCCACGGTGTAGGTGAGGGCGTTGCCTTCGGTGATGGTCGTGGCCGACGGGGTCACCGTGACGACGGTCTGGTCGCTGTCGTCGGTCACCGCAGTGGTCGCTGCGCCCGCCGTGTCCAGCGATTCGAAGTTGCCACCGGTGCGGCCGGTCACGGTCACGTCGAGGGTGTCGGTGCCCTGGACGTAGAAGTCGTCGGCCCGCACGTTGAACGCGGGGCTGGTGCCGGTGGTCTGGCCCACCGGGATGGTGATGGTCTGGCCGTTGCTCAGCGTCAACACCACCGGGGAACCCTGCACCGCTTGGCTCAACGTGGCGGTGTAGACGATGGAACCGCCTTCCGTGACCGAGGCGGCGGACGCGGTGAGCGTCAGTGTGGTGGCATCCGCATCGTCGGTCACCGTCGTGGTGGCCGTGGAGGCGGTGTTGACCGCCTCGAAGTTGCCACCCGAGGTGTTGCTGATCGATACGGTGGTGTCGACGTTACCCTGGGCGTAGGCGTCGTCACCGCGCACGGCGATGGCCGGGCCGGTGGCCGAGGTCTGGCCCACGGGGATCGTGATGGCCTGGCCGTTGCTGAGCGTGACCACGAACGGCGACGCGGCGACGGGGTTGTTGACCGAGACGGTGTACGTGAGCGAGCCACCTTCGGCGATGGTGCCCGCCGACGCGGTGAGCGTCACCGTGGTGGTGTCGATCGTGTCGTCGATGCGGGTGACGG
>NZ_LMDI01000051.1 GCF_001425785.1 Rhizobacter sp. Root1221 | reverse complement strand
CGCCCGGCCAGGTCGTAGGCGAACTCGGTGACCTGGTTCAGCGACCGGTCCGTGACCTTGATGACCTGGCCCGCCGCGTCGTACTCGTACACGATCTGCACGTTATTGGCGTAGCGGCTGTTCGTGGTGTTGAGCAGTTGCCGCGCCCGGTCGTAGGTGTAGTGGATGCGCGCGCCGCCCAGGTCGGTGCGGTCCAGCAGCAGCCCGAAGTAGTCGAAGCTCGAGAGGGCCGGGAAGTTGTTCTGGTCGATGTCGGCCACCTTGTGGCCGAACACGTCATAGACCGTGCGCAGCTTGAACGCGTCGCCACCGGCCTGCGTGGTCTCGATCACGCGGCCAGCGAGGTCGTACTTGTAGCGCACGGTGTCTCCGCCGACGCTGTCGCCCGCACCCAGGGTCTGGCTCAGCTTGCGCCCGGCCTGGTCGTAGCTGCTGAAGTCGCGGATACGCGTGACCGTGTGGGCAGTCTGCATCAGCTCGTTGACGGTCCACGCCTCGAGCAGGCCGTGGTCGGTCTCCACCAGGCGGCCCATCTTGTCGTAGGCGAAGCGCAGAGGCACACCGGCCGCACCCAGGCGCTCGGCCTCGGCGCTCAGCGTGCTGACCTTGTCGCTGAAGGCGTTGTAGCCGTGGCGCACGATGCCCCCATCGGCATGGTGCTCGGCCACGAGGTTGCCGCCGGCGTCATAGGCCTGGGCGTTGACGTTGCCGCGGGCGTCGCGCGTGGCCACCTGGTGGCCCAGCGCGTCGTAGTACACGAACGAGTCGGCACCGTCCGGCTTGTGCTCGGAGGTGATCTGGTTGTTGGCGTTGTAGGTGTAGGTGGTGTTCCAGCCCGCGTAGCGGGGGTCGGACACCGACACCACGTTGCCCCAGCGGTCGGTGACCTGCGTGATGGCGGGGCGCACGGCGGTATTGCTGCCCGTGCCCGGCTCGCCCGATCCACCGATCGTGATGACACCGGTGCGCGTGGTGGCCGGGCCTTGCCACGCATACCAGAGGCTCGACGTGAGCTGGTACTCGTAGGTGCCCGGCGGCAGCGCGGTGGACGGGTAGCGCAGCGTGTCGCCAAAGCGCACCGGGGTGCAAAGTACCCATGGAAATCGCGCTCATCCTCGCCGTCNCCAGCAGGCCCGCGAGCAGCAGGTCGTTGTGGCGTGCCGCGCGGGCGAACAGGTCGCGCAGCGGTGCTCGGAGGTGATCTGGTTGTTGGCGTTGTAGGTGTAGGTGGTGTTCCAGCCCGCGTAGCGGGGGTCGGACACCGACACCACGTTGCCCCAGCGGTCGGTGATCTGGGTCACCGTGGGACGCACGGCGGTATTGCTGCCCGTGCCCGGCTCGCCCGATCCACCGATCGTGATGACACCGGTGCGCGTGGTGGCCGGGCCTTGCCACGCATACCAGAGGCTCGACGTGAGCTGGTACTCGTAGGTGCCCGGCGGCAGCGCGGTGGACGGGTAGCGCAGCGTGTCGCCATAACGCACCGGCGTGCCCGGGATGGTGGTCCACGCATCGCTGGAGCCGGCCACGCGCACCACCAGGCTCATCGCCGCGCCGCCATCCGCAGGCGCGGCCACTTCCACGGCGTTCGTGGCGGCGCCCGGGGCGCCGTCGCTGACCACGTGCCAGACGCCGGCACTGTCCTTCTTGGAGACGATGATTCGGCTCACCGTGTCCACGCCACCGGCGCGGTATGTCGGTGTGCCGTCCGGCGCGGTGGACAAGAGCACGGCGCTGGACTCGCGCCAAACCATGGAGACGCCGTCTCCTGCTTGTTCTGCGGTGTAGTCGGCAGAGAGGGAGCGGTTCTCGACAGGCGTGTACGCGCCGTCGTAGTACGGTTGACCTTGCGCGTCGGTCTTCATCGGACCGACACGTTGTGCGATCGTTGTGTATTCGATCGTCACGCGCACTTCGCCCGTGCCCAGGCGCAGCAGGTCCGGCCAGGCGATGTCGATCTGGTTCGCGCCAACCCAGGACGTGTTGCTGGCGCCCGACGAGGGCATGGCGGTGGTTGCCGACGTGGTAACCGTGGCCGTGCTGAACTGGTTCTGCACCGACACCCCGTCCTGTGGCGCGGAGCGTGCCGCCCCGCGCTGCCCGCTCACCCGGCCGAGTTCGTCGAACAGGGTTTCTGTGCGGCGCAGCGTGGTGAGGGCATCCGCTTGCGCGCCGCTCGTGAGGGTCTTGAGGTCCGCGTTGTCGCCAGCCATTCCGGCGCTGCGCAGCTCGGCCGTGGTGTTGCCTTGGCGGTCCTGCAGGTAGATCTTGTCGACCCCATCGCCGGTGTTCGTGCGCCACAGGTGGCCGGCGTTGTCGTAGTCGAAGTACTCCTGGTCGCCGCCGTTGACGCCCTTGCGGATCACCTCGCCGAAGGCGTTGTACTTGAGTCCGGTGTCGATGACCGACGGAGCGGCGGCCACGGCTGTGCCGGTGGTGGGGTAGAGGTACTGCGCCGAACCGGCCGGCATCGACACACTGACGGACGAGCCGCCCGAACTGCTCGACCCGGAGCCCGACGACACGGTGCCGACACTCGACACGGCCTGCGTGGCCAACGTGGTGGCCACGCCCGGATCGAGCATGTGCGTGAGCTGCCCCAGCGCGTCATACTGGAACACCTTGAACACGGTGCTGTCGGCCACCAGCTTGCCGTCAACGACATTGGCGGTGCCCGAGGTCACACCTTGCCAGGTCTTGGCCACCTGGCCGCGTTCGTTGTACGACGTGAAGGTGCTGTAGCCGGCTGCATCCGTCACCTGCACGGAATGGCCGTGGACATCGTAGTCGGACAGCGTGGTGCGGTCGTCTGCCGAGAAGCTGCCGACGAGCGCGCCGAGTTGGCTGCCGGTCGACACCCCAGTGAACTCGCCCACGGTACCCTGCGCGCCGAGCGCCAGGTCCACCTTGACCACCACGTTGCCGTAGGCGTCGCGGCGGAACAGCGACAGCGGGGTCAGCGCGGTGTTGCCCGCGCCCGGCCGTGTGGGCGCGGCCACCGCCGTCACCCGGCCCAGGGCGTCGTAGTAGCTGTAGGTCTTGTTGCCCAGCGCATCGGTGGTGCGCGTCAGGTTGCCCACCGCGTCGTACGCGTAGCTGGTGGTGGTGTTGGCCGCCGCGGCGATGCCGGCGATCGCCTGCGCCGCGTTGCTGACGGCCACACCGACCCGGGTTTCGCTGGCCTTGCGGTTCAGCTGGTCGTAGATGTAGGTGGTCTTGCGGTCGTTGGCATGGGTCGTGGGTGTGCCACGCGAACTCACGCTCCACGTGCCCGCCGACAGGGCGGCGGCGAACTCGGTGACGGACGCCAGGTTGCCCTGGGCATCGTAGGTCTGCGTGGTGCGGTAGCCCAGTGCGTCGACGGTGTCGGTGAGCAGGCCGCGGCCGTCGTGGTACTGGTACGTCCACGCCCAGGTGCCGCTGGCCTCGTCGCCGCTGCGAAGCACCCCGGTGCGTGCGAGTTCGCCGAAGGCGTTGTACTCGTTGCGGGTCACCTTCTGGGCGTTGCCGGAGGTGCCCGTGGTGCTGTCGTAGGTGTAAGCGAGGGGTTCGCGCACCACGACCGTATGACCCAGCCGGTCAAACTCGGTGTTGATCTTGCGGTCCGCCGTGTGGGGCAGGGGGGCGAGCGTTGCCTGCACCCACGCGGCCTTGGGCGCCTGCGTGGCGGTGGTGGGCTGCGCGGGCAGACCGCTGATGGCCGTGGCGTAGCGGGTGGTCCACGTCGCGTCGCCGAAGGCATTGCGGGTGTACTCCGTCACGTAGCGCATCGCATCGATGCTGTAGCGCACGCGGTTGGCCAGGTCGTAGACCTTGAAGCTCGCGTTGCCGGCTACGTCGATGTTGGCTACGGCGTTGCCGAATGTGTCGTAGAAGGTCTGGGTACTCAACGTGCGGGTGGTTTCGACCCGCGTGGCGGAACCGGTGGCGCCGTTGGCGGCCACCGCGCTGGCGCTTTCGTTGTACACCGCCACCGGCGGGTGCGTGACCCGCACCTGGCGGCCCGCGGCGTCGTACCCGTACGTGGTGGTGCGTTCCTTGGCCAGGCCCGTGGCCTCGGTGCGGCTCAGCAGGTTGCCCAGGCCGTCGTACGCCAGCGTGGTGACGAGCTGCACCGATTGCGTGATGGACTCGTACAGGTCGCCGCGGCCATCGGTGCCCACCGTGGTGATGTCCACCGCCGGGGCCTTCTCCGTCAGCAGGCGGCCCACGGCGTCGTACGTGTACTCCCAGATGCTGCCCTTCTTGTTCTCGAAGGTGATCTTGTCGCCGCGGCCGTTGTACGTGTAGCGCTCGACGTGGAGCAGCGCATCCGTGGTGCTGGCCAGCCGGCCCACGCCGTCGTATTCGTAGCGCGTGGTCTGGTCGGCCGCGTTCGGCGCCGGTTGGGCGCCCGAAGCGGACGGGTTCACGTAGCGGGTGGTCGACTTGACGCGGCCGGCCGCGTCATAGGTGTTGCCGGTGGCGTACCCCTCGGCGTCCACCGTCAAGGTGGTGCGGTTGGCGCGGTCGTGCTGGAACGTGGTCACCCGGTTGGGGGCCTCGTTGGCGTGCACGGCGCTCGGCGCCTCGCCGGCCGTCACGGCCTTGCCGAAGCGCGTCTGGCGCGCGAGGTTGCCGTTCGCGTCGTATTCGTTGTGGGTCACGCCGCCTTCCGGGTCGGCGGTCCAGGCCAGGCGGCCGGCAGCGTCGTACTCGAACCGGGTGGTCCGGTCGAATGCACCCGGCACCACGCTGTCCGGGGCCGCGTTGGCGGCGATCGGGCTGGCGTACTGCGTCTGGCGGATGAGGTCACCGCCCGGGCTGTAGACGTTCGCCGTGACGGCGCCCATCGCGTCCACCACGTGGCTGGCACGGTTGGCCGCGTCATAGGCCGTGCGCACGCGCTGGTCGCGGGTGGCATCGGCCACCGGCACCGGGTCGCTGCGGCCGTCCCACGTGGCCAGGGTGATCGTGTTGGCGTAGCCCACACGTTCGACCAGGTTGCCCCGGGTGTCGTACTTGAACTCCACCACCGCACCGGTGCCGTCCACCGTGAACCGCACGCGGCCATCGCGGTCGTAGCGCCGCGCTTCCAGCGCATCCTGGCCGGGGCTCGCGATCACACGGGTGGCGATCTCGCGCCGGCTGGCCGGCGTGGGCAGGCCCGCCATGCCATCGGTGCGGAGGTAACGCGTGGTGCGCGTGACACGCCCGTTGGCGTCGTAGGCCATCTCGGTGACACCGTTCTGCGGGTCCACCGTGTATACCAGCCGGTTCTCCACGTCGTACGCATACCGCGTCACGTGGCCCATCGGGTCGGTGCTCGTGAGCACGTTGCCGTTCAGGTCGTGTGTGTAGTGCCGGGTCAGCTGCAGGCCGTTGGCGTCGATCAACTCATCGGTGCGGCGGCCCAGCTTGTCGTAGGTGAAGTTGCTGACGGTGCCGGCCGGATCCGTGATGCGCACGGTGTTGCCGCGCAGGTCGTAGGTGTAGCTGGTCTCCAGGTGCAGGCCGGCCGGATCGACGATCTGCCTGAGCACACGGCCCGCCACGTCGTAGGCGATCGTGGTGAGCGCGCCGCGCGGGTCGGTGACACGGTACTGCTGGCCCAGCGCGTCGTACTCGTACGTGGTGGTCAGGTTCTGCGCATCGGGGTCGACCTGGCGTGTCAGCACGCGGTTGGCCGCGTCGTAGCTGAAGGCGGTTACCACACCACGTGCATCCGTGGTGCGAATGACTCGGTTGGCGTGGTCGTACGCGCTGCTGCTCGCCGCCCCCATCGGGCCGGTGGCGCCGGTCAGGTTCCCGTTGCGGTCGTACGTGTAGGTTGTCGTGGCGCCGAGGGTGTCCGACACCGACTGCGTCTGCCCGTGGCGCGTGTGCACAGTCTTGACCGTCACCCCCTCGGGCGTTGTCACCACGGCACTGCGTTCCGTGTCGTCGTAGGCGTAGCGGGTGGTCTGGCCGAGCGGATCGGTCTGCGTCAACGCGCGGTCGAACGCATCCCACGTGCTCTGGCGCACGCTGCCGGTGGCGTCCACGGTCTGGATGACCCGGCCCATGCGGTCGTAGTTCTGCTGGCGAAGCGCGCCGTTGGCATCCACGCTGGCGACCACGCGGCCGTAAGCGTCGTAGGTGGTGCGGGTGACGGCCTGGTCGTTGGTGATGCTCAGGACCTGCAGGCCGCGGTGGTCGAACGTGCGGGTCTGCTCGACCAACTCGCCGTTCTCCAGGTGGGTGATGCTGCCCACGGCGTCGCCGAAGGTGTCGTAGTGCTGGTCCACGAGCAGGCCGCTCGCGTTGGTGGTGGATGCCACTTGGCCGCGTGTGGTGTAGGTGTAGCGCTCGGTGCGGTCGAGTGCCGCGTTGTACTTGCCCGAGAGTGCCGCCTGCAGCGCCGCGTCCACCAGGCCGCCGCCGAGGCCGGCCAGCGCACCGGCGTCGATGCGCGTGCCCAGGCGCAGGGTGGTGGCCAGCTGGTTCAGGGCGTCGTAGCGGCGCTCCTCCACTTCACCCAGTGCGTTGACCGTGTGCGTGAGGCGGCCGTCGGTGTCGTAGTAGAAGCGGGTCTTGTGGCCCAGGGCGTCGGTCGTGGACGTGCGCCGGCCGGCGGCGTCGTACGTGTGCGTGAGGCCGTGTTGTTGCCAGATGGCATCGATCTCGCCCTGCGTCTGCCCGCCCGTCAGCAGCGCCACGCCTTCGGCCGACAGCTCGCCCGTGAGGCGCCCCTGCAGGTCGTAGCGCGCGTTGACCTGGCGCACCTCGGCCGTGCCCACGGCACGCGAGGTGGACACGAGGTTGCCCACCGTGTCGTAGGCAAAGCGCGTGACCGTGCCTTCGGGATCGGTCTGCTCCACCACACGGCCCATCAGGTCATACACCCGGGTGGTGACCTGCGCCTTGGTGTCGAACGCAGGACGGATTTCTCCCAGGCGCACCGTTGCCCCCGCGGCCAGCAGCACCGGCTGGCTGTAGCGGATGGTCTTGGTCAGGTTGCCGTTGCTGTCGTAGACGTTCTCGGTGAGGTGGTTCTCGGCATCGAGCTGGCCCACCAGGCGGCCGAGTGTGTCGTGGAAGAGGCGCGTGGTCTGGTCCGCGCCGCGGTTGGCGGTGCCGAGCAGGCTGGCGGCCGGTGCGGTGGCCAGCAGTGCGGTGCTGCCTGACGCGGTGAACTGGTCGACCCGCGTGGTTTGGCCATACCAGCCCTGGATGGTGGTGGCCTCCTTCGAGCCCACACCCTGCACCACCAGGTTGTTGCCGACTTGCTGGAACGCGATCTGGTCGCTGGCGCCGGCCATGGTCGTCAGCACCTGCGCGCCGTAGTTCGCTCCTTGCGCCACGACGGCTTGCACGGCGGTGAAGTCCCACGTGGTGCCGTCGGTGAAGCGGATCTGTTCGACGCGGTTGGATGCGGCGCCGAAGTAGTTGTTGACCTGGATGCGATCGGCCGTGCCCTTGATCGACAGCAGCAAATGGTCGCCAGATCGGGTCCCCTGCACGTCCGCCGGTAGCACGCCGCCCGTGAACTGGAGCACGTCGAGTTTGCCCGAGGTGGTGTCGTTGCTCGCGATGGTGTCGTTGCCCGCGCCACGGCCGAACGTGTAGGTGTCGTTGCCTGCACCGCCGTCCATCGAGTCATTGCCAGACCCGCCGTCGAGCGAGTCGTTGCCGAGGCCGCCGGTCAGTTGGTCGTTCTGGTCGCCGCCGAACAGCACGTCGTTGCCGTCGTCGCCCTGCAGGGTGTCATTGCCGCCGGCGCCGGCCAGGCTGTCGTTGCCGGCCTGGCCGGCAATCGAGTCTTCGCCTGCGCCGCCGATGATTTCGTCGGCCGATGCGTAGCCCGTCAGCGTGTCGTCACTGCGGGTGCCGTAGAGGGCACGTGCCTTGAGAGCGTTGGTATCCCAGATGGTGCCATCGGCGAAGCGGAGCTGATCGATGCGATAGGCGCTGGTGCCGTCGTTCTGGAAGAAGTACTGCACTTCCAGCCGGTCCGCCGTGTCGCGGATCGAGATGAACAGGCTTTCGTTCGATCGCACGAGCTGGACGTCGGCCGGGGCGATGCTGGCACCCAGCTGGATGACGTCCAGTTTGCCAGCTGTCGAGTCGTAGGCGTAGATCGTGTCGGAACCGGATCCCCGGCCGAAGACGAAAGTGTCGTTTCCGGTCCCACCGTCGAGGCGGTCGTTGCCCCAGCCGCCATCGAGCGTGTCGTCACCGGCGCCACCGGTCAAGCTGTCGTTCGACGTGCCACCGAGAAGACCGTCATTGCCGTCGCCGCCGGCCACCGTGTCTTCACCGTCACCTCCGTCCAGGGTGTCGTTGCCGGCCGCACCGTCCAGGCTGTCGTTGCCCTGGGCGCCAGAGATGCTTTCGGCGGAGGCGTAGCCGGTGAGCTTGTCGTCGTTGGCCGTCGGGTCGAGCGCGCGCGCCTTGATGGCCGCCAGGTCCCACATGGTGCCGTCGGCGAAGCGGATCTGTTCGATGCGGTAGCCGCTGGTGACATCCAAGCTGAAGAACGAGCCGACTTCGAGTCGGTCGGCCGTGCCGAGGAGGGTCAGGATCAGGTTGTCGCTGGTTCGCAGCAGCTGGATGTCGGCGGGGACGATGCCGGCACCGAGTTGCACCACGTCGAGCTTGCCCACCGTGGAGTCGATGCTGTAGATGCGGTCAGAACCGGATCCCCGACCGAACACGTAGGTGTCGTTGCCTGCTCCGCCGTCCAGCGAGTCGCTGCCTGCGCCACCGTCGAGTGTGTCGTTGCCGGCATTGCCGTCGAGGGTGTCGCTGCCGGCCCCGCCCAGCTGGCTGTCGTTGCCGTCGCCGCCGGACAGGGTGTCTTCGCCGTCGCCGTCGCCGCCGTCGATCGTGTCATTGCCACCACTGCCGCTGAGGCTGTCATTGCCGAGGGCGCCCTGGACGGTGTCGGCCGAGTTGTAGCCCGTGAGGCTGTCATCGCGGTCGGTGGCATCGAGTGCGCGGGCCTTGATGGTGGCCAGGTCCCAGGTGGTGCCGTCGGCAAAGCGGATCTGCTCGATGCGGTAGCCGCTGGTGACATCCGAGCTGAAGAACGAGCCGACTTCGAGGCGGTCGGCCGTGCCGAGGATCGTCAGGAACAGACTGTCGCCGGTACGCAGCAGCTGGATGTCGGCGGGGACGATGCCGGCGCCAAGTTGCACCACGTCGAGCTTGCCCACCGTGGAGTCGATGCTGTAGATGCGGTCAGAACCGGATCCTCGACCGAACACGTAGGTGTCGTTGCCTGCTCCGCCGTCCAGCGAGTCGTTGCCTGCGCCAGATGCTGTAGATGCGGTCAGAACCGGATCCTCGACCGAACACGTAGGTGTCGTTGCCTGCTCCGCCGTCCAGCGAGTCGTTGCCTGCGCCACCGTCGAGTGTGTCGTTGCCAGCGTTGCCGTCGAGGGTGTCGCTGCCGGCTCCGCCCAGCTGGCTGTCGTTGCCGTCGCCGCCGGACARGGTGTCTTCGCCGTCGCCGCCGTCGATCGTGTCATTGCCGNCGAGGGTGTCGCTGCCGGCTCCGCCCAGCTGGCTGTCGTTGCCGTCGCCGCCGGACAAGGTGTCTTCGCCGTCGCCGCCGTCGATCGTGTCATTGCCGCCACCGCCGCTGAGGCTGTCATTGCCGAGGGCGCCCTGGACGGTGTCGGCCGAGTTGTAGCCCGTGAGGCTGTCGTCGCGGTCGGTGGCATCGAGTGCGCGGGCCTTGATGGTGGCCAGATCCCAGGTGGTGCCGTCGGCGAAGCGGATCTGTTCGATGCGGTANGTGAGGCTGTCGTCGCGGTCGGTGGCATCGAGTGCGCGGGCCTTGATGGTGGCCAGATCCCAGGTGGTGCCGTCGGCGAAGCGGATCTGTTCGATGCGGTAGCCGCTGGTGACGTCCGAGCTGAAGAATCCGTAGACTTCGAGTCGGTCGGCCGTGCCGAGGATCGTCAGGAACAGACTGTCGCTGGCGCGCAGCAGCTGGATGTCGGCGGGGACGATGCCGGCACCGAGTTGCACCACGTCGAGCTTGCCCACCGTCGTGTCGTTCGAGAATATGCGGTCAGAACCGGATCCTCGACCGAACACGTAGGTGTCGTTGCCTGCTCCGCCGTCCAGCGAATCATTGCCTGCGCCACCGTCGAGCGTGTCGTTGCCAGCATTGCCGTCGAGGGTGTCGCTGCCGGCTCCGCCCAGCTGGCTGTCGTTGCCGTCGCCGCCGGACAATTGCCGTCGAGGGTGTCGCTGCCGGCTCCGCCCAGCTGGCTGTCGTTGCCGTCGCCGCCGGACAAGGTGTCTTCGCCGTCGCCGCCGTCGATCGTGTCATTGCCGGCGCCGCCGCTGAGGCTGTCATTGCCGAGGGCGCCCTGGACGGTGTCGGCCGAGTTGTAGCCGGTGAGGCTGTCATCGCCGTCGGTGGCATCGAGTGCGCGGGCCTTGATGGTGGTCAGGTCCCAGGTGGTGCCGTCGGCGAAGCGGATCTGTTCGATGCGGTAGCCGCTGGTGACGTCCGAGCTGAAGAATCCGTAGACTTCGAGTCGGTCGGCCGTGAAGCGGATCTGTTCGATGCGGTAGCCGCTGGTGACGTCCGAGCTGAAGAATCCGTAGACTTCGAGTCGGTCGGCCGTGCCGAGGATCGTCAGGAACAGGCTGTCGCCGGTGCGCAGCAGCTGGATGTCGCCTGGGACGACGCCTGCAGCGAGTTGCACCTGGTCGAGCTTGCCCACCGTCGTGTCGCTGGAGAAAATGCGATCCGACCCGTGGCCGCGGCCGAACATGTAGGTGTCGTTGCCCGCACCGCCGTCCAGCGAATCATTGCCTGCGCCACCGTCGAGCGTGTCGTTGCCAGCNATCCGACCCGTGGCCGCGGCCGAACATGTAGGTGTCGTTGCCCGCACCGCCGTCCAGCGAATCATTGCCTGCGCCACCGTCGAGCGTGTCGTTGCCAGCGTTGCCGTCGAGGGTGTCGCTGCCGGCTCCGCCCAGCTGGCTGTCGTTGCCGTCGCCGCCGTACAAGGTGTCYTCGCCGTCGCCGCCGTCGATCGTGTCATTGCCGCCGCCGCCGCTGAGGCTGTCATTGCCGAGGGCGCCCTGGACGGTGTCGGCCGAGTTGTAGCCGACCCCGGACCCGCGCCCGAAGAGGTAGGTGTCGCTGCCTGCGCCGCCATCGAGTGAATCGTTCCCCGCACCACCGTCGAGCGTGTCGTTGCCAGCGTTGCCGTCGAGGGTGTCGCTGCCGGCTCCGCCCAGCTGGCTGTCGTTGCCGTCGCCGCCGTACAAGGTGTCCTCGCCGTCGCCGCCGTCGATCGTGTCATTGCCGCCGCCGCCGCTGAGGCTGTCGTTGCCGAGGGCGCCCTGGAGGGTGTCGGCCGAGCTGTAGCCGGTGAGGCTGTCATCGCCGTCGGTGGCATCGAGTGCGCGGGCCTTGATGGTGGCCAGATCCCAGGTGGTGCCGTCGTCNGGTGTCGGCCGAGCTGTAGCCGGTGAGGCTGTCATCGCCGTCGGTGGCATCGAGTGCGCGGGCCTTGATGGTGGCCAGATCCCAGGTGGTGCCGTCGTCGAAGCGGATTTGTTCCAGGCGGTAGTTGCCGGTCACGTCCGAGCCGAAGAARGCGTTGACGTCCAGCCGGTCGCCCGTGCCGACAATGACCACGCTGAGGACGTCGTTGCTGCGAATCAAYTGGATGTCGGCGGGGGTGATGCCCGCGCCGAGCTGGACGACGTCCAGCTTGCCSGCGGTCGTGTCGTACGCCGAAATGAAGTCGACSCCGGACCCGCGCCCGAAGAGGTAGGTGTCGCTGCCTGCGCCGCCATCGAGTGAATCGTTCCCCGCACCACCGTCGAGGGTGTCGTTGCCAGCGNCGACCCCGGACCCGCGCCCGAAGAGGTAGGTGTCGCTGCCTGCGCCGCCATCGAGTGAATCGTTCCCCGCACCACCGTCGAGGGTGTCGTTGCCAGCGCCCCCGGCCAGGGTGTCGGCGCCGTTGCCGCCTGTGAGCAGCTCGTTGGCCGAGGTGCCGGACAGGGTGGTGCCCACCGGCGCGGTCGTCAGGTTGGCCTGGACCGTGGTGTAGTTCCAGGTGGTTCCATCCTGGAACTGCAGGGTCTCGACGCGGGCCGTGGTGAAGTAGTTGGTGATGCGGAGTTGATCACCGCTGGGCTTCAGGGTGACCACGAGGTCGTTGGTCAACCGGAAGACCGTGACGTCAGCYGCCAGCACGCTCGCGCCGAACAACACGGTGTCCAGGTTGGCGCCSGCCGCATCGGCGTTGGTGTTGTCTACGGTGTCACGGCCCGAACCGATCTCGAAGCGATAGGTGTTTGCACCGTCGCCGCCCTTCAGCGTGTCGTCGCCCCACCCGCCATCCAGGGTGTCGTTCCCCGCACCGCCCGTCAGGCTGTCGGCGTTGGCGCCGCCGGACAACTGGTCGTTCCCGTCTCCTCCCGTCAACGTGTCGCTGCCGTCGCGCCCTTCGAGCACGTCTGCTCCCGTGCCCCCGTCCAGCGAGTCGTCACCACGTCCGCCGTCCAGCGTGTCGTTGCCGTCACCGCCGGACAAGGAGTCCTTGCCATCCGCTCCATGGAGCAGGTCGGCGCCRGCSGCGCCGKYCAGCGAATCGTTGCCGCTGCCGCCGTCCAGCGTGTCGTCGCTGACGTAGCCGGTGAGYGTGTCGCGCCCGGCGCCGCCGGTGAGGGTGCGCAGCTTGATGTCGGCGGTGGTCCAGGTGGTGCCGTCGGCGAACTGCAGATGGGCGGCATTGCCCCGGTCGGCGCCGTCACCGTTGAAGTACCCGTTGAGGCTGAGGCTGTCACCGGTGCCRTTGATCGTGGCGATGAGCGCGGYGCCCGAGCGGGYSAGGGTGAKGTCGGCAGCGGTGATGCCCGCACCGAGTTGCACCACGTTGAGCGTGGAGCCGGTGTAGGCCGTGTTGATGTTGTCGATGGTGTCCTGGCCGGACCCGATGCCGAACAGGTAGGTGTTGGAGCCTTCGCCACCCTTCAGGGTGTCGTTGCCCGCGCCACCATCGAGGGTGTCGTCGCCCAGGAGGTAGGTGTTGGAGCCTTCGCCACCCTTCAGGGTGTCGTTGCCCGCGCCACCATCGAGGGTGTCGTCGCCCAGGCCGCCCACGAGGCTGTCGGTGTCGTTGCCGCCGAACAGCTGGTCGTTGCCGTCCCCTCCCGCCAAGGTGTCCTTGCCGTCCCGGCCGTGCAGCACGTCGGCGCCAGCGGCGCCGTCCAGCGAATCGTTGCCGCTGCYGCCRTCCAGCGTGTCGTTGCTGGCGTAGCCGGTGAGCGTGTCGCGCCCGGCGCCGCCGGTGAGGGTGCGCAGCTTGATGTCGGCGGTGGTCCAGGTGGTGCCATCGGCGAACTGCAGGTGGGCGGCATTGCCCCGGTCGGYGCCRTCACCGTTGAAGTACCCGTTGAGGCTGAGGCTGTCACCGGTGCCRTTGATCGTGGCGATGAGCGYGGTGCCCGAGCGGGYGAGGGTRAKGTCGGCAGCGGTGATGCCCGCRCCGAGTTGCACCACGTTGAGYGTGGMGCCGGTGTAGGCCGTGTTGMTGTTGTCGATGGTGTCCTGGCCGGACCCGATGCCGAAAGGTAGGTGTTGGAGCCTTCGCCACCCTTCAGGGTGTCGTTGCCCGCGCCACCATCGAGGGTGTCGTCGCCCAGGCCGCCCACGAGGCTGTCGGTGTCGTTGCCACCGAACAGCTGGTCGTTGCCGTCCCCTCCCGCCAAGGARTCCTTGCCGTCACGGCCGTGCAGCACGTCGGTGCCGGCGGCGCCGTCCAGCGAATCGTTGCCGCTGCCGCCGTCCAGCGTGTCGTTGCTGGCGTAGCCGGTGAGTGTGTCGCGCCCGGCGCCGCCGGTGAGGGTGCGCAGCTTGATGTCGGCKGTGGTCCAGGTGGTGCCGTCGGCGAACTGCAGGTGGGCGGCATTGCCCCGGTCGGYGCCRTCACCGTTGAAGTACCCGTTGAGGCTGAGGCTGTCACCGGTGCCATTGACCGTGGCGATGAGCGCGGCGCCCGAGCGGGTAAGGGTGAGGTCGGCAGCGGTGATGCCCGCACCGAGTTGCACCACGTTGAGCGTGGCGCCGGTGTAGGCCGTGTTGCTGTTGTCGATGGTGTCCTGGCCGGACCCGATGCCGAACGTGGTCCAGGTGGTGCCGTCGGCGAACTGCAGGTGGGCGGCATTGCCCCGGTCGGCGCCGTCACCGTTGAAGTACCCGTTGAGGCTGAGGCTGTCACCGGTGCCATTGACCGTGGCGATGAGCGTGATGCCCGAGCGGGTGAGGGTRAGGTCGGCAGCGGTGATGCCCGCGCCGAGTTGCACCACGTTGAGTGTGGAGCCGGTGTAGGCCGTGTTGATGTTGTCGATGGTGTCCTGGCCGGACCCGATGCCGAAGAGGTAGGTGTTGGAGCCTTCGCCACCCTTCAGGGTGTCGTTGCCCGCGCCACCATCGAGGGTGTCGTCGCCCAGGCCGCCCACGAGGCTGTCGGTGTCGTTGCCACCGAGTTGCACCACGTTGAGCGTGGCGCCGGTGTAGGCCGTGTTGCTGTTGTCGATGGTGTCCTGGCCGGACCCGATGCCGAACAGGTAGGTGTTGGAGCCTTCGCCACCCTTCAGTACGTCGTTGCCCGTGCCGCCGTCCAGGGTGTCATCCCCCGTGCCGCCGACAAGGCTGTCGGTGTCGTTTCCGCCGAACAGAAGGTCGTTGCCGTCGCCACCGGACAATGTGTCGTTGCCATCGCGGCCGAAGAGTGTGTCTGCACCGGCCGCGCTGTCCAGCGAGTCATTGCCGCTGCCACCGTCCAACGTGTCATTGCTGGCATAGCCGGTCAGGGAGTCGCGGTCCGCCGTGCCTGTGAGTGTGCGAAGTTTGACGTCGGCAGAGGACCACTGGGTGCCGTCTGCGAAACGCAGGTTCGCAACGTTGTAGGTGTGGTTGCCGTCCAGATGGAAATAGTTCTCGACGACCAGTCGGTCACCGGACGACTTCAGGGCGACGACGAGGTGGTTGTACTCGCGCGTGAGCGTGACATCGGCGGGCAGGATGCCGGCGCCGAATTGCACGGTGTCAGGATTGGTGCCGACCGCATCGACCGTGTTGTAGTTGCTGATCGAGTCTTGCCCTGAGCCGATGCCGAACAGGTAGGTGTTGGAGCCGCCACCGCCGCTGAGGGAGTCGTTGCCGGAACCGCCGTCGAGCGTGTCGTTGTCGGCCCCTCCGTCCAGCGTGTCGTTCCCGCTGCCACCGACCAGCACGTCGTTGCCATAGTCGCCGGCCAGACTGTCGTTGTTGGCGCCGCCGTGCAGCGTGTCGTCGCCATCGTTGCCCGACAGGGAATCCCTGCCATCGCCGCCGCGCAGCGCGTCAGCGCCACCC
Organism: Rhizobacter sp. Root1221; assembly: GCF_001425785.1. GTDB lineage: Bacteria > Pseudomonadota > Gammaproteobacteria > Burkholderiales > Burkholderiaceae_C > Rhizobacter. The sequence continues at coordinate 2,134 of NZ_LMDI01000051.1, read as the reverse complement.
TGGCCGCTGAGGGTGTCGTTGCCAAGGCCGCCAGAAATGAGGTCGTTCGATGCATGACCCGTGACGCTGTCATTGTCGGACGTCGTCGTCAGGGCCAACGCCTTGATGTCCTCGAACGTCCAGACCGTCCCGTTGGCGAAACGCACGGTTCCGAGGGTCCAGGAGGTCGTGCCCTCCTGGTTGAAGTAGTTCGATACCGTGACGCGGTCGTCCGAGCCCCGCAGGCTGAGGATGAGTTGGGTGCTCGAACGTGTCACCTTGACGTCGGACGGCGCCACGCCTGCGGCCATCAGCAGAACGTCGGAGGTAGGCCCCAAGTTGCCGCCCGAGTAGTCGTAGTTGCTGATGTCGTCCTGCCCGGAGCCCCAGCCGAACACATAGGTGTCGCGGCCTGCTCCCCCGGTCAGGTTGTCGTCGCCGGCTCCGCCCTGCAACGTGTCGTCGCCCCCATCGCCGTACAGTTGGTCGTTGCCGGCGCCCCCGTCGATGAAGTCATCACCGTTGCTGGCAGAGATCGAATTGATGACCGAATCACCCAGCAGCACCTGCGACGCATTGGTGCCGATCAATGAGTTGCCGCTCGACATCGCCACGTCGAGCGATGTCAACGCAGTTCGCGTGGGCGAGTTGGCCGGCAATGCCGTGATCCACCCGCGCAGCAATGCGGCCGCATCGAACCCCGCCGCCCGCAATGTGGGCGATGCGTAGCGAACCAGCGCCACCAGATCACGGAACGCGCCCACTTCGTCGACCGCCTTGAACGCTTCCAGGCGCGCGAGCAATGCAGATGCGGCGAACACACCGGTGGCACCATCGCCGACGGTGGCGGGCAAGCCGTTGACCGGCCCCGCATCCACGCGCTGCACCACATAGGCCCCGGACGCCGGCAACGGCGCCCCCTCCTGCACCACGGCAGGCGCAGTCCGCGCATCAACCAGCGTACCCACCATCGGCGAAGCAAACCGCGTCTGCGCCACGCGGCGCCCGGCTGCGTCGTAGCGGTACTGGGTGTAGTAGTTCTCGGCGTCCAGTTCCCCCAGCACCAGCCCGTCGTCGCTGTAGAAGGTGCGGGTGATGCGGTCGGCCGCATTGCTGGCGATCACGAACGGCGTGGTCAGCGGCGCGGCGCCCAGCGCCGGCACGGTGACGGCCACGGCATGGCGCCGTTGTGCGATCACACGCGAGGCGCCGTCGTATTCGGTGGACGTGACTGCGCCTTGCGCGTCGACTACCTGCACGAGGCGATTGGCCGCGTCGTAGAGGCGCCAGACGCGCTGGTCGGCGGCGTTGTCGGCCGGGCGGATGGCGCCGAGCGCGGGGTTGCGCGGCTGGCCGGTGGCCGGGTCGACCAGCAGGCCCACGGGCACGGCCGTGGCGTGGATGACGGTGGCCGCGAGCAGGTTGTTCGCGTGGTAGATGTACTCGGTGAGTGTGCCGTCGGCGTCGATGTCGGCCACCTTGCGGCCGGCATCGTCGTACGTGGACCAGCGGGAGACGCCGGTGGCGTCGCGGGTCATCAGCAGGCGGCCGTCCGCATCGTAGAAGTACTTCGTCTCGCCGAGGTTGGCCGAGGCCGCGCTGCTTTGCATCACCGACACGAGGCGGCCGGCGGTGTCGAAGGTGCTGGTGGTGACGAGGCCGTTGGCCAGCGTGATGGCCGTGCGGTGGTTCGCGTCGTCGTGGCTGTTGAGCGTGGTCTGGCCGAAGACGTCGGTGGACGACAGCACGCGGCCCAGGCCGTCGTAGGTGAGCGTGGCGATGCCGCCGTCCGGCGCCACGGTGCCCAGCAGCAGGCCGGCGGGGTCGTAGACGTAGCGGGTGGTGAGCGCCGTGGCCTTGGACATGTCCCGGCCCACGTTCTCCCAATGCTCGTAGGCCGCGCTGCGTTCCACCTGGCCTCGGAAGTCGTAGGCGAAGTCGGTGCGCTGGGTGCTTTCACCGGCCTGCAGCGTCGACCAGTAGGCCATCGTGCCTTCGGCGGGCACGGCCGTCACGGCCAAGCCGGCGACCGCATAGGCCTCGCCACCGAACTTCAGCGTGGACACCCGGTTGCCGAAGGTGTCGTAGCGGTGCTCGGTGACCCGGCCTTCGGGGGAGATGACGAAGCGCAGCTGGTTGCGCCCGGCGCTGTCGT
>NZ_LMDI01000050.1 GCF_001425785.1 Rhizobacter sp. Root1221 | reverse complement strand
TCTCGATGAAGTAACCACCGACTGGAGAGCTGTATGCGGGAGAACCGCACGTACAGTTCGGAGGGAGGGGATGGCTGATGCCATTCCCTACCCCTATCCAGAGAACCAGCCGATGCGCAGCGAGGCGAAGCGGGTGGGCACCCTTGATGCGCGGGATAGGTAACGGTGGCGCTGGAGACAGTGGTCGCGCGGGGGATTGGCCACTCGGAGCGCCCGGGCAAAGGTCTGGGAAGCTGGTGTTCAGGCGCTTCTCTTTGACTCCTTTCTCTTTCGCCCGGAAAGAGAAAGGAGTTCGGCTGCCGGGCCGAGACCCGGCGCGGCCTCGCCAGAGAGAAAACGCAACCCGCAGCGAACAGTGGGCTCCGGCGTTCACGGAGGTGGCGAGGAGGCCTCAGCCCATCGCATCTTTCGCCCGCATCTTCGCGGCGATGTAGTCCCCGTGTGACACATACAGCAGGTCGGCGATCTTGCGCATCACGTGTTGTTCGTGGCCGTCGAGGTGGCCGTCCGCGTAGGCGACCTGCCACAGGTACTGGACGATGCGGGCCTTCTGCGGCGGGTCGAGCTGGGCGTTCAGCTTCGACGTGAACGCGTGGAGGTCGTGGGCGTCGCGGGCGGCTTCCTCGGCCATGTCGACCAGCGCCGACACCTCGCCCGCGGTCAGCACGAACTGCTCGCGCAACGCGGCGAACACGGCGGTCCGTTCGGTGGCGCCGAGGGTGGCGTCCGATCGCATCACCTCCACCAGCAGCACGGCAGTGGCCAGCTGGAGGGTGTGCTCGAACGCCGGGTCGGCTTCGGCGGAAGGTAGCAAAGAATCGAAAAAGCGGCGCAGGGATGCCAGCATCGAAGACTCCGGGACAAAGGGCCCGATGCCCGAGTATGCGCGCTGGCGTGACCCGACGTCACCGGGGGGTCATGCCGCCCAGGCGCGGTCGATGACCGCCACGTGGCGTGCCGGGTCGGGCAGGGTGCCGAAGACGCGGCCCCATTGCGGGTCGAAGCGGCTGGCGATGAACGTGTCGGCGACGAAGGCAGGCGCGTGGTCGCGCAGCAGCGCGGCCTGCAGCAGCAGCACGAGCTGCTGCGCGGTGCGGCGTGCGGCGGCCTCCAGCGCGTCGGGTGGCTGCTGCCAGGTGGCCTGCAGCGCGGCAAGCGGCGCCTGCATCCGCGTGTCGCCTGCGAGCCGGTCGCCGAGGTGCCGCACCAGCGCGTCGAGCGCCTCGGGCTCGCGCCCGATGGCCCGCAGCATGTCGAGGCCCATCACGTTGCCCGACCCTTCCCAGATCGAGATCACGGGCATCTCGCGGAAGAGGCGCCCCATGGGGCCGTCCTCCACGTAGCCGTTGCCGCCGAACACCTCCATGGCTTCTGCGCCCAGTTCGATGCTGCGCTTGGCCACCCAGAACTTCGCGGCGGGCGTGACGATGCGCTTCCAGGCGCGCTCGAGCGGGTCGTCGGAGGCACGGGCGAACGCCTGCGTGAGCCGCATCATCAACAGCGTGGCCGCTTCGCTTTCGAGCGCCATGTCGGCCAGCACGTTGCGCATCAGGGGCTGGTCGACGAGCCGCTTGCCGAAGGCATGGCGGTGCCGTGTGTGGTGGATGGCCTGCACCACGGCCTGCCGGATCAGCCCGGCGCTGCCCATCACGCAGTTCAGCCGCGTGTACGTGGCCATGTCGATGATGGTGGGGATGCCCCGGCCTTCGTCACCCACCATCTGCCCCCACGCGCCGTGGAATTCCACCTCGCTGCTGGCGTTCGAGTGGTTGCCCACCTTGTTCTTCAACCGCTGGATGCGGACCGCGTTGCGGCGGCCGTCGGGCCGGAACCGCGGCACGTAGAAACACGAGAAGCCACCCGGCGCCTGCGCCACCACCAGGTGGGCATCGGACTGCGGGGCCGAGAAGAACCATTTGTGCCCGGTGAGCTCGTAGGCCGCGCCGCGGCCCTCGCCATCGACCGGCACCGCCCGGGTGGTGTTGGCCCGCAGGTCGGACCCGCCCTGTTTTTCCGTCATGCCCATGCCCACGAGCATCGAGGTCTTCTGGTCCACCGGCAGGTCGCGGGCATCGTACGTGCGCGAATAGAGCTTCGGTGACAACGCCGCGAACAGCGCGGGTTCCTGCATCAGCACCGGGATGGCGGCGAACGTCATGGACCCCGGGCACTGCGAGCCGGCCTCGATCTGCATGTGCATCGAAAACGCCGCGGCGTAGGCGGCCCAGGCACCGGGGCGCGGGTCGGAGAACGGCATCGACACCAGCCCGTGTTCGCGCTGCATGCGCATGATGGCGTGCCACGCCGGGTGGAAATCGATGCGGTCGATGCGGTGGCCCACGCGGTCGAAGGTGTGCAGTTCGGGCTTGAAGCGGTTGGCGTCGTCGGCCAGCTGCAGCGTCTCGGCGTGGCCGAGCAACGCGCCGTAGTCGGCCAGTTCGCCCAGGTGGCCGCTTCCGCCGCCGCGTTCGACGGCGTCCCACAGCGCCGTGTCGGTGGTGAAGAGGTTGTAGTCGGCGAGCGGGGCGACCACGTTGGTGACGTCATGCGTCATGTCGGAGGGGAGGCCGGGCATGCAGTCGCTCCTGGTGCGCAAAAAGCGGGCGGTTTTCCAGTGTCCTCCTGTTGTTCCATCCAGTAAACTGGCCTCGTGGAAAACCCCGTCTATGTCGTTGCGGTGCGTGCGTTGTGCGAATTCGCCGCCAAGGCGGGCGACCTCGACCACCGCTTCACCCCCGCCCCGTCGGCCGCCGAAGGCATCGCCGGCCACGCCGCGGTGGCCATGCGGCGCGGCCCCAACGCGGAAAACGAAGTCACCGTCTCGGGCCACCACGGCCCACTGAGCGTGCGCGGCCGGGCCGACGGCTTCGACCCCGACACCCGCCGTGTCGAGGAGGTCAAGACCTACCGCGGTGACCTGGCCGCCATGCCCGCCAACCACCGCGCGTTGCACTGGGCGCAGGTGAAGGTATACGGCGCGCTGCTGTGCCGCATGCGCGGCCTCGACCGCATCACCGTGGCCCTCGTGTACCACGACATCGGCACGCAGGTGGACACCACCATGTCCGAGCGCCACACGGCCGCCGACCTCGATGCGTTTTTCACCAGCCTGTGCGACCGCTTCGTGGCCTGGGCCGAACAGGAGATGGCCCACCGCACCGCGCGCGATGCCGCCCTCGGCACGCTGGCGTTCCCGCACGGTGACTTCCGCCCGGGCCAGCGCCAGCTGGCCGAGGCCGTCTACAAGGCCGCGGGCGCCGGCCGGTGCCTCGCGGCCCAGGCGCCCACCGGCATCGGCAAGACCCTCGGCACCGTGTTCCCGCTGCTCAAGGCCTGCCCCACGCAGCGGCTCGACAAGGTGTTTTTCCTCGCCGCCAAGACCCCCGGCCGCGGCCTCGCGCTCGAAGCACTGGGCACGTTGGCAAAAGGCGGCCTGCCGCTGCGTGTGCTCGAACTGGTGGCCCGCGACAAATCGTGCGAACACCCCGGCAAGGCCTGCCACGGTGAATCGTGCCCGCTGGCCCGCGGCTTCTACGACCGGCTGCCCACCGCGCGGCAGGCGGCCGTCGAGCGCCGCTTCCTCGACCGGCCCACGCTGCGCGCGGTGGCGGCACAACACGCGGTGTGCCCGTACTACCTGGGCCAGGAGATGGTGCGCTGGGCCGACGTGGTGGTGGGCGACTACAACTACTTCTTCGACCTGGCCGCCATGCTGCACGGCCTCACGCTCGCGAACCAGTGGCGCGTGGGCCTGCTGGTGGACGAGGCCCACAACCTGCTCGACCGCGCGCGCAAGATGTACTCGGCCACGCTGGAACAGGTGCAGCTCGATGCCGTGCGCCGCACCGCACCCGAACCGCTCAAGCCCGCCATGGAGCGGCTCCATCGTGCGTGGGTGCAGCTCAACGGCGAATGCCCGGGCCCGTTCGACGTGCTCGACGAACTGCCGCAGCGCTGGTTCGGAGCGCTGTCGAACTGCATCAACGCGGTGGGCCAGCACCTGGGCGACCGGCCCGACCAGGTGCCCCCCGACCTGCTGCGCTTCTACTTCGACACATTGCACTTCGCGCGCGTGTCGGAACGGTTCGGCACGCATTCTCAGTTCGACATCACGCAGGAGCCGGTGGGCCTCAGGAAGCGGTCGGTGCTGTGCCTGCGCAACGTGGTGCCCGCGCCGTTCCTGCGCCAGCGCTTTGCCGCGGCCCACACCACCACGCTGTTCTCGGCCACGCTGTCTCCCCGCGCGTTCTATGGCGACACGCTGGGCCTGCCCGACGACACGCTGTGGGTCGATGTGGAGTCACCATTTTCGGCCGGGCAGCTGGCCGTGCACGTCACGCCCCGCATCTCCACGCGCCACGCCGACCGGCCCGCGTCGGTGGCGCCCATCGCCGGCCTGATCGCCCGCCAGTACCGCGAACGGCCGGGCAACTACCTCGCGTTTTTCAGCAGCTTCGAGTACCTGGGCCAGGTGATGGCGCGGGTGGCGGCCCACCATCCGGACGTGCCGCTGTGGGCCCAGTCCCGGGCCATGGACGAGGCCGCGCGCGACCAGTTCCTCGCGCGGTTCTCGCCGGGCGGGCAGGGCATCGGGTTCGCGGTGCTGGGTGGTGCGTTTGCCGAAGGCATCGACCTGCCCGGCGACCGCCTCATCGGCGCATTCATTGCCACGCTCGGCCTGCCGCAGGTCAACGCGGTCAACGAAACCTTGCGTGAACGGCTGGAGGCCACGTTCGGTGCGGGTTACGCGTACGCGTACCTCTACCCGGGCCTGCAGAAGGTGGTGCAGGCCGCCGGCCGCGTGATCCGAACGCCAGCCGACCGCGGGGTCGTGCACCTGATCGACGACCGCTTCACGCGCAGGGAGGTACGCGATTTGCTGCCCGGCTGGTGGCCCGTCGCGGAACACGTCCTCGACGGGCCTGCCCGTGCTGTCGAGGACCCCGCATGAAGGAGGCTTGGCCTCGCCACGGCCAGCGTCATCGCGCTCGAGATCATCGCGTGACCGTGAATCCTCCGGACAGCAGGCCGCCAGAGCCGACGCGGACATCCCAGACGGGGTCGCGGCCGGGTTGCTTCTTGTATGGCACGGTGACGGTCGCCGTGATCGTGTCCACCGTGTCGGTGTCCGAGGCCAACCGCACATTGGAGGCCACTGGCCGCGGGCCGCTGCCGCCTTCGAAGGTGACGGACATGCCTTGCGCGAATCCGTAGCCGTTGATGGTGACCTGCACCGTCGTGCCCGTCGTCGCGGCGTTCGGCGTGATCGACGTGACCGTCGAGCAGCTGCCGCTGCTGTCGAGCACCGTGACCGAGCTGGGCTTCCTGATGTTGAGCAGCACGCATGACGCGTTGTCGTTGTCGTCGGACTCCAGCAGGCGCTTGTTCGGATCGATGTCGATCCTCAGCTGGTAGATGCCATCGGCGTTGTCGGTGAAATCGATCTCCTGGCCGGGAAGATGGGCGCCGTAGATGTCTCCCCAGCCCACCGAAATGCCCTGTACGACCGGGCCGCAGGTGGTGTAGACAGCCTGGCCCGGGGCGCCCTGCAGCGACCCGTCGACCCGGGTCGAGTCCAGCAGGCAGAAGGTGGTCTTGCTGCCGGTGCGCGACGACCCGCCCGGAGCGTTGACGGGCTGCAGCGTGTAGAGCGCGAAGTCATCGAAGTGAAAGTGATTGTGGGCGGGATGCCACTCGAACCAGCCCGCGAAGTTGTCGACGTAGCCGCCGTTGGCAAGGAAGTAGCGCTGAAACACCTGCTGCTTGCCCGAGCCGGTATCCACGGAGCCGGCCCGGATCTCCAGCGGGCCGGCGCCCTTGTTCCAGCTGGTCGCTGCGAAGCGAAGCGTCGAGCCGCCGGCCGAGTCGGCAACCAGGGAAATGTTGAAGGCGGGCAGCGCCTTCAGGTTCGGCAGCAGGTTGGTTGTCTGGGCAGCGGCGCTCGTGGTGAGCGAAGCGACGCAGGCAACGGCCGAGCCGAGGGCGATCATGCGGATGCGAGGGGAGGGCTTGTTCATCGAAGTTGCTCCGAGTTCGTGGGGACATGACATCCGGGAAACCTCCCAAGCCCCGCTTCACGGAGCCCACCGCAGTTCATGTACTTGCATGACCGTCAGCGATTGACAGGAAAAATCTGACCGACTGGCAAAAGCTCACCCAGCGATAGGCTGTGGCGACTGCGAGCCCTGTGCAAGAGCGTGCGCAAACCGTGCGTGGCGATGCGGCCGCAAGTCATCCAGGTCGATGACCCGATCGGCGCTGCGTATGGTCTCGGGCCGGTGCGCGATGATGATGCGAGTCACCTGCGTTGCGCGGATGGCCGCCGAGACGGCCGATTCGTTTTCAACGTCCAGATGGCTCGTCGCCTCGTCGAGCAGCAAGACCCTCGGGTTCCGGTACAACGCGCGGGCGATCAGGATGCGCTGCTTCTGGCCGCCGGACAGCACCACGCCCATGTCGCCGATGAGCGTGCTGTAGCCCATCGGCATCGACATCAGTTCGTCGTGCACGCAGGCCGCGCGGGCGCAGGCCTGGATGTGCTCCGCATCCGGTGTCGGCGAGAAGAAGCAGATGTTGTCTGCCACGGTGCCGCTGAAGAGCTGGTCGTCCTGCATCACCACGCCGATCATCGAACGCCAGCGCGCAAACGAGTCCGGCCGCAGCGACTCGCCGTCGACGAGCACCTGGCCCTCCGTCGGCACCAGCAAGCTCACCAGCAGCTTGAGCAGCGTGGTCTTGCCGCCGCCAGATCGGCCGACGATGGCCACGGTTTCTCCCGCTTCAACGCGCAGGTTCAGCCCGTCGAGCACCCACGGTTCGTTGTCGCTGTAGCGGAAGCGAAGATCACGGACCTCGATCGAAACCGGCATCCGCGATGCGTCTTGCGACGCCGGTCCGCCCCTTGGCTCCGGAGACGTGAGCGCGATGTCGGCGAGTCTTTCGCCGTGCAGCCTCAGCATGGCCAGATCGCTGAGGCGGTCGATCAGCTTGCCAATGCGCCCAAGGAACTGGTCCTGGTAGGCGAGAAATGCCAGCAGCAGGCCCACCGTCATGGCGTTGTCGAGGACGCGGTGTGCGCCGATCCACACCACGCTGATGGCCAGCGATCCGATCAGCAGCATGTTCGCCGACCGGAACCAGAGCAGCAGCTTCTGGGTCGTGACATCGCGGTTGACGGCCTCGACCGACAGGTTGAGCCAGTGCGTGCGCCTTGCCTCCTGGCTATTGAACAGCTTGATCGTCTTGACGCCCCGCAGCGTCTCGAGGAGGTGGCTCTGGCGGCGCGCAGACCACACGATGGATTCCTGCGAGGCGTGCTTCAACGGCAGCCACGCGCCCCAGCGCAGCAGGGCATACAGCATCGCACCGGCGAGCACCAGCGCGGTGAGCAGTGGCGCCAGCACGAACATGATCGAGAGCGTCAGGAGGACCAGGATGCCATCGAGCACCGCCTCGACCATGTCGACGGTGAGCGCGCGCAAGATCGTCTCCTGCGAACCGAACCTGGACACGATGTCCCCGAGGTGGCGTTGCTCGAAGAACGCGGCCGGCAGGTTCACGAGGTGGCTGAAGAGGTTGGAAGGTCCCTGTACCTTCAGTGTCGCGCCCAGCGCGATGAGCATCCAACCGCGCATGGCGGTCAGTGCGGTGCGCAGGACCATCAGCAGTCCGAAGCCCAACGCGAGCACCAGCAGCAGGCTGCGGTCGGCTGTCAGCAGCGCGTGGTCGACCACCCACTGAAGGAACAGTGGGCTGAGCACGGCCAGCACCTCGATGGCACCAGCGATCATGAACAACTGCGCCAGCGTGCCGCGCAGGCCCACCATGCGACCGAGCAGTGCGCGCAGCTTCACCCGCGGAGGTGGTGTCGCGGCCTCGAAGCCCTCGCAAGGCGAAAGCTCGACCGCAACGCCCGTGAAATGCCTCGATACCGCCGCAAGCGGCAGCCGGCGCACGCCAACTGCCGGATCGTGAATCACCACCTCACCGGCGTCGGCCCGCCGGAGCACCACGAAATGGGTGAGGTTCCAGTGAAGAATGCACGGCGTCTTCAACAGCGGCAACTCGCTGAGCTCCAGCCGTACCGGCCGCGCGCTGAAGCCCAGCCTGTCGGCCATGCCGATCAGGTCCTTGAGGTTGACGCCCCGTTGCGAGACCGACATCTGGGAACGCAGCTGCGCGAGCTCCCAGGCGCGGCCGTGATAGCCGGCCACCATCGCGAGACAGGCCAGGCCACATTCGCTGGCCTCCGACTGCAGGGTCATGGGCAGGCGATCGCCCCACAAGGCGCCGAATGCATGGGTACCGTCATTCATTGCTGCCACTGCCCTGTGATGCGGAACACCGGTTCCAGAAGCCATTCGACCAGGCGCCGCCGCTCGAGCGACACATCGGCCTCGAGCTGCATGCCCGACTGCAGCGGCAGGCTCGCGCCGCCCGACACCAGCGCTGGCGTGTCCAGACTGACGGTGATGCGATAGATCGGCTCCGTGACGAGGCCACCCGACGATCCTGCCAGCGCGCCCAACCCGGCCAGCTCGCGCGGAAGTTCTCCAGGCCCGACAGCCGACTGCGACACGCTGCGCACCAGGCCCTCGTGATGACCGAACTTCTGATATGGATAGGCCTGGTAGCGCAACAGCACCCGCTGCCCGGCGCGCACGAAACCGATGGCCCGGCTCGGACCGTACAGATGGGCCTCCAGGCGCCGGTGGAGCGGAACGATCGACAGCATCGGCACCGCCGTATCCGCGTTGGTCCCTGCCACGGCCTGGATCGAGGTGACATTCCCATCCTGCGGGGCGGTCACCACAATTTCCCGTCGCGCCTCGGCTTCTGCATGCTCCTGGTCGAGCTGGGAAATGCTTCGATCCAGCAGCCCCAGCTCACGTTGTGCGCGCAGCGGCAGATCACGCAGCTCGGCCTGCGCGGCAAGGCGATCACGCCGATTCGCCAGGCGGCTGCGTTCGAGGGCGGCGATGCGCGACTGCTGCTCCAGGCGCTCTGCGCGTACCAGTTGCAGCCGCTGTTCAGAGATGAATCCTTGATCGAATTGCAGGCGGTGCAAGTCTTCCGAACGCATTGCGATGAGCGCACGCTCCTTGAGCAGGCGAACCTCGCTTTCGATCTGCGCATGTTCCGCATCGAGGGCGGCGATGCGACCTGCCAGCCCGGTCTGCTGCTGGGCCAGCAACTGGCGCTGCTGCAGCTGTTCGTCGGCGAGGCTGTCGCGCCGCTCCTGCAGGCGGCGCATCACCAAGGCCTGCGTGGCGCCCAAGGACGCGCTGCGCAATTCATCAGACAGGTTGAGCAGCGGGTCGCCCTTGTGAACTTGCGCGCCCTCGCGCACGTGCATCGCAGTCACCACGCCCGGTCGCGGTGCGAAGACCCGGGCCACACCTTCTTGCGGTACAAGCCAGCCACCCAGGCGGGCCGTGCGGGTGAAGTGTCCAAGCAAGAGCAAGGCGATCAAACCGGCACAAGCCACGGCGGCGACCATCGTGAACAGGCGGTGCGAACTTCGAGGCGCGAGCACCACGGAGCCGACCCATTGGTTCTGGCGCTCGGCCAGGACCTCGTGCCGGAAGAGCTGCACCCTGTCAGGCGCGCTGCCGCATCCTTCCTGGAGCGATCGATCTTCGCCGGTCGAGGCCAGGCAGACTTGGGAGTGCGTCGACGCCGTGCTGCCACTGCCCGCCGGGATGGCCGGAGGGCTCGAGTCAACGTGCGGATCAGACACCACCACACCTTTGTGTCTTGTTCATCAGCACGGCGAGGCACATGTGAGATGCACCCCGCCGCCTTCAGTTCATGCCTCGATCAGCGGGTGCCGAACTTTGCGGGACCCGGGCCGTTGGGGATCGCTTCGTCTTCCTTCGAGCCTGCGGTGCCGCCCTCGTCCGACCCCTTGTTGGTGCCTTCCGCCCCATTGCCCCATCCGTTGTTGCCCTTCGTCGTCGTCGGCGGCGGCTCCTCCCCAGCACCTGAGACCGTCGACAGCTCGTCAATCGTGAGTGTGCGCATGTTCTCTCCTACATGTTGGCGGCAACAACATCCCTCCGGCGCGCACTCGCGCGCCGCATGGGGGTAGCGCCCTGCCGCCCTGGCGCTGCCAACCTTGAACCCCTGCGGAGGTCTCCCTCGACCCTTTCATGTGGGGACAATTATTGCCAGATATTTCACGCTTTGGGCTGCAATGTGCGCGTGCACTACCCCCCTGGTCAGGGTCGGGCTTGCATGCCGGCGATCAAGCCAGAAGCAGTGCGGCCAGGTTGCTGGCCGTGATGAAGCAGACGTCGTTCAACGGGGTCAAGGCGGATCGAGCACCTGATCGACGACCGCTTCACGCGCAGGGAGGTACACGATTTGCTGCCCGGCTGGTGGCCCGTCGCGGAACACGTCCTCGACGGTCCTGCCCGTGCTGTCGAGGACTCCGCATGAAGATCGCCACCTGGAACGTCAATGGGGTCAACGCCCGCCTGCCGCTGCTGCTGCGCTGGTTGTCCGAAGCGGAGCCCGACGTGGTGTGCCTGCAGGAGCTGAAGGCCCCCGACGGCAAGTTCCCGGTGGACGCCGTGAACGACGCCGGCTATGGCGTGCTGTGGCGAGGCCAGGCCTCCTGGAACGGCGTGGCCATCCTCGCGCGGGGCGCCGAACCCATCGAGATCCGGCGCGAACTGCCGGGTGACCCGCTGGACACCGATGCGCGTTACCTCGAGGCGGCGGTGGAGGGCATGATCGTCGTGTCGCTGTACCTGCCCAACGGCAACCCGCAGCCCGGCCCGAAGTTCGACCGCAAGAATGCGTGGTTCGATCGCATGGCCCGCCACGCGCAGTCACTCTTCGAGACCGGCCTGCCGGTGGTGCTGGCCGGCGACTGGAACGTGGTGCCCACCGATGCAGTGGCCGACATCTACAGCACCCGCTCGTGGAAAGACGACGCGTTGTTGCAACCCGAGCCGCGGGCGGCGTGGCAGTCGTTGCTGGCGCAGGGCTGGCTCGATGCCATCCGCCACCTGCATCCCGACGCGCCGCTCTACACCTTCTGGGACTACCTGCGCCAGCGCTGGCCGCGCGATGCGGGGCTGCGCATCGACCACGTGCTGCTCAGCGCATCACTCGCCGACGCACTCACCGGGGCCGGCGTCGACAAGGCGGTTCGTGGCTGGGAACACGCGAGCGATCACGCGCCGGTGTGGGTCACGCTCGGGTGATCCGCTAGGTGTGAAGGTTCAATAGGTTGTTGCGGGTGTTCACCCGGAGAGGTTTTGAGAGACTGGCATTCGCCAAAACCCCAGTCCGACTCATAGCCCGGATCCCG
>NZ_LMDI01000049.1:15779-21608 GCF_001425785.1 Rhizobacter sp. Root1221 | reverse complement strand
ACGACGAAGGCAAGCCGCGCAAGCCTTCGCCGCCGCCCAACCGCCCCTGTTCAACTGAGGGGGAAATTATTCCGGACAGTAGTGGGCGAACGCCGGGACCCACCGTGTCCAGRCGCSGCGACGTYCCGGYCACATCTGGCYTGATCCCCCCGCCTCAAYGCTTCWCTCGACAGCGTGGAACGTTTGGGCCCGCTGCAGGCACCACCTGCTCTGCATCACACGCTCGGGCCCACCCGTCCAGTGGGTCCCGGCGTTCGCCCACTGCTGTCCGGGGAAAATCTCGGGTCATCCCGGCGAACACCGGGACCCACTGCGTCCAGGCGCGGCGACGTTCCGGTCACATCTGGCCTGATCCCCCCGCCTCAAYGCTTCTCTCGACAGCGTGGAACGTTTGGGCCCGCTGCAGGCACCACCTGCTCTGCATCACACGCTCGGGCCCACCCGTCCAGTGGGTCCCGGCGTTCGCCGGGATGACMACGCTGYGAKTGAGTCGACCCGTCGGTGAATCGGCCGCACCTCCGATGCCTCCTGGCAACGCCGCCGTTCAGGTTGATTTTCCCCGGACAGCAATGGGCCTGCGCCGGGACGACAGGGCTGTGCGAGGAAACGCCTTGCGTGCGTTTCGGGGCGTCGCATCGCTTCGCTCGCTCGCCATGCGGGCTCGTCCCCCTGAAGGGACGAACCCGCAACAAGAGGCGAGCAAAGCGAAGCCCCGAGTCGCGAACGCCAGGAAAGCAAGCGCAGCGAAGCGCCAGATCAAGCTACCACCGAGCCCGGGTCCCCCGGGCGACCGTGGGCTCCCCATGGGGGGACCGGCGCGAAGCGCCGTAGGGGGCCTCATCCTCACAAACTCATCATGCGCTGGCGCTTCTGGGTCTGGTCGATGTAGCGCTGGAGGCCGCGGAGCACGTCGCTGGACGGGTTCACCATCTCGCAACCCAGGCGCACGCCGCGGGAGTCAGGCTGGATGGACGTCACGTGCTGCAGGCGCAGCGTCGTGGTGATGCGGGTATCGACGTCCAGGTCGATCTGAACGTTGTTGATGGTGATGCCCGGCTGCAAGGGTGGCACGTCGTCAGGCAGGAACAGCGCGCAGCCGCCGATGCTGACGTCGAGCACCCGCAGCTGCAGCGACATGTCAGGGATCATGGGGTGGCGCACACGCGCCATGGGCGTGGCGCGCAACAGCGGGCGCACACGGAAACCGTTGCGGCGCTGGAAGCGGAACACCTCGCGCGGGAACGCGCAATTGAGCGCGCTGGCACGGCCACCGCGCACGAGCACGAGGCCGTGGGCGTCGAACTGGAGCTTGATGCTGTCGAGGTAGGCCACGGCCACCGCATCCTCGGACTCGACCAGTGCCTGGACCTGGTTGTCGTCCGCGTCGGCGGAGAAGCTCAGCGTGCCGCGGTCGGGGTCGAGCGCCCACACGGTGCTCGTGTACACCCCACCGTTGCTGCTGTTGAGGTTGACCAGCACGTTGCCATCGGCCAGCTGTTTGAGCAGGGCCAGCACTTCCGCGGAGGACGTGATGCGGAAATCATCGAGCGCCCCGGGCGCCGAGGCCAGCGCGTCGAGGGACTTCGGCAGCGTGTCGAGGGGACGATCCACGGAACCTCCGTTGGGTGTGCGTACCTGCCAGCAAGGCTCAGTGAACCGACTTCGGGCGGCCCGCCAGCAGGCCGTCCAGGTCTTCGAGCCAGGGTTCGGCCAATTGCCGGATCTCGGCGTCGTTGATCAGGATGCGCTGCATGATGCGCGATTTCAGCTGAGCCTCTTCGTTGCCGAGATTCTGCGCCGAAGCAGCATGCTTGAGCTGTGAAATCAGCACGGCGCAAGCGCCTTCGAGCTTCACGACCTGGTCCCAGTCACCGTTGCGGGCGGCCGACAACATGTCCGCGCTCGCGCGTTCGATGGCTTCGTAGTAGTTCAACAAGGCGGAGTTCATGGGGGCTCCCGGCACAAAAGTATGAGGGCGGACGTTGCGTTGCTTGTGTTGCGTCATTTGCGGGCCTCGGCAACTTGCGGGCCGATCGACACCCAGGCGCTTTGCAAGGGCTCGATCAGCGCACGGCACTCCTCGAGCAACTTGGCATCGTTGCGGAGGTTGGCCTGGGTCAGACGCAACGTCACGTAGTCGTACAGGTCACGCAGGTCGACGGCCAGCTGCCCGCCCCCCTGCACATCGAGCCCGGCCTTCAGGCCTTCCTCGATGATACGGACGGCGCGGCCGATGGCCTTGCCCTTCGCTTCCAGGTGGCCTTGTGCCAAGGCGCCACGGGCTTGCGCAACGGAATCCATGAAACCTTCGAACAGCATCGCGACGAGCTGGTGCGGCGAGCCGGTCACCACGCCCGTTTCGACACCGACCATGCGGTAGGCATTGACGGGTGTACGGGAACGGCCGAAAGGAGTGGACATGGATGCGTACATGGGGCGAAGTGGTTGGTGCGTCTTGCTGAAGTTATCGACGCTCGGCGTGCGAACTTGAATCGGCAGCTGAACCGGCTTTCAGCATCAATTCCCGCTTTGGTTCCACGCACGCCTGCCGAGGCGTTCACTGTGCATCTGGAAATGCAATCGGCGCCGAAGCGCCGATTCGAGCGGGAACCCCGGGACCCTCGTCAGCTGCTGCTGGACAGCAGGCTGAGCTGCTGCGACATGTAGCTGCTGAGCGAGCTCATCTTCGCCATGTTGGTGTCGAGCGCCTGGTACTGCGCGCGCAGCCGCTTCTCTGTCTGCGCGAGCCGGTCATCGATGGCTTCCACCCGCTTGGCATTGCGCGTGATGCTCGACTGGATGCCCGCCGTGCGGGTCTCGAGCGGGCCTTCGGCCCCCAGCACCTGGTCAGCCAGCTTGTTGAAGCGGTACACGATTCCGGAAGACGTGTCGCTGGTCGTGTCGGACGATGCGAGCAGCTTGCGCAGCTCCGCCGGTTTCGCCAGCGCCGCATCGAGCTTCTTCGTTTCGATCTTGATGGTGCCGTTCGTCTGCACCTCGAGGCCCACCTGACTCAGCGAACCGAACGCCGAGGTCGCGGTGCTGGTGCCCCGCAGGATCTCGCGCATCTGCGATTGCAGGCCAATCACGGTGCGGTCGCCCTGCAGCTTGCCGGCCACCTTGCTGTCGGCGTTGTACTTCGTCTGCGTGGCGATGAAGTTGGCGAGGTCGTTGTAGGCGGTGGCGAACTCGGTCACCTTCGTCTTCATCGACTCGGTGTCCTGCGTCACCGTCAGGTCCACCGGGCTGGCGGACACCTTCAGCAGCTTGATCGTGAGGCCGTCGGCCACGTCGGCCAGCGTGTTGGAGGCGGACTCGATGTCCAGCCCGTTCAGCTTGGCCTTCGCGTTCTTGGCGGTCTGGTTCAGCATCATGTTGCTGGCCCCACCCTCCGGGTCGTACGCCAGCGCCGAGAGGCCCAGCCCCCCGTCATCGCCGGGCACCGTCTCGGTCGCCGAGATGCGAAAGCCGTTGTTGACACCGGTCTCGGTGGACCGGATCGACAGGCGGGCGCCGGTCGCGTCATAGATGACGGTGGCCGTGACGCCGGCACCTGCCGCGTTGATCTTGTCGCGCACCGCCGCCAGGCTGCTTTCGCCGGGGCCGATGTCGATCGTGACGGACGTGGAGCCCGCCTTGAGGCCGAAGGTGGCCGGGTCGCCCGTCCAGCTGCCGAGGTCGATGGTCAGCTGCCCCTGGCCGAGGGAGTGTTCCTTCGACGGGAAGACCGCCGTGCTGGCCGTCTGCGACGTGGCCAGCTCGCTGACCGTCAGGCTGTAGCTGCCCGCCGCGGTGTTCGTGCCGGTGGTCACCGAGGCCACGGTCGCGTCACTCGACGCTGCCACGGTCTGGGCCCACAACGTCGTCGAGTTGAGTGCCCGCGCCTTGTCCTGGAACGCCGAGACGTAGCTCTGCAACTGCCCATAGGTGGACAACTGCGACTTCATCGTTGTCGCGGCGGTTTCCAGCAGCGCGGCCGGCTTGCGCTCGACCGCCATCAGTCCAGAAACAATCGATTCCACATCCAGGCCACTGCCCAGACCAGTCGACGAGATGGCCATGGCGAACTCCGGTTAACTCAACCAGCAAAAACAAAAACGGATCACCCGGGGGTTCCCCAGATGATCCGTTTTCGACGGCACCCGGGAGAACTTTAGCCCCCCGACGCAAATTTTTTTCGCACACGACAAGGCGAGCGCAGCAAAGCCGCAGATCAAGCCACCCGCGAGGACCGGCTCCGCCGGCCGACCCGGGGTCGCCCCTCGGGGGCAGGAGGCGCTAGCCGACTGGGGGGCTCAATCAGCCACCACGGAGGAGGGACAGGACCTGTTGTGGCAACTGATTCGCCTGCGCCACCATCGCGTTGCCGGCCTGCTGCAGGATCTGCGCGCGGGACAGCGCGGCGGTTTCCGCGGCAAAGTCGGCGTCCATGATCCGGCTGCGGGCGGCCGACTGGTTTTCCACCGCCTGCTGCAGGTTCGAGATCACCGCGTCGAAGCGCGACTGGGTGGCGCCGAACGTGGCACGGGTGTTGTTGATGGTGTCGAGCGCATCGTCGATGCTGCCGATGACGGTCGCGATCGCGGTGGCGTCGGCGGTGTTGTCGATCAGCGTGGTCGGATCGGTGACCAATGCGATCGACGGGTCGGTCGCCATGTTGGTCGTGGTCACGGTGATCGTGTCGTCGGCGGTGGTGTTCGCGCCGATCTGGAACGTCAGCGACGTGGCATCCGCACCGAGGATCGTCTGGCCATTGAACGTGGTGCCGCCGAGCACGCGCGAGATCTCGCGCTGCAACTCGACGAACTCCTTGTTCAGCGAATCCTTGTCGTCATTGCTGTTGGTCGAGTTGCGCGCCTGCACCGCCAGTTCCCGCATGCGCTGCAGCGAGTCACCGACCTTCGACAGTGCGCCTTCGGCGGTTTGCGAAAGCGAAATGCCGTCGTTGGCGTTGCGCACCGCGACGTTCATGCCGCGCACTTGGGCGTTCATGCGTTCGGCGATGGCCAGCCCGGCCGCGTCGTCCTTCGCGGAGTTCACCCGCAGGCCCGAGGACAGGCGCTGCATCGAAGTCGACAGCGCGCTCTGCGACGAGTTGAGGTTTCGCTGAGCGTTCAGCGACGCGATGTTCGTATTGATCGTCTGTGGCATGAAAGCACTCCTTCAAGAATCGGATGACTCCCGGTTCGATGACCGGCATTGCGTTCCGCCGCATCGGAAGATTTCTCCCATGTGGCGGCGCACAAGGCCGGCAATTCGCACCGCAGACCCGTAGATACGATTCTCGAAGCGAGCCCCCCAACGCAAAGGGCGGAAATGAAGGGAAAGCCCCCTCCATTTCCGCCCTCTGCCCCACGTCCCCGGCCGCCAGGCCGGGTGCAGGTGGGTCGATCAGCGCAGCAGCGACAGCACTTGCTGCGGCGCCTGGTTCGCCTGGGCGACCATCGCGTTGCCGGCCTGCTGCAGGATCTGCGAGCGCGACAGGTTCGCGGTTTCCGAGGCGAAGTCGGCGTCCATGATCCGGCTGCGGGCGGCCGACTGGTTCTCCACCGACTGCTGCAGGTTCGAGATCACCGCGTCGAAGCGCGATTGCGTGGCACCGAACTCGGCGCGCTTGTTGTTGACCGTGTCGATGGCGTCGTCGATGCTGTCGATCACGGTGGCGATCGCGGTGGCATCGGCAGTGTTGTCGATCACGGCGGTGCCGGCGGTCACGGCGGTGATCGTGGCGTCAGCGGTCATGTCGGTGGTGGACACGGTGATGACGTCGTCGGTCGTGGTGTTGGCACCCACCTGGAACGTCAGGTCGGTGGCGTCCGCGCCGAGGAT
>NZ_LMDI01000049.1:0-15754 GCF_001425785.1 Rhizobacter sp. Root1221 | reverse complement strand
CGCACCTGGGCGTTCATGCGTTCGGCGATGGCCAGGCCGGCGGCGTCGTCCTTCGCGGAGTTGATCCGCAGGCCCGACGACAGGCGTTGCATCGATTGCGACAGGGACGCTTGCGACGTCACCATGTTGCGTTGAGCGTTCAGGGAAGCGATGTTGGTGTTGATGACTTGTGCCATGTGAATATCTCCGATGGTTTCCGATAACTCCCGGCAACAGCGCCGGACGAATCAGCCGCCGCCCTCTGCGGTACCGACTGCGACTGAGCTGCCCGACGCTAGTCAACCGCTGAATCAAGGCACCTGAGGTTCCCGTCATCGGCCGGCTAACCGGACCACGTACCCGCTTGATTGATCGTTGCGAGTGCGTTGATGCAGTTATCGGGGCGGCCCACCGGAACTTGAGGGCAACGAGCTTCACCCACCCACTGTCAAGGGGGCGGGCGGAAAAGGGCGTGACGAAGTTGTCATAACCCATCGGATCGGAGAAATTCACCCTCAAGTCCTGCCAGGTGCACGATGCGAGCCCGGCGAAGAAACGGAAACGCCCGCCGGGGGCGGGCGTTTCGGTGGTCCGGCGAGCTACCCGGTGTCCGGGGGCTTGAGATTCCGCGGCACCTCCGGTTGGCTTACCGGAAGGACGCCGAGATCATCGAAGCAGGGACAGCACTTGCTGCGGCAGCTGGTTCGCCTGGGCGACCATCGCGTTGCCCGCCTGCTGCAGGATCTGCGAGCGCGACAGGTTCGCGGTTTCCGAGGCGAAGTCGGCGTCCATGATCCGGCTGCGGGCGGCCGACTGGTTYTCCACCGACTGCTGCAGGTTCGAGATCACCGCGTCGAAGCGCGATTGCGTGGCACCGAACTCGGCGCGCTTGTTGTTGACCGTGTCGATCGCGGTGTCGATGTCGTCGATCACGGTGGCGATCGCGGTGGCATCGGCGGTGTTGTCGATCACGGCGGTGCCAGCGGTCACGGCGGTGATCGTGGYGTCAGCGGTCATGTCGGTGGTGGACACGGTGATGACGTCGTCGGTCGTGGTGTTGGCACCCACCTGGAACGTCAGGTCGGTGGCGTCCGCGCCGAGGATNGTCAGCGGTCATGTCGGTGGTGGACACGGTGATGACGTCGTCGGTCGTGGTGTTGGCACCCACCTGGAACGTCAGGTCGGTGGCGTCCGCGCCGAGGATCTTCTTGCCGTTGAAGGCCGTGCCACCCAGCACGCGGGTGATTTCGCTTTGCAGCTGCTCGAATTCCTTGTTCAGCGAGTCCTTGTCGTCGTCGCTGTTCGTGGAGTTGCGGGCCTGCACGGCCAGTTCACGCATGCGTTGCAGCGAGTCGCCCACCTTGGAGAGTGCGCCTTCAGCGGTCTGCGACAGCGAGATGCCGTCGTTCGAGTTGCGCACCGCGACGTTCATGCCACGCACCTGGGCGTTCATGCGTTCGGCGATGGCCAGGCCGGCGGCGTCGTCCTTCGCGGAGTTGATCCGCAGGCCCGACGACAGGCGTTGCATCGATTGNTACGCGCCCACGTCGACCGCGACGTTCATGCCACGCACCTGGGCGTTCATGCGTTCGGCGATGGCCAGGCCGGCGGCGTCGTCCTTCGCGGAGTTGATCCGCAGGCCCGACGACAGGCGTTGCATCGATTGAGCGAGGGAGGCCTGCGAAGAGACCATGTTGCGTTGGGCGTTCAACGAGGAGATGTTGGTGCCAATGACCTGTGCCATTTGAAATGTCCTTCAAAGTTCGTGATTCCCGGCGGCGCCCTCGCCTTACCGGTCCTTCGCCCCATACACATGTTTGCGAGGGCCGTGGTGTGAATTTCGACTGGCGGTCGCTGGACTTGAGGCTTTTTTTAAAGGCTTTTCAATCGATCGAAGAAGCGTACGTTGGTGTGGGGTCTGGAGCACCTCTGAACAGGCCGACATTCCAGCGCCTTCTCCGCGCTTGCCCGATGACCGCGTTGCCTAGACTGCGTCATTCCCCGGACAGCCCCACACGCCTCCCGCATGCAAGCCACCCGCAGCCCCCAACGCATTCGCAAGCACTGGCAAGCGGGCCTCGCCCACGCCGAAGCCCGGCGCTGGACGGCGGCGGCCACCGCGTTCGAGCAGGCATCGGCACTCGCCCCGGACGACGCGAACGTGTGGACCCAGCTCGCCGACGCCCAGCGCCGTTCGGGCCGAACCGGCCATGCCATCGCCGCCGCATCGCGCGCCTTCGCGCTCGACAGCGGCTCCCCCGTGGCGTGCCGCCTGCTGGCCGATTGCCTGGCCACGCAACATCGCCATGCCGAAGCCGCCGCATGCTACGAACAGCTGGCGCCCGCGGCGCCGCGCGATGCCGGCTTTCTATCGGCACACGGCATCGCACTCTTCAATGCCGGCCGCCATCGGGAGGCGATCGACGTGTTCTTTCTCTCGCTCGCCCAGAAGATCGACGCGCCCCTCGTGCACTACCGGCTGGGCCTCACGTTCATGGAACTGGCCATGAAGGAGGAAGCCTGCGAGTGCTTCCGGACGGCCGCCGCGCTCGACGACGGCAGCATCCGTGCCATGGCGCTCACGCTGCTCGTGCACGAAAGCGCCCAGGTGTGCCGGTGGCACGGCCTGGCCGACGACGTGGCCTCGCTGCGCGACGCGATCGGCCGCGTTCCGCCTGCGCAGGGCCATCTCCTGTCACCCTTTGCACTGGTGTCCATCGATGCATCGCCCGCCGAACAACGGCACGTGGCTGCCGCCCGGTCGCAGGCGCTCGCGCGCACCGTCACGCCGCTGCCGGCGCCCGCCACGCCGCGCGCGCCGGGCCGCATCCGCATCGGCTACCTCTCCAGCGATTTCTACCGCCACGCCACCGCGCAGCTGATGGCCGACCTCCTCGAGCAACGCGACACCACCCGCTTCGACGTGGTGCTGTACTGCCACAGCCGGGACGATGGCTCCGAGCTGCGTGCCCGCGTGCTGGCCGCGTGCGATCGCGTCGTGGATGTGTCCGCCCTCGACAACGCGGCCGTTGCCGAGCGCATCCGCCACGATGGCATCGACATCCTCGTCGACCTGAAGGGCCACACCCGCAACAGCCGCTTCGAGGTGCTGGCAGCCCGGCCGGCGCCGGTGCAGGTGAGCTACCTCGGGTACCCGGGCACCACCGGGGCCGACTTCCTCGACTACGTGGTCGGCGACCCGGTGGTCACCCCGCTCGACGCCGCCGCGCACTTCAGCGAAAAGATCGCCCAGATGCCCTGGTCGTACCAGCCCAACGACCGCCAGCGCGCCCTGCCCCCCGCCCCCACTCGCGCGGCGTGCGGCCTGCCGCCTGATGCGCTCGTGCTCTGCTGCTTCAACCAGACCTACAAGCTGATCCCCGAGACCCTCGACGCCTGGGCCCGCATCCTGCACGGCGCACCGCACGCGGTGCTGTGGCTCCTCGCCTGGAACGAACCGGCCGAGCGCCATCTGCGTGCCGAGCTGCTGCAACGGGGCATCGACAACACCCGGGTGGTGTTCGCCCCCAAGGTCTCCGTGTCCGACCACGTCGCCCGGCTGCGCAACGCCGACCTCTTCCTCGACACCTGGCCCTGCAACGCCCATACCACTGCCAGCGAGGCGCTGTGGGCCGGTGTGCCAGTGCTCACCTACCGCGGCCAGACCTTCGCGTCGAGGGTGGCGGCCAGCCTCGCACGCGCCACCCACACCGAGGACCTGGTGTGCGACACGGTGGACGCCTACGTGGCCAAGGCCCTGGCGCTGGCTGGCAATACCCCGGCACTGCGTGCCATCCAGCAGCAGCTGCACGCGCAACGCCTCGAACTGCCCCTGTTCGACACCCCGGCCACCGCGGCCGCCCTCGAAGCGCTCTACGTGCGCATGCACGATCGCCACTTGGCGGGCCTTCGGCCCGACCACCTGCCCGCCGCCGTGTAGGGCATGTCATCCATCTGACCCGGGGAAACCCGGATCAGGCGGCCCGTTTCGGGCCCCATCCGTGAACCACACCACACTCGTCCTGGCAGATGCTCGACAAAGCACCGTGCCAGCTGACGGGGCGTAAGCATTTGCCTGACACGGCCCACGGAAGAAGCTGGACTCAAGCCACAGAACTGACCTGATGTCGGGGTTGTTCTTCGCGTTTCACAATTCGCTTCACGTTGAGACACAAAGCCAACGCGACAAGCCAACGAAACAACCGCCGAAGGAAAACAGCATGAACGCCGACCAGATCCTCTCCGAAATCCGTGAAGCCAATCTGTCCTACATCATGCTCGCCCAGAGCCTGATCCGCACGGACCGCGAACAGGCCCTGTACCGCCTCGGCATCAGCGAAGAGAGCGCTTCCATGATCTCGCTGCTCAGCCCGGCCCAGATGATGAAGATCGCCTCCGGCAACACACTGCTGTGCCGCTTCCGCATGGACGACGACCTGGTGTGGGGCCTGCTCACGAACCACGGCAAGTCGGCCTCGAACGACACCACGAGCCGCCTGCATGCCAGCATCCTGATGGCCGGCCGCCATCAAGAAGCCGCCTGATCCGACGTTCGACCGCCCCACCCGTTCAAACGTTCGACCCGATCCAGGAGAAGAAGAATGACGCGCACCAAGAGCATCCTCACCGAAGCCAAGCAGATCGAGCGCGCAGTGACGCTGATCAACCTCGGCGCCCGCCTGCAGGTGCTGGAATCGGAGACGGACCTCAGCTATGAGCGCTTGCTGCGCCTGTACAAGGAAGTCTCGGGCAAGTCCCCGAGCAAGGGCCAGCTGCCCTTCTCCACCGACTGGTTCATGACCTGGCAGCCGAACATCCATGCCTCGCTGTTCCTGAACATCCACGAGTACCTGAACAAGGTCGCCGAGATGGACGAGATCGACACCGTCATCAAGGCCTACCAGCTCTATCAAGAGCAGACCCAGGCGCAGGGCCTGGAAGCCCTGCTGTCGGTGACGCGCGCCTGGCGCCTCGTCAAGTTCGTCGACAACGGCATGCTCACCCTGACCGAATGCTCCAAGTGCGGTGGCCGCTTCGTCACCCACCCGCACGAAATCTCGAAGCACTACGTTTGCGGCCTGTGCAACCCGCCGGCTCGCGCCGGCAAGGGCAAGGCCACCGGCGGCATCCAGATGCACTGAATAATTTCGCCGGCCCGCCGATAACAAGGTGGACCGGCAACGGTTTCTTGCTTGTCTCCTCCTGGCACCCGCAAGGTGCATTACAGGCCCCTGCGGGGGCCGTTTTTTTTGGCCCCCCAGTCGCTTCGCTCCTGCCCCCGAGGGGCGCCACGGGTCACCCGGCAAAGCCGGGCTCGCGTGTAGCTTGATCTGTCGCTTCGCTGCGCTTGCTCTCCCGACGCCCGCGTTACTGGGCTTTGCTCGCTTCGCGTCGCTTGCCCTCTGCCTTCTCTGTTTGGCCCCTGATCACCTTGTTGTTGCACCGATCGGGCTGGTTTTGGGCGGGCGACACTCAAGACGCTCGGTGTGACGCCGATAAAGCGGCTCAGGGACACGGACTTCCACCATCATGTTTGTTCTCATCGGTTACGCAGTCGCCCTCGGGTGCATCTTCGGCGCGTACATCATTCACGGCGGCAACATCACCGTGATCATCCACGCCTTGCCGACGGAATTGATGGCCATCCTGGGTGGCGCACTCGGTGCGTTTGTCGTGAACAACCAGCCGAAGGTGCTCAAGGCCACCATCGCCGCGCTGCCCACGCTGCTCAAGGGCTCGAAGTACTCGAAGGCCCGCTACATGGAGCTGCTCGCGCTCATGTACGACATCCTCCAGAAGGCGCGCAAGGAAGGCCTGATGTCCATCGAAAAGGACGTCGACACCCCGCACGAGAGCGCCGTCTTCAAGAAATACGCCACCGTCGGCTCCGACCACCACGTCGTCGAGTTCATCACCGACTACCTGCGCATGATGGTCTCGGGCAACCTGAACGCCCACGAGATCGAAAGCCTGATGGACAACGAGATCGACACCCACCACCACGAGGCCCATGCCGTGGTCTCGGCCATCGCCCGGCTCGCCGGTGCCCTGCCGGCCTTCGGCATCGTCGCGGCTGTGCTTGGCGTGGTGAACACCATGGGCTCGGTGGGCCAGCCCCCCGCGATCCTCGGCGGCATGATCGGCTCGGCCCTCGTGGGCACGTTCCTCGGCATCCTGATGGCCTATGGTGTCGTTGAACCGCTCGGCGGCCTGCTGGAACAGAAGAACGACGAATCGCACAAGGAGCTGCAGTGCATCAAGACCACGCTGCTCGCGAGCATGCAGGGGTACGCACCGCAGGTGGCCGTGGAGTTCGGGCGCAAGGTGCTCTACTCCACCGAACGCCCCACCTTCTCGGAACTCGAAAGCCACGTGAAGGGCAAGAAGTGATGCCCCCTCGTGCCGCCACACCGGAGCTGACCCATGGCCGGTGATTCCAAGAAGCTCCAGCCCATCATCATCAAGCGGGTGAAAAAGGGCGGCCACGCGGCGCACGGCGGCGCGTGGAAGATCGCCTACGCCGACTTCGTGACGGCGATGATGGCGTTCTTCCTGCTGATGTGGCTGCTCGGCTCCACCACCGAGGGCGACAAGAAGGGCATTGCCGACTACTTCCAGTCGCCCCTGAAGGTGGCGCTGCTGAGCGGCGGAAGCGGCTCCGGGGACTCGTCGCACGTCATCAAGGGCGGCGGCACCGACCTGAGCCGCTCCGGGGGCCAGGTCAAGCGCGGCGACATCGACAACAGCCGCAGCACCATCAACCTGGCCGCGATGAAGGCGGAACAGGCCAAGGCCGAGGCCGCCAAGCTCGAGGCCGTGCGCGAACGGGTGCAGAAGGTGATCGACAACCACCCGAAACTCTCGGGCATGAAGTCGCAGATCCTCCTCGACATGACCAAGGACGGGCTGCGCATCCAGATCGTCGACGACCAGAACCGGCCCATGTTCGACAGCGGCAGCGCGGTGGTCAAACCGTACATGAGGGAGTTGCTCCGGGAGATCGGCGGCGTGCTCACCGAGGTGCCGAACCGGCTCACCCTCGAAGGCCACACCGATGCGACGCCCTTTGGCAGCGGCGCGCTGGGCTACAGCAACTGGGAGCTTTCCGCCGACCGGGCCAACGCCTCGCGGCGCGAACTGCTCGCCGGCGGCCTGCCCGATGCCCGCGTGCTGCGTGTGCAGGGGCTGGCCTCCAGCACCCCCTTCGACAAGAATGATCCGCAAAGCCCGTCCAACCGCCGCATCAGCATCATCGTGATGAACCGTGATGCCGAGGACCGCCTGTTCCATGCCGAGCGCACCACGGATGAGGAAAGTGTCACACCTTCTTCGAAAAACGACGCCCCCAACGACAACCCGGCCGCAGAGCCCTCAATCTCTGCCCGGAGTTCCCGATAACACAAGCGGACACCAGCGAGGTCAGCCATGAGCACCGATATGAAATTTCTGATCGTCGACGACTTCTCGACCATGCGGCGCATCGTGCGCGGCCTGCTCAAGGAGATCGGCTACAACAACGCGGAGGAAGCCGAAGACGGCGCCGTCGCGCTGAACATGTTGAAGAACGCGAAGTTCGACTTCGTCGTCTCCGACATCAACATGCCCAACATGAACGGTTTCGAGCTGCTCTCCGCCGTCAAGGCCGATGCGAGCCTGAAGCACCTGCCGGTGCTGATGGTCACGGCCGAAGCCCGCAAGGAAGACATCGTGCGCGCCGCGCAGGATGGCGCCGCCGGCTACATCGTCAAGCCCTTCACCAAGGCCACCTTGGAAGAGAAGGTTCAAAAAATCATGCAGAAGCTGGCCACCGCCGCCTGAGGACATCCATCATGAAAATGGAATCTGTGGCGACCCTGTCGCCAGCCGGCGCCTCGCCCGAAGTTTTCCAGCAACTGGGTGCCATCACCCGCCAGCTGCACGACGCCCTGACCCAGCTCGGCGTGATGCCCAAGCTGGCGAATGCTGCCGAAGGCCTGCCCGACGCGCGCAGCCGCCTGAACTACATCGCCGAGAAGACCGGCGCGGCCGCCAACAAGGTGCTGAACTCGGTGGACCAGGCCAAGGCCGAACACGCCACCATCACCGCCGACACCCGCCGCATGGCCGCCGCCATCGTGGCCGACCCGGTGAAAGCCGTGGCCACCGGCGCCGTGATGAACTTCGTGGGAGATGTCGAGGCCGCCACCGAGCGCATCGACCGGCACCTGACCGACATCATGATGGCGCAAGACTTCCATGACCTGACCGGCCAGGTGGTCGCCAAGGTGGTGGCGCTGGCCGCCGACCTGGAAGACAGCCTCGTGAAGCTGCTGGTGCAGGCCGCTCCGCCGGAAGCCCAGAAGGTGGTGGAACACGCCTCGGTGCTGAACGGCCCGGTGGTCAACCCCGCCGGCCGCACCGACGTGGTGTCGAACCAGGGTGAGGTCGACGACCTCCTGGCCAGCCTGGGGTTTTGAGCCCCCCACGTCGCTTCGCTCCTGCCCCCCGAGGGGGGCGCCCGCGGTCGCCCGGGGGACCCGGGCTCGGCGGTAGCTTGATCTGCGGCTTCGCTTCGCTCGCCTTCTAGCCTGGTGGTCGCGATTCGGTGCATCGCTGGCGTCGCTCGCTCTCCCCCCGTGTCACCCCGGCGAAGGCCGGGGCCCACCTTGGCCTGACGCCACGGCGAGGCCCCCGCGTCGAGCAGGACCGCGCCGGGATGGCGCAGTCACTCCCCCACCAACCCGTTCCGAATGGCATACACCGTCAACTCGGAGTTGTTGGACAACCCCAGCTTTTCCAGCACCCGCGCCCGGTACACGCTCACCGTCTTCGGGCTCAGCGTGAGTTCGTCTGCGATGTCGGACAGGCGCTTGCCCGAGGCGATCATCACGAGGGTCTGCAGTTCCCGGTCGGAGAGTTTCTCGTGGGCCGCCTCGCTCGTGGGGGTGGTCAGGCTCTCCACCAGCATCTGGGCGATCTCGGGGGTGACGTACTTGCGGCCCTGCCCCACGGTGCGCACCGCGGTGACGATCAGGCCCGGGTCACCGCCCTTGTTCACGTAGCCGTAGGCGCCGGCGCGCAGCGCGCGGATGGCGTACTGGTCCTCCGGGTACATCGAGACGACCAGCACCTTCATGGTGTTGCCCTCGTCCTTCAGCACGTGGAGCACGTCGAGGCCGCTGCGGCCGGGCATGTTGATGTCGAGCACCAGCACGTCCACCTCGCCCGCGGTGCGCAGCAGCGCGCGCAGTTCGCCATAGTCGCCGGCTTCGCCGACGACCTGGATGTCGGGGGCGTCGGACAGGGTGTCGCGGATGCCACGGCGGATCAGCGCGTGGTCGTCGCAAAGAATGACTTTGATCATGTTCTGCTCGTCCCCTCGGGTCAGAGATCGCCCCACGAGGTGGGGTCATAGTCATCGGGTGCCGGTGTGCCTGCTTCGGGCAATTCCAAGTGCGCAGCGTCCTCGGTTTCGTCGACGATGTCCAGTGGCACCGACAAGATGAGGGTGGTGCCGAACGAGCTGCTGCTCAGGTCGACCCAGCCGCCCACCGTGCCGGCACGCTCGTGCAACCCCCGGATGCCGAACGAACGGGCCTTGGCGAGGTCGTCCGGATTCAGCCCGCGGCCGTTGTCGCTCACCTCGAGCGACATCACCCCGCCGGCCAGCGTCAGGTCGATGTTCACCTCGGTGGCGTTGGCGTGTTTGGTGACGTTGGTGAGCGCCTCCTGGGCGGTGCGGTAGGCCACCAGGGGCACCCCAGCCGGCAGCGACAGGTGGGCATGCCGCGACCGGAACTGGCACTGGATGCCCGTGCGGCGTTCGAACCGGCTCGTCATCCACTGCAGCGCGGCCACCAGCCCCTGCTCCAGGATGGCCGGACGCAGGTTGTGCATGATGCGCTGGCTGGCCTCGATGGCGTGCGTGACGGTCTCCAGCGCTGAATTCACGCGCGACTGCACCTCGGGCGAGTCGGTGTGCCGGGCGATCCACGCCAGGTCGAACTTCAGCGCCGTGAGCGAACCACCCACGTCGTCATGGATCTCCCGGGCAATGGCCGCCCGTTCGCCCTCCACGCTGGTCTGCAAGTGCTGCACGAGCTCGTGCACCCGCTGCTTGGACGCGCCCAGCTCCTGGTCGGCCCGCAGGCGCGCCAGGTGCACCTCGTGCACCTCCACCCCGTGCATCACGGCCGGCACCAGCCGGGAGAGGTTGTTCTTGAGGAGGTAGTCGCTGGCGCCGTTGCGCATGGCCTCGACGGCCGTGTCCTCACCGATTTCCCCGGAAACGAGGATGAACGGGATGGGCCGGGCGCTCGCCTTGAGCAGGTCGAGCGCGACCAGTCCGGAGAAGCCCGGGAGGTTGTAGTCGGAGACGATCACGTCCCAATCCTCGGACGGATCGAGGGCGGCGAGGAACTCGGCCTCGGAATCGATGCGGACCGCGTCGAACACGAGACCGCCGCGGCGCAGGTGCGCCATCGTGAGGACGTGATCCGCCTCGGAATCCTCGAGATGAAGCAGGCGGAGCGTCCGTTGCTCTGAAGGCTTGGAGGACATGTCCCGAGTATGCCCCGATCCCCGGCGAACGGCCGGCAGCGGACGTATTTCACGCCTCGGCCCGCGTTCTGGCGATATGCCCCCGGTTTAGGCCCGTGATCGTCCTTATGTCGCCCCCCGATCTGCCGAAAAATCCATGCAGATGACTTCCGTGCGCCACGTTTTCCTTGCGGCGGCGGGCCCGTCTCCAACCCGAGTGGAGTTTTGATGAACGACGCGAACGACGCGAACGGCATGTCCGAGAGCTTTGGCGGCGGGGGGGCCCTCCCGCTGGAGGCCGCCGCGGACCTGCAGGACCACCTGATGACGGCCAGCAACGACCTGGACCGCCTGCAGACCCTGCTTTCCGACGCCTGCGACACGCTGATGCAGCGCTTCTACGGCGCCTCCGAGCAGATCCGCCTGTTGCGTTCGCACCCGCACACGGGCGAAGAGAGCGAAGAAGTCATCTCCGGCGTCATGCAGGACCTGGGCGGGGCCGTCACGGCGCTGCAGTTCCAGGACATGGCGTCCCAGCTGATCCACCACACCCACAAGCGCTTGCGCAGTTGCGTCGACCGGTTGGCGCGCGAAGCATTCGCCGACGACGAAGACGGCGAAGCCGCCGCCGAGGAGCCCCCGCTCCGCCCCAATCCGGTCACCCAGGCCGAGATGGACGTGGGTTCCATCGAGTTGTTCTAAAGAACTGCTTCGCACAACCGAAATCAACCGAGCAATCCGGAGAAAGCCATGCATTCAATCCTCGCGGTGGACGATTCTGCTTCCATGCGCCAAATGGTCTCGTTCACGCTGAAGAGCGCAGGCTACAACGTGGTCGAAGCTGTCGACGGCCAAGACGCCTACGAGAAGTCCAACGGTCGTGACTTCGACCTCGTCCTGACCGACCAGAACATGCCCCGCATGGACGGCATCAGCCTGACCAAGAAGCTGCGGGACAACCCGAAGTTCAAGTCCACCCCCATCCTGATCCTGACCACCGAGTCCAGTGACCAGATGAAGCAGGCGGGACGCTCGGCGGGCGCCACGGGTTGGCTGGTCAAGCCGTTCGACCCGGCCAAGCTGATCGAAGTGATCAAGAAGGTCGTCCGCTGATCGCGGGCAACCCTTCCCTCTCCATTCCCATCCAGGAGCACGCCACCATGGGCGAGATGTCCTCCGAGAGCTCGTCGTCGAGCGCCGGCATCGACCTGAGCCAGTTCTATCAGGTGTTTTTTGAAGAAGCGGGCGAGAACCTCGACCGCATGGAAAAGCTGTTGCTCGACCTGAACGTCGAATCGGCCGATGACGAGGAGCTCAACGCGATCTTCCGTTGCGCCCACTCGATCAAGGGCGGCGCAGCCACGTTCGGCTTCAAGGACGTTGCCGAACTGACCCACCAGATGGAAACGCTGCTCGACAAGCTGCGCCGCCACGAACTCGCGCCCACGGCGCCGATGGTCGACGTGCTGCTGCAGTCGGGTGACGCGCTCCGCGCCCAGCTGGCCCGCCACCAGGGCAACGACGGCGACGAACTCGACACCACGGAGCTCCTGTTCAACATCCGCGCGATGTCGTCCGGTGGCGCGCCGGCCGTGAAGGCGCCGCCGGCGGTGAACGTGCCCATCGCCGCGCCGTCCGTGCTGGCCGAGCCGGTCGACGCGTCGGCAGCCCGCGTGATCGAACTGCGTGTCGGCCCGCTCGACAACCCTGAGCAGGCCGACAACCTCGTCGAGCTGTTCAAGGAAATCGCCGACCTGGGCACCATCGAGCCGCTCGACAACGGGATGCCGGCCGACGGCATGCGCCGGTTCAAGATCTGCACCACCAGCACCGACAGCGACCTGCTCGACCTGTTCACGTTTCACGTGACCCGCGAGCAAGTCGTCCTGTTGCCGCTCGGCCCGGGCTTCGGCTTCCACAAGGATGCGCCCGGTGCGCCGCCGGAAGAGGCCCCGGACCCCGGCTACGGCTTCTTCGACAACGCCCCGGGCGTGCCCACCGGCGCCGCCGAGGCCAACGCCACCGCAGCGGAAGCGGCCCCGGCCGCAACGCTGGCGGCCCCGAAGGCCGCCCGCGCCGAGAAGGCCCCGGCCGCGGCCGAAGCCTCCACGCTGCGCGTGTCGGTGGAAAAGGTCGACCAGCTGATCAACCTCGTTGGTGAACTCGTCATCACCCAGGCCATGCTGGCCCAGAACAGCCAGGGCCTCGACCCCGCGCTGTACCAGCAGCTGGCCTCCGGCCTGGCCGACCTCGACCGCAACACCCGCGATCTGCAGGAATCGGTCATGTCGATCCGCATGATCCCGATGTCGATGGTGTTCAGCCGCTTCCCGCGCATGCTCCGCGACCTCGCGGCCAAGCTCGGCAAGAAGGTGGACTTCGTCACGCTGGGTGAAGCCACCGAACTGGACAAGGGCCTGGTCGAGAAGATCACCGACCCCCTCACCCACCTCGTGCGCAACAGCTGCGACCATGGCATCGAATCGCCGGAAGAGCGCCTCGCGAAGGGCAAGCCGGAGACCGGCACCATCACGCTGTCGGCCTCCCACCAGGGCGGCTCCATCGTGATCGAGGTGCGCGACGACGGCCGTGGCCTCTCCCGCGAGAAGCTGCTGCGCAAGGCCCGCGAACGCGGCATCCCGGCCCCCGACTCGATGAGCGATTCGGAAGTCTGGAGCCTGATCTTCGCGCCGGGCTTCTCCACCGCCGACGTGGTCACCGACGTGTCGGGCCGTGGCGTGGGCATGGACGTGGTCAAGAAGAACATCACGTCGCTCGGCGGCACGGTGGACATCGACTCGGCCGAAGGCTACGGCATGCGCGTCTCGGTGCGCCTGCCGCTCACCCTGGCCATCATGGACGGCATGTCCGTCGGTGTCGGCGAAGAGGTCTACATCCTCCCGCTGTCGTCGGTGGTGGAGTCCTTCCAGGTGCAGGGCGACATGGTCAAGACCATCGGCGGCTCCGGCCGCGTGGTGGAAGTGCGTGACGAGTACATGCCGGTGCTCGAACTGGAGCGTGTCTTCGACGTGCCCCGCTTCGACTTCGAACATGTCAGCGGCATCATGGTGGTGGTGGAAGCCGAAGGCGGGCGCGTTGCGCTGCTCGTCGACGAACTCCTCGGCCAGCAGCAGGTAGTCGTCAAGAACCTCGAGGCGAACTACCGCAAGGTGCACGACGTCTCGGGCGCCACGATCATGGGCGACGGCCGCGTCGCGCTGATCCTGGACGTGGGCAGCCTGGTGCGCAAGTCGCGCCACTGACCTCCCGGCGTTCCGGCCCCACGGCCCGCGGCTGCTTCGGCACCGCGGGCCGTTGTCATTGGGGCCCGGCAAACAGCGCCCCTTAAGGCGCCGTTATGCGGCGACCACGCGAGCCGAGTGCTGCACAAAATTCCCGCAGCCGTGAGTGAATGACCTACAGCCCCCGCCAGAGGCAGCCGATAGCCCATGGACCGGGCCCAACCGTCCGACCCGCCCTCCGTCCCACCTCGAAAGGATCTCCCATGTCCGTCCGCACCCTGCTCCGCATGAGCCTCGCCGCCGTCCTCGTCACCACCGGCGCCGCCCATGCCCAGACCGCCAATGCCACCGCCGCCGAGGCCACCGCCATGGTCAAGAAGGGCATCTCGTTCATCAAGTCGAGCGGCAAGGAAAAGGGCTACGCCGAAATCTCCACCAAGGGCGGCCAGTTCAACGACCGCGACCTGTACCTCGTGGTCTACGGCCTCGACGGCGTGGTGCGCGCCCACGGCGCCAACGAGAAGATGGTGGGCAAGAACCTCATCGACCTGAAGGACGTGGACGGCAAGGCGTTCGTCAAGGAACGGGTCGACCTCGCCCAGTCCAAGGGCACCTTCTGGCAGGACTACAAGTTCACCAACCCGGTCAGCAAGAAGATCGAACCGAAGCGCATGTACTGCGAGAAGCTCGACGACGCCGTGGTGTGCGGCGGCATCTACAAGTGACCCGTCCCGCGCACGGCACCCTGGCCGCGCCCGCGGCCCGTTGAGGAGACAAGACCCATGAAACTGAGCGCAAAACTGATGGTGGCGCCCGCAGTGAGCGGCGTGATGCTGCTGCTGGTCCTCGGGGCCTCGCTCCTCGTGCTGAACACCTACAAGGGCAAGAGCACGGTCGACCACGCCGCCGTGCTGCAGAGCCATGCGAAGGCCTCGGGCATCCAGGCCGAACTCAGCGACGTGCGGGCCCAGCTCTTTCGCACCGTCGCCATCGTGGGCTCGCTCGACGAGATGGTCATCAAGTCCACGCGCAGCCAGCAGGGCCGCCGCCTCGAGGTGATCGCCAGCGCGGTCGACAAGGTGCGCGAGGAATCCCCCGATCCGGCCATCCGCGAGCAACTCGCCGGCTTCGGCACCGAGATCGCCAAGTACCAGAAGTCCGCTGACGCGGCCATCGACATGTCCACGGTGGACCCCAACACGGGCATCGCCGCGCTGGCCACCGCCGAGGAACACTTCCAGGCCCTGCGCCGCATCGTCGAGTCGGTCATCACGCGCGTGGAGGAACGCTCCGCCGAAACCAGCGCCCAGCTCGAGCGCATGGCCCTGCTGGCCGCGGGCGGGCTGCTGGCCCTGGGCCTCGCGGCCATCGCCGGCACGCTCGGCTTCGCGTGGATCACCCAGCGCCGCATCGCGGCCAACATCAACGCCGCCGCGCACGCCGCCGACCAGGTGGCCGAGGGCCGCCTCGACGTAACGCCCCACAGCCACGACACCGACGAAGTGGGCCACCTGCTGCGGACACTCGGCCGCATGGTCACCCAGCTGCGCGGCTCCCTGCAGACCGTGCAGCAGGCCACGGAGTCCATTGGCACCGCCAGTGCCGAGATCGCCACCGGCAACCAGGACCTCAGCCAGCGCACCGAACAGACGGCCAGCAACCTGCAGCAGGCCGCCTCATCGATGGAACAGCTCACTGGCACGGTGCGCCAGTCGGCCGATGCGGCCCGCCAGGCCAACCAGCTCGCCTCGTCCGCCGCCGAAGTGGCCGCACGCGGCGGCGCCAAGGTGTCCGAGGTGGTCCACACCATGGACGAGATCAACGCCAGCTCGAAGAAGATCGCCGACATCATTGGCGTGATCGACGGCATTGCCTTCCAGACCAACATCCTCGCGCTGAACGCGGCGGTGGAAGCGGCCCGTGCCGGCGAACAGGGCCGCGGCTTTGCCGTGGTGGCCTCCGAAGTGCGCAGCCTGGCCCAGCGCTCGGCCAACGCCGCCAAGGAGATCAAGGGC
>NZ_LMDI01000048.1 GCF_001425785.1 Rhizobacter sp. Root1221 | reverse complement strand
CCGCAGGTGTTCGACTGGTTGCAGGCCATGCCGCCGTTGTTCGTGGCCCAGAACTGCCAACCGTGCGTGAACTCGTGCGTGAGGCCCCAACGGTCCTTCAGCGCACTGGGCGCGATCCACATGCCCATGTGCAGGTTGCGCTGGGGATCCACCCAGGCGCCGCCGGTCAGGCCCCAGCCGGAGTGGATGTGGATGGCGGGCTTGATCTTGTCGGCCTTGTTGTAGAACGGCTCGGGCATCAGCAGGTTCGAATTGAACAGGTTCTGCCAGACCGTGTTCTCGAGCGTCTCGGCCGCCAGGGTCAGGTCGGCCTCGGAGAGGGTCTCGTCCGAATAGAAGGCGAAGTGGGCCGATTCCTTGAGCAGCTTGAAGTGCGACTGTTCGGGGTTGGGGCCACCGGCGCGCCAGGTGCCCGGGGTGACAGCCGGCTTCGGGGTGGCGTTGGCCGGTGCCCAGGTGGTTGCCGTGGTGCCCTCGTCGACCGCCGGTGCCGGTGCCGGTGCCGGTGCGGGTGCGGGTGCGGGTGCGGGTGCAGGTGCAGGTGCAGGTGCAGGTGCAGGTGCAGGTGCAGGTGCAGGTGCAGGTGCAGGTGCAGGTGCAGGTGCAGGTGCAGGTGCAGGTGCAGGTGCAGGTGCAGGTGCAGGTGCAGGTGCAGGCGCAGGGGCTGGCGCTGGCGCTGGCGCGGGCGCCGGCGCCGGCGCGGGCGCGGGCGCGGGCGCGGGCGCGGGCGCGGGCGTGGGCGTGGGCGTGGGCGTGGGAGACGGCGATGGCGATGGCGAAGCCGTTGGTGTCTGCGCGACGGTGTCCCCTCCCGAGCCGCCACCGCAGGCCGCGACAAGCGCGATCAGGGGCACCAGCGCGGCCAGGCGCCAGGCGCGGGCAGACACCAAGGCGTGACGTACCGGCTCAGGTTGACGGGACGATGGG
The DNA here is from genome assembly GCF_001425785.1 of Rhizobacter sp. Root1221. GTDB lineage: Bacteria > Pseudomonadota > Gammaproteobacteria > Burkholderiales > Burkholderiaceae_C > Rhizobacter. Next base: position 15,656 of record NZ_LMDI01000048.1, on the reverse strand, counting down.
CGGGGCGCGCAACGGCGAGAGGTCATGGCGAGGCATTCCAGAAAGGTCCGGCGAATCGCAACCGCCAACCCGGCTACGCCCACGCCGGGAGAGGTGTTGCATCACGGTGCGCATATTCCGCCAGGCGGCGGGACCTTCTTGACCGTTCACGCATCCGACCGAGTAAGTTCTGTAAGCAGTTCGCAGCCGCCGCGTTCCTTCAATTCGCCCGGATCGATCTGGACGTCATCGAAAGAAGGCGGGGCCGGCGGCGCTGAACCCGGCCTATGGCTCAAGCGCAGATGCGATGGCCTTGCCCACATCCACCGTCGATGCCGAGCCGCCCATGCCTGATCGAAGTGGCGTGGACGCTGAGGGCGGTTCGAGCCCGCGCTTGCCTCTCAGCGGTGGGGCCGCGCGCTCAGGAAGTCGAAGGTCGCGTCCCAGGTCTGCGGGGAGTTCAGGATGCCCATGTGCGAGCTGCCCAGCACCGGGTCGAACGCGCCCTGTCCGAGCAGATTCAACTCGGCCGCGCCTTGCAGGCTCGCGCTGTGCGAGAACGGGGTCGGGCGGCCGAACGAATCCTCGGCCGGCACCGGCGCGATCGCACCATCCTGCACCGGGAAGTAGACGAAGCTCTTGTCGGCATTGCGGATCACCAGCACGCGCGTCGGGCCCGGGGTGTCGTCGCCGCGGTTCAGCCGTTTCAGGAACGGCGTGTCGGGCGAGCCGAGCTCCTTGCAGACCTCGCTCGCCGGCGTGAAGCCGCCAGCCGCCGGTGCCTGAAAGTAGTTGAGCGGGTTCGGCGAGCAATTGATGATGCCGTGGTTCGGCCCGTCGACCGCGACGAAACGCCGCACCTGGTGGTACGCGTGTTCCTGGCGCATCCACTCGCGCGCCAGTGGCACGCCCAGGCTGTGCGCGACGATGTCGACCTCGCGCGCACCGGTGTAGGCCAGCACCGCGGCGACGAAGCGGCTCAGGTCCGGCACGTTCGCCGCGACGGTGTGCGCGATGCGCGAGCGGTTGGTCTGGTCAGCCGCGAGGTTGCACTGGTCGCCCTGGTAGCCGAGCGCCCAGAGTTCGCTGGCGGCATAGCCGCGCTCGGCGAGGTATTGCGCAAAGGCCTGTACGCGACCGAATGGGTTGCAGGCGGTCGGGAACGGCGTGTCGTTGTTGCCATGCAGGAAGATCACCGGCACGCGCGTGACCGGCCCCGCCGCGCCGAAGCCGATCACCGGCTTGGCGAGCGAGGTGTCCTCGATCACCGGGAAGCCAGCCGGAAAGCCCGTGCCGACGATGCCCTCGGCGTGCGCCGGGGCACAGACCAGCGCGCCGACGGCGAGCGCGGTCGAAAGAATCCGTGAAATGCGATGCACAGGCAGTCTCCGTAGATTCGGGTCGGCAGATGGCGATGCGATCATCGCCTGCCTGGTGTCATTGTGACCCGGCCGACTGCCGCTGCGCGCGCCGCCACGCGGCCGGCGGCGACCCGGTGGCACGCTTGAACGCGCGGGCGAACGCCGCCTCCGAGTCGTAGCCCACTTCAAGCGCCACGGCCGCCACGTTGGCGTGGCTTTCCCGCAGCAAGCGGGCACCACATTGCATGCGCCATCGGGCCAGGTACTGCATTGGCGCCAGGCCGGTGAGCGCGACAAACCGTTCGTGCAGGGCCGAGCGCGACAGGCCTGCGCGGTGGCCCAGGTCCTCCAGCGTCCAGGCCTCGGCGGGTTCGGCGTGCATCAGCGCGATGGCGCGGCCCACCTGCCGGTCGCGCAAGGCGCCGAGCCAACCTTGTGACTGGGGGGGCAGTGAGTCGAAGTAGCGCCGTGCGCTGTCGACGAACACCATCTCGCTGACGCGTTCCAGCAGCGCGGCGGAGCCGGCGCGCCGGGCCGCCGACTCCGACACCGCGTGTTCGAGCATCGGTGCCACCCAGGCGCCAACGCCCTCGGCGGGCAGGTGCAGCAACTTCGGCAGTGCGTCGATCAGCGGGTTGAACGGCCGCAGGTCGCATGCAATGAAACCGCACACGATCACCGTGCTGGCGTCGTCGATGGGCAGCCGGGAACCCGGCTCGACCATGTTCCCGTGGTACGTCACCGGGATGGGCTTGGGGTCGTCGAGCATCCGGAACAACCAGTTGTCCTCGGGCCACGGCCGCATGCCCGGCGCGCTGGACACCACGTGCGCATCACCGTGGGGCAACATCACGATGCCCCCCTCGCTCACCCTCAACGGGGGCTCCCCGTCGACCGCCACCCACCCCTCGCCCTTGACGAACAGGTGGTACTCGATCACGTGTTCGGCACCCGGCATCACGGCCGGCGCGAGCTCACGCGACGGGGCGGCCTGGGCCGCCCACTGACCGCGGCAACTGACGTGGAAGAAGACAGACCCGCGCAACCGCACACTGCGCAACACGTCGGACAGCGGGTCGAGGGTCGTCATGGTGCTGCGGACATCGGGTTGGCGGACGCGCGAGCAAAGCGGCAAGACGGTGGGTCAAGCGCCGGAAGGCGCTGCAGCGAATCATAGGCGCACCGACAACGGCCGCGTCGGCAATCACCTACCCGAGAGGAGTTCCACCATGACCGCCACCGCCACGCCCTCCCAGACCACCGCCCCGGACTACACCGCGATCAAGCAACGCCAACAGGCCACCTGGGCCAGCGGCGACTTTTCCGTGATTGGCACCAAGCTCCAGATCGTGGGCGAGATGCTCGCCGAAGCCGTCGACCTGCGCGCCGGCGAACAGGTGCTCGACGTCGCCGCGGGCAATGGCAACGCCACGCTGGCCGCGGCTCGCCGCTTCGCCGAGGTGACCTCCACCGACTTCGTGCCGGCCCTGCTGGACAAGGGCCGCCGCCGCGCCGAGGCCGAAGGCCTGGATGTGCACTTCGAGGTGGCCGATGCCGAGGCCCTGCCCTTCGAGGCCGGCAGCTTCGACGTCGTGCTGTCGACCTTCGGCGTGATGTTCGCGCCCAACCAGGCGCGCGCCGCGAGCGAACTGCTGCGCGTGGTGCGCCCGGGCGGCCGCATCGGCTTGGCGAACTGGACGCCGGACGGCCTCATCGGCCGCCTGCTGAAGATCGTGGGCACCCATGTGCCACCACCGGCCGGACTGCGCTCACCGTCGCTCTGGGGCACCGAGGCCCACCTGGTCTCGCTGTTCGGCCCGGTGGCCCACCAGCTGCGCGTGGAACGGAAGCTGTTCATGTTCCGCTACTTCTCGGCCGCACACTTCGTGCAGGTGTTCCGCGACCTGTATGGCCCCACCCACAAGGCCTTCGCCGCGCTCGATGCCGCGGGGCAGGCCGCGCTGGAGCGTGACATCACCGGGCTGCTGAACGAATTCGACGTTGGCGGCGGGCGCGGGCTGGTGGCGCCGGGCGAGTACGCCGAGATCGTGATCACCGTGGGTTGATGCCCGCCCGGTGCTCAGTGGATGATGGGCACCGGCTCCCGGTCCTCGAACGCAGACTGCACGGCCTCGACAACTTGCAACGCCAATGCCTTGTCGTCCAGCGGCGGGTACTCCTTCGCAAGCTTGCCTGAGATGCGCCAGCCGCTCTCCTGAATCGACCGGATCATGCGAGCGGCATCTGCATTCGGCATGCCGTACTGGGCCTCCAGGGCCTTGAATCCGATGTTCAAGTTACACAAATCCGGTTTGGAGAAGAGAAAAACAGTGACAAACCGGCCTCCTCCAGAAAAAACGCTACGGCGGCCGGCCCGATCGACGCTTCGGAAGTGCACCCCGCTTCGCGCGTCCCACGCTACCGTTGAAACCCCGGCCACCCCGGCACCGCCGCCGCCAGCGCGTCGATGAGCAACCGTGTGCGGGCCGGCCGGTAGCGCTGGGCCTGGTACATCACCCAGGCCCGCTGCGGCTCGGCGCGCCAGGTGGGCAGCACGCGCACGAGGTCGCCGCGGTCGAGCAGGTCCCGCACGAGCCAGTCGGGCGCGAGACCGGGCCCGGCGCCCAGCACCAGCGCCTCGCGGATCGACATCGAGCTGTTGACCCGGTACCGGCCCGACACCGCCACCGTCTCGCGGGCGCCGCGCGGGCCGTCGAGCGTGAGGGTGTCGAGCGACGTGGCCCATGCGAACTGCAGCACCTCGTGCCCCGCCAGGTCTTGCGGGCGCCGGATGCGCGGGGCATTCGCGACGTAGGCCGGCGACGCCACCAGGCCTCGCCGCGACACCCCCACCTCGCGCGCCACCACGTGGGGCGGCGGCGGGCCGCCGAGGCGCAGCGCCACGTCCACGCCCTCCTCCACCAGGTCCACGAACCGGTCGTTCAGGATCAGCTCGGCCTGCACGCCGGCGTGGATGCGCAGGAACCCGAGCAGCCAGGCGTTCAGGCGCAGTTGCCCGATGGCCAGCGGGGCGTTGATGCGCAGCAGCCCGCTCGGTGAACCCGCCAGGCCGCGTGCGGCATCGAGTGCCTCGGCGTGCTGCTCGAGCACGCGGCGCGCGTGCACGTAGAACTGCTGCCCTTCGTCGGTGGGCGCGAGGTGCACGGTGCTGCGTTCGAGCAGCCGCACCCCCACGGTTTTTTCGAGCGCCGCCACCGCCTTGCTGACGGTGGGTTGGGTGATGCGCAGCTCGCGCGCCGCGGCCGACAGGCTGCCCAGTTCGACGGCCCGCACGTAGGTGGCCATCGCCTTCAAGGTGTCCATGGGGTCATTCCAGAATCGAATGGGGTTCATTCAATTTTGCAGGCTTCCGCGATGAAGTGGAAGAACCTACCGTGAGGGCTCGTTCACTCACCGATCGCCTGCCATGAACCTCAAGGCCCTGCTTCTGACCGCCGTGCTCGCCGTCGCCTCCACCACCGCCCACGCCGCCGACCCCTGGGTGGGCGCGTGGCGCGCCAGCCCGCAGCCGCTGTGGGGTGGCGACTTCGTCTTGCCCACGTTCGCGCCGTTCCAGTTCCAGCAGCAGACCATCCGCCAGCCCATGCGGGTGAGCCTGGGCGGCACACGCTGGCGCGTGGTCGTCTCGAACGCGTACGGCACCACGCCGCTGCGCATCGGTGCCGCCGGGTTCGCGCTGGCGGGCGCCGGCGCCGGCGTGATGCCGGGCTCCCATCGGCCCGTGACGTTCGGCGGCACGGCCAGTGTCGAGGTGCCTCCGGGTGGCGAGGCGGTCAGCGACCCGGTCGACCTGCGGGTGGCGCCACTCGCGCGGGTGGCGGTGTCGCTGTTCGTGCCTGGCCCCACCGCACCGTCCACGTTCCACTGGGAAGCACGTGACACCGGGCACGTGGCCACCGGCCAGGGGGTGGCCGAGACCACGCTTGGCGGCAACACCACACCGCTGCCGGTGCGGGTGTTTGTCAGCGGCCTCCTGGTGCAGGCGCCTCCTGGCACCGGCAGTGTCGTGACGCTCGGCGATTCGATCACCGACGGCAACGGCGCCACACCGGGCACGGACCGCCGCTGGCCCGACGCGCTGGCCGAACGCCTCGCCCCGCGCGGCACGGCGGTGTTGAACGCCGGCATCTCCGGCGCCCGCCTGCTGAAGGACGGCATGGGCACCAGCGCGTCGGCCCGGTTCGCGCAGGAAGTGTTTGCCACACCCGGGGTGCGTGCGGTGATCGTGCTGCTGGGCACCAACGACATCGGCTGGGCCGGCGGCCCGTTCGCCCCCGCCGAGGTGCCGGCCACCCTCGAGGGGATGGTCGCCGGCTACCGCCAGCTCATCGAACGCGCGCGGGTGCATGGCGTGCGGGTGATCGGTGCCACGATCCCGCCATTCGAAGGTGCGCTGCAGGGCACACCGCTCGAAGGGCACCACTCGCCCGCGAAGGACCGGGTGCGCGAGGCCGTGAATGCGTGGATCCGGACCAGCGGGGCGTTCGACGCGGTCGTGGACTTCGACGCCACGCTGCGAGACCCGGCCCACCCGGCCCGGCTGCTGCCGGCCTTCGACTCGGGCGATCACCTGCACCCGGGTGATGCCGGGTACCGCGCGATGGCCGCGGCTGTGGACCTCGACACGTTGCGTTGAACGTGCGGGGGCAGGCACGCTGAATGCCCCCTCTCCGGATCGCCGCCCGATTCACGGAGACCCCGCATGCCCCAGACCGTTCACCTGTATGTTTTCGACGGCTTTGCCGATTGGGAAGCCGCGTTTGCCGTGGCCGGCATCCAGCAGCCGAAGTTCCAGCGCCGCCCCGGCCAGTGGCAGGTGCGCACGGTGGGGCCATGGCGCCATGCGCCGGTGCGCTCGGCAGGCGGGCTCACGGTGGTGCCCGACCTGGGCCTCGACCAGATCCGGCCGGCCGACAGCGCGATGCTGATCCTGCCGGGCGGCGACGGCTGGGAAGACAACGACAGCGCCCACATGTGGGCCATCAACAAGGCCGGCGATTTCCTCGACCAGGGCGTGCCGGTGGCGGCCATCTGCGGTGCCACCGCCGGCCTCGCGAAAGCCGGCCTCCTGGACGACCGCAACCACACGAGCAACGCCCAGGCCTACCTGAACGGCACCGGCTACGACGGCTCGGCGTTCTACCGGAACGAGCCGGTGGTGGTGGGCTCCGGGCTCATCACCGCGGGCGGCATGGCCCCGCTGGAATTCGCCCGCGCCATCTTCAGCGAACTGGGCATCTACGACGACGACGTACTGGAGGCCTGGTACCAGCTCTACAAGACCGGGCAGCCGGCCTGGTACGCGCGCATGCAGCAGGCGGCCGAAGGGGCCGAGGTTTAGTGTTCCTTCAGTTGGCCCGCCATCACCGCGAGCGCAGCGAGCAGCACCACAAGCAACCCGAACGACACGCTGAGTCCGGCGAACGAAGCCACCCAGCCGATCACCGGCGGGCCAAGCAGAAAGCCCGCATACCCGACACTCGCCACCGTGGCGATGCCATGGCCCGGCGTGGTGCGGCTGCGGCGGCCCGCAGTGGCGAACACCACCGGCGCCACCAGCGCGAGGCTCAGCCCCGCGACCCCGAACGCCACGAGCGTGACCGGCAACGACCGCGTGGCCAGCGCCACGGCCAGCGCCACCGCACCCACCGCATTGCCCACGCGCAGCACCGACACCGCGCTGAACCGCTGCGTGGCCCGGTCGCCCACGAAACGCATCGTGGTCATGGCCACCGCGAACGCGGCGTAGCCCCACGCGGCCACTGCCTCGCTGGTGTCCAGCGTGTCACGCAGCAGCACGGCGCTCCAGTCGGCCATGGCCCCTTCGGCGAGGAACGCGCACAGCGCCATGGCACCGAGGGCCATCATCGACGCATCGGGTCGGCCTTTCGACACGGGGGCCGGCGCAGCATCACGCTGGACCACGTCGGGCAGCAGCGGGCGCACCACGGCCAGCACCACCGCCAGCACCACGGCCACCGCGGTGAGGTGCACCGCGGGCGACAACCCCTGGTGGGCCGCGAGGCTGCCCAGCACCGCCCCGGCCAACCCGCCGGCACTCCACATGCCGTGCAACGACGACATCACCGGCCGGCCGGCGCGGCGCTCCACCTCGACGCCCAGCGCGTTCATGGTGATGTCGACCGCGCCGTTGGCGGCGCCGAACACGAACAGCGTGAGGGCCAGCGCGAGGTGCGAGCCCACCAGCGCGGGCTGCGGCAGCGCGAAGCTGTAGAGCGCCGCGGCCAGCAGGAGCTGCGTGCGGGTGCCGAGGATGTCGGCCCCGCGGGCGGACAGGCGAAACGCCACGATGGCGCCGGCGGCCAACGCAAAGAGCGCCGTGCCGAGTTCCCCCTCGTTCAGGCCCACGCCATCGCGCACGGCGGGGATGCGGGACACCCAACTCGCGAAACCTGCGCCGTTGCAAAAGAAGACGGCCGCGACGGCCCAATGGGCGGCCGACACGGGGTCGGCCTGGGTGCGGGGAGTGGGATGGACGGCATGCGCGGATGCTAGTGGATTTGCTCGAATCGAGCAACTTCGAGCAAATGCAAGCATTTACAATCGGGGCATGCAAACGCCCGCCCCACCCCGGTTCACCCACGAACGCCACGCCCGCATCCTTGACTGGTTGAATGCCCATGGCCGTGTCGAGGTGCTCGAATTGGCGCGTTTGCTCGAGGTATCCGAGCACACCATCCGCCGCGACCTCGAAGCCCTGCAGGCCAGCGGGGTGCTGCAACGCACGCATGGCGGGGCGGTATCCATCGACACGTCGCGTCTCGGTTTCGGGGGCCGTTCGGCGGTGCTCGCGAAGGTGAAGGACGCGCTCGGGCACACCGGCGCCGGGCTGATCGAGGCCGGCCAGTCCGTCGTGCTCGACGCGGGGTCCACCACGCTTGCGATGGCCCGCGCGCTCACGGTGCGTCCGCTCACCGTCATCACCAACTCGCTCGACGTGGCCGCGGTGTTCGACCGCGACCGTGCGGTGCAGCTCGTGGTGCTGGGCGGGGTGTGGCAGCCCGAGCACCGTGCGTTCTGGGGCCACGCCACGTGCGAGATGCTCGCGAACCACCGGGCCGACTGGGCCGTGCCCGGTGTGTGTGCGGTGGACCTGGCCGCGGGGGTCACCGCCACCGAGGAACCCGACGCGATGCTCAAGCAGGCGATGGTGCGCGTGGCCCGGCGCACGATGGTGCTCGCCGACCACGCGAAGGTGGACGATGTAGCACCCTACCGTGTGGCCGACTGGCCTCAGGTGCACACGTTCGTCACCGACCGGCCCTGGCCCGAACTGGCGGCGAGGGGCGTGGACGTGCGGCTCGCGGCCGACCCTAGCGCTTAGCGGCCCGGCAGGCTTGACGCCCTGAGATGTTCGGACGAACCGTGGAATCGTGCGGCCAGCAGGCGCGACACCGCCTCGTCGCGCTGCGTGTGGCGCCCGGCGCTGCTCAATCGAAGGGCGAGCAAGGTCCGATCAACCCGAATATCGCGGATCGCCAACTCAACGCCACGCGACATCAGACGCGGCCCTCAGCAGCAATTTCAGCAGCCTGTTAGGCCCCGGATGGGCGACTTCGGCGACTACCAACGGGAATCTTGAAGTGAACTACATCTGCCGATCCGGGAATTTGATACCGCCCTCGACCCAGAATCGCAAACTCGGCTTGGTCAATCTGTTGAAACGAGCTGCGCTGAACTTGAAAAACCTTGGAGAGTATCCAGTTTCTCGCCGTGGTGGACGCGAGCGAACCCAGATCATCCGGAACGTCCGCACATTCCGTATGGGCGAAACCGTTAATAACTCTGCAAATCGCGAGTTGGTCATCATTGCAGGTTGCTTGACCACCCGGCGGAGTTGGGCACTTGCACACGTTCGGCATATTAGTCTCCCAGTGACTCAGGCAACGCGCGCGACATAGTTTCCTGCCGACGCGACGGACACGCGATACGAACGCACGTTTCGCGTTGCGATCCTTCCAAGCTGCTCGATAAGGTATTCAGGAGTCGCAGCCGTGAGCTGGCGAGGCTCTAGCGGGGACGAAAGTTCGTTCTCTGAGAAACCTTCAAACGCGATCAGGCGATCGCGGGCGACCACGGTGGCGGCGGCACGCAGTGTGCAGTTCTTCGGAATGCTGATCGATACACCGGTGCTGGTGGTCTTTACTTCTGGACGCGGGCGCCATAGGAACAGAGCAAAGAACACTACGGCCGAAATTAACAGCATGAAGACTAATATCAACACAAAGACCAGCTCCGGGGCAAGTCTTGCTAGCGGCCAGTCGAACTTGTCGTACAGCTTATAGAACAGTCCGAGCGCTACCCCTGGGATACCCAGTCCGGCGAGCGCCTTCCAGTACTTTATGTCCATTACCTCCTCCAGTTCATGGTACTGCGGGATTGCGCTGTGCGGAATTTTCTTGGGTCCCTAACGTTTGACATGGGCGGCGGGCGCCAAAGGGGCGAAGCCGCTTTGGTGACGTCCGCTCGATGGACGAGTTAGGTTTCACCCCAATGCGCGGAGTGGACTACACAGCGGCGCGCTCAAAGCGCCTAAGCACCGAAGAGTTTTCGACCTCATTTCGAAAGAGCTCGATTAAAGCTATCACGTCATCGTGAAGCTCCAAATATTCAGCCACCTTCAGGGATAGATCCTCTCCGTGCGCAATATGATTGCGGGGACTGACCAAGCTGGAGTCGATGAACCTTAGACGAGTCTCAAACTGCGAGTGATCGAGACCGGGTGCCGCGAGTATATCAAGCAGGACTTTCGAGGAAAGATTGGACTTCGTATCCACAACGTTTTTGTACGGCACTCTTGACTGCGCATCCAGCGACGTGCAGAAGAAGTCAGCCAAGAGATTTCCGCTCGAAATTTTCTCGCTTGCGCCAAGCTCGAAATATTTTGACCTGAGCGATAAACCGACAAAGTTTGGAGCGAGTTTTCGATACGGGATTCGATGCGAGGCCACGAACTCAAGATAGAACGAGGATGTTGACTTAACGAATCCTTCCCAATGAGCGTACAGCAGCGCAACGGCGGCCCGAATGACGACGCGACATCGCAGTTGGCTGGATGACTCCTGCACAAGTGCGCGCATATCGGTAAGTTCGCGCCGGCGCCAGACTAGGTCACCGGCGATTCGATCTATGAGCTGATCCGTCGTTCGAATCATGGGGGCTTCCCCTATGCCGCGAAGAGCTTGCGGCCGAGAGGAATCAGGCGCGGGAGTCTTCTGCTCGCCGTGACGCCAGACGTCGCCCAGTCGGTAAAAGCAGAACTGCCCCAAACCGATCGCGCTCGCTTGACGAGTTCACCCTTCGAGCAAAGCGTGTTGTGTGCGAGGTTATAGGCCACACCGAGCGCCACAACCTCAAACATGGAAAGCAGGAAGCCTCCTTCGTGCTTCTTTTTCTTCGCGTTGTATCGCTTGAACGATGCGTCTTCTAGAGCATCGTTTAAAACCGAGAACGTATCCTCAAAGAGCTGCTTTGCGCCTGCGCGGCGAAACTTCTTATCTTGCGCAACATCGGACATACGGTCCGTTAGAAAGGCCCCAACATCTCCGATCGACCTGATATCTTCTTCCGGAATCTGAGCAAGCAAGACAAACCGTAGTGCCAACTCCACGTCATACGCCTCTTCAAGCGGCCGATCACTCAGTGCAGTAGCTTCAATGAAGGGATCAAACCTTGGCAAATCCTTTAGCCACTCAAAGAATGACTTGTTAACCATCAGGAGCAAGCAATTTCTGACCTCTTGCGGACTGAGCTCTGACCCACCCGTATTCAAGCGTTGGAAGAGGTCATATTTGGCCGACTCGTCGCTCTCCTTGAGAACGATGCTGGCGGCAATCTTGGAGCGCTTCATTACAAGCTGAAGTTCTTTCGGCATCGACTTCTTTGGGTCGCCTTCGATGTCCCACCGGATCCCACGTAGCCCGGGCAAGTACTTTGTTCCCTCCAGGGTGAGTGGCTCCATTCGTTTGCCCGCGTCGTCACGCAGGAGGCCCATGAACTGGAAGATCGTTGAGAGTCGCTGGAGGCCGTCCACCACATCCCATACGCCGTCGTCACGTTGACTGACAAATATCGGAGGAAGGGGGATGCCCAAAAGAATCGACTCAATGAGGCCAGCCTTCTGGGCTGTGGTCCATCGATAAAACCGTTGGAACTCTGGGTGAATGTCCAGCTCTTCCCGTTCATACATGCTGACCCACTCGCCTATAGACATAGGATAGCCGTCAGTCTTGATCTCCCGACGCTTCTTGTTGATCTGTTCAATGAGGCTCATCGTGTGTCCTTGCCCTTGTTTCAGCAGAGCATATCGTGTGGTCGCTGCACATGAAACGTTAGACATGAGCGGCGGAGCAAAGCCGAAGGCCTTGGGATGCCCGAAGGCGGCTGTTGAAGCGGTGGTGGCTGGCCGCAACGTGCGCCAAGATGACCGCACAAAGGTCGCCGCCAAAGATGATCCTCCGTCGACGATCGCGTGGAGGGAGCCTGCACGGCAGTTGCAGCGCGGGTTCGAACAGCGTTCCGCTGGCGGCATGTTGGCGCAGGTCGACAAGCCGTTGTGAGTTCGTCGCGCGCCCCGGCACGCGCGAACATGCCCGCCCGCGTGACGCGCACCGTGGTGGCCGCCGCATTCAACGTGACGCGGCTGCAGGCCACGCGTGCGACCACGGCACCTCATCGGCAGAAACAGGCGCCGATCTTCTGCCTCGTGCGTCGTCTAAGAATTCGTGTTTACCAATGCGTTTTTTCTGACGTGTGTCAACGCCTAGCTGTGAAGAGTCAAGAGGTTCTTTCGTGAAGTCGAGAGACGGCCGGCAGCGCTTCGCGCCGCTGGTCTGAGTGCTCGTAAGCCCGACCGTAGGCCCACTCCCGCAGTGCCGATTGGATGAAGCGCTCAGCCTTCCCGTTCTCGTAAGTCCAGAACTGCCTGTCGTGCGAACACTGGAGCGACCATAGAGGTCGAAGTCACCCACCCATTTCACCCGTTGAAGGGCCAGCGTCTCGTACTGGCGACGCGCAAGAAGAACTGGGGCGAGGACCGTGTGATGTTCTTCGACCAGCAAGGTCAGCTACGCTCGCTGCCCGCGGACTGGACCGACGTGGATCCACAGGATGCGAGAACGCAGGCGGCAGCAGGTCGCGCGTGCCTGCGCGCAGATGACCTGTTGACGCTCTCTTCATTGGTCGGCGAGATCACGTCGCGCCGCAGCAGCCGGCGATCGCGTGTCAAGACAATTACGCCGCATGCGTAAACGCATTTATGCCGCGGCCTGGCCTGTCAAGCTATACGCCTGCGCTGTGGACTGCTTGTCTGCCATCGATTCCCCAGGAGGCTCGCGGCAAACGATCCTTGACAGCGTGGAGTACGCGGCATATTGTTCTTTACACATCAAGCACCCTCCAAGCTGTGTCGAAGTCCCCCACCAAGATCGATCGTCTTCGCCAAGCAGGGATCTTGAACGCCCAGCCGCAGCGAGTGCGGGCCGTCTGGTTCCAGACCGGCGGGTTCTTCGACGCCAACGATCTCGTGCAGGTCAAGTACGAGATGCTTCGGCATGCGCGAGAGGAAGGCGTCACCAAGGCCGAGGCGGCCAGCTTGTTCGGCCTGTCGCGACCCACCTTCTACCAGGCAGAGGCCGCGTTCGAGCGCGATGGTGTGGCAGGCTTGCTGCCACGGCCGCGTGGCCCCAAGGCAGCTCACAAGCTCACGCCCGAGGTCATGGGCGTGATCGAGTCCCATCATCACGGCGGCGGGCCTTTGCAGGCCCGCGAGATGGCCAGGTTGGTGCACACCCAGCTTGGCGTCACGGTGCACCCACGCAGTATCGAACGGGCGATGGCCCGCAAAAAAAAACGCTGACGCATTCGTCGGCGCCAGTTGCGACACGTCCGCAAGAGGAAGCGACGCAGGCCTACGAACACGTGCGCGCCGACGTGCTCGCTGGCCGGGCCAGACCCGATGCCCTGGGCGCATTCGCCTTCCACGGCATGTGGCAAGGGCTGCGGGTGCTGTCGAGCATCGCAGATCCGACGTCGCTCTCACCGAGCAAGCCGCCGGCATCGCCGGAGGCACACACCAGCACGCTCGATCGCCAGCTCGTGCGGTTGCTGGCCGACATGGTGCTGGCAACCCAGTTGGAGGTACACGATGCCCACTGAATCTGTGTTGAAGGTCGGTGCTGACCATCTTCGCCGCGACGCGTTCCTGTACGTGAGGCAATCATCGCTGCGCCAAGTGTTCGAGAACACGGAGAGCACCAAGCGCCAGTACGCGCTGCGCGAGCGTGCGGTCGCGCTCGGCTGGCCGATTGAGCGGGTGCACGTCATCGACAGTGACCTGGGCCTGTCTGGCGCCCAGGCACGCGACCGCGACGGCTTCCAGCATCTCGTGACCGAGGTAGCGCTGGGACACGCCGGCATTGTGCTTGGCTTGGAGGTCTCGCGCCTTGCACGCAATAACGCCGACTGGCATCGCCTGATCGAACTGGCAGCGATGTCGCGCACCTTGATCCTCGATGAGGACGGGGTCTACGACCCGGCGCAGTTCAACGATCGGCTGCTACTCGGATTGAAGGGCACGATGAGCGAAGCCGAGTTGCACATCCTGAAGTCCCGCCTGCAAGGCGGCATCCTGAACAAGGCTCGCCGGGGTGAGCTCGAGATGCCCCTGCCTGTGGGCTTGGTGTACGACGGCGCCGGACGGGTCGTGCTGGACCCTGACCGACAGGTCCGAGACAGTCTTGCGATGTTGTTCGAAGCCTTCCGCGAGACCGGCTCCGCCTGCGCCGTGGTCCGCCGCCTGCGGACTCGGGAGGTCCTGTTCCCGCGACGGATACGTCGCGGAATCGGCAAGGGTGATCTGCTGTGGGCTCCGCTGGACGTGTCACGTGCCTTGCAGATCCTGCACAACCCGCGCTACGCGGGGGCCTTCGTCTACGGGCGCTCGAGGATCGCGTTCAACGCCGAGTTGCGGCCGGTGCAGCGCAGCGTCAAGCAGCAGGACTGGCATGTGTTGATCCGTGATGCCCATGAGGGCTACATCAATTGGCAGGAGTTCGAGCGCAACCAGCTCAAGCTGCGAGAGAACCTGGGCTTCTCACCGGGCGAGAGAGGGCGCATGCCTCGTGAGGGCAATGCGCTACTGCAGGGCCGTCTGATCTGCGGGAAGTGTGGCTCTCGGATGCGCGTTCATTACGAGAACCTCTCGGGCCGGCTGCGCCCCTACTACTGCTGCGTAGAAGAGGTCGTGCGCCGCGCCGGCAAACCTTGCCAGTGGGTTCATGGTCTGGCGGTCGACGATGCCATCGGGTCCCTGCTGCTGGAGACGGTGGCGCCGGCGGCCATCGAGATTGCGCTGGCAGTACAAGAAGAGATCGCCCGCCGCATCGAGCAGACGGCAGCTCAACGTCAGGCGCAGCTGCAACGTACCCGCTACGAAGCCGAGTTGGCACGCCGCCGATACGCGAAGGTGGATCCGGACAACCGCTTGGTGGCCGACGCGCTGGAGGCCGACTGGAATCGGCGCTTGCGCGAGCTCGACGAACTGCAGCGCGAGCACGAACGTCAGCAGGATGATGAGCAGGCTCGACTCGATGAGCCCGCGCGCAAGCGCATCATCGGCCTTGCACGCGACTTCCCGCGGGTATGGAATGACGACAGAACCAGCGCGATGGAGCGCAAGCGCATGCTGGCACTGTTGATCGAAGATGTGACCCTGGTGGCGGGGCCCAGCATCGCGGTGCACGTGCGCTGGCGCGGAGGTCGAACCCAAAGCCTATCCGTCGACAAGCCGCGGCCGATTGCGCAAATCCGCAAGACGGCGCCGGACGTGGTCAAGCTCATCGACGAGTTGCTCGAGACGTCAACCGACAAGCAGGTGGCCGCCAGACTCAATGAACTCGGGCACCGCAACTGGCGAGGCGAGTCGTTCTCGCCGAAGAAGGTCATCGTCGTGCGCAGCGCCTACAAGCTGCGCAGTCGGTTCGAGCGTCTGCGACTTCGCGGGATGCTCACCGGCGAGGAGATCGCGCAACAACTTGGAGTGTCCACGACGACGGTTCACGAGCTCGGCCGACAGGGGGTGCTGACCCGCCACCTCTATGGCAACAATCACCGCTGCTTGTATGAGCCGCCCGGCGGTGGTCAACTCATCCGTGGTGTCGGCGGCCGATACGGCGGCCTGTCGTGGTCAAGCTTCTTCGGACGGCCCGATAAGGGAACGTTGAACTCTATTGGGCGGCGGCGTGCTGCTGTTCGTAGTGGCTGGGGGATCGATAT
>NZ_LMDI01000047.1 GCF_001425785.1 Rhizobacter sp. Root1221 | reverse complement strand
TGATCAACCCGATCGCGATGGAAGAAGGCCTGCGCTTCGCCATCCGTGAAGGTGGCCGCACCGTCGGCGCCGGCGTGGTTGCCAAGATCATCGCCTGATTTTCGATAGCTGTTCCACAGGGGTGTAGCTCAATTGGCAGAGCGCTGGTCTCCAAAACCAGAGGTTGTGGGTTCGATTCCCCCCGCCCCTGCCAGGTACGGGTCCTGAAGCCCGCAACTTGGTGAACACGCAGCCCGCACGGTGACATCACGCCGGCGGGCTTTGCTGCTGAAAGGCAGCCGTGTTTCGAGTGATCGGAAATGCCGGATGCCGGTGGTGAGCCTGTAACAATCTGACGAAGCGAAATGTCGAATCCGCAAATCGAAACGGTCTCTACCGGGGCCGACAAGGCCAAGCTCGCCGCGGCGGGTGTCCTGGTCATTGCCGCCGTGGCCGTGTTCTACGTCCTCGCCAAGCAGGACATGTGGATGCGCGTGGGCGCGCTGCTCGTGTTGCTGGCTGCCGCCGTCGCCACGTTTTTCGTGTCCGAGCCCGGCAAGCAGCTGATCGCCTTCGGCCGCGACTCCGTTCGCGAAGTGAAGAAGGTCGTCTGGCCCTCCCGCAAGGAAGCCGGGCAAATGACGCTCTACGTGTTCGCGTTCGTGGTCGTCATGGCCTTGTTCCTGTTTCTGACCGACAAAACGCTGGAATGGGTGCTGTACGACCTGATTCTCGGTTGGAAGCATTGAGGAAAGACTGATGACCGAAGACATCGTGACCACCGACGCCGCTGCTCCGGCACCTGCGCCTTCCAACAAGCGTTGGTACGTCGTCCACGCCTACTCGGGCATGGAAAAGGCCGTCGAGCGCAACCTGCGCGAGCGCATCGACCGCGCCGGCATGCAAGACAAGTTCGGCCGCATCCTGGTGCCGATGGAAGAAGTCGTCGAGCTCAAGAACGGCAAGAAAGCCGTCACCGAGCGCCGCTTCTACCCGGGCTATGTGCTGGTCGAGATGGAAATGGCCGATGACACCTGGCACCTGGTGAAGCACACCAGCAAGGTGACCGGCTTTGTCGGCGGCGCGAAGAACCGCCCGTCGCCCATCTCCGAAGCCGAAGTCGCGAAGATCGTCACCCAGATGCAAGAGGGTGTCGAGAAGCCGCGGCCCAAGGTCGAGTGGGAAGTGGGCGAAACCGTGCGCGTCAAGGAAGGCCCGTTCACGGACTTCAACGGCGCCGTGGAAGACGTCAACTACGACAAGTCCAAGGTCCGTGTGTCGGTCACCATCTTCGGCCGCGCCACGCCGGTCGAGCTGGACTTCTCGCAAGTCGAGAAGGTCTGACCCTCCTGTCCTGATCACGAGCCCGGCGGGAGGCTCGCAACGCCGGCAACGGCGCTGCCTTTCCCGCCCGTAGCCAGCCGTCGACGAGATGACGGCAAGAGGAGCAAAGGTAACCAGCCCTTTGCGTTAGCACTCAGGGGCCCGCAAGTCGGGCCTTCACTGGAGTTAGAGCATGGCAAAGAAAGTTGTCGGCTACATCAAGCTGCAAATTCCGGCGGGCAAAGCAAACCCGTCGCCCCCGGTCGGTCCGGCGCTGGGTCAGCGCGGCCTGAACATCATGGAGTTCTGCAAGGCGTTCAACGCCCAGACGCAGGGCATCGAACCGGGCCTGATGTTGCCCGTGGTGATCACCGCGTTCGCGGACAAGTCGTTCACCTTCGTCCTCAAGTCGCCGCCGGCGACCGTGCTGATCAAGAAGGCGATCAAGCTCGACAAGGGTTCCAGCACGCCGCACACCGTCAAGGTGGGCAAGCTGACCCGCGCGCAAGCTGAAGAAATCGTGAAGATGAAGCAGAAGGACCTGACGGCCGCCGATCTGGAAGCCGGGGTTCGCACGATCGCAGGTACCGCCCGTTCGATGGGCGTGACGGTGGAAGGGATCTGATCATGGCAAAGCTGACCAAGCGCCAAAAGGCCCTCGTGGGCAAGGTCGAGTCGACCAAGCTGTACCCGATCGACAACGCACTGGCCCTGGTGAAGGAATTCGCCACCGCCAAGTTCGACGAATCGATCGACGTGGCCGTCCAGCTCGGCATCGACGCCAAGAAGTCGGACCAAGTGGTCCGTGGTGCTGTCGTGCTGCCGAACGGCACCGGCAAGACCAAGCGTGTCGCCGTGTTCGCCCAAGGTGCCAAGGCTGAAGAAGCCCGCGCCGCTGGTGCTGACATCGTCGGCATGGAAGACCTGGCTGAACAAGTCAAGGCCGGCAAGATGGACTTCGACGTCGTGATCGCGTCCCCGGACACGATGCGTGTCGTGGGTACCCTCGGCCAGATCCTCGGCCCGCGCGGCCTGATGCCGAACCCGAAGGTCGGCACCGTGACGCCCGACGTCGCCCAAGCCGTTCGCAACGCGAAGGCCGGCCAGGTGCAGTTCCGTGTCGACAAGGCCGGCATCGTGCACTCGACCATCGGTCGCCGTTCGTTCGACTCCGACAAGCTGGTGGGCAACCTCCGCGCGCTCGTCGAAGCCCTGAACAAGGCCAAGCCGGCGTCGAGCAAGGGTGTGTACCTGCGCAAGGTCGCCGTGTCGTCGACGATGGGCGTTGGCGCCCGCGTCGATGTGGCGTCCATCGCCGCTGCCGCGTCGAACTGATCCGAATTGAAGGTTCGCGCGAGTCTGGCGCGAACCCGAGGAGTTTGGTGGGCCGGGCCTGGAGGCAACTCCGGGCCCGGGTCATCCAAGACCGCAGGTGCGGCGCAAGCCGCTTAATCCACGCAATGGTCCCGCAAGGGGCGGTTGGTGAGCCCGCGCAGATGGCGGTCCCGCTGAAAAGGAATGAATCCCCTGGATGGGTTCCTGGACAGAAGGTCGCTGAACTTGAGTGTGCCGGAGGGCGGTCCCGAAAGGGTTCGGCCAAAGGCACGAGATGTGAGGAGTAGACCTTGAGTCTCAATCGCAACGAGAAAGCAACCGTCGTGACGGATGTGGCGGCCCAAGCGGCCAAGTCGCAGACGCTCGCGCTGGCTGAGTACCGTGGCCTCACCGTCGCTCACCTGGACGCACTGCGCAAGCAGGCTCGCGAAAAGGGCGTGTACCTTCACGTGCTGAAGAACACCCTGGCTCGTCGCGCCGTTGCCGGTACGCCCTTCGAGGTGGCTTCGGAGAGCATGGTCGGCCCGCTGATCTACGGTTTTTCGGAAGACGCTGTCGCCGCGGCCAAAGTTATCGCTGACTTTGCCAAGGGCAACGACAAGCTCGTCGTCAAAGCAGGCGCTTTGAATGGCAAGGTCCTGACCGCCGATGGCGTGAAGGCCCTTGCCGCTGTGCCGTCGAAGGAAGTGCTGCTGACGCAGATCGCCGGGCTGCTCCAGTCCCCGATCGCGCGTTTCGCCCGCGCCCTCGTCGCCGTGGCGGACAAGAAGGGTGGCGGCGCCGAAGCGCCGGCAGCCGAAGAAGCCCCCGCTGCAGCCTGATCTTCCGATTCAACATTCACCTATCCATCTAGGAACCCAAAATGGCATTCGATAAAGACGCTTTCCTGTCCTCCCTGGACGCTATGTCCGTCCTCGAACTCAACGAACTGGTCAAGGCCATCGAAGAGAAGTTCGGCGTGTCGGCTGCAGCCGTGGCCGCCCCGGCTGGCGGCGGCGGTGCTGCTGCTGCTGTCGTTGAAGAGAAGACCGAATTCAACGTCGTGCTGCTCGAAGCCGGCGCGAACAAGGTGTCGGTCATCAAGGCCGTGCGCGAACTGACGGGCCTGGGCCTCAAGGAAGCCAAGGACCTGGTCGACGGCGCTCCGAAGAACGTCAAGGAAGCCATCGCCAAGGCCGACGCCGAAGCCGCAGTCAAGAAGCTGGTGGAAGCCGGCGCCAAGGCAGAACTCAAGTAATTGCGTTCTGTGCAGGGGGCTGGGTGCCGACAAGGCCCCCAGCCTTTTGTGCTTCCAGGGGGCAGGCTCTGTCAAGGGTCTTTTCCCTGGGAGAACACCTGAAAAAGCCTTTCGATTGACAATCAAAGGCTTTTTCAAGTGTTCTCTGATCCGACTGCAGAGAACGGGTTTGGTCGGGCCTCGGTGCAATGCCGGGGTTGTCCGCCAGCGGTTGGTAGTGGCCAACCACCAAGCTTCGAACGCAAGGTTCGAAAGACAGTCGCCTTCGGGGACGGAGCCCTGGGCCCGGGCATCGTTCCCTGAGACGGAGTGAGAAATCACATATGGCGCAGCAAACAACCCCCTACAGCTATACCGAGCGCAAGCGAATCCGCAAGAGCTTCGGTAAACGCGAAAATGTCTTGAACGTCCCCTATCTGCTGACGATGCAGAAGGAGTCGTACGTTGCTTTCCTGCAAAAGGACATTCCTCCGCAGAAGCGCAAGCCCGAGGGCCTGCAGGCCGCGTTCATCTCCGCGTTCCCCATTGTTTCCCACAATGGCTTCGTCGAGATGAAATTCATCGAGTTCAACATGGCCAAACCCGCGTTCGACACGCGGGAGTGCCAGCTGCGCGGGCTCACCTACGCGGCGGCCGTGCGCGCCAAGCTCCAGATGATCATCTATGACCGTGAATCGCCCCAGGCGAAGACCGTCAAGGAGATCAAGGAGCAAGAGGTCTACATGGGCGAAGTGCCCCTGATGACCGACTACGGCTCCTTCATCGTGAACGGCACCGAGCGCGTCATCGTGTCGCAGCTGCACCGTTCGCCGGGCGTGTTCTTCGAACACGACAAGGGCAAGACCCACTCGAGCGGCAAGCTGCTGTTCTCGGCGCGGATCATCCCTTACCGTGGCTCGTGGCTCGACTTCGAATTCGACCCGAAGGACATCCTGTACTTCCGCGTCGACCGTCGCCGCAAGATGCCCGTGACGATCCTGCTGAAGGCCATCGGCCTGAATCCGGAATCGATCCTCGCGCACTTCTTCGTGTTCGACAATTTCCGCTTGATGGACTCCGGTGCCCAGATGGAGTTTGTCGCGGACCGCCTCCGTGGCGAAATTGCCCGATTCGACATCACCGACAAAAACGGCGCCGTCGTGGTCGAAAAGGACAAGCGCATCACGGCGCGCCACACGCGCCAGATCGAACAGTCGGAAACCCAGTTCATCAGCGTGCCCGAGGACTTCCTCGTGGGCCGCGTGGTGGCACGCAACATGGTCGACCCGGACACGGGCGAGATCATCGCGAAGGCCAACGACGAACTGACCGAGATGTTGCTGAAGAAGCTGCGTCAGTCGGGTGTGAAGGACCTCCAGTGCCTGTACACCAACGAGCTGGACGAAGGTGCCTACATCTCGCAGACGCTGTCGACCGATGAAACGGCCGACCAGCTGGCCGCGCGCGTTGCCATCTACCGCATGATGCGCCCTGGCGAACCGCCCACCGAAGACGCCGTCGAGGCCCTCTTCAACCGGCTGTTCTACAACGCCGACACGTACGACCTGTCGCGCGTGGGCCGCATGAAGTTCAACGCCCGCGTGGGCCGCGACACCGCTGACGGTCCCATGACCCTCAGCAACGACGACATCCTCGACGTGGTGAAGATCCTCGTCGAACTGCGCAACGGCCGCGGCGAAGTGGACGACATCGACCACCTCGGCAACCGCCGTGTGCGTTGTGTCGGCGAACTGGCCGAGAACCAGTACCGCAGCGGCCTCGCCCGCATCGAGAAGGCCGTCAAGGAACGCCTCGGCCAGGCCGAGACCGAAGCGCTGATGCCGCACGACCTGATCAACTCCAAGCCGATCTCCGCGGCGCTCAAGGAGTTCTTCGGTGCGTCGCAGCTGTCGCAGTTCATGGACCAGACCAACCCGCTCTCCGAGATCACGCACAAGCGCCGTGTCTCGGCCCTGGGCCCGGGCGGCCTGACCCGCGAACGTGCCGGCTTCGAAGTCCGTGACGTGCACCCGACCCACTACGGCCGCGTGTGCCCGATCGAAACGCCTGAAGGCCCGAACATCGGCCTGATCAACTCGCTCGCGCTGTACGCCCAGCTGAACGAATACGGCTTCCTCGAGACGCCGTACCGTCGCGTGACCGAAGGCAAGGTGACCAACCAGATCGACTACCTGTCGGCCATCGAGGAAGGCAAGTACGTCATCGCCCAGGCCAGCGCCACGCTGGACGGTGAAGGCCGCCTGATCGACGAACTGGTGAGCGCCCGTGACAACGGCGAATCGGTGCTGACCTCGGCCGAGCGCATCCAGTACATGGACGTCGCCCCCACCCAGATCGTGTCGGTTGCCGCCTCGCTCGTGCCGTTCCTCGAGCACGACGATGCGAACCGCGCACTGATGGGCGCCAACATGCAGCGCCAGGCTGTGCCTACCCTGCGTCCTGAAAAGGCGCTGGTCGGTACCGGTGTGGAACGCGTGGCCGCGAAAGACTCCGGCACCGTCGTGGCAGCCCGCCGCGGTGGTGTGGTGGACTACGTCGACACCAACCGCATCGTGATCCGTGTCAATGACAAGGAAACGGTCGCGGGTGAAGTCGGCGTCGACATCTACAACCTGATCAAGTACCAGCGTTCCAACCAGAACACGAACATCCACCAGCGCCCGATCGTCAAGCGCGGTGACCTGGTCGCGGCGGAAGACATCATCGCCGACGGCGCGTCCACCGACATCGGCGAACTGGCCCTCGGCCAGAACATGCTGGTCGCGTTCATGCCCTGGAACGGCTACAACTTCGAAGACTCGATCCTGATCAGCGAACGTGTCATCGCCGAAGACCGCTACACCTCGATCCACATCGAGGAACTGGTGGTGATGGCGCGCGACACCAAGCTCGGCTCCGAGGAAATCACGCGCGACATCCCGAACCTGAGCGAGCAGCAACTGGCCCGCCTGGACGAATCGGGCATCGTGTACGTGGGTGCCGAAGTGAACCCGGGCGACACGCTGGTGGGCAAGGTCACGCCGAAGGGCGAGACCACGCTGACGCCGGAAGAGAAGCTGCTTCGCGCCATCTTCGGCGAGAAGGCTTCCGACGTGAAGGACACGTCGCTGCGTGTCGACCAAGGCACGAGCGGCACCGTCATCGACGTGCAGGTCTTCACCCGTGAAGGCATCGTCCGCGACAAGCGCGCCCAGCAGATCATCGACGATGAACTCAAGCGCTACCGCCTCGACCTGAACGACCAGCTGCGCATCGTGGAAGCCGACGCGTTCGACCGGATCGAGAAGCTCCTGGTCGGCCGCATCGCCAACGGCGGTCCGCAGAAGATCGTCAAGGGCACCGCCATCGACAAGCCGTACCTGGCCAGCGTCGAGCGTTACCACTGGTTCGACATCCGTCCGTCGGAAGACGACATCGCCAACCAACTCGAGTCCATCAAGAACTCGCTGGAGCAGACGCGCCACAGCTTCGACCTCGCGTTCGAAGAAAAGCGCAAGAAGCTCACGCAAGGCGACGAGCTGCCCGCGGGCGTGCTCAAGATGGTCAAGGTGTACCTGGCCGTCAAGCGCCGCCTGCAGCCTGGCGACAAGATGGCCGGCCGTCACGGCAACAAGGGTGTGGTCTCCAAGATCAACCCGGTCGAAGACATGCCCTACATGGCCGATGGCACCCCGTGCGACATCGTGCTGAACCCGCTGGGCGTGCCGTCGCGGATGAACGTCGGGCAGGTGCTCGAGGTTCACCTCGGCTGGGCCGGCAAGGGCATCGGCCAGCGCATCGGCAACCTGCTGCAGGAACAGGCGAAGGTCTCCGAGCTGCGTTCGTTCCTCGACGAGCTGTACAACAAGTCGGGCGGCAAGACCGAGCGCCTGGATCACCTGAGCGATGCCGAGATCCTCGAGATGTCGCGCAACCTGACCAAGGGCGTGCCGTTCGCGACGCCGGTGTTCGACGGTGCGAAGGAAGAAGAGATCCGCGGCATGCTCAAGCTGGCCTACCCGGACGACATCGCCAAGGCCAAGGGCCTGACCGATACGCGCACCCAGGCCCAGCTGTACGACGGCCGCACCGGTGACGCCTTCGAGCGCCCCGTCACGATCGGCTACATGCACGTGCTCAAGCTGCACCACTTGGTCGACGACAAGATGCACGCCCGTTCCACCGGCCCGTACTCGCTGGTCACGCAACAACCGCTGGGCGGCAAGGCCCAGTTCGGTGGTCAGCGGTTCGGCGAAATGGAAGTGTGGGCCCTGGAAGCCTACGGCGCGTCCTACGTGCTGCAGGAAATGCTGACCGTGAAGTCCGACGACGTGAACGGCCGCACCAAGGTGTACGAGAGCATCGTCAAGGGCGAGCACGCCATCGAAGCCGGCATGCCGGAGTCGTTCAACGTGCTGGTCAAAGAGATCCGTTCGCTCGGTATCGACATTGAACTCGAGCGCAACTAAAGGAGAGATGTATGAAGGGTTTGCTTGATCTCTTCCGCCAGTTCACCCCTGATGAGCATTTCGATGCCATCAAGATCGGACTGGCTTCCCCCGAGAAAATTCGGTCGTGGTCCTTCGGCGAAGTCAAGAAGCCGGAGACCATCAACTACCGCACGTTCAAGCCCGAGCGTGACGGCCTGTTCTGCGCCAAGATCTTCGGCCCGATCAAGGACTACGAGTGCCTGTGCGGCAAGTACAAGCGCCTGAAGCACCGTGGCGTGATCTGCGAGAAGTGCGGCGTTGAAGTCACGCAGACCAAGGTTCGCCGCGAGCGCATGGGTCACATCGACCTGGCCGCGCCCTGCGCGCACATCTGGTTCCTGAAGTCGCTGCCGTCGCGCCTGGGCCTCGTGCTCGACATGACGCTGCGCGACATCGAGCGCGTGCTGTACTTCGAAGCGTACGTGGTGGTGGACCCGGGCATGACCCCGCTGAAGAAGTTCAGCATCATGTCCGAAGACGACTACGACCAGAAGCGCACGGAATTCGGCGACGAATTCATCGCGCTGATGGGCGCCGAAGGCGTGCAGAAGCTGCTCGCCGAGATCGACCTCGACATCGAGGCCGAACGCCTGCGCGGCGACATGACCGGCTCCGAGCTGAAGGTCAAGAAGAACTCCAAGCGCCTGAAGGTGATGGAAGCCTTCAAGAAGTCGGGCATCAAGCCGCAGTGGATGGTGATGAACGTGCTGCCCGTGCTGCCGCCGGACCTGCGTCCGCTGGTGCCGCTGGACGGCGGCCGTTTCGCCACGTCGGACCTGAACGACCTCTACCGTCGTGTCATCAACCGCAACAACCGCCTGGCCCGCCTGCTCGAGCTGAAGGCGCCCGAGATCATCGTGCGCAACGAAAAGCGCATGCTGCAGGAAGCCGTCGACTCGCTGCTCGACAACGGCCGCCGCGGCAAGGCGATGACCGGTGCGAACAAGCGCGCGCTGAAGTCGCTCGCCGACATGATCAAGGGCAAGAGCGGCCGCTTCCGCCAGAACTTGCTGGGCAAGCGCGTCGACTACTCTGGCCGTTCGGTCATCGTGGTGGGCCCCACGCTCAAGCTGCACCAGTGCGGCCTGCCGAAGCTGATGGCGCTCGAGCTGTTCAAGCCGTTCATCTTCTCGCGCCTGGAAGCCATGGGCATTGCCACCACCATCAAGGCGGCGAAGAAGGAAGTGGAATCGGGCACGCCGGTGGTGTGGGACATCCTTGAAGAAGTCATCAAGGAACACCCGGTCATGCTGAACCGCGCGCCGACGCTGCACCGCCTGGGCATCCAGGCGTTCGAGCCGGTGCTGATCGAAGGCAAGGCCATCCAGCTGCACCCGCTCGTCTGCGCGGCCTTCAACGCCGACTTCGACGGTGACCAGATGGCCGTCCACGTGCCGCTGTCCATTGAAGCGCAGATGGAAGCCCGCACGCTGATGCTGGCCTCCAACAACGTGCTGTTCCCGGCCAACGGCGAACCGTCGATCGTGCCGTCGCAAGACGTGGTGCTGGGCCTGTACTACGCCACGCGCGAGCGCATCAACGGCAAGGGCGAAGGCATCATCTTCTCCGACGTGATCGAAGTGCAGCGCGCACTCGACAACGCGCAGGTGGAAGTCACCGCGAAGATCAGCGTGCGCCTGACCGAGTGGACGAAGGACAAGGAAACCGGCGAGTTCGTGCCGGAGACCAAGCTCGTCGACACCACCGTGGGCCGTGCCCTGTTGAGCGAGATCCTGCCGAAGGGCCTGCCGTTCTCGAACATCAACAAGGCGCTGAAGAAGAAGGAAATCTCGCGCCTGATCAACACCTCGTTCCGCAAGTGCGGTCTGAAGGAAACGGTCGTGTTCGCCGACAAGCTGCTCCAGTCGGGCTTCCGCCTGGCCACGCGCGCCGGCATCTCGATCGCGATCGACGACATGCTCGTGCCGAAGGAAAAGCACATGCTGATCGAGCGCGCCGAGAAGGAAGTGAAAGAGATCGAGCAGCAGTACGTCTCGGGTCTCGTGACCGCCGGCGAACGCTACAACAAGGTCGTGGACATCTGGGGCAAGACCGGCGACGAAGTCGGCAAGGTCATGATGAGCCAGCTGTCCAAGCAGAAGACCATCGACCGCCACGGCAACACCGTGGACCAGGAGTCGTTCAACTCCATCTACATGATGGCCGACTCCGGTGCCCGCGGTTCCGCCGCGCAGATCCGCCAGCTGGCCGGCATGCGGGGCCTGATGGCCAAGCCTGACGGCTCGATCATCGAGACCCCCATCACGGCGAACTTCCGTGAAGGCCTGAACGTTCTGCAGTACTTCATTTCCACCCACGGCGCCCGGAAGGGTCTCGCGGACACGGCACTGAAGACCGCGAACTCGGGCTACCTGACCCGCCGTCTCGTCGACGTGACCCAGGATCTGGTGGTCACCGAAGACGACTGCGGCACCCAGAACGGCATGAACATGCGCGCGCTGGTCGAGGGCGGCGAAGTCATCGAAAGCCTGCGCGACCGCATCCTCGGCCGCGTGACCGCGATCGAAGTGCAGCACCCGGAAACGGGTGAGGTGCTGCTGCCGCCGGGCAGGATGCTCGACGAAGACACGCTGGACGGCCTCGAAGCCGCCGGCGTCGACGAAGTCAAGGTGCGCACGGCGCTCACCTGCGACACGCGTTTCGGCCTCTGCGGCCGCTGCTACGGCCGCGACCTGGGCCGTGGCGGCCTCGTGAACCGCGGCGAAGCCGTGGGTGTGATCGCGGCACAGTCGATCGGCGAGCCGGGCACGCAGCTGACGATGCGCACGTTCCACATCGGTGGTGCGGCGTCGCGTGCGGCGGTGGCTTCGAGCGTCGATGCGAAGTCGGACGGCATCATCGGCTTCAACGCCACGATGCGGTACGTGACGAACGGCAAGGGCGACCTGGTGGTGATTTCGCGTTCCGGCGAAATCGTCGTCTCGGACCCGCACGGCCGCGAGCGCGAACGCCACAAGGTGCCGTACGGCGCCGTGCTGAACATCAAGGCCGACCAGCAGATCAAGGCTGGCCTGGTGCTCGCCACGTGGGATCCGCTGACCCGCCCGATCATCACCGAGTTCGCCGGCCGTGCCGTCTTCGAGAACGTCGAAGAAGGCCTGACCGTGGCGAAGCAGCTCGACGAAGTGACCGGCCTGTCGACCCTGGTCGTCATCGACGCGAAGCGCCGTGGTGCACTGAAGGTGGTTCGTCCGCAGGTCAAGCTGCTCGACCCGTCGGGCAACGAAGTGAAGATCCCGGGCACCGACCACTCGGTGACCATCGGCTTCCCGGTGGGCTCGCTGATCCAGATCCGCGACGGCCAGGACCTGGCGCCGGGTGAAGTGCTGGCACGGATCCCGGTCGAAGGCCAGAAGACCCGTGACATCACCGGCGGTCTGCCGCGCGTGGCCGAACTGTTCGAGGCGCGCACGCCGAAGGACAAGGGCACGCTGGCCGAGATGACCGGCACGGTGTCGTTCGGCAAGGAGACCAAGGGCAAGGTTCGCCTGCAGATCACCGATCCGGAAGGCAAGGTCTACGAGGAACTCGTCGCCAAGGAAAAGAACATCCTGGTGCACGAAGGCCAGGTGGTCAACAAGGGCGAATCCATCGTCGACGGTCCGGCGGACCCGCAGGACATCCTGCGCCTGCTGGGCATCGAGGAACTGGCGCGCTACATCGTCGACGAAGTGCAGGACGTGTACCGCCTGCAGGGTGTGAAGATCAACGACAAGCACATCGAGGTGATCGTTCGCCAGATGCTGCGCCGCGTCCAGATCGTCGACCCGGGTGACAGCACCTACATCGCCAACGAACAAGTGGAGCGTTCGGAACTGCTCGACACGAACGACCGCCTGCGTTCGGAAGGCAAGCTGATCGCCACCCACAGCGACGTGCTGCTGGGCATCACGAAGGCGTCGCTGTCCACCGACAGCTTCATCTCCGCGGCGTCCTTCCAGGAAACCACGCGCGTGCTCACCGAGGCTGCCATCATGGGCAAGCGCGACGAGCTGCGTGGCCTGAAGGAAAACGTCATCGTGGGTCGCCTGATCCCCGCCGGCACCGGCATGGCCTTCCACGACGCCCGCAAGGTCAAGGAAGAGCTGGACGACGCCGAGCGCCGTGCGATCTCGCTGGCGGAAGCCGCCGAGTTCGCTTCGGCCGACTCGATCGACACGACGGCGGACGCCACGCCGGACGCGTCCGAGTAAGCGCCTGCTTCCGTTCGATCAAAAGGGTGGCTTCGGCCACCCTTTTTTTCGGCCCGCCTCAGGCGCCAGGATCCACCCAACGCTCCGGCGTGGTGAAGGTCACCCCCAGCGCCGCGGCCCGTTTGCCCAGTTTCAACACCGCCCGGTCGCGTGAGATCAACCAGCGGGCTTGGTGCAAGGCCAGGTCGATGAACTTCTGGTCGTCGGTGTCGGTGCACCGCAGCCGCGGCACGAGCGTGGGCAACGGCGGTTCGACCAGCCGGGCGAGGCGACTCCAGGTGGCTTCGATCTGCTCCCGGTTCGGAGAGTAGGCGCTCGCCACGCCGCGAGACAGTACGTGCGCGAGCTCGTCACGCATTGCGATGGTGGCAATCCACTGCAGCCGACCGCCCTCCAGTGCCGCCACCAGTGGGGCACAGCCCGGGTTGCGGAACACCAGCCAGTCGAAGATGACGTTGGTGTCGAGCACGACGGCCGGTGGGCTGGGCAATGGCGGGGACGGGGACAGGGGAAGTGACACGGTGGCGGCAGCGCGACAAAATCACGCATCGGGTTGCGAAAAGTTGGGTCAACACAGGGCGCCAGCGCACGGGAATCCTCGGGAAGCCCCGGGGTTGCTTGCGGCACTTTGCCCCCAGCCATATAATCGCAGGCTTTTCAGCAGATTTTGCTGCGCTCTTTGTCGGGCGGCTCACCGCAATCGCTTGCGGCTTCGGGCTGACTTCCGGGTTTCAACGCCCGGCGAAGGCTCGGCATTCTGATGGGAAAGACAAGCTCAAAGCGCCTCCAGCCACGCTGAACCTCCGGTTCGGTGTCTGTGGGCGCCGTGTGACTTCAAACGGGAACAAGTTACCAAATGCCTACTATCAACCAACTCGTGCGTCACGGTCGCGAGACCGAGGTCACGAAGTCCAAATCGCCGGCGCTGCAGGGTGGCCCCCAGCGCCGTGGCGTGTGCACTCGCGTGTACACCACGACGCCGAAGAAGCCGAACTCTGCGCTCCGCAAGGTCGCCAAGGTTCGCCTCACCAACGGCTTCGAAATCATTTCCTACATCGGTGGCGAAGGCCACAACCTCCAGGAACACAGCGTCGTGCTGGTTCGTGGCGGCCGGGTGAAGGACTTGCCGGGTGTGCGTTACCACATCGTGCGCGGTTCGCTCGACTTGCAAGGCGTGAAAGACCGCAAGCAGTCGCGTTCCAAGTACGGCGCGAAGCGCCCGAAGAAGGCCTGATCGTCAAAGGCCTTGGGATCCGCATCGGATCCGTTGTGAGCGGAAAATCAAGTTGTCACGGTGGAGCGTCAAGCTCGCTGTGATTGTGGTGAGCCCCTCGTGGCCGCCAAGTAAGTGGGCATCCGGAGCGTGGGTGTCCGCGGTGCAGCGGAAACGCAGCACCAACTGAAGCTGAAGGAAGAGAAATGCCTCGTCGTCGCGAAGTCCCCAAACGGGAAATCCTGCCTGATCCGAAGTTCGGGTCCATCGATCTGTCCAAGTTCATGAACGTCATCATGGAATCGGGCAAGAAGGCCGTTGCTGAACGCATCATCTACGGTGCGCTGGAGCAGGTCGAAAAGAAGTCGGGCAAGGACCCGCTCGAAATCTTCACGGTCGCGCTGAACAACATCAAGCCGATGGTCGAAGTGAAGTCACGCCGCGTTGGCGGTGCGAACTACCAAGTTCCCGTGGAAGTTCGTCCCGTCCGCCGCGTGGCCCTGGCCATGCGCTGGTTGAAGGAATCCGCCCGCAAGCGCGGCGAAAAGTCGATGGCCCAGCGCCTCGCGAACGAGCTGCTCGAAGCCGTCGAAGGCCGTGGTGGTGCGATGAAGAAGCGCGACGAAGTGCACCGCATGGCTGAAGCCAACAAGGCCTTCTCTCACTTCCGCTTCTAAATTTTTAGTCCCGACGCAGCCCGTTCGGCCTTTTTGGCCGCCGGGCGCGTTTCAGTTTCTGGAGTGCCACCATGGCCCGCAAGACCCCCATCGAGCGCTATCGCAACATCGGCATCTCGGCGCACATCGACGCCGGCAAGACCACGACGACCGAGCGCATCCTGTACTACACCGGTGTGAACCACAAGATCGGTGAGGTGCACGACGGCGCCGCAACGATGGACTGGATGGAGCAGGAGCAGGAGCGTGGCATCACGATCACCTCCGCGGCGACCACCTGCTTCTGGAAGGGCATGGAACTGAACCATCCCGAGCACCGCATCAACATCATCGACACCCCCGGGCACGTCGACTTCACCATCGAGGTGGAGCGTTCGATGCGCGTGCTGGACGGTGCCTGCATGGTGTACTGCGCCGTGGGTGGTGTGCAACCGCAGTCGGAAACCGTTTGGCGCCAGGCCAACAAGTACAAGGTTCCCCGTCTCGCGTTCGTCAACAAGATGGACCGCACGGGCGCGAACTTCTACAAGGTCTACGACCAGATGAAGGTTCGCCTGCGCGCGAACCCGGTTCCCGTCGTGCTGCCGATCGGCGCCGAAGAGAACTTCACGGGCGTGATCGACCTCATCAAGATGAAGGCCATCATCTGGGACGAAGCGTCCCAGGGCATGAAGTTCAACTACGAAGAGATCCCGGCCGACCTGCTCGCCGAAGCCAAGAAATGGCGCGAGAACCTCATCGAAGCCGCTGCAGAGTCCAGCGAAGAGATGATGAACAAGTACCTCGAATCGGGCGAACTGTCCGAAGACGAGATCAAGCTGGGCATCCGCACGCGCACCATCGCTGCTGAAATCCAGCCGATGTTCTGCGGCACCGCCTTCAAGAACAAGGGCGTGCAGCGCATGCTCGACGGCGTGATCGACTTCATGCCGTCCCCGATCGACATCCCGCCGGTTCCTGGCACCGATGATGACGAGAAGGAAGTCACCCGCCGTGCTGCGGACGACGAGAAGTTCGCCGCGCTGGCATTCAAGCTGATGACCGACCCGTACGTCGGCCAGCTGACGTTCGTTCGCGTGTACTCGGGCGTGCTGAAGTCGGGCGACTCGGTCTACAACCCGATCCGCGGCAAGAAAGAGCGCATCGGCCGGATCCTGCAGATGCACGCCAACCAGCGTGAAGAAATCAAGGAAATTCTGGCCGGCGACATCGCCGCCTGCGTGGGCCTGAAGGAAGTCACCACGGGCGAAACCCTGTGCGACCCGGACGCCATCATCACGCTGGAAAAGATGATCTTCCCGGAGCCGGTGATCTCGCAGGCCGTCGAGCCGAAGACCAAGGCCGACCAGGAAAAGATGGGCATCGCCCTCGGCCGCCTGGCCCAGGAAGACCCGTCGTTCCGCGTGCGCACCGACGAAGAGTCGGGCCAGACCATCATTTCCGGCATGGGCGAGCTCCACCTGGAAATCATCGTCGACCGCATGAAGCGCGAATTCGGCGTGGAAGCCAACGTCGGCAAACCGCAAGTGGCCTACCGCGAAACCATCCGCAAGGCGGTGTCGGACATCGAAGGCAAGTTCGTTCGCCAGTCGGGCGGCAAGGGCCAGTACGGCCACGTCGTGCTGAAGATCGAACCGCAAGAGCCGGGCAAGGGCTTCGAGTTCGTCGACGCCATCAAGGGTGGTGTGGTGCCGCGCGAATTCATCCCCGCTGTCAAGAAGGGCGTGGAAGACTCGCTGCCGAACGGCGTGCTGGCCGGCTACCCGGTCGTGGACGTGAAGGTCACGCTGACCTTCGGTTCGTACCACGAAGTGGACTCGAACGAAAACGCGTTCAAGATGGCCGCCTCGCTGGGCTTCAAGGACGGCTGCCGCAAGGCCACGCCGGTGATCCTCGAGCCGATGATGGCCGTGGAAGTGGAAACGCCGGAAGACTACGCCGGCAACGTGATGGGCGACCTGTCGTCCCGTCGCGGCATGGTGCAAGGCATGGACGACATGCCTGGTGGCGGCAAGTCGATCAAGGCCGAAGTGCCTTTGTCGGAAATGTTCGGCTACTCCACCACGCTGCGCTCGATGTCGCAAGGCCGCGCCACGTACACGATGGAGTTCAAGCACTACGCCGAAGCTCCGAAGAACGTGGTCGACGCGATCATCACCGCTCGCGCGAAGTGATCCAAGGGGGCTGAAGGGCCCCCGGGATCACCCCGGCGGAGGCCGGGGTCCCGAACGGACAACGAAGAAAACAACGAAAGTCCGGCACCCGCCGGACCTTCGCGCTAGAACCAAGCCGGTCTTCGGTCAGGTGCCGTGTGCTGCCAGTGGCACACGAGTCAACACCCGGACGGAGACCTTAAACATCGCACTGGCACTGCTCTTTTTCTGGAGATTCTGAAATGGCAAAAGGTAAATTCGAACGGACCAAGCCGCACGTCAACGTCGGCACCATCGGTCACGTGGACCATGGCAAGACGACGCTGACCGCCGCGATCACGACGGTGCTGAGCAAGGCCTTCGGCGGTGAAGCCAAGGCCTACGA
>NZ_LMDI01000046.1 GCF_001425785.1 Rhizobacter sp. Root1221 | reverse complement strand
TTAACCTTCATGGTGGACGCCTCGCTTTCGTCAGTGGTTGCTTAGACACTTCCACTTTGGCACATCGATGCCGTTAGGGGTGGGGCGTCCATCCCATTGGCGAAAGCCGGGAGCCCCACCGGTGGCTGATCGCACCGCTGTTCTGCGTGGCCACCGGTGGAGGCCCCGGCCTTCGCCGGGGTGACAGAGAGCGAGCCGGGGGGGCACTCAGGGCGTGACAGCCAACAACTGCGCCACCACCGCCACGGCGATCACCTCAGGCTCCTTGCCAACGATGCCCGGCACACCGATCGGGCACGTCATGCGCGCGATGACATCGGGCGGCACACCACGCTCCTCGAACCGGTGGATGAACCGCTGCCGTTTCGTGCGCGAGCCGATCAGCCCGAAAAAGGCGAAATCGCCGCGCCGCAGGATGGCTTCTGCGATGCGTTCGTCGAGGTCGTGGCGATGCGTCAGCACCAGGTAGAACGCGCCCGGTGGGGCATTCGCCACCTCCCCTTCCACCGCATCCACCGCCACCCGGCGGATGTGGTCGGGCGTGGCCGTGAATTCCTCTTCCCGCTCGTCGATCCAGTCCACCGTGACGTCGAGCGTGGCCAGCAGCCGCGCCACGGCACGCCCCACATGACCGGCACCGTACAGCTGCAGGTGAAAGCGCGGCTGCGTGGGCCACCGGGCCAGTTCGGCGGCATCGAGCGCCCCGAACGCCAGCGTCACGGCCCCGCCACAGCATTGACCGAGCGCAGGCCCCAGGGCCTGGTGCACCGACTGCGCTGCCATCCGGCCCGACGCCAGCATCTCGCGCGCCGTGGCGATGGCCTGCAGTTCGAGGTGCCCCCCGCCGATGGTGCCCTCGCACGCATGGGCCGCCACCAGCATGCGCGTGCCGGTGTCACGCGGCACCGACCCCTTCGCCTCGGCCACCGTCACGAGCACCGCGGGCCGCCCGGAAGCGACCCAGCGGGTGGCGATGTCCTTCAGCATCCGGCCGCCACCGCGCCGAGTGCCCGCAGGATGGCTTCGGGGGTGGCGGGGGCCTGCAACGGCGGGTCGGTGCGGTGCCCGCCCGCGGCGGAGATGGCATCGCGGATCGCGAAGAACACGGAGAACGGCAGCAGCAGCGGCGGCTCACCCACCGCCTTGCTGCGGTGGATGGTCTCGGACGCGTTGTCGGCGTCGTAGAGCTGCACGTCGAACACCGGCGGGCAGTCGTTGGCAGTGGGGATCTTGTAGGTGCTGGGGGCGTGGGTGGTGAGCAGCCCGGCACGCGGGGACCCGTCCGCCGGGTGCCACACGAGTTCCTCGGTGGTGAGCCAGCCCATGCCCTGGATGAACGCCCCTTCCACCTGGCCGATGTCGATGGCCGGGTTCAGCGAACGCCCCACGTCGTGAAGCACGTCGGCGCGCAACAGCTTCCATTCGCCGGTGAGGGTGTCCACCACCACCTCGCTCACGGCCGCACCGTAGGCGAAGTAGAAGAACGGCTTGCCCTGCATCGTTTCGCGGTTCCAGTGCAGGCCCGGCGTGGCGTAGAAGCCGTCGGACCACAGCTGCACACGTGCGAAGTACGCTTGCTTGACCACCTCGGTGAACGGGACGGCCTGGCCCCCCACCCACACGGTGTCGCCGGCGAACCGCACGTCGGTGGTGTGGTGCCTGGGGCCGATGAACGCGGCCAGCCGCTCGCGCAACTGGCGTGCGGCATCCTGCGCGGCCTTGCCGTTCAGGTCGGCGCCGGTGGACGCGGCAGTGGCCGACGTGTTGGCCACCTTCTGCGTGTCGGTGCCCGTCACGCGCACCCGCTCGAAGTTCACGCCCAGCTCGTGCGCCACCACCTGCGCCACCTTCGTGTTGAGGCCTTGGCCCATCTCGGTGCCGCCGTGGTTCACGAGGATGGAGCCGTCGGCGTAGATGTGCACGAGTGCGCCCGCCTGGTTCAGGTGGACCACGTTGAACGAGATGCCGAACTTGACCGGGGTGAACGCCAGGCCCCGCTTGAGCACGGGGCTCGTGGCATTGAACGCCGCGATCTCGGTGCGACGCGCACGATAGCCGCTGCGCGCTTCGAGCTGGGCCACGAGCGGGGCGATCTGGTTGTCTTCCACCGTCTGGCCGTACGGCGTGACGTTGCGCTCGTCCACGCCGTAGAAGTTGGCGCGGCGCACGTCGAGCGGGTCCTTGCCGAGGCGGCGGGCGATGGAGTCGAGGATGTACTCGATGGCGATGGCACCCTGCGGCCCGCCGAAGCCGCGGAACGCGGTGTTGGACTGGGTGTTGGTCTTGGCCGAGTAGCCGTGGATGGCCACGTCGGGCAACCAATAGGCGTTGTCGAAGTGGCACAGCGCGCGGGTCATCACCGGTGCCGACAGGTCGGCCGAGTGGCCCGCCCGCGAGACCATCGTGATCTCGCTGCCGAGCACGCGGCCGTCGTCGTCGAAGCCCACGTCGTAGTCGTAGTGGAAACAGTGGCGGCGGCCGGTGATGAGGAAGTCGTCGTCGCGGTCGGGGCGCAGCTTCACCGGCTTGCCGAGCTGCCGGCACGCGATGGCCGCGATGCACGCGAACACGGCCGACTGCGACTCCTTCCCACCGAACCCGCCACCCATGCGGCGGCACACCACCTGCACCTGGTTCGACGACAGGTTCAGCACATGCGCCACCAGGTGCTGCATCTCGCTCGGATGCTGCGTGGAGCAGTGCACGAGCACGCCACCATCTTCCTGCGGCACGGCGTAGCTGATCTGGCCTTCGAGGTAGAACTGTTCCTGGCCGCCCACGAACCAGGTGTCCTGCAGCCGGTGCGGCGCGGCGGCGATGGCCCCGGCCACCCCGCCCGGGTGGGTGGAGCGCACCAGGTGCGCGGGGGGCACCACGTACTGGCCTGCAGCATGGGCCGCCTGTGGCGTCAGCAGCGGTGGCAACGGGTCGATGGAGAGCACGTCCTTCGCGCGGGCGGCGGCACGCCGGGCCGCGTCGCGCGTGCGGGCGATCACCGCGAACACCGGCTGGCCCACGTACCGCACCTCGCCGTCGGCCAGGATGGGGTCGTCGTGTTCGAGGGCACCGCAGTCGTTGACACCCGGCAGGTCGGCCGCGGACAGCACGGCCACCACACCGGGCAGCGCACGGATCGTGTCGAGCGCGAGGCCCGTGAGGCGGCCACGGGCCACCGGCGACAGCCCGAGCGCCGCGTGCAGCGTGCCGGTGAGTTCGGGCAGGTCGTCCACGTAGGGGGCTTCGCCCGCCACGTGCAGGTGGGCCGATTCGTGCGGGCGGCTGACACCCACGCGGGCGCCCTGGGCCTGGGCGAGGAAGGGGTCGATGGGCTTGTTCATGTCAGGCTCGGGCGAACACGCTGGTGGCCGACGCGGGCAGCGGGTGGGCCTCGCGGGTTTCGAGCCAGAAGCGTTTCAGCAGGTTCTGCGCCACCTGGAGGCGGTAGGTGTCGCTCGCGCGCAGGTCGGTGAGGGGTTGGAAGTCGGTGGCGAGCGCTTGCTGGGCGGCCCGCACGGTGGCCTCGGTCCACGGCTGGCCCAGCACCGCGGCCTCGGCCGCGGCGGCACGTTTCACCGTGGCCGCCATCCCGCCGTACGCGAGGCGCACGGAAGTCACCGTGCCGCCGCCGAGTTCGATGGCGAGCCCGGCACACAACGCCGAAATGTCGGAATCGAACCGCTTGCTGACCTTGTACGCACGCACCTGCGCCGCGGTGTGGGGCACCACGAGGCCCACCAGGAACTCGCCGGGCTCCAGGCGGTTTTTCAGGTAGCCGGTGTAGAAGTCGGCGAGGGGCAGCCGGCGGGTGCGGTCGCCGCGGCGCAGTTCCACCAGCGTGTCGAGGGCCATCAGCACCGGCGGTGCGTCGCCGATGGGCGAGCCGTTCGCGACGTTGCCACCCATCGTGCCGGCGTGCCGGATGGGCGGGGACGCGAAGCGCAACCACACGTCGGTGAGCGCCGGGTGGCGGGCCACCAGCGCGGCCCAGGCGGCTTCGAGCGACACGCCCGCGCCGATGTACAGGCCCTCCACCGTGGGTTCAAGGCGCTGCAGCTCGGGCACCCGGGCCACGGAGATCAGGTCACCCACGTCCCGGAACTGCTTGTTGACCCACAGGCCGATGTCGGTGCAGCCGGCCAGCAGCCGGGCCTGCGGCAACCCTTCGAACAGGCGCGCCAGCGCGTCGATGGACCTGGGCGCGTGGAAGTGGTCGATGCGGCCGCCGGCCTGCGGGTTCGGCGCGGCATACACGAAGCCGTCGCTGCCAGCGGCGAGCGTGCGCAGGGCGGCCACGGCGGGTGCCGTGTCGAGGCGCACCGGGGGCAGGTCGAACATGCGCTCGCCCGCGTCGAGGATGGGGCGGTAGCCGGTGCAGCGGCACAGGTTGCCGGACAGGTCGTCGGCCAGCGCCTGGCGGGTGGGCCGCGTGCCGCAGGCCTGGTGGTGTTCGTAGGTGGACCACAGCGACATCACGAACCCCGGCGTGCAGAACCCGCATTGCGAGCCGTGGCAGTCGACCATGGCCTGCTGCGTGGGATGCAGCTGGCCGCCGGCCAGCGGTTTCAGGTCTTCCACCGAGAACAGCGCCTTGCCGTCGAGCGTGGGGAGGAACTGGATGCAGGCGTTGACGGTCTCGAGGCGCAGGCCATCGCCGTGGCGCTCACCCACCACCACGGTGCATGCGCCGCAATCGCCCTCGTTGCACCCCTCTTTGGTGCCGGAACACGAGGCGTCCTCCCGCAGCCAGTCGAGCACGGAGCGGGTGGGATGAAGGCCGTCCACGGCCACGATCTGGCCACGGTGGAAGAAGCGGATGGGTTGGGAAATCATGCGGGCGGTTCGTGGCAGGCCGAGAAAATTACGTGGGGAACGGTATCCACCTTCGGGCGCGGTGTGTATACGATGTGCGGATGGCGCCTCTGCAAGCCGACCTTCCTTCAAATCTTATGACACCGGGTGTGGAATACAACACGAGCATCCCTCGGGCTGGCATGGAACAAGCATGTGGCATGCCGACCCTCACCTTTGCACTGCCGCCCAACCCCGCCTGAACATGGCCGTTTCCCCTCCTTCCCGACTGGCGCTGCGCGGCGACCTGCTCGATTTCACCGCCGCCCCGGTTTGGGGTGAAACCGCGTCCAGCGCGGTGCGTTTCCGGCCCGACCACTGGCTGCTCATCGACGGCGGGCGCATCACCGGCGCCCAGCCGGCTGCCGAGCCGCTCGACCCGTCGTGGCAGGCCGTCGACCACCGCGGCCGGCTGATCCTCCCCGGGTTCATCGACACCCACGTGCACAGCCCGCAGCTCGACGTGATCGCGAGCCACGGCACCGCCCTGCTCGACTGGCTCGACACCTACACCTTCCCGGCCGAACGCCGTTATGCCGACCCCGCCGAAGCCGAGGCCGGCGCCGCACGGTTCCTCGACGCGCTGATCGCCCACGGCACCACCAGCGCCGTCGTGTTCGCCACCGTCCACAAGGTCAGCGCCGACACGCTGTTCGCCGCCGGGGAGGCGCGCGGCATGCGGCTCATCACCGGCAAGGTGCTGATGGACCGCCACGCGCCCGACGGCCTGCGCGACGACGTGGACCAGGCCGAACGCGACTGCACCGACCTCATCACCCGCTGGCACGGCCACGGCCGGCTGTCGTACGCGGTCACCGTGCGCTTCGCACCCACCAGCACCCCGGAACAACTGGCCATGGCCGGCCGCCTGTGCGCCACCCACCCGGGGGTCTACATGCAGACCCACGTCGCCGAGAACCAGGACGAGGTGCGATGGGTGGCCGAGTTGTTCCCGGAGGCCCGCAGCTACCTCGACGTGTACGCTCGCGCCGGCCTGCTGAACGCCCGCGGCGTGTTCGCCCACGGCATCTGGCTCGACGACACCGACCGCGCCGCGCTGCACGCCGCCGGCGCGCAGATCGCCCACAGCCCGTCGTCGAACCTCTTCCTCGGCAGCGGCCTGTTCGACTGGCGTGCCGCCGAGGCTGCCGGCGTGGCGGTCAGCGTGGCGTCCGACGTGGGCGGTGGCACCAGCCTCTCCATCCCCCGCAACCTGGCCGACGCCTACAAGGTGCAGGCGATGCGTGGCGAACGCCTGTCGGCGTGGACGGCGCTGCATGCATCCACACGCGGCGCCGCGCACGCCCTGGGCCTCGGCCACGAGATCGGCTCGCTCGACGCGGGCGCCACGGCCGACGTGTGCGTGTGGGACTGGGCCACCGGGGCCGTCGCCGAACGCCGCCACAGCGTGGCCACCGCGCTGCACGAGCAGGTATTCGCGTGGATGACCCTCGCCGACGACCGCAACCTCGCCGCCGCGTACATTGCCGGCGTCCCCCGTTTCCAACGCGCCCCCGCACCATGCTGAGACTCGAGCTGCAGGACATCAGCAAGCAATACCCCTCCGTCCGCGCGAACGACCGTGTGTCGCTGCGCGTGAAACCCGGTGAAATCCACGCCGTGCTCGGCGAAAACGGCGCGGGCAAGTCCACGCTGATGAAGATGATCTACGGCGCGGTGCGGCCCGACGAAGGCACCATCCGCTGGAACGGCGAGGTGGTGCAGGTGCGCAATCCGCACGAGGCGCGGACGCTGGGCATCAGCATGGTGTTCCAGCACTTCAGCCTGTTCGACACGCTCACGGTGGCCGAGAACGTGTGGCTGGGCCTTGGCAAAGGCCCGTCGCTGAAGCAGATCACCCAACGCATTAACGAGGTGGCAGGCACCTACGGCCTCGACATCGACCCGTGGCGCCCGGTGCACACGCTGTCGGTGGGTGAACGCCAGCGTGTGGAGATCGTGCGCGCGCTCATGACGAACCCGAAGCTGCTGATCCTCGATGAACCCACGTCGGTGCTCACGCCGCAGGCCGTCGAGAAGCTGTTCGTGGTGTTGCGAAAGCTCGCCAACGAAGGTTGCAGCATCCTCTACATCAGCCACAAGCTCGACGAGATCCGCGCGCTGTGCCACCAGTGCACGGTGCTGCGCGGCGGCAAGGTCACCGGCGAGGTGAACCCCGCGCAGGAAACCAACGCGAGCCTGTCGCGCCTGATGATCGGCGCGGAGCCGCCAGCGCTGCGGCACCGCGTGTCGGCGCCGGGCGCCACGGTGCTGCAGGTCAAGGGCCTGACGCTGCCGAAGCAGAACCCGTTCGGCATGGCGCTCGACAACGTGTGGCTGCAGGTCAACGAAGGCGAGATCGTCGGCATCGCCGGGGTGTCCGGCAACGGGCAGCAGGAGCTGATGGCAGCGCTCTCGGGCGAAGACCCGCGCGCCGAACCGGAAACCGTGCGCCTGCATGGCAAGGCCATCGGCCACCACACGCCGCGCGAGCGCCGGGCCGCCGGCCTGCACTTCGTGCCCGAGGAGCGCCTGGGCCGTGGCGCCGTGCCGAGCCTCTCGCTCTCGCAGAACACCCTGCTCACCCGCACCCACGCCGTGAGCCCCCGCGGCTGGATCGACACCGGGGCCGTGGTCAAGCTGACGAACCAGCTGATCCAGGGCTTCAACGTGAAGGCGGGCGGGGCCGCCGCGCCGGCCAAGAGCCTGTCGGGCGGCAACCTGCAGAAATTCATCATGGGACGGGAAATCGACGCCCGCCCGAAGCTCCTGATCGTGTCGCAGCCCACCTGGGGCGTGGACGTGGGCGCCGCGGCGCAGATCCGCGCGAGCCTGCTCGCGCTGCGCGACGGCGGCTGCGCCGTGCTGGTGGTCAGCGAGGAACTCGACGAGTTGTTCGAGGTGTCCGACCGCCTGCTGGTGATGGCCAAGGGCCGCGTATCCCCGTCCATCGCCACGCGCGACGCCACGCGCGGGCGCATCGGTGAGTGGATGTCGGGGCTGTGGAACGGCGCCACCACCCCAGAAGAACCCTCCGGAAAAGTCCCCCATGCTGCAACTTGAAGCCCGCCCTGCCCCGAGCAAGGCGATGTCGCTCCTCTCACCGGTGCTGGCGCTGGCCATCACGATGCTGATCGGCATCGCGATGTTCGTGCTGCTCGGCAAGGACCCGGTCCGCGCGCTGCAGATCTTCTTCGTCGAGCCGCTGAAGAACGGCTATGCGCTCTCCGAACTGGCACTGAAGGCCACGCCGCTGCTGCTGATCGCCCTCGGCCTCGCCGTGTGCTTCCGCTCGAACATCTGGAACATCGGCGC
This sequence comes from Rhizobacter sp. Root1221, assembly GCF_001425785.1. Taxonomy (GTDB): domain Bacteria; phylum Pseudomonadota; class Gammaproteobacteria; order Burkholderiales; family Burkholderiaceae_C; genus Rhizobacter. The sequence continues at coordinate 11,521 of NZ_LMDI01000046.1, read as the reverse complement.
CGAAGGGCAGTTCATCGTGGGCGCCACGGCCGCGGGCGGCATGGCCATGCTGGCCGGCCCGGACACCGGGGGCTGGATGGTGGTGCCCGTGCTGCTGGCCGGCGTGGCCGGTGGCATGGCGTGGGCCGGCATCGTCGCGTTCCTGCGCGACAAGGCCAACGCCAACGAGATCCTCGTGAGCCTGATGCTCGTCTACGTGGCCACGCTGCTGCTCGGCTACTTCGTCTACGGCCCGTGGAAGGACCCCGCCGGCTACAACTTCCCGCAGACCGTGCGGTTCGCGGCCGGCACGCAGGTGCCGCGGCTGTTCACGGGGCTGCGGGTGAACATCGGCTCGCTGCTCGCGCTCGTGAGCGTGGGGGTGCTGTGGGTGTTCCTGTTCCGCACCTACGCAGGGTTCCAGCTGCAGGTGGGCGGCCTCGCACCGGCGGCCGCGCGGTACGCGGGTTTTTCGTCGCGCCGGGCGCTGTGGGTGGCGCTGCTGGTGTCGGGCGGCATGGCGGGCCTGGCCGGTGCGCTCGACGTGGCCGGGCCGCAGGGACAGCTCACGCCGTACGTGCCGGCGGGCTACGGCTTCGCCGCCATCATCGTGGCCTTCGTGGGGCGCTTGCACCCGGTGGGCATGGTGTTCTCGGCGGTGCTGATGAGCCTCTTCTACATCGGCGGTGAACTCGCGCAGACGCGCATGGGCCTGCCCAAGTCGCTCACCGGCGTGTTCCAGGGCCTGCTGCTGTTCACGCTGCTCGCGTGCGACACGCTGATCGCGTACCGGTTGCGCTGGCGCACCACGCCGGCCCGTGCCGTGGGGGCCGCATGATGGAAGCCTGGCCCCTGCTCCTCGCCACCACGCTGAGCGCCGGCACCGTGCTCGCGTTCGCCGCACTCGGCCTGCTGATCAACGAACGCGCCGGCATCCTCAACCTGGGCGCCGAGGGAATGATGCTGGTGGCCGCGCTCGCCGGCTACGCCACCGTGGTCCACACCGGCAACGACTGGATCGGGTTTGCCGCGGGCATGGCCGCTGGCGCGCTGATGGCCGCAAGTTTCGGCTACCTCGTGATCTGGCTCAATACCAACCAGTACGCCACCGGCCTCGCGTTGAGCCTCTTCGGTGCGGGGTTCTCGGCGTTCATGGGGCTGCGCTACACGAAGGAGACGCTGCCGCCGCGTGCGCACTACGACCTCCCGGGCCTCGCCGACCTGCCGTTCGCCGGCCCGGCCCTGTTCCGCCACCACCCGCTCGTGTACGTGGCCGTGGCGCTCACGGTGGCCATGATCTGGTTCCTGTACCGCTCGCGCGCGGGCCTGGTGCTGCGGGCCGTGGGTGAGTCGCCCGAGTCGGCCCACGCCCTCGGCTACCCGGTGCGCCGCATCCGCATGGCCGCGGTGATGGCCGGCGGGGCGCTGTGCGGCCTGTCGGGCGCCTACGTGTCGGTGGTGTACACGCCGTCGTGGATCGAGGGGCTGATCGCCGGCAAGGGCTGGATCGCGCTCGCGCTGACGGCGTTTGCCACGTGGCGACCGGCACGGGTATTGCTGGGAGCCTACCTGTTCGGCGGCGTGACGATGTTGCAGCTCCACCTGCAGGCCGAGGGCATCGACGTGCCGAGCCAGATCCTCAGCATGCTGCCCTACCTCGCCACCATCGCGGTGCTGGTGCTGATCTCGCGCAATGCCGCGTGGACCCGCGTCAACATGCCCGCGTCGCTGGGCAAGCCGTTTTCACCCGGGGGATGACACCCCTCCCCGGCCGTTGTTCGACCCTCGCGTGATGTTCCGCTTTTTTCCTGGAGAAGACATGACCCACCTTTCGAAACGTGCCCTGCTGTCCATCGCAGGGTGGTCCACGATCGCCGCCACCGCTGCCCTCGTGGGCTGCGGCAAGAAGGCCGAGGAAGCCGCGCCGGCACCGGCGCCTGATGCCGCATCCGCCGCCGCACCGGCACCGGCCAAGCCCGATCCGCTGAAGGTCGCCTTCGTGTACGTGGGCACCATCGGCGACGGCGGCTGGACCTTCGCGCACGACAACGCCCGCAAGGCGCTCGAAAAGGAATTCGGCGACAAGATCACCACCAGCTACATCGAAAGCGTGCCCGAAGGGGCCGACGCCGAGCGGGTGTTCCGCGACCAGGCCGGCCAGGGCGCCAAGCTGATCTTCGGCACCACGTTCGGCTACATGGAGCCCATCCTCAAGGTGGCCCCCGAGCTGAAGGACGTGAAGTTCGAACACGCCACCGGCTTCAAGACCGCCGAGAACGTGCGCACCTACGACAGCCGCACGTACGAGGGCGCGTACATGGCCGGCATCATCGCCGGGGCCATGACCAAGTCGAACACCCTCGGTGTCGTGGGTTCGGTGCCCATCCCCGAGGTAATCCGCAACATCAACTCGTTCACCCTCGGCGCACAGAGCGTGAACCCGAAGATCAAGACCAAGGTGGTCTGGGTCAACGAGTGGCTGAACCCACCGAAGGAAACCGAAGCCGCCACGTCGCTGATCAACGGCGGCGCCGACGTGCTGATGCAGAACACCGACTCCAACGCGGTGCTCAAGACGGCCGAGGCCAAGGGCAAGTACGCCTTCGGCTGGGACAGCGACATGACCGCCTACGGCCCGCAGGCCCACCTGGCTTCGTCCATCATCAACTGGGCGCCGTACTACATCAAGGCCACGCGGGAGGCCCTGGATGGCAAGTGGGCCACCGGCAGCGCGTGGTGGGGCGTGAAGGAAGGTGCGATCGACATCGTGTCCATCTCCGACAAGGTGCCCGCCGACATCAAGGCCAAGGTCGAAACCGTCAAGGCCGGCCTGAAGGACGGCAGCTTCTCGATCTGGAAGGGCCCCATCGTGGGTTCCGACGGCAAGGAAGTGCTGAAGAAGGACGAGGTGGCCGATGACAAGTTCATGAGCGGGATCACGTTCTATGTGAAGGGTGTGGAAGGCAAGGTGCCGGGGAAATGACCGGCAGCCCCGGCCACGCCGGGGCCCCCGGTCATCCCGGCGCAGGCCGGGATCTCGAACGGTGCCAGGTGCACCGGCAGAGGTCCCGGCCTTCGCCGGGACGACGAATGGAGAGGACAATCCGCCCATGAACACGACCACGCTCGACGCCATCCCCCGCGACCGCCTGCCCGCGCTGCTGCGCGCCATGCCGAAGGCGGAGTTGCACATCCACATCGAGGGGTCGCTCGAACCCGAGCTGATCTTCGCGCTGGCCCAGCGCAACGGGGTGAGCCTGCCCTACCCGAACGTCGAGGCGCTGCGCGCCGCGTACGCGTTCACCGACCTGCAGAGCTTCCTCGACATCTACTACGCCGGCGCGAGCGTGTTGCTGAAGGAGGAAGACTTCTTCGACATGGCGATGGCGTACTTCCACCGCGCGAAGGCCGACCACGTCGTTCACGCCGAGCTGTTCTTCGATCCGCAGACGCACACCGGCCGCGGCGTGCCGTTCAAGACGGTGATCGACGGCCTCACCCGCGCCTGCCAGACCGCACAGCGCGACCTCGGCATCAGCGCGCTGCTGATCATGTGTTTCCTGCGCCACCTGAGCGAAGAAGCCGCGTTCGAGACGCTCGAGCAGGCGCTGCCCTTCCGCGACCAGTTCGTGGGCGTGGGCCTCGACAGCGGCGAACGTGGCAACCCGCCCGAGAAGTTCGCGCGGGTGTTCGCCCGCTGCCGCGAACTGGGCCTGCGCCTCGTGGCCCACGCCGGCGAGGAGGGCCCCGCGGCCTACATCACCACGGCGCTCGACGTGCTGAAGGTGGAACGCATCGACCACGGCGTGCGCTGTGTCGAGGACCCCGCGCTCGTCAAGCGCCTCGCCGCCGAACGGGTGCCCCTCACGGTGTGCCCGCTGTCGAACGTGAAGCTGTGCGTGTACGGCACGATGGCCGACCACAACCTCGCCACGCTGCTGGCGGCGGGCCTCTGTGTCACGGTCAACTCCGACGACCCTGCCTACTTCGGCGGGTACATGAACCAGAACTTCCTCGAGACGTTCGAGGGGCTGCCGCAATTGACCGCGCGCGACGCCCACACGCTCGCGGCCAACAGCTTCGAGGCCAGCTTCGTGGACCCGGCGCTCAAGGCGAAGTGGCGCTCGGCGCTCGACCAGGTCTTCCAGGCGGCCTGAGAGGCTGAGAGTCTTTCGATCATGCCCGCTCGAAAAACTCTCAGCCTCTGAACCCGGCCAGGTGCCGGCGCCGCCAGAACGGCGAATCGAACCGCGGTTCGGCGGCGTAGTACCGGGCGCGTTCGGGCAGGTAGGCCGAGCATTCGTCGTCGCGGTCGGCTTCGTAGGCCGCCATCACCGCCGCGGCATCGCCCGGCCGGCGCAGGACCGCCTCCACGGCCTCGGCCGCCGCCTTCGCGGTGCGCAACGCGCGCAGCACCCCGCTGCCCGACACCGGGTCCACCGCCAGCGCCGCATCCCCCACCGCCAGCCACGGGCCGCCGCTGGCGCCCGGGCTCAACATGCGCTGGCTGTGGGCGTTCCAGGCCTGCGGGGGCGACGTGCGACGGGCCCCGGCCAGGCGCTGCCAGGTCGACGGCGCCTGGCGCATCGCTGCCATCCATTGGCCGGTGTCGTGCAAGCGGCGCGTGGCGCACAGGTCGGCGTCGGTCATCAGCATCGTGACCATCGCGCCATCCTCCGGCAGCGGTGCGGAATACCACCACCCGTCCGGTGCCGATTCAACGAGCAGGTGCCCCCGCTCGGTCTCCCCCACACCCGTCCAACGGGTGGCCACGCCCACGAGGCGGTCGAACAGCAGCCGCTTCGCCCCGAGGTGCCGCGCCAGCTTCGCGCTGCGGCCGGTGGCGTCCACCAGCACCCGCGCGCACAGTCGCTGCGCGGGGAGGTGCCACAGGCCATCGTCGAACGCCGCATCGCGCACGGTCTCGCCGGTCAGCAACACCGCGCCCGCGGCCACGGCCGCGTCCGCGAGCAGGTGGTCGAACGCCCGCCGGTCCACGTGCCACCCGCAGCCGAACGGGTGGAACACGTGCGAGTGGGCACGTTCCTCGGGCTCGCCCCACACGCTGCGTGTGCCCCACGACGGCCGGGGTGACAGCGCCACGAAACCCGGCCACACACCCAGTTCACGCAGCAGCGGCTGCACGTTCGGTGCGAGCGATTCCCCGACCCGCGGCACGTCGAACCGCGACCGCTCGAGCAGCACCACCCGCCGGCCGGCCAGCGCCAGCCGGCGGGCCGTGGCGGCCCCGGCGGGGCCCGCGCCCACCACGGCCACGTCGAACACGGTGGCGCTCATCCCTCGTTCCGCGGGTCGCGGCCGCGGTCGTCGCAATGGCCCGCGACGCACTTGCGCAGAGCTTCCAGGTCGAGGCCCGCTTCGCGCAGGCGCTTCTCCAGCTCGGGCTGGATGACCCCGCCGCGGCGCAGCAGGCATTCGAGCCATTCGCACAAGCCGTCGTGGCGGCGGCCGCCGCCCGGCACCGGGTCGCGGTCACCCCCACGCCACACCACCGCGGTCAGCGTCTGTTCACGCGTGAACGTCATCCCCTTGCGGGTCTGGCCACGCGCCCGCAGGCGCAGCTTGTGCACGCCGGGGCTGCCGGCGATGAAGCTGGCCGCGTGGCGGCCCGGCTCGGTGGCCAGCAGCACCAGCGTGAAGCTGGACCCGTCGGGCCGGGTCACGTCGGCCCAGACGGCCGCCTGGCCGTCGAGCGGGATGCCGGACTGCGTCAAGACCGCCGACACGTCCACGCGCGCCCCCGGCTCGTGGCTGGCCTGGAGCAACTCGGCCCGCAGCGCCACCGACGACCAGCTGTGCACCAGCAGGCTGTACGGCAACGCGCGCTGGCCGCGGGTGGCGGCCGGCGCGCTGGCGTTGGCGGCCTGGGCCACGGCGAAGCTGCGCTGCAGTTCGCCGGTGATCGCGGTGGACTGCATCGCCCGCCGCCGCTGCGCCGGCGTGGCATGCAGGCCGCGCACGATGCTCGCGTCGATGCCCTGTTCATGGCCGGCGGTGGGCTGCAGCTTCGGGCTGCCGATCGTCAGCAGCGCGTGCCACGTGCCGCCCTGGTCGTAGCGATCGGCCTGCAGCTGCACCGGCAGCACGAGCCGGAAGCAGCTCACCTCGCGGCCCGCGATGTACCGCATCGCCGGGTCGGCCAGCGCACGCCAAGGCTCCAGGAGCAGCCCGCTCGGGGTCTGCAGCCGGAAGTCCACCGCCTTCACGTACGGGCTCAGCAGGATCACGTCGACGCCGGCGTCTGCCTCGGTCAGCTGGAACGGGATGCGCTGCACGACACCCGGGACGAGCTGGCCGTCGGGGTCGAGCACCACCTCCGCCTGGCTCACCCCGGCGAGGATCTGCAGGAAGTACTTCTGCAGCAGGAAGCGGTTGTCGGTGCCGATCGCCCCGGTCACCAGCAGGAAGCCGCCGTGGTTGCCTGACACCGTCTGCAGCGCCGCGGCGCTGGTGTTCTGCGGCGTGCCAAGGCCGATGGCGTATGTGCGTTCGTTGATCTCGCCGGCCACGTCGGCAATGTAGCGCTCGCGGTTCTCCACGCCATCGGTCAGCACGGCCAGTGCCTTCACGTCGTACGTGCCAGCGGCCGTGTCGAGGATCTGGCGCCCCTCGTGGATGCCGTCGCCGATGGACGTGGCACCGGCCGGGTCGAAGCTGTTGCCGCGGATGAGATCGAGCGTGTTGCTGCGGTTGAGGTCGGAGATGCCGCCCGCGCCCAGTTGCAGCACCGGTTGCACCACCTGGGCATCCTGGTCGTAGCGCACGAGGCCCACGCCGTCCCCCTCCAGCATCACGTCGACGAAGGTCTCGGCGGCCTGCTGCAGCGACCGGTGCTTGGTCTGCCCGTCCCCCCGGTCCTCGCCCATGCTGCCCGACCGGTCGAGCACCAGCGCCACGGCCGCGGTGCGGCGGGCCACGGTGTTGGCGTCGATCAACACGTCCCACGTCTGGCCGCTGACCGGCTCGCGCACGGTCACTGTCTGCGTGGGGATCGACGAGCCGTCCGTGCCCGTGCGGTAGATGATCCACAACCGGGCGGTGGCCACGCCGCTGCCGCTCGTGGGGCCCACGGTGGTGCTGGTGGTGCCGGCCACGAGCTGCGCGTGCACCGGCGGCACGGCGTAGTCCAGCGTCACGCTCGATCCGGGCGACACCACCTCGAAGGTGATCGCCAGCGGCTGCTCGCGCACCATGCCCATCGGTCCCTGCGGGATGTCGGTGAAGTGCAGGTGCGGGGTCAGCAGCGTGATCGACGCGGTATCGCACCGCTCCACCTCCACGTGCGACGCGCCCTGCTGCACCACGAAGCCGAGCGTGTGCCAGTGCGCGATCATGTCGTCGTAGCTGCCCACGCCGCGCGACCACGACTGGTACGCGCTCGTGCCCTGGGGCATCACGTCGTTCGGCCGGGGCACCGGCCACCAGTTGGAACCGCAGGCGTAGAAGTCGGCCTGCCAGGGCAAGGCCATCGATGCGCTGATGCTGCCGGGCGTCACCGTGGCGTGGTCGATGCGGAAGGCCCCGGCGTAGAACGCCGCCTCGACGATGGGGCGGTTGCCGGCGCTCTTGCCACCCGCCTCGATGCCGGGGAAAAAGGCCCCGCCCACACAAGCCTCGAGCGCCGCGCGGTCGAGACCCGGCGGCGACACCGTGCCCTCCGGCAGCGGCACGCCGGCCCAGTCGTTCGTGAAATCGGCACCGCCGTCCTTCCAGCGCTGCAGGTGCGCGAGCTGGGTCGGCGTGATCTCCGAATCGCTGCCATTGAGTTGCGGCATGTTGCCGGCGGGGCGCATCTTGTTGAAGATCGCGGTGCGCATGGCGGGTGCCATCACCGGCTCGGCCCAACCGTGCACGTAGGTGTCCTTGACCCACTGGGTGTCGCGTGCCCGCTGCAGCAGCGGGTACACGTCGCGGGTGTACGACGTGGTGGCCGGGGGTGCCACATGGCCCGCGTCGATCATCGCCTGCAGCACGCGGTCGTACAGCGTGGTGGGGCTGTCCTGGTGGGGCGCGAACTTCGGCGGTGCGGTGATGACCCAGGCGCCTTCCACCGCGGGCGTCGCCATCGTGGCCCGGATGGTGATCGTGGCAGACACGGGGCCATCGGCGATGTCGTCGTACCAGCCCGGGTTGCCCCAGAAATCCACCACGCCGTTGCCCGCAGGCGAAGCCGACGTGCCCGCGCCCGCCAGCACCAGCAGGCGGTTGTCCACGTCGCTGCGCATCTCGCCGAGCGGCACGGTGACGGCCGACTGGCCGGAGAAGCGGATCACGCCGTTGTCGAACAGCTGCACCTGGTTCGGTGCGTGGGTGGTGCGGGGCCCGGGGTCGATGGTCAGGTCCCCGGCCGGTTCGCTGTTGCCCCGGCCGCTGTAGGCCGCCTTGCGGTTGGCCAGGTGCACGGACCAGACGATGTCGGCGGTGCTGTCGGTGATCTCCTCCACGGTGTTGTCGTCGTGGTGGGCAAAGATGCGAAAGCGTGCGGCCTGGCGCTTCACGCGGCATTGCGCGTCCTTGAAGCCGCCCGTGGGGTCGGGCCGTTCGCCGAGGCGTTCGGGGCCCACGAAAAATTCCGGGCTGTTGCCGACGCGGGCGATGCCGATCGCCGGGTGGATTCGGTAGGTGGTGGCCATGTGCTCTCTCCCTGGCGGGACAACATGCCCGCATGCCTCTATGAAAGGCGATCCGGCGCCCGACCCCATCGTTCATCGAGGGGAAGGGCCCTCGTTCATGCGGGGGTGAGGCAGGCACGCTGCGGGCGATCCAACGGCGTGAGCGCATTCCCTGACGGCCGGTCTGCGACAATTCCAACCCGAGCGCCTGCGTGCCCCCGCAGGCGTTTGTCCTTTTGCTTCCAACCCCCGGGGCCATGTAGAGGAACACCATGTTCAAAAACCTCGCCCGCGCCAGCCGCCTGCTGTGCGCGATCTCCGCGGCCGCCCTCACGCCCCTCGCCGGCGCCCAGCTGCCGGCAGTCAAACCCCCGCTCCCCGTCGCGTTCGTGTACGTGAGCCCGGTCGGTGAAGCCGGCTGGACCTACCAGCACGACCTCGGCCGCCGCGCCATGGAAAAGGCCCTCGGCGCGCAGGTCACCACCACGGCAGTGGAGTCGGTGCCCGAAGGGGCCGAATCGGAGCGGGTCATCCGCGACCTCGCCGCCCAGGGCCACAAGCTGATCTTCGCGACCAGCTTCGGGTACCTCGAACCCACGCTGCGCGTGGCCTCGGAATTCCCCGGCGTGGCGTTCGAACACGCCGGCGGCTACCGCACGGCGCCCAACGTCAACACCTACAGCGCCCGGTACTACGAGGGCCGCTACCTGGCGGGGTTCCTGGCCGGCAAGACGAGCAAGACCGGCATCGCCGGCTACGTGGCCGGGTTCCCGGTGCCCGAGGTGATCCAGGGCATCAACGCCTTCACGCTCGGCATGCGCGCCGCGCGGCCCGGCGCCCAGGTGCGGGTGCTGTGGCTCGAGACCTGGTTCGACCCGCCGCGCGAACGCGAGGCCGCGCTGGCGCTGATCGCCCAGGGCGCCGACGTGCTGACGAACCACAGCGGCTCCACCGCGGTGGCCCAAACCGCCCAGGACAAGGGGATCAAGGTGATCGCATACCAGAGCGACATGCGCCGCTTCGCCCCCGATGCCCAGCTGACGGCCGTGACCCACCAGTGGGGGCCGTACTACACGCAGGTGGCCCGTGCGGTGCTGGCCGGAACCTGGCATGCCCAACCCGCCTGGGGCGGCATGAAGGATGGCCTGGTCACCCTGGCGCCGTTCCACCCCGGCATCCCCGCCGCCGTGACCGCTGCCGTCAAGTCCCGCCAGGCGGACATCATTGCCGGCCGCTTTCACCCGTTTTCCGGTCGATTGCTCGATCAGACCGGCCGCGAACGGCAGGCCGGCGGCACGATGGGCGACTCGGCCATCGCCGGCATGAACTGGTTCGTCCAGGGGGTAACGGGCACCCTGCCGAAAACGTGAGATCCTTCGCACTTTGGCGGCACGGCGATTGCTTTTCGCAGGGTCCTGTCGGCGCTTCGCAGAAAAAACCATGACCCAGAGATTCAACTTCCCCGGGCGGCCCAGCCTGCTCGCAGTGACGCTGCTGGCCAGCCTGCCGGCCCTGGCGGCCACCGAAACCAGCCCGTACTACTTCGGTGTCAGCCAGGCCGTCACCGGCGACTGGAACGTTTTCCGGCGACCCGACGGCCAGCCCCAACCGCGCGACGTGATCTCGTCCACCGGATTGCTGGCCGGCATCGACCAGCCCTTCGGCCGGCTGCGCCTCGGCGCCAGCGCGGCGGTCAACGCGAACCGGTTCAAGAACAACAAGCAGCTCAACAACACCGACCACGACACGCGGTTGCAGCTCGACTGGTCCAGCATCGAGCGGTTGTCCGGTGACGTGGTGGTGTACGACCGCAGCAGCCTCAGCCGCTACGACCTGAGTTCGGCCGAAGGCACGCAGTCCGAGAAGGACATGCTGCGGGTCACCGGCGGCGCCGTGCGGGCCCGCGTGGGCCTGGTCACGCTGTGGAGCCTCGATGGCGGGTATTCGTACGAGCAGTCGGAACACTCACTCGACGCGCTGTCGAACCGCGATGTGCGCCAGGGCGCCGTCAACGCCGGCGTGCGCCTGAGCCCGAGCGACCTGTGGAGCGCACGGCTGGGCGTGCGCCGAACCGACGGCAAGTACCCGAACTTCCGCGGTGCTGGCGGCCAGGAGGCCGACGAGTTCACCCGTGACGACATCGACCTGTCGCTCAACTGGAAACCCACCGGCAACAGCAAGTTCGACGCGCGGCTGAGCTCCACGCGCGAGGAACACAACCTCCAGGGCCAGCGCGACAGCCGCTACTTCACCGGCCTGCTCGGCTACGACTGGATCCTCACCGGCAAGACCCGGCTGCGCCTGCAGGCCTCGCGCGACACCGGCGCCGGCCGCAGCGATTCCGACCTGAACCTCCTCACCGAATCGAGCGATACCCAGGTGCGCAACAGCGTGGCTGCGCGGGTCACGTGGGATGCCACGTCGAAGATCACCGTCAATGCGGGCGTGAACTACAGCCGCCGCAAGCTCGACAACGCGTTCACGCTCGGCGACGGCACCACGTCCACGACCGATGCCCGCACCGCTCGCGACCGCACCACCATCATGAACCTGTCGGTGTACTACCAGGCCCTGCGCAGCCTCAAGCTCGGTTGCCGCGTTTCCCACGAAGACCGCAGCGTGCAGGGTGACAACGTGAACACCACGTATCCCTACGACGCGACGGTGAGCACCTGCAATCTGGAGTGGGCGTTCCGCTGAGAGGGCTTGGCCCTCTCTCTCCCTCATTACGCGCTGCGGGTTGAGTTTTCTCGCTGCGCGAGGCCGCGCCGGGTCTCGGCCCGGCAGCCGAGTCCCTTCTTTTGCTGGTGTGTGTGTGGACCGGACACATGGTGGACAGGTGTGCGGAGACATGGTTGACACATTGTCGGTAGCTCAGGACTCCCGTAGGTCGATCTCCCCGAGCTTTT